>NZ_VJZS01000010.1:0-42959 GCF_007097385.1 Flavobacterium sp. ZT3R18
GTTTCAACGAATCCTACCCCAATTAATGAGCTAACCAAAGAAAAAACAGAGCTACATGTGTAAAGGGGATAAGCAGTAGAATTAATTCGTGCTAATTAGTGGAATTCGCGGCTGACTTTTTTTAATTTTAAAAATATGTGTTAAAACGTATAATTGTATTCGCTCATGCGTTTGTCCAGTTTTCCCAATCCTACAATCCGTAAATAATAAAAAAACCGCAAAATAAAGAGTACTTCACTTTGTGGTTTTTGATTATAAAAAAGATTTTTTATTCGTGTGAATTCGTGACCCGAGCGATAGCGCAATATCATTAAGTTAAGCTTTTTTATGAGTGTTTTCAGTACTTAAGAGCTACTAGCGTTCTCATATTATGTGATTCCTCCTTTGTCGGAATGACAAAACAGAATAGTCTATATATGCAATATTACGCAAGTTTGTCATTCCGACGAAGGAGGAATCTCCGCAAGTAGCTCGACAACCCTAGTAAAATCAGTACTTTTTCCTTAACTTAATGACATTGAGCGATAGCGAACTGGCGAAGCAAATTCGTGTTTGAATTATTTTAATCCTCTTCAATTTCAAATTCGGCGTCTTTTTCCCAGATTTCCATTTCGCAGGGTTTGCAATTGAATTTTAGTTTGTATTCCAATTCTCCCTGTTTCAATACCAAAGGTTCTTTCAGTTTGGTTTCCATGCTGTCTTTATGGTATTTTGGACATTTGGCCAACTCGTATTTGATGCAATATTTGGTGGTCATTACTCGTGATTTCCCTGGATCCCATTGCAATTCAAATGCTTTCTCAATTTCAGTCACACCATGTCGCTCATAAAACTTACGGGCCAATTTATTGGAAACATTGTACATGAAATCCAATTTTTCAACAGGATAGGGATGGCTTGTTTTTTCAATTTTACGTTCTTCACGTTTGTAATTTTTCAAACGAGTTTCGGATAGTTGATCGTAAATGGTTCTGCGCATTTCATTGATTTTAGAAATAGGTAAAAACCAATTATCCGAAAACTGAACCGTTATTTCATCGGCTAGGTAAGGAGTGAAACCTGTTTTGCCTAATTGAACTTTGATGTTCTCCTCGATAGATTGATTGTTTTTGGTTTGTTCTTTTGGGTGAACCAAATGAACGGTACTCACATTACCATCTTCATCAGTAGCAAGCAATTCAAAACCAGTTTCGTTTTCAAACAATAATAAAGAAGTGCTTATTTTTCGAACAGCGCTATCTTCACGTTCTACGATTTTGATAAAAGCAGCGTCATTGTTACGGTATATAAAAGTACCCGCTGCAAGTTCTTTCAGTACATTTGGATAGGCTAAACCATTCTCTACTTTATTGACGTAAATACCATCGGCTTCGTTATTCTCATTGATATAGCACAGACCGTCACCATTGTTTAATACATGTCCGTTTTCGATTTCGTATGCGTTTCCAACGGTTCGGATTAATTTACCAATGTATTGGCCTTTTGATTTTGGACTTTCCCAAGAACCAATAGTGTTGTGACGTTCATTTACAAAATAATCGGTATACCCACGGTTAAACGTACGATTCAAAGCCGAATCGAAAGTATAGGTACATTTCCCAGAGGAAGCTTTGGTATAGTTGTCATTTTCTGCTAGAAAGGCATCCAATTTTTGTCTAAGGAATGAAACATTGTTTTTTACATAGACTATATCTTTCAAACGACCTTCGATTTTGAAGGAACAAACACCTGCTTCCACTAAATTTGGAATTTGGTTTGAAACATCAAAATCTTTGATAGAAAGTAAGTGACTGTTTTTGATCAATGTTTCGCCATGACCATCAATCAGGTTGTATGGTAAACGGCAGTTTTGGGCACAAGAACCACGATTGGCAGAACGCTCTCCATTGGCAACACTCATATAACAATTTCCGCTGAAAGAAACGCATAACGCACCGGTTACAAAGAATTCCAGTTCCACATCGGTTGCGGTACTGATTTCTTTGATTTGGTGTAAGTTCAATTCACGAGCCAATACCACACGTTTGATTCCGGCATCAGCCAAAAACTTCATTTTGTCGGCATCTCTGTTGTTGGCTTGTGTACTGGCGTGTAAAATGATAGGAGGTAAGTCCATTTCCATAATAGCCATATCTTGAATGATCAGCGCATCCACACCTATGTCATATAATTTCCAAATCAGCTGACGGCAGGTTTCCAATTCATTGTCGTAAAGAATGGTATTGAGAACCACAAAAACTGGAACATTGTATAAATGGGCGTATTGTACCAAGGCAGCAACATCCTCAATAGAGTTGGTGGCATTGGAGCGTGCACCAAATTGGGGAGCACCAACATAAACGGCATCGGCACCACTGTTAATGGCTGCTATACCGTGAATTAAATCTTTTGCGGGCGCTAATATTTCTACTTTCTTCTTCATCTGTAGAGGATCATTTTATAATTTCTAAAAGGAGGTTTAATTGTGTTTTTCACAAAAAGCACGCAAAGTTCTTATAAATAATCTGATATTTCAAAACCCAGAAAGATTTTTTTTGAGTTGAATGTGAAAAAGATGGATTTTATGACAAAGGAAAAAGAGACAATGTCATTGTGATTGGATTGACTTAAACGTATTGAATTTACTTATAGGTACTCAGTTAGTTTTTAGTTTGTAAATAATTTACAAATTATGTAAATTATTTGCTTTTTTTGTGAATTTTGATGTAACTTGCACTATGCAGAAAATTACTCATTCACAAACTTTATTAAAAAAAGATATTCTCATTGAGCTAGTTACTGCTGAAGATTATAAAATAATAACGAAGACAAAATATTTTTTTGATTGGAAAACAGAGAAAGGGAACTGGGTCTATAAATTGAGATTAAATGATAGTGAAGAAATTTTAGGTTTAATCTCGCTTGAAAATTTTGAAAGTGAAGATCGAATACAAATAAATTTACTGGCTGTATCTAAAGAAAACCGAGGAGCTAAAAAAATATATGATGGAATAACAGAGAATTTAATAGTTTTTGCTTGTCGGGAAGCAGTAAGGTTATACGCAGAGAATGCTTGTGTGTCTTTGATTCCAAAAACCGAATTAAAGATTCATTACATTAAAAAATATGGTATGATTGATGCGGGTAAACAGGTTTTTTTAGAAGGAATTGCATTGTACAAATTATTAAAAAGGAATGAAATATGAAAATGGATAATTTAGATAAAAAGTATACTAAAGAAGAACAAGCTGAAGCATTTGTTTTTAGAAATGAACTTTCTGAAGAAGAAAAAGTTGAAGCTTCTGACGAGTTAATTTTGGCACGTAAAAAGACTAAAAACCAACTAAATGACAATCAAATAGTATATGCGAAGGTATTGCAGTTGCGTTTTCAAATGGAGGATTATATTAGATCAAACAGTTATAATAAAGATTTTTCCTTTGCATTTTTTTTGAGAAAATATATCCGATTGAGTTATAAAATCAATAAGGATTTTGCTAAAGATATTCAACTAGCAGAAACAGAATTAAGTTCTATTTTAAACAAAGGCAGGACACCGAATAGAAAAACTTTTGTTCGTTTAGAATTGCATTCCAACAATGCTATTCCTGCAATTAGTTGGTATAAAGTTCTCGAAAAAGAAAAAGAACATGAGTTACAGACGGATAAAGTACTAAGAGAAAAGGAAGATAAACATGTTAAAAATCGTTTGGTTTTTATTTAGAGTTTTTTTAAAATTACATTTCCGATTATTGTTTATGTCTATAAAAGCCCCGAATATTTTAAATTAGGGGCTTTATATTTTACTGTTTAGTAGTAGTTTTTTATTCAATCAACTTCAATTTCCTAAACGCTTCTTTGGTTGCATTCATTCGAATCGCAGGGAATTGATCCATCGTAGCATTTTTCATCGCTACATTTGTCGCAAAAAAGTAAACCGAATTCTTCGTTTCCAAATAGCCCACTAACCAACCATTATCCATTTCATTTCGCATTCCCCAACCCGTTTTCCCGCTTAAAGTATAGCTTTCGATTTTCTCGATTAACATAATGTCTTTCATAATGTTTTCGGTTCGTTTAGAAATGGGTAATTTGGAGAAATACAATCTTTCGAGAAAGTCAATTTGTTGCATTTGAGAAATTTTTGATTTTCCTTGTAACCAAAAATTATCAATCGTTAAAGTATCGAAAACCATTCCGGGATAATTCAATTTCTTTATATAGTTTTTCATTCGTTTAACTCCAATTTTTCGCGCCACTTCTTGATAACAAGGAACACAGGAAACTTGGAACGCTTTTTTGAAAGTCAGATCCTGTTCCCACTTTTTGAACTTTCGTTTTTCTCCGTTCCATTTAAAAATGACCGAATCGTTTCGGATTACTCCCGTTTCTAAGGCGATAATTGAATTTGGAATTTTAAAAGTGGATGCTGGAATGATTCCCATTTTTGCCCAAGCAAAATCATTCGAATAATAGGTTTTGTCTTTTAGATCGTAAATTAAAATCGCTCCTTTAACTTTCAGGCTATCTAAAATAGTTCCAAATTCGGGTTTTAAGGTTTCGCACGTTTTTTTGTTTTTTATCTGGCCTTGCACATTTAGATTTGAAAATAATGTCAGACTAAAAAGGATTATTGTTTTTCTCATTTTTAATTATGGTTTCTTTGCTTATTTATTGCATAAGCTCACTATTCATTACTATTTTTTTGATTTCTATTTCAAAATAGTAACCCAATTCCATCTTTTCATTCATTTGGTTTTCCAATACTACGATGGTAACATCTTTACCGGTAAAGTATAAGTTTGTAGAAAGGAAACCATTTCCCATTCCAGTATGACCAAGGTATTTTATAGGTTCGTTATCAATAATTCTGATTCCATATCCATAACCCACTTTTTCTTTGCCAAAGACATCATGTTGTGCCGTAATGGAATAACGGGTCATCAGTTTATAGCTTTCCGGTTTTAGAATTTTCCCTTTGTGTAGGTTATTGTCCCAAATAGTCAAATCGTTTACAGTAGAAATTATACCATCAGCAGATAAATTTTCGGAATTGATTAACTTGTTTTCAAGCACTTTAAACGTATTGTTGCTGTTTAAATATCCTGATACAAGATTTTGATTATTGTCTTTTTCAAAACAAAATGTATTTTTCATTTTGAGTTCTTTAAACAATTCATTTGCTACTTCAGAATACGCTCTTTTAGTAGAAAATTCAACTATCTTTCCCAGTAATGTAAATGCAGTGTTTCCGTATTTGAAATCGGTACCTGGTTTGAAAAGTAATGTTTTATCCAAATCCTCTGGAATTCCCGCAGTGAAATTCAACAATTGATGTACTGTAACGGTATCTGCCCAAGTTTGGGTTAAGTTGGGTAAGTATTTTTTTATAGGTGACTGTAAATCAATTTTCCCTTTCTCCACTTCTTTTAGAATCAAGACAGCAGTTACTTGTTTGCTGTTTGACATGATCTCAAATTGGTCATCGATTTTCAACGTCAACTTATTCTCAAAATTGGAATATCCGTATGCTTTTGAGTATTTTGATTTTCCGTTTTGTGCAATCAGAATTGTTCCGTTGAATTGTCTAACATTAGTTGTTTTGATTAAACTGTCAATTTTCGCGGTATAGTCATCCTCTTTTTTTTGACTAAAAGAGTGGCAACTTGTCAATAAGAATAAAAAAGTAATGTAGTAAGTAATTTTGAAATAGTGATTCATTTGTAATGGTTAATTTATTTCTGTTTGTTCACAAAGGATTGTCGTGAAATTGTGAATTCCCTGGTTTATTTTTTTCTCCCTACAAATCGTATTACAGAACCTTTTCCGTTATGAAACAGACCTTCGTTCAATTCAATTTCTTTTTCTGTTAATTCTATAATTTCATAATTCGAAAAGTCCGACTTTATTTCATCAATTGAGAATAACGATTCTGTATCTTTTGGTCCGCCTACTTTTTCGTTTTTAGAAATATAATCGATGTGTTTTTTACTAAATGCTTCAAAGATTACTATCCCGTTTTTTTGCAAGTATTTGTCAAGGGTCTTGTGGTAATGAAATTTTATGTCTGCTGGAAAGTGTGCATAAATTAGTGCAATTGCATCAAATTGTTCGGTTCTATAATCCAATGTATGCAATTCGCCAACTTGATAATCAATTGTTACATGATTAGTCTCAGCAAGTTGAAATGCTTTGTTTTTTCCTTCAATGCTTATGTCAAACGCTGAAACTGTCCATCCTAGTTTTGCAGCAAAAATGGCATTGCGACCTTCACCTTCCGCAGGGAAAAGGATTGTCCCAACAGTTAATTTTTCTAATTGCTCTTTTAAATAGTTATTAGGTTGTTCGCCATAAGCAAACTCTTCATTGCTATATCTATCATTCCACCTTTCAGTCCAAGTGTCCTTCATACTTTGTTATATTAATTGTCTTTGTTAAATTATTGCCGCTCCAGATAGTAGTATGCCTTTTGCATTTTTTGAATGTTATTGAAAAAGATAAAAGTAATAAAAGTCTCCTGATTTTTCACTTGAAGTCTTTTATTAATTCGATTTATTTTTATTTTTTTCACTTGAAGATTTGTATTTCTTACTCGGGGTATGTAATCAAATAGTAAGACTTTACTTTTATTGATTGTCGGGCTACTTGTGGAGATCCTTTCTTTAAGAAGGGAGTAGTCATTTTTTTTTGTAAACTCAGCTACTGTTTTACGGAAAAAGGATTTCTATATAAAACAGCAAAAGCGATAAAAATCGAATTGACTTTTATCGCTTTTACGTTTTGTACGAGTATTTACGAAAAGAGAGATTAGAAAAACTTATTTTCTTCCCTCTACGATTGCCTTGTAGGTTTGGGTTTTCATTTCGATAAAATAATCCAAATAGGCTATTTGATACACAACAAAATCAGAGGCATATTTTTTCTTATCCAGAGTAGCAAATAAATTCAATCGTATTTGATCAATTTCTTTGTTGAATTGGATTTCGTCTAATTGCAATAGCGATTCGTAATCAAAATTCTCTTCGTTTTTGGCAAAATTAGTAGCAAATTCGTTCTCGATACCACCTTTTCCAGTAAACGCTAAAGTTTTTCCAGGATCTTTGGCATCAACAGTAATCTTTAAGTCATAACCATTGCTTAGGTATATTCCATTCGGAAATAAACTGGAACAATTACTTACATAATATTTATCCGCTTTTATATTCAAGGTATCTTTAAGTATGCCGTCCTTGTTTACTTTAATTACTTTTTTGAAATTAGGTTTTTTGTACGATATGATCACTAAAGAATCGACTTCAAGGTTGGTGATTTTTACTTTAAGAGTTGCGTAGTCCTTGGTTTGGCTATTTGCGTTGAAAGCAAAAAGCAGTGCAGCTACGAATGGAAACAGATTTTTCATTTAAAATATTTGTTTTATTAATTTGTCACAAAAATATTTTAATTCCCGATTCGTAATGTTAACCTAACGATAAGTTAATATTAATCAACGAAACATTTACTTAACATTGAAAAATTCATTGCTGATTAGGAGATTTACAATCGTGCCTATGCATTTTTCATTTATGCAGCTTTTTTGGTTTGAATTAGTTTTTCTAGGATTGTATGCGCTGTTATGGTGTTGAGGGTGTTTGATTGGTTTGGCTTTGATTCTAAAGGCGTTGTGAGTGCGTAAAGGATAGGAGTAAGCTACCGAAGTAGCACGGATAGCCTGACAGCATTAGAGAAAGGGGCTGAATACTCGCTGCTAAAAGTAAGCCACTTTCTCTAATGGGGTTACGCCCAAAAGAAGAATTTTGGAATTTGGAGTTTTATCTTTTGGGGTTTTATCTTTTGGAATTTGCTTTTGCTTTCGTACTTTTAGTCGAAAATACACGCTCATGAATAGACCTATAGCGATTGATCGAAATGAAATCCTGAAACGATACAAACCTATTGACCAGCATACACACAAAGGCATGCAGGGACATGCATTGCTGATAGGCGGGAGCTATGGCAAGATAGGGGCGATGTGCTTGGCTAGTAAAGCGGCGCTGAAAACAGGCTGTGGATTGGTAACTGCTTTTGTGCCGCAATGTGGATACGAAATTATGCAAATCTCCATTCCAGAAGTGATGGTGGTAACGGATGATCATGATAAATACCTTTCGGAGATTACTTTTCATTTGGAGCCCAATGCGATAGGAATTGGCCCAGGAATGGGACAGAAAATGGCAACCCAAAAGGCACTTCATGATTTTTTGTCGAATACTAGTCTTCCGCTGGTTATCGATGCCGATGCGTTGAATATTTTGTCCCATAATCCGTCTTGGGTGGCGTTGATTTCTCCCAGAACTGTTTTGACTCCGCATCCCAAAGAACTGGAACGATTAATAGGGAAATGGCAGACGGAAGAAGAGATGTTTAGTAAATCGGTTATTTTTTCGCTAGTCAATCAGGTCGTTATTGTGATGAAAGGGGCTCCAACTTATATTATTGATGGAGACACTATTTATGTAAATACTACAGGAAATGCGGCGTTGGCTACTGCCGGAAGTGGGGATGTCCTGACGGGAATGATTACGAGCCTTCTGGCGCAATCCTATAAACCTATTGATGCGGCAATATTGGGGGTGTATCTCCACGGATTGACCGCCGATATCGCTCTGCCCGAAACAGGTTATCAGTCTTTTATCGCTTCATCTATTATTGAAAATATTGGGAAGGCGTATTTGAGTTTGGGAGGTTGAGGGGTTTGAAAAGGTTAAGGGTTTAGAAAGTTTAGGAGTTTAGAAAGTTTAGGAGTTTAGAAAGGTTTAAAATCAAGGAATACTATTTAGGTGACGCGCAAGATGCACGCCCATGCTAAAGCAAGCTTGAAGAAGATAGCCGCCCGTGGGAGCATCCCAGTCCAGCATTTCTCCTATACAATATTGATTTTTCAGCTTTTTTAATTGGAAGTTTTTATCCACGGCATTCAATTGAATACCTCCTGTTGTGGATATGGCATCGTTTAAAGGGGCAGAACCAGTGATTTCTATTCTGAGTTTTTTTATGTTTTGTGCCAACAGTTCCGGATTTAGGTAGGTTTCTTTTGAAAGATATTTTTTCAAAAGCCCAATTTGCGCTGCACTCAGTTTAAGCTCTTTTCCTAATTTTTCGCTCGTTTTCTTTAAGGTTGATTCTTTAATCTTTTGAAGCAAATCTTCAAAACTTAATGTAGGCTTCAGGTCTAGGAAAATAGTGGCTTTTTGGTGGCTTTCAAGCTCCTCCCTGATTTGTGGACTAAGCGCATAAATAGCATTGCCTTCCAAACCGAAACGCGTGATTACCGCTTCGCCTTTTTGTCTTTTATTCAAACAACTAATCGCTATGTTTTTTAGCGGACTGCCTTCATGTTCCTTGATGAAATCTTCTGGCCAGTGAATACGGTAGGCACAATTAGAAGCCAGAAACGGAGTGGTGTCGATTCCTTCTGTTTTGAATAAATCAAGCCATGTGCCATCAGAGCCGGTTACCTTCCAGCTGCTTCCTCCCAAGGCAAAAATGGTATAGTCAGATTTAACTTCCACGTCAGTATTGAAAATAAGATCATGGTTGCTATTCCAACCCGTCCAGGTGTGTTTATATTGTATGTCGGTTTCCTGTTTATCGAGAACAGCGAGGATTGCGTTCAGCACCGCAATGGGTTTAATTCCGCTTTCCGGATATACGCGCTTGCTACTACCGATGTAGGTTGGAATCCCGATGGTATCAATCCAGTTTCGAAAATCTTGGTTGTCAAAATTAAGTAGTGCCTCTTGCAATAAATGGGATGGAGTGTACCGCGCGATGAGTTCGGCGATGGGTTCCGAATGGGTCAGGTTAAATCCTCCTTTTCCAGCCACCATAAATTTCCTTCCCAAGGCTTTGTTTTTCTCGTAGATGGTAACCTTAAATTTCTGGACATCCAAAAATACTGCGAGTAAAAGTGCTGCAGGTCCTCCTCCTATAATTGAAACTGATTTCTTCACACTGCAAAAATAGGCTTTGTTTTACCGATTAACCGGGTTATCCGTTTTTTTATTGGCTATTGTTGTTCCAGAGTGCAGCATGTCCCGCTCATATTGCTCTCAAATTCTATTCAAAATATGTTGTGTAATCTAAGTCAATTCCAAAGCGGGAAACTTTGTCGTTCATCCTTGAGTATCAAATTTTCTTTTTTTTATTTTAATTACGGAACGATTGTTCCAAAATATAATTATATTTGCATTTAAATCTTTAAAACAAATAAAATGTCAAAACAATTAGAAGGAAAAATTGCTGTTGTTACTGGTGGTAACAGCGGTATCGGTTATGCAACAGCCAAAGAATTAGTTGCACAAGGAGCAAAAGTGGTCATCACAGGTAGAAATAAAGAAACACTTACCACTGCGGCATCCGAGCTGAATGCAATCGGTATTGTATCGGATCAAAGTAATCTAAAAGCCATTGATACATTAGTTGCTCAAATTAAAAAAGAGTTTGGGTCAATTGATATTCTGTTCGTAAATGCAGGAATTGCCGCTTTTCATCCTATTGAAAATGTTACCGAAGAACATTTTGATTCTATTTTAAACATCAATTTTAAAGGGGCTTTCTTTACACTCCAAAAATTCATTCCAATCTTAAAGGAAGGTGCTTCTGTTACCTTCTTGTCTTCACTTAATGCTACAACTGGAATGGCAAACAGTTCAGTATATGCAGCTAGTAAAGCCGCTTTGAATTCTTTGGTAAGAGCAGCTTCTATAGAATTAGCTAATCGCCAAATTAGAGTAAATTCAGTAAGTCCAGGGCCTATAAACACGCCTATTTTTGGTAAATTGGGATTAGATGAAGAAAGCGTAAACGGACTGGCACAGGCTATGCAAAATGCGATACCATTGAAACGTTTTGGAACAGTAGAACAAGTAGCCAAAATTGTTGCGTTCTTATCCAGTGATGATGCCGCTTACACAACGGGTTCAGATTACCCAATCGATGGTGGTTTAGGCGTTAATTCAGTATTGAATTAATTTTTTTTTGATTTTTATTCGGAACAATCGTTCCTTTATTAATTTTGTCACCGTATCTTTGCGGTGACAATTTTTTTTTAATCAATCCCATGGCACGCAACAAAGCATTCGATGAAACACAAGTATTAGACAAGGCGGTAGAACTTTTTTGGTCTAAAGGCTACAATTGCACCTCGGCCAATGATCTTGTAGATACTTTGGGTCTTAGCAGATCGAGTTTATATGATACCTATGGAGACAAACATGCACTATTTGTGAAGGCGTTAAAGCGCTACAAACAAGAACTAGGTGGTAAATTGATTGAAATGATTGAACAAACCGAGGATGTAAAAGCTACGATTGCCGAGATTTTGCAAATGATTGTTGAACAGGATCGTACCGCTATCAATCCGAAAGGATGTTTTATGGTCAATACCGCAGTTGAATTGTCCGGAACCGATCCAGAGATTGCCAATATCGTCAATGGTAATAGAGCAGACATTGAAAAAGCGCTTCAAACGGCCATAAAAAGAGGTCAGGAAAAAGGGCAGTTTTCTTCAAGGCATGATCCAATAGCCTTGACTAGATATTTTATAAATACTTTTTTTGGTCTTCGCATATCGATTAAATTTAATAATGACCCTAAGATATTGAAGGATATTATTGAAGTAAGTTTATCAATCTTGGACTAAATTTAAAACCCACAACCATTTTTTAATAACAATCTGGGCGTAACCCCAAAGCAGAAAATCTCGTTTTTGATTCAGCTCTCTGCTGCTTTGGGGTCGGGCTTTTGGCTTTATCTTTATTTTTTTAAAGAAAAAAAATAAAGGATATCGCCGCAATCCCTTACGCGAGCTACACGTTGATGGAGAAATTTAGTGGATAAAAACGTGAATGCCTTATACTGGTTTTTTAGATTTAAAAAGGTTTTTTTCAATCTGTTTTTAGCTCTTTCCTTCGGAAAAGTGTGCTCAAAACCAAATATTGAAAAAACTACAAAATAACAACCTGTTATTTTGTAGTTTTTGATTGTGGATTTGTTTTGAGCGCTCAGTATGTGTGGCGAAGTCGGGTCCCGAAAGCTTTCAGGATCGCTAAGCGCATAGCGACGACCACTTCGTGGAGCTGGGTATATCTGAGCGATCGGGATATTTGACCGAAAATATTTAGTTTAAAACTTTTTTATTTTGTAATTGTTTTTATAATATGTGCTACCTCGTATTATTTATATTTACTTTAAATACTGAATCAATTTATCATCTTCACCATTATCTTGAATGACATTGATATGGTAATCTTTACCCTCCGTAAAATCTGCAAGAATATCATTTAAAGCATATACCTCATCTCCTTTATTTAGTGGAGTCGATAATTTATCTTTTGATTTATCTTTAGATATCGCTAATATAACTTGCTTGTCTTTAATGCCTTTTGTTACTTTGATTAATGCTTTCATGCTATTCAATTTCATTGCATGTTGACCTGGTTCATCAAGAATAAGTATTCCTACATGTTTTTGCGATTTTATTAATAATGATAAATAGAAAGCCCATAATACTCGTATAAAATCACTTGCTGATGACTTTAACCTAATTGGTTGAGCAATCCTCTCAGCATTGTTGTAAATTACAGGAAGAAGCCTAGATGGGTCCTCATTTTTTATTTGAATTTTAGTTATAATTTCTTTTGGATAATCAAAATCTTTTAATAATTCAATGAATTTTGTCTTCAAGTCAGATATTAATTTTTCATCTGCTTCTTTATTATCATTAATCCCTTTTTTATCAAATCTTATAACTGCTAAGGTTTCTGATATTGTTTTCAAATTCTCTTTAAGAAGTAAAAATGAGTTGTCAATTTTTAATAATTTTTCAACTTCAAATTTTAGGGATATTTCTTCAGTAATACTTGCCCTAGAGGGAATTCTTGAGTCACTGACTAATTCTTTATCGACCTCATTCAATAGTTTTAGATTGTCTTCTATTTGGTCTCGATAATACAATATAATTTTATTATATCGCTCACAAAGCTTTTTTGAATTATCTAAATAGCTTTGATATAAAGCTTTTTCCGATTTATAAAAAATAATAGAGTGGGTACTATCAATTTTGTCTAAATTTTTCAACTCGTTTGAATTCTCTAATAATAATGAAGAATTGCAAACGGGGCAATTATCAACGTCTTTTATACTAAGTAGAGCCAAACTGTTAATTTTTTTTAAACTTTCTAAAGTGTTTATTTCTTTGTTTAGCTGAGATATTATTTGCAAGTATTTATCTTGTTTGGTTGTTTCATTCAACTTTTCGGATTCAATATTCACAAATTGCTCTTTTAGATTATTAATCTTTTCTTTAATTGCAGAATGTTTGATTACTAAGTCAGAGTTTTTATCTATAATAAACTCTATTAAATTCTTTCTTTCAAGAATAGCAATTGATTTTTTCAATTGGCTGATTGAATCAATAATCGTGATGGTTTTATTTTTAGTATCTTTTGTTTGTAAAGGTAAACTATCAATTTTCGGTGGACTTAATTTAGTATCAAACTGATCTGATAAATTTGGGACATCAAGATTATAATGAGAAGCAACAATTTTAAAAGAGTCAACATAATCAACCCATTTTCTTTTCTCGTAGGTTTCTTTTTCTTTTAGTACATCCAAATGAAATTCTTCAACTAAGCCTTTTAATCCTAAAATATATTCTACAATCTTTTGCTTTGGTTTTTTGGTTGTAAAATAGGGTAATTGTGCAAAAAAATCTGACCAGCCCTTAGTTTGTTCAACAAAAGCACTTGAAAAAATATGTTGTAGATATAAAATTTTTCTCTCCTTGTTGTCTTCAGTCAAGTATACAGGTATTTGAATTGATGCAAAATCTGCTAACCATTTATAGAAACCTTCCTCTTGGTCCGAATCACCAGTTGAATGAATAAATTTTATTTCGGGACCTTTTTCATTTATATTTACTTCAATGTTGTTTGTCTTTTCTCCATATGCTGATTTAATTACCCTTTTAATTAGTGCCTTTTCTCCCAAATTGTTTTCAATTTCTAATTCGGCGTATGACTCAAAAACTTGATATGTTTTATTAGAAAATTTAAATTCAACTTTTAAGCAATCAGCTAAAGCTTCTTCATTTAGACTTCCAAGAAGTTGTTCCATTCCTAAGCAATAGTATATGCAAGAAAGAGTAGTAGATTTACCACTCGAGTTTTCACCTGATATAATATTTAAGCCTTTTTCAAATTTAAAACTAAAGCCATATTTGTGTTGTTCTTTATCAAAAATTATAGCTTGTATTTTATTAATAATTATCATTGTCTACCAAATTAATTGTTGATTATCTAAATCAGATTCTTTTACTTGTGTTGTTATGTCATTGATTTGATTAACTAAATCAACAAACAAATCTTGAGTTTCAATTGTAGTTAATATAGTCTCACCTTTTTCATTTAGACAAAATTTTACGGAAGAACTAATCACATTGATTTTTATTAATTTTTGTTCGTTAGCAATAACAATGAGCTTTCGCAAGTTTTTCGAGATATGCCAAGGACTTGACAGTAATACGTTATTCTTTTTTATTGTTTTAGTCTTATTTATTGCATCATAAATAAAAGCTAATTTACTTAAAGAGACAGATTTAGTATTACCGATTATTGAATGTTTCAAAATGAGCAATAATATTATAATATTTGCTTGTTCATTTATTTCAATGCTATCTAGCATTTTTTTCTTGTTGAAAGTTATTTTTATTTTTTCATTCATCTTTCAAAAAATCAAGGCTACAATTAGAAATCCAATTAGATATTCCGTAACTAGTTAGTAATTTTATTATGCTTACGTCAATTTTGTCTGACAATTGTACTTCTAAATATTTTTCATATTTATCAGTCATTTTATCTAGGAACTCCTTAGCTTCTTTCTTCGAGTTTACATAAGAAGTTTTATCTTCGCTAACATCGTAAACTGAATATGCAGAGTAGTAATTGTTATACAATTGTTCGTTGTTTTTAAGCTCAAGCTCTAAAAAATTAATACCAGAAATAAGTGTCTTAATCACTCGTATTTTATTTTTTAATAATTCACTTGGAGGATAAATTTGCTCTAATTTTTTATTTATAAAATATAGTTGAGGATTATTCTCAACTTTTTCTTCCCATTCTCTAATTACTTCAACATCTACATCTTCAATAATTTTCAATAACATTCTAGAGCTAAACTTCGTATCTAAATCTAAATCATGTGAATCTATTATATCAATGTCGTCAACTAATTCTTTCAGACATGAAATTCCTGCAATTAATAATTTGCCATTATCACCTTTATCTTTAATTTCGATTAAAATTCCTGCGCAAATAATTTTTGAATAATTATCGTAAAACAGCCCTGATCCAGACATCCCACCCAACCATTCTGAACCTGAACTAAATGAGCTGTTAATTAATTGATCTTTAGGTATATTTACTAAAAACTGATTGTTGTTTTGATCATTTAGTTGGTCATAATAAATTTTACTTTTATTAACTATATCTTTAACGTTGCTATATTTACCTCGGAGTATTAGATTGTGAACTGGATTTTTTGGGATTGTTGCAAACTTTATTGAAATAAATTGTTTTAGATCATGCGATGGTGTTTTTTTTAGCTCTAAGATTACAATGTCATTTTTTTTTGCAAATTCAACATCACCACAAATTTCTTTAATAGGAATAGGAATACTTCCATTAATAACAATACTAAATTGTTCCTTTTTCCAAGTTTTATCAAACTCTTTTCCATATACATTATGACCAGCAGTTATAAAATATAATTTATCTTTATTTAAAAAAATAACACCCGAACCGATAAATTTACTATCAAGATTCAGCAATGCAGTCGTTTTTTTTATTTCTTCTGAAAATATCATCATTTTATATATCAAGTTCTTTTTTAAAAGTAATATTAATTTTCCATAAAACTTCTTCTTCTGGTGTAATGAAATCTTCTTTCTTTAACTCGTAATTGGTATAAATATCCATATTTATCGCTTCATTTAGTTTTCTTCCATATTTAGCAATTCGGACAATTGTTTCGCGATTAGGATGATAATATGGCCCAGTTCCATTAGTTGAAATAATAAATGAGTTAGTTTTTATTCTTTTAAGTAAATCTATCGTGGTATTAAATTTACTTCCATGATGTCCAAGTTTTACAGATTCAACCTTTAAAGGAGAAGCTTCTGTATGTCCCATCTTTTCTAATTCTTCACATACTAAATCAGGGTTTGCATCCGCAAGGAATAATATTTTTTTTCCATTATAATTAGCTATAAAAGCAATTGATGATGAATTTATAAGATCATCGTCCCATTTATGAATAATTTCTTTCTCATTCAATATTTCTTCTGATGATTTTAATTCTTTATTTTCAGTACTTACTTTGTCAGAATTGGCTGATTCAGAAATATAATTATCTCGAATAAGGCTTGCAGTCCATTTTACGCATAATTCATCGAGGACTTTTTTATAAGGGGAAATAATTGTTAGTTCTAAACCTTCAATATTTATTTTATTTGTATCGTTCATTCCAATATAAAGTCCTTTTTTTTCTAAATTATTAGCCTCAAGAATCTTACTAAATTCTTCCCCATGATTGTAATTAACTAAATTATTGTCTTCGGGAAATAAAATAAGTTCAGGGGTATTTATAAAAACAGGAAAATTAATTTTTATTGGTGCTTCGGTATCTTGAATTAATTTAAAAAAACCTCCAATATGATCGTAATCAACGTGTGTTACTATAATCCCAACCAATGATGGTATGGATCTTAATTTCTCTTTAATAAATCTATAAGTTCCATAGACACCAGAGTCTATAACAATATGAAAATCATTTTTTTCTCCCCATGATAAGATAAAACAATCTCCTTTTCCTGCTTCTAAAATGGATAATTTCATGTGAAATATTTTAATTCTTCCAATAATAATAATAATTTTAAATAAAAAATAATATCTTCCTTTCAACTCTTTTAACCAGTTGTAATTAAATTTTAAAATATTTAAGTAAGATTACTCTGTAATGTTTTTATTTTTTAAATGTTTACTTTCTTGTATTGATACTATAAAGTTGGATATATAATTTGACTGGATTTGGACTATAAATACATCTTATTCATTTCCTATCAAACGTAGTGTTTTTACTTACAGAAAACTAATTTATTATTAAAAAGAAATCTAGTATTTTTTCATAAAAAAACGACTGAAAAGTCAATCTCAGTCGTTTTGTGTTTTTGTAGATAGTGTTAGGGGTTGTCCTAAAAAAGCTTTCAATTCCTCATAACTAGAAATTTTCACGCTTACTTTTTCTTTGTTCATCACGCTTTCTATTTGTGTTGGTAGCGGTAAAGTAACTCCCAAAGCTGGTTCTACCACATCCAAAAACTTGATAGGATGTGCGGTTTCTAGAAAACACCAATAGCGTTTGGTATGTTTTGCAATTCTTTTTTCAATCCCAAATACCCAACAGCGTTACAAACTATGTGGATTGATAACTTTTAAGTTTTGTATGTTTTTAAAATCGGACACATTACGGGAAATGATAGTCAAATCGTAAACTAAAGCGGTTGCGGCGATAACAGCATCGGGTAATTTAGTTTTATAGTTCTTTCGAATTTCAATACTTGCATCAACCACTTTATTGGTTAATTCGATTACCGTTGCGTCATTCATAAAATCAGTAAGCAATTGATAATGTTCTGCGGGTGCATTAAAACCTAGTACTTCAATTTTTGTAATCACAGATACATTTGGAATGTTATCTATAATGTTATTCATAAATTTCATTCCAGAAAGAGGAATCTTTTGACCGAGATAATCAATTACAACATTGGTGTCGATTAAATACTGCGGTTGTTCCATTCGTTACGGCTTTGGGTTACATAATCTTGAAGTTCATCGGCAACGTCAGAAGGCAACTTACCAGCATATTTTTCAGAGAGCTTCTGTTTGGGTTGTACGTTTTTATTTAAAACTTTTAGAATGTTCAAGTCTTCTAAATCTTCCAAGAGCTTATATGCTTTGTCGTTGTTTATTTGTACTAATACAGTTTTCATATACAGTATTTTTAAGATTGTTCGTATTTTGTTTTAACTCCAAATTCACAATAAAAAAAACATGAAAATCCTTTGAGAATAAGGGATATACAAATATAGTCAATTTCTAAGTGAAATAAATGGTCATAAATCGGTTCTTTAGATTTGGCAATGATTATTTTAAAAGAAAAACCATTTAAGTTTCACTAAAGATTAGCAAAACTTAAATGGTCTTATATGACTTATATGGTTTAAAACCTTTTTTTCGGAAAAACTACTTTGAATTCAAAAAAGCCTTCAATTCCTCATAACTCGAAATTTTCACACTTACTTTTTCTTTGTTCATTACGCTTTCTATTTGTTTTGGTAGAGGCAAAGTAACCTCCAAAGCTGGTTCTACCACATCCAAGAACTTGATAGGATGTGCTGTTTCTAAGAAAACACCAATGGCATTTGGTATGTTTTGTAATTCTTTTTTTAATCCTAAATACCCAACTGCACCGTGTGGTTCTGCGATATAGCCTCTTTCGTTATAAATGGATTTTAGAGCCACCAAAGTTTCTGCATCAGTAAACGTATAAGAGCTAAAATCTTTTTTGAATTGCTCTAAATCATTTTGGTACATTTCTTGAATACGAATAAAGTTACTTGGATTTCCAACATCCATAGCGTTAGAAATCGTGGCGATAGATGGTTTTGGATCGTAAATTCCGTTTTCCAAAAATCTCGGCACTGTATCATTTACATTGGTAGAGGCAACAAAATGTTCGATAGGTAATCCCATTTTCTTGGCGATGATACCGGCACAAATATTCCCGAAGTTCCCACTTGGGCATGAGAATACGAGAGGTTTACCTTGTTTCTTCAATGCTTTGTAAGCAAAGAAAAAGTAAAACATTTGTGGCAACCAACGCGCTATATTAATCGAATTGGCAGAGGTTAACTGCATGTGATTCAGACTTTCATC
This sequence comes from Flavobacterium sp. ZT3R18, assembly GCF_007097385.1. GTDB lineage: Bacteria > Bacteroidota > Bacteroidia > Flavobacteriales > Flavobacteriaceae > Flavobacterium. The sequence continues at coordinate 19,011 of NZ_VJZS01000010.1, forward strand.
CAAAAACGCTTTTTTGACCATGTCTTGGCAATCATCAAAAACGCCATCTACTTCAAGGGCTTTTATATTCTGACCCAAAGTCGTTAATTGTTTTTCCTGAATATCACTCACTTTCCCCGAAGGATAAAGAATCACGACGTCAACACCGTTTACGCCAAGGAAACCACTGGCAACGGCACCTCCCGTATCCCCAGAAGTGGCTACAAGAACTGTATTTTTATTATTTTTGTTGTCTTTATTGAAATAAGCCAGACAACGGGACATAAATCTCGCTCCTACATCCTTGAAAGCCATGGTTGGACCGTGAAACAATTCAAGGGAATAGATTCCGTTTTCTACTTCTACCAAAGGGAAATCAAAACACAATGTTTCTGCAATAATTTCTTTTAAAGTTTCGGCAGGGATTTCGTCTCCAACAAATTGTTTGATCGCTTCGAAGGCAATTTCTTCATGCGATAAACTTTCGATAGCATCAAAAAAGCTTGGTGCTAATGGTGTAATGGTTTCCGGAAAATACAATCCTTTATCGGTTGCTAATCCTTGTATTACCGCTTCTTGAAAAGAAACGTTGGGTGCATTATGGTTTAAACTGTAATATTTCATTGTGATTTTTGATTGAGGATTAACGATTTTTGATTTTTGATTTTTTTTCGCAACATGAGTTACATCTAAAATCTAAAATCGTTAATCAAAATTCTTAAATTATTTTCATCCCTTCGTCATTCACTTTGGAAACGTGAATTTCATAAGGCAAATTCATTTCTTCGTAAACGGCACTCATCGCTTTGGCAATTTTATCGGCGTTTTCCTTTCCTTTGCTTAAAGCAAAAATAGAAGGGCCAGAACCCGAAATTCCTGAACCAAGAGCTCCGTTTTCATAAGCCGTTTGTTTGATTAAATCAAATCCAGGAATCAGCATGCTACGAATAGGTTCTATGATTTCATCGTGTAAAGAGCGTCCGATCAATTCGTAATCCTCAGTGTACAATCCCGCTACTAATCCGCCCACATTTCCCCATTGGGTAATGGCACTTTTTAAGGATACAGTTTGTTTCAATACCGAACGCGCATCCGATGTTTTCAACTCAATTTGAGGATGTACCACCGTGGCATACAATTCGGATGGACTTTCAATTTTAATGATATCCAAAGGATTCGAACATCTTACCAAGGTAAAACCTCCCAAAAGGGCAGGGGCAACATTATCGGCATGGGCATTGCCACTGGCTAATTTTTCGCCTTGCATAGCAAATTTGACCAACTCTTTTCGGGTAAATGGTCGTCCCAATAATTCGTTGATACCAAAAACAGCACCTGCAGAACTTGCCGCACTACTGCCGATACCGCTTCCGGCCTTGATGTGTTTGTAGATTTCGATCTCAAACCCGAATTCGGTTTCTACTTCTTCTAACATTGCCAAAGCAGCAACGCCAGCAACGTTATTTTCGGTTTCCATTGGTAAATCTGCACCGACTATTTTGGTAATTCGAACTCCTTTCACATCCGATTTCCGAACGATCATTTCATCGCCCGCAGTGGCTAAGCAAAGCCCGAGTACATCAAATCCGCACGAAAGATTCGCGATAGTGGCGGGGCAAAATATTTTTATTTCTTTCATTATTTTTATTTTTGATTGTACAGACGCGATTTATCGCGTCTCAGTTCTAAAAAGAGACGCGATAAATCGCGTCTGTACAATTATATGTTTCCTATTCTAATCACATCTGCAAAAATTCCAGAGGCTGTAACCGCAGCACCAGCACCAGCACCTTTTATCAATAAAGGTTGATCTACATAACGATCAGTATAGAATAAAACGATATTATCTTTTCCTTCCAGATTGTAAAACGGATGGTCTTTTGGAATGAATTGCAAACCAACACTTGCTTTTCCATTTTCAAATTGAGCTACATATTTCAAGCGGGAATCTCTGTTTAAAGCTTCTTTGTAAATGGCTTCAAAATGGGCTGCATGTTTTTGTAACGATTCAAAGAACGCTTCGTTTGTTGTTGTTGCAAGGCACTCAGCAGGCATGAAAGATTCATTACCGATGGCATCAATTTCCATTTTGTATCCGCTCTCACGAATCAAAATAAGGATCTTTCTGGCAACGTCAATTCCACTTAAATCAATCTTTGGATCTGGTTCTGTAAATCCTTGTATTCCAGCTTCTTTAACTACTTCATGAAAAGTATTGTTTTCATCAAAATTGTTAAAGATAAAGTTTAAACTTCCTGACAAAACGGCTTGAATTTTATGAACTTTATCACCAGAAGCGATTAGGTTTTTTACCGTATCAATGATTGGTAATCCAGCTCCAACATTAGTTTCAAAAAGGAAAGGCGCATTGAATTGACGCGATAGACTTTTTAGATTTTTGTAATTATCATAGGCAGATGAACAGGCAATTTTATTACAAGTTACTACGGCAACATTTTGTTTTAAATACTGCTCGTAGGTTTTTGATACTTCTTCATTGGCAGTGATATCCACAAAAATACTGTTGCGTAAATTGAGTGCTTTTATGTTAGCAATAAATTGTTCCTTGTTGGCCACTTCACCATTTTCCAAATGTAATTGCCATTCTTTTAGTGGAATTCCATCTTCGTCAAAATACATTTTTCGGGAATTCGAAACGGCAATAACTCTCAAGTTTATTTTTAAATTTTCTTTTAGGAATTTCTTTTGTTGCTGAATTTGTTCGATGAATTTTACACCCACATTTCCAACCCCCATTACAAACAAGTTTAACTGTTTGGTGTTTTCTTCAAAGAAGTTTTCGTGTAAAGTATTCAGCGCTTTTTTGACGTCTCTTTCATTGATAACCACCGAGATGTTTCTTTCGGAAGCGCCTTGGGCAATCGCACGAATGTTGACATTGTTTTTTCCTAAAGTGCTAAACATTCTACCGCTTAAACCTTGATGGTTTTTCATGTTTTCACCCACCAAAGCAATAATGCATAGATTTTGTTCTACAATACAAGGATCAATTTTGTTTTGAGCAATCTCCAATTGAAACGCTCTATTGATGGCAATCTCGGCAGTTTCGGCATCCGAATTTAAAATTCCAATACAAATAGAATGCTCCGATGAAGCTTGGGTAATAAAAATCACATTGATACCCTCATTCGATAATACCTCGAATAATCTCTTAGACGAACCTGCAACTCCAATCATTCCGGAACCTTCTAGAGTAATTAAAGTGATATTGTCGATATGGCTAATTCCTTTTACAGGGTTAGCATGCGGTGCAGGATTGTTAGAAATCAAAGTTCCCTCTGCTGTAGGCTTGAAAGTATTCTTGATAAAAATCGGAATGTTTTTTCTTAAAACAGGCTGAATTGTTGGCGGATACAATACTTTGGCACCAAAATGCGACAGCTCCATTGCTTCTTGATAGGATATTGTGGCAATTGGTTGTGCTTGTTTTACAATTTTTGGATTGGCAGTAAACATTCCACTTACATCAGTCCATATTTCTAAATCGGTTGCATTTAAAGCTCCAGCGATAATTGCGGCAGTATAATCCGATCCGCCACGACCTAAAGTAGTGTTGATTCCGTCAAGAGAGGAAGCTATAAATCCAGGCATTACAACAACTTGCGCAGTATTCGATGCGAAAAAATCAACAATCAGTTGGTTTGAAACCTCAAAGTTAACGGCTGCTTTTCCAAAATGATTGTTGGTTTTTATCAACTCACGGCTGTCTTTGTAACTGCTGTTTTTTAATTTTTGTTTTAAGGCCTCGGCAATGATATAAGAAGACAATAATTCTCCAAAACTTAGAATGGTATCTGATGTTCTTGGGGATAATTCTCCCAGGAGGAAACAACCGTCAAGTAATGTTTCCAAGTGATTGATGATTCTTTTGATATGACTTAACAAACCACTTTGTTCGCTTACCGGAATCAGTTGCTTGAGTGCTTCCAGGTGTTTTTTCTCAATTTCGGCAACAATGTCTTTGAAACTTTCATCATTGGAAGCAGCTTTTGAAGCTGCCAATTGCAATAAATCGGTTACTTTGCTTAAAGCGGAAACGACTACAACAAGATTTTCTTCCTGTGCTTTATGGAGAACTATATCTAATACTAATTTTATATTTTCTGCATTGGCTACCGAAGTTCCGCCAAATTTTAATATTTTCATATGCTAATATTTATTGTTTTTTATTGGTCTCCCGATAGCTATCGGGAGGAATTCACATAGCATCATTGGTTTTTACGACCAAATTTGAGTTATGCTCATTTCACGTGAAGGTTGTATTTGTATTATGTAAATTAGGATCGCTAATTTTTCATTGCTAAATCAAGCGATTTTGTTTTATTTTGAAATGCAACTATTTTCTATGCACCCAAGACTTTCTTTCTTTAAGAAAAAAGTACAAAAACTGGTCTATATGTAAAATGTATACCCCTAAGGGGTAGTTGTAGTAAAGGTAATAGATGTAGTGGTAACAGCAAGCGAAACCCAATTTTGAGTTGTTATCGAAGGATGATATGTGCTGTTAAATTTCTTCATTTTGATTTTTCAAAAGTACAGTTTTTTATGAAAAAACAAAGCTTTAGAGTTTCTTTTTGCGAATACTTCAATAATTAAATTCAATAGCGGTTCAAATTCGATATTGCGCAATTTATTCTATTGATTATTGAGATTATTCTTTTTTATTCTCTTTCTCAAAGAGATGCACTACTGTTGTTTTCCTTTGTTTATGTTGCGATAGAAGTAAAATTTGCTAATAATTTATATTTCAATGTATGGGTTTCGTATTAGAAATTGGAGATGCAAGAAAATAGAATTGCTATAATTATTCAATTGTAGCAATTTCTTTCGTGCTTGGTATAATTTAACATGTAACTTCAGACTGTACTCTTCTTTTTTTAAGTATTTTTGCCGAAATAATTATAAAATATTAAAAATGAAAAAAATTATTACCCTTTTATGTGTTTCTTTTTTTACACTTGTGTCTTGTAGTAGTGAAGACGAATCAGTGAAAGTACCACCAGCGACTGCTACTCAAGCCGTGTTAGATGGAGCTACTGTAAAAGTAACTTGGCCTGCAGTTGTGGGTTCTGGTATTACTTATAATATTTACAGAAATGATGATCCTGTAAAAATTAATGCTGAACCGCTTACTGAGGCGACATATACAGATGTTCTAAAAGCGGTTGGTTCATACACTTATACCATTACTGTGAATTTAGCGGGTATAGAAAGCGAAAAAGGGATAACTTCTGAAAAAGTTGTGTTCGCACTACCTAAGACTCCTATTGCTCAAGCAGTGCTGAATGGACCTACTGTAGCAGTAACTTGGCCAGCAGTTGCAGGTACAGGTATTACATACAATGTTTATAAAAATGATAACCCAGTAAAAATTAATACGGCTCCACTTACGGAAGCTAAATTTACTGATGTTCTAACAGCTACAGGATCTTATACGTATACTATTACAGTAAATTTATCTGGTTTGGAGAGTCCAAAAGGTTTAGCTTCTGGAAAAGTGGTGTTGGATCTTCCTAAAACTGAAACTTTTGAAGATTATAGTTATAGTACAATTGATGGGGTTACAACTACAACAATATATAAAAGCGTGTCAGTTTCAACTTATGATTCAGCAAATATTACTAAATTGGCTAGTGCTTCTTTGACAAGTTCTAATTCTGGGAATACAACTGTGTCTAAACGTAAAGTAGTTTATACTTATACAGGGAATTTAATAACAAAAACTGAATCTCTAGATGTTGCAGGAGTTGTTAAGAATTCAACTGTATATACATATAATGATAAAAACAAAATGACTTCTAGTACCTATACAAATAGTAAAGGGAATGTTTCCAAGTCTGTTTATGTTTATAATACTGATGGTACAGTGTCTAGTACTGACTATATTACATCTGTATCTGGAGTAGTAACACCTTCTGGGAATACTAGTGTTTATACTTTTTTAAACGGAAACTTAGTTAAAGATGTAAACTCATATACAAGTACTAATTATAACTCTACAGAAACTAGTACTTTTGTTTTTGATACAAAAAATAATCCAAGTAAATATGTATTAGGTTTATCTAATATTTTTGGAACGGCAGCAAATGTTAATAATATTATTAGTAGTATCTCTACTGACTCTTCTTCAAGTACTTATTCTGAGAGAAGTGAGTTTACTTATGATGCAAACGGAAATGTCTTGACAGAAAAAACTTTTAGTAAAGAAGGTAACGCACCAGAAAAACTATCTCGTACAACTACTTATACTTACTAATAAAAAAAGTAATGTTGTGGGCTGCGTATTGTGGCTCTAAATGTTTACATAATAAGGCAAAAGCAATCCAAATCGGGTTGCTTTTGTTGTTTTGGTCTATATTTTTTGTTTTATAGTTCTGTTTATTTGATTTAAATATTAAATAATCGTCAAAAAACATTGCTTTTTAATATTGATTTGTAGAATTTTGAACTCTTAAAACCAAACAAAATGGAGAATACACATTATATAAGTACAGATTTGCTTTCTTTTGAAGCATTGCAAGAGATCATATCCCATAATAAATCAATTTCACTATCTGATGAAGCTAAAACAAATATTCAAAAATGTAGAGAATACTTGGATGCCAAGATGGCTTCCCATTCAGAACCTATTTATGGTATCAATACTGGTTTTGGTTCCCTTTGTAATGTAAAAATTTCAAATGAAAACCTATCAAAACTTCAAGAAAACCTTGTAAAATCACACTCTTGTGGTACAGGGGAAGAAGTACCAAACGACATTGTAAAATTAATGTTGTTACTTAAAATTCAATCTTTGAGTTACGGTCACTCTGGAATTCAATTGCAAACGGTAGAACGTTTAGTTGATTTTTATAATAATGATGTTCTACCTGTAATCTATACGCAAGGATCACTAGGAGCATCTGGAGATTTAGCTCCTTTAGCGCATTTGTCATTGCCTTTGTTAGGAGAGGGAGAAGTTTGGTTTGAAGGCAAGAAAGTACATTCGAGTGAAGTTTTAAAACATTTCGGTTGGGAACCTATCGTTTTAAAATCAAAAGAAGGATTGGCTTTATTAAACGGAACCCAATTTATGAGTGCTTATGGTGCACATATTTTGATGAAAGCGAATAAGTTTTCTTATTTAGCCGATTTAATAGGAACAATTTCTTTGGAAGGTTTTGACGGTAGAATCGAACCTTTTAATGAGTTGATTCATTATATTCGTCCTCATAACGGTCAAATTGCTACTGCAAAACGAGTGAAAGATTTTCTGGAAGGCAGCGAAATTATTGAGCAAGCTAAAGTGCATGTTCAAGATCCATATTCTTTCCGTTGTATTCCACAAGTGCACGGAGCCTCAAAAGATGCGTTTGATTACGTAAAAAAAGTATTCAAAACCGAAATTAACTCGGTAACCGATAATCCTAATATATTTGTAGAAAGCGATCAGATTATTTCTGGTGGGAACTTTCATGGACAACCTTTGGCATTGGCATTAGACTTTATGGCTATTGCTTTGGCAGAATTAGGAAGTATATCCGAACGCAGAACCTATCAATTGATTTCAGGATTGCGTAATCTTCCAGCTTTTTTGGTTGATAATCCAGGATTGAATTCAGGATTTATGATTCCGCAATATACTGCAGCAAGCATTGCAAGTCAAAATAAACAGTTGGCTACTCCTGCGAGTATTGATAGTATTGTTTCAAGCAATGGTCAGGAAGATCATGTGAGCATGGGAGCCAACGGTGCTACCAAATGTTTGCGTGTGATGGACAATCTGGAACGTATTTTGGCAATCGAATTGATGAATGCTTCACAAGCTATCGAATACAGAAGACCTTTACAGTCAAGTGATTTTATCGAAATGTTTTTAAAATCTTACAGAGAAGAAGTTCCTTTGGTTAAAGAAGATAGAATTTTACATTACGACATTGAGAAAACAGTTTCTTTTCTAAACAGTTTTCAAATCGAAGACGATTTGTTAACAATAGCTTAACATTGACTTAAAATAATGAAGTAATTTTGCAGCACTAAAACATATACAAATGTCATTAAATAGTATTTTTCAATTTTTAGTCCCAAAAGACAAAAAATTCTTTCCTCTTTTTGAAGAAGCATCTAGCAATTTAATCGAATTAGCTTCAAATTTGCACGAAGCTGTAAATCTTCCTTTGAAAGAAAGAGAAGTTCTTTTTCTGAAAATTGATGAATTAGAACAAAAAGGAGAAGATATTACACGTCAAACCAATTTGGAATTGAGTAGAAATTTCATCACTCCATTTGATAGAGAGGATATTTATTCTTTAATTACTTCAATAGATAACGTTGCTGATTACCTTCATGGGGCAGCCAGTAGAATGCGTTTGTATCAAGTAGATAAAATTACAAAATCGATCCGTAAGATGACAGAAATCAATCTAGAGGCCTGTCAGCATATTGATGCTGCTGTAAAAGAGTTGAAAAACTTGAAAAATATGAAAACCATCACCAATGCTTGTGCTAAAATCAACAAGCTGGAAAATAAATCAGACATGGTTTATAACAAAGCCGTTTTTGAAATTTTCGAAAATGAAACCGATGCCAAAAATATCATTAAATACAAAGAAGTTTTGTCAGTTTTAGAATCAGCAACGGATAAATGTAAGAGTGTTGCCAGTGTTTTGGAATCTATTACAGTAAAACATTCTTAATTTAATTCTACTCATTCTGAAGTTATAGATATGACGCTACTAATAATTATTATAGTACTAGCATTAATTTTTGATTACATCAATGGTTTCCATGATGCAGCCAATGCTATTGCTACTGTTGTTGCCACAAAGGTTCTTTCGCCTTTTCAAGCTGTTGTTTGGGCTGCTTTTTTTAACTTTTTAGCCTATTGGGTTTTTGGTTTAGGTGTAGCAAATACTGTTGCAAAAACGGCACAAACAAGTGAGATTAACTTAGTTGTTATTCTTGCTGGAGTGATTGCAGCAATTATTTGGAATTTAATCACATGGTGGCAAGGAATTCCTTCTAGTTCTTCGCATACTTTAATTGGAGGATTTGCGGGAGCTGCTTTGGCACATGCCTTTGCAGTTCATGGATTTGCAGATTATACTGTAGATGGAGCAACGCACCATTGGTATAATATTGTTAGTTGGTACAAAGCAAGTAAAGATGGTGGAATGCCTTCTGGAGTACTTATTATCATCGCTTTTATCGTATTAGCCCCATTATTAGGAGCGTTAATTTCCTACTTGATTTCGATTTGGCTTTTAAATGCTTCTAGAAAGAGTATCTATCCTAAGATTTTTACTTTAGTCTTAATGGCTTTGACTATTTGGTTTGTACAAGGTCAAATGGTGTATTACGCCGATATTGAAAAACCGCGTTTCGGTTCTCATTTTTGGAGTGTAGTTTTTGAATCGCATAACATAAAATGGTTTTTAGTTGCTTTTATTATACTTACAGTAAGTTTGTTTTGCTTGATTTTTAGCAGTTTAAATCTTCATCAAGCAACTGCTTGGTTAAAAAAAATGCAATTACTTTCTTCTGCTGCTTTTAGTTTAGGACACGGTGGTAACGATTCACAAAAAGTAATGGGTATTATTGCAGCGGCAGTTGCGGTTTATATTCATACCAGTGGTGTAGCAATTGAAAGTCTTCCGGATTGGTTACAAGTAATTCTTCCTGATGACGATAAAGGTATAAAAGGAGCAATGCCAAGTTGGATACCACTAGCTTGTTATACTGCAATTGCAGTAGGTACACTAAGTGGTGGTTGGAAAATTGTAAAAACAATGGGTTCCAAAATTACTAAAGTTACCTCTTTTGAAGGTGTTGCAGCCGAAACTGCTGGAGCATTGACATTATATATTACTGAGCATTTCAAAGTGCCCGTGAGTACTACACATACTATTACAGGATCTATTATCGGAGTTGGTTTAACGAAGCGTGTATCTGCGGTTCGTTGGGGAGTAACGGTAAGTTTAATTTGGGCTTGGGTGTTAACTATTCCAATTTCAGCTTTATTGGCTGCTTTGTGTTACCTTATTCTTAGTCTGTTCTTGTAATTTTTACCTAAAAAAAATACAAAAAAAACCATTCGGAAACGAATGGTTTTTTTATGCTTTAAAAACAAATAGAGTGTAAATTCAATTGATTTTTTTTTGGAGCAGAGCATTTCTTAATGAAGAACATCAGTCCCGCTGTACACAGTATCTTTTGTGCCTCCCGATAGCTATCGGGACCGGCACAAAAGGATACTTGCTTCCATCGGGGCTAAACAAGTAAATTTAGTGCTATCATGAACTTTAAAAAAAAACTAATAATGAAAAGGAGTTATTAAAAAAGTGTAGCTATTCATCCTATTGATGATTTTGAATTGCCTGTAATTTTAGTCAAAAGGAAAGTATTAGATATTAAAATGGCTTTATCCAAAAAGGATGCGATTTTGGCTAAAGCCATTTTAACTTCATTCCTTCAGGTAAAGTTGGAAGCAATTTAATACTTCGAAAAATAGACTTTTTAAATTAGAATTGACTGAATAGAGTAGGGGAAATAATAACCAAAACTTAATTGAATCAAGAATTCCCTTGAATTAAATTTTTATGGTTTTTTCTGCGTTTATAATGCGTTTGTTTTAAATTTTTGTCCCCAGTGATAATGCTAATATTTCCGTCAATTTCAAGCATGGCTAGTTTTACATCTGCAAAATGTTCAATTCCATGTTCGCGCATGGCTTCTTTTAATTCATCGTTGGTAATACTTAATTTACTCAATGCATTGAAGTCTAAATTCCCATTATGGATAAGAATTTCAGGTTTTTCGAGCATAAAATCGCCAAAGGTTTTATACTTAAACATTAATTTTTTCAATATAAAATTAATCGCAAAAAGTACCGTTGCAGCTGCTAAACCTCCCCAAAGTGTAGTGTTATTTCCAACCATGGCATTTTGCACGGAGTTGCTGATTAGCAAAATCAAAATGACGTCGGCAGTATTCAGTTGGGATAATTCTTTCTTCCCAAATACACGTAAAGCAATAACCATAAATAAATATACAGCTGCACTTCGGATAACGATGTCTAGGTATGGATTCATTTTATTTAGTGTTCAGTTTTCAGTCTCAGTTTTCAGTTACATAGCAGACTGTAAACTGCGACTGCGACTGAGCACTGATTACTTTAATCTACTTAATTTTAAAGTTCTTCTCAATAGCCTTAATCATTTCCCCAGCAATATCTTTATTAGTAGCTCCTTCAATTCCTTCAAGACCAGGTGAAGAGTTGACTTCAAGCAATAAAGGCCCTTTTGCGGAGCGAATAATATCTACACCAGCTACTTTTAGATCCATTGCTTTTGCGGCCTTTATAGCGATCTTTTTTTCTTCGGATGTAACTTTTATTATTGATGCTGTTCCTCCTAGATGAATGTTGGCTCTAAATTCGCCTGGCATCGCTTCTCTTTGAATTGCTGCAACCACTTTTCCGTCAATTACAAAACAACGAATGTCTTTTCCATTGGCTTCTTTGATGAATTCTTGAACTAGTATATTAGCATTTAAGCTCTTAAAAGCATTGATAACACTCTCTGCAGCTTTTTTTGTTTCGGCTAAAACAACTCCTTTTCCCTGTGTGCCTTCCAGTAATTTTACGATTAGGGGAGATCCACCAACCATTTTTATCAAATTATCGGTATCCAATGGCGAATTGGCAAAACCAGTTGTTGGAATGTCAACACCGTGATTCAGTAATAATTGCAAAGAGAATAATTTATCTCTTGATTGCGTGATAGCAGTCGATGAGTTTAAACAAAATACTTTTAAAGCTTCAAATTGCCTAGTTAAAGCGCATCCGTAAAAGGTAATACTCGGACGGATTCTGGGAATGATGGCGTCAAATTGATTTAATATTTTTCCGCCACGATAGTGAATTTCGGGAGTTTTTGCATCCAGTTTCATATAGCATTCCTTGATGTTTAGGAAATGCATTTCATGTCCTCGCATTTCTCCGGCTTCCATGATTCTTTTGTTGCTGTACAATTCAGGGTTACTGGCCAAAAGCCCTATTCTTAGACCTGAGCTGGCTTTTTCTGAGTTTACGTATAATGCTGCGAGACTTTCTGTAGTTGGTTGTCCTAAAAGATATTTTTGTTCTGGATCAACAAGAATCCTTCCGCTCATGGCTTCTCGTCCCAAAAGCATTCTAAAACCCATTGAATCTCTATTGGTCAATGTCATTTCGATAGGCCATTTAGTATCGCCTATAGCAAGATTGGTCTGAATTACATAGCGATGTTCTCTAAAACCACTGGAGCTTTTTACAATACGTTTATCCACTAAGGGAGCCTCACAATGAATAACTGTTTTTATATTATTCTGAATAGGGTTGATGTCAAATTTTACCCAATTAGTTTCGTTTTTTATAAATGGAGCAATATTGATGGCGTGCAAAGCCGATGTTTTGGCGCCAGAATCAACACGAGCTTTGATGGTTGGGATTCCCAATTCAGGAAAAGAACACCATTCTTCGCTACCCAGTATAACTTTATTTTGTAACATATATTAATTTTATTTTGGTCTATTTTTGAATTATCAAATGTAAATATTTGTTTTTTAAAACAAAGAAAATTCTCTATAAAGTACAAACCCGTTATGTTATTAAAACGTAACGGGTTTGTTATAAAACAAATTATTGTGTATCTATTCAGGTTACAGTTTTTAGTCGCAGTTTTCAGAGTTGTCCGTAAATAATATAATTCGCTTTCTTAATAATATTTGTAAAAAAAGGAGTTTGTTTAAGAGCTATTTTAACAATGAATACCCTTTTTGGTCTGAATACTGAATACTGTGACTGTAAACTAGCTGAATAGTTATATTATTTTAATTTATGGATTTGTAGGCTCTCCCGCTTTATGAATATTAACCGTTAGTTCTTGTGAACCTTCTTCGATATCCATGAAAATTTCATCGCCAGTAGTGATTTTTGAAGTGATGATCTCTTCAGCAAGAGTGTCTTCTACGTATTTTTGAATGGCTCTTTTTAGAGGCCTCGCACCAAATTGTTTGTCAAATCCTTTGTCGGCAATAAACGCTTTGGCTTTGTCAGACAAGGTTAATTGATAGCCTAATTCCTTGATACGATCGTATAATTTTTTCAATTCAATTTCTATAATCAAATTGATGTCTTCTTTCTCTAAAGTGTTAAAGACAATTACATCGTCAATTCTATTCAAGAACTCAGGTGCAAATGTTTTTTTCAAAGCGTTTTCAATAATACTTTTCGAATTGTCATCAGCTTGGGCTATTTTGGCAGCAGTTCCAAATCCAACTCCTTGTCCGAAATCTTTCAACTGACGCGCTCCAACATTAGAGGTCATAATGATAATCGTGTTCTTGAAATCAATTTTGCGTCCTAAACTATCGGTTAAATAGCCATCATCAAGGACTTGAAGCATCATATTAAAAACATCAGGATGTGCTTTCTCGATTTCATCAAGCAATACTACACAATATGGTTTTCTACGTACTTTTTCAGTTAATTGCCCACCTTCTTCGTATCCTACGTATCCTGGAGGTGCTCCAACTAATCTCGAAATCGCAAATTTTTCCATGTATTCACTCATGTCAATTCGAACTAAAGCATCCTCAGAATCAAATAATTCTTTGGCAAGAACTTTGGCCAATTGCGTTTTACCAACTCCAGTTTGTCCAAGGAAAATAAAAGAACCAATAGGTCGGTTTGGATCTTTCAATCCTGCTCGATTTCTTTGGATAGAACGGGCAATTTTTAAAACAGCCTCATTTTGTCCAATTACTTTATTTTGAATAAGTTCTGGTAATTTTGCCAGTTTGTTGCTTTCTGTTTGTGCAATACGATTTACAGGAATTCCAGTCATCATAGAAACTACATCGGCAACATTGTCTTCGGTTACTAATATTCTGTTGTTTTTAGAATCTTCTTCCCATTGTTCTTGAGCTATTGCAAGATCTTTTTCTATCTTTTTTTCATCATCACGAAGTTTAGCTGCCTCTTCATATTTTTGTTTTTTAACAACCAAATTTTTCAATTCACGCACTTCTTCCAATTGACGTTCCAAGTCCAAAATTTGTTTAGGAACATCAATATTGGTAATGTGCACGCGAGAACCCGCTTCGTCTAAAGCATCAATCGCTTTGTCCGGTAAAAAACGCTCGGACATATAACGATTGGTTAGTTTGACACAGGCTTCGATAGCTTCAGGAGTGTACGTTACGTTATGGTGATCTTCGTATTTGTCTTTTATGTTATTCAAAATAGTAATCGTTTCCTCTACTGAAGTTGGTTCAACAATTACTTTTTGGAAACGTCTTTCTAGTGCTCCGTCTTTCTCAATATATTGACGGTATTCGTCTAATGTTGTGGCTCCAATACATTGAATTTCGCCTCTTGACAAAGCAGGTTTAAACATATTTGAGGCATCAAGCGAACCTGTAGCTCCACCAGCACCAACTATAGTGTGAATTTCATCAATAAAAAGAATGATATCATCATTTTTTTCAAGCTCATTCATTACCGCTTTCATGCGTTCTTCAAACTGACCGCGGTATTTGGTGCCAGCAACTAAGCTAGCTAAATCAAGTGTAACTACTCGTTTGTTGAATAAAATACGAGATACTTTTTTCTGAATGATTCGTAAAGCGAGTCCTTCGGCAATAGCAGATTTACCAACACCTGGCTCTCCTATTAATAAAGGGTTGTTCTTTTTACGACGACTCAAAATTTGAGATACACGTTCAATTTCTTTTTCACGTCCAACAACAGGGTCTAATTTGCCCTCTTCCGCCATCTCTGTTAAATCTCTTCCAAAATTATCAAGAACTGGAGTTTTAGATTTTTTATTTGATTTATTGGCAGGGTTGTTGAAATTACCTTCTTTAAGACTGTCATCTTGTCCTGAATCATCATTGTATGATTCATTTCTTGGCAAGTTTTCTAAAAATTCTTCTTCGTTTGGAGTCATATTGATGTATTGTTCTTTAGCTATATCGTAATCGATTTTAAGTTTATTCAATAGCTTGGTTGTAGGATCGTTTTCGTTTCTTAAGATACACAGTAACAAATGTGCTGTACTTATAGAAGAACTTTGAAATACTTTAGCTTCAAGAAAAGTGGTTTTCAAGGCGCGTTCTGCTTGACGAGTAAGGTGCAGATTTTTCTTTTCTACACTTATTTCATGGCTGGGACTGGCAGGACTAAGGATTTCGACCTTTCTCCGCAGATGATCTAGATCTACAGAAAGGTTATTCAGAATATGGATTGCTTTTCCATTCCCGTCTCTTAAAATACCAAGCATCAAATGTTCGGTACCTATAAAGTCATGTCCTAAACGCAATGCCTCTTCTTTACTGTAGGTAATCACGTCTTTTACTCTTGGTGAAAAATTATCATCCATAATTTCTATATATTGGTATTGTAAATTTAGTGAATTAGTTTTTGAAAAACAAAAACCATACCTTTAATAACTGTTTTTGCTAATTGACAAAAAAAGGATGAAAATAAAGTTAAAGAAGACTTAAATTTATTAACTAAAAGCCAACATTAATTTGTTAATAAATCAAATAAATTTACATCGTATTATGGTCTAAATTTTATCGAGAAAGGTTATATTAGCGGGATTTTTTAAAACAAAATAATTTTAATCTAAGAATATATTATGTCTGAAGGAGAAAAGTTAATTCCTATTAACATTGAAGATGAAATGAAAACTGCCTATATCGATTATTCGATGTCGGTAATTGTATCCAGAGCACTTCCAGATGTTAGAGATGGCTTGAAACCAGTACATCGAAGAGTACTTTATGGAATGCATGATTTGGGAGTTAACTCAAGATCTGCTCACAAAAAGTCCGCAAGAATTGTCGGAGAAGTTCTTGGAAAGTACCACCCCCATGGAGATACCTCTGTTTATGATGCCATGGTTCGTATGGCACAAGAATGGAGTATGCGTTATTTATTGATTGACGGTCAGGGTAACTTTGGTTCTGTAGATGGCGATAGTCCTGCAGCGATGCGTTATACGGAGGCAAGAATGCGTAAGATTTCGGAAGAAATTTTGGCGGATATAGATAAAGAAACCGTTGATTTTAAATTAAATTTTGATGATACTTTAGAGGAGCCTACAGTTATGCCAACTCGTGTTCCTACCTTATTAATAAATGGGGCAACAGGAATTGCAGTGGGTATGGCAACTAATATGCCTCCACACAATTTAACCGAAGTAATCAACGGTACGTTGGCTTACATGGATAATAATGAGATTGAAATTGACGAGTTGATGACGCATATCAAAGCCCCAGATTTTCCTACTGGTGGTATAATATTTGGTTATGAAGGGGTTCGTGAAGCTTTCAAAACCGGTAGAGGTAGAGTAGTAATGCGTGCCAAAGTTGGTTTTGAAGAAGTGGATGGTCGTGAGTGTATCATTGTTACAGAAATCCCTTATCAAGTCAATAAGGCAGATATGATCAAACGTACTGCCGACTTAGTGAATGAAAAGAAAATCGATGGTATCGCTAATATCCGAGATGAATCGGATAGAAACGGGATGCGTATCGTTTATATATTAAAACGTGATGCTACGCCAAACGTGGTTCTGAATACGCTTTATAAGTTTACACAATTGCAATCTTCTTTCTCTGTAAACAATATTGCAATTGTAAAAGGTCGTCCGCAAATGCTGAATCTAAAAGATCTGATTCATTATTTTGTGGAACACCGTCATGATGTAGTGACTCGCAGAACGCAATTTGAATTGAAAAAAGCAGAAGCAAGAGCGCATATTCTAGAAGGTTTGATTATCGCTTCTGATAATATTGACGAAGTAATCGCTTTAATCAAAGCTTCAAAAAGCACGGAAGAAGCTAGAGAAAAATTAATCGAAAGATTCAATTTGTCGGATATTCAATCTCGTGCCATTGTAGAAATGCGTTTGCGTCAATTAACAGGTCTGGAACAAGACAAGTTGAGAGCGGAATATGAAGAGATCATGAAGTTAATTGAGCATTTAAAAGCTTTATTAGCGGATGTTAATTTGAGAATTGCTTTGATAAAAGAAGAATTAGCAGAGATTCGCGATAAATATGGGGATGCACGTCGTTCTCAAATTGAATATTCTGGAGGAGACGTAAGTATCGAAGATTTGATTGCCGATGAAAATGTGGTAATTACTATTTCGCATGCAGGATACATTAAACGTACTAACCTAACGGAATATAAAACACAAAATAGAGGAGGAGTTGGGCAAAAAAGTGCTGGTACCAGAGATCAAGATTTCTTAGAGCACATGTTTGTAGCAACCAATCATCAATACATGATGTTCTTTACCCAAAAAGGTAAATGTTTCTGGATGCGTGTTTATGAAATACCAGAAGGAAGCAAAACCGCCAAAGGTAGAGCGATTCAAAATTTAGTGAATATTGAAAGTGATGATAAAGTGAAAGCTTTTATCTGTACTCAAGATTTAAAAGATAAGGATTATATCAATAGTCATAATCTAATTATGGTGACCAAAAAAGGGCAGGTTAAGAAAACTTCTTTAGAGAAATATTCTAAGCCTAGAGTAAATGGTGTTGCTGCAATTACAATTAAGGAAGGTGATGAATTATTGGAAGCTAAATTGACAAATGGTGAAAGCCAAATTATTTTAGCTGTTAAATCAGGTAAATTAGTTCGTTTTGAAGAAACAAAAACACGTCCGATGGGAAGAACTGCTTCTGGAGTTCGCGGAATTACCCTTAAAGATGATACTGATGAAGTAATTGGAATGGTAACTGTTGATAAAAATGATATAAACGATTCGCAAATTTTAGTTGTAACTGAAAATGGATATGGTAAACGTACCAAATTAGTTGACGAAGATGGTGAAGATGTTTATAGAATTACAAATCGAGGGGGTAAAGGTGTTAAAACTTTGAATATTACCGATAAAACAGGTAAATTAATTTCTATAAATGCCGTGACTGATGCAGATGATTTGATGATTATAAATAAATCTGGATTAACAATTAGAATGGCTATTGAAGATTTACGTGTAATGGGACGTGCTACTCAAGGTGTTAAATTGATTAACCTGAAAGGAAAAGATTCTATTGCTGCTGTTACAAAAGTGATGAAAGATGACGAGAAAGAGGTGGTACTTGATGAGGATGGAAACGAAATTGAGGTTGAAATCGAAAGAGTAAAACCTGTTTTAGAGGTTCTTGAAGATGAAGCTGTAGCTGATGAAGATGAGGACGAAGAAGCCGAAGCCGAAGCCGAAGCCGAAGAAGAAGAGGAGTCTGATGAAGACGATTCTGATGATGAGGCATAAAACCTCTCTTAACCCCTCCGAGCGAGGGGTAAATAATAGAATAATAAATATAAAAATAGATTAATATGAAAAGTAGGTATGTAATAATAGCGTCAGCATTATTTTTATCAGTAGCAAGTTTTGCTCAAAAAAACGAAATAAAAGCCGCTGAAAAAGCGATTAAATCAGGAAAGTCAGATGAAGCAATAACCATTTTAACAGGAGTAGAACATATGGTTGTTAACGCTCCTGATGCGGATAAAGCACAATATTATTTTGTTAAAGGAAATGCGTATTTAGATTTAGCTAATAAAAATGTAGATGCAGATAAGAATTTAAGTCTTGCTGCAAAAGCGTATCAAGAATTAATGGAGGTTGAAAAAGTTTCTGAAAAAAATAAGTATTCTGTTCAAGCAACAGCTTCAATTACTGAAATAAAAGGGAAATTGATCAATGCTGCAATTGCTGATACTAAAGTTGATAAAAATGCCGAAGGTGCAAAAAAATTGTACGAGGCGTATTTGTTAGAGAAAAAGGATACTATTAATCTGTATTACGCGGCATCTACTTATGTAAGTGCTAAAGATTATGATAGTGCACTTAAACTATATGAAGAGTTAAAGATTTTAAATTATTCTGGAAAGGCTAATTATTTTTACGCTGTTAATAAAGTGAATAATCAAGAAGATTTTTTCAATACGGCAGCAGATAGAGATCGGTTAGTAAAAATGGGAACTCATGAAAAGCCAAGAAATGAAGCTGTTCCTTCAAAAAGAGGAGAGATATATAAAAATATAGCTTTAATTTATGTGCAGCAAGGAAAAGCAGATGAAGCTAAAAAAGCGGTTTCTGATGCAAGAAAAGCAAATCCAGAGGATACTTCATTGATCTTGACAGAAGCAAATTTGTATCTTGAGGCGAAAGATATGGAAACCTATAAGAAGTTAATTGCTGAAGCATTAGAGAAAAATCCAAATGATGTAGATTTAATTTTTAATTTGGGTGTTGTAAATGCGGGAGCTAAGAATAATGCCGAAGCAGAAAAGTTTTATAACAGAGTTATAGAATTAGATCCTAAATACATCAATGCTTATATTAATATGGCTGCATTGAAATTGGAGAACGAAAAAGTTATCATTGATGCAATGAATAAATTAGGCACTTCTGCTGATGATATGAAGCGTTACAATGCATTAAAGAAGAAAAGAGAAGATTTGTTTAAGAGTACTATCCCTTATCTTGAAAAAGCAGTAGTGTTAGATCCTAAAAATGTAGATGTTTCTAAAACGTTATTGAATGTTTATAGCGCATTAGAAATGACTGCCGAATATAAAGCTTTGAAAGCAAAGATGTAGTTAGTTTTTAACTATTATTTCAAAAATCCTGCTCGGAATTATTCTGAGCAGGATTTTTTTTGCTTACCTTTTTGAGAATAATAACTGAGTTTTGTATGCTGAAAAACGTAGTCTTTTCTTAATTAAAAAAAATACGTTATGTTTATTTTAATTTTTTTTGAATTTTATTTGTCTAATCAAAATTTAGTTCTATTTTAGACAAAAAAATGTTTGATTAATGAAATATTAATTGAATAAAAAAAACGATGTAATTTAAAAGTTGTTAAAATTGTAACTATTGTTGAATTCATTGCTTTTTTTTAGAAATGTAATTTTTAAACCAACAAATATCCAATTTATGAAAAAAAAGTACTTTATTGTTGCAGCGGCTCTGCTGTTTTAAAGAGCAATTCTCTTGAATCTAATAAAATCAGTAGCATTAAGATGGTAATCTTTTGATCTCTGAAATTGTACATGATTTTGTATATCCTAATTTTTAAATCCTAATTAATTTTTAGCGCTTGCTGTTTAAACGTAGTTTTTTTAAGCGGTATTTAAAAACGAACCCCAAAATCTTATTTTAATCATTAAACCTAACCAAATGAAAAGAAAATTTGTAATGCTATCAATAGTATTATTGATAAATGTTGGAGTGTATGCTCAAAAAGATCAAATTAAAGGTGCTCAAATAGAGTATCAAAATGGTAGATACCAAGATGCTTATGGTATTTTAAAATCTTCGGAATATCTTATTTTTAATTCTACGGATGAAGATAAATCTGAGTTTTATTTTTTGAAAGGGAATGTTTTAAAAGCAATGGCTGCTAAAAATATTGATTTTGTAAATAATTTGGCTGCGGCAGCTGCTGCGTATCAAGAATTAATAAAAGCTGAAAATGAATCCGGTAAATTTAAATATACCTTGCAGGCTAATATAGCTCTTAGAGAAATGAAATCTACTTTGACTAATGCTGCTGTTGGAGATTTTAAAGCAGGTAAGTTTAATGAAAGTGCAGAGAAAAGCTACAATGTGTATTTACTAGACAAAAAGGATACTGTAAACTTATATAATGCGGCTTCGACTTCAATATCAATTAAAAATTACGACAATGCGGTAAAATACTACGAAGAATTGATTCGGATAAATTATTCAGGTAAAGGAACTGTTTTTTATGCCGTTAATAAAAATACGAAAGCTGAAGAGTCTTTTGTTTCGGCTAGTGTCAGAGCTTTGAGTGTTAATGTGGGAACTCATGAAAAGCCAAGAAATGAAGTTTCTGCTTCAAAGAAATTAGAGATAAATAAGAATCTGGCATTCATATATTTAGAAAAGAATGACGCTGTAAAAACTGAAATGCGTTATAATAAGGTTTTAGAGTTAGATCCTAATTGTATTGACGCTTATATTAACATAGCGTATGTGAAACTGGGTTCTAAAAAAGATTTAGTGGACCAGATGAATAGTCTGGGGAATTCTCCGAAAGAAATGGAGCTTTATGATCAATTGAAGATTAAAAAAGACGAAATAGTTCGTAGTGCAATTCCTTATCTTAAAAAAGCGCTATTGATAGAACCTAAAAATCAAGATGTAGCTAAATCTCTTTTGGGTGTTTATAGAGCGTTAGACATGACGGCAGAGTATGATGAGCTAAAAGCTAGAATTTAACTGGTTTTTTTCTAAAAAAAAGGGGGTAAAATTTAATTTTGCCCCCCTTTTTTAAATTATTTTTTTTATTACTCGAAGTTTATGTGTATGTTTATTTGAATCAGAATTATAAATACCTAAATGGTCTAATCGGTCAATTCTTACTTTACCGCTAGCGTGAATAATATAATTGTTTTCCATAATTATACCTACGTGAATGATGCTGCCTTCTTCATTGTCAAAAAATGCTAAATCGCCGGGTTCACTTTCTTCAATAAAACTTAAAGATTCCCCTTGTGTTGCCTGCTGAGAGGCGTCTCGTAATAATTTATAGCCATTGAGTTTGTAAACCATTTGAGTAAATCCAGAACAATCAATGCCAAATGGTGTTTTTCCTCCCCAAAGATAAGGAGCGTTTAAATACATAAAAGCCGAGTTTAATAAAAGATTTTTCGGTTTAATACCGCTTGTTTTGGTGCCTTCAAAATCAAAATTGGCAGTGTTTATTTCGCTATAGTTCAAAAACGATAATGATGATCCGAGCGGAATAGGGATTAATAAATTTGAAGGGGCTGTAATGTATTCTATTAAATCAGCATTTAGAATTATTGCATCTGTTGATAGTTGTTTGAAATTAGATTCCGTAATTTCTTGAAACTGTTTAGTGTCAATCCAACCTTCATAGTCGTCATATTGCATTTTAATGCGGGACCACTGTTTTAATTGCTCTAAAATTTCAAAATGTTCTCCAAATAAAATTTGAGAAACAATTTCACTTTTATCACTGGCTTCAGCTCGAAGGGGTATTATGGCTAAATTACAAATTCCAAACATTTACATTGTTTTAAATTATAAATAAAAGGTCTTCAATTATTTGGATAGTAACCTTAGACCTTTTATTTGTTGTTTTAATTATATTCTTTCGATAACAATTGCTGATGCTCCACCGCCACCATTGCAAATTGCTGCTGCGCCTATTTTACCGTTATTTTGTTCTAAAACATTTAATAAAGTAACAATGATTCGTGCTCCTGAACAACCTAATGGGTGTCCTAAAGATACAGCACCTCCATTTACATTGATTTTGGCATTGTCTAATCCAAGAATTTTTGCATTGGCTAAACCAACTACAGAAAAAGCTTCGTTGAATTCGAAATAATCAACATTGTCAATTGATAATCCAGCTTTTTCTAAAGCTTTCGGGATTGCTTTTGCAGGGCTTGTTGTGAACCATTTTGGTTCTTGAGCAGCATCGGCATATCCTTTTATGTAAGCTAGAGGTTTTAATCCTAAAGAAATTGCTTTTTCTTCGCTCATTAATACAATCGCTGCGGCTCCATCATTAATGGTAGAAGCATTAGCGGCAGTTACAGTTCCGTCTTTTGTGAAAACAGCATTTAAAGATGGAATTCGGTCTAATGAAACATTTGTGTATTCTTCGTCTTTTGAAATAATAATAGGATCTCCCTTTCTTTGAGGAACAGGTACAGGAACTATTTCATTGTCAAATTTACCAGTGTTCCAAGCTTTGGCAGAACGCTCATACGATTGAATTGCGAAGTTATCTTGGTCTTCTCTGGTAAAGTTGTATTCAGTGGCGCATAAGTCAGCACAAACTCCCATAGCATTATTGTCATAGGCATCTGTAAGGCCGTCTTTTTGTAAACCATCGACCATAGTACTCGGGCCAAATTTTGTCCCGTTTCTTAAATGCATGTAGTGTGGAATCAAACTCATGTTTTCCATACCACCTGCAATTACAATTTCGGCGTCGCCGCATTGTATGGCTTGTGCGCCTAACATCACTGATTTCATGCCCGAAGCACAAACTTTGTTGATGGTTGTGCAGGCAACAGAATTAGAAAGACCAGCGTAAATTGCAGCTTGGCGTGCGGGAGCTTGACCTACGCCAGCTTGAACCACATTTCCCATAAATACTTCGTCGACTAAATTTGGATCTAAATTTATTTTATCTAAAGCGCCTTTTATAGCGATTGCTCCTAGTCTTGGAGCAGTAATGCTAGATAATCCCCCCATAAAACTGCCGATAGGTGTTCTAACTGCAGAAACGATAACAACTCTTTTGTTCATGTTTACTATATGTTGATTTGTGTAGCAAATTTAAACTTTATTTAAATGATTTCAAATTATGATGCACGATTATGTTTTAGGATATTTGTTTGATTTTTATTCTTAGCTATATATTTGATAGTGAAGTGATTTTGTGAAAAGACGAAAAATTATTGAAAAAAAACTTCAAAATACTTGTGAGAACTCTAAAGATGTCTTAAATTTGCAACCGCAAAACAGGACACGTTTCCTAAGAGTTTTGGAGAGGTGCCAGAGTGGTAATGGAGCAGTTTGCTAAACTGTCATCGAGTGATCGGTGCCAGGGTTCGAGTCCCTGTCTCTCCGCATATTTCTTTTATGTTAAGAATTCTAGCAAGATTCAAATGCCGAAAGGTGTTTTCATAAAGTGAATAAGTAAGATTGAATTTTCGGGGTGTAGCGTAGCTCGGTTATCGCGCCTGCTTTGGGAGCAGGAGGCCGCAGGTTCGAATCCTGCCACCCCGACAATATTATTCAAGAGCAATGGAGGCATAGCTCAGCTGGATAGAGCACCTGCCTTCTAAGCAGGCGGTCGAAGGTTCGAATCCTTCTGCCTTCACAAGAC
>NZ_VJZS01000010.1:42964-155988 GCF_007097385.1 Flavobacterium sp. ZT3R18
ATGGAGGCATAGCTCAGCTGGATAGAGCACCTGCCTTCTAAGCAGGCGGTCGAAGGTTCGAATCCTTCTGCCTTCACAGGGAAACCCACTGATTTCAGTGGGTTTTTCTTTTATAACAAATGCTAAAATGCCATGTCTCAGATCGATAGAGCATTACGATTTTTAATCGGGACGGATGATGGTTAAGGAATAAAACAGAATAAAATAATGGAGGCATAGCTCAGCTGGATAGAGCACCTGCCTTCTAAGCAGGCGGTCGAAGGTTCGAATCCTTCTGCCTTCACAAAACCGATCAAATATATTTTTATATAATTGGGCGGTTTTTTATTTTTATATTGTTGAATTACAGCTATTTACGTGGTTTATGAATAAGAAGTGAATTTTTTAATATTTAGAATTACATTTCTAAGTTAAATCACTACAATTTATATGTTTGCATTTAATCGATCGACAATCAATACCTTATCTTTTAATTTATTTCATTTCTTATATTTGGTTCGACATGTACTGGCATGATGGGTAATGGGATTCGAACATTTGTTAATTGACTGATTTGTAGTTTTTTTATAATTAAAAACAAACTCGTTTTTTTTATAAAAGAGCAAATAAAGCCATGTTTTTATAAAAAAAAAGTAATTTAAAAAAACAATTTACATTTTAAATTAGAACCATTAAAAGAGGTGGATTCATGCGTTTCGATAAATTATTCTATCGCATATTTTCTTAGATCTTACATATCCATGTATCTTATGTGTATAAAATTAACTGCTCAAATTAAATTGTAACTGGCTAGCTTTTTTGAATTTGTATAAAGCGACAAATGGGTGCTGTCTTTTTTGAGAAAAGCCATTGTAAATAAACCTGCAACTCCCAAACTCTGGATAACGCGAGCAATTATCAGTTGGTTCATTGAAAGTCCCTCGTAAAACAAACCTCCACGCTTTCAGTGCAGAGTGGTTTAGTGAAAATAAAATTGTGCTAAAATAATTTTTCAATCATTATTATTCGTAATTTTACGAACAGAATAAGAAATCAAAATGGAAAAGACTAAAAAAGATTATTTTACAGACCAGCAGACAGATTTAGCTAGATATGCAAAAGCATTAGGGCATCCTGTGAGAATAGCCATTTTACAATTGCTTAATTCTCAATCATGTTGTTTTCACGGAGATATGGCAGAGGAGTTACCTATTGCTAAATCAACACTATCACAACACCTAAATGAACTTAAAGACGCCGGTCTAATTCAAGGAACTATTACACCTCCTACCGTAAAATACTGCATCAACCGTGAGAATTGGATAATTGCAAAAAGATTAATGAACGACTTACTAAAGTAAAAAAATTTGATCACAATATTCGTAGTTCTACGAATACCGAATAACTAAAAACAAAGAAAAATGCAACCGCAAGGTTCACGATTTCCAAAATTAAAATAGTATATCATGAGTAAAACAATTAAAGTATTAGGACCGGGTTGTCCAAAATGTAAAACAACGTTTCATAATGTTGAAGAAGCAGTGAAACAATTAGGTATAGAAGTAGAAATAATCAAAATTGAAGACATCGAAGAAATGATGAAATACAATGTGCTAACTACTCCTGTATTACTAGTTGATGAAGTTATAAAAGTAAAAGGTAGAATTGCTCAAATAGATGAAATTAAAGAATTCTTAAAATAATAAAGCAATGGAAAATCAAACATTAGTAAAAGAAATTTGCCCAACAACAACGCAACAATGGGTAGCAAACGGAGCATTGTTAGTAGATGTTCGAGAGGCAGATGAAGTAGCCGAACTGTCTTATGATGTGCCTAATATAATACACATTCCACTAACACAATTTGAAGAACGGTTCATAGAAATTTCTAAAGACAAAGAAGTCGTGATGGTTTGTAAAAGTGGCGGAAGAAGTTTAAGAGCTGCAGGATTTTTAATAAATCACGGCTATGAAAAAGTAGTAAATATGAAGCACGGAATGATTCGTTGGGCGCAGAAAGGGTTTTCAACCAAAGGCGATACAGCATCATTTTTAGAAAATACACAAGACAGTGGATGTTGCGGAACAACCGCTTCTTCATCTGGACAATAGTGTTGTGATAGTACTCCTAAATCTGATGGAAGTAAATGTTGTTAATCTAAAATAGATCATTATGTTTGACTGGCTTCAATATTTTGCCGATTGGCTGATATATTCCCTTTTTGCAATTGAGCAACATACAAAATTAGGAGACGCTTTAAATTTCTTCGTATTTGATACCTTGAAAATTGCTTTATTACTTTTTGTAATAACGACGGTAATGGGAATTGTAAACTCCTATTTTCCGGTGGATAAAGTACGTAATTTTTTAAGCCGCAATAAACTCTACGGTTTAGAATATCTGTTTGCTTCCACTTTTGGAGTTATCACGCCATTTTGTTCTTGCTCTTCTGTTCCTTTATTCATTGGCTTTGTGAAAGGAGGAATTCCGCTTGGGATTACATTTACTTATCTTATAACTGCTCCATTGGTTAACGAAGTGGCAATTGCTATATTTTTAGGAACTTTTGGATTTAAAATAACAGCCATTTATGTAGTGACAGGAATAGTGTTAGGTATTATTGGTGGTTTTACTCTGGGTAAATTAAAGTTGGAAAAACACCTTTCCCCTTGGGTACAAAACATTATTGCCAATGCGCAAACCGAAGAAGAACTGGAAGAAGAAAAACTAACACTAGCACAACGTTTTCCAGGAATTTTAAAAGAAGCCTACACTATTGTTAAAGGAGTTGCACCGTATATCATCATCGGTATTGCTATTGGTGGCTTGATGCACGGGTTTATTCCAACTGGCTTTTTTGAAGCTTACATCAGCAAAGAAAATCCTTTTGCAGTGCCAATTGCTGTAATTTTAGGTATACCAATGTACAGCAATGCGGCAGGAGTTATTCCAGTCATACAAGTGTTGGTTGCCAAAGGTGTTCCTCTTGGAACTGCAATCGCATTTATGATGGGGGTTATTGGTTTGTCATTACCGGAAGCAATGCTTTTGAAAAAAGTGATGAACTGGAAATTAATTGCTGTTTACTTTGGAACTATTGGCTTCTTTATGATTTTATCAGGTTATTTATTTAATGCAATCCTATGAAAATGAAAACAAAAACACAACTTTTCCTTGAACTTTGGATAGAATCCAGAACAAGGTTTACCAATCAAATCGCAAATATTACTGAACAGGATTTACTGAAAAAATTAGGCACTTCTCCAAACTCAGTCGGTTTTCTAATTCGTCATATTGGCGATGTAGAACTGCTTTTTGCCAAAAATGTATTTGGTGATACCAATGTAAAAGTAGTCGCTAAAACGGTTATAGAGAAACGGGATACAGGCGAATGGACAAATCTTCAAGAGTTGAAAGAATATGTGGTGTATTCCTTTGAAGCTTTAAAAGCCATCGTGGAAAAACAAACCGATCAAGATTGGGAAACAGCAGTTACCACCAAAGAATTTGGCACAAAAACCAAAGCAGAAGCCTTTGGCAGAATAGTGCCACATACCGCTTATCATGCAGGACAAATGGCTATTATCAATAAATACGGAACATACTAAAATCAAATAAATAAAATGAACAAACTAATTTTTACAATTACAACAATCGCAAGTTTATTTCTGGTGTCTTGCAACTCAAATTTTAAAAGCCCTAAAGAAACATTTACTGTAAAGGAAATAACCGAGCTTCTAAAAGGGGATGTTGTATTGGTCGATGTCAGAGATCCGGAAGAAATCACAGAACAAGCTTATGATGTCAAAAATGTAATCAACATTCCGTTAGACAGTATTGAAAGTAAAATAAATACTATTCCTAAAAACAAACAAGTTATTTTAGTTTGTCAATCTGGAAATAGAAGTAAAAAAGCATTTGACCTTTTGAAACAAAAAGGGTTTACAAATATGGCCAATATGGAAGGCGGAATGAATGCCTGGGAAGAATCCAATTTGCCAATTAAAACAACGGCAACAAAAACAGTCAGCAAAAAATTGTGTTGTTCTTCTAAAAAAGGATGCGATGAAAAGGCTGCCGGTAAATGTAAATAAAGCCAATTAACAATCAGAATTACGTTTTAAATAAACTAAGATCAATAAAAAATTAAAAGACAATGAAAAGAAATATTTTAACATCCGTTTTTGCAACGCTTATGTTGCTATTGGTTTCTTATAATGGAAACGCACAAACAAAAAAAGCAACAGTTGCAAACACAAAAGCAACTATTGAAATCATTCAATTTCATTCGGAACATCGTTGTATGACGTGCAATAAAATTGAAGTCCTTACAAGAGAAACTTTAAAAAGTTATCCTTCAATTCCTTTCTCATTAGTAAATGTTGATGACAAGAAAAATGAAAAATTAGCAGCACAATTTGAAGCTGCGGGAACAGCTTTATTTCTTTACAATCCAAAAACTAAAAAGAAACAAGATTTGTCCGATATGGCTTTTATGAATGCGGGCGATAAAGATAAATTTATCAAAGAATTGAAAATAAAAATCGAATCTTTCAAATAAATATGGAGTGGTTAACTCAACTGGCACAAAACAGCGAACTACCGCTTCTGGCCGCTTTTGCATTGGGATTATTGACTGCCGTTAGCCCGTGCCCGTTAGCAACTAACATAACAGCAACGGCATATATTGCCAAAACAATCAATAGCAAATCCAAAGTAATACTAAGCGGATTACTGTACACTTTCGGCAGGATGTTTTCCTATACTGCCATTGGAGCATTAATTTATTTCGGCTTGAGTAAATTCCAACTGGCGAAATTATTTCAGGGAAATGGCGAAAAATTTATTGGTCCGGTAATGATTATTATTGGTTTAATAATGCTCGATGTAATCAAATTGAATTTTCTCTCTAATGGGAATATGACGGATAAGCTTTCCGAAAAATTCAAGGACAAAGGGCTTTTAGGTTCCTTTCTTTTGGGGGCGCTGTTTGCATTGGCATTTTGTCCTTATAGCGGTGCTTTGTTTTTCGGAATGCTGATTCCAGTGACGCTTTCTTCAGCCGCTGGGTTGGCTATACCGGTTGTATTTTCATTAGGAACCGGTTTGCCGGTGCTGGTTTTTGCGTTCATCATCGCTTTCAGTATCGAAAAATTGGGCAAATATTTTAAAGCCATTCAAAAAGTGGAGAAAGTGATGCGCGTCGTTGCCGGACTTACATTCATAATTGCAGGATTGTATTATATCAATATTTATCTTAAAATTATAGGATGACGAACTTCTTGAAAATAATACTGCTGTTGGCAATCCAATTTGCAAGGGCACAAAATCTATCGATGGAGGTCTTGGATACCAATTTCTCTAAAGGAAGTTTAAATAACAAACAAACCATTACTTTAAATGATGTAGCAAAATTACTCGGTCATTTATGTGATGGTTTGGTAGTGGGTTTTTTGGGAGCGAAAGAAGCTTTGTATAAATTATATCCCGATGGTTTGATTGATAGAAGCAATACCCGAATCATCAGTAAATCTTCCCCTTGCCTTACTGATGTGGCTATTTATCTCACTGGTGGAAGATACCAATTCAATACCTTCTTTGTTTCCGATAGCATCAATTACAGTTATATTATACAACGAATAAGCGATGGAAAGTCATTTGGTGTGAAATTACAACCGGGAATAAAACCAACCGAAATTGACCGATTAGGAAACCTGGCCAATAACAAAAAACTAAATGCTTGTGAGCTTGAAGAACTACGAGAACAGGAAGAAGCATTTTCTAAAAAAATGGTAGAAAGTAATCCTGCGGATGATTTTATTATTGAAGAAATTTTCGACTTCACTTGGAAATCTCAACTACAAAACAACTTTACAAAAACAGATACAATCAATAAAAATAGCTTCACAATCAATCGGAAAGTAAAATAGAACATTATACACATACCATAAGAGCAGTCTTCTTTCCTGCAATTCTATACTTTGTCTTCTTAAAACAAGACAGCACTATAAGTTTTATAATTGGTTTGAGAATAGTAGCTCTTGATATTAATTGGGTTGATGTTTTATAGTCAACTGATTATCAGTTTTTTTTATATAGTTTTGTAGTTTTTTAAATACGTTGGAATGCTTTCTTTCACTACCTTTACATTTTAAAACAGTCGGCTAGTAGTTTCAAATATTCTAACAAAAGGTTCGAATTTTGTGACAAGGAGTTCACAAAAAACGATACTATTTAAAGTGTCGTTTTTTGTTGTAAATACTTTCCTTTCCCTTTTAAATTTTCCTATTTTTATGAAAATTTATTTGACATGATTCCTAACTCAAAACCTTTATTGGTTCTCCTTTTTCTTTTATATGTAGTAAAGTGTAATTCACAAACCGTAGCGAGTACCTCAGAACGCTTAAATGTGGTCGATGATACTACTTTTGTGAGTTTAAAAGAGTATAGCTCAGATTTTGTATATGATATGAAATATGCCACTGAGGATAATTTTCTAAAAGCTAAAGTTTATGATTGTGCCGAATGCTATTTGCGTTATAAAACGGTCAAAGCGTTGATTCTTGCCAATGAAAGATTGTTGAAGAAAGGTTTTAAAATAAAACTATTCGATTGTTATAGACCACTCGATATTCAAAAAAAAATGTGGGCTATTGTGCCAAATCCAAAATATGTTGCCAATCCGAGCAAAGGTTCTATTCACAATAGAGGCGGAGCTGTAGATATTACGCTTGTAGATTTGAATGGTAAAGAATTGGATATGGGAACTGCTTTCGATTATTTTGGAATAGAAGCCAGTCATAATTATCCAAATTTCTCGAAAGAAATTAAAAATAACAGAAAGTTTTTGAGAAAATATATGGAAAAAGAAAATTTTAATTCTTTTGATTCGGAGTGGTGGCATTATAATTTAAGAGCAGCTTTGAATGATAAAGTCTCCAATGTCAAATGGGATTGTAACTAATATTCAATACGAATTGCGCTATTCTTTCAATACTTTTTTTATTCTCTAATTTTGAATGAGTTATAATTTTTTTTGATTTTTTTTGCATCAAAAGTAAAAATAGCTAAGTACTTAGTAGCATGTATATTGCGATATATGTAAGTATGTACTTTAAAATAGTGTTAATATATGCATTTCGTCGATAATATTGTGATTTAATTGAATAATATATTTACTTTCGCGCTTTAAATCATTTAATAGCAATGATTTAAAGTTAGAATAAATTAACCCCCATATTGAATGTGTAAGTAATTATTGAAAAGTACTTTTAAATTCAATTTTTTGATTTTTTATAAAGGGAATAGACGTGACAAAAAATTGTTTTTTTAAACGAATGAAGTGATGTTAAAAGATGTTTATCGATAAAATAAATAGCGTCTTGAATTTTATTTATAAAATTGAAAAAAATATATTAATCGTTAGATGAAAAGAATATTACAGGATAGTTTTTTTAAATGTATAGGACCAGAAAATAAATCGGGAATTACATTTGTTGAAGTGGTTGTTGTTGGTGTACTAGTTCCTTTAGTAGTACGGAATGTGAAAAATTACGTGATTAATGCAGAAAGGAATACCGATAATCAGGATGTTTATTTGGCATAAAAAAAGCATTTTCAAAAGGAGATTGGATCCATTTGGAAATGCTTTTTATAGTAATGAACTTCTATACTTATTGGATGCAACGAATGTTATCGATAAAATAAGTTTCGGGACGGTACACTTTTCCATCCAGTTCTGACGTAAATTCTTTCTTAAAAACGTAATCTACATTATCTGTAGAGTATTTAATTCGCATGATAGACACTGGAGATATTTTTAAATCTTCATAATTGTCTTTTTGAAACATGAAAATTCCTGATTTAACTCTATTATCATATCCTTTGTCGTCCCTAATCATCGTGCCACAATTATCTTGATCAACATGCACCAGGGTAACTATTTTGCCATTTTGTAATTGAAGGTAAATTCTTGAATCTTTGTCAAAGCAATTTACTTTCATAAAATCTTTGCTTTTTTGTATGAATTGAACATTAAGGGTTGGTAAACCATCGGTTAAGGCCAATGAGTAGAAAATATAATTTGAATTCCCTGCGAAAATCTTTTCACTTATTAAATATTCGGTAGTCGATTTATAGGTCCCAATAGAGTCGCTAACATTTGCAGTGTATTCACATGGTTTTTGGGCAAATAGAGTAAAGCTTAAAAAGCTAAGAATTAGGATCAGTGTGTATTTCATTTTTATTTTTGTTTGCTGCAAATTAAGACAATTTTATTGTTATTTTCATCTGTTGTAAAAAAACAATATAGGTTTCCTCCTTCTTTAATTTTCCATTTTTTTCTTATGTTTTCAACAGTTTCAGGAAAATTCCTTGTCGTTACGTTTGCTTTTTGATTTTCTAAAAACAGTTTCATTTCAATTTTACTGTATACAATGGAGTTTTCAATTTTAAAAATTCTTCCTGGAAACGAAATTAGATTGTCGGAGGTATACAGATGAGAGTGTTTGTGGAGTTTATTTAATTTATAAAAAGAACCGACTTCATCAAATCCCCCCGATTTCATTATCGAACTATTAGGTTCGTACAAGTATTTTTGTGGCAAACTGTATGTTGGGATTTCGGAATACTCATTTAAAATAAAATCAAAAGTTTCGGTTCTCTCTTTTGCTATAGAAATGGTTTTAATTTTGACGTTTCCAATATAGCCTTTATTTAGCTCCCAAAGTAATTCTTTTACTTCATTGTCTACTGCAACAATATGGATTGCTTTTACATGTTGCAATTCAGATAATCCAGCCGTAATATCTAGTATTGGAGCTGTTTTTACTAATACAGCGTCTGATTTAGTAAAGTATAGGTCTAGATGTTCCGGGACATTAGGCTGGCAGTCTTTAAGCATAAACACTTTGCCTTTGGCATCATTTCTTCTAGAAGGATCAATGTATATCCAATCCCATTTTAGATCTAAAGTGTTTAAAGTTGCTAGACTATCTCCGGCATGGCAAGTGATGTTCTCTGTATTTAACTGTTTAAAATTGTGTTTTACGATTTCGGAGAGTTCCGTGTTGATTTCGCAATGCACAACCTTTTTTGCTTTCTTCGAAAAATAGTAATCATCAATGCCAAAGCCTCCTGTTAAATCAATCAAATTTTCGCCAGAAACGATAGAAGCTTTGTATGCTGCCGTTTTTTCGGAGGATGTTTGTTCAACTGAAATTTTACTGGGATAAATAATATTTGAGGTCGAAAACCAAGTTGGAAGCTTTTCTTTTGCTTTTGTCTTGGCTGCGATTTGATTTAAAATAGAAACCCATTCTACGGTAGGAAACGGATTTTTTTGAAGTGCCAATTTTGAGATCGCAACTCCAATGTTTAAATTAATAAATTCCTGTATTTTAGGATTTAGAATGTCTAAATTCAATTTATATATTTTTAGTTATGAGTTGAATGAATTCATTGTCAGGGAAAAATTCTTTGCAAATTACTTTTATAATGGTGTATAAAGGAATCGCTATAATCATTCCCAAAATCCCAAAAGAGAATCCTGCAATCAAGATTACCAGAAAAATTTCTAAGGGATGGGAACTTACACTTTTAGAAAAAATAATGGGCTGCGAAAGGTTATTGTCTATTAGTTGAACGATCCAAAAGCCTATTAGTACATAAATGGTCGTTGGTAATATTTCAGACTGAAAATCAGATCCCAAATTACTTATCATAGTTAAAATGGCTGCTAAAATCGAAGCGATCAAGGGGCCAATATAAGGGATAATGTTTAAAACGGCGCATAAAAAGGCAATTACAAATACATTGGGTATTCCGAAAATTGATAAAACAATAGTGTATAATATAAAAACTATGAATAGTTGAAGCAGCAAACCTATAAAATATCGAGAAAGTAATAGATTTATTTTGTCTAATGAATTTAAAATTTTTTCTTCGTGAGAGTCGGGGATGAGAAGTTTGGCGCCATTTAAGAACAGTGATTTGTCTTTAAGGAAGAAGAAGGTAATAAAAAGTACAGATCCTAGCCCCATACCGAAGTTACTAATTGTCCCTATTACTGAATTTAAAAAATTAGGGATTATATCAAAATTAATGGCTGACTTAAAGTTTTTTACATTAAAAACTTCCTTGGAGTCTATATGATGGTGCTCTAAAAAAGTATTTATTTGCTTGATAAGCTCTAAACTGTTTTTTTCTATTTCGACGGTATTTAATAGAGATAAATTTTGTCCTTGTGATATAATCAATGGGATAAACAGCAGCATAAATCCAAAAATAATTGAAATGTAAAGTGTTAAAACTACAATTGTTGCTATTGTATGTTTGAATTTTAGTCTTTTCTTGAAAAATTCTAAAACAGGGATGCCAATTAAAGTTAGTATTAATGAAACTAAAACATAAATTAGTACGTTTTGAATTTGGTATAAAAAGTAAAGTAGTAATGAAGTTAAAATTAAAGTGCCAATTGCCCTCAATATTCCATTAGCTAAAATTTTGGATGTAATCATATCGTTATATTAGGTTATAAAGATAAAAAAACTCGCTAACAAGTAGCGAGTTTTAAAAGCTAAAAATTTCAGATATTATATACCGAAACTTGATCTTGCACCACCAGTTACAAATAAAGCTGTCATTCTTGATTGTTGACCAGTAGTAAACATATACATTCCCCGATCATCAGTATAGTCCATGTAGTTCATTGTCATTTCACTATGACCAGCAGGAAGACACGAGCTTACGTAAGGATATACCGGAACACCGTAATTAGCGGTTTTAGCCACAGGCGTATCAGAGACCAAATCATTTCCGCAAGAAGAATCACCCCAAATATGGCGTAAATTCATCCAGTGTCCGATTTCGTGGGTTGCTGTTCTTCCTAGATTATAGGGATAACTGTTAGTAGCAGAGAGTCCAAAATATTTAGAATCTATTACAACCCCATCAGTTGCCAATGAACCACCGGGAAATTGGGCATATCCTAAAATTCCGCCTCCAATTTTACAAGCCCAAATATTTAATGTTTTAGTTGGGGTGGTTGGGTCTATACCTCCTCTTTTTGAGTTTTTCATGGCGTCTCTTGTGCCCCATGATGTTTTAGTGGTAGATTTCCTTACGGTACCTGCTAATTCAAAAGTGATGTCAATATTAGCCGCTACCCCTTTGAATTCAAATGGAATGTTCACAAAATCAGAGTTTGTTGCCGTAAAATCTTTGTTTAGCACATCAATTTGAGATTGTATTTGGGTATCAGTGATATTTTCCTCAGCAGTTCTATACAATACGTTTACAACTACAGGAATAACGATTTTACCGTTTACTAAACGGTTAGTTAGCATTGCTTTTTGGGTAAAAGCTTCAATTTGATTCATTCTCAACGCTAATGTGGGATCGGCTTTTAATTGTGCTTCAAGGACTTCTTGTGTTGCACAACTACGAACAGTAATTGCCTCTGCTGATGGTGTTTCTGAGGGATTCTCATCATTTTGACATGAAAAAAGCATTATAAATGCGACTGCGGATAAAATAATTTTTCTCATAATAATAGTTTTACGTTTAAAAAATTGATTAGCAGCTAATTATCATGCAATTTACAATTTATTGCTGTCATAATATAAATAAATAGAATAATTGTGTATCTACACTATATGAGATGTTTTTTTTTTTGAGTTTGACAATCCATAAAAACTAAAAAAAAACTCGCTAACAAGTAGCGAGTTTAATATTCAATAAAATATTTGAATTATATTCCAAAAGAAGCTCTTGCACCACCTGAAACAAATATGGCAGACATTCTGCTTTTTTGTCCTGTAGAAAACATAAACATTGCATTGTCATCTGTGTAATCCATGTAATTCATAGTCATTTCTACAGGTGTACCTGAACAGGTGCTATAGTGAGGATAAGCTGGAACACCATAATTGGCATCATTGTGTGTTGGCGTATCTGATACTAAGTCACTACCACAGCTAGCGTCTCCCCAAATGTGTCTTAAGTTCATCCAGTGACCCACTTCGTGAGTAGCTGTTCTTCCAAGATTGTAAGGTGCATTTGCTGATCCAGATAATCCAAAATATTTAGAATCGATTGCAACTCCATCAGTAGCAGAAGAACCACCTGGGAATTGAGCATAACCTAAGATACCACCACCAATAGTACAAACCCATAGGTTAAGGTTAGTTGTAGGAGATGTAGGGGCAATACCTCCTCTTTTTGCATTTTTCATAGTGTCAGTAGTACCCCATGAAGTTTTAGTAGTTGATTTTCTAATGATTTGTTTTAGTTCAAAAGTGATACCAACATTTGCAGCTACTCCTGAAAATAAAGCTGGTGTATTAGAAAAATCAGAATTTGTTGCAGTAAAATCTTTGTTTAATACATCAATTTGTGATTGTATTTGTGCATCCGAAATATTTTCTGCTGCCGTTCTGTACAATACATTTACTACTACTGGAATTACTACTTTTCCGTTTACTAAACGTTTTGTAAGCATTGCTTTTTCTGTAAAAGCTTCAATTTGATTCATTCTGATAGCCAATGAAGGATCGGCTTTTAATTGAGCTTCAAGAACATCTTGTGAAGCACAATTTCTTTTTGTAACCGCAGAGGTATCTGTGTTTGTTAGATCTGTTTGATCGTTTTGACAAGAGAAAAACAATAACACTGCTGCTGCAGATAAAATTAATTTTTTCATAAATAATTGGTTTTTTTGTTATAAAAAAGTTTGGTTAGTTAATTATGTCGCAATTTTATAACAAAAAGAGTAATTACACAATATTATTTAATATTTTTTATTTACAATTTTTTAACACTGCGTGTTTACTGGGCTGATGAACAGTTGTTTGAAAAACAAAGTGGTTAAATTCGTATAAATTTACTGTAAATTTACTGTTAATAGTTTTTTAAAAGTTAAAATATTAAGATTAATAGCATTAATTTATTTCAACAAAATCATTTACAGAGATGATTTTGAATTTTTGATTGCTATTAAAGGTTACTATTTATACATTTAAGTTTAGAATTTACTTCATAATAAAATATATTTTTTTTTATTAAAAAAAGTAAAATCAAGCATAGTAGGAACTACGATTTAAACAAAAAAAAACTCACCAATATCGGTGAGTTTTATATGCAAAATAAAAAAAATTATAGTCTAAAAGATGCTCTTGATCCACCTGATAAAAATATGGCAGACATTCTGCTTTTTTGACCTGTTGAAAACATGTACATACCTCTATCATCTGTGTAATCCATATAATTCATAGTCATTTCTACAGGTGTACCAGTACAGGTGCTATAATGTGGATATGCAGGAACACCAAAATTAGACGTATTATGAGTTGGAGTGTCAGATACTAAGTCACTGCCACAATTGGCATCACCCCAAATGTGTCTTAGATTCATCCAGTGACCCACTTCGTGAGTAGCTGTTCTTCCAAGATTGTAAGGTGCGTTTGCTGTTCCAGATAATCCAACATATTTTGAATCGATAGCAACACCATCTGTAGCAGAAGATCCTCCAGGAAATTGAGCATAACCTAATATGCCTCCACCAATAGTACAAACCCATAAATTAAGTTTTGTAGTCGGAGAAATAGGAGCAAGACCTCCTGAGCTTGTTTTTTTCATGGCATCATTAGTTCCCCATGAAGTTTTTGTAGTTGATTTACGAACTACTTGATCCAAAACAAATGTAATGCCAACATTAGCTTTTACTCCAGAAAACAAAGCTGGAACCGAGTTGTAATCTGAATTTAAAGCATTGAAATCTTTGTTTAATACATCAATCTGTGACTGAATTTGTGTTGCAGAAATGTTTTCAGCAGTGGTTCTGTACAAAACATTTACAACCACAGGAATCTCTATTTTACCATTAACTAAACGTTTGGTAAGCATTGCTTTTTGGGTAAATGCTTCGATTTCATTCATTCTGATTGCTAATGTAGGGTCTGCTTTTAATTGTGCTTCAAGTACGTCTTGTGAGGCACATTTTCTTTGAGTAGCGGCAGTTGCTGGCTCGTTTGTTGATTCGTTCTGTTCGTTTTGACAAGAAAACAGCATTAAGCAAGCTGCTGCGGATAAAATTAATTTTTTCATAACACTAATGGTTTTGTTAAATAAAAAGTTTGTTTGGTTAATTATTTTACAATTTTATAACAAAGCGATAGATTTTTAAAATTAATTTAACATTATTTTTTTTATCAATTTTTAATTTTACTGATTTTATTGACTTGGTCTATACTAATTTAGGGGATTATACGTAGTTTTAAACTTGTTAATTTTACTAATTTATCAAAATTAAATAATAAAAAATATTTTTATTATAAGCTTTATCTTGTTAAATTACTTTATAAATATAATAATTTCAAACAAAATATAAATAAAGAGCTGATTTTTAGTTTTTTATTTATTTAAAATCAATTTGTAAAGATGTAATTAATAATGTTTGCACCCATTTTTAATGCTTTCTCACGAACTTCTAGCGGATCATTATTTACTTCAGGATCTTCCCAGCCATCTCCGAGATCACACTCATAAGTGTACAATAAAACTAATTTTGAGTCTATAAATATTCCAAAGGCTTGAGGTCTTTTGCCGTCATGTTCATGGATTTTGGGTAATCCACTAGTAAAGGAAAATGGTTTTTGAAATATTATATGGCTTGACGGAATTTCGACTAAATTATTGTTAGGGAATATTTTTTTTATTTCTTTTCTAATGTATTGATCCATACCGTAATTATCATCTATATGAAGAAAACCTCCCGCTAGTAAATAGTTTCTTAAGTTAATTACATCGGCATCACTAAAAACTACATTCCCATGACCAGTCATGTGAACAAATGGGTAAGAGAGTAAGTCTGGACTGCTAGGTTCTACAGTTCTTGGTTTGGATTTGATTTTGGTATTGATATTGGCATTGCAAAACTTTATTAAATTAGGCAAAGAGGTTGGGTTAGCATACCAATCACCACCTCCGCTGTATTTTACAAGCGCTATTTCCTGAGAATAGGAAGCAACAGAAATAAATACTAAAAGGAAATATATTTTTTTCATTTAATAGGTAATAATTTAAGCAAAAGGCAATATCAATAGCAATGGCAATATCAATGGCAATATAAGAAATCTAACAATCTAATTTTCGTTTATAAATACCACGCTATGACAAGCTACAATAGCTGCTGTTTCTGTACGCAATCTTGTATTGCCTAATGAAACAGGGGTGTAATTGTTTTCTAATGCCAATGCAATTTCTTTTTCAGAAAAATCACCTTCTGGACCTATTAGAATAGTGTAGCTTTCATTAGGCTTTAAAACCGATTTCAGTGTTTTTTTATCGGTTTCTTCACAATGTGCTATTAATTGCAAGCCTTCGTTTTTATGTTTTACGAATTCTTTGAATGTTACAGCAGGATTTAATATAGGAAGATGCAATTGGTTGCATTGTTTCATTGCCGATAAAATAATCTTATCAAATCTTTCGGCATTGATGACTTTTCTTTCAGAGCGATCACAAATAATTGGCGTGATTTCGTGAATACCAATTTCGGTAGCTTTTTCAAGAAACCATTCGTAACGATCATTCATTTTAGTTGGAGCTACGGCTAAATGCAATTTGTACTTAGGAAGCTCCATTTTTTCAAATGATAAAATTTGAACAGTACATTTACTGTCGGATGCCAATGTGATTTCTGTTTTAAATAAAAACCCTAAACCATTGGTCACAAATAAAATGTCAGTGTCTTTTTTGCGTAAAACTTTAATGATATGTTTGCTTTCTTCTTTGTCAAAAGAAAAAGTTTCAGTTGTTTCTGTAATAGTTGGATTGTAAAATAATTGCATAATTTAAAATTGTATTCGTGCTTTAGAAATAACTGCAGCTGTTTCAAATTTTTCAGATAAAAACTTTTGATAACCTACAATTCCAATCATTGCAGCATTATCGGTGGTGTATTCAAATTTAGGGATAAATGTTTTCCAACCGTATTTATTTTCGGTTTCTTTTAATGTGTTTCGAATTCCGGAATTGGCAGAAACGCCACCACCAATGGCAATTTGTTTGATGCCGGTTTCCTTGACGGCCATTTTTAGTTTATCCATCAAAATTTCAATAATGGTATATTGTATAGAAGCACAAATATCATTTAAGTTCTCTTCGACAAAATTAGGATTCTCTATTTTTTTCTTTTGTATAAAATATAAAATAGCTGTTTTTAATCCGGAGAAACTAAAATCTAATCCCGGTACTTTTGGTTTTGTAAACGGAAATGCTTTGGGATTTCCAAGTTGCGCATATTTGTCAACTAAAGGACCGCCAGGATAGGGAAGTCCCAGTATTTTTGCACTCTTGTCAAAAGCTTCACCAACCGCATCATCTGTAGTTTCTCCTATAATAGTCATGTCAAAAAAACTATTTACCTTCACAATTTGGGTATGACCTCCACTAATGGTCAAAGCCAAAAACGGGAAAGTAGGTTTGTCAAATCCCTCTTCTTCTATAAAATGTGCCAAAATGTGGGCGTGCATGTGATTTACTGCAATAAGCGGTATTTGTAGAGCCAGAGCCAATGATTTGGCAAATGAACTTCCAACCAAAAGGGATCCCATAAGTCCCGGACCTTGTGTAAAAGCAATTGCAGAAAGTTGTTCTTTTTGAATGTTTGCTTTTTTAAGCGCTGCATCTATAACAGGAACTATGTTTTGTTGATGTGCCCTAGAAGCAAGCTCGGGAACGACACCTCCGTATTGATTGTGAATTAACTGATTAGCCACAACATTAGATAATACTTTATCGTTATGTAAAATGGCTGCAGCAGTATCATCACATGAACTTTCGATGGCAAGAATAAAGACCTCGGAATTTTGCATATATTTAAGGACGAATTTTGGACTAAATTTGATGATTTACTATAAAAATAGTATTTTTACAGCGATGCCAAAATTAAAGATTTTTTATTTAAGGTATTATCATTTCCATAGACAAAATGTTGTTTTGGAAAAATAAATTAAAAACGACCCCTATCAAAAAAATTAAGAAAATAATATTCCGTACGCTACTTGGACTAATATTACTTTTACTAGTACTTTTTATAGCCCTTACTTTGCCTAGTGTTCAGACAAGAGTGGCACAATACTTCGTTAAAAGCATCAATGAAGATTTCAGAATTCATATTGGTATTGAGGAAGTACAACTCACATTATTTGGAGGTGTTAAGCTTAAAGAAGTTATAATATTAGATCATCATAAGGATACTTTGATCTATACTAAAAGGATAAATACTTCTATTTTGGGAGCTAAAAGACTTTTAGATGGGGATTTGCTATTTGGAGATTTGGCCATGGACGGTGTGCTCTTTAATTTAAAAACCTACAAAAAAGAAAAAAAAACGAATCTTGATTATTTTGTTGATGCTTTCGAAACCGGTGCTCCTCCTTCTAAAAAGCACTTTTTGTTAAAAGCCACAAAAGTAGATTTAACAGATGGTCGCTTCATTTTAACGGATGAAAATAGAGAGAATCCAAAAGATGTTGATTTTACAAGGCTCAATATGTCGGTAACAAATTTAAAAATTTATGGGCCTGAGGTTTATGCAAACATCAAAAAAATGTCCTTTTTGGATCATAGAGGTTTGTATGTTGAGAATCTAACGGGGATCTATAGTTTTACCCAAACACAAATGAAACTCGAAAAATTCGAAATTAAAACTAAAGAATCGAGCATAAAAGGAGATGCAGCGTTAAATTATGTTATTGATGATTTTGCCTATTTTACGGATAAAGTTGACTTTGATTTCAAAATTAAGTCCGGTCTTTTGGCGTCTAATGATGTTCGTTATTTTTATAATGAGTTAGGAAAATATCAATATTTTAAAATCAAAGCTCGTATAAAAGGACCTCTAAATAATCTAAAACTACTGGATTTAAAGCTAAAAGACAATCGAGGGACTGAATTGGAGGGTTTTATTAATTTCAAAAACCTTTTAGGGAATAAAGATCAAAAATTTTATATGAATGGTAAGTTTGATAAACTAAATTCTAGTTATGATGATTTAGTTAGTATCCTGCCCAATGTTTTAGGGAAGCAACTACCGGTTATATTAAAAAAATTAGGCGACATTTCAATAGTAGGGAATGCTCAGATAACGACTACATCTATAAAATCTAATCTTGCTATGACTACCGCTTTGGGGCATGTTAAATCTAATTTTAAGATTAAAGACATGGATCAAAGTAATAAAGCAGCTTATGTAGGTTATGTTGTTTTGAATGATTTTAATATTGGAACCCTTTTGGATAATAAAGATTTGTCTAAAGTAAGTTTGAATATAGATGTTGATGGAAAAGGATTCTCCGAAAAATATTTGAACACCGCGTTAAAAGGATCTGTTTCAAAATTTGATTATAATAAGTACACCTATAGTAACATCGTTTTAAATGGTAATTTTAAATTGCCATTGTACAAAGGAAATGTTACTGTTAACGATCCAAATTTAAAATTGAATTTTGATGGTTTGCTCGATTTTAGTAAAAAAGACAGTAAACATGATTTTAATATCAATATAGAAAGAGCTGAATTGCGTAAATTGAAGTTTGTAAATGATAGCATTTCTCTTTTTAAAGGAAATATAATTGTTAATACACAAGGGAATTCAATTGAAGATATTGAAGGTAATGTTTATGTGAATAATGCGACCTACACCAATTCTAAAGATACGTATCAGTTTAATGATTTTAATATCAATTCTAAGTTTGATGCGGGAAGGGTTAGAACTATAAAATTCAATTCGCCCGATATTACTGACGGGGAAGTGGTGGGTAAATATAAATTTTCGGATTTAAAGAATTTAGTTTCTAATTCATTAGGAAGTCTTTATACTAATTATCGACCTGTAAAAGTAAATAAAGGGCAGTTTTTAAAATTTAATTTTTCTGTTAATAGTAAAATAGTTGAAGTGTTTTTTCCTCAAGTTTCAATTAGTTCCAATACAATAGTAAAAGGAAGTATTAATTCGGATAATAATGATTTTAAATTCAATTTTAATTCCCCTGTGATCAAAGCGGCTGAAAACACTTTTGATAATGTCAGAATTTCAATTGACAATAAAAATCCGCTGTACAATGCCTATATCGAGTTAGACAGCATTAAAACAAAGATGTATAAAATTCGTGATTTTAGTTTGATCAATGTTACTTCAAAAGATACTTTGTTCTTTCGTACAGAATTTAAGGGAGGGACAAAAGGAGAGGATAATTTTAATCTGGATTTGTACCATACCATGGATAAGGAGAATAAAAATGTGATTGGTTTTAGTAAATCAGAAATTAAAATAAAAAATAGTTTGTGGTTTCTGAATGAATTGAATTTGTCTAATAATA
Organism: Flavobacterium sp. ZT3R18; assembly: GCF_007097385.1. Classification (GTDB taxonomy): domain Bacteria; phylum Bacteroidota; class Bacteroidia; order Flavobacteriales; family Flavobacteriaceae; genus Flavobacterium. Next base: position 62,327 of record NZ_VJZS01000010.1, read on the forward strand.
GAGTGGTATTTGATAAAGAATTAAAAGAATTTCGTTTAGATGATTTTATTTTATCCAATAAAAAACAGGAGATTACATTTAACGGAGTTATTAAAGGAAAAGATTATAAAGATTTAAAGCTGCATTTTAAAGACGTTAATATAAATGATTGGGTATCCGCACAAGAAAGTTTTACTGTATTTGGTAATTTAAATGGGGAAGTCAATTATAAGCAAAATAAACAGATTTATGAGCCTACCGCTTCAATTGTGGTAGATAATTTGAAAGTGAATGACCATGAGTTGGGAATTTTAAATTTTGATATACGTGGAGATGAGGATTTAAAAAAGTTCACTTTATATTCATCAATTGAAAGCGAGAATTTTGAGTCTTTTAATGCAGATGGAAGTTTTGAAATAGAAGATGAAGCGACTGTGTTTGATTTAAATCTGAAATTTGATCGTTTTAATTTGGCTACTTTAAGTTCTTTAGGGGGAGATGTGATATCTAATATTAGAGGATATGTTTCTGGAAATACAACTATTGGAGGTACGATAAAAAAACCTGAAATCAATGGAAGACTTTATGTGAATGAAGGGGGATTGTCTATTCCATATCTAAACGTTGATTATGCATTGAATGATAAAACCATTATTGATTTAACCGGCGAAAAATTCTTATTCAGAAATACTACCCTTACCGATACAAAATATAAAACCACAGGAACATTGAATGGGGTTGTGGAGCATAATAATTTTTCGGATTGGAAATTGGATTTGACAGTAAATTCAAAAAGGTTTCTGGCTTTGGATACCAAGGACAGTGAAGATGCTGCTTATTTTGGAACGGCATTCATTGATGGTAAAGCTACCATTAAAGGGCCTACGGATGCACTGTTTATAAAGGTAGATGCAAAATCTGAAAAAGGTACAGCCGTAAAAATTCCGATCAATAATGCAGAAAGTGTAAGCGAAAACAGTTTTATCCATTTTGTAACGCCTAAGGAGAAATTCAATTTGCAAAAAGGTATTGTTGAAAATACAAAGAAATACAATGGACTAGAATTAGAGTTTGATTTCGAAATAACTCCAAATGCCGAGGTTGAAGTTATATTGGATAGAAATTCTGGGCATGGAATGAAAGGAAGAGGAAATGGAACGTTACTGTTTAAAATTAACACTTTAGGTAAATTTAATATGTGGGGCGATTTCTTGCCATTTGATGGGACTTATAATTTTAAATACGGTGGGATAATTGACAAGAAATTCAAGGTGAAAAAAGGCGGATCGATTATTTGGGAAGGAAACCCATTGAAAGCGCAATTAAATCTAGAAGCAGTTTATAAAATATCGGCAAATCCAGCATTATTATTAGAGAGTTCGAGTGTCAATAAAAAAGTTCCCGTTGAAGTTGTAATTGGTATTCGTGGTGATTTAACGAGACCAGAGCCTGATTTTATGATTGATTTCCCAACGGTTACCAGTGTTTTAAGATCAGAATTAGAAACTGAATTAGCCGATAAAGATGTGCGTCAAACTCAGGCTTTGTATTTATTGTCTACAGGGAGTTTTTTAAGTAAAGATGGAACTAATCAAGTAGGTGCGTCAAGTTTGTACGAAACGGCCTCAGGGATGTTAGGTAATATTGTGCAATCGAACGATGAAACTTTCGAGATGAATTTTAATGTTGTTACGGCAGATAAAAGACCCGGAAAAGAAACGGATGGAAGATTTGAGGCTGTTGTTTCTTCTAAAGTTAATGAAAGAATAACTATAAACGGAAAGATAGGTGTGCCTTTTGGAGGCGTGAATGAATCTGCGGTTGTTGGCGATATTGATATTAAGTATAGAGTTAATGAGGATGGTTCTTTTAATTTACACGTATTCAATAAAGAAAACGATATTAACTATGTTGGTCAAGAAATAGGATATACCCAAGGAGGTGGACTTATTTATGAAGTCGATTTTGATACTTTCAGGGAGTTGGTCGATAAGATGTTTAAAAGTAATAAATTAACAAAACCCACTAAAGGAAAAACGGATGCAGAGAATCCAGATTCTAATTTAAATCCAGATTTTATTAATTTTTCTAAACCCAAAAGTCCTAAAGCGGATAAGCCTAAAATAAATCAAGACGGGGTGCTCCCGGAAGAGGATTAAAATTATTCTAATTGTAATTTTCCAACAAGTTGAAATGACGGTTGGGAAAACTTCATCCTAACAGGTTTTGTCAACCAAGCTGTTAGGATAGACATCATTTTTTTTACTAAATCAATAGTATTGCAAATAACTATCGGGATAGTACCTTCTGTACAATAACTTAACTAATTGCGTTTTTTTAATTTTAGTAAAATTTATACTAGTAAATTTTGCTAAAAAAATACACATATTCCCAAAAGTGTGTAAAAGATGCAGTGTGAAGGCAAATTAAATTTTAATCCTTTAAAAATCCGAGGTATTAAATGGTAGGTTTTCCTTCAAAATCACAAATAAAATTCAAGTTTTTTTGTTTAAAAAAAAACTTATCAACGAAAACGTTTGAATTAGAGTAGCTTTATTAAAATGTTAGAAGAACAGCTGCCATAGTTCATTTTGTTTGCTAATTTTACCATTTAATACTTAAAAAAATGTCAAAAACAATAAAAAAGATAGGTGTTCTTACATCTGGAGGAGACTCTCCGGGTATGAATGCCGCCATTAGATCAGTTGTTCGTACATGTGCTTATCATTCTATTGGATGTATCGGGATTTATAGAGGATATCAAGGAATGATAGAAGGGGATTTCAAAGAAATGGGACCTCGAAGTGTAAATAATATTGTAAACAAAGGTGGAACTATATTAAAATCAGCTCGGTCTCTTGATTTTAAAACCGCAGAAGGTCGTGCAAAAGCACATCAAAATCTTTTAAAAGCTGGAATCGATGCATTAGTTGTAATAGGTGGTGATGGATCTTTTACTGGAGCATTGTTATTTAATACAGAATATAACTTTCCTGTAATTGGAATTCCTGGAACTATTGATAATGATATATTTGGGACCAGTCATACACTAGGTTATGATACCGCCTTGAATACTGTTGTAGAAGTTATCGATAAAATTCGTGATACTGCCAGTTCGCATAACAGATTGTTTCTTATTGAGGTAATGGGACGCGATGCAGGACACATTGCTTTGAATGCAGGAATAGGTGCAGGAGCCGAAGAAATTCTTATTCCCGAGGAAGATTTAGGATTAGATCGATTATTAGAATCTCTAAGAAAAAGTAAAGCAGCAGGAAAATCATCTAGTATTGTTGTAATTGCCGAAGGAGATAAAATTGGTAAATCAGTATTTGAACTTAAGGATTATGTGGAGTCAAATTTACCAGAATATGATGTTCGTGTTTCGGTATTGGGACACATGCAGCGTGGTGGTGCACCATCTTGTTTTGATCGAGTTCTAGCGAGTCGTCTTGGTGTTAAAGCTGTAGAATCCTTATTAGAAGGGAAATCAAATTATATGGTTGGAATATTATGTGATAAAATTGGTCTTACTCCATTGGAGCAAGCTATAAAAGGGCATACTGAAATTGATAGAGAATTATTGAGGGTTTCAGATATTATGTCTACATAAAAAATGCTAACTATTCAGTAGATGCTAAGATTGCAAGATACTAATTTTTTAAGATTTAAGTGAGTTTTTTTTTAAATTAAAAACCGTGGCATCTAAATTGAAGTACAGAATAGTTAAAAAAAGATGAAGTTTATTGTGAGGAAATTAGACTTTAATTAAGTTGAACAATAACAAAAAATTAAACAAAAATGTCAAAAGTAAAATTAGGAATTAACGGATTTGGAAGAATTGGAAGAATTGTTTTTAGAGAGTCTTTCAATAGAGATAATGTAGAGGTAGTTGCAATAAACGATTTATTAGAGGTTGATCATTTAGCTTATTTATTGAAATATGATTCTGTACACGGACGTTTTGACGGAACTGTTGAAGTAATAGATGGAAAATTATTTGTTAACGGTAGAAATATCAGAATAACAGCAGAAAGAGAGCCAGCAAATTTAAAATGGAATGAAGTAGGTGTTGATGTAGTTGCTGAATGTACTGGTTTCTTTACCACAATCGAAACTGCAAATGCACACATTACTGGAGGAGCAAAAAAAGTTATTATCTCTGCGCCTTCTGCTGATGCACCAATGTTTGTAATGGGAGTAAACCATACAAAAGCTTTGGCTACAGATACAGTAGTTTCTAATGCTTCATGTACTACAAACTGTTTGGCTCCAATTGCTAAAGTATTAAATGATAACTTCGGAATCGTTGAAGGTTTGATGACTACTGTACACGCTACAACATCGACTCAAATGACAAATGATGGTCCATCTAGAAAAGATTTCCGTGGTGGTAGATCAGCATTAATCAACATGATTCCATCAAGTACTGGAGCTGCAAAAGCGGTTGGGAAAGTTATTCCTGAATTAGACGGAAAATTAACTGGTATGTCTATGCGTGTTCCTACTGCTGACGTTTCTGTTGTAGATTTAACTGTAAAATTGGCTAAAGAAACTTCTTATGCTGAAATTATGGCTGCCATGAAATTAGCTTCTGAAACTACAATGAAAGGTGTTTTAGGATACACTGAAGATTTAGTGGTTTCTCAAGATTTTATTTCAGATCCAAGAACTTCTATCGTTGATAACTTAGCGGGTATTGGGTTGAATTCAACTTTCTTCAAAATTGTATCTTGGTACGATAATGAATACGGATATTCAAGTAAATTAATTGATTTGTCTGTACATATCGCAGGTTTAAAATAATTTTTTTAAATTTACAAAATCCCATTAGGTAACATTAATGGGATTTTATTTTTTGTTCGATTTTACAATATTCAAATTTAGTGTTGAGTTTAATGTGGGAAAAGCGACAAGATTTACAATAGATTAACCAAAAAAAAACATGAAGTGAGCATGACTTGATTGATAGGGAATATCAATGTAATATGCGACCCGAGTACCGATAGCTATCGGTACGAATAGGCGAAGCAATTCCATGCGACCATAAAAAATAAAACACATATGAAATTAATAGTTGACAGTGGTTCTACTAAAGCAGATTGGATTGCTATAGATGAAGAGGGAAAAGTTTTGTTTACTACACAAACATTAGGTTTAAATCCAGAAATTCTCAACGAAGAGGAAATAATAGAACGATTAAATGACCGATTTGATATTTTACAGAATAAAAAAACAACTACCCATTTATTTTTCTATGGTGCGGGTTGTGGTACCGATAGAATGAAATTGATGCTTTCTCAGCTTTTTCAAGTCTATTTTCCAAATGCCATAGTTGTGGTTGAGGAGGATACTTATGCAGCAGTTTATGCAACTACTCCAAAAGGTGAAAAAGCAATCGTTAGTATATTAGGAACGGGTTCAAATTGCAGTTATTTTGACGGACACGCGCTACATCAAAAAGTACAATCTTTGGGGTATATCGTAATGGATGATTGTAGTGGTAATGTTTTTGGAAAAGAATTAATTAGAAAATACTATTTTAATAAAATGCCAAAAGAATTAGCGGAACTTTTTGAAAAAGAGTACAACGTTGATCCTGATTTTATTAAAAATAAATTATATAAGGAGTCAAATCCAAATGCTTATTTGGCAACTTTTGCAAAATTCTTAATCCAAAATAAAGAAAATGAGTTTTGTAAAAAAATAATTTTTAAAGGGATGAAGTCTTTTATAAAAAATTATATCAAACAATTTGAAAATTGTAAAGAGCTTCCTGTGCATTTTGTAGGTTCTATTGCTTTTTACTTGAAAGATGAATTAGCCGAAATTTTCGAAAAACACGAATTACAACTGGGTAATGTTCTAAGAAGGCCTATAGATGGTTTAATAGCGTATCATGCCGCTAATGTGTAGTAGTTTCAGTGTTCAGTTTTTTAGTATTCAGTTACCACACTGTTGAAAACTGAACACTAAAAAACACTAATCACTAAAAAATAGCAATCATAGATATTTCTACATTTACGTTTTTTGGCAAACAGGCCACTTGAACCGTTTCACGTGCTGGAGCGGTTTTTTCGTCAAAATAAGACCCGTAAATGGCATTGATACTCCCAAAATCATTCATATTCATAATGAAAATGGTTGTTTTTACCACGTTTTCAAATGTCATTCCAGCTGCTTCGAGAACGGCTTTCATGTTTTCCATCACTTGTTTGGTTTCTACTTCAATGTTTTCAATTACTAATTCCATTGTTGCAGGATTCAACGCAATTTGTCCTGAAGTGTACAATGTATCTCCTTTTAAAACGGCTTGGTTATAAGGTCCAATTGGTGCTGGAGCCTTTTCGGTGTAAATTATTTTTTTCATAAATACAAAGTTATTGGTTATCTCTAAATGATTTGTCGATTATTGAAAAAAAATCCCCGCAGTTAAGAGGAAATTTTTAATGTTTTCTGCTAAATTCCATAATAAGTAATAAGAAAAATAGGTTGTCGTATTTTATAATGATAAATTTTAATAAGCATTGAGGTCTTTATTAAATCGAAATACGACATTATTTCATGTCCATTACTAAAACAGCATTTTCAACTTATATTCCTTTTATAGAAAATAAAAATTACCACTCTCGAAAGATTTACCATATAAGAATATAAGAAAAGATAAGCTATTGTTTTTTACATCCTAGCTTAAATGACCTTATATTCTTATATGGTTAAAATTAAATGCTGTTAATCTTGGAATATAGTCTTAATTAGTAAGATTTCTTTTTTCCCATTTAATGTCGCTAAGGATACCAGATTTGATTCCGATAAAAAAGTTCCAACTGGCATTATCGCCAAAAGGAGTCCAGTTAAAATCCATTCTCCAGCTCAATAAATCCCTTTCAAATCGAAGTTGTGTAAATGTAACTCCTTTTTGTACAAAATCATACCCTGTAGAAATTCCTGCTTTCCATTTGGGAGTAAGGTCTCCATTGGCAGAGATCATAATAGAATTTCCAATTATTTTCTTTTCTCTATTGTTGTTTCCATAAGTAAGCGAGTATGCAAAAGTCATGTCCCAAGGCAGTTTTGATCTAAAGAATTCGGATATTTTATCTTCTTCATCTTCATTTTCAAATTGACTTTTTCGAACACTCCCAACATCAATGTCCGAACCAAATAAATCATCGCCTCGTCCTCCGTTTTTAAGACTTTGAGTGTTTTTATCCTTTTTGGTTCCTTTGTTGTCAATAGAATAATTCATGGTTAGATTTGCACTGGTCATTCTAAACAAGCTTCCACCATTATTTATATTAAAAATATCAATTCTTTTTCCGGCATTGTCAATAGCATAGGGATCTAAGGTCGCACCAAAATTGGCAGACAATTTATTGTCGAAAAATTGGGTTCCACCGCTAACTCTCACAGGAGACCACGCAAGTTCAGTGGCATTAACGTTATAGCTAGTTGACAAATTTAAATTGTTTAGCAGCATGATTTTTTTGGCTTCTGTTTTCGTGCTGTCCTTGTCTGTAACTTTTGCTTCAAATGTGTTGCTAAGATTTATACCCAAAAAATTAGATTTATTCATGCCAGGGGAACCGTAAATTCCTCCTTCAAATCGAGTGTAATCTTTTCGCATCGTTCCGCTTGCATCGGTGGCGTACGTATCATAGTATTTCTCAAAACTGGGAGTGTAACTATGCGAAATAGACGGACGCATTACGTGTCGTATGGATTGTATTTTTTTATCGTCGCCAAAATTAAATGTACCATATATAGTTGTTCCTAAGCTTGTAGAAGAGGAGTAGGTTCTATAGGTATCAAAGCCTTTTATGGTTGTTGTTACAACAGTATTTACCTGTTCATCATATCGTTTGTTAATAGTCTTAAAATACCAAACTTCCTCATAATTTAAAGAGGTAGAAACGCTAAAATGTTTAAAGACCTTAAAGTTGGTACTTAATGGGATAGTATGTTGAAATCCAATATCTGCATCTCTAAACATTTCGGGTTTGAAAAATAAAGAATCGGTTGTTTTAAAGCTGTTTTTTCCGTTTAAATTATACTGCAAGTTGATGTTCTTGATAAACCCTTTTTTCGCACCATCATTTAATGCAAAAGGATACATACGATCTACACTAAACTGTAAGGTAGGAAGTGTCATATTGATTTCTTTAGTTTGCGTATTTTGGGAATGCGTTGCAGTTAAGGATATTCTTGATTGAGGAACTGAATTAAAAACGGTGCTATACGATATAGAAGAACTCAAAGTGTTGTTTAAAGAGGAACCAACATTGATTTGGTTTATGGTTTTCTTAAAATAAGCACTACTACCAAGATTCACAGATGCTGAAAATGTAGAATTAGGATTTGCTTTTGAATCTTGTGAGTGAGACCACTGAATGTTGTATATTTTGGTCTTTGAATAATCTGGATACCCTCTTTGGCTAGTAATGTTGTTTTCAAAACGAACATTAAAGTTTCCTTGAAAATGGTATCTATTGGCGTAGGATGATTGTGCTGCTATACCATAACTTCCATTGGTGTAATAATCGCCGGTTAATGTCAAATTGTAATAATCACTCAAGGCAAAATAATACCCCCCATTTTGGAGTGAAAAACCTTTGGTATTAGAATCGTTATAGGAAGGAAGGATAATCCCCGATGTGCTTGTTTCTTTTGAAAGTGGGAAATAAGCAAACGGAAGAAATAATGGCGTAGGAACACCAGCAATTACCATATTAGTAAATCCGGTTACAATTTTTTTACCTGGGGTAAATTTAATTTTATTGGTTTGAAAATAGTATTCTGGATTATCAATGTCTTTTGCGGTTGTAAATCTGGCACCTTTTAGGAAATATACAGAGTCGTTTTCTTTTTTGGTGATAGCCGCTTTTACATTAAATTCTCCTTGATTGGATCTTGAGTTCCAGATTAATGCTTTCTTAGTTTTAAAATTAAAACGTATAGAATCTGGTTCTATAACATTGGAACCTTGTTTAAAATTTGGAAATTGGGTGTAATTGCCTAAAGAATCTTTTATTCTACCGGCATAAACTTCGTTTTTTTCGTAATCCATAACGATAATACCCGACTTCAATTCTACATCTTGATAGTATAATTCGGCTTTGTCGTATAAGGTAATGTGTTTTTTCTTCTGATCTATTTTGACATAGTTTTCAGCTTTGTACTTGACTTTGCTGTCAAGAAACCCTTTTTTGACTTTAACAGTATCTAATCGTACCGTGTCAGTTTTAACTTCAACCACGGGTTTATCGACACTTTTCTTAGTGTTAGGAGTTTTAACTCCTTGTCTGTTAGTGGTTATGGAGGGCTTTTCCTTTTTTATATCTTGTGAATATAAATTACTAGATCCTAAAGACAGGAAAAATGATAGTAAAACGATATTAAATAAGTTTGTATACAAAGGTTTAAATGCTATTTTTGTAAAATGAAGGCTTGTGTATTCGCGGGTCAAAATTACATATAAATTTTTGTCAAAAATAATCAAATGATAAATTTATAACGGAAGTCTTATAATTAAATTAACTTTTAGAATTATGTTTTCAAAAAATAAATTTAAAGTCACTATAACTTTATTTTTCGCAATTTTTAGTTTTTCATTTGCAGGTTTTGCACAATCGTCTTCCAAATTCATTGTTGTTTTGGATGCGGGTCATGGCGGTAAAGATGATGGGGCAAAGTATAATGGCAATAAAGAGAAAGACTTAACCTTGGCAGTCACCTTAAAAGTGGGTAAATTATTAGAACAAAATCCAAGTGTTGATTTGATATATACCCGAAAAACAGATGAATTCATAGAACTTAGAGAAAGAGCAAAAATTGCCAATCGTGCTAATGCAAATTTATTTGTCTCCATTCATTGTAATGCAAATAAGAGTTCAACACCAAATGGGAGTGAGACCTATGTAATGGGTATGTCAAGAGCAAATATGAATTTTGAAGTTTCAAAAGCAGAAAACTCCGTGATTTTTTTAGAAGATAATTACAAGAAAGCCTATAAAGGTTTTGATCCAAACAACCCAGAAACATTAATAGGGTTGAAAATGGTGCAAGAAAATAATTTAACTAGTAGCATCGACCTTGCAAATAAAATACAGAATAATTTCTCAAACTCTTCAGCTATAAAATCAAGGGGAATAAAACAAGAACCACTATGGGTTTTAGATGCTTCTATAATGCCTGGAGTTTTAATTGAGATAGGTTTTGTTTCTAGTCCAATTGATGTGGTTTTTCTAGAATCCGAAAATGGTCAAAATGATATTGCTAAATCTATTGCAGATGCTATTGTAAGTTATAAAAATGAATATTTTGGAGATGGAGGAGCTGAATTTTTAGAAGAAAAACCTTCTCAAAATGTCATTGAAAATAAAATTAAAGTGAATGACTCTTCTCAAATTAATACTCCAATAATAATAAAAGACACTTTAGGATCTATTTATAAAGTTCAGTTATCGGCCAGTAAAAAGAAGATCGCTTTAGAATCTAAAAACTTTAAAGGATTAAAAAATGTTTCAATGCTATACGAAGATCAGATTTATAAATATTTTTTTGGAGAAACAACAGATTATATGGAAGCAAAAAATCAATTGAAAGAAGCTAAATCAAAAGGATATGATTCTGCGTTTTTAATTGCCTATAAAAATGGAAAAAAAATAAGCATACAAGAAGCGATTAAATAGTTTTCAGTTTTAAGTCTCAGTTTTCAGAGTTGTCACTAAACATTGCAATTCATTTTCTTAACAATATTTGTAAAAAAGAGAGTCTGTTTTGAAAGTGTTTTTAAAATCAATATCCTTTTTAGACGGAAAACTGAGACAAAAAACTATGACTGCGACTGAAAACTGCGACTGCGACTGAAAACTGCGACCTGAATAGTTATAATAATAATTACAATTTCGAATATTTTATATTAGATTTGCAAAAAAAAAGACATAAATTTTGAAAATTACAAGAGAAATAAAAACGGCCATTTTAGTACTTACGTCAATTTTATTGTTCATTTGGGGGTACAGTTTTCTAAAAGGTAAAGACCTATTTAATAATTATAAAACATTTTTTGTTGAGTATTCAAATGTAGAGGGATTAGCCCCTTCAGCTCCAGTAACGATAAACGGTCTTATTGTTGGCAAGGTTAAAACTATAACAATTAGTGATACAGGAACTTTGTTAGTTGAATTGCAATTAAGTACTGATTTTCCTATTTCTAAAACAAGTACAGCAACGCTATATGACGGGAGTCTTATAGGAGGTAAACAAATAGCAGTTCACCCTAATTTTAAGGATAAAACTATTGCAGAAAACGGGGATTATTTAGTAGGTAATACGCAAGCCAGTTTAATGGATTCATTAGGTGGAAAATTATCACCTGTTGCGGCTAAGGTCGAAAAAGTATTGACCAGTGCGGATCAATTAATTGCTGGGCTTAATACTGTTTTGGACGCTAAAGGACAAGAAGATTTAAAAAAGACTTTGGCGGAGTTGAGCGAAACGATGGCGCAATTTCATAAAGTTTCATTGAGCGCCAATAGTATTTTGGACGAAAATAAAGGACAATTAAAAGGGGTTGTATCCAATTTTAATAAAGTATCTAGTGACTTTTCTAAAATATCGGATTCCTTAAATAAAGCCGATTTAGGAAAAACAGTTAGGAATTTGAATGCCGCTTTAGCTAAAGTGGATGGCCTTATGAGAGATTTAGATTCTGGAAAAGGAACAATGGGAAAATTACTTAAAGATGAAGCACTTTATAAAAATTTAGAAAAAACTTCAAAAGAATTGGACTTGCTTTTACAAGATGTTCGATTAAATCCAACACGATATGTAAATGTTTCTGTTTTCGGAAAGAAAAATAAACCTTATGTTACACCAAACGATTCTATAAAAAAATAAAAAACTAGTATATGGGTTATCTTAGTAATGTGTTATTTGCCATAGTATTGATCATCGGATTTGGATATTTTTATTCAAGTGTCAAGAAAATAATTAGAAATATAAATCTAGGTGTCGCTGTAGATCGTAAAGATAATGCAAAGGCAAGATGGAAAAATATGGCTATGATTGCGCTTGGACAGTCAAAAATGGTAAAAAGACCTGTTGCGGGCGCGCTTCATATTATCGTATATGTTGGATTTATAATCATCAATATCGAATTATTAGAGATCATCATTGATGGTTTATTCGGAACCCATAGAATTTTTGCCTCTATAGGAGTAGTTTATGATGTTTTAATTGCTTCTTTTGAAATATTGGCTTTTTTAGTCTTATTTGCTGTTACAGTATTTTTGATAAGAAGAAATGTCGTTAAGCTGAGACGATTTATACATTCTGATTTAAAAGGCTGGCCAAAAAGCGATGCTAATTATATCTTGTATTTTGAGATTACTTTGATGACTTTGTTTTTATTGATGAATGCCTCCGATTTGCATTTGCAAAACGTTCCTGGTGGATTTTCTCATTTTATAAAAGCGGGATCTTTCCCTATTAGTCAGTTCATAGCACCTGTTTTTAACGGAATGTCTAATGAGTTGGTTATGTTGCTAAATGAAGGATTCTGGTGGGTGCACATTGTTGGTATTTTGGTATTTATGAACTATTTGTATTTCTCAAAACACCTTCATATTTTATTGGCTTTCCCAAATACTTACTTCGCTAATTTAAAGCCACAAGGACAGTTTGATAATTTAGCTTCTGTAACTGCCGAAGTAAAATTGATGATGGATCCAAACGCCGACCCATTTGCGGCAGCGCCAGTTTCAGAAAATGATGTTCCTAGTAAATTTGGAGCCAGCGATATTCAGGATTTAAATTGGGTTCAGTTATTGAACGCCTATACGTGTACCGAATGTGGTCGTTGTACATCTTCTTGTCCAGCAAATCTAACCGGTAAAAAATTGTCTCCTCGTAAAATTATGATGGACACGAGAGATAGAATTGAGGAAGTTGGAAAAAACATAGATGCCAATAAAGGTATCTTTGTACCGGATAACAAATCATTATTAAATGATTATATAACTCCAGAAGAATTGTGGGCTTGTACTTCATGCAACGCTTGTGTTGAGGAATGTCCTGTAAATATCAGTCCGCTTTCTATCATTATGGATATGAGACGTTATCTTGTTATGGAACAAAGTGCTGCGCCAATGCCTATAAATGCGATGATGACCAATATTGAGAACAATGGTGCTCCTTGGCAATACAGTCAACAAGATCGATTGAACTGGAAAAATGAAAATTAGTCTTGTTAAGATTTTCTTTTAAATAAAAATATAAAAATACTTGCAAATAGATACTTTAGAGCCTTTTGCAAAAAAACATAAAAAGTTATGTCAGAAAGTTTAATAGTGCCAACAATGGCCGAAATGCTAGCCCAAGGAAAACAACCAGAAGTTCTATTTTGGGTAGGTTGTGCAGGAAGTTTTGACGATAGAGCAAAGAAAATCACTAAAGCGTTTGTGCGAATATTAAATCGTGCCAATGTATCTTTTGCAGTTCTTGGTACAGAAGAAAGTTGTACTGGAGATCCCGCAAAAAGAGCAGGAAATGAATTCTTGTTTCAAATGCAGGCCATGATGAATATCGAGGTGCTTAATGCCTATGAAGCAAAGAAAATTGTTACTGCTTGTCCGCATTGTTTTAATACTTTGAAAAATGAATATCCAGAATTGGGTGGTCATTATGAAGTTGTACATCACACGGAATTTCTTAAATCATTATTAGATTCAGGTCGATTAACTATCGAGGGAGGACAATTTAAAGGAAAACGAATTACTTTTCACGACCCTTGTTATTTGGGTAGAGCCAATAATGTTTATGAAGCGCCAAGAGAATTAATTCAGAAATTGGATGCCGAATTAATTGAAATGAAACGTTCCAAAGCGAATGGTTTATGTTGTGGAGCGGGTGGTGCACAAATGTTTAAAGATGCTGAACCTGGAAACAAAGAAATTAATGTCGAAAGAACAGAAGATGCTCTTGAAACCAAACCAGACATCATTGCAGCAGGTTGTCCTTTTTGCAATACCATGATGACAGACGGTGTTAAAAACAAGGAAAGAGAAGGTGATGTTAAAGTAATGGACATCGCTGAGTTAATTGCCAACGCTCAAGATTTATAAAACCTCACCCCAGCCCCTCTCCAAAGAAGTGAGGCGCAAACTACAGGTTTTTAAATCTAAAATCTGCTCCCGATAGCTATCGGGACTAAAATCTAAAATCATAAATCCCCATGTTTGTCCCTTTTGAAAATTTACCCGAAGAATCTAGAATTTGGATTTATCAATCGAATAGAAAATTTTCGGATGCCGAGTTTTCCGAAATCGAAACTGATTTGAAATCATTCCTTAACGAATGGGCGGCACACGGAACTAGCCTAGAATCTTCTTATTTATTGAAGTACAATCGATTTATTATTCTTGCCGTAAATCAAGATGTGCAAGCAGCAACGGGTTGTTCTATAGATTCCTCAGTTGAATTTATTCAAAGCTTAGAAAAGAAGTACAGTGTAGATTTATTGGATAAAATGAATGTAACGTTTAAACTGGGAGAGCATATAGCTCACAAGACCTTGATTGATTTTAAGAAAATGGTTAAAGACAAAGCGGTTACCGAGAATACAATTGTCTTTAATAATTTGGTTAACAATATCGAAGAGTTCAATGAATCTTGGGAAGTCCCTGCTATGGATAGCTGGCATAGTCGTTTTTTTTAAACTAATTTATAAATTCACTATGTCTAAAGTTCTTTCTTTTTTTTTACTGTTTTTTTGTTTTTCGATTTCAAATGCCCAAAATTCTGACATTGATCTTTTGAAGAAGATTAATGGCAACAGAAATACTAACATCGAATCTGGAATGGTTGGTATTACAAATAGTGTTATGCCTATTAGTATAGGAACTCCTATTATTATTTATGCTGTTGGATTAATCGAAAAAGACAGTCTCACAAAGAAAAAAGCATTATTTATAGGAGAAACTTTTGCTGCTTCGGCATTTGTTACTTTGGTGTTAAAGAGTGCTACTAAAAGAGATAGACCTTATGTTACCTATCCTGAAATAGATAACGTTGTAGAAGAATCTAGTTATTCATTTCCTTCAGGGCATACTTCATTGGCTTTTGCTACAGCTACATCATTGAGTATGGCTTACCCGAAATGGTATGTTATTGCCCCATCGTTTTTGTGGGCTGGTGCGGTTGGATATTCCCGTATGTATCTTGGCGTGCATTATCCTACTGATGTTTTGGCAGGCGCAATTGTTGGTAGTGGTTCTGCTTTTTTGTGTTATAAATTGAATAAATGGATTAATAAGAAAAGAGCACCTCATCAAAAAAAGCTTTGGGAGTAATTGTTTGATTTTCGATATATCCGGTTTAGTTATATTTTGGTTTTAAAATTTACTTTGTTTTAATTTTAAAACGTATTTTTGCTTTTGTGAAATGGACTAGCACTATATTATCAATTCTTTTTTTATTTCTTTCTTGTTTGCCTTGCGCAGATAAGGAAGGTAGTAGTTCGTCTCAAAATGTTATTGTAAAAAGTAGTTCAGAACATAATCAAGATAATGATGCTTGTTCTCCTTTTTGCGTTTGTAATTGTTGTAGTTCTCAAGTCTTTGCTTTTAATAGTATTTCTACTTTTAGCTTTATTATTATCAAAAAGCAAGTTGAAAATCGTATTCCAGAATACAAATCAGTTCTTACTTCCAATTTCTACGGAAGTATTTGGCAACCCCCTCAGATAGTATAATGAAACCTAATTCCAATTAGTATTGGAAATTAGGATAGAGAGTTGTGGCTTCTCCACAAAATAATAGACTTTTTCAGGTCTGATTTCTCATTCATTATATTTAAAAAATGACACATAAAATCATTAATTTTTCAGTAAACAACAAACTGATTACAGGAGTTTTATTATCCATTTTTGTCCTGTTCGGAATCTATTCATTCACACAATTAAGTGTAGATGCATTGCCAGATGTGACCAATAACCAAGTGCAAGTAATAACCAATGCACCCAATTTAGCTACCCAAGAAGTAGAGCAATTTATCACGTATCCATTAGAAACCGAGTTTAAATCGTTGTCGGATATGGTTGAGTTGCGCAGTACAAGCCGTTCTGGTTTGTCTGTAATTACAATTGTTTTTAAAGACAATGTACCCGTAAATATTGCTCGCCAACGGGTTGATGAAAAAATAAAAATGGCAACGGATAATATTCCGAAGCAATATGGTATGCCCGAATTATTGCCACCAACTACTGGACTTGGCGAGATTTTTCAATATGTATTGGTTCCCCAAAAAGGCTATGAAAATAAATACAATCTTACAGAATTGCGAACGATTCAAGATTGGATTGTGCGTCGTCAATTATTAGGTACCGTTGGTGTTGTGGACGTGAGTAGTTTTGGAGGTAAACTAAAACAATATGAAGTGTCAGTAAAACCGGAACGGTTGGCTGCTAATAATCTTACGCTTATTGATGTTTTTGATGCTCTGCAAAACAACAACGAAAACACAGGTGGAAGCTATATTGACAAAGGCCCCAATATTTATTTTATTCGTGGCGAAGGATTAATCCAAAACATGGATGACATTAATAATGTTGTAGTAAAAAATAATTCGGGTGTTCCTATTTTAATAAAAGATATTGCCGAAGTTAAATTTGGATTTGCACCTCGTTACGGAGCAATGACCAGAAACGGAAGAGGAGAAACAGTAGGAGGAGTTGTTCTAATGCAAAAAGGAGAGAACGCCGTTAGAGTTATTGAACGCGTAAAAGAAAGAATGAAATCTATCGAAAAATCTTTGCCAAAAGGCGTGAAAATTGATGTTTTTGTAGATAGAACTAAACTTATTGAGAAAACGGTTAGTACAGTTTCTACTAATTTATTGGAAGGGGCTTTAATTGTAATATTAGTTTTAGTATTGTTTTTAGGAAGTTTGAGAGCTGGCTTAATTGTGGCTTCTGTAATTCCGTTAGCGATGCTTTTTGCCATAATTATAATGAATCTATTTGGGTTGAGCGCCAATTTGATGAGTATGGGTGCTTTAGATTTTGGTTTAATAGTTGACGGTGCCGTAATTGTTGTTGAAGCCACTTTGCATATTTTTTCAAAGCATTATAAGAATGATACCCTCTCTCAAAATAAAATGGATCATGAAGTCATTAAAAGCTCATCTAAAATTATGAGTAGTGCCATTTTTGGGCAAATTATTATTTTGATTGTATATATTCCTCTCTTTGTTTTGAGCGGTGTTGAAGGCAAAATGTTTATGCCGATGGCTCAAACGGTAAGTTTTGCAATTGTAGGAGCGTTACTGCTTTCGCTTACGTATGTGCCTTGGGCGAGTAGCATTTTTTTAAGTAAAAAGATTAGCAATAAACCCAATTTTACAGACAGGTTCATCAAAAAACTGAACAATTGGTATCAACCTGTTTTAGTTCTTGCATTAAAAAGAAAATTTGAAGTTATAGGGATTGCAGTTTTTTTATTCATTGCCTCATTATTTATTTTCAATTCATTGGGAGGCGAATTTATTCCCGAATTAGATGAAGGTGATTTTGCTATGAATTACACCATTAGACAAGGAAGTAGTTTGCCACAAAGCATTCAAGTAGGGACTCAATTAGAAAAATTAGCACTTACATTTCCAGAAGTAAAAGAAGTAGTTAGTAAAATAGGTACCAGTGAAATTCCAACCGACCCAATGCCAATCGAAAGCGCCGATATCATTATGGTAATGAAAGACAAAAAAGAATGGACAACAGCTAATAATAAAGAAGATTTAGCCGATAAAATGAACGAAAAATTGAGTCAAATTCCGGGTTGTAATTTATCGTTTGAGCAACCCATTCAAATGCGTTTCAATGAACTGATTGCAGGGGTAAAATCGGATATTGCCATAAAAATATTTGGAGATGACTTGGATAAACTCTTTTCAGAAGCCAATAAATCGGTTCCGATTATTAGTGGAATAGAGGGTTTGACTGATATTAAAGTAGAGCAAGTTACGGGAATGCCCCAATTGGTAGTAAATTATAACCGAAATAAAATTGCTCAATATGGTTTGAATGTTGCCGAAGTGAACCGGATTTTGAATACCGCTTATGCAGGGGGAACAACGGGGGTAGTGTATGAAGGCGAGCGTAAATTTGATTTGGTCGTTCGTATTCCTAAAAATGAGAATACCGACATAGATGCTTTAAAATCATTGTTAATACCAACTCCAAAAGGGAATCAAATTCCATTGAACGAAGTCGCTGAAATCACTTTTAAAACTGCGCCATCACAAATAAGTAGGGAGGAAGCACAGCGAAGAATTGTTATCGAAGCCAATGTACGCGGTCGAGATGTAGAAAGTGTGGTTTTGGAAATTCAGAAGAAATTAGATGCCAAACTAAAATTGCCAGAAGGTTATTTTATAAAATATGGAGGACAATTTCAGAATCTACAGGAGGCAAAAGGAAGATTGCAATTGGCCGTTCCTGTTGCGCTTTTGCTTATTTTCTTTTTGCTCTTTTTGTCGTTCCGCTCTCTCAAAGAAGCCACTATAATTTTCTCCGCAATTCCTTTGGCCTCTATTGGCGGAATTTTCGCTTTATGGATACGTGGAATGAATTTTAGTATTTCGGCAGGAGTTGGTTTTATTGCTCTTTTTGGGGTTGCTGTTCTTAACGGAATAGTGCTGATTAGCTATTACAATCAACTAAAAGAAGAAGGCGAAGACAATTTATTGCAACGCATCTACAAAGGAAGCAGCGCCCGATTGAGACCAATTTTAGCAACAGCTACAGTGGCTTCATTAGGTTTTCTGCCAATGGCATTAAGTACAAGTGCAGGTGCCGAAGTTCAAAAACCATTGGCAACGGTGGTTATTGGCGGGTTGTTAACTTCAACATTGCTGACTTTATTTGTTTTACCCGTTTTGTATTATTTGGTAATGTCTTCAAAAAAAATAAAGATAAATCCGAAAATTGCATCCATTGTTGTTTTGCTTTTTAGTTTTTATTCTTTTAATGCTAATGCCCAAAATAGTCCTTTGCAATTAAATGATGCGTTGCAATCTGCATTAAAAAATTATCCAACAATGCAACAGGCTAGTTTGCAAACAGAGCAACAACAAGCATTAACAAAAACAGCTACAGTTTTAGACCCATTTAATATCAATAGCAATTTGGGTCAGATGAACAGTAAAGTGTTTGATTACAATGTGGGAGTGGCTCAAAGCTTCAAATTATCGAATAAAGCGGATAGAAATCTTTTGAATCAAAATGTTACTGTTGCCAAATCATTTGAAGCTGTAACCAAAAATGAATTGATTAAAAATGTTTCAAGTGCCTATTTCTTTTGGATTTACAATGTGCAACAGTATAATTTGTTACTAGAGATAGATAACATTTTTTCAGATTATGAAAAGTATGCCGACAAGAAATTTCAACTAGGCGAAAGCAATAAACTGGAAAAAATAAATGCCACATTGCAGCACAAAGATTTAAAAATGAAATTGGCAGAGGTAAATACCCAAGTGTCTTTTTATTTGGTTGAATTGCAAAAATGGACAGGAAATAATACGGTTTACCAAGCACCGGTAAAGTATGAAGCTTTGGCAGAAATTAATTTAAGAGACAGTACATTAGTTAAAAAACATCCGGTTTTACAGTTTTTGCAACAGCAAATTATTGCGAAAGAATTAGCCATAAAATCAGAAAAGGCAAAAGCAAATCCATCATTCAATGTTGGGGTAAATGCACAAAGTTTGGACAAAGAAAATCCGTTTTATTTTGGAAGCGTAGGTATTAATATTCCATTATTCAGAAATGGAATTGAAGCAAAAACACAAGTGGCAAAATTAGAAACCGAAATCGCTAAAAAAGAACTAGAGAAATCACAACAGGAATTAGCAACGATCTATTTGCAACAATACCAACTGCAAAAACAGTATTCGGGACAACTCAATTATTATAAAACGGAGGGAATTCCAATGGCAGAAACGATTGTCATCTCTGCCCAACGGTTATACAAATCGGGAGATATCGGTTATATCGAATATACCCAAAACCTGAAAGATGCCAATAAAATCAAAAATGATTATTTGACCGCAATGAACAATTACAATCAAACGATAATCAACATTCAATATTTATTAAACAAATAAAATACAGCGATGAAAAATAATATAATAATCATACTCTTTTTGTTTTTAGGTCTAATCTCTTGCAAAAAAAGTGCTAATGAAGAAACAATTGTCAATGATTCGAAGGAGGTAGTAGCAGAAAAAACTGTTGTGACTTTTACAGATGCACAAATCAAAGCGATTGACTTGCAGTTAGGTGATTTTGAAAAGAAAAACCTAACGACAACATTAAAAATAAATGGAAAATTATCGTTACCTCCACAACATCAAGCACAAGTGAGCATATTGACAGGTGGCGTTGTGAAAAACATTTTGGTTCAAGAAGGCGAGTTTGTAAATGACGGGCAACCATTGGCAACCATTGTTAATACGGAAGTGATACAATTGCAACAGGATTATTTAGAAAATAATGCCAATCTTAATTATTTGGAAAAAGAATACCAACGCCAAAAAGAATTGAGAGACGATAATATCAATGCTGGGAAAACCTATCAGCAAGCACAAAGAGAATTGCAAATTGCGCAGGCCAAAAAAGAAACCTTACGATCTAAATTGGCACAATTAGGTATCAACGCAAGTAAGCTAACATCAAAAAATATTGCTTCGAGTATTGCTATTTCAGCACCAATAAGCGGTTATATTCAACACATTAATTTGAGCATGGGAAAATTTGCCGATGCGAATGCCGTATTGTTTGAAATAATCGACAATCGTTTTTTGCATTTGGATTTAAAAGTTTTTGAGAAAGACATTCACAAAATAAAAATCGGACAAGAAATAGTATTTAGTGATGCAAATGATGTTTCTCATACACACCCAGCCAAAATTTATGCCATCAATAAAGCATTTGAACCCAACGAACAAGCGGTATTGGTACACGCTAAAATAAATGAAACTACAGAGACTCTCTTACCGGGAATGTATGTAGAGGCGAGAGTTAAAATTGATAATAACAACACAACGGCACTGCCAACGGAAGCTATCGTCAACAATGGTAACGATCATTTTATCTTTATTTCTAAAGGAAAAAATACGTTTAAACAAATAAAAGTAAATATTGGCACCACCGATTTGGGATTTACCGAAGTTAAAGTAATTGATGAAGTTAAAGGTAATACAAAAGTAGTAATCAAAGGAGCCTATTATTTATTATCGGATCTAACAAAAGGAAGCGGAGAAGAATAAAATAGTAATTCTAAAGACTGTAGTACTGGTTGTTATGTTGTAATTTTGATATAAATTAAAGAAATGAATAATACATTTAAAGAAATTAAAAATATAAAACGGGATGAACCTGATAGCTGTTGTTCCAGTCACAATGAACACGTACATTCGGATTCAGATAGTCACGATCACGAGCATGATCATTCGCACGGGGAGGGAAGTTATTTTCAAATGTTTTTTCCTGCTGTAATTTCTTTTTGTCTATTGTTGATTGCCATTGTTTTTGATAATTATTTTCCTCAAACGTGGTTTAGTGGTTGGATCCGGATAGGTTGGTATATTGCTGCCTATTTTCCAGTTGGATTTCCGGTGGTAAAAGAAGCATTCGAAAGCATTCGGAAAGGCGATGTCTTTTCAGAATTTCTATTGATGGGTATTGCAACTATTGGAGCGTTTGCGATTGGGCAATTCCCAGAAGGGGTAGCTGTTATGTTATTTTATGGCATTGGCGAAATTGTTCAAAGTCTAGCGGTCAAAAGAGCCAAGTCAAACATCAAATTATTGTTGGATCAAAGACCTGATTCGGCTACAGTTTTGGAGGGAGAAACTACTATTTCCAAAAAGGCTTCTGAAATTAACATTGGGGCGATCATTCAATTAAAACCGGGTGAGAAACTGGCTTTAGACGGAAAATTGATTTCTGAAAGTGCTACTTTTAATACTGCGGCTTTAACAGGTGAAAGTAAACCAGATACTAAGAAAAAAAATGAGAGCGTTTTGGCTGGAATGATTAACCTGAATACTGTTGCAGTGGTCGAAGTTACGACTGCTTATACGGATAGTAAACTCTCGAAAATCTTAGAAATGGTGCAAGAGGCAACAGCTAAAAAAGCACCAACCGAATTGTTTATTCGAAAGTTTGCTAAAATCTACACGCCTTTTGTTGTCTTTTTGGCTATTGCTATTTGTCTATTGCCATTTGTCTTTTTAGATAATTATGTGTTTAAAGATTGGTTGTACCGAGCACTGGTTTTCTTGGTGATTTCCTGTCCTTGTGCTTTAGTGATTTCTATTCCGTTAGGATATTTTGGCGGGATTGGTGCTGCGAGTAAAAACGGAATTCTGGTCAAAGGTTCCAATTTTCTCGATATAATGGCGTCTATTCAAGTGGTCGTTATGGACAAAACAGGGACGCTGACCAAAGGGGTTTTCAAAGTGCAAAAAGTAGTAGCACTAGGAGTTTCAGAAGAAGATTTAATTCAATACACAGCAGCATTAGAATCGAAATCTACGCATCCTGTCGGAACTGCGATTGTAGAATATGCAAAAGGATCGGATAAAAATCTAAAAATTACTGATGTAGAAGAAATTGCAGGGCACGGGCTTAAAGGAAAAGTGGAAGGGAATGAAATATTGGCGGGAAATGTAAAACTGATGCAGCAATTCGGTATCAGTTATGATCCTGAAATTGACAATACACCCTTTACAATTATAGTTGTTGCTATAAATAAAGTGTATTCAGGTTATTTTTTAATTGCTGATGAGATCAAAGAAGATGCCAAAACAGCCATTCAAAGCTTGCATAAAATAAATGTCAAAACGGTTATACTTTCGGGAGATAAACAAGCCGTTGTTGATGCTGTTGCAAAAGAGTTAAATATCGATTTGGCTTACGGAGATTTATTGCCTGAAAATAAAGCAGAACAAGTAGAAGCCTTAAAATTGCAAAATCAAAAGGTAGCGTTCGTTGGAGATGGTGTAAATGACGCCCCAGTGATTGCACTTGCCGATGCTGGAATTGCAATGGGCGGTTTGGGAAGTGATGCTACTATTGAAACGGCGGATATCGTTATTCAAAACGACCAACCCTACAAAATATATACAGCCATAAACATTGGTAAGAAAACAAAACAAATTGTTTATCAAAACATTGGTTTGGCATTTGCAGTAAAAGCAATTGTGTTAACCCTTGGTGCAGGAGGATTAGCCACAATGTGGGAAGCCGTTTTTGCCGATGTTGGTGTAGCCTTGTTGGCGATTTTAAACGCAGTTAGAATTCAGAGGATGAAGTTTTAGATAAAATAAAGTTTATGGGAATAGAATTAGAATTAATAATACTATTGATTATACAGACAATTGGTAGTTCGTTTTTTGCAAAATTTGAAATAGAAACATCTGTCCTAAAAAAAGTATTCAAATGGCTGACTATTGATGCTGTTACCATTGGTTTATACTATTTAATAAACCATTATGCAATTCTGTTTCCAGTAATAATGATTGCAATAGGCTCAATTGTACATTTCAGAATTTGCAAAAAAAATGGAATTGATCCGTTCTTAGCTACGCCAAGAAAAAAATATTACAAATTAAGAGGATGGAAATGGAAAGAATAGCTAATTCTTGGAGCAGGAGGTTTAGCCACAATGTGGGAAGCAGTTTTTGCAGATGTTGGGGTAGCTTTGTTGGCTATTTTAAATGCAGTACGGATTCAGAGAATGAAGTTTTTAGAGTAGATTAAAAAGAGGATGTTTGTAACAAATAAACATCCTTTTTGATTTATTTGTATTAGGTTTTTAACACGTTGTTAGCAATCAATCAATATAAATTGATTAATTTTGGATTGAAATAAGAAAAAGTAAAAATGAATAAATTTCACATTTTAGTAATCCTACTATTTGGCTTCTTGCTGATGCCAGATGGTGTTTTTGCTTGTGAAAAAAACTCAACAAAACATTCTTCCAGAAAAGAGATTTCTTCTAAAACGTGTAATGACGATTGTTGTAAAAAGGACAGTCATTCAAAAAACAAAAACCACGAAGGTTGTGGTGGTAAATGCGATCATTCGAAATGCGGTTGTGCTTCTTCTTGCAATACATCTATTTCGATTACTGAATGGAACATCAATATTAATCTTTTTAATTTCTCTTCAGTAAAACAAAAATTTCACAATTTTGAAACCTCCATTTCTTCTGGTTTCAATTCCTTATGGCTTATACCAAAAATAGGTTAGTTTCAAATTTTGACAGCCATAATTGCGTCAAATAACAAGTATTTTTTGCTTTAAAATCATTTCTTTTCTGACCAATCTAATTTCAAAAATATAGCTTGTTATGCTATCATTTTGTTATTGTTTAGATAGTTTAATATTACGGTTTGGATCAAAGATATTTTTTTAATCATTGTCTTAAACAGTTGTGAATTGATAAAAGCTCCAAAACTATCGGTAGCAGTTTATTATCAATACTGTCCGATGTAATATACCAATTGGTTAAGCAAAAAAAACACAAATTAAAACCCTAGCATGGCTCATGAATATTGAGTTACGCAAAAACAGTTGAAAACAATAAAACACCTAGTAGAAACAATTAAAATACTAAAAAAATGAAAACAGTAATTATCGTATTAACTGCATTTTTTGCATTTAGTACAACAGTAATAGCTCAAACAGATACTGAATCTATAAAAAAAGAAGCTCAAAAAACAACTTACAGTTGCCCGATGCATGCAGAAGAAGTTAGCCTGATAGAGGGAGGTTGTAGTAAATGTGGGATGAAAATGGTAAAAACCACGGAACGAAAATACAATCACGCTGTAAAAGGTAGTCAAGCAAGTAGTGAGCTTGTTACAAAATATGTATGCACAATGGATGGTGCCATTTCTGATAAACCAGGAAATTGTCCTAAATGTGGTATGGGTATGGTACCACAAGAAGTTCAAAAAACTACTTACACCTGTCCTATGCATCCTGATGAAGTGAGTCTAATAGAAGGTGGATGTAGCAAATGCGGAATGAAAATGGTAAAAACCACGGAACGAAAATACAATCACGCTGTAAAAGGTAGTCAAGCAAGTAGTGTTGTTGTTACAAAATATGTTTGCACAATGGATGGTGCCATTTCTGACAAACCAGGGAAATGTCCCAAATGTGGGATGGAAATGAATAAAGAAGAGGGTCATAAACGCTAACCGCAACTTATGAAATTTCAATATCTTTCTATTTCAATTATTAGCACATTGTAAACTGTTATTAGCAATGTGCTTGTTTGTAATTTTAATGTTAAATAGAAAAAGGAATAGGTTTAATAAAAATAGATTTTTTTTAAAAAAAATACTGCCAATAGCAGTACAATGTTCAATAATTTAAAATGTAATAAAAATGAAAAATATAATTCTTTCAGTTGTAGTAATGTCATTCGTATTGGTTTCTTGTAACCAAAAAAGTAAGCAAGATGAAACAACAAATTCAGTAACAAATAAACCTGAAACTACAACTGTAACAGTTAATCCAAACTCTTTTTCAATTAAAGAAATTGTAGCTAATTATTTGTCTTTAAAAAATGCTTTGACCAAAGATGATTCAAACGGTGCTGCTGATGCAGGGAAAGCATTAGTGGAGACAATGGCAAAAATTGACATGAAAAAATTGACTGGTAAACAGATGAAAAGCTATATGGATATTGCTGACGATGCTAAAGAGCACGCGGAGCATATTGGAGATAATGCGGGTAATATAGCGCACCAAAGAGAACATTTTGTTTTATTGAGTAAAGATATCAACGATTTGATAAAAACTTTTGGAGCGGAACAAAAACTGTATCAGGATTTTTGTCCAATGGCTGATGAAGGCAAAGGCGCTATTTGGATAAGCGAAGTAAAAGACATCAAAAATCCATATTACGGAAAAAAAATGCTTACGTGTGGTTCTATGAAAAAAGAATTGTAGAATGAAAAAAATCATCAAGAAAACATTCATCATAGGTTTGATTCTTTTTTTGCTGATGCAGTTATATCAACCTGCTCGTAATTTAGGTTATGAGCAGGATGTAACCGCAAATTTCACAAAAGTGTATGATGTACCCAAAAATGTAGAAACCATTTTGCGTACCTCTTGTTATGACTGTCATAGCAACAATACCAATTATCCTTGGTATTCCTACATTCAACCAGCGCGAATGTTAATGGAAAGTCACATAAAGAAAGGAAATAAAGATTTAAATTTTAATGAATGGGGAAATTATTCAAAACGCAAACAGTATAGCAAATTAGATGCTATAAGTAAACAAATTAAGTCAAATGAAATGCCTTTGGATTCTTACACTTTGATTCATAAAAGCGCAATACTTTCTAGTAGTCAAAAACAGGAAGTAATCACTTGGATAAATACAATTAAAAATAACGAATAACCTAACACAAATTATTCTTATAATTATTAAAAGATAAAAATGAAATTAAACAATAATATAGATAAATTAGGCACACTTGGACTTTTCTTCACGGCGTTATTCTCCCCTTGCTGTTTTCCCCTTTTTGCATTTGCAGCTTCAGCTTTCGGATTGGGTAGTTTCGAATTGTTTGGTGGCTGGACAATGTGGATATTTCAGATAATGATTTTAATCTCAATTACAGGCTTGATTATTTCTTATAGTAAGCATCACAGCCTTTTTCCCTTATTGCTAGCTATTCCAAGTGGAATAGTCATTTTATATGGATATTATTTCAGCAGTGATTTTTACCCTATTTACATCGGTATGTTTGGGTTACTAATTGCGACAGGAGTTAATTATTACTTTAACAAGTTGGAAGGTAATTGTGAAACCTGCACCATATATAACGGTAAATCAGTGGAGCTAAAATCAACTTTAACTTGTCCAAACTGCGGACACAAAAAGGATGAAATGATGCCAACGGATGCCTGCCAATTTTTTTATGAATGTGAAAAGTGCAAAACAGTTTTAAGACCCAAACAAGGAGATTGTTGTGTTTTTTGTAGCTATGGAACTGTAAAATGTCCTCCTATACAAGTAGGAGATAAATGTTGTTAAAAAATTAAAATATTATGGTAGAAAAATTAATATCATTCTCACTACGAAATCGAGCAATTGTCTTGCTTATTTCAGCTTGCCTATTTGCTTGGGGAATCTATAGCGTGCAACAGAATCCTATTGACGCCATTCCAGATTTATCCGAAAATCAAGTAATTGTATTTACAGAGTGGATGGGAAGAAGTCCACAAGTTATCGAAGCACAGGTAACCTATCCTTTGGTTTCTAATCTTCAAGGCATTCCTAAAGTGAAAAACATTCGAGGTGCATCAATGTTTGGGATGAGCTTCGTGTATATTGTTTTTGAGGATGATGTCGATATATATTGGGCAAGAACTCGGGTTTTAGAAAGACTAAATTATGCACAACGATTATTGCCACAAAATGTAGTTCCAACATTAGGACCAGATGGTACAGGTGTGGGTCACGTTTTTTGGTATCATTTAAATGCGAATGGTATGGACTTGGGAGAGCAAAGAGCCTTGCAAGATTGGTACGTGAAATTTGCCTTGCAAACTGTTCCCGGAGTTGCTGAAGTAGCTTCATTTGGAGGTTTTGAAAAACAATATCAATTAGTCTTAGACCCTTTGAAAATGCAGTATTACAAGGTCAGCATGATGGAAGTGATGAACGCTGTCAAAGCAAATAATAATGATGTTGGCGGGAGAAAATTCGAAATGAGTGATATGTCATACATCATAAGAGGATTAGGCTACATAAAAAACATAAAAGACGTTGAAGGGATTCCCATTAAAAATTACAATTCTATTCCAGTACGGGTAAAAGACATTGGTTCGATACAAATGGGAGGAGATTTACGTTTAGGGATTTTTGATGAAAACGGTACTGGCGAAGTGGTAGGCGGAATTGTAGTGATGCGTTATGGCGAAAATGCTGATAAAGTAATCACAGCGGTAAAAGAAAAAATGAAAGAAGTCGAGAAAGGATTACCCGAGGGTGTGACTTTCAAAACATCTTATGACAGAAGTGACTTGATAGAAAAAGCAATAGCATCAGTAAAAGGAACGCTAATCGAAGAAATGATCGCCGTTTCAATAGTGGTGTTGTTTTTTCTTTTCCATTGGCGAAGTGCTTTAATTATCCTAATACAAATACCACTATCTGTTGCAGTTGCATTTATCTTTCTGCAAGCTTTTGGAATATCTTCAAACATTATGTCTCTTACGGGAATTGCTTTGGCAATTGGAGTTCTGGTTGATGACGGAATTGTAATGGTAGAGAATGCTTATAGGACAATTTCGGAGAAACAGGAAGAAATGGATAATAACCAACACCCTACTTAAAATGAAAGATAAACTTAAAAATATATTCAAAAAAGAAAATGACCCTTTATCTTCTGATGAGAAGTTAAAACTAATTGAAGCCTCTTCAAAATTAGTTGGACCGGGGGTGTTTTATTCAACAATAATAGTAATTGCGTCATTTTTACCAGTATTCTTACTTACGGGTATGGAAGGTAAATTGTTCAGCCCATTAGCTTGGACAAAATCGTTTATACTAATTGTGGATGCTTTTTTTGCCATTACACTTACCCCTGTACTGATTAGCTTTTTGCTCAAAGGCAAACTTCGTACAGAAAACAAAAACCCAATAAACAGAAAATTAGAAAGCATTTATACTCCCATTTTAACCCTATGTTTAAAATGGCGTAAAACAGTATTGGCAGTCAATATTATGGCGCTGTTAATTGGAGTGTTGATGTTTACTCGTTTAGGGTCAGAATTTATGCCTCCGTTAGACGAAGGATCCATTTTGTTCATGCCTGTAACATTGCCCGATGTTTCGAATTCTGAAGTGAAAAGAATTTTACAGGTTCAGGATAAATTGATAAAATCAATTCCGGAAGTGGCTCACGTTTTAGGAAAAGCAGGAAGAGCTAACACGGCAACAGATAACAGCCCAGTGAGTATGATTGAAACAATTGTTTTACTAAAGCCCCACCAAGAATGGAGAGAAGGTAAATCGAAAGCTGATATTATAAATGAAATAAACAATAAACTGCAAATACCGGGGGTAACAAATGGATTTACTCAACCTATTATCAATCGGATCAATATGCTTTCTACGGGTATCAGAACCGATGTTGGGATAAAAATCTATGGAGCAAGTTTAGATACTATTAATGTTTTATCACAAAAAATAAAAAAAGCATTAGAAGGAACTTCAGGAGTAAAAGATTTGTATGCCGAACCTATTACGGGTGGAAAATATATTGACATAGAAGCCAAACGAGAAGTGATTGGCAGATACGGACTAAGCATCGATGATATAAACAACGTAGTTGAAGCTTCTATTGGAGGAATGAAACTTACCACAACCATTGAGGGGAGACAACGTTTTTCGGTAAACGCGAGATATGCACAAGAATATCGTAATAGTATTGAGGCCTTGAAAAAACTACAAGTTCAAACGATGGAATTTGGACCAATTCCATTAGAAACTGTTGCCGATGTAAAAATAAGTGATGGACCGCCTATGATAAACAGTGAAAATGCAATGCTTCGGGGGAGCGTATTGTTTAATGTTCGGGATCGTGATTTGGGAAGTACAGTCAAAGAAGCACAGAAAAAACTAAATGCGATGATGTCCAAAATGCCTAAAGGGTATTATGTAGAATGGAGCGGTCAATGGGAAAACCAAATCAGAGCCAACAAAACATTGAGTTTGATATTGCCAATTGTTGTTGTGATTATTTTCCTTATTCTATACTTTACCTATGGTTCTATGAAAGAAGCATTGATTACGATGATAACAGTTCCGTTCGCATTAATTGGAGGTGTTTTTATGGTATATTTTTATGGAATTAATTTGTCGGTTGCTGTAGCTGTGGGTTTTATTGCCTTATTTGGTTTAGCCGTCGAAACAGCAATGTTAATTACCATTTATTTGAATGAAGCGATGAATAAAATGGTCGCAAAACACGGTAACAGTAAGGAAGCAATCACAGAAGAAATTTTAAGAGAATATATTATTGATGGTTCCGCCAAGAGATTACGTCCAAAACTGATGACGGTTTCCGTTTCACTATTTGGATTGATTCCTATTCTTTGGGCAACAGGCGCAGGTGCCGATGTGATGCTTCCTATAACGGTTCCTCTCATTGGAGGTACAATCACTTCGACTATTTATGTATTATTAGTAACACCGGTTGTTTTCGAAATGTCAAAACTTCGTGAATTGAGAACAAAAGGTAAAATAGATCTTATCGATGCAAAACATTAAATATTATTTCGTTGCAAGTTGTTTGATTTTAAGTACTACTATAGTTGCTCAAACACTTTCGTTGGATGTCGTTTTGAATACAATCAAAACAAATAATCCACAATTAAAAATGTATGATGCCGATATTCAAAGTATGGATGCCATAGCCAAAGGAGCGAGAAGTTGGATGGCACCACAAGTAGAAACAGGTTTTTTTATGACTCCTTACAACAGTAAATTGTGGAAAGCCGATGAAATGGGGTCAGGAATGGGGAATTATATGTTGGGTGTTACTCAAATGATACCCAATGCTTCTAAGCTAAATGCAAATGAAAATTTGATGAAAGCCATGTCATCGGTCGAAAATGAAAATAAAAACTTCACACTGAATCAATTAAATTCGTTAGCCAAAACCTATTATTATGAATGGATTATCATTAATAAAAAAATAAAAATAGCCCAAGATAATCTCTTACTTTTAGATTATATGATTAAAAGTATGGAAATACGCTATCAGTACAATATGGATAAATTACCATCGTATTATAAAGCCAAATCTCAATATGCTACACTACAAAGTATGATTGTTATGTTAGAAAATGATGTATCTCAGCGTAAATACATGCTCAATACTTTAATGGCACGTGATAAAAAAGAAGATTTAGAAATAGATTCCAATTATGAAATAAAAGATTTTAATCTCTTTGAAACGGATTTATCTTCTTATATCAACAACCGTAGTGATATCAAAGCCATCGATAAAACCAAAGCCATCAATACATTGAAAGTTGAGGTCGAAAGAGCGGCATTTAGACCCGAATTTGGTGTGAAATACGACCATATGTTTGCTTTTGGGAATCAGCCACAGCAATTTTCATTAATGGGAATGATTACGATTCCTATGTTTTGGTCAACCAAAATGAATAAAGCAAATATGGAAAGCTATCGCATTAAAAACGAAAGTTTGGAATGGCAAAAGCAAATGATTGCTAATGAAGCTAACGGCGTTATAAAAGGAATGAATGCTGAATTTCTGAATCTGAAAAAACAATATCAGATTACTCAAGACAATATTATTCCAGCTTTAAAACGAAACTATGATACCGCAATTTTAGCTTGGCAAAACAACACAGGAGATTTATTCGTGGCATTAGAAGCTTGGGAAGCTATGAATATGACTCAAATCGATGGTTTAGATAAATTAAAATCGATTTTAACAACACAAGTAGAAATCGAAAAACAACTTGAAACCGAATAATTATGAATAGATATTTAAAATATGGGATACTGTTTTTGGTTGTTGTTTTTATCGGACTTGCAGTCTATTTCTTTGCTGTAAAATCAGACAATCATTCGGAAATGGAACGTCAAAACGAGGTTTATACTTGTTCTATGCACTCTCAAATCATAAGAGACAAACCAGGAAATTGTCCTATTTGCGGAATGGCATTAGTAAAAAAAACAACCGAAAGTCATACTGTAAATAATCATTCTATTGATAATCTTTTGAAACCTACCGACAATTTTGTAGTAGGGAATTATCAAACTACAACTGCAAAAGACACTACTTTAAATAGTGAAATGAATTTGCCCGGCATTGTGGCATACGACCCAAATTCATCTGTAAATATTGCAGCTCGAATAAGCGGAAGAATTGAGCGAATGTATGTAAATTATAAGTATCAAAAGGTAAACGAAGGACAAAAACTATTTGATTTATATAGTCCTGAATTATTGACAGAACAACAAAACTTTATTTATTTAATCTCTAATGATGCCGAAAATCTGTCGATTATCAAAGCATCAAAACAAAAATTATTGCTTTATGGAATGGCTAACAGTCAAATAAACTCGTTGTCGTCATCCAAAAAAGTAAATCCTCAAATAACTATTTATAGTCCCGCTTCAGGAATTATTGTTGGAACCGAAAATATGAATAATAGTAGTAATCCTTCTATGCAAAGTATTAGTAATAACACCGAAATACTGAACGTAAAAGAAGGCAATTATATAAAAAAGGGAGAAATCATCTTCAAATTGTTGAATACCGATAAAGTTTGGGGTCTATTTAATGTTATCCAAGGCTTTGGTAGTGAAATAAAAAGAAATCAATCTATTAAAATTTCGACCGAATTAGACGAAAATGAAACTTTTGATGCACAAATAAGTTTTATAGAAACACAACTTAATGCCACGGATAAATCCAATAAAATTCGAGTGTATTTGAACAATGATAAACTAAAGTTACCAATTGGCTTGCGATTGCAAGGCATTGTGAAAACAAATCCAATAAAAGCAATTTGGCTAGAAAAACAAGCCTTGGTAAGTATTGGATCAAAAAAGATAGCTTTTATAAAAATGAATAATGGATTTAAAGCAATAGAAATAAAAACCGGGATTGAAATGGATGGTTTTGTTCAAATTATCGGCGGGATTTCCATTAAGGACACTATTGCTAAAAATGCACAATATCTAATTGATAGCGAAAGCTTCATTAAAACCGAGTAATCATGAAAAAGATAACTATTATAGGTATTCTTCTAGTACTATTTATAGCTTGCAATTCAAAAAACAAGGAAGACCATAGCGAACATAAAAGTAAAAAAACTACTTTTTATACTTGTGCAATGGATCCCCAAGTAAAGGTAGATAAACCTGGTAAATGTCCAATTTGTCACATGGACTTAACCCCTATAAAAAGTGATGACACTCAAACCAACGAAATAAGTTTAAGTAAACAGCAAATACAACTGGGAAACATCACTACACAAACGATCACAGCAACTCAAAGTAGTTTAGAGCAAAGTTATACTGGGGTTTTAACCATTAATCAAGAGACCATTAATACTGCTTCATCAAGAGCGATGGGGCGAATTGAAAAACTATATTTCAAAACTATTGGCGAATATGTTGCAAAAAACAGACCGTTATATTCCTTGTATAGTGAAGATATTGCAATTGCTAAGCAAGATTATCTCTCTGCTTATAAACAGCTTACAATGCCTGGCGATTTTGGAAAAAACGCTCGAAATATACTCATTGCAGCCAAACAAAAATTGCAGTTTTATGGTTTATCAAATACCCAAATTGAAAACATTAAAGCAAATACAGAGATTTCAGCATACACCACTTTTTATAGCACAGCAAATGGATATATTACTGATGTAATGGTAACCGAGGGTAGTTATGTCATGGAAGGAGCAGGCGTAATCAAATTAGCAGATTTAAGTAATCTTTGGCTAGAAACACAAGTTAATGTTACTTCTGTAAAAAATATAAACATAGGACAAAATGCAACAATTTTTTTTCCGGATTTCCCCAATAAAATGAGTAACGCAAAAGTAGCTTTTATCAATCCTGAAATCAATCCAGATACCAGACTACTTTTGATTCGTTTCGATGTCCCAAATCTAAATTTGCAACTTAAGCCTGGAATGCAAGCTGTAGCGAAATTAAAACAATCCAATGTCAAAGGGGTATTCATACCCACTGATGCAGTTATTAGAGAAGAAAATGCTTCTTATATATGGATTGAAAAAAGAACAGGAGTCTTTGAAAACCTAATGGTCGAAACTGGAATGGAAATAAATGGGATGATTGAAATCAAATCCGAAATAGATAGCTCAAAAAAAGTGGTTATTACTGGAGCGTATGCCATAAATAGTGAGTATAAATTCCGAAAAGGAAGTGACCCAATGGAGGGGATGAAAATGTAATTGAATAGTTAAATTTTAACTTTTTTTTTATAATAATCCACATCGATCTCCTTAATTTCGTTTCACTTAAAATTCATACATGAAAATAGCGATAGTTTGTTATCCAACATTTGGGGGAAGTGGCGTAGTTGCTACAGAATTAGGTTTAGAATTGGCAAGACGAGGTCACGAAATACATTTTATAACCTACAGTCAGCCTGTACGATTGGCATTATTAAATCCAAATGTGCATTATCACGAAGTAATTGTTCCAGAATATCCGCTTTTTCATTTTCAGCCCTATGAATTGGCTTTGTCCAGTAAGTTGGTGGATATGGTCAAATTACATAAGATTGAAGTATTGCATGTGCATTATGCGATTCCTCACGCTTATGCTGGTTATATGGCCAAGCAAATGCTGAAAGATGAAGGGATTGATATTCCGATGGTAACAACACTTCACGGAACCGATATCACACTAGTTGGGAATCATCCTTTTTATAAACCAGCAGTGACATTTAGTATTAATAAATCAGATTATGTGACTTCGGTTTCTCAAAGTCTGAAAGACGATACGTTGAAATTATTCAGTATAAAAAATGAAATTCAGGTAATACCCAATTTTATCGAATTGGATAAAAGCAAGAACGATCCAACGATTCCTTGTCGACGTTCTGTCATGGCCAATGATAACGAAAGGATAATTACCCACATCAGTAATTTTAGAAAAGTAAAGCGAATTCCAGATATCATTAAAATATTTTACAAAATTCAAAAAGAAATTCCTGCCAAATTAATGATGGTAGGGGATGGACCCGAAAAAGAAAAAGCTGAAAAGATGTGTCGAAAATTTGGCATTCAGGACAAAGTGATATTTTTTGGAAACAGTAATGAAATAGACCGAATCTTATGTCTTACGGATTTATTTTTATTACCATCAGAAACCGAAAGTTTTGGATTGGCAGCACTTGAAGCAATGGCATGCGGAGTTCCCGTGATATCAAGTAATTCGGGTGGATTACCTGAAGTAAATCTTGATGGAGTGTCTGGTTATTTGAGTGATGTGGGAGAGATTAATGAAATGGCAAAAAATGCATTGAAAATATTAAAAGAGGATAGTGTTCTTGCCGAATTTAAAAAGAATGCTTTACACGTAGCCGAAAGTTTTGATATAAAAAACATTCTGCCAATATATGAAGCGTTGTATCTTAAAGCCATTAATAAATATAAAACATTTGTATGAGAATTATTTTCGAGGAAAAATGAAATAATCAACATCTAAATTAATCCATCTCAATTGTAAATATCGAGATGGATTATTTTTTAGAATTTGTATCGTACTCCTAGACCTGCATTAAAACTGAAATCTTTTTTTTCGTAATTATTAAAAACAAATCCGGGTCTTCCATCAATCGAGAGTTGAAGGGGAACGTCTTCAAAATGATATTCAATTCCGATGTCTCCATTGAAGGTCATGAAAATTCCGTTGTCATCGCCATATCCATTATTATAATTGTCATCTGTTTTCCAAGAACCTAATCCGCCACCGCCACCCGTATACCAAAATAAATCTTTGTCAAGTTTCCAGTACCATTGATAAATTCCAATTAATCTAAAAGCTTCGGTATTGTTATCGCTACTCCAACCGCCATCAATTTCGAGACGATTTTTTGATGATAACATTTTTTGATAGGTTATCTCAACCTCTAAACCATAATCATTACCAAATCGTAATCCCATAGCATTTTTTGAAATACTTTCTTGAGATTGGCTAGATATCGTGATTACTAATAGTAGATATAAACAGTAATGGTTTTTTTTCATTTGGCTTGTTTATTTGGGTATAAAAAAATCAGGTCTATAAAAATACGAAAATATTATTTATAATCTGTAAGTCAGTTGTTTATATTCTGTTTAAGAAATGATGAATCAATGCTTACTTTCTAGTATTAATAAGTAATTATGGATTTTTACTAAAAAACATCAATTGTATTTTAAGAGTTTATCATTCAGTTAATTCAAAAAGCTTAGGTTTTATAACGAAATTGTGTATAATTAATGTGAAATATTACTAATTTATTATTTTTTGTTTACTTCTTAAAACTTACATTTGCCTAAAATTAAAAGCAATGGCAGGAAATAGCTACGGAACACTATATAGAATAACCACTTTTGGAGAATCACATGGAGAAGCGTTAGGCGGAATTATTGATGGTTGTCCCTCTGGAATTCAACTGGATTTGGATGCAATTCAATTCGAAATGTCTAGAAGAAAGCCGGGTCAATCTGCAATAGTAACCCAAAGAAAAGAACCAGATGATGTTCAATTTTTATCTGGAATCTTTGAAGGTAAAACCACAGGAACACCAATAGGTTTTATCATTCCAAACACCAATCAAAAATCAGACGATTATTCCCATATAAAAGATAATTATAGACCGAGTCATGCCGATTATGTCTATGAAAAAAAATATGGTGTGCGCGATTACCGCGGAGGAGGACGAAGCTCGGCACGTGAAACCGCCAGTAGAGTTGTGGCAGGCGCGATAGCGAAACAAATGTTACCGGAAATTAAAATAAACGCCTACGTTTCTTCGGTTGGCCCAATATTTTTAGAAAAACCATACCAAGAACTAGATTTTTCAAAAACAGAGAACAATCCTGTTCGTTGTCCAGACGAGGAATCAGCAGTGATTATGGAAGAGTACATTCGCGAAATCCGTAAACAAGGGGATACGGTAGGGGGTACAGTTAGCTGTGTGATTCAAAACGTACCAATTGGTTTAGGAGAACCTGTGTTTGATAAACTACATGCCGAATTAGGAAAAGCGATGCTATCGATCAACGCCGTAAAAGGTTTTGAATTTGGAAGCGGTTTTGAAGGTGTAAAAATGAAAGGTAGCGAGCACAATGATTTATACAATCCTGACGGAACTACTAAAACCAATCTTTCCGGTGGGATACAAGGCGGAATAAGCAACGGAATGGATATCTACTTTCGAGTAGCTTTTAAACCAGTTGCAACTATCATGCAAAAGCAAGAATCATTAGACAATAAAGGAAATATTACTGAAATGACAGGAAAAGGTCGCCATGATCCATGCGTTGTACCTCGTGCAGTTCCCATTGTTGAGGCAATGGCTGCTATTGTTTTGGCAGATTTTTATCTTTTGAACAAAACGTATCTATAGTTGAACCCCATACACAATATTTTGACGAGCTAAATATTGAGACTTAATCTTTAAATTAATTTAATGACTGCAACTACGACCACAACCACAAAACCATCCTTTTTTAAAGGCCTTACAGGTCAGATTTTAATTGCCATGCTCTTGGGAGCAGTATTAGGTGTAACTATTCACAATACTGTTTCTGCAGAAGGAGCTTTAGAATTTAGTTCCAAAATAAAAATGCTGGCGACTATTTTCATTCGATTAGTTCAAATGATTATTTCGCCCTTAGTATTTACCACTTTGGTAGTTGGAATTGCAAAATTAGGAGATATAAAAGCGGTTGGTAGAATTGGTGGAAAAGCTTTAGGTTGGTTTTTTACTGCTTCTTTCATTTCACTATTGATCGGAATGTTTTATGTAAATTTATTAGAACCGGGAGTTGGGTTAAATTTGTCAAATGTAGATTTGGCTACTGCTTCGGATGTAACAGCGAAAACACAAAGTTTATCTTTTGAAAATTTTATAGAGCACATTGTACCCAAAAGTATTTTTGAAGCGATGGCCACTAATGAAATTTTGCAAATTGTTATCTTTTCTATATTCTTCGGTTTAGCAGCAGCTTCAATAGGAGATCATGTAAAACCGGTAATTAGTTTTTTAGATAAAACATCCCATATTGTTTTAAAAATGGTGAATTTTGTAATGAAATTTGCCCCAATAGGTGTGTTTGGAGCCATTGCAGGAGTTTTTGCAGTAAGAGATTTCCAAGAACTGGCAATAACGTATTTTAAATTCTTTGGTTCCTTTTTAGTTGGGATTAGTACGCTTTGGGTGGTTTTAATTCTTGTTGGATACCTTTTTCTAGGAAAAAGAATAAAAGTGTTATTGCAACATATCGTAAGCCCGTTGATTATTGCTTTTGGAACAACCAGTTCTGAGGCCGTTTTCCCAAAACTTACCGAAGAACTAGAACGTTTTGGAGTAAAAGATAAGATTGTTTCTTTTATGTTGCCATTAGGGTATTCTTTCAATCTTGACGGAAGTATGATGTATATGACTTTTGCAGGTATTTTTATCGCTCAAGCTTATGGAATACATTTAGATTATCCTACCCAGTTTACCATGCTTTTTGTTCTAATGCTTACCAGTAAAGGGATAGCGGGAGTACCAAGAGCAAGTTTGGTGGTTGTTGCTGCTACCTGCGGTATGTTTAAAATACCAATTGAAGGAATTGCATTAATTTTACCTATTGACCATTTTTGCGATATGTTTAGAAGTGCAACAAATGTTCTAGGGAATGCATTAGCAACTTCTGTAGTTGGAAAATGGGAAGATGAAAAAGAAAATTCAGTTGTTGAATAAAAAGCAGTACGTATTAATCAACTAATATTGAAATTATAACATATTTTTAAAAGGTTGCAAAACATGTAAAAAAACAGCTACTCTATTTTAGTGTAGCTGTTTTTTTTATACAAATTATTTTTTTTCTTAAATCAGTGTTTTTTTTTAATAATATACATAAATAAAAGCTTTTAATGTTTATTTTTAAGTGTATATTTGAAAAAAACATCTGCTATTTATGCCCTTCACAAGAATAGTTATACTAATTGCTTTATTGTTTAATTTCTTTGGAAGTACCTTAATAGGACAAACTCAATTGTCAACTAAAAAAGAAATTAATAAGTTAATTCTGAGCGCAACGAAATTGCGAGAATCGGGTAATTTTGAAAAATCTTTATTGATTTCAAGAATTGCGTTGCGTAATGCAATAGCAATTAAAGACAACGAACTTATAGCTAACAACTATAAAAATGTTGCGGCAAATTTTAATGAATTAATGGAATTTGATAAAGCTATATTTTATTATAATAAAGCCTTAATCTTTGCTAATCTTACAAATAATGATTCCATAAAGGAAAAAATAAATAATAATTTAGGGAATATATATTGCTTTGAAAAAAGGAAATACGAAAAAGGTATTGAATTTTATAAAAAGGCGTTAGAATTTAGTGAAAAAATCCCCGATTCTTCTCAGATGGCAATGACCAATCTGAATATTACATGGGCTTATTTTGATATTGGTTCTTATAAAGAAGGCAAGAATAATTTAAAATTTTTAAACTGGTATCATAATAAACATGAAGATAGTTCTACAATTGTAGTTCTTAAGATGCTCAATGGGATGTATCATAGCTATAAAAATGAAAATGATATAGCGAATAGATGTTTTCAAGAGGCAATTAAGTTAGGGCAAGAACAGGACAATAAGACGGACTTGTCTTATGCTCATTTAGAATATTCTAAGTTTTTATTAAAACAGAAAGAATATAAAAATGCATACGATAATTTAGCACTTTATAATCGTTTAACGGAGGAAATGTTTACTGAAGTAAAGTCGGTTAAAGCTAATATTGAAGGCGTCAATTTTGAATTGGATGAATACAAAAGGACAATTGATAAAATAGAAAATGAAAAAGATTTACAATTTAAAAGTTTAAAAAAATCGAGAGTTATTGTATTACTTTTTATTATAGTGTTGTTTGTATTGTTACTTTTTCTTAATTCTTTAATTAAAAATAATAAATACAGAAGAAAGTCTAATTTAGATTTAATGCATGCCAATGAGGAGTTGATTGTTGCAAATAAAAAAGCAGAGGAATTATCTCTTCTTAAAACACAGTTTGTATCAACCATAAGTCATGAGCTTAGAACTCCTTTATATGGAGTAGTCGGAATTACTGATTTACTTCTGGAAGAACATAAAGAACTTGCTTTAGGTCCCCATTTGAATTCCTTAAAATTTTCTGCAAGATATTTACTGTCGTTGGTAAATGATATTCTCCAAATTAATAAAATTGAAGAAAATAAGATTGTTTTAGAATATTTAACCTTTAGTATATCGGATGAATTAAATATGATCAAAAACTCCCTTTCTTTTATTGCCCAAAAGAATAATAATGAAATAACTGTAGAGATTGATCCTTTGATTCCAGACAGCTTAATTGGAGATAAATTGAGGTTTGCTCAAATTCTTATGAATTTAGTTGGTAATGCATTGAAATTCACTAATAATGGAGAGGTGCAGATTATTGTAAAACAACTAAAAGTAAGGGGTAATATGCATACTCTTGAATTTAGTATAATAGATAACGGTATAGGTATTGCTCCAATTGATATAGATAAAATTTTTGATAAATTTGTTCAAGTTGGAAGAAAAGAAATGGATTATCAAGGAACAGGTCTTGGTTTATCTATTGTTAAAAGGTTATTAGAATTGTTTGGAAGTGATATTGCTGTAGAAAGTGAGTTGGGAAAAGGAACTACTTTTGCTTTTGTTATCGATTTTGAATATGATATGGTTAAAACAGCCGAAATTATCAGCGATATTCAAGTAGATTTAACTTCTATTCAGGTATTCAATGTACTCGTTGTTGAAGACAATCACATAAACCAAATCATTACAAAAAAGACACTAGAAAGGAATAATTATTCCTGTACTGTTGTAGAAGATGGGTATGCAGCTTTAGAAATTTTAAATAAAGTGGAATTTGATGTCATTTTGATGGATATAAACATGCCATTAATAAATGGTTTTGAAACTTCAAGAAGGATTAGACAAAAAGGAATTGAAATACCTATAATTGCTTTAACCGCTTTTGATAAAAATGAAATTACTGATGAAGCAATTGCTGTAGGAATGAATGATATTATTGTAAAACCCTTTGAGCCGGTGCAATTATTTAAAATTATAAACTGCCATATACAAAAAGTAAAAAGTGTTGTGTAATACCAACGCTTTTCTTTAAATTATGAAAACAATTTTTTAAGCTATATTTTAACTAAAAAAAAACACTTTTTAACTCAAGGTTAAAAAGTGTTTTTTTACATTTTAAAGAAAACAAAAAGGGGTTAATACCAACGTTTTTTATTTTGTTTTGAAGCATCGGATTTTCTCGATTTATGGGCTCCACCACTTCTATTTGAGTTTTTTTGTGCGGCTGGGGCTGTTCCTGGACTTCCAGAATGCCATGGATACGGATGGTCACTAATGGTTTGAACATTTACTTTTATTAATTTTTGAATGTCTTTCCAATAATCATGTTCGTCTTTGCTACAAAATGAAATGGCAATTCCACCATTTCCTGCACGACCTGTTCTACCTATTCGATGAACGTAAGTCTCAGGGATATTTGGTAAATCAAAATTGATTACAAAAGGCAATTGGTCAATGTCAATCCCTCTCGCAGCAATATCTGTCGCTACCAGCACACCAACTTCTTTGTTTTTGAAAGCTTCTAGCACTCGTTGTCTCGCATTTTGAGATTTGTCACCGTGTATGGCTTCGGCAGCGATATTGTTTTTTCTCAATGCTTTTACCACATTATCTGCTCCGTGCTTTGTTCTTGAAAAAACGAGAACATTAGATAGATTATCATTTTTGATTAAATGGTA
Source organism: Flavobacterium sp. ZT3R18 (assembly GCF_007097385.1). GTDB lineage: Bacteria > Bacteroidota > Bacteroidia > Flavobacteriales > Flavobacteriaceae > Flavobacterium. The sequence continues at coordinate 103,976 of NZ_VJZS01000010.1, forward strand.
TAGTAAGTTTCTTTTTTCTGTTTTATCAACAAAATAAACACGTTGTTCCACATTTTCTGCAGTTGATGATACAGGAGAAACCGTTACTGTTTCTGGGTCTGTAAGGAACATTTCGGCCAATTCTCTAATAGCCATTGGCATCGTAGCCGAAAAGAAAAGCGTTTGCCTGTTTTTTGGCGTCAGCTTTACAATTTTCTTTACATCATTTACAAATCCCATGTCAAGCATTTGGTCTGCTTCGTCAAGAACTAAAGTATGCAAGTGATCTAAATCAATAAAACCTTGTTTATGCAAGTCAAGAAGTCTTCCTGGCGTTGCAATTACAATATCAACGCCATTTTTAAGAGCGTCTACTTGTGGATTCTGAGAAACTCCTCCAAAAAGAGTTAGTTGTGTCAAATTGGTGTATTTTCCATAAGTGTCAAAACTTTCCCCAATTTGTACCGCTAATTCTCTAGTCGGGGTAACAATTAGCGCACGAATTACCTTTGCTTTTTTTGTAGAACCTACTATTCGGTGTAATTGATGTATAATTGGAATAGCAAAAGCTCCTGTTTTTCCTGTTCCTGTTTGAGCGCAACCTATTAAATCTTTTCCTGCTAATACTAGTGGGATAGATTGTTCTTGAATAGGTGTTGCGGTTATGTAGCCTTCTTCAAATACGGCTTTTTGTATACTTTTTGAGAGTGATAAATCTTCGAATAACATAAATAATAAATTAAAAATCTTGTAAACTGTACAAAACTGTGGCAAAGATAGTCTTAATTAATTTATAAAAAGAATCCGCTCTTGTTCATAACAAAGAGCGGATATCTAGTTAAACATCGGAATGTTTATTTTTTAAAATTTAAAAATAGTGGCTTTTAGTACTCACTTTTAGGAATAGAAACAATTTAATTACACTTGATGTATTGATTTTAGACACAGCTTTTACAAATTAGTACAGATTAATTTGGGATAACGGTGTTTGCTTTTTTAAAGACGTTTGCCTTGTGATTTTAGAACACTTTTTCCTCTTTTTCTTCCTCTTTTCTATTAACTAGGTAGAACACTATCGGCAAGACAGTAAAAGAAAGTAACATGCAAAATAGTAAGCCCCCCACAATCATAATCGCTAACGGTTTTTGAATTTCAGACCCCATTCCGTTTGAGATGGCGGCAGGCAAAAGTCCAACAGCTCCCATTAAGGCAATCATGACTACGGGTCTAATTCTACTGTATACCCCATGTGATATTGCTTCTTTTAAAGGTATCCTGTCTCTAAGATTTTGTCTCATAACCCCTATCAGTACAATACCGTCGATAGTGGCTACACCAAACAGTATAATAAATCCTATTCCTGCTGATATCCCGAATGTGGTTCCTGTAATCCAGAGTGATAAGAACCCTCCTATAAAAGCAAAAGGAATGGTAAGAGCCGCAACGAGTGTATCTTTCAAATTGCCAAAATTCATATACAATAATAACAGAATAAGGGAGAGCGAGATCGGGATAACGTAGGACAATTGCTTGGCGGCTCTTTCTTTACTTTCAAATTCACCTGCCCACTCCATTTTGTTCGCTTTTGGGAGTTTTACTTCTTTGTTTACTTTGGCACGAGCTTCAGCAATAGTACTTTCTAGGTCTCTTCCCTCAATACTGAACCCCACACCGATATACCTACTGTTTCCTTCTCTATAGATAAAGGCAGGTCCGGTATGAAAATCGATAGTCGCGATTTCCTTGAGGGGGATGTTTTTGCCATCCATTGATGGAATAAGGATATCCCCAATCTTTTGTTCGGAGTCTCTGTAATTTTGTTGGAACCGCAGTCGAACATCAAATGTTTTTTCATTTTCATAAAAAATAGTGGCGGCTTGCCCGCCAATAGCCATGGATAGAACAGCTTGCGCATCGGCAGTGGTTACCCCGTATTTAGACATTTTAGCATCGTGCAGTTGAATACGCAACTCAGGGAGACCAATGTTTTTATAGACATTAATATCCTCTATTCCATCAACCGTTTTTATTGAGTTTGCCACTTCATTGGCCATTTTCTCTAATTCAAACAAATCGTCGCCGAATATTTTAATAACTAAAGCGCTTTTTACCCCAGCTACATATTCTTCTACGTTATCCTGTATCGGTTGACTAAACCCGAAGTTGATACCTGGATATTCATTCAGTTGTGTGCGTATTTCAGTGAGTAATTGTTCTTTGGTAATTGACCTTGTCCAGTCTGCTTCGGGTTTTAATTGCATGTGAAACTCTATATTGAAGAAACCTGTAGGATCGGTACCATCATTTGGCCTGCCCGTTTGTGTTAAAACAAATTGGACTTCCTCAAATTTTTGTAATTTCTCTTTCATTTCTTTACCTAGTCGTACGGATTCGTCCAAGTTTATATTGTTGGGTAAGGTGGCTCTTATGTATATGGCTCCTTCGTTTAATTTGGGCAAAAATTCAGAACCATAGTTCTTGAATTGAACAGCGCAAACAACTAGAATAACCACAAAACTAGAGAGTGTTATTTTTTTATGGTTGTTGCTCCAAGAAAATAATCGATACAAATTATTCCTGAAGAAACGAGAGATAAAGTTCTCTTTTTCGACTATGTTTTTGGTCAAAAGCACTTTGCACATGGCAGGCACATAAGTCAAACTAAGAATTAGTGAACCTAATAATGCATATCCGAGGGTAAAGGCCAAAGGAGAAAACATTTTTCCTTCTACTTTTTGGAAAGAGAAAATTGGCAATAAGGCGACAATCAATATAATTAAGGCAAAGAAAATATAAGTAGCTACCTTTCCAGCACTCTTTTTGATGATCCCCATTTTTGAGATGGTATTGAAACGTTGCATTCCCAATTGGTGTGCTTTTCTCTCCAAACTAACAAAGACCTGCTCCACAATGACCAGAGTTCCTTCGAGTAGGAGTCCAAAATCTAAAGCTCCCATAGAGATAAGATTGGCAGGCAGACCTTGTATTCGTAGCATTATGATTGCAAACAAAAAGGACAACGGAATTACCGAAGCAACGATTATGGTGGTTCTCCAATTGTATAAAAAGATAAATACAATAATAGAAACGAGCACTATTCCTTCGAGCAAGTTTTTGGTTACGGTGTGAACGGTGGTGTTTACGAGTTCGGTTCTGTCGATTACGGGAACTATTTGTACATTTTTGGGCAATATACGCTCATTAAGTTCCGTAATACGTTCTTTTAGTTTTTGGATTACAACGCTAGGGTTTTCTCCACGGAGCATAATAACAATACCCTCTACAACATCGGAGTTATTGTCTAGCCCGACTTGGCCTAATCTTGGTTTGGCGGCTATTTTTATTTCGGCTACATGTTTTACCAGTATAGGCGTGCTTCCTTTTGTTTTGATTAGAATATTGCCAATATCATCTACATTGTCTAATAGTCCCACTCCACGAACAACGTAGGCCTGATTCCCTTTTTTAATAACATCACCCCCAACATTGATATTGCTCTTGGAGACCGCCTCATACACATCGAGAGGCGAGAGGTCATAATTCACTAATTCAGTCGGGTTGATTTGAATTTCATATATTTTTTCTTCACCTCCAAAACTGACAACATCGGCAACGCCAGGAACAGAGACCAACTCCCGTTCAATAGTCCAATCTTGGATAGACGTTACTTCTTTTATAGGCAGGTCACTTTTTATGATATATCTAAATATTTCTCCGGTGGCTCCAGAGGGAGGTTCAATACTGGCATCGGCACCCTCAGGGAGTTCTATAGATGCCATTCTGTTGGAGGCGTATTGTTGGGCGTAGAAATCATCAACATCATCATCAAAAAGCACCGTAATTACCGACAGCCCAAAAAGAGAAATAGAACGGACTTCCGCTTTTTTTGGTATCGTATTCATTTGTTTAGAAATAGGAAGCGTGATAAACTTTTCTATCTCTTCGGCACTTCTTCCAGGCCATTGCGTGATGATGCGTGCTCGGGTATTGGTTACATCCGGGAAGGCTTCTATAGGCGTGTGTATGTAGCTTATAATACCTCCTATAAGTAATAATCCTGTGAGAAAGAATATAACTATAGAATTCTTAAGCGAAAAAGCCACTATGTTTTTTACAAATTTTTGCATTTGGATAAAGAGTTTTTAGTTAATGGCGTCGTTCTTAATTTGTTCGTAGATTAACAAATGGTTGTTAGTAATGATCTTTTTGCCTTCAAGCTCATTCTGATCGATAAAAACCCAATCTTCATTTTTTGTTATCGGCTTTATCGGAATGGTTTCAATTTTGGAATCATTGGTATAAAGAACAATGTAGTGTTGATTGTTATCAAAAATAACGGCGTTTTTGGGTACGGCAATAGCAGTTTGTTGACTGGCTTTATGGGCAATAATATCTGCAGACATTCCTGGCTTTAATTTTAAATCTTTGTTTTGCATGACTACTCTAGCCTTTAAAACATGTTCTTCAGAATCGAATACCTTTGATAGCGCGGTTATTTTTCCATTAAAAACGGTATCAGGATAGGATAATGTTTTAATTTTCACTTCCATCCCCTCTTTTATATGTTGCATGTTACCAGCATAAATATTAATCATAACCCAAACTTCACTTAAATCCGAAATAGTGAATAAGGTTTCGTCGCTACTATTAATCTGCATGCCATTACTTAAATTTTTGGTAACAATGTACCCATTTGCAGGAGATTTTATTTGAATTACCCCACGTTGGGTATCGGCACTAAAAAGACTAAGGTTCGCAATGATGTTTTGTAGTGAAGCTTTTGTAGCGTTTACTTCGCTTTGTGCAGTTATCAATTCTTTTTGAGAAGCAATGCCATCATGAAACATAGTTTGTGTTGCCGAGAGTGCATTTTGAGCGACTAATAATTGGGATTCCAAGGTTTTTTTCTGAGATTGAAGTTCGTTTAACTCTGTACTTTTCATCTCTGCCAAAACTTGCCCTTTTTTTACGTAGTCGCCTAAAGAAAAATAGGAATTCGTAATCACACCGCTGTATAGACTCACATATTGAATCAGTTTATCCGAATTATAAGTGATGTTTCCAGTCAGAGTGAGCGGTTCACTTATTGGTTGTTTGGACAATGTTTTGATGCTAATCTTTGATTTTAGCTCTTGATTTAGAGAAAAAGGGGCTGTTTCTTTTACAGATGTATCTTTAGGATGACAGCTAGAGAGTAATAATACTATTGAAGCAGGAAAAATGAGATTGCGCATGATAGTTGTTTTTAATGTTATATTCGTTCTTATATTTCTTTTCCAATAACCCATTTGAGTTGTTCAAAATGTTCATTGAGTTCTTTTGTAGCGTCGAGAATTATTTTTTTATTTTCTAAATAGGCATCCACAAAGTCAAGATATTCGATCATGCTCAGATTTCTTTGAGTGAAGTTTTTTAGGTGGTTGTCTAGCAATGAATCGAGTTCGTCTTCATAAGTAGAGGCGATATTGCGAAGTAGGGATTTAGTGGTCCATAGATCGTTATATACTTGGATTACTTCGGATTGTGTTTCGTTATTTTTCTGTTCCGTTGCAATTTTACTTTTTTCAATACCAATTTTTGCCGATTTAATGTTTCCTTGGTTTCTGTCAAAAAATGGGATGTCGAAACTCAGCCCGAGCCCTACGAAATCATTCATAATATTTCCCCCACGGTCATAACCTGCTTTGAAGGTTAAATCTGGAACTCTTTGCGCTTTTTCGTACTGATGCATTTTAGAAGCATACGTTTCTTCTAAATGAGTCATCTTTAAATCGGGTCTGTTTTCTAAAGCCAGTTGAATTAGTGAATCAATGTTGGTTGCTTCTATTTTTTGCATATCGGGTGTGAATCCCTCTGGGGTGATATAAAGGGTTAATGCAGGAGAAAGACCCATCAATATTTTGAGTTCTTTCTGTAATTCATTATTTGTTTTTTGTAAATCGTTTATCTCTTTTAGGAAAGCCAATTCAGAAGCCTTTAGCCTAATGAATTCGCTTCTGCTGATAACACCATTATCGACTTGTTTCTGGTAGTTTTTTAATAAATTTTGAAAGGCATTTAATTGTTTGGCATAAATGGATTGTTCCGCCTGTGTGTGTTGAAGTTGAGTGAGATTATTTCTGAATTCTAGTTTTAAATTCCTTAAAAAATCCTCAAAATACTGTTGGCTTATCTCAAGGCTCACTTTGTCAAGATCTATCATTTTTTTTCTCTTTCCAGCCGTGGTAACTAATTGTTCCAGTTCGACAGAAATTTGGGATTTTGTGCCAAAACCTCTATAAAGTGGCGGTAATGTACCTTGTTGAGAGCTTGTTGACCAAAGATTAACTTGATCAACGCTCAACGTTGGGTTGGGCCATAGTTTAGATTGAATGATTTTGGTAGCCGCTTGATCTATGTTTAATCTTTCGGAGATCAGTGATAGATTTTTTTCTAAAAATAAATTTTCAGATTGGGCTCGGCTAAGCTTTAGAGTATCCTTGCGGATGCTATTTTGGGCCATTAGGGAATTAAGCCCCAGAAGAAGCAATAATGATGAGGTTGTAATGCGCATAAAACTAGTCTTTTTTTGTTAGGGCAAAACTATAGGGTAAAGATTATAGCTTTGTTTAACTTAGATTAGAAATAGTTAAATACTAAATTAGAAAACAATTAGAGTTTTGGAAAATACAATTCGACAAGTGTCCCTTTATTTTCTTCGGAGGTAATAGAAAAAAGGATGTTATTTTGTTTTAATACGACAGTAGTTAAGGAAAGTCCTAAACCACTTCCTTTTATATTATCACTATTTTTGCCTCTATAAAAGGCTTGATGTATGTGTTTTAGATCCTCGGGAAGGATGCCTATACCGTAATCTTGAATAGCAATTTTTAATTGTTGGTCTTTTTCTTCAAGAGTGATTTCCACTGGATTTTCATCCGAATATTTAAGGGCATTTTCTATAAGATTGTATAGAGCGAGTTGCAACTGTGCTTCACTAGTCTTAATCTTGAGTAGTTCATGGTTTTTAATTTTAAGATGGACTTGAATTTTTTTAGAACAATAAACCAGACCCATTTTGTCGTTAATATTCCAAATTAATTCATCAATTCTGAAATACTCTTTTTCGTACTTTATAGATTTTAATCCGGAAATCATCATTAAAGTGTTTAATATTTCCTCGATGCAATATACATTTTGGAGTGCCTCATCCACTACTTTGTGATACTCCTCGGCGGTTCTTTCTTTTTGGGCAAAAACCTCCAAATGACCCGATATAGCGGCAAGTGGTGTTTTGAACTCATGGGAAACATAATTGATAAAATTTTTTTGAATCGCAAATGTATTGGATAAACGATGGAGTAAATTATTAAAAGTATCTATCAAATCCTGAATTTCATCATTTGAATTGGAGGACTGTATAGGTTTGTCTATAGAATCTAATTCCATTGTGTTGACTTGATTAATAATATTTGTTATCGGTTTGTAGGCAATATTTGAAAGTAAATGGCTTAAAATAAAGACAATTAACAATCCGATTACTAAAACAATAATAAGGATCAGTAATAGTTGATTCGATTGGGTTTGAAAAGGAGTAATGTCGGATTTAGTGACAACTACAAAATCACCTTGGTTATCCCGATAGAAATGGGCTGCGTAATAATAATGGTCTTTTTCAAAGCTTAACTTTTTTTGGTGTCTGGCTTTGTTCAAAAGTTGGTTGGTAATAATAATATCAGATTGCTTATCACCGTATTGAATAAGGTTGTTTTTGTCGTATATCTGAACTTGAGTATGCTGTAAATGATCAATAAATTGTTGCTTTATTAGGCTGTGTTTTTTTTGGGAAAGTTCATCTTTTTCTAAATAGTAAACTCCAGCTAAAACATTTGTTTTTTCCAATTCATGAAGAACTATTTTTTTTGAACTGTTATAAAATACAAAATATACAACGATAGCCGCAACGGTAAAGGCGATACCAAAGCTTAATGAAGTAATGAGGGTTAGTTTGTCTCTTATTTTCATTTTTATTCTTTAAGCATATAGCCAGTTCCCTTTATGGTGTAGATTAATTTTTGCGAATTTTCGTCAATTTTACTTCTCAAATAGGAAATATAGACATCTACAATATTGGTGTTATTATCATAATTAATCCCCCAAACAGCGTTTAAAATTTGTGTCCTGGAAACTACTTTGTTTTTGTTTTCAAGCAAAAATAAAAGTAATTTATATTCTCTTGGCGATAAGTCTATAATAGTGTCATCTTGCGTAACAGCGTGTTCTTCTAGGTTGACTTTTAAATTATGGCAAAAATAAATTTGTTCTTTTTTTTGATAATTAAATTTAGTACGACGGGTAAGGGCATTAATTCGGGAGATTAATTCCTGGAAATGAAAAGGTTTTACCAAATAATCATCTGCACCACTATCCAGTGCCATTATTTTATCATCGGTAGCATCAAGAGCACTTAGAATTAGAATAGGAGTGTTGTTTTTTTTGAATCGAATCATTTTTGTGAGTTGAATTCCATCAATCCCGTCCAGCATAATATCCATTAAAATTAAATCCCATTCATTAGCTGCAATTAATTCCCGAGCGAGTTCTCCTGTAGCAGCAAGGCTTACCGAAAAATTATTTTCTTCCAGTCCTTTAATTATAAAGTCACTAATACGACTGTCGTCCTCAACGAGAAGAATATTCATTTTTAGCTTTTTAGTGTTAGCGGATTAAATTTTATCAGAAGTTGCGGCTTTTATAAAATCAGTAACCAAATAGCCAATTAATTTTCCAATCAAATGATTATTTTTTTCTTCACCTAAATCGGGTGCGCCTTCGCAAATATGGAGATAGGTTGCATTTTTGTTTTTTGCGAAATAAGTAACAAATTGGCGAAGTTCCTCAATAGAAAACCCACTTAAGGTCATGGCACTACTGGCAATGTTTGGTATGGCATCCAAATCGATTTCTATTCCGTAACTGTCATTTTTTATGAATTCTAAAGCGTTAACCATTTCCTGGTTAAAATCTTTTTCTTTTCGGATGTTTACGCTATCGTAAGTATTGTAGCGAACGCGATCTTCAATTTTCTTTATAATATCCAAAACACTTTTGGAAGTGTAGTTCTCATGCAATCCGAAAATAAAATATTTTTTCAAAAAGCCTTCCTCAAAAGCATAAGAAAAACCATTTCCGCTATGACGACCTTCAAGTATCCTAAAGTCAGAATGGGCGTCAAAATTTATGGCGTTTATGGCTTTACCTTTTGCAAGGGCAGATCCTTTGATATTTCCGTAGGCATTGTTATGACCTCCGCCTATTACGATAGGGATTTTTCCAGATTGAACAATTTTACATATAATATGAGAAACTTCTTTATCAATTTTAACCACCAATTGGCTCAATTTAGAACGATCATCAACATCATTAAAATCTAAGTTTTCGACTTCTTTCATTTCCTGGCTAACGTCAAGTTGACCCAAAACGATAATTTGATTGCCTTTAGAAAAACGATTGTGTTGAATATTAGCGATGCTTTTGATAGCACTATCCCATGCAGATGCCGCTCCTGGTCTTCCAAAATTGGCTCTTACCCCAATGTCTTCGGGGATACCAAACAAAACGAATTTTGCATCGCATGATTTCAAGAAGGCTATAGGATCTGTATCCTTAGGTATTGTAAGCATTTTTTCGCCAAACTTTATTTCGCCACTTCTGTGGTTTGTTATTTTGGCCAGGTCGTTAATACTGAATGTGATAAGTTTTTCCATAAAAATATATTTCCCAAAAATAATATAATTGTGCATACTTGCGTTATATATATTATTAAATTTGTTTAAACAATATATATTTTAACATGGAAAATCAAAAAAGTAATTCAAGTCTAAAAGCTGTTATAGCAGTTTTAGCTATTTTATTAGTAGGAAGTCTAGTTTATATTTTCAAAATGTCCTCGGAAGTTGAATCGGTTCATACTGAAATAACAAAAACTAGTTCTGAAAAAGAATCAGTAATGAAAGATTTACAAGACTTAAAGACTACTTATGACGCTGCAATTGCAGAAAATACATCTATGTCTGAGGAATTAATTCAGGAAAGAGACAAAGTAGTAAAATTGATGGATGATCTAAAAAAATCAAATGGTGATGTTTCTAGATTTAGAGGTCAAATGAAAGCTCTTCAGGGGAATATGAAAGTTTTGATGGCTGAAAATGAAGGATTAAAAAAACAAAATACAACTTTGACTATTCAACGTGACAGTACGGTTGTTGTTTTGGGAGAATCCAAAAAATTCAATGAAGTTTTAGTGGGACAAAATGAAGATCTAGCCAAAACAGTTGAAAAAGGATCTAAATTATCTGTTTTGAACTTACAAACTGCAGCTTATAAATTAAAAAGCTCAGGAAAAGAAATTGCAACAGATAAAGCAAGTAGAGCTAATGTTCTTAAAATAAGCTTTACTATTGCTGAAAATTCAATTGCAAAATCAGGGGATAAAGATTATTATGTACAAGTAATGGACAGCAAAAATAATGTTTTAGGTGATGCTAAAACCATTACTTTTGGAGACAAAGATTTGAAATATAGTTTTGTTTCTAGTGTAAAATATGAAAATAAAACAGTTCAAGTTTCTCAGGATTTAGCTGGAAAAAACTTTGAAAAAGGAATGTACACCGTAAATGTTTTCGATAAAGATCAATTGGTTTCTTCAACTAATTTCTCTTTGAGATAATTTTTTTTTTCTAAATTTTCATAAAAGGAGCTTTTAGCTCCTTTTTTTTATACAAAAACTTTTTTACAGCTTAAAGAGATTATAAAATAAAATTCACTATTGCTATAAAGGTGGTTGCCGTTTTAATGATAAAATTTTATTGGAACTTCCAATCTAATGAATAATGAATAAAGAGATAATAACTTACTTATTTATTATATTTTATGTGTATTTTTGTGTAAAATACACAAAATTATAATTTTTTGTATTTTTTTACGTTTTGTATGAAATATTAAATTGTAATTTATGAAAGTTGATTATTCATCAAGGTCTCTAAAAATTGTTTGCCTTGTCTTAGTTGTAGTGTTATTAATTTCTTTATGTTGTGGTTATGTCTTTTACGATCATTACAAATCAAATTCTATTATAGTTAATATTGAAAAACAATTAATAATAAAGGACTTAAAGAATACACAAAATAAACTTGAATTCGCTGCGGCTGAAAATAAAACATTAAACACTGAATTAGTTTTAGAAAGACAAAAAGTAAGTGCGCTTCTCGAAGAAATTGGAAACGCTAATTTTGACATATCATCTGTAATAAAATACAAAAACGAAGTTTTAAGATTGAATAAGGTTGTTCTGAATTTGAAAAAAGAAAATAGTAAACTTTCTAAAATCAATGATAGCTACAAAAGACAAAGAGACAGTACGATACTTGTGTTGGGTAATTCAAAAAAATATAAAGATAGCTTATCAGCAATCAAAGAAAATTTATTCAAAACAATTAAAAATGGTTCTAAATTTGTAGTTTTAAATTTAAAAGTTGAGCCGTTAAATCAACAAAAAATAAAAGAAGCCGTAGTTACCTATAAAGCAAGTCAAGTAAATCTTTTGAAAGTCAGTTTTAGTATTTTAAGCAATAAATTGGATAGACCTTATTCAAAACAATATTATATTCAAATTATAGATAAAGAGAATAATATAATTGGGTTAAATAAATCAAAGAAATTTGGAAACTCGGTATTGTATTATAGTTGTTTAACAGACGGCAGAATAGAAAAGGAAAATGAAAGTGTACCTGTTACAGAATATATATTAGGAGAAAATTTATTAAAAGGGATGTATTATATAAATATTTTTGACAAAGATGAGTTAGTTTCTAAGTCTACTTTTACATTGATATAAAAATGACAAATTTTAAAATAAAAAAGAGGAACAGTTTGTTCCTCTTTTTTATTTTAAAATTTGTCCATTAAGAATTACACTATCTATTAAATTGCTGCCAAACGCATACGGCAATTGATAATAGGAGGGAATCGATTTAGTGATAATAAGATTGGCTTTTTTTCCTATTGTAATACTTCCATGCGTTTCAGAAATTCCCATAGCATAAGCGCCATTTATAGTTGCCGCATTTATGGCTTCTTCAGGAGTCATTTTCATTTTGATACAAGCGGTAGCAACCACAAAATTCATGTTTCCAGATGGAGTAGAACCTGGATTATAATCGGTTGCAAGTGCCAAAGGAAGACCTGCAGCAATCATTTCTCTAGCTGGAGTGTATGGAATACTCAAAAAGTAAGAACAGGATGGTAAAGCCACAGGCATGGTTTCGGTATTCTTTAAGGCTTCTATGTCTTCGGGTTTCATTACTTCAAGATGGTCTACGGAAAGCGCATTGTATTTTACACCCGCTTGGATTCCGCCAATTGAATTGAATTGATTGACATGTATTTTTGGCTTTAAGCCATATTGAATCCCCGCTTCCATAATTTGTTCGGTCTCTTCGACTGTAAAATAACCAGTTTCGCAAAAGGCATCTATAAAATCGGCCAACTTATTTTTGGAAATTTCGGGAAGCATTTCGTTAATAATGCAATCAATATATCCTTTTTTATTGTCTTTGAAAGCAAGAGGGAAGGCGTGAGCTCCAAGAAAAGTAGCTTTTATGGTTATGGGGTAGTTTTGTGATAATTGCTGGATAACTCGCAGCATTTTGAGCTCTCCATCAATTGTTAGTCCATAACCCGACTTAATTTCGACAGCTCCAGTTCCCAGTCGCATTACTTCTTCGAGTCGTGCTTTCGATTGGTTATAAATCTCTTCCTCTGAGGTTTCGTTGAGTTTTTTTGCCGAATTTAAGATTCCACCACCTCGATTTGCGATTTCCTCGTAGGTCATTCCGTTAATGCGATCTACAAACTCTTGCTCGCGATTGCCTGCATACACGATGTGAGTATGACTGTCACACCAAGAAGGTAAAATCATCTTTCCGGCAGCATCGATAGTAGTATCAACGGCAATTTTAGGTAAATTATCCATTGACCCAAAACCAGCAATCAAATCATCTTTGATTAATAAATAGCCATTTTTTAGTGTTGGTAGTACTGCCATCTCGGCACCCGAAACTTTTAAAATAGAAGCTTCTCGAACTTGAAGTAGTTCTTTTATATTTAAGATTAATGTTGTCATTTTATATTTATTCAGAAACCGTTATTTCAAACATTTTATCCCAATTTTTACCAGTTACAAATATGGTTTTTGTTTTTGGGTTGTAGGCAATTCCGTTTAACACATCTTCTGGGGTTACTTTTAGGAATTTGCGCAAACCAGACATATCCAAAATTCCTTCAACTGATCCGTTGTTTGGGTTTACCACTGCAATAGCATCCTTTAAGAAAACATTGGTATAGATTTTGCCATTAATCCATTCCAGTTCATTTACGGCTTTAATTTTTGAACTGCCAGAGTACACATTGATGTTATCGATCATTTTTCGAGTTTTGGGATCTACTTTCCAAATCTTCTCTGTTCCATCTGTTTGATAAATATAGGTGCCATCATTGGTCATTCCCCAACCTTCGATGTCTTTCTCAAAAGTAAAAGTTTTTTCTAGTTTTAATGTAGTAGCATTATAAATGAATCCTGTTTTATTTTTCCATGTTAATTGAAACAATTGATTGTTTATAAAAGTTATTCCTTCTCCAAAGTATTTAGAATCCAAATCGATTTGCTTGTATATCTTTCCTGTTTTGTAATCGTATTTTCTTAAATAAGAAGCTCCTTCTTGTCCGGTACTTTCATATAAGGTGTCTTTATAAAATTCTAATCCTTCTGTAAAGGAATTCGTGTCGTGCGGAAAAGTATTTACAATTTTATAGTTTAATAATTTGGGTTGTACATTCGAAACCAATTCGACTCTTGCAGTTGCTTCTGAGTTCTCGCTACCAAAATAAACTAACGCTTTTAGGTATTGGTAGCCTAGTTTTTGATCTTTCAATTCAAATTTCAGTTGCTCTAAACCTTTTTTCGAACCTACCTTTTTATCGTTGACATAATAGATAATACTATCAATTGTTTTAGAATTTGGGTTCAAAACACCCAAAGAAAGGGCCTCTTCGGATAGGTATTGTGTCTTAAAAGTAGAATTATCGAAGGTAAATATAGAATTTTCACCTTTTTTTGTTGCTTCACAATTTACTAAAGTGATTCCTAATAAAATGATAAATAGGAAGTTATAATTTTTCATAGTTTTAATATTTTAAAAAGCCAATATACAACGATAATTTTAAGGTGCAAAGTTCTTGCAAAGATATAAAAAGATTGTATATTTGCACCGGCAAGTCCTACACGACCAGCTCCTGCAGACTCCCCCAGGATGGGAACATAGCAAGGGTACGTGGTTGAGCGGTGCGATGTAGGTCGCTTGCCATTTTTTTTAAAAAATTATACAAAAGTAGTCTTCCTTCGGGAGGATTTTTTTATTTTTGGACGTTTCTTAAATTAGGTCTCGACTACGTTCGATTTCAATGCCATTAAGTTAAGCCGTTTTGACCGTCACTTCGAGTGATTTTGAATATTAATGCGATAGCTTTAATGTTCAAAATTGTATCGAGAAGTCTTCATAATCCAAGAGTTCTTGATACTTCGTAGAAATTTTCTATCGCAAATTCCTACTCTTCCGATAGCTATCGGAATCGAACTGACGAATCCTTAACCTTAATGACATTGCGCTCGACTTGACAAAACTGTTTACAGTAAAAAAGACATTGACTTATAAATACAGCTATTAATCACAACACTAAACCATGAATAAAGTAGTATTAATTACAGGAGGATCTTCAGGAATAGGGAAGTCTATAGGGGAATTTTTGCATCATAAAGGATTCGTGGTCTATGGCACGAGTAGAAATCCGGAACGTATTCTTAATTCAGTTTTTCCTTTAATAGCTTTAGATGTAAGGGATGTTGCATCTATTCAGTCGGCTGTTGCCAAAGTTATAGGGACTTCTGGAAGACTGGATGTAGTAATTAACAATGCGGGAGTTGGAATCACTGGTCCTTTGGAAGAAATTCCGATGCAAGAAATAAAAAATAATTTTGAAACCAATTTTTTTGGTCCAATTGAAGTCATGAAGGCAGCATTGCCACAAATGCGTAGTCAACAATCGGGGTTGATCATTAATATAACTTCAATCGCAGGATATATGGGCTTGCCTTATCGAAGTATTTATTCGGCATCCAAAGGAGCTTTAGAGTTAATTACCGAAGCATTAAGAATGGAAGTTAAGTCTTTTGGAATACGAATCACCAATATTGCTCCAGGTGATTTTGCGACGAACATTGCCGCAGGGCGTTTTCATGCACCAGTAATTAAAGGTTCAGCTTATGAGGTTCCTTACGGGAATAATCTGAAAACCATGGATGGGCACGTAGATAGTGGAAGTAATCCAAATGAAATGGCAGAAGCAGTTTATGCAGTTATTCAAAACCAAAATCCCAAAATACATTATAAAGTAGGTGCTTTTATGCAAAAGTTCTCAGTTGTATTAAAGAGAATTCTACCAGATAAAGTATATGAAAAAATGCTTATGAATCATTATAAATTGTAAGGTTAGATGAATAGACGATAGACAGATAGAGGATAAAAAAGTAATTTGATTATTCATTTTTCTGAATTGATATTGAAATTGATATTGCAATTGAAATTGATTTCGTAATTTTGCACCGAATTTTTCGAACACACAATTAAATAAATATATTATGAAATTTTTTATTGACACAGCTAATTTAGATCAAATTAAAGAAGCACAAGCATTAGGCGTTTTAGACGGAGTAACGACTAATCCAACTTTGATGGCTAAAGAAGGAATTACAGGAAAAAACAACATCTTGAAACATTATGTTGATATCTGTAATTTGGTTGATGGTGATGTAAGTGCCGAAGTAAATGCACTAGATTACGACGGAATGATTAAAGAAGGAGAGGAATTGGCTGATTTACACGAGCAAATCGTGGTTAAATTACCAATGACTAAAGAAGGAGTAATGGCTGCCAAATATTTTTCTGATAAAGATATTAAAACAAATGTAACTTTAGTTTTTTCTGTTGGGCAAGCTTTATTGGCCGCTAAAGCAGGAGCTACTTATGTTTCTCCATTTATTGGTCGTTTAGATGATGTTTCTACTGATGGTTTAGCTCTTATTGAAGAAATACGTTTGGTTTATGACAACTACGGTTACGAAACTCAAATTCTTGCGGCTTCTGTTCGTCACACTATGCACATTGTAAACTGTGCAAAAATTGGTGCAGATGTTATGACAGGTCCTTTATCTGCTATTTATGGTTTGTTGAAACACCCTTTAACAGATATCGGATTGGCTCAGTTTGTTGCTGATTTCGAGAAAGGGAATAAATAGATTTGAGATTGCTGATTAACTCCCGATAGCTATCGGGACTGATTTTAGATTTCGGTATAAATAAAAACTCCCATTATGCTTAGCAAAATGGGAGTTTTTTTGTTTTGGTATTTTATTTTAGTCTCCAACGGTTGAAACCGTTGGCTATGGGTTTAGATTACGATAATAAACATTGGAAAAATTAAAAAAGAATAAACAATTAATACTGAGAAACAGGATAATTAAACACTATCGGTTTAGAATAGAGCCATATTCGTTAATCTAAAATCTGCAATCTTAATGTCCTCCAGATACTTTTTTGTCAAAATCTATTCCATGGCTTTTTAGTATTCCGCTTACTTTCCAAGCGTAAAAAACTAAATAAGCAAAACAAAGAACACCAACAATATAACTATTTTGAATACCGATACTTTCAGAAACAAAACCTTGAAACCAACTTACAATACCACCACCCATAATCATCATGATTAAGAAGCTACTTCCTTGACTGGTATGTTTTCCTAAACCGCTAACCGCCAAAGTAAAGATACATGGCCAAAGTGTACTACAAAATAAACCAACACTTGTAATAGCGTAAACACTAACCATTCCGCTCGTTGTCATTCCTATTGTTAAGGCTATAATTCCTAGAGTAGAAAATATTAGCAACATTCTGGCTGGATTTCCCTTACTGGCGATATCGGCAGCAATTAATACTAAAATTACTAATCCATATATGTAAAAAGGAGTTAAATCGTGTTTCGCTATTGCATTTACGGCTAAGAAAACAGCAAATGCTAAATAAGGAGCAATGAATCTCAATATTTTTTGCAAACTCATGTCATTTGTAAAAGCTTCAACTGCGCCTGTCCAACGACCAATCATTAAACTCGCCCAATATAAAGAGATGTAAGGAGCAATGTCTTGCAGACTAAATCCTAATTTTGTTTCCATGTAAGCAGGCAAATTACTTGCTGTAGAAACTTCAACTCCAACATATAAAAAAATGGCAATCATCCCTAATACCAATTGGGAGTAATGTAATGCTGTTTTTTTTGTTGGTTTTCCTTCGTTTTCCATTTCATCAATTAATTTTGGTTTGTCTGGAAGAGAAGAAAATTTTAATAAGATAGCTACAGTCAAAAATGCTAGTCCAAGTATTAAATATGGAATTTTAACACTTTCGATACTCATGCTTGTAGTCCCATTGGCATTGGTTCCAAAAATAGCAAAACTTACAATTAAGGGACCAATAGTGGTTCCAAGATTGTTAATTCCACCCGCCATGGTAAGACGTTGCGAACCTGTAGTGATAGGACCTAATGCTATTGCCAAAGGGTTGGCCACAGTTTGTTGTAATGAAAAACCTAAAGCGACTATGAATAAACCAGTTAGCATTAAAGGAAATGAATGGGTATTTGCTGCTGGATAAAACAATAAAGTTCCAAGAGCAGAAATGCTTAATCCTAATGATAAACCATTTTTATACCCTATTTTGTTTACAAGATCTTCTTTAATTAAAACGGAAACAAGCATATAGATTATGGAACCAACGGTATAAGCAATATAGAATGCTAATGACACTAATTGACTTTCGCCTTGTGATAAGTCAAATGCTTTTTTGAATACGGGAATTAAAATGTCATTACTTGCAGCTACAAATCCCCAAAAGAAGAATACGATGGCTAAAGGGATAAATTGACCCCATTTGGTCTGTGAATTTTCTGAACTCATAATTTAAAAATTTAATTTTTTAGTTAATAATTTGTTTTTTTGATGCTGCAAGACTGTAAATATATTTGTTACGAATTTCTAAAAAAAATTATATAGGGTAATTTTTTTTACTTTTATATAAACGACATAATTTCTTCAACAAAGTGTGTTTTTGTTGAAGAAAAGAATGAAATTGTAATCAAAAAAAACTTATTCCGAAAGCTAGTATATAGCATTGTCGAAATAAGCTTTAGTTGCATTCTGATGGTTAATATTACTTTTTTTAATTAAGCAATTTCTTCTAGTTCTAAAACTGGTTTTTCAGCAATAGTTTTTTTAAGTGTTTTACCCACTTTATGTCCTGCTATTGCAAAATACAAAATGTATAAATAACAAGGAAGTATAGAGACATAAAAGGCAATGTGAAAAGGGATGCCTAATCCGCCATGCGATGGCAAATCACTTAAATAACCATAAATTAAAGGCCAAATAGCACCACCTGCAATACCCATAATCATAATTGCAGAACCTGTTTTGGTGAATTTGCCTAAATGACTAATTCCTAGCGGGAAGATTGCTGGCCACATCAAAGAGTTTGATAAACCTAGCAAAGCAATAAAAATAACCGAAAACTTAGAACTCGCCGTTAAAAAGGCTAATGAGCAAAATAGAATCCCTAAAACAGCACAAATGCGCAAAGCTTTTTGTTGCGAGATGTATTTAGGAATTGTAAAAATACCTGCTACATAGCCTATTAGCATACTAAATAAGGTTAATGAAGTCAAGTATTTGGCAGAGTCTGGAGCAATGCCTAGTGCTTTTCCGTAAACACCAATAATGTCTCCTGCCATAACTTCAGCAGCTACGTAAACGAAAATGCAAAATGCACCAAGAAATAAATGAGGAAACTGAAAGATGGATTTATGGTGTACCACTTCTCCTTTGGTTTCATCTATTATATCTTCTTCAACTTCAACTTCTGGTAAATGTGTGTATTTTACTAACACAGCAAAGACACAGAAAACTATTGCTAAAACGATGTACGGAGTATTTACTCTAGATAAAACATCGGTTAGTATAGTCTCTTTTTCGATTCCAGTAGCTGCAGCAATCTTTTTTTCGATTTCGGCTGCGTTTTTCAAGAAAATAGTCCCCATAATTACTGGCACAATCATACCAGCAAATTTGTTACAAATACCTGCAATACTAATACGTTTTGCAGCACTTTCAATAGGTCCAATGATTGTTAAGTATGGGTTTGAAGCCGTTTGCAACAAGGCTAAGGCTGCACCCTGAATAAAAATACCCGCTAAAAATAAAGGAAAAGAACGCGCTTGTGCTGCAGGGATAAAAAGCAAAGAACCTAGCCCTAATACCAATAAGCCAAAAATAATTCCGTTTTTGAAGCCAATTTTTTTTAAAATCCATGAAGCGGGTAGTGCCAAAAAGAAATAGGCAATATAGGAGGCGAAGGTTACAAAAAACGCTTGGGTGTTAGACAAGCCAAAAGATAATTTAAAAAACGGTATCAGTGTTCCGTTGGCCCAAGTTACAAATCCGAATATAAAAAATAAAGACGAAATGATAATGAGGGGAGTTCTTGTGTTGTGCTTGGTTTGATTCATTTTTTTTTGGGTTTATGATTTTAGTTATTAGACAAAATAGGCAACGGCCTTGGTTAATTTTAAGAAATACCAGTTGATTGGTTGTAATTAATTTTTCATGGTAATTTTGTTTATGTTGCTTTACTATGCAGTAAATAATTGTACTAAGGTTTTTGATAATTCCTCGTAAAAGGTTGTTCTACCACGAAACTAAGGATTATAGTATTGTTAAACAAGAAAAACTACTAAAAATGTGTTCGAGCACATAGATGTGCGTCGCTTTTTTTTTATTTGGAATAGAATATTATTTTTTTACAATATAAAGTATTCTAAATTCGAACTAGTTGGCTAGAATTTACTGAGACAATAAATTTCTGTTAGTTGTAGTGATTTTATTAAAAATCACATAGAGAGATTTAAACACAAAGTTGTAAATGTATTTGTTAAGAGAATGAAAAAAAAATTATTCTGAAGTTAAATCATTAAATTTAAACCAACGACACTTTATGTTCAACATTGTGTAGTTTATGAACATTCAATTTTAAAAATTTGCGAAAATTCGGGAGGAAAATTTTCAAAAGTTTTCGACCAGCTAATTTAATGCCTTAGTGTTAAAAAATAAGTATTGGGCATTTTAAGGGGTGTTGAAATTTCAACAAAACCCTTCTGAGATTTAAATATTCTGATCTAATTCCAGTTTAAAATTAAATATTAAATTCTCAGAAGGTTTTTTTGTGAAAAAAAGCAGAGTTTTGTGTGTATGTTTCAGTAAATCAATTTCTTACTGTAATTTTTAGTTTTATTTTTTAGTTTTATTTTTTTTAACGGAAGTGAAAAAACGAATTTTTATTCCAGTATTCTGATTTTTACATCCTTACTGTAATTTCTTCCAATAGGAATTGTATAGGAGTTTATGTGAATTCGATTTCCTTCGATTGATTTTACTTTATTTAATGCGATAGTGAATGATTTATGAATTCGCATAAATCGATCAGCGGGCATTTCTTCGGTCAATGACGTTAATGACTTGTGGGTAATGTAAGTTTTATCTGTAGTTGCCACTTTGATGTATTCTTTCATTCCTTCTATAAAAAGAATTTCATCAATATTTATTTTAACCATTTTTTTATCTACTTTAATAAAGATATGGGGCTCTATACGATGGTTATCAACCTTAATATTGTTTTTTAAATTAAAATCGGCTTCAATTTTTTGAATGGATTTTATGAATCGAGGCAAAGGAATTGGTTTTACCAAATAATCAAGTACTTCAAGATCGTAGCTTTCGGCAGCAAATTCTCTGAAAGCAGTAGTTATAATAATTCTTGTCTTTTTTTCTAATAGACTAATCAATTCAAATCCAGTCATCATGGGCATGTTAATATCTAAAAAAACAACATCAACAGCATTTATGTTTATAAATTCAAGCCCTTCTAAAGGATTGTTAAATGTACCGATTACCTCAAATTCTGAAAAATTATCGAAATAATTAAGCAATACTTTTATAGCCAATGGTTCGTCGTCAATCAATACACATTTAATCTTCATTGTATAGTGGTATTTGTAATGTAATAATGTAAAAATTAAGTTTCACCTTTTTTGTGAGATTAAAATTATTTTTAAAAATTAATTTTAGTCTTTTTTTGGTATTAGATAAACCGATCCCTTTTTTGTTCTTTTTAATTTGTGAAATTACAAAATTATTTAATATTTCAAATTCAAGTTTAGCGTTAGTTACTCTAATATTTATTTTGATTTTGAGTTTTTCGTTATTTACTCCACCATGTTTAAATGCATTTTCTATGAGTGAAATGAATAATAAAGGAGGAACTTTGACCGTATCTATGTCTGATTCGAGGTTTATCCGTACCTCTACATTTTCAAACCGCAGTTTTTCAATTTCAATGTAATTTTGGATGTAATCTATTTCCTTTATCAATGGTACAAACTTAGATCCTTCAATGTCATATAATACATATTCCATCAAATTGGATAGTTTTATAATTACATCTGGAACTTTGTCAGATGATTCCAATGATAAAGCATAAAGGTTATTTAAGGTATTGAAAAAGAAGTGAGGCTGGATTTGATTTTTTAAGTACTTTAGTTTTATTTTATTTTGATTCTCTATGATTGCTTTATTTCGATCTCTTTCCTTGAGCCAAGTCAGCATTAAATAGATAGAAGATGCAATTGCAAGAACATACACTTCTCCAATAGTAACCGCCACAATATGGTTAATTTCAAAAGGTATATAATCTCTATTGGCTTCTGGCCAAATGTTTTTTGAAATTATAAAATAGGTGAGTCCTGTTTTTAATAAATAAACAACAGCTAAGCTGGCTAATAGTGAAATGGTGTATTTGATATATTTAGATTTTAATACAAACATCGGAATGAGTACTAATATGTTGAAATACACAAATGGTATATGAAGTGCATATTCTAATAGATTCGATTTGAAGGAATACTTATAATCATTGAAATAAGCTCCCCAACGCAAAAAGTTAAGTAAAAACCAGATTCCCCAAAACCATACATGGTTAATGAGTTTGATTTCAAAGTTTATTTTTTTCATTTATGACAGTTATATGTAGTAATATCTAAAATTGAGTTATTTACTATTTTGTTTTGCAACAATAATCAATTTGTTACTAAAAAAAGCTTTTTTATGAAGAAAAAGTAAAGAAAATATAAAAACAGTTTAAAATATACTAAAGAAAACGTTTTCGAGAAACGCATTATTGATTAAAACATGTCGTTTGTTTAAAAAACAATGTTGTTGGTATAATTTATTTTTTTCAAAATCACCTCCTATATAAATTTACATTATAACTAACAAAAATAATTTAAAAATGAAAAAAATTTTTTTAATCGTAATGATTATTTTTACTACGCAGGTTTCGCTTGCACAGGTAAAAACAATCAAGGGTTTTATTTCAGATGCAAAGGGTACTCCGCTACCGGCCGCAAATGTGAATGTGAAAGGGACGAAGGACGGTGCGTCAACAAATTTTGATGGTACTTTTACTATCGAAGCAAAAGTGGGTGAAACTTTGGTGATATCCTATTTAGGATATGAAACAAAAAGTGTTGTTGTAGGTGAATCTGGAACTGTAAATGTTCAATTAGCAGAAGCAGGTTCAACAGCTTTAACTGAAGTAGTTGTAACTTCATTAGGTATCAAGAAATCTAAAAAATCTTTGACATATTCTGCACAAGAATTAAAAGGAGAAGAGTTAGTTAGAGCAAAAGATCCGAATCTTATGAATACAATTGCCGGTAAAATTGCTGGTGTTGCTGTAACTAAAAGTGCTGGTGGTACTGGTGGTTCTACAAAAGTAACTATTCGTGGAAACTCATCTACTACTAACAATAATCCTCTATATGTTGTTGATGGTGTACCAATGTTGAATGTTTCTTCTATTCAACCAAATGAAATATTTGGTAGTACTCAAGGTGGTAATCGTGATGGTGGAGATGTTATCGGATTATTAAATCCAGATGATTTTGAAGGCATGACAGTACTTAAAGGTGCTTCTGCAACTGCTTTATATGGTAGTCAAGGTGCTAGAGGTGTAGTTTTGTTGACCTCTAAAAAAGCAAAAGAAGGTGTTTCTACTTTTAGAGCCTCTTCTAATACAACAGTAGAAACGGCTGCTTATTTGCCAAAATTCCAAACTTCTTACATTGCTAAACCAGGTGCAAAAGAGTCGTGGGGAGCTGCAGGAACAACACCTGATCATACAAGAGACTTTTTTGAAACTGGAGTAACTCAAATATCTTCTTTTGGTTTCTCTACAGGATCTTCAAATTCTGCTACTACCTTATCTTATGCTAACACTACAGCTAATGGGGTTTTACCAACAAATAGCTTGAGTAAAAACAACTTTAGCATTAGACAAATGGGTAAATTTTTCGGAGATAAATTGACTGTTAATGCCAATGCAAATTACACATCTCAGTATGTAACAAACAGACCAACCAGTGGTTTGTACTTTAACCCACTTACAGGTGTTTATTTAATGCCAAGAGGGTATGATTTTGATTATTACAAAAATAATTTCGAAATATGGGATCCTACTAGAAACATGATGGTTCAAAACTGGATGAAAGAGGGGCTTACTGATATCGAACAAAATCCATACTGGGGATTGAATCGTAATAAATCTACGGATGGTAATCAATATATGAATGGATCTGTTGGTTTGAACTACAAAGTTAACAACTGGCTTTCTGTTGGATCTAGATATAATTACGATAGAATTACTTCTGAATTTGATAAAGAAGTTTATGCAACTACTCAAGCTACTTTATCTGCTCCAAATGGTAGATACATCAACATTAATGACGTAAGTACTCAAAATTATGGTGATTTAATTGCTACAATTAATACTAAAATCACTAACGATCTTACATTCTTTGCAAACGTAGGGGGAAGTTTTACAAAAACTTCAATTAATGACGAAACGGTTTTAGATTCTGACCCATCTGGTTTAGGTATTACAAACTGGTTTACACTACATAATTTTAATTCTAATACAGGGAATTTTCAAAATTACGGATACCGTAGAGAGCAACAATCCGTTTTTGCTGCTGCAACTTTTGGTTACAAAAACATGTTGTATTTAGATGTAACAGGACGTAATGACTGGTCTTCTACATTGGCGAATACAGGTACTATGTCTTTCTTTTATCCTTCTGTAGGGGCTACTGCTCTTTTGAGTGAAATGATAAAAATGCCAGAAGCAATTTCATTTGCTAAAGTTCGTGCTTCTTATGCACAGGTAGGTAATGACGTTCCGGCTTTTTATACGTCTCCAACTTCTGCATATGCTGCTGCAAATCCACTGAATATCAATCCAACTGTTGGTCCAAGACCAGGTACGAATTTGAAACCAGAAAGTCAAAATTCTTTTGAGTTAGGTACAGAATGGAGATTTATCAATAATAGATTTGGAATAGAATTGACGTATTACAATAACGAGACTAAAGATCAATTGCTTACAATTCCTGCTCCAGCTACAAATGCTGAAGGATACCAAAATTATGCTTACAATGGTGGTGTAATTTCAAATAAAGGTTTTGAGGTGTTAGTGAATGCTAGAATTATTGATAATGATAAGTTTAAATGGGATGCTACGGTAAACTATTCTAAAAACAACAATGAAGTTTCTGGATTACCAGAAGAATTAGGTGGCAAAATTGTTTTGACTCCAGCAGGTGTTAACAGTTATAGATATTCATTAATTAATGGTCGCCCTTTTGGAGTTATTGAAGGTATTAACCTCAAGAGAGATGATCAAGGAAGAATCTTGTTAAATGGTGATGATTCTATTCAGAAAACTGAATTTGAAGAAGTAGGAAATGCTAATCCAGATTTCATGTTAGGTTTCTCTAACTCATTCAAGTTGGGTAACTTTTTCTTAAACTTTACAATTGACGGACGTTTTGGTGGCGATGTAATGAGTATAACTGAAGCTTTAAATGATAAGTATGGAGTTTCTCAAGCAACTGGAGACGCTAGAGACGCTGGTGGTGTTGATATTAATGCTGTTTACGCTCCAGGCACACCAAAAGCGGGACAAGCTTATGCAGGAAAATACAATGCAGAGAAATATTATTCTGCAGTTGGAGGTAGAGAAGGTGCTACTGGAGAGTATGTTTACGATGCTACAAATGTGAGCTTAAGAGAATTAGCTTTTGGATATACATTTGATATTAAAAATAGTAAAATTTTCAAAACAGCTAATTTGTCTTTAGTAGGTAGAAATTTATTCTTCTTCTACAAAGATGCACCATTTGATCCAAATATTTCTTTGAGTACTGGTAATGGTTTACAAGGGGTTGATGCTTATGCAGCACCTTCTACAAGAAGCATCGGTCTTAATTTAAATGTAACTTTCTAATCTATATCATCATGATACTAAATAAAATAAAAACAACTGCTATATGTGCTACATTGCTTGCGGCAGTAAGTTGTACAAGCGATTTCAACGAAATTAACACGAATCCAACAGGGATCACGGCTAAAGATCTTGAGCAAGATTTTAATCATGTAAGAGTTCCTTTTACTACTATTTTTACAGGGGTCTTTAATACAACACATTGGAAATACCAATTGCAACAAAACCTAAATGCCGATATATGGTCAGGTTATATGGCTACTCCAAATCCTTTTAAAGGGGCGGCAGGAGATAACTCAAATTACAACTATGTTGATGGGTGGAATGGTTTTATCTGGAGTTTGCCTTATACAGATGTAATGGCGAATACACTTAAAATCGAGCAAAGAACCAAAGAAAAATATCCTCAATTTTATGCTGTTTCTTTGATCTTAAAAGTAGAAGGAATGCATAGAGTTACGGATGTATTTGGACCAATTGTATATTCTCAATTTGGTGCCACAACTGCAACAGTGCCTTATGATTCACAGGAAGAAGTATATGTTAAAATGTTTTCTGAACTTGATTCAGCAGTTGCAGAATTGACTAGAAGTGTAAATGCTGGAGAAAAATCAAATTTTGTAAGTACAGACATGAGTGCTTACGGTGGTGATTATAAAAAATGGGTTAAATATGCGAATTCATTGCGTTTGCGTTTAGCGATGAGAATTGTTAAGATTAAACCGACTTTGGCTAAAACAGAAGCTGAAAAAGCAATTAACCATCCATTTGGTGTAATGACAACAAATGCTGATATCGCTAAAGTTATTATTCCTAATTACATTGACCCAATTTTAACTATCTCTGATGCATGGGGTGATATTAGAATGTCTGCAGATATGGAATCTATCATGAATGGATATTCAGATCCAAGAATTGCTAAATACTTTAAGGAATCTGCTGATTTTCCTGGTCAATACAGAGGAGTTCGTACGGGTATTAATATGATAGCTCAGACTGATCGTGCTGGTATGTCTAAAATTGGTTCAGTTGTGGCATCTAATGAAAAAGTGTTTATGACTCCAGCCGAAGTATATTTCTTAAGAGCTGAAGGTGCATTAAGAGGTTGGAATATGGGTGGAACAGCTCAATCATTATATGAATTAGGTATAACAACTTCATTTGGACAGCATGGTGCTTCTGGTGCTGCTACTTATATTACTGATAATGCAAAAATGGCAAAAGATTTTGTTGATGTAAAAGATGCTGCTAATAATGCAGTAGCTGTGAATAATGTGACTATCGCTTGGGATGGAGCAGCTGCAAATGAAGTCAAATTGCAAAAAATTATTACTCAAAAATGGATTGCGAACTTCCCAGAAGGTCAAGAAGCTTGGTCAGAGTACAGAAGAACTGGATATCCAAAATTATTCAGAGCGGTACATAATACTAGTGGTGGAACAATTACTACTGAATTTGGTCCTCGTAGAGTAAATTTTGTACAAACTGAAAAAGATGGTAATCCTGGTGGTGTTGCTACTGGTATAGCTAAATTAGGTGGGCCTGATAATGGAGGAACTAGACTATGGTGGGATACTACTGGATCTAATTTCTAATATTTAAAAATAGTTATTGTTTTTTTATTATTCCAGACAGGTTTCAAAATCTGTCTGGTTTATAAAAACTGGATAGTTTAAAACGTATAATTATAATTATTTGAATTGAATATTAATTAAAATTTTAAAACCAAAAAACTATGTTAAAAAATTTATTAAATCTAAAAGGAGCTCGCAAATTAACCAGTGCAGAACAAAAGACTATTAACGGAGGTGCATGGAAATATTCGGATGCAACTGGATATTGTGTTACTAGTAATTCTTGCGGAGGTATTTATTCCAAATCTTATGGAAATGGTTGGTGTTGTGAAAAATAATTTTTTATTATTCCAGACAGGTGAATGCCTGTCTGGATATAATAAAAAGTAATCAGAAGTCAGTAATCAGAAAACTGAAGTCAGAAGATTGAAGTAAGAAGATTGAAGTAAGAAGATAGAAGTAAGAAGATAGAAGTAAGAAGATAGAAATAAGAAGATTGAAGATTAAAATTAAAAAGGTATTTATACCAATCACTCTGATTTATATAGCAGGTATTGCTGTATTGTAAGAGTTACTAGTATCGAAAAAAACGATTTTTATTTTTAAAATAAAAACTAAATATAAAATTAAAGAATAAGCAGTATAGAAAAAGAGAAACAATATAAAATCAGAATTTCGGCGGTCATATGGCTGAAATTTATAACTAACTAAAACCAACCTAAGATGAGATCAAAAACACAAACGATTAGAATATTACTGCTACTACTTTTTGTAATACCGAATGTTGAATTGATAGCTCAAAAGAGTGTTGAAAAAACAACCATTGCAACCATAGGGATTCCGGCAGGAATTCTAACCAAAGCGCAATACAATTCTTTTTTTCCATATCGAAATGGAGTAAAAGATGTAAATGGAAGTTGGGTTTTGGATACTAAAGATGATTTTTATACTTATGAATCCTTTTTGCAAGCAGTAAGTAATTTGGCCAATATAAAAACAGAGTCAAAACGCCGTTGTGGGACCAATGCCATGGTGTTGACTCGCATTGATAAAACGACTGGCTCACGTTTGGAAGTACGACATGATCCGGATTTTGATACTGATTTTAATAAAAATAAAGAAATTAAAATTGAAACGGTTGACTATGCAAATTTCTTAAATGTAGGTTCTCCTGAAATGATTAAACGAGAATTGGCAGCTTTTTTTGCCAATATCTCGCACGAAACTACTGGAGGTTGGCCAACAGCGCCTGGAGGACAACATGCCTGGGGATTGCATTTTGTGTATGAAGGCGGAATTGTAGCTGGGATGCCTGGCTACGAACAAGCAGACGCTCAATATCCACCCGTGTCAGGCAAAAGATATTCAGGTAGAGGTCCCATACAAATTTCATGGAATTATAATTATGGGCAAGCCAGTGAAATTATTTATGGTAACAAAAATATTTTGCTCAACAACCCTGAGAAGGTAGGACTAGATGCAGTCTTGGCTTTTGAAACGGCAATATGGTTTTGGATGGCACCTCAATACCCAAAGCCTTCATGTCATGATATAATGACAGGTGGTTGGCTGCCAAATGATTATGATTTGTCAAAAAAAAGATACCCAGGTTTAGGGATGACAGTAAATATAGTAAATGGCGGTTTAGAATGTGGTAATGGAGGGACTGAAAAAGCGCAAGTATTAGATAGAATTGGTTTTTACAAGCGTTTTGCAGGAATCTATGCTATAGGTTTGGATATGAGCGGGAGCAACGACGAATCAAAATGTGGTTGTAAAGACATGATCGATTATAGAGCCGATAATTTGAGTCTAGAAAGTTGTAACAATCCTGTTATTCCTCCCGTTATTAGTGAAATAGCACCCGTAAATGGAACTTCTTTTTTGCAAAATTCATTTGCTCCAATTACTTTTTCGGCTACAATTACTGATGATTACACCGTTAGCTCTGTTTTTTTTACAATCAATGGCATAAAATATACAGCTGTAAAAAACAGTAACAAATACAGCTATGTTTGGACTCCTTCTAGTTATGGGACTATTTCATTGCTAATTACAGCAACCGACAATCAAAATGGTAATTCATCTGTTACCAATAGCTATTCACTTTCCAAAGAGAATAATTTAAATTGTGCAACTATTGTTCCCTGGAATGCGACCCAAATTTATAGTGTTGCAAACACTTTGGTAGTCTATGGCAATAAAATTTATAAAAATGCATGGTACACCAATGGTACACCTGGAGTAGATACGGCTTGGGTGTTAATACAAAGTTGCGTGGCAGAGCCTTTGTATTGTGGGTATAAAAGTTGGTTAAATTCAAAAGTGTACTATGCTAATGATGTTGTTTATTACGGCAATAATTTGTACAAAGCAAAATGGTATATAACAAATGAAATTCCGAGTACTAGTGCTGCATGGCAATTTGAATCCTCCTGTCCTCAAACTGTTTTAAATAACCAGAAAGAGATAGTAAATTATAATTTTTATCCTTCTCCAGTTGTAAACATAGCTTATTTAGATATTTATTTGGAAGAAATACAACCTTTGCAAATTACAGTTTTTGATTTGTTTGGAAAAAAAGTGCTTACTGCAAATCAGATCAACAGTAATATTGGTAAAAACAGTATCGCTTTAGACTTATCTAAATTAGCCCCTGATGTATATGTTTATGAGCTGTTATTAAAAAATAAAAAAATTATTGGCAAGTTTTTAAAAACACATTATTGATTGATTTGTGTTGTTGGTTTACAATTTAATGCTGTTGGTTTTTTTTATTTTTATAAGAATGATAAAACATATAAGTTTGGGATATAGTTTTTCCTTTATCGTAATTGTAAGAGGATGAATCACCAAATGAAAGCGTCTTTTTGAAGAATAAAAAAGTTGTTTTTTGCTACACCGAGTCTTTTTCCTGTGCTCGAACTCACAAATGGGATTATCGTGCCTGTAATGGTATTGTAAAATAATAATGACAAAATATAAAATTTAGATTAAAATAATAAAATGAGAAATACTTTAGAAATTAAGCCAGACATCAGCTTCAAGAGTGCAGGAAAATTTGAAGAAACGCGTTTTGAGAAAATCCATAATGTAATTTTTAAAAATTCAATAGAAGCTTCAGTAGTTGTGGCTCATGAAATTGCAGATTTAATTCGTTCGAAACAAGAAAAAAATAAGCCATGCGTACTAGGATTGGCAACTGGTTCTTCTCCTATAAAGGTGTATCAGGAATTGGTTCGCATGCACAAAGAAGAAGGATTAAGTTTTGCAAATGTTGTGACTTTTAACTTAGATGAGTATTACCCAATGCCAAAGGAAAGTAACCAAAGTTACTATTACTTTATGCATCAACATCTTTTTAATCATGTAGATATTAATCCAGAAAATGTTAATATTCCGGATGGTACTGTAGCTATCGAAGATTTGAATCAGTTTTGTGTTGATTATGAAATAAAAATTAAAAGCGCTGGAGGACTTGATTTTCAATTGTTAGGAATTGGGCGAACAGGTCACGTAGGATTTAATGAGCCAGGTTCACATATCAACTCGGGAACTCGTATAATTACTTTAGATCATATCACAAAAGTAGATGCTTCTGGAGATTTTAATGGTATCGGAAACGTTCCTAAAAGAGCAATTACCATGGGAGTTTCTACAATTCTTAGATCAAAAAGAATTGTTTTGATGGCTTGGGGACAAAACAAAGCTTCGATTATAAAAAGAACCATTCAAGGCGATATTAGCTCTGAGGTTCCTGCTACTTTTTTGCAAAATCATAATAATACCACTTTTGTATTAGATGAAGGTGCTGCCTCAGAATTGACTAGACTAGAAACACCTTGGTTAGTAGGGGAGTGCATCTGGACAGAACAGTTAAAAAACAAAGCGATTGTTTGGCTATGCCAAGAAACTAAGCAATCGATTCTAAAATTGACCGATAGAGATTACAACAACAACGGTATGTCTGATTTATTGGCAGCCGGTAGTTCTTCTTATGATTTGAATATTAATATGTTCAATGTTTTGCAACATACTATTACGGGATGGCCAGGAGGAAAACCAAATACAGATGATACCAACAGACCTGAACGCTCTGAGCCAGCTAAGAAAAGAGTTATTCTTTTTAGTCCACACCCAGATGATGATGTAATTTCTATGGGAGGAACTTTTGCTAAATTAATTAAGCAAGGTCACGATGTGCATGTGGTGTATCAAACTTCAGGAAATATTGCCGTTACAGATGATGAGGCCTTGAAGTTTGCCGAAGTGAGTCTCGACATTATGGGAGATACAACTGAAGCTAATTATTTCAAGTCGGTTATTGCTTTTTTAAATGCAAAAACACAAGGAGAAATGGATTCTTTGGCCGTACGTAAATTGAAAGGTATTATTCGTAGAAGAGAATCTTTTGCTGGGGTAAGATATATTGGACTTAAAGATGAAAATGTACATTTTTTAGATTTACCATTTTATGAAACAGGACTGATTCAGAAAAATCCATTGGGACCTGCAGATATCGCTATTGTTGCAGCTATTATTGCAAAAATAAAACCGCACCAAGTATTCGCTGCTGGAGATCTAGCTGACCCACACGGAACGCACGAAGTATGTTTGAATGCGATTTTTGCTGCAATGGGAGAATTAAAATCGGAATCCTATATGGACGATTGTTGGTTGTGGTTGTACAGAGGAGCTTGGCACGAATGGGATATTCATGATATAGACATGGCTGTTCCGTTAAGTCCAGATGAAGTTTTGACGAAAAGACAAGCCATTTTATGTCACCAATCCCAAAAGGACAGAGTAATGTTTCAAGGAAATGATGCAAGAGAGTTTTGGGTTCGTGCCGAAGACCGTAACAAGAATACCGCAAAAATATACGATGATTTAGGGCTAGCCGAATATGAGGCTATTGAAGCTTTTAAACGTTTCGAGTATTAAAAAAAGTGTAGCTATTCAGGTTACAGTTTTCAGTCGCAGTCGCAGTTTTCAGAGTTTTTCCATAAAAATTATAATTCGCGTTCATAATAATATTTGTAAAAAAGGGAGTTTGTTTTAGAACTATTTTAAAAACAAATATCCATTTTGGGCTGAAAACTGAGACTGAGACTGAAAACTAGCTGAATAGTTTTAAAATAAAAGTTGAGTTTGTTTTGAAAGTACAGAACTGAATTCATTAAAAAAAAATTTTTTGATTTTAGTTCGTACTTTTTTTAAAGTCAGCCTCTAAGTAAATGTCAATTAACCGTAATAACCAAAATGAAATATTTAATACTCTTTTTATTTGCCTCCTTTATATCTTCTGCTCAAATTAAAAAAGAGCAGCTAGATGTTATGCCGTGGCCTCAAAATTTAACATTAACAGATGGCACTTTTGCTTTAGCTAAAAATTTTAAAATCAATATTACTGGTGCGCCCAATTCTAGAATATTTATTGGTGCCACTAATTTTTTGAGAAGATTAGACGGTAGAACAGGTTTGTTTTTTGATCAAGGATTTATAACGAAAACCAATGAAGCTCTTACAGCTCAATTGCAAATAAACTGTGTTCGAAGCGGGAAAATTGAATTGTATGAAGATGAAAGTTACTTGCTTAAAATTACTGGAAATAAAATAACTATTAATGCTACTACAGATTTAGGAGCCTTGCATGCTTTAGAAACACTGTTGCAATTATTACAAAATAACAATAATTCGTATTATTTCCCGAATGTAACGATTTCAGATTTCCCAAGATTTACTTGGAGAGGTTTGATGATGGATGTTTCAAGACATTTTATGCCAGTAGATGTTGTAAAGAGAAATATTGATGGAATGGCAGCAGTAAAAATGAATGTTTTTCATTGGCATTTAGTAGATGACCAAGGGTGGAGAATTGAAATGAAAAAACACCCAAAATTAACTCAACTGGCTTCGGATGGGAATTATTATACGCAAGAAGAGATTAAAAGTGTAGTGAAATACGCTGATGAAAGAGGTATTTTGGTGGTTCCAGAAATAGATGTACCTGGTCATGGATCTGCCATACTTACGGCTTATCCAGAGATAGGAAGTAAGGTGGTAGCAATGAATTCGAATACTACTGAAAATGGAAAACAATCTGTCCAAATACAAACGTATAGTGTTGAAAGAAATGCAGGGATTTTTGGGCCTACACTTGACCCTTCAAATCCTAAAACGTATCAGTTGTTAAGCGAATTTTTTGATGAAGTTTGTCCACTTTTTCCAGGGAAGTATTTTCACATCGGTGGAGATGAAAACGAAGGGAAAGATTGGGATTCGAATCCGAAAATACAAGAATTCAAAAAGAAACACAATCTAGCGAACAATCATGAATTGCAAACCTACTTTACGATGCAATTGATTCCGTTGCTCAAAAAGCACAATAAAGAATTAATGGGATGGGAAGAGATTATGACAAAAAACATGTCTAAAGATGCCATTATTCATTCCTGGAAGGGGCCAAATGAAGGTGTTTCTGCTGGAAAATCATTGGTAGATGCCATAAAAGGAGGGTATAAAACGGTCTTGTCTAACGGATATTATATTGATTTAGTTTATGGTGTAGAAGATCATTATACTGTAGATCCAATGCCGAGTAATGTGGCGCTTACCGATGAGGAAAAAGCGAGAATTTTGGGTGGAGAAGCTACTATGTGGTCAGAATTGGTTACGCCTAGCACTTTAGATTCTAGAATATGGCCAAGAACCGGAGCAATAGCTGAAAGATTATGGTCTGATAAATCGATAACAGATATTAATAGTTTGCGAAAAAGATTAAAAACGGTTTCTTTTAGATTAGAAGAACTTGGTTTGACTCATATTAAAAGTAAAGAAGCTTTGTTAAGAAATATTAGCAATAACCAAAGAAATGTTGCCTTAGAAGATTTATCAAATATTTGTGAGCCTATCAAAAAATATTCAAGGAACAAAGGAGGAACGGAATATCAAATGTATTCTCCACTAACATTATTTGCTGATGTTTGTACACCTGATGCTTCGGATGCTTTAGAATTTGATGTAGCAGTGGTTAATTATTTAAATAATAAATCTATTGAAAATCAAACTACAGTGACAAATTATCTAAGCAAATGGATTAAGATGAATGTGGATTTAATTCAATTGAGTAATAATGCACCATTGATCCAGCCACTTTTGTCTCTATCAAAGAAATTAAACGATTTATCTGAATTGTTAACATTAAAAATTGATAAAAAACAAAACGTAGATCCTTCTATTTTGAATGATTTATTAGAGAAATGTAATACAAAAGAGCATGCCGATGTTGAATTAGCGGTGTATAATAGTTTGAAAAAGTTAGTTCAAGCGCAGTAAATGTTTCAAAATAAACCATACAATTTTTCTCGTTCTTTTGCCCTTTTTCTTCGTGAAAAAAACTTTCAATAGCCCAGCTATTCAATTTTTTTTGCCTTGAAAAAGACCAAAATAACTTCGTCAAATTTTGCATGTTTTATTTTAAAACCTTTACTCAAAAAAAAAGAAAAATAAAAGTAGTTATTGTTAGAATTGAGTTTGGTTATTTGTATTTTAATAAGTTTTTTATTTTAAGTAAATGTTTTTTTTACGAAAAGCAACAATTTTTTTACCTGGTAATTATTTTTTAGTTATCAGGTTTTTTTTTAATTTTTAAGTTTTTTTTAGCAAGTATAAGATTATAGAGTTCTATTCCCCAAATTGAATTATTAACTAACCTCTAAATAATTAATTATGAAAAAAATCAATCGATTTTTGCTATTGTTTTTGTTTCCATGGCTTTTGTTAGCGCAGCAACCAGCGCATAACAAAAAAGTCGTCGGGTACTATGCCCAGTGGGCAATTTATGCACGGGATTTTAACGTCCCCAAGATAGATGGGAGTAAACTAACCCATTTA
The DNA here is from genome assembly GCF_007097385.1 of Flavobacterium sp. ZT3R18. Lineage (GTDB taxonomy): Bacteria > Bacteroidota > Bacteroidia > Flavobacteriales > Flavobacteriaceae > Flavobacterium. The sequence goes on from NZ_VJZS01000010.1 coordinate 139,017, forward strand.
AATTATTCTTTTTATGGTACTGAATTTGATGCAGCACATCCTGAGAATACCAAATTACATTGTTTGGATACCTATGCTGATTTTGAACACACAGAAGGCGGAATTCCGTGGGATGCTCCCGTAAAAGGCAATTTTTATGACTTAAAGAAGCTAAAAGAAAAGTATCCTCATTTAAAAATTTTGATTTCTGTTGGAGGGTGGACCAAAGGTCAGGATCTTTCTCCTATTTCTGCAAGTCCGATTGCCAGAAATGCTTTGGCAGCAGATATGGCTAAATTTTTGGTTACTTATCCATTTATAGATGGATTTGATATTGACTGGGAATATCCTCTTTCTGGGGGAACTGACGGCACCGAAATTGTTAATGGAATTCCAGTTCCTCCGCAAAAGTACAGTCCGGATGATAACAAAAATTTAGTGTATTTATTAAAAGCAATGCGTCAGGCAATGCCGAATAAATTAATCTCTATTGCCGCAGGTAACAATGTTCGAAAAGTGGCTTCACAATATTTAGGTCCAAACAACAGAACACAATACGGAATGACAGAAGACATTTCGACCTATTGTGATTATATCACTTATTTTGGATATGATTTTGGTGGAAACTGGTATGATAAAACATGCTACAACGCTCCTTTATATGCAAGTGGAAATACTAATGATCCACTATACGGTGCAGCTCAATCAGAATCACTTGATGAATTGACAAATCAATATTTGAATGTTGTTGGTTTTCCTGCAAATAAATTAATCATGGGATTGCCTTTCTACGGAAAAATATTTAAGAATGTTGCCAATAACGGAACCACTCCTAATTTTCCGGGATTATTCGTCGCTGCACCAAGAGATGCAGTTTCAGGATGTACAAATCCGCAAAACCCTATAGGAACTTGGGACGGGCCAGCTGCATGCGAGCGTTCTGGAAGTATTGAAATCTGCGACTTAGTTGGAAATCCAGTTACCAATTCGCATCCTTATTTAGACGCTACAAGTATGACAGTTACATCTACTGCAGCTGCAGCTGGATGGGTAAGGTATTTTGATAATACAACTAAAGTACCTTATTTGTACAATGCTACTTTACACCAGTTTATCAGTTATGAAGATAAACAATCGACGGATTTAAAAGTACAATATATTAAATCTAAAAATCTTGCTGGTGGTATGATTTGGGAATTGTCTCAAGACACCAGAGGAGCATCTCCTAATCTATTATTATCTCAAGTTGACGCTTCTTTTGGTAGTGTAGTTCCAGGAACTTTAACAGTAAGTGGTTCAGTAAAAAACGGAACAAATTTAGTTACCGATGTTACTGTTCAATTGAAAGATGCCAGTAATGTAGTTTTGCAGTCTATTGTATCTACCACAGGTAATTATACTTTTAGTAATGTAGTTTCAGGAGCAAACTATTCAGTAACGGCTTTAAAAAGTTCGTATACTTTTACTCCAGTTGCCTTAACAAATATTACTACAAATCAATCGGGTATTATTGTTCAAGGTACACAACCACTTTATACGGTTAGCGGATCTGTATTGGATGGAATTACAGCAGTTTCAGGAGTAACGGTTACAGCGACTTCGGGTGCGACAGTTGTTACAGCAGTTTCTAATGCAAGTGGAGTCTATAGTATTGCGGGTTTAACTGCCGGACTAGATTTTACAATTACGGCTTCAAAAGCTGGACAAACATTTTCACCAGCTTCTACGGTCTATACAGTCTTAAGCTCTGATAAGGTTTTGAATTTCTCGCAAAATCCACCGGTTGTATATTATACCATTAGCGGAACTGTAATGGACGGAACAACTGCAGTTTCTGGCGCAACAGTTTCAGCTACTTCGACAGCAGGAACGTTTACTGCAACATCAAGTGCTAGTGGGACGTATAGTATTGCAAATTTACCATCGGCTGCGAACTATACAGTAACAATTGCAAAAGCAGGACAAACGTACACACCAGCTTCAACAGTTTATACTAATTTGAATGCCAATAAAGTTTTGAATTTTGTGCAAGATGTTATAATAATTGGTACAAATAAAATCAGTGGAACTGTTAAAAATGGGACAACACCAAAACAAGGCGCGAAAGTTGAATTGATACTTCCTTGGACGGATAATTCACATCCGTATCAAAGTAAAATTGCTATTACAGATGCACAAGGAAAATATAGCTTTGATAACACCCTTTTAGCAGGATATACAACTGTTTCAAGTTTAAAATTAAATACTTGGGAAAACAACGAGGTAGTTTATTTACCGTCAAATTTGGCTAACTTTAACGTTCCTGCAACACCTCAAGTTTATGATTTTAATTCTAGTACAGTTACACCAACTTATTACACCGTAAGCGGAACGGTAATGAACGGAACAACCCCAGTTTCGGGTGTAACGGTTTCTGCGATTTCAGGAACTACTACTTTAACTGCAACATCAGATACAGCTGGCGCTTATACTGTTGCCAATTTGGTTTCAGGATCAGATTATACAGTTACAGCTGCAAAAACAGCTTTGACATTTGCACCAGCATCAACAGTATTTACTGCAATTGCTGCGAATAAAACGTTGCACTTTACTCAAAATGTTGTTACACCTACTTATTACACCGTAAGCGGAACAGTAATGAACGGAACAACTCCAGTTTCAGGAGTAACGGTTTCTGCGGTTTCAGGAGCTACGACTTTAACAGCGGTTTCGGATGTAAACGGGGCTTATACTGTCACCAATTTGGTTTCAGGATCAAATTATACAGTTACAGCAGCAAAAACAGGTTTGACATTTGCACCAGCATCAACAGTTTATACAGCAATTGCTGCGAATAAAACTTTAAACTTTACTCAAAATGTAGTTACGCCTACTTATTACACCGTAAATGGAACGGTAATGAACGGAACAACTCCAGTTTCAGGAGTAACGGTTTCTGCGGTTTCAGGAGCTACGACTTTAACAGCGGTTTCGGATGTAAACGGGGCTTATACTGTCACCAATTTGGTTTCAGGATCAAATTATACAGTTACAGCTACCAAAACAGGTTTAACATTTGCACCAGCATCAACAGTTTATACTGCAATTGCTGCAAATAAAACTTTAAACTTGACACAAAATGTTGCTAGTGGAAACTTAGTTAGCGGAACTGTTAAAAGTGGATCAACTCCTGTTGCAGGAGCTAAAGTAGAATTAATTGTGCCCTGGACGGATAATACTCACGGGTATGCAAACTTTATTGCAATTTCTGATGCTCAAGGAAAATTCAGTTTCAGCAATACAATTTTGGCTGGATATTCTACTATTTCAAGTTTAAAATTGAATGCATGGGAAAACAACGGAATCACTTATTCTCCAACGAATTTGGCAAACTTTGCTGTTCCAACAACCCCACAAGTTTATAATTTCAATTCAAATTCAGTTGCCCCACAAGTGACTATTACAAGCCCAACATTGACAACTGTAGCAATTGCTCCGGGAACTGCTATTCAGTTAAAAGCAGATGCTAGTTTAACTTTTGCAGATGCAAGTGTATCAATTTCGTCAGTAGTGTTTAACATTAACGGGCAAAATATAACAGCTACTCTTTCAACAGGAACTGAATATGTAGCAAGTTGGACTCCTGCAACAGCAGATTTCAATAAAAACTACACATTAAAAGCGACAGTAACAGCTTCAAATAGTGTGACCGCTGAGAATACTCGTGGGTTTTATTTACAATGTTCAGGCACTTCTTGTCCAAATCTATTACCCGTAATTGCATGGGTTTCGCCTGCAGCAACTTCTATTAACCAATCTTCAGGATTTCAACCGGTTGTGGTTAGTGTAAATGTTACTGATACCGATGGTACAGTGTCAGGTGTTTCTTTGAGTATTGATGGAACTTCTTTTGCAATGACAAAAGGAACTGGAAATGCTTATAACTATACCTTTACACCAAATGCTTTCAAAACCTATGCTTTAGTTGTAAAAGCAACTGATAATGTTGGTGGAATAACGACATTGAATCAATCAATTGGTATTATTAGTTCATCTTTCAATCCATTACCAGCAAAAGTAATCGTTGGTTACGCTCACGGATGGGAAAACGGTAGTGCACCATTTTTGTACTTCAATCAAATGGGAGACAAAAAATTCAATGTGGTCGTTTATTCTTTCATCGAAACCGTTAATAGAGACGGTTATACACCAATGTTGGTTATAAATGAGCCTAGATTTTTTACAAATGGAGTATTCGATCCTCAATTATTAAAAAATGATATTAAATTTTTGAGAGACAAAGGAATTCCAGTTATTGTTTCCATCGGAGGACAAAATGGTCATGTAGAATTACAAACTGTTGCACAAAAAAATATTTTTGTAAATGGTTTAAAAGCAATTGTTGATCAGTATAAATTTGATGGAATCGATATTGATTTCGAAGGCGGGTCAATGAACTTTGGTGCTGGTGCATTAAAAGATTTCTCTTATGCATCAATCTCGGCTTATCCAAAACTTAAAAATGTGGTTGATGCTTTTAAAGAACTAAAAGCGAGTTACGGCAGCGGATTTATCTTAACAGCAGCTCCTGAAACGTATTATGTTCAGGTTGGATATTCTGTTTATGGCGATGGAGCTGGATCTTTCTTGCCTGTAATTGACAATTTACGTAATGAGTTAGACCTTTTGATGGTGCAATTGTACAATACAGGATCAATTAGCGCTCTTGATAACGTAGCCTATTCACAGGCGACTCCAGACTTTTTGGTTTCTATGTCGGATATGATGATTAAAGGGTTTAATGTAGCTTCTACAGGATATCATTTTAACGGATTGCCAGCTTCTAAAATTGTAATTGCAATCCCAGCTTGTGCTCCAGCTGCTCCAGCAGGTGGCTATTTGACACCTCAAAAAGGAATTCAAGCGTTTAATTATTTACGTTATGGAACTACATTTGCTGGAAGAACTTACACCATGCAATCTGCTCCCCAACCGGGATTAAGAGGAGTAATGACTTGGTCTATCAATTGGGATGCTGCATGCGGAACGGGTTATGAATTTTCTAATGCTTATGCAACCTATTTCTCCTCTCAAACGGCAAAGTTATCTGTTGGTAAAATTGAGGCTAGTAGAGACATGGTTGCTTATTTCAAAGACAATGCTTTACTTGTTACAAATGATGCAAATAGTATCATGCAAGTTGAAGTTTATAACAGTATTGGCCAGTCTTTGGTTAGTTATAGAAACGTTCAAAACAGCAAAGATGTAGTGCTTCAAAACAATGCTTTTTTTACAAAACAATTGTTTGTAGTAGTAGTTACAGATAATCTTGGAAACAGAAAATCATTTAAATTACTTAACTTTTTAAACTAAATCTATTTTTAGGTTTATAGTATTAGAAGTTGAATGAAATGAATAAGAAACATTTTTTAACCTGGTAATTAGTTACCAGGTTTTTTTTTGATTTTAACTCTTTTTATTTAGTTTCAGAACCTCCTTATCAAAGTCCGAAAGGTATTCTCTATCTTGAATAATTCTAAATTTATCAAACTCCATTTCAGCTTTAATTTTGGCTTCCAAATGAGAAATTTTCCCTTTATCGGTTAGTATTGGGTAATTAGAGAGTTGTAGAAAATTATTTAGAAACAAAGTCCAATTTTCCATTTCCATTACTATCTGTCTTTTGGCATAATTCTCAGCCAAATCCAAATAAGCCGAAACTATTCTGTTTAATTCTTGAAGATGGGCGTCATTGAGGTAATTTTTGGCTATGCTAACATCTGTTTTTTGAATTTTGCCATTTGGAGCATCTTTCCAAGTAGATAAACCCATGTAGATTTTGTTAGCATCGGCTTCGGTATAAATAATTTCCGCAGCAGTTTTTCCAGTTATAGCCCAATGTAATTTGTTTTGTACCGTTGCAAAGAACGTTTTTGTAGTCGCACTGTCTTTTTCATAATTTGCCGAAAGTGCATAAATATCAGTGATTTTTTGATAAAATCGCCTTTCAGAAGATCGAATTTCTCTAATACGCTCGAGTAATTCTTCAAAATAATCTTTGCCAAAAGCTTTACCATTTTTGAGCATATCATCATTCAGAACAAATCCTTTGACGATAAATTCTTTGAGTGTTTTTGTCGCCCAAATTCTGAATTGAGTGGCTTGGTTGGAATTGACTCTGTAGCCAACAGCTATTATTGCGTCAAGGTTGTAGAAATCAATTTCTCGACTAACTTCTCTTTTTCCTTCGGTTTGAACTGCTCGAATTTTTCGAGTAGTTGAACTTTCGTCTAATTCTCTAGTTTTAAAAATCTCTTTTAAATGATAGGTTATCGTATTTGATTCTACTCCAAACAACAGTGCAATAGCTTTTTGCGATAGCCAAAAACTTTCATCTAAATAAGTGACTTCTACATTAATATTGGTTTCGGATGTTTGATATAATAATAATGGTGCCTGCATCTTACTTTTTTGATACTTTAATGATGAAATAATTAATGAAATGTGAAGATAAACTAAATCTTATTTTAGAATAAAAAAAATAGACATTTTTTTGTACTTTTGCACAAAATTTTAATAAAGAGACCTTCATGTTAACAGTCAATAATTTATCAGTTCAGTTTGGCAAACGAATTTTGTTCGACGAAGTAAATACAACCTTCACACACGGAAATATTTATGGAGTTATTGGAGCCAATGGTGCTGGAAAATCAACTTTTCTTAAAATAATAGCAGGTGATATGGATCCAACTTCGGGTCATATTCATTTGGAACCCGGAAAACGTATGTCGGTTTTAAACCAAAACCACAATATGTTTGACGAACATACGGTACTGGAAACCGTTTTGATGGGGAATAAAGTATTGTATGCCATCAAAAAAGAGATGGATGAACTTTATCTTGATTACAATGATAAAAATGCCGATAGAATAGGGGAGTTGCAAGTGCAGTTTGAGGAAATGAATGGTTGGAATGCCGATTCAGACGCTGCTTCAATGTTATCCAATCTTGGAATTACAGAAGACAATCATTATACCCTAATGGGAGATTTGGAAGGAAAAGTTAAAGTTCGTGTGCTTTTGGCACAAGCGCTGTTTGGAAATCCTGATTTGCTTATTATGGATGAGCCTACCAATGATTTGGATTTTGAAACCATTGCTTGGTTAGAAAATTTCTTGGCAAACTATGAAAATACAGTAATTGTAGTTTCTCACGATAGACACTTTTTAGATTCAGTTTGTACGCATATATCTGATATTGATTTTAGTAAAATAAACCATTATTCTGGAAATTATACGTTTTGGTATGAATCTAGCCAATTAGCGGCTAAACAACGTGCACAACAAAATAAAAAAGCCGAAGAAAAGAAACAAGAATTAGAAGAATTTATCCGTCGTTTTTCTGCGAATGTAGCCAAATCAAAACAAGCTACTTCACGTAAAAAAATGATTTCTAAATTGAATATTTCTGAGATTAAACCATCTAGCCGTCGTTACCCTGCGATTATTTTTGATCAAGAGCGTGAAGCAGGAGATCAAATCTTAAATGTTCAGGATTTGAGTGCCTCAGTAGATGGAGATTTATTGTTTAAAGGAGTAGATTTGAATATGGCGAAGGGCGATAAAATTGTTCTTTTCTCTAAAGATTCTCGTGCTACGACTGCTTTTTATGAAATCTTAAACGGCAATCAAAAAGCAGATTCTGGTACTTATGATTGGGGTGTTACTACCAATCAAGCGTATTTACCGGGAGATAATCATTCGTTTTTCGAAAATGATTATTCACTAGTAGATTGGTTGCGTCAATGGGTTAAAACCGAAGAAGAAAGAGATGAAGTAAACATTCGAAGCTTTTTGGGTAAAATGATCTTCTCTGGAGAAGAAGCCTTAAAAACCTGCAATGTATTATCAGGAGGAGAGAAAGTACGTTGTATGTTATCTCGAATGATGATGGAAAGAGCTAATGTTTTAATGTTGGATGAACCTACAAATCACTTGGATTTGGAATCGATTACAGCATTCAATAATTCATTGAAAAATTACAAAGGTTCTGTTATTTTTACCACTCATGATCATGAATTTGCTCAAACTGTTGGTAACAGAGTGATTGAGTTGACACCAAATGGCGCTATCGACAGATACATGACTTTTGATGATTATCTTGATGATGAAAAAGTTCAGGAATTGAGAGTAAAAATGTATACTGTTTAGTTTACAATTCATTATTTAATAACAAAAAACTCCCTAAATTCAGGGAGTTTTTTGTTTATGTCAAATTAAGAATAGATCTAAAAACTAGTCTAAAATCTAGAAGTGACAATTCAAAAAAAAATGCAAGAGCAATAAGTTTACATAAAACTTACAAAAAGATAAAAGTATTAAGAATATGATTACATTTACTTAAAGACTGTTGATTGTCAGAGTGTTAAATTTGAGTTTTTTAAACAAATAACCCAAACACAATGAGAAAAACCTACTTTTTATTATTACTATCACTGGTTACTTTGATAAGTAAAGCGCAAAATCTTGACCCTTATTTGCAAAATGTAACACCAACTTCTATTTATGTTTGTTGGAAAACAAGCAGTAATTCAGAATCGATTGTAGAATATGGCACTTCTGCAAGTAACCTGAATGTAACCGTTACAGGAAATACGAATGTATTTACTGATTCTGGATATCCTGGAAATTATTTCTATCACAGTACAAAACTGATTAACCTTTCTCCAAACACAAAATATTATTACAAAATTAAAACTGGAACGGGGGTTTCTTTGGTTAAATCATTTAAAACACTGCCAAATCCAGGGCAAGCTGCAACTGCAGATGGGCATATTCGTTTTTTGATTATGGGAGATAACCAATTAAAAGCCGAACCTAGATACGATTCATTAGTAGCATCTGCAAAAAGGAAAATAAAAGAAAAATGGGGTTCAACCTTATCTCCGGATGATAATATTGCGATGACTTTTATGGTAGGAGACCAAGTAGATGTCGGTACTTTAGATCATTATGAGAACGTACATTTTAAAAAGAACAAAGCGCTTTCTGGAAATATTCCAATTCAAACAACTGTTGGTAATCATGAAACTTATGGTACTTTGGGAATGAACTCTTATTATGATCATTTTTTCATCAGTGAATTATCATATAAAGGAATCTCATCTGGCACAGAAAATTACTATGCAATGCAAGCAGGGAATGTTTTGTTTATCAGTTTAAGTTCGGAACACACAGGTGAAGCTCAACTAAGCTGGTTGCAAAAAGTACTGGCAGCAGCAAATACTGATAACACTGTAGACTGGATATTTTCATTAAGTCATAGACCTTATCAGGCAGAGCAATATGTAGGGGATATCTCTACATGGGTTAGAAATACTGCCGTTCCCTTGCTAGTAACCTCTTCAAAATATGCCATGCATATAGGAGCCCATCATCATCTTTATCATAGAGGACAATTGAAAAACACTCCTACATACAACATTATTTCTGGAGGTACTGCTTGGGATCAATATTGGGGATCGTCTACAGAACAAGATTTTGAAGACGTTCAAAAAACAATATGCAATTGGATCTATCAAATTGTAGATATTGACGTAACAAATGGTAAAATGGATGTGGAAAGTTATTCTATTGGAAGTGTAAACAAACGGAAGAACAATCAATTAATGGATGTGTTTCATAGGTATAAAAATAAACCAGCGCCTAATAAACCTTCTATTGTAAATAATTTTAGCACTAATGTTACATTACCTGTAACTATATCTGGTTCTGCCTATAGTACACCAACAAATGAATTATTAAATACTAGTCAATTTTTAATTTCACAAACACCAACTTTCGATATTATAAAGAAAGAGGTATATCGTGATTTTGAAGATCTATATGGTAAGTATGGCACACAAAAAGATTCAACTGTCAATGTTAATCTTGGAGTAGATATCACTAAGATGAACTTGGCATCGAATGCGCTTTCTAATGGTCAATATTATGTGAAATTAAGATACAGAGACCGAAATTTAGAATGGTCACCGTGGAGTGATGTGAAAGCATTTATCATCGGTGGAAGTAACACTGTTAATACAGAAATAATTACGGATGCATTAACCTATGCTCAAAATACACCCATAAAAGTAAACTTTACAGATGCGCCGGCAAGTACTTCTACATGGATAGGTTTATATAAAGAAGGACAAACTCCTGGAGGAGCTTCTCCTTCTCAAACATGGCAATACACTAGTGGCAGTGCCAGCGGCTCTATTAATTTCTCAAGTGGATTAGCTAATAAAGGGCGCTATTTTGCTGCGATATTCTCAAATGGCGGTTATACTGAAATTGCATCCAGAAAATACTTTTATATTGGACCAATTCCTGTGTTAAGCACCAACCAATCAGAATATGCTGTAGGCTCTCCTGTAGTGGTTAATTTTAGTAATGGACCTCAACTGACCAGCGATTGGATAGGTATTTATAGAATGGGAGTTAATCCTGGATCGAGTACTTCGGCAACGAGTTGGCAATATGTTACGACTACTTCAGGCTCTAAAACATTTAATAATTTGCCTAAAGGATATTATTATGCTGAATACTATTTGCAAAATGGTTACAGTTCAGTTGGCAATAAAGTGTTCTTTAAAATAGGAGATATTGTTACGGAATTATGGATAAATAAACCGGTGTATGATCTTGGAGAACAAATTTCTGCTTCATGGACGGATGCTCCCGGAATTGTAAAAGATTGGTTGGGGATTTATCATCAAGGAGATAACCCTAATAGTGATCCACTAGTAAGTTACACTTATTTTAATGGACTTGCCCAAGGAACAAAAAATATTACAGGAGCGGAATTACCTGTGCAAACAGGGAACTATTTTTTAGTGATGTTTACAAACGATTCTTATAATGAAGTATCAAATAGAGTTATTTTTGAAGTTACCGATAGTGCATCAAAGAAAGGTAGTTTGAGTCAGGATGATTTTAAAATTGACAATGGATTAAAAGTCTATCCAAATCCTACAAATGGTGACAATCAAACCATAGTGCAGTCTGATTACCCAATAGATGAAATAGAAATATTTAGTATAGACGGGAAATTGATGTACGCCACTAAAAACGTAAATAATAATAGATATTCGTTAATTACCCAAGATTTACCAAAAGGAACTTATATTTTAAAAATTCACTCCCGTAAATTATTCACAGCTAAACTAATTGTAAAATAACTACACTCAAATAAAGTTTGAATTTGTTTAAAAACTCCCGCCAATAGTGGGAGTTTTTGCTGATAAATAAAAAAGTAGATCCAAAAATTGTTTTAGATTTATTTAAGCAAGTATTTTTTGTTGTAAATTTTAACTCCGTCTAAATCTATTTTATTTTTCAAATAATCGAATTCGAGGATTAACAAAATTATTGTACTTTTACATCCCAAACAACACTTCTTATGAATCAAAAAGTATTGCTCACTTCTAAGGAAGTCAATATCATTCTGCATCGTTTGGCTTGTCAATTAATTGAAAAGCATCTTGATTTTTCGGATACTATTTTAGTTGGAATTCAGCCTAGAGGAACTTTTTTAGCGGAGCGCTTAAAAGATTTGCTAGAGAATGAATATCAAGTGCCAAATATTATTTTAGGATATTTGGATATCACTTTCTTTAGGGATGATTTTCGTAGAACAAACAAGTCTTTAGAAGCCAATAAAACCAAAATCGATTTTTTAGTAGAGGATAAAAAGGTCATTTTTATAGATGATGTGTTATATACAGGACGTAGTATTCGTGCGGCATTAACAGCAATACAATCCTTTGGAAGACCTTCTGGGATTGAATTGTTAACATTAATTGATCGTCGTTTTAGTCGCGATTTGCCCATACAACCCGATTATCGAGGTCGTCAGGTAGACGCTATCAATGGCGAAAAAGTAAAAGTTTGTTGGGTAGAACAAGATGGTGAGGATGGAGTTTATTTAGAAACAAATTAGACTTTTCTGACTCAAAATCTAAAATTTCTACCAAAAAAACATAAAAAATAAATAATAAATAGCAAAAAAGATGAGCGAATTAAGTGTAAATCATTTATTAGGTATTAAATACATTAACAAAAAAGATATTGACCTAATTTTTGAGACTGCCGATCATTTTAAAGAAGTTATTAATCGACCTATAAAGAAAGTACCTTCGTTACGAGATATTACTATTGCCAATATATTTTTTGAAAATAGTACCAGAACAAAATTATCCTTTGAATTAGCTCAAAAAAGGTTATCGGCAGATGTGATAAGCTTTTCGGCGGCTCAATCATCGGTAAAAAAGGGAGAAACACTTATTGACACTGTAAACAATATCCTTTCAATGAAAGTTGATATGGTAGTCATGCGACATGCAAATCCTGGAGCAGCTTATTTCTTGTCTAAAAATGTGAAGGCAAGTATTGTAAATGCAGGTGATGGCGCTCATGAACATCCTACTCAAGCGTTATTGGACAGTTATTCTATCAGAGAAAAATTGGGCGATGTAGCCGGTAAAAAAGTAGTTATTGTTGGAGACGTTTTGCATTCTAGAGTTGCGCTATCTAATATATACGCTTTGCAAATGCAAGGAGCAGAAGTAAAGGTTTGTGGACCAAAAACACTTATACCTAGATATATAGAATCACTTGGAGTAACAGTAGAGCCAAACCTTCGTAAAGCATTAGAATGGTGTGATGTAGCCAATATGCTGCGTGTTCAAAATGAAAGAATGGATGTTAATTTTTTTCCATCAACGAGAGAATATGCACAACAATATGGAGTAGATAAGGCCTTGTTGGATTCACTCGATAAAGAGATCGTTATTATGCATCCTGGTCCTATAAACCGTGGTGTAGAAATAACTAGTGATGTAGCCGATTCTCAACAATCGGTAATTTTAAATCAAGTAGAAAACGGTGTTGCTATTCGAATGGCGGTTATCTATCTTTTGGCGTCAAAAATTCAATAAACTCATATAATGAAAGTTACTACAAAAGGACACACTATTATAATTAAAGATACCGAAGGAAATATTGTAGCGTTTTTAGAGAAAATAAATAATCAATACAATAGTTTTAAGGAACATAATCTTATTTTGGATATTTCCCATGACAAATCGGTTGATGTAAAATCAATTACCATTTTCTCTGATTTAGCCAAAAAGCATAAAAAAGAAAAAAAATCATTGGTCTTAGTTGCTCAAGATATAGATTATAACAAAGTACCTGCATCTATTATTGTTGTCCCAACTCAATTGGAAGCACACGATATGATCGAAATGGATGAAATTGAAAGAGATTTAGGGTTTTAATATAAGTTTAGAAGTTTAGAGACGTTTATAAGTTTAGTTTCTAATGACTTCTAAATGAGTTTTATAAAGCGCTCTATTTTGATACTTCTAAATATTAAAAATGAAACTAACCATTCTTGGCTGTTATGCCGCAACTCCACGATCTTTTACGAATCCTACTTCACAGGTTTTAGATATTAAAAACCGACTTTTTTTAATAGACTGCGGAGAAGGAACTCAAGTGCAGTTGCGAAAAAATAAATTGAAATTTTCTAAAATCAATCATATCTTTATTTCTCATTTGCATGGGGATCACTTTTTTGGATTAATTGGTTTGATCTCTACATTTGCATTATTAGGTCGTACTACAGATCTACATGTTTTTGGTCCAAAAGGGATAAAGGAAATAATTGAAATGCAATTGCGACTGTCTAATTCCTGGACTAACTATGAATTGTTCTTTCATGAATTAGAATCGAAGGAAAGCGAAACAATCTTTGAAGATGAGAAAGTAATCGTTAAGACAATTCCACTAAAGCATCGAGTTTATACCAATGGTTTTTTGTTTCAAGAAAAAATTGGCGATAGAATATTAGACTTGAATGCTGTTCAGAATTTTGAGATTGATAAATGTTATTATCAGAATATAAAAAAAGGAAAAGATATTACTTTAGAAGACGGTAGGGTTATTGAAAACGCAAAATTGACGTTTGATCCTGTTGCTGCAATGAGTTATGCTTTTTGTTCGGATACCAAATATCATGAGTCAATAATTCCCATTATAAAAGAGGTAGATGTATTGTATCATGAAGCTACATTTTTAGATTCGGAAGAAACTTTGGCTGGAAAAACTATGCATTCTACTGCAAAAGAAGCTGCTAAAATAGCTTTGAAAGCTAATGTAAAACAATTATTACTTGGGCATTATTCTACTCGATATGCTAGCATCGATTTGTTTAAAGAAGAAGCCCAAACCATTTTTGCAGCAGTTTTACTGGCTGATGATGGTAAAGTTTTTGAGTTTTAACATCTCGATTGCACTCAATATGACAATGAAAAATATCTTAAAAAAAAATATGGAAGATTTAAGTAATTACAGAAAATCCTACGAGAAAAGTGAGTTATTAGAATCTTCTATTCCGGAAGATCCTATCAATCTTTTTAATAGATGGTTTCATGAAGTAGAAGATTTTGATGGTGCTGGAGAAGTTAATGCAATGACGGTCTCTACAATTGGTTTGGATGGTTTCCCAAAGTCAAGAGTGGTATTGCTGAAAAAATTTAATGAGGAAGGATTTATCTTTTACACCAATTATAATTCAGAAAAGGGGAGGGCAATAGCCAATAATTCGAAAGTTTGTCTTTCTTTTTTTTGGGGAAGTCTAGAACGTCAAGTGATTATAAAAGGAATAGCCCAGAAAATACCAGAAAATATTTCAGATGGTTATTTTGAATCAAGGCCAGATGGTAGTAAATTGGGAGCAATAGTCTCCAATCAAAGTGAAATAGTACCTTCCCGTAATTATCTTGAAGAAAATTTGAAGCAATTAGAGAGGGAGTATGAAGGGAAAGAAATTCCACGACCAAAACATTGGGGAGGATTTTTAGTAACACCCATAGAAGTTGAGTTTTGGCAAGGAAGACCCAACCGCTTGCATGATCGTATTCGATATAGTTTTCAAGAAGATTATTCTTGGAAGATAAATCGTTTAGCACCTTAATTTTGGTGCAAAAAAATTAGAGGATTATTGAGACTCAAGATATGACGTCATGTCCTTAAATTTAGTCATTTTTTGGAATGACTCAAAAGGATAGCCTAATTTTTATAAAAGTAGTAAACGAAAGTTTGCTGCTTTTTTTGTTTGTACAAGTTCTTATTTCAATTTGGTTGTAAGTCCATTTGATTGGGTTTTCGTACTTAAATAATGTTAATCCTTTAGACGAAAACAAGCGCAATTTCTTAGTCTTAATCGGGGAATTTATTTTCTGATTTCAATAGCCATAGGAACATTTTTTTTCTTGATATATGTTGTTCTTTTTTAGAGGTTTAATTCATAAATTCAAAATAGCAGAAACATAGGATAATTATTTATTTATTATTCTAAATGATGTACTTAATCGATTTTATTTGTATGTTTAACCGAAATGTTGTTTATTTGATATAGAATTAAGTTGTTGTTCTAAAATATTAATATTGAAGGAGTTTGCCCCACAATCTACTTTAAACTTAAACTACATTATTATGAATCCTAAACTACTTCCGTTGACATTTTTTGTCGTGATTTTTAGTTGTATGGTTTCATGTTCTCCAGAAGAAAATAATTCGACTCCTGAATCTGAAACACTAGCACCAGTTGTTTTACACTTTGAATACAGTCCAGTTGAGTTAGAAACAATGGCATTGATTAATAACTACAGAGTTAGTATTGGTTTAAATGCATTAGAAAGAATAAACTATGTTTCACACAAATCCGAAGAGCATGATAATTACATGATTACCAATAATGTGGTCAATCATGATGATTTTGTAGCCCGTTCTGAAAACATAATTAAAGTTTTGGGCGCTAAAAAAGTAAGCGAGAATATCGCCTATAATTATAATAACGCTAAAGCTGCTTTTGATGCTTGGTTGAAAAGTGAAGGTCACCGAGAAAATATGGAAGGTGATTTTACTCATTTTGGTATTGCCGTGAGAGAGAATCCGGTTAATGGTAGAAAATATTATACTAACATTTTCGTAAAAATTTAGATTTTATTAAAAGTACGTCTAGTCCTAGAAATAGACACAGGATCATTAAAAAATAAAGGTATAATTTTTAGACAGTAGCAAAGAAAAGTTTGCTGCTGTTTTTTTTTATAGTTTTCATTATTGCTCATTTTATATTAAAAGGTTGATTGTTCTAGTAGATGATTTTTATGTAGATCTGATTTTTTTTTCATGAAAAATGTCAATCACAATATTGATGATGATAATCTAAGAAAATTATATGTTTTTCATTATTTATGATGTAGTTTGTCGATTTTTTTTGGTGGTTTAACATTAAGTATGTTTATTTGAAATCTAATCAAATCACTAATCGATAACATTAAAGAAGTTTGCCCCACAATCTACTTTAAGCCTAAACCACTAGTATTATTATGAATTCGAAACTACTTCGTTTGCCTTTTTTTGTCGTTATTTTAAGTTTTATGTGCTCCTGTTCAATAGGAGACAACGATGCCTCTGAATCACAATCACCATCCATTGTTTTAAATTATGAATACAGTCCTTTAGAATTAGAAACGATGGCTCTGATTAATAATTACAGAGTTAGTATTGGTTTAAATGCCTTAGAAAAAATCAACCATGTTTCATACAAATCCGAAGAGCATGATAATTACATGATTACTAATAATGTAGTCAATCATGATGATTTTGTAGCTCGTTCTGAAAACATAATAAAAGTTTTGGGTGCTAAAAGTGTAAGCGAGAATATAGCTTATAATTACAATAGTGCAAAAGGAGCCTTTGATGCTTGGTTGAATAGCGAAGGACACAAACAAAACATAGAAGGCAATTTTACACATTTTGGAATTTCAATTAGAGAAAATCCTGTTAATGGCAAGAAATATTACACGAATATTTTTGTTAAAATATAGATTTTATTAAAAGACAATTACACAAAAAAGTCCTCGATTTAGAGGACTTTTTTGTGTAATTAACAGTGTGTAAAC
>NZ_VJZS01000011.1 GCF_007097385.1 Flavobacterium sp. ZT3R18
AGCACTTGCGGATGTTACAGTAGCCTGTGGCGCAATCCCTGCTACAAGTACGATACCTTTTAGCAATGGATTGAGTGGAGGATGTGAAGTAAGCGGTACCTCAGTTACCTCAAGTTTCACCGCCACCCCAGATGCCTGCGGAGGAACGGTAACCGAAACCTGGACAGCGACCGATACTTGTGGTAGAGCCCTTGCATCGGTATCCAGAACAATCACGGTAAGTCCAGCGACATTGCCAACAATGACTGCACCCGCTGCTACGACAGTGGCTTGTGGTTCGATTCCTGCCCCAAGTACTATCAGTTTCAATAATGGATTGAGTGGTGGTTGTTTAATTAGTGGTACCTCAAACCCCTCTACTTTTACAGCCACACCTTCTTCCTGCGGAGGAACGGTAACCGAGACTTGGACAGCGACCGATATTTGTGGCAGAGCCCTTGCATCGGTATCCAGAACAATCACGGTAAGTCCAGCGACATTGCCAACAATGACAGCACTTGCGGATGTTACAGTAGCCTGTGGCGCAATCCCTGTTACAAGTACGATACCTTTTAGCAATGGATTGAGTGGAGGATGTGAAGTAAGCGGTACCTCAGTTACCTCAAGTTTCACCGCCACCCCAGATGCCTGCGGAGGAACGGTAACCGAAACTTGGACAGCGACCGATATTTGTGGTAGAGCTCTTGCATCGGTATCCAGAACAATTACGGTAAGTCCAGCGGCATTGCCAACAATGACAGCACTTGCGGATGTTACAGTAGCCTGTGGAGCAATCCCTGTTACAAGTACGATACCTTTTAGCAATGGATTGAGTGGAGGATGTGAAGTAAGTGGTACCTCAGTTACCTCAAGTTTCACCGCCACCCCAGATGCCTGCGGAGGAACGGTAACCGAAACTTGGACAGCGACCGATACTTGTGGTAGAGCCCTTGCATCGGTATCCAGAACAATCACGGTAAGTCCAGCGACATTGCCAACAATGACTGCACCCGCTGCTACGACAGTGGCATGCGGTTCGATTCCTGCCCCAAGTACTATCAGTTTCAGTAATGGATTGAGTGGTGGTTGTTTAATTAGTGGTACCTCAAACCCCTCTACTTTTACAACCACACCTTCTTCCTGCGGAGGAACGGTAACCGAAACCTGGACAGCGACCGATACTTGTGGTAGAGCCCTTGCATCGGTATCCAGAACAATCACGGTAAGTCCAGCGACATTGCCAACAATGATAGCACTTGCATCTATTACTGTAGCTTATGGCGAAATTCCTGCTTCAAGCACTATTTTATTTAGTAATGGATTGAGCGGAGGAAGTTTAATTAGTGGAATTTCAAATACCTCTACTTTTACTGCAACTCCTGGAGCCTGTGGAGGAACTGTCACAGAAACTTGGACTGCAACCGATGCATGTGGAAGACCACTTGCGGCTGTTTCGAGAATAATCACAGTTAGCCCAGCGGCAATCAGCGGAAGCGGTGCGGTAACCTCAAATTATAACGGATCCCAATTGAGTTGTGCAACAGCAACCGATGGAAAGATTACGGTAACGGCAAGTTACGGAACAGGCACATTAACTTATGCAATTGATGGTGGTTCATACCAAGCAAGCAATATATTCACAAGCCTTGCAGCAGGAACGCATTCTATCTCGGTAAAAGATGTCAGCGGTTGTGTAAAATCACTTACCTCGGTAATAATAACGGCACCAATAGCGGTTACTATTATAAGTGTGGTGAAAACATCTTATAATGGTTCGGATTTGAGTTGTTCGACGGCTACGGATGGAAAAATTACGGTAACAGGAAGTGGCGGAACTGGAACTTTAATGTATTCCAAAAACAATGGATCAACTTATCAATCG
Source organism: Flavobacterium sp. ZT3R18 (assembly GCF_007097385.1). Taxonomy (GTDB): domain Bacteria; phylum Bacteroidota; class Bacteroidia; order Flavobacteriales; family Flavobacteriaceae; genus Flavobacterium. The sequence continues at coordinate 1,862 of NZ_VJZS01000011.1, forward strand.
TCTAATGTGTTTAGTGGACTCAGTGTAGGAACGTATCAAATTAAGGTAAGAGACGCTAATTTATGTGCATCCTCAACTATGACGGTTACAATCATAGCTCCAACGACTCTTTTAGCAACAATCACCTCCAATAACCCAACGCTCTACTATGGTTATACAGGGGATCAAACTGCAACTATCACGGCAAAACCAACTGGAGGACAAGCCCCTTACCGTGTTGAAATAATGATGGTAGATCCTTTACCTACTTCACCATCCCGTCCTATTGAACGTGTGGGAGGTAAACTTATCTGTGGCTATATTAATGCTACAGGTAATGAATCTTGGACGTGTACAGGGACAGCGTATCAAACCATTAATTCGTGCGGAGTACAGGCAAAATCTATTTCATGTAATCCCTCCAGTACGATTAATAATAATATTCCTTTAAGTGGTAGTTATTCCGTAAATGTTACTTTGCTTGCAGATGCCCGATTTATTGCTATGGTAGTTGATGCCAACGGATGTTCTTATACTATTCCATATAATCAGTCAGTAGGAGTTGATGCCGAAGATGCACGTTGCTTTGCTGGAAATAGTGGTGTTGTAAAAGTTGCGCTCTGTCATCAAACAGGTAGCACTAAGAATCCTTGTACAGCCATTTGTGTAGATCAGTCGGCAGTGCAGGAGCATCTTAATCATGGAGATTTTTTAGGTAAATGTACCAGTAACTGCAAGGCTCCTGTGTTAAATGCAAAATTGTCCGTACCTGATAAAATAGTTGTTGCATCTACTGATGTAAAATCTACGGAGCTTGTTATGGTTGATTCATATAGTTTAGCCCACCACAATGAAACAATTATAGAACCTGCTGAATTTACTGTAAGAGTTTATCCTAATCCAAGCGATAATCAGTTTACTTTAGTTTTGGAAGGCGGAAGTGATGAAAAAGTTGAAGTGTTGGTGTACGACATGCTTGCCCGTAGGGTAAAACGTATCGAAAAAAATGGTGGTTTGCCGATTGTTTTTGGAGAGGAATTCACTTCAGGAGAGTATTTAGTCTTGGTTAAGCAAGGAGCTAATGCAAAAGCACTCAACTTGATAAAAAAATAAAAATATTTTAAAAACGTTTTAAAATAAAGCCCTCCTGATTTTATTTGGGAGGGCTTTACTATTTTATAATAATGATAGGCTGTTTTTTTTAGAAATTGACTGCTTTTGAGTAAAAATGCAACAATGGATATTGTTGAACAGGTTTGAACTAGTAAGTGATGTTATTTCACCCCATAAATTACAAGGGCGCTAGAGTCAATAATAATATTCCCATCCGGATATTTTTGATTCACCAAAAGATACACTTCGTTTTTTATTTTTTCTTTCATTGCGTTGTCAGTTTTACTAAGCGCTGCAACAACTGGGGCGGCAACATCATTCATTAGATTCCAATACACATCTGTTGTTTTGCAATTTAATTTTCCTGTTACCTCATTTTCTGAAATGTTTTTCAAGCCTGCTTGTGAAAATAAATTCGTCATGAATCCCTCTTTCGAGCAACGAAACATACCGGGTGCTCCGGGTGGAGGAGGAGGTATTTCTATGTTTTTATTGATAGTTCCCATGATAGCCGTTACCCAGAAATTTTTTTCTGGAATGTTCCAAACGGTAGTTGCAATTCTTCCTCCGGGTTTAAGTACTCGTGTCATTTCTTTTATAGCTAATTGCATATCTGGGAAAAACATAAATCCAAAGCGACAACTAATAGCGTCAAAAGTGTTATCGGCAAAGGGAAGCTCGCAAACATCACACACTACGGTTTCAAAATTTTTGATTCCTCTATTTTTCGCATTTTCTTGTGCTATTTCGAGCATGCCTTCGGCTAAGTCTGTAGAAATGACTTTTCCTGCTGATAATCGTGATGCGATTGTTAAACCAGGTTCTCCTGTGCCTGCGGCTACATCCAAAACGAGATCGTCGTTTTTTAAATCAAGTAGTCTAATGATCTCATCTCCCATTGGTTTTAGAAAATCCATTGTAAGCTCATCCCATTTTTTCCAACCGGGAGAAAACTTGTTCCAGGTTTCTTTCTGTTGATCCCTGATTTTTTCAATTTCTAGTTCCATAATAGTATGATTTATTGTTTGTAATCGCATTGCAGTCAAGACTTTGTAGGATTAAAAAGGAGGAGATTGATGAGGTTGTTATTTGTATGAAATGCAGCTATAAATTTAATGATATAATGTATCTGTTTATGTTAAAGACATCATATATTTTATGCAATTATAAATAAATCAATTGGATAGATGTTTTTTAGCGTTGCGTTATATGAGATTTTAGGTGAATTAACATCAAAAAAAAAACACCCTAAAATTAAATTTTAGAGTGTTTTTATAGTAACTATTCAGCTAGTTTTTAGTCTCAGTTTTCAGCCTAAAATGGGTGTTTATTTTTAAACTAGTTCTAAAACAAACTCCCTTTTTTACAAATATTGTTAAGAAAGCGAATTGTATTGTTTACTGACAACTCTGAAAACTGCGACTGCGACTGCGACTGAAAACTGAATAGATACTTTTTATATATTTGTAAACTAGCTTTTACAAGTATTCTCCGTGTTGAGAAATATCCAATCCCAGTTCTTCTTTATCTTCTGTAACTCTTAAAGGTGTAATTTTGTTTACAATAAAGAATAAGAAATACGACATGCTAAAAGCAAATACAGAAACGATTACTAGGGCGGTTAATTGGTGTACAAAAAGACCAGTTTCTCCAAAGATAAGACCTTGGCCGGCCCCACCTTCGGCAACTAAACCTGGGTAAACAGCTCCAGAAGCGAATACTCCTGTTAGTACCATACCAACCATACCTCCAACACCGTGACACGCAAAAACATCTAGAGCATCGTCTATTTTTCCTTTAGGGAATTTAAGAACCATTACATTACTGATAAGACTGGCAATAATACCAATAGCAATAGCATGTGGAATGCTAACAAAACCAGCTGCCGGAGTAATGGCAACCAATCCTACTACGGCACCAATACAAGCGCCCATAGCCGAAAGTTTGTGTCCCATAATTTTATCAAGGAATACCCAAGCCATTGCGGCAGATGCAGCTGCAACAGTGGTTGTTCCTAGAGCTTGTACGGCAAGACCATTAGCCCCTAAAGCAGAACCTGCGTTAAAACCAAACCATCCAAACCATAATAAACCAGTTCCTAATAATACATAAGTAATACGAGCAGGATTTACTTTTTGAACCTTACGTTTTCCTAAAAAGATGGCTCCGGCCAATGCAGCCCAACCTGCGCTCATGTGAACTACGGTTCCACCGGCAAAATCTAGTACTCCCATTTTGAAGAAAAGACCATCTGGATGCCAAGTCATGTGTGCCAATGGCGCATAGACGAATAATATAAACAATACCATAAACAATAGGTAAGCCCAAAAACGAATACGTTCTGCAAAAGCTCCCGTGATTAAGGCTGGGGTAATGATGGCGAATTTGGCTTGGAATAGCGCAAAAAGCATAAATGGAATTGTTGGAGCAAGACTCCAAGCGGTATTTATGCCAACACCTTGAAAAAAGAGGTTTTCTCTCGGATCTCCTATTATTCCGCCAATTGATGGTCCAAAGGATAATCCGAAACCAATGATAACCCACAATACGGTTACGATCACCATGGCCATGAAGCTTTGTAACATAGTGCTGATAACATTTTTTTTACCCACCATACCGCCGTAAAAGAAACCTAATCCGGGTGTCATTAATAATACTAATGAGGTTGCAACGATTAACCAAGCGGTATCGCCTGTGTCGAATTTGACTGCTTCGGCAGGAACTGGGTTATCGGTTAAGAAAAAATTAGAGAAAAGGGTTAGTACTAAAATAGTACATAATAGCAGACTTAAAAGAATTTTTCGCATGGTTTTTGTTTTTGGGTTTGGTTTTTTGATTTTTGATAAAAGTATAAAATTATTTAAAAGACAATGAAAAAAATATGGGTATATAATTAATAATTATGAATTTTTAAAATAACACCCCTTGTTTTTGAAGGGGTGTGTTTTTTTTAAGCTAAAAAAAAGAATTTAATAATGCCGTTTTTGAGTTTTTGTTGACTTGAGGGTTGGTTTTGTAAGGGTATTATGGTTGATGTTTGTGTCTTTGTTTAGGATTAGGATATGATGACTAATGATGTGATTTTAATTTAAAATATTTTGGGTTTAATTAGAAAAAAAGCCCTCTAAAAAAAGAATTTTAGAGGGCTTGGTTTTGGTTTAAAGGAGGAGCTACAAGTATTCGCCGTGTTGAGAAATGTCTAATCCTAGTTCTTCTCTTTCTTCAGTAACTCTCAAAGGAGTGATTTTGTTAACAATAAAAAAAAGGAAATACGACATGGTAAAGGCAAAAATAGAAACTCCTACTAATGCTATAAGTTGGTTGGTAAATAATTTAGTTTCGCCAAAAGCAAGACCTTGATCTACAACGGCGGGGTTAATGGCTTTTGAAGCGAATACTCCGGTTAAAAGCATTCCGACCATTCCGCCAACGCCATGACAGGCAAAAACATCTAGTGCATCATCTATTTTTCCTTTAGGAAATTTGCTAACCATGATGTTGCTTACAATGCTTCCTAATATTCCGATAGTTATGGCATGCGGAATGCTAACGTATCCAGCTGCGGGTGTGATGGCTACCAGTCCTACAACGGCTCCGATGCAAGCTCCCATTGCCGAAAGTTTGTGCCCCATGATTTTATCCAGAAATACCCAAGCCATAGAAGCGGCAGCGGCAGCTACAGTGGTGGTTCCTAGTGCTTGTGCGGCAAGTCCGTTGGCTCCCATTGCAGATCCAGCGTTAAATCCGAACCAGCCAAACCATAATAATCCGGTTCCTAATAATACATAAGTGATACGTGCTGGGTTTGCTTTTGGAATTTTACGTTTCCCTAAAAACATGGCTCCCGCAAGGGCTGCCCAACCGGCACTCATGTGTACCACGGTACCTCCAGCGAAATCCAAGACTCCTAAATTGAATAATATTCCTTCTGGATGCCAAGTCATGTGGGCTAAAGGTGCGTATACAAACAATATAAATAATACCATAAATAACATATAGGCCCAAAAACGGATGCGTTCTGCGAAGGCGCCTGTAACAATGGCGGGGGTTATGATGGCAAATTTAGCTTGGAATAAAGCGAATAATAAAAATGGAATTGTAGGCGCTAATCCCCATGAGGTCCCAGTTCCGACACCTTGAAAAAATAAGTTCGGAAGTGGGTTTCCGATAATGCCTCCTATAGAAGGACCAAATGATAATCCGAAGCCAATGATAACCCATAAAACGGTTACGATTACCATAGCCATAAAACTTTGGAGCATGGTGCTGATGACATTCTTTTTGCCAACCATTCCTCCATAAAAGAACCCTAATCCGGGGGTCATTAATAATACCAATGCCGAAGCGACGAGCATCCAGGCGATGTCTCCGGTGTTAAAATTAGAAACTTCGGCAGGATTTGTTGGGTTGTTGGTTAGGAATAAATTGGAACAGTAGGATAGGACCAAAATCGTGATAAGAATCACACTTAAAACTATTTTACGCATTGTCTGGTTATTTTTATTTTTTATGTAAAATTATAAAATGAATTATTACACCCAGTTAAAAGTATGGGTTGATTTTTTATTTTTATCATTTTTTCAATTTGACCCCTGTAAATTTTACGACAAGTGGTTGAAAAGTGTTTAAAAATGGCGATAATTTAATTTGGAAGATTTATTTGGGACCTAAAAAAGAATTTATTTTTTGGTTTTGTAGCTATCTGGTCTATTTATGAAAGTAAATCATTGCAAAAGGGATAAATCAAAAAAAAATACTATTATTTGATAAAGTATTTTTGTCCGATTAAGACTTTGAAATATTTAGTTAAGCGTTTAATTTGAGTCACTTTTAAGAGATAAATTGGCTTGCTTGTTTTTTAAAATTTCTCGCAAAGACGCAAAGAAAAATAGCACTATGCTTTGCGTCTTCGCGAGAAATAAATTTAACAAAATCCTTACATGAAATGCTTAACTTAATGATATTTATTATAGAACAAATCGAATGTCACTATCAAGATTGGTAGACAGATTAGAGAAAATATTCAATTGTTTTGTCATTGTATCCAAATCCTCTTTTGTATGATGCGCACTAATCACAATCCGACTCAGTTTACCCGAAGCCGTTGGATAAGGAAATGAGGTTGGAATGATTTTATTTTCTAATAACAATTGAAGTAACTCGTTATTGTCAAAGTAAATAGCAGGATATTCTTTGACAAATGTAAAAGCAGGGTTGGGAATTAAATTACTTTCTACGTAGGACAAATTGAGTTGTAGTTTTTGTCGTTGTACTTCGTAGAGTTCTTGTGCGTTGATGTAGGTTTCCAGAAAAGCGGGATTCATTCCCGAGGCTCCTATAAAAGCTTGTTGTTTCTTTAATTCGGTTATAAAATCCAAATCGCCAGCAATAAAGCCACCCGAAAGCCCGAAAGCTTTTCCTAGAGAAGCAATGCTTATTTTTCGATGCACATTCGGAAGTTGGTATTGATTTAAAACACCATGACCTCTATCTCCTAATATTCCGATACTGTGGGATTCGTCGAGGATCAAAGTGATTTCTTTGTCTTTTGGAATTTCAAGCAAAATGCTTAAATCTATAGGAGTAACTTCCAGCGACGGAATGGCATCGGCTACGATTCCAATTTTAGAAACGGTAGGATCGAAAAGAAAAGGATTCAATTTTCCGTTTTGAAGTAACGGTTGGGAAAAGGGATGCAGTAAAGCGGGATGCGTATTGGGGAAATAGAAAACCAGATCAGTTGTTTGTTGTAATAATTCTAATGCCAATTTGCCAGCCAACATACCAGAGGAAATGGTAACAGCGGCATTAGTTCCTATTTGTTTTGCCAACAAATTTTCGGCAGTTTTGTAAACCTTCAGCTGAATGTTGGCAGAACGCGAACTCCCATAACTAGTTCCCCATTTTTGGAAACTTGCCAATAGAATCGTTTGAAACTCGGGTAGGGTAGTGACCCCTAAATAATTGGTACCACCAAAGTAGAGGTGCTCTTTTCCACCAACGGAAATTATTCGATTGGGAATCTCGTTTACTTTCATGTTGTTTGTACGAATTAGTTTTAAATTTATGACTGTTCGCAACCGATACCGGTTTTCGACAAAATACACTGTCGTAAAAAATCTGCGAAAATCTGCCAAATCTGCGTGGAAAAATTGGCACGCAGATTTGGCAGATTTGCGCAGATTTTACAAACTTCTAATGATTTTTTTTAAAGCTAATAACTAGAATTACCACAAATTAATCTGTGGTAAGTTTTGTTTTTGCTAGTAAGCTTTTAATGCAGCGCCAATTCCGTTGGCATCCGCATAGTGTATGATTCCGTCTTTTATGGTAACTCCAGTGGCGATGTCTTCCGCTAATAATAAAGCGCCATCCATATCCACATAATCCAATTCGGGTAACAAATGTGCAATTGCTGATATACCCACAGAAGATTCCGTCATGCAGCCCACCATTGTTTTCATGCCCAAATGTTTAGCTTCGGCAATCATTCTTCGCGCAGGGGTAAGACCACCGCATTTTACCAGTTTGATGTTCACCCCATGAAAATGATGGTGACACTTGGCGACATCTTCTTCTACAATGCAGCTTTCGTCGGCAATAATAGGCAAGACAGAATGTTTAAAAACCTCTTTATGCGCCGCCCATTGATCTGCTTTTATGGGTTGCTCAAGGAATTCGACCCCCAGTTTTTTTAAGGCAATGGCGTTATTAATCGTTTCGGTAACCGTCCAACCACAATTGGCATCAATTCGAAATCGCGCATTGGTGTGCTTACGCAATTCGGTAACAATGGCAATGTCGTCTTTGGTTCCTAATTTAATTTTATAAATCGGCCACGGCATTTCTTTGAGTTTCAAAACCATTTTATCGATTTTGTCAATCCCTATCGTGTAATCGGTTTTGGGATTGTGCAACGGAGAATTCCCCCATAATTCATATAGTTTTTTGCCTTTTTTCTTGGCATACAAATCATTGTAAGCCATGTCTAAAGCGCATAATGAAAACATGTCATTTTTCAATAAAGCCGAAGAACTGTTCCGGAAATCTTCTGGAGTTTCGTCATTATGAGCTTCTATAAACGGAATAATAGCTTCTAGATTTGCTCTCATCGTATCCACCGTAATATTATAATACGGATTGGAAGTCGCCTCTCCAAACCCAGAAAATCCCTCACTTTGCAATTCAACAATCAGCGTTGGTTGGATGTCGTGAGACTCTCTCGAAATCGTAAATGTGTGCTTTAGCTGTAGTTTAAAAGTACGAATAATGATTTTCATGTGATTTGGTTGTTAGGGGAGTTTTTTTAAGAAAAGAGAAAATAGAGAAAAGAGTATAGAAAATAGATTAAAGAAAAGAGAAAAAAGATTCAATATTTCGAAATTCACAATCTAAAAATCTATATTCTTTATTCTATTTTCTTTAATCTAAATTCTAAAATCTGCAATCTAAAATTATTTCAATATATGTTGACTCAAGATTTGGTACACTTCATTAATGTTATTTCCGCCTTTACCAAATTGTTTAGAGATTGGAGCGTCTTCTCCTGTCAGCCAAATTTTCAATTCTGCATCCATGTCTAGGATGCCGGCGCTTTCCTTAGAGAATTTTTTAATAGACGAATAGGGAATCGAAAGATGATCAACCTTGCTTCCTACCAATTGTTTCTCGACCAAAATCAGTCTTTTATTGGTAAAAACAAACATATCCTTGATTACTTTGTACCCTTTCTCGATTCTTTCGCCTTCTATCAATAAAGGTTCAAATTCTTTTGAAAGATTTTCGGTATTTACTTCTGATGCGTTGCCCATAATGGCATTAAATAGTCCCATAATTGGTGTTATTTTTGATTGTATTTTTCTTTAAATTTTGTATTCAACTGACTTTGGTGAGTTTCTAAGTTGATTGATCTACCTTGTATGAACGCTTGAGTTAATTTATTGGTTCTCATATCCAATGCATCTCCTTCGGATATAAATAATGTTGCATCTTTTCCAATTTCCAAAGTTCCGCATAAATTGTCTATTCCCAAAATTTTTGCTGTATTGGATGTAATTAGTTGCAATGCTGTTTCTTTGTCTAAACCATAAGCTGCACACGTTCCTGCCAAAAAAGGTAAATTTCTGGTATTCATTCTTTCATGATCGCCACTATTTTCTAATCCAACCAAAATCCCTTTATCTGTTAATATTTTAGCCATTTTATAAGGTAAATCAATATCATTTTCGTTGCTTTCGGGCATATCATGTACACGTCTTAATAGCACACCAATATTGTTTTTTTGGAGTAAATCCGAAGTTTTATAGGCGTTATATCCGCCTACGATAACCATTTTAGTGATTCTATTGTCTTTTGCTAATTGAATGGCGTCAATGATTTGTTTTTCTTCATTTGCATGAACAAATAAAGTCTGAGTGCCATCAAATAAACCTTTTGCAGCTTCTAAAATTTGATTTTTTTCTTTGGGTGTATCTAAAGAATATGCTTTTGAATTTGATAAAAAAGAATTAATTTCTTCGATTTGATTTTTATATTCTTTGTTGGGTTCGCTAACTCCAGGTTCAAACCAACTACCGCTTTTTTTGTAACTAGAAGGAAATTCTAGATGTATTCCATCATTTTCTTTTAGTAAGGCGTCTTTCCAACTCCAAGCATCTAGTTGAACAATAGATGATGTACCAGAAATTCGACCACCACGAGGTGTGATTTGTGCGATTAATATACCGTTAGGACGAACCGTTTCTATCACTTTAGATTCGGTATTGTAAGCTATAATACTACGAATATGCGGATTGAATACGCCTATTTCATCATCATCATTAGACGATTTTACGGCATCAATTTCTACTAATCCTAAAGTAGAATTAGGTGTTATAAAACCTGGATAAATGTGTTTTCCCGCAGCATCAATAGTGGTGTCAAATGCATTGTTTGCCAAGCGAATTGTTGTAGCATCGGCGACTAGAGTTAGTTTTCCGTCTTGAAATCCAATCGCACTGTTTTCTATTATTTTTCCATTGCCTAAGTGAGCGGTTGCATTTAGGATTAGAATTGATTTACTTTGTTTAGGTGCAGGAATTTGTTGGGCTTTTGTAGTTATTGAAACGAGTGCCAATAGTACAAATAGTATTTTTTTATGTTTCATTTTCTGTTTTTTTTATTGTTCTAAAGTGTCACAATGGTATTCTTTTTTATCAGTCTTTTTGGGTTCTTGTGTGTTCATCCCTTTGTTTTTCTCTAACGATAATTGGGCAATTAATTCACTTTTCTCGTTTTTAATTGCGATACGTTGTGCTTCGTCTTTTTGTAAATCATAATAGACAACTCCTTCAATAATTGTTTTTTCAGCTTTGGCATATATTGAAAGCGGATTGTTATTCCATAGTACGACATCGGCATCTTTGCCTACTTTGATACTTCCAATTTTATCATCCAAGTGCAATAATTTAGCAGGATTCAAAGTCACAAATTTCCAAGCTTCTTCCTCTGAGATATTCCCATATTTTACGGCTTTGGCAGCTTCTTGGTTCAATCGTCTTGACATTTCAGCATCATCAGAGTTGTAGGCTACAATTACTCCTTGATTGTGAAGAATCGGTCCATTATAAGGGATGGCATCGTTTACTTCAAATTTATAAGCCCACCAGTCTGCAAAAGTAGAAGCTCCTACACCGTGTTCTTTCATTTTATCGGCTACTTTATAACCTTCTAATATATGGGTAAAGGTGTTTATTCTAAAATCAAATTTTTCGGCAACCTGCATCATCATCAAAATCTCGGATTGAATATAGGAATGACAGGTTATAAAACGTTCTTTGTTTAGAATCTCGACTAGGGTCTGCATTTCTAAGTCAACTCTAGGCGCTTTAGTTTTGTCTTTTTTAGACGTTGAATTGTATTTCTCCCAAGAATTTTTATACTCTTTAGCTCTTTGAAAATAATCTGTAAATACTTGTTCTACACCCATTCTGGTTTGAGGAAATCGAGTTGGATTATCAATACCCCAGTTTGCTTGTTTTACGTTTTCTCCTAATGCAAATTTGATAAATTTGGGTTGATCCTTGTAGAGCATTTCATCTGGAGATAGCCCCCATTTCCATTTTACAATAGCCGAGCGACCTCCAATAGGATTTGCAGAACCGTGCAATAATTGAGAAGTGGTAACTCCACCAGCCAAATCTCTGTAAATATTAATGTCTTCGGAGTTTACTACATCTTGTATTGTTACTTCTGCAGTACTGTTTTGGCCAGCTTCATTTACACCCGAAGAAATGGCTATATGCGAATGTTCGTCTATAATTCCAGAGGTCAAATGCTTGCCTTTTGCGTCTATTACTGTTGCCGAAGCATCGGATAAGTTTTTGCCAATAGCAGCTATTTTTCCATTTTTGATTAATACATCCGTTTCTTCAAGAATCCCCTCTTTTTCATTAGTCCAAACGGTGGTGTTTTTGAATAGTAAAGTTTGTTGAGTTAGTTTTTGTGCATTCCCAAATCCTATGTTGGGATATGTAACGGGAATAATACGATTGAGTTTCTCTACTTTTGCAGAATCTTTTTTAACTACAAATGGAGCAGTTTTTGTGGCAGACCAGATACTTTCGTTTCCATTTGCCAAGATTGCTTTTCCAGAGATTACACTAGTATTGTCAATAAAACCAGTTAATCGGGTAAAATTAGGATTGATAGTATCTTTCGATTTTACTAACGCAGTTATCCAATTGTTTGCTAGTGTGAGTTTCGAATTTACTTTCTTCTCATCAATAGTTGTGATTTCAGATTTTGGGTCAGCTAATTCGCCGGTAATCTTTAGTTTGTATTTTTCATTGGCAATGGTTAAATCATAATTTCCACGAATATCATTAGGTACAATTTCGCTTATAATAAATTTTGTACCCTGTACCCAATTTTCATGAACAATAGTTTTTTCATCAAATAATTCTCCTGAGGTTATAATGAAATTAGCCTGACTTCCATTTTTTAAACTGCCTATTTCATCGCTTTTTCCTAATAATGAGGCAGGAATAGTGGTTAGGGATTCTAATGCTTTTGTTTTATCAAAACCATACTTTATAGCTTTCAATAAGTTGGGTCTAAAATCTTCGGTCTTTTTTAATTTGTCGGTGGTCAAAGCAAATACAATGCTGTTATCCGACAATACTTTTAGGTTCGTGGGTGCTTGATTCCAAAAACGGAAATCGCTTAAATCCATTTGATTCGCTAAGTAAGGACTGGATACATCATAAGCTTCAGGAAAGTTAATAGGAATAATAAATTTCGAATCAGTTTTCTTGATTTCGTCAATTCTTTCAAACTCATTTCCAGATCCTTTCAGAATATAATTTATACCAAACTCTTTCGCTATTTTGGCGGCACGAAGACTGTTGAGTTTGTCTCCCGAATCAAAAATCTGAATCAGTTTTTGATTCTCAATCATAGCTTCGAGGGATAAATCGGTAGTAGTCGAATTTCCGTTTTTATACCAGTTCATATCCAGATACATCTGACGTAATAGCGCCATGCTTCCCATTAATGAAGTAGGGTAGGCCTGAGTTGTCAAAGCGCTTTTGGTAAAAGAAAGTTGATTGCTTATTTTGTTAGACACCACACGTGTGCTAGTTACAGTAGTATTCAAAGCGATTAAAGTTCCTGTTCCTTGAGCAATTCCATCAGGTACATGGGTAAGCACTACTCCAAAACCTGCTTTTAGTAATTCTTCGGCTTTGGTTGTATCGTATTTAAAAACGGTATAAGCATTTGTCTCAGAGCGAATACTTTCATTCCAATAATACCCCACTCTTTTGGTATTATACAAAGGCCCTTCATCAAAATTTGAATTGTTTTTGGGTTTTTCAATACCAAAACTAGTGTAGATATCTATAAAGGAAGGATAAATAAATTTTCCCTTAAGATCAATAATAGTTGCATTTTTTGGGACAATAATAGTATTTCCTGTTGCGGTAACTTTACCATTTTGAATTAGGAGTGTCCCTTTTTCAATGATTTGGGTAGGGGAAATGTAAATTTTTGCATTTGTAAAAGCCGTGTAGTTGTTGTTTTTATTCTGTACGCTTTCACTGTTTGGAAAATAATCCTGAGCTTGAATTTTAGGTATAAATATACTTAAAAATAGTAATAATAAGGTTTTTCTCATTTTTGTTTTGTTTCGAAAAACTAAATTATGATATTTAACTCATTAATCTTATAATTTATTTGAAATAAATGGTATTTATTTTACTCCCGAGGTCTATAAAGATTATGGACAGAAATTTGTGTTAATGTTGATTGCATATAAGTTTAAAATAAGGGCTTCAATAGTTTTTGTTGCACTTTTGAGTTTTTAGGACAAACCGGTGAGTTCGGTATTTATTTTTTTATTTTATTGTTAGAAATTTTTAATATATCTATATTGATGTAAAATAAATACGAAGTGTATTCAAATGAAAAATAATATGATAATCTAAAAGGGTATAATCAGTCCTCAATTTCCCTTTTTATTTTCAGCCATATATTTTAAATACCCAACAATTTCTTGTGATTGTTGCTTTGTGATTCCTAATGTTGGCATTTTTACTTTGTTTCTAAAGGAAGCTGGATTGACAATATAATTGACCAATTCGGTTTCTACCCAATATTCCGTTACGCTTTTCGGATAGTTGAGTTCGGGACCCATTTCGCCACCAATTCCGTTTATGGCGTGACAAGTAATGCATTGATTTTGAAATAAAGTATAACCCGCAACTCTTGATGGATCCTTGGGATACAAAGCTGTTTTTGATTTGTCAATGGGTTCTATGTGAATTTTCATTAAGTTATAGGGCCATTTATAACGATCATCTTTTGTAGAAGCATCCGTATAAACCAGATAAAAGGGAGCTGCATCCATTTTGTTTCCGTTTTTTGAGATTGGTTCCCAATCGGCTCCTTTTGCACCCACATCTTTAAAAGCTAAATAGGGTTTTGAAGCTAAAAATAATGCTAAAGGCATTTCGGGTTTGTAGCCATCCCGGCATTCGAAAACAATTTTTGTGCTATTAGCGTCGATTTTTCTTAAATCTATTTCGTTTGCAATAAGTGTCAAAGCATTAACTGCCTTGTATTTCTTTGTTTTGTGATAAACAGGATCGTTTACAATAGTTACTATAGTGTCTTTTCTAAGTTTTTTCTTTGTTTTTAAATCCAATAAATCAATATGATATTCAGGTTGACTCACTGTTTGCTCAATTGTAGCAGCTTTGGGTGGAGAAGCATTTGATGGGTTCAATTTCTGTTCCTTTTTTTGATTGCAAGAAATGAAACTGCAAATTAATAGGAAGTATATAAATAGATTGCTTTTAGTTGATTTCATGTTTGATGTGTTAGGAAGTTGGTTATAAAGATAAACAAAGTAGGGAACGATTTAGGTTTGATTTTGTACGAAGGAGTTAAATAATAATAGCTATAAAGATACAGGGTACTAAGAAGTTTTTAGTTTTCAGTCGCAGTTTTCAGACCAGTCTGTAAACATTGAAACTCGCATTCTTAATAATATTTCTAAAAAAAAATGTATGTATTATAGTGTGGGCAGAAATACTTGTGTAGCCGAAATGAGAATCACAAATAATTTTCATTTCAAATTTAAATTGTAATTTTGTTAAAATTATTAGAAATGAAAGCAAAATATATAAATCCATTTACAGATTTCGGATTTAAAAAAATATTTGGAGAAGAAGCAAGCAAACCTTTATTGCTTGATTTTTTGAATGCTATTTTGCCTAAAAACGACAAAATAGCAGTACTTTCTTTTAAAAATAACGAGCAACTCGGACAAACTGAATTTGATCGAAAAGCAATTTATGATATTTATTGCGAAAATGAAAAAGGCGAAAAATTTATCGTAGAATTACAAAAGGCAAAGCAAAATTATTTCAAAGAAGGAACTATTTATTATGCGACTTTTCCAATTCAAGAACAGGCCGAAAGAGGAGAATGGAACTACAATTTGAAAGCCGTCTATTGCATTGGAATTCTTGATTTTACCTTTGATGATTACGAAAGCGAACCCGAAAAAAGCGAAGTAATTCACACTATAAAACTTAAAAATCAAAACGAAAAAACGTTTTATGATAAGTTGACATACATTTATCTTGAAATGCCTAATTTTAAGAAAAACGAAGCCGATTTAAAAACTAGAATCGAAAAATGGTTGTATTTCATAAAACATTTGGAAGATTTTCAAACTATTCCAAGCATTTTTAATGACGAAGTTTTTTCTAAAGCGTTTGAAAAAGCAGAAATTGCAAAATATGGAGCAATTGAACTGGATAACTACGAAAACAGTTTAAAATCTTATCGCGATTTGAAAGGCGTAATAGACACGGCTTTTGACGAAGGGAAATTAGAAGGAAAATTAGAAATTGCAAAATCACTAAAATTACTCGGAATAGAAATTAATGTTATTTCTAAATCAACAGGATTGACTAATGAAGAGATTGAAAAGTTATAAATACTCGTACTTCTGTCAACCGCTGTTTGGCAACATGGCGGTTTAGACTTCCTTAATCCACTATATCGCCAAGCTATAAAACGTTTTAAAATTGGCACCTTTATTTAGAATGTAAACTGAAAATTAACTTAACGTTTGTGGTACTGAGTTTGTTAATAGTAAGAATTTGATTAATTATTTTTGCTTGGTATTGAAAAAGGAATTACATTTAGATAAAACTATTTTATATGCTAATCAAAGTTTACGGAAGTGCTGTTTTTGGAGTTGAAGCCACAACTATTACGGTTGAAGTCAATATGGATAAAGGAATTGGCTATCATTTGGTAGGTTTACCAGACAACGCCATCAAAGAAAGTAGTTATCGGATTGCGGCAGCACTTAAGAATAATGGGTATGCCATGCCGGGAAAAAAAATCACGATCAATATGGCTCCAGCCGATTTGCGCAAAGAAGGTTCCGCCTATGATTTGACTTTGGCCATTGGTATTCTGGTTGCTTCTGCACAAATAAAAGCGACTGAAGTGGACAAATACATTATCATGGGAGAATTGTCTCTCGATGGTAGTTTGCAGCCCATACGTGGCGCTTTGCCCATTGCTATAAAAGCCAAAGAAGAAGGTTTTAAAGGTTTCTTTCTTCCCATTCAAAACGTAAAAGAAGCGGCAATTGTGGCTGGACTGGATGTCTACGGTGTTTCTAATGTTCAGGAAGTGATTGATTTCTTGGAAGGAAAAGGAACGCTGGAACCCACTACTATCGATACCAGAGCCGAGTTTTATAAAACATTAGATTTTCCTGAATTTGATTTCTCGGATGTGAAAGGGCAAGAGAGTATTAAACGTTGCATGGAAATTGCAGCTGCCGGTGGACATAATATTATAAAAATGTGGTAAAGAAATACCATTTTTATTTCATTCAATATCAACTAGTTACACTTCCAAGGATAAATAACTTCAAAATTATTTGAAAATATTTAAATTCTTTGTCTAATTTAATGAAAAAAATATGAAACTATCTGAATTATCGTTAACCGATTTGTACCAGTTAAAGACGTACATCAAAAAGCAAATGAAACAGTATAAGATGTTAGAAGAGTATGAAAGATTGAGTGATACCAATTATCTTTTATTGGATTCAAAATTAATCAAGATTGAAAATGCTATTGAAGCATTTGAAGAAAAAATAATTTATTAAATATTTGTAAGTAATTAATTAAAATATTTATGTATTGTAATAATATTACCTTATTTTTAACGTTTTCAATTGTTAAAGTGTAAGAGGATTAGTAAATAATTAATAAAAAAAATAATGGTAGGTTTAGGAGTATTAAAATTAGACAACAAAGAATACAGATTATTAGACTTTAATTATAATTCAAGTCAACGAGTAGATGTAACGGGTAAACCATCGGGAATGCCAAGTGGTTTGGTTTTTGATTTAAAAATTGAATCTGACAGTGATACGTCTCTTTTGGTATGGGCACTTGGTGATGAGGCAAAAGACGGGGTTATTACATTTTACAAACCAGATGGGATTAGTAAATTCAAAGAGATTCAATTCAAAAAATCATATTGTATCTTTCATAATGAAAAATTTGAAGCGAATGGTACAATACCAATGCATCAAATTTTGAGAATAGTAGAGCCTAGACGTGAAAACCCAAAAGAAGAGATTGCACCCCCAAAAAAAATAGTTAAGCAAGAAAAGGCTGAAACCAAAGTAAAAACTATAAAATGCATAACGAAACTGGACAATGGTTCTGCTAATGATGGTACTGGGACAAAACTCCAAGAGGGGATGGTTTTTGGTAAAACTTACGAATTTAAGGTAACTGATTATACCGAAGAAATTCCAGATAACAAATCGACAATAAACTGGATGGTGAGATACCATAATTCGTCAGAGAATAAATGGATTGATAAAAAACTTTCTCACGTTGGTGATTCATTAAATTTTACTGTAAATGATAAAGATATGTGCGGACATTTTGTATATATCAGAGCTTTTATAAAAGACTCAGAAAATGAAGGTGAAATAAAAGTATGGAAACACAATAGATTCAGATGGTTTGATAGAACAAAAATAAAAGAAGAGCTTCAAGAAAGAAAAATAAAACCATATTTAGCAAATCAAAACGACACACCTACTTGTGGGATGGCAGCTGTTATTTATTTATTAGCTAAAAAAGATTTTGATAAATATGAAGATTTTGTATTACAGTTGCATCAAAAAGGAGTTGCTAAATGTAATGATTATACATTTGATGTATCTACAAAGAGTAGTCATCTATTAGAAATGAATCCAACAACCAATAAAAAATATCCAAATTATTTAGTTAAAATGCCCTATTGTGATTGGATTGCATTTTCTTGTATAAGAGATAAAGAAAATGGTGTTATAAATTATAGTGGTGAAAATGATGAATCATTTGCTGGTTCAACTGTTCCACGAGAACTTATGAAATTGATGAAAGAAATTCTTGGTCTTAAATCTGTTATTGATAATACTAATGTTGTTTTTAATAAAGGTACATTACCTTGGGATGGTGAAGATTCATCTTCACACGAAGTTGCTAAAATGCAAGAACTTTATTTAAAAGGTTATGCAGTTATTATGTTAATCAATACGAATATGTTGTATAAGAAAAAATCTAGTTTGGTAAGTTCCATTGAACATTGGGTAGTATTTAAAGGTGTTATTGATGGTACAATAACTTGGGATGAATATGATTTTAAAGTATTTTCTTGGGGTGAAATTAAAAAAGTAATTGTTAATCCAGAAGTTTTTAGTAGTAATTTTTATGGTTATGTTTATGGAAAATAAAAAAACAATTAATAAGTTTATTGGTTTTATTTTAATAGTTTTTTTTAGTGTAATTTTATTCATTGTTACTTATAACCTTATAATGTATTTTATTCCACCAAGAACTCCAGATGGACATCAAATAATGCCTTTTAAACAAATATTTTTTAGTGGGTTGATTTCAATTTTTTTATCAATTATTTTTTCAATATTTATTTATAAAAGATTATCAAAATGAAACCAATGCAAAAAAAGCTACTTATTTCTAAGTAGCTTTTTTTGCATTGGTTTATTTATTCATCATCTAGTATTTCGTTGCTTTTCAAAATGAAATCATCAATTGCTTCTTTAAATTCATTTTGATTATTCTTATACTTTTCAATTTCTTCAAGTATTCTTTTCATTACTTCATCTTCTGGTGTTGCTTCTTGGTTGTTCATTTTTGGTTTGTTGTTACTTCTTATCATTATCTTTAAAACGGTAAATTATCATTTTCATCTTCACCATCTTCAATTCTTGGTTCACTTATCACTTCATATAGATGACTTCTAAGTGCTTCATTTTCCAGACTACATTTATAGTTAAGCTTGTCTACCATTTCAGTTTTGCCATATGTTGTTGATGGTCTTTTGTTCCAAACTGGTTGTTGTTGATTATGTATGTTTGTTGTTGTCCAAATCTTGATTGCTTCATCTTTGAAGATGTTGATGTATTGTATTTCAATTGTTTTCTTTGGGTACTTCTCTTGCATCTGGTCTTTCAGTTCAACAAGTGCTGTGTGTTTTTTTGCTTCATAATCCCATTCAACAAATGAAGTTGAATCATATGATTCTCTTACTTTGATTTCACCAATTATCATTGTGCTACCTGACCAGTAACTGATATCCCATCTGGCTTTTTCATTTTTGGATTCCTTTATGTATTTGTACCAATCTTGTTTGGTTGCGTATTCTTTAAATAATTCTCTACCGTGTTCATCGGCAATTACAAAATCTGTTTTCATTTTTAATGTGGTGGTTAATATGATAACCTACCTTAATAAATATCTAGCTTTATAGCAGAAGACCGAATCAATATGTTAAAGTTTTTGTTAAATTTTTTGTTTATAAAAAAACCATTCGTTGGAATGGTTTAGTTCGTTCTTAGTATTTTGTGTATATTACACTATTAGTGATTCTAGTTTTGTATCCATCCCAATGTGCATATTTGATTGTGTATCGTCTTGGTGATGATTTAAGGAACCCATAAGCAACTTCTTTAAGTAATTCAGTTAGTAATTCGTTATCAACTGTCCCTTCATTTTTCAATTCATAATCTTGTATATCATTTTGGATTAGTTCCAAATCTCCAATACCTATTTCAATTGTTCTTAATGTTGCATTGCTGAATGCGTTTTGGTTTCTTATTATGTTTTTGTATTCAATTTTTTTCAACCATTGTTCTTTTGTTAATGTGTTCATTTTGTTTTCTTTTATTATTTAGGTTTGCCATGGCAAACCATTTATTGTTATTGTATACTAATAAGTATCTAGCTTTTTACCAAAAGACCTAATCAATATGTTAAAGTTTTCCAAAAATATTTTTAAAGATAGTTACATCGAATTTTTTGGCTGTTCCACTATTAAATATTTGTTCTAATTTTAGGCTATCACTTTGACCTAGTAACCCAACTTTATTTTCATTGTCATTATATAAGCTTAGTATCTCTTCTATGTAGTTTTGTTCTACAGTTCTTGGTACAGACTTTTCAGTTATATCAAAATCTTTGATTGCTTCAAGCTCTTCTGGTGTTGGTGGTGTTATGATATGTGTGTTTGGGTCATAGTCTGGAACTATTAATATTTCAACATTTGGTTCACTTGGTAATTCCTTTTGTTCTTCAATAACATCAACTATCACTTCTTTATTATCGTTACTTAAATCGCTTGTGTTTGATTCAGTTGGTATTGTATCTTCGACAAAATCTTCTTGTGATTCAGTTGGATTACTTTTCTTTAGTATTTCAGATAATTTATTCCAGTTGATGGATATTGTTCTTTTTGATTTATAACCACCTCTATTATTAAACACTTGACCTTTTGTTTCAATGTACTTCATTCTTATTAATGATTTGATTGAATCTCTAACAGTTGTTTCACCTAACCAAATATATTTGGCTATTGTATCGTTTTGAATTGTAATTTCTGAGTACATAGTTGATTGATGTATTAATTTTATCAATACTTTGTAATCTGATGATGTTAAATAAAAATCAGTATTTTTATTAATTGTTGCTGATGCGTAAAAAAGTGCATCGTGGTAAGTTTGTTGAATTTGTTTCATTTTTGGTTAATATTCTACTTTTGTTATATTCTACTTTTTAATAGGTAGTAGAACCAGCGGTTGGTTGCAATCCGATTTTGTCCGCTGGAAACCTAGATTTGAAAACTTTACTGTTTGTATATTAATAAATATATCAGTTTTTGTAAAAAGATAAACTTTAACATTTTTTTATTACTATGGATTAACTCTATCAATTAATGTGTATCTATCACCTTTATAATTTACACCATTATCATATATTTTATCTTTTAATGATTGATGATAGTATTGTTTAGTACAGTTTAGAAATTTATAAATTTCTACATCATTATCACCTTCACCTACTTCAACATTGTTCTTTAATATTATATATCTTTTTTTCATTTTATTTGTTTAACCTTTATGTTATTATATTACAAAAGTACTATTAATTATTGTGTAAGTCAAGTCTTTTTTAAAAATAGATGCAAAATAATTTGGTAGTGTTGAATATTTTATTTATAAATTAATTAAGTTATATGTTATTTGTAGTATTTACGGTAGTTGAAGAGTGTTTTGTTTTGTACTACTTGACGTTTCTAAATAGATTAACGTATGTAAATGAAGGAAAAGTTTGATTTTTGTTGAAGTGGTTTTGTTTATTTGTAGTCAGACAACTTATAATAAATAAAACCTATTCGTAGTCAGATAACTTATTATAAGTCAGACAACTTATAATAAATAATTTTATTTGTAGTCAGATAACTTATTATAAGTCAGTTGACCCCTATATACCTATACCTCTCTTTGTGTATATACTTTGTCATTATAAAAAAAATAGAAAAAGAAATAATAAAATTAATAATGATTGATTATGTCTGCTACGCATCCATAATGTAGAATGCAGCTTCGCAAAGGTTTCAACTTGATATTAATTCTTTATTTCTTTTTATTCATTTTAACTTAATTGAAATACAAGTTGGAATATCTAACAATATCAACTTAATTAATTTTTCCAGTTGGTTATGGTGTTCCACCTACTTCAACGAATGAAAGATTACTTCAACGATAAAGATTTTCAAGTTACACTTCAACGCAATCAAAGGTTTAGCACATTTCAATTTCAACTGCTCCGCAGGAACAGAACCAACCATTTTTACCTTATCAATTTCGGCTTCATTTGAACCCGTTTTAATCAATTAATAATAGTTATTGGTATTAGTTGTTGCATATCAACTTATCTAGTCCTAAAACAGCTTAGATTAATTATACTGAACCAATATCAACTTTACATTTCAGTATTCATACAGTATCATATAAGTATAAATAGTTATACAATATGAATACACTTACTACAATCGAAACTGGTGAATTTGAAATTAAGAATTTACAACGTTACCAACCTTTTCTTGTTCAATATGAAGATGCTGGTGAAGCAATTCAAGTTGATATTGATGGTTTAGGTGCTTTTGACTTCTTTGACCCATTTTCACCCGAAATTGAGGTTGAAATACACACAAATATCAACAATTCCTTAAAGGAATACGGACAAAAAACGGGTCATAATCCCGAAAATATCGGCTATTTTTTGAAGTTTTTACCATCAAATAGGCTAGATAGGCAGCATAATGTGCCAGTAATGGGTATCAAAATCAGCATTTACTTCAAAAAACCCGTCCAGAATGCCACTTCTTATGCATTAACACCAACAATAAGGCTAATTTATTCAATTATATTGAACGAAATCTTCATTCTATCACCAAGATGTTAAAGATTAAACAGTTTCAAGCGCAATACGGGCTGCTTGCCGATGGTGTTATTGGTAAAAAGACCTTAAACAAGTTGAAAGAGGTACTTAAGATAGATAGTAATGAAGATTTAGCACATTTCCTTGGTCAAGTGGCACACGAAACAGGAAATTTTGCTTTAGATACTGAAAATCTAATGTATTCAACTATTGGTCTAACCACAACATTCAAAAAGTACTTTCCAACTCCAGAATCAACCGTTGGGTATGTTAAGCAACCAATTAAGATTGCAAGCAAGGTTTATAGTAATCGAATGGGTAATGGTGATGAAGCATCACAAGAAGGTTGGATATATAAAGGGCGTGGAGCATTACAATTAACTGGAAAAAATAACTATCAACTATTTTCAAAATATGTTAATGATGATTGTGTATCAAAACCAGAATTGGTAGCTGGTAAATACTTTTTTGAATCAGCTAAATTCTATTTTGATAATAACAATTTATGGAAGTTAACAAAAACGGTTGATGATGTAAGTATAACATCAGTATCAAAAAAAGTTAATGGTGGATTGAATGGTTTAAATGATAGAATAACCAAAACAAAAGAATTCTATCAACTTCTACAATAACGAAAAAACAAAAATATATGAATTGAGTAAATTAACTAAAAAACAAATAAGTGAACATAATATTGCACTTGAATTATTAAAGAAAGATGTATTAACATTTGATGAAAAATTGATTGTTTATGAAAAATGGAATGAATCAGCAAATTCACTTAATAGTGAAGCTGGTGCTTTTTTCACACCAATAGGATTAGCACAAGATTTTTCAATTGAAGTATATGAAGGTGCAAAGGTTGTTGATTTATGTGCTGGAATTGGTATGTTATCATTCTTTGCTTATCACTATAAAGATTGTAAAGATATTACTTGCATCGAGCTAAACCCGCAATATGTTGAAGTAGGTAAAAAATTATTACCAGAGGCAAAATGGATTTGCGGGTCAATTTTCGATTTTGAACAATTTGAACACTTTGACCAAGCAATAGGTAATCCACCATTTGGAAAAATTAAAACAGGACTATCAACGAATGATAAACTAAAATATAAAGGTGCTGAATTTGATTTGATAACAATTGAAATTGCATCATTGATTGCTGATTATGGTGTTTTTATAGTTCCGCAAATGTCAACACCATTTCGATATTCTGGAAGACCATATTTTGAAGATTTAAGAAGTGAATCAAAAGGATATAATGAAGCTGGTTTAAGTGTTCCGCAAAAGGTTAAAAAATTTATTAATGAAACTGGTTTAGATTATCAATTTAATTGTGGGATAGATTGTAATTATCATATTGATAAATGGAATGGTGTAGCACCGACAGTTGAAATAATAACATTTGATTTTAATGAAATGATAAATGAATAAAATACTAACAATACTACTAGCAATTTTGATTACAAGTTGCACAGCTAAAAAATCTACATACGAATTCAAGGAACATATCAAATATGATTCAATAAATATCCAAACGGAAAAGATAATATACCCAACGATAAAAGAAGTAGTTTATGTTGATTCACCTTGTGATTCATTAGGTAAATTAAAGCCGTTTAAGCAATCGTATTACACCAGTCAAGGCAAGATTATCATTGAAGGTAAAAACAATCGTATAACAGCTAATATTGATTTAAAAGGTACAAGTACAACAACTATTAAAGATACAAATATTCACAATGA
Organism: Flavobacterium sp. ZT3R18; assembly: GCF_007097385.1. GTDB lineage: Bacteria > Bacteroidota > Bacteroidia > Flavobacteriales > Flavobacteriaceae > Flavobacterium. Next base: position 26,014 of record NZ_VJZS01000011.1, read on the forward strand.
TAATGTAGCCGAAAAGAAAGATGAATTCAAAAAGGTTATAGTTCAAGATTGGCGATTGATTGTAATACTTATTATTTCAATTGTTTTAAATGTGTATTTCTTTATACCAGATATTTTTAAACGAATATTATAATTTACAAAACTTCATTTTGCTAGTATAATTATTTAATAATGTAAATAACTAATTATTAAATGATAGCAAAATATGATTTCCCAAATCACGTAAAGGGTGATACTACAAAAAATAAACAAATAACATTCGGGATTGATTTTACAGGTGCAAAAGTTGAATTACAATTTAAATCACAAATCAATTCAAAATCTTCTTTTTCTTGGTCAACAATTGACAACAGTATATTAATAACGGATGCAATAAATGGTAAAATAACATTAATCCCAAAGGTAATTGATGTTGCACCATCAACATATTTTTATGATTGTCAAGTTACATTAAGTGATGGAACAATAACAACTTACTTTGGTGGTGAAATGATAATTGAACAAGATATAACCAACTAATAAATGATACAAATAAATGAAAACAACCAAATTGTTAATATAACAGTTAGTGGTGAAAATGAAAACATAATTATTGATTTAGTTGAAAATGTTAATCAAGTTAATATTGAAATTGCTGATATTGGGGTACAAGGTCTTAAAGGTGATACTGGTGCAAAGGGTGAACAAGGTTTAAGTGGTGCAACTGGTCAACAGGGTATTCAAGGTCTTAAAGGTGATACTGGTCAAACTGGGTTGCAAGGAATACAGGGTACTAAAGGTGATACTGGTGCAAAGGGTGAACAAGGTTTGATTGGTTTGAAAGGTGAAGCTGGTAATGATGGATTGCAAGGAATTCAAGGAATACAGGGTATTCAAGGTTTCAGTGGTGCAACTGGTGCTAAAGGTGATACAGGTAATGATGGAGTACAAGGCTTAAGCGGTCAAACTGGTCTACAGGGTATTCAAGGTCTTAAAGGTGATACTGGTTTACAAGGAATACAGGGTATTCAAGGATTTAGCGGTTCAACTGGTCAAACGGGCTTGCAAGGTATCCAAGGTCTAAGTGGTTCAACTGGTGCTAAAGGAGATACAGGCGCACAAGGAATACAGGGTATTCAAGGTTTAACAGGTCTAAGCGGTGCAACTGGTCAAACTGGATTACAAGGTCTTAAAGGTGATGTTGGTAACAATCCATATATAACAGGGGGTACACATTCAGCTGGTACATCTGTATTCACAAATAATACAGGTGGTACATTTAGTGTAACTGGTTATAGTACTGGTGGTGGTAGTTCATCACCAATTGAAGTAGTAAATATTTCAAATTTATACTCAACAGCATTAAATGCTGGTAATAGTAATAGTGCTATTACTTATTCAAATTTATTTGGTTATTATGCAGGTGATGGTGCAACTGGGTCAAACAACTCTAATTTCTTTGGTCAAAATGCAGGTTCTTTTGGTTCAACTAATTGTCCTTATTCAAACTTTTTTGGGTATCAAGCTGGTGCTAGTTCAGCTAATTTATATAATTCAAATTGTTTTGGTAGAAGTGCTGGTTCGAGTGCTGGCAATTCATATTACGCAAATTTTATTGGTGATACTGCTGGTAGACAGGCAAGTAATTCATCATATTCAGTCTTTCTTGGTAGTGCTGCTGGTGATTCAGCGTCTAATTCATCAAGTTCAATTTTTATTGGTAGAAATGCTGGTGGTAGTGGTCAAGGTATTGCTAATTCAATTTTAATTGGTTATCGAGCTGGTTATAACCCTAATTTTGGTACTAATACTATTGGGAGTAATAATATTATTATTGGTACAAACATTTCATTACCAAATGCCCAAGCTAATAGTATTAACATTGGTGGTGTTTTATTCGGTACTGGAACCTATTCAAACACTTCGACAGACCCATCAATAACTGGTCAAACAAATGGTAGAATTGGTGTAAACAAAGTACAACCATCAACAGCATTACACATTTTTAGTGAAGCTGCAAATGATTCTGGTTTAAGGCTTGAAAGATTAACATCAGCATCACCAAGTTCAACAGGTCAAGCAATCGGTGTTGATGTTAATGGAAAAGTTGTTACAATAACATCTGGTGGTGGTACGGGTTCAACTTCACCATCTGGAAGTGATACACAAATTCAATTTAATAACGCTGGTGCATTTGGTGCAAATAGTGGTTTAACTTGGTCTAACACAAATCAAATACTTGGATTAAATGGAGCAAATCCAGAAATTTTAATTAATCAATCTACAACCGACCCATCAACACCATCAACTGGAAAAATGGGTATTTATACAAAAAAAGTTGGTGGTAAATTATCAATAAAAACAATTGATGATACAGGTGTAAATAATATTATTCAAAATTCATTTTTCGATACTAATATATGTATGTGGCAAAATACAAATACAAACGTTGGTTTATGGACTGGCACGGTTGGAGCTAATGCGGGAACATTTTCACTTGGATTGCCAACAACTACAAATGTATATACATCGATGAAAAGAAGTAGATATGCAAATATAGTAACAACAACTAATCAAGTTTTAGGACAAAGAAATACAGAAGCTATGTATTTTAGAGGTGGTGCAACTGGTATTGGTGGTTTCTTTTTTGGGGCAAGATTTGGTTTTGATACTTGGACAAATGGAAGTCGTTTTTTTGGTGGTATGCATACAGCAACAACCGTTATAACAGCAAATCCATCACTATTAGCAAATACAATTGGTTTTGGTGTTGATGATAGTGATAACGGTCTTATTTCATTTATAAGTCGTGATGCAACAACATTAACTAAAGTAAGTACTGGGTTAACTATTGTGAATAACAAAGGTTATGACGTATATATGTATGCAGCACCTAATGCTTCAAGTGTTAGTTGGTCAATTAAAGATTTAAATACAGGGACAGAAGTAACAGGAACAGCAACAACAAATTTACCAGTTAATACAACAATGTTAACTGCTGGTGTACTTGCAAGTAATGGAGCATTAACACCAGTTACATCAACAAATTTAGGTATAAACAAAATTTATATTGAAACAAAATATTAAAATTTAATTTTACAAAATAAACATATACAAGTACTATTATATTAAATAAATCACTCAAATTTTTATTTTGTTTTTTCATAATTATTATTAATTAAAGCCAGCCCACAAGCTGGCTTTTTTTATTTCTATCCCTAACAATAATTAGGTAGTACTTTACATCTTATCAATATATGGTACTATTCATTTATATGATAGGTACAATACACGTAACGGGAGAAATAGGAGTTGATACAACATTACTTGATGTAATCAAACAAGTTAAAGCACAATCAACAAGTGAATCATTTTTAGTTAAGATAGATTCAGTAGGTGGTTATGTTGATGCTGGAAATGATATTTACAATTATTTAAAAAATTTAAGTGTTCCAGTTACAACTTATACAACCAAAGCTTACAGCATTGCTAGTGTAATCTTTATGGCTGGTGATACTCGAATAATTCCAGAAGGTTGTGAAGGTGCTTTAATGATACACTTACCTTGGATGGAAGCAGTAGGTGATTATTCAACTTTAAATGAATACTTATCTGAATTAAAAGCAACAGAAGATTCACTTGTTAAATTTTATAGTGAAGCAATCCAAATTGATAAAGAAACAATTCACTCACTACTTAAGAGTGAAACATATTTAAACGCAACACAAGCCCTTGATTTGGGTTTTGCAACAACACTTCAAGTTGCACAAAAAGCGGTTGCAAGATTACACAATAACAAAGTAGATAAAGAAGAAAGTTTAATGAATAAACTAAATAAAAAAATTGATGCCTTAATGAATATGGTATCTGGAAAATTAAACATTAAAGCTGAATTAATCCTTCAAGATGCAACAGGTGTTGAACTTGTTTTTGCTGATTTAGAAGCAACAGAAGTTGCAAGTGTTGATGCAAAAGTAATGGTTGATGGTAAACCAGCAGAAGGTGAGTTTTTAATGCCAGATGGTTCAACAATTACGGCTGTTAAAGGTATCGTAACTGAAATTGCACCAGCAGAAGTTGAAACACCAGCAGAAGAACTAACAGATGTACCAGTTGAACCAAATGCAAAGGCTGAAATGGTTAAACAAATTGGAAAGTATGAAATGGAAGTAATCAACACAACATTTGAACTTGGTGAAGTAATGAAATACACTTATGATTCAGTTGATTATGCTGTTAGTGCAAACGAATATGAACTTGCTGATGGTAGAAGTGTTGTAACAGATGCTGATGGTGTAATTGTAGAAGTTAAAGAAGTATCAACACCAGCAGAAGCACCAGTTGAAGATGTGCCAGTTGAAAACAATTCAGAAGTTGAAAAAATGCTTGAAGTAATTGAAGCAATGGCAGCTAAACAAGTTGAAATCGAAAACAAATATTTAGCACTTGCAAAAAGTGTTGGAAGTGATTTTAAAAGTGAACAAAAAGAAAACAAAACAAATGTGAAAGCATCTTTTGATAATATGTCTGAAAATAGAGCATATCAAATCTTAAACGCAAACAGATTAAAATAACAATTAAATAAAATAAGCGGACAACAACCCGCAAAAGAAAAAAAATATAAATAAACAAATGGCTGGATATAATGTATCAGCGTTAACAGATTTCGTTAACGAACAAAACCAAGAAATTTTAAGAGCTTCTATTTTCGAAAGCAAAACTTTAGAATTATTTAAAAATAACATTCAAGTTGGAATTAAACATTCTGAGGCGTTAAACTTAATGGATATTAATCCAATGATTGCTGATGATAGTACTGGTTCAGCAGTTGATACAGGTGGAGAGGTTGTATTTACTCAAAGAATTTTAACGGTTGCACCTTCTTGTACTAGACTCTTCTTAGACCCAAAAGTCTTAACTAACAAGTGGATGAACACAAAAATGACAGCTGGTTCGGCTGATACTGATTTAGTGTTTGAAACTGAAATAATGGATGAAATCACAAAGAAATTAGCTGCTAAAAATGAAACAGCTTTATGGCAAGGTGATACAGCGTCTGGAAATCCAGACCTAAACCGTTTTGATGGTTATAACAAAATAATTGATAGTGCTACTGGTGTAACTATTGTTACAGCTGCAACTTTTACAGTTGCAAATGCAATGACTAATATTGATGCACTTTATGCTGCTATTCCAACAAGTATATTAAATAAAGAAGATATGGGAATCTTTATGTCTTGGGATTATTTTAGATACTATACAACTGCATTGCGTGCAGCTAACTTATTCCATTATGGTGTAGATGCTGTTAACGGTGAATTGGTTGTGCCTGGAACTAATGTAAAAATTTATGCTTTAAATGGTTTAAATGGTTCAAAACGTGTACACGCTGGTAGAATTCCTAATTATAGAATTGGTACAGATTTACTTACTGATGCTGATAATGCATCAGCTGTATATCTTGATACAATTGAAAAAGTTAAAATCAAAGTTGCATACAAATTAGGTGTACAGGTTGCAAGACCAAATGAATTAATTGTATTAAAAATATCTTAATCATAATAGATAAAAATATTAAGTAATGGGTGTTGTAATAAACACCCAAAGCTTTAAAAAAATAACATAAAAGAAAAAAATATATAATATAATATGGCAGATTTATGTAATCGCTTATCAGCAAACATTAGTTATGATTGTACAACTGCACACCGTGCAATTGGTGGTCTTGATGGTGGTAAAGCGGTATTAATCAATAAAAGTGATATTGACTTAACAGCACTTACACAATCGGGTGCAACAGTAACCAATTTAACTCTTAAAAGCGGGTCAAAAGGTTATGAAATCGGTTGGATTAAACAATTAGGTAACACAGCAACTGAATTTAGTGTAAATGATGGATTAGATACTTTCAATCATTCATTTGCTTGTAGAGTTTTTGGACAATCAGCAACAGATGCTGAAAGAATTAAAGAATTATCAAGTGGTGAATTTGTATTAGTAGTAGCAACAAAATTTGCTGGTGCTGGTAATGTAGATAAATACAAAGTTTTTGGAATTGAAAACGGATTAAGAATGTCAGAAGGTTCAGCAAGTTCACTTGAAAATGATGGTTCATTCTTATTTAAAATTGGAAGTGTTGAAAACTTCGGTGAAACATATCCATTCAACGTTTATTTAGAAGGTACTTATGCAGCAAGTAAAACAAAATATGACGCTTTGTTTTTAGGAGCGTAACAACTTTACAAAAGTAGATTAAAATAGTATAATTAAAAGGTAGATAGATATAAAAGCTATCTACCTTTTTTTATTTAAAAAGACAAAAATATGAATATAGATAGATTAAAAGAATTACTTCAAATACCATTCGATGAACTTTCAAGTAATGCAAAATTAAAGAATGAAGTGACTGATTTTTACAAAGTAGTTTTCAATGTAAAAGTATGTACAAGCTGTAAAGATAAATTTTCAGAATACTACAAAAAGTTAATTGATAGTGGTATCACAAAAGATGTTGAAGTGTTAGATAATGAAATTGCAAATAATTTCAAATTAAGAAATGATTTAGGAGTATCAAAAATAACATTTGATAATGGTCAATTTATTAGCCAAAACGAATGTGATGATGATGTTGCAATTGGCTTTTTACAAGCTAATCCAAACAGAATATCAATGTTTGAAAAATATCCAGAAAATTGGAAAGAATTGATTGAAAATAACGAAACAGAAAATGAATATGAATAATGAAAATAAAGTTAGTTGATGTTGATAATAGATTATCGATAAAATACAATACTGTAGATGGAATATTCAACTGGGGTTTAGATAACTGTTATCCACAATTAGTTAAATCGTTAATTAATTCATCAGTAACAGCAAAACAATGTGTTGATTTAAATGCAAAATACATATACGGTAAAGGTTTTGAATTTACTCAAAATGTACCAGATAAAAATACTCTTATAATCAACAAAAAAGGTCTTAATGTTAATCAATTACTAAGAATTGTATCAAGGGAATTTAGCGAGCAAAACAACATCTTTTTACACATCAATTTTAATGCACTTTATGAAGTAACTAGTGTTGATTTAATCACAAGTGAAGATGGAAGAATTGGTAAAGCTGATTCAACTGGTTACGCTGGTAAGTATATAGTGTATGACAACTGGGATAAATCAAAAGGTAAAAAGATTGAAAAAAAGGACTTTAATATAATTGATAAATTCAATCCAAATCCTAAAGTAATTGAATCACAAGTTGAATTTTCTGGTGGTTGGAACAAGTACAAAGGGCAAATATTACACATTACAGCTGATTTTAATGAATTGTATTCTTTAAGTGATGTTGATAGTGTTCTTTATGATGCTGATTCTGAATTTCAAGCTGCATTATTTAAAAATAGTGGTTTACGTAAAGGATTTTTTGGTGCAAAATTATTTGTAACAAAACCATTTCAAAATGATAGTGAAAGACGAGATTTTGAAGCTACAATCAAAGATTTAAAAGGTTCAGAAAATTCAAGTGGTGTTTTGCTTTTAGAAGCAAATCTTGAAAGTGATAATCTAGCTGAACACATACTTATTCAAAACATTGATTCAAATATTGATGATAAAAAGTTTGAAAGTACTGAACAATCAACAGCAAAAAATATTCGTAAAGCTTTTGGTGTTCCTTCAATCTTAATTGAAGATTCAGATAACAGCATTTTTGGTAATAGCGGTGAATTATTGATTCAAGCTAAACAAATGCATTGGGAAAATAAAGAAGAAGAAAGAAATATCATTACTGATGCTTTCCAATTATTGTTTTCAAAATTCCATCAACCAATCAACCCTTCAAATGATTGGACAATAACACCGATAATTCAAAAACAGCAACCGATAAATGAATAATATATTAACACCAACACAATTACAAGCTTATAAAGATATTGGTAATAAGATTGATGAAAAAAAGATTAATCCAATTATTGAACAAGCCCAAATAACTGAATTAAAAGTAAATTTAGGTGATAGGTTTTATTTTGATTTGTTAAACAACTTAACCAATCCAACCTATCAACCTTTGTTAGATGGTTGTGATTTCAATTACTTCGGTGTTAACTATCATCAAGACGGAATTAAAGCACTTTTAAGTGATTATTTTATGTCTAAGTATGTACTACAAATCAATACCAATTTTACACCATTTGGAGCGACTACAAAGACACCACAAGATGGTGAAATAGCTGATAGAAATTCACTTAAAGATATAAGTACACAGCAATTACAACTTGCTGGAGCAAGATGGGAAATAATCAAGATGTATTTGAATGTAAGTACATCAACATTCCCAAATTGGCATAATAACGTATATGGTTCAGATTCAACTGATGTTGAAAGAACATTTAGATTTAGAAAAATTTAATGAAAATATTTCAAACAATTGATTCAAAAACATTTCGATATAATGGATTAAAATATATCAAAAACTTTATAATTATACCTCACGGCTTAAACAATATAAGCGTTTATAATGCTTATGATAATCGCTTTCAATTGATGTCATCAACACATTATAGTGATGTACAAGTAAATGGTATTGTATATACTTCACAAATTGCTTTGATTGATGTGTTAGCGCCTATTTTGTTTTTAAAAGGTGGTGTAGGTGGCGATGTTGAATCTGTAAACGGTAAAACAGGCGTTGTTATTATTAATAAAGCTGATATAGGTCTTGGTAATGTTGATAATACAAGTGATGCAAACAAACCAGTTAGTACTGCACAACAAATTGCAATTAATGCTGGTGGTGTATGGTCAGCTGGTACAGGAACTAATGCAATCAAAATAAAAAACAATCAAAATGATGCAAGTGGTAATTATTCACTTGCTGCTGGTTATCAAACAATAGCATCTGGTACTTATTCATATTCAGAAGGTTATCAAACGCAAGCTACAGGATATACATCACACGCAGAAGGTGAACTAACAAAAGCATTTGGTTCAAACTCACACGCTGAAGGATTAAATACACAAGCAACTGGAGGTATATCACACGCAGAAGGTGTTGGTACAATAGCAAGTGGTGGTGCATCACACGCACAAGGTGACCAAACAAAAGCAACGGGAACAAATGCACACGCAGAAGGTTTTAAGACACTTGCATCTGGTAATTATTCACACGCCCAAGGTAACCAAACTAGTGCTACAACTAACTACGCAACAGCACAAGGTATATTTTCACAAGCTAATGGTGAATCAAGTTTTGCAAGTGGAACTCGTGCAATAGCAAATGGTAACTTTTCATTTGTTCACGGTTCAGCTTCAACCGCTACAGCTGATAATACTATTGTATTAGGTGCTAGAATAACTGGTACAACAGCTAATACCACATTTGTTGATGGGTTAAACATCAAAAGTGTACCAGCTGGTTCATCAGTAAACAATCTTGGTATTGATTCAACTGGTAAAGTTGTAATTGCTGTAATTAATAAAAATGATATAGGTCTAGGTAATGTTGATAACACTAGTGATATAAATAAACCAATTAGTAACCCAACACAAGTTGCATTGAATTTAAAAGCAAATATTGCAAGTCCAGTATTTTCTTGGTTTGCTGGAATTGATGCTACAATACTTTCACCATCAACTGCATTTACAATCACAAATGATGGAACAGTTACTACTTCAATTCAAAAAAATGGTTTTATAAAAGCTTCAAGATTTGAACTTTTTGGTGGAACTGCTAACCAATTCCTAATGGCAAATGGTTCAACACTTACAGCTAACTTCTTAACTGAAAATAATCACGTTCCACAAGCTATTGCCAGATTTGGTTCAGCAACTGGAACTATTGAGCAGTCAATGATTTATGAATCAGCTGGTTTAGTTTTAATTGGTGCGAATGGAACTTATGATGCTGATGTTAAATTAGAAATAACTACAGGTAAAGTAAAAGCAGCAGGTTTTAAAATCCCAAGTGGTACTTCATCACAATATTTAATGGCTGATGGTTCTGTTACAACTAGTTCTGGTGGTAGTTCATATTGGAGTGCTGGAACTGGGACTAATGCTATTGTTATGATTAATTCTACTAATCGAGCAACTGCTACAGGTGCATTAGCTGAAGGTCAAAATGCTGTTGCTAGTGGTTTTTCAAGTCACGCTGAAGGGCAAAGTACAGTAGCTGGTGGGAATGCTAGTCACGCTGAAGGTGGTAGTACTAAGGCTCTTGGTGATAGTAGTCACGCTGAAGGTAGTAATACAATTGCTAGTGGAGGTTTTGGTTCTCACGCAGAAGGTAGTGCTACCCAAGCAATTGGAAATGCATCACACGCACAAGGTGATACTTCAATCGCTAGTGGTCCTGTTTCATTCGCTAGTGGTATTTCATCAAAGGCATTAGGTAGTGCTTCATTTGTACACGGTAATAATTCACAAGCAAATAGTGCCAATACAATAGTGTTTGGATTAAATATAACTGGTACAACAGCAAATACAACATTCGTTGATAGATTATCAATTAAGACATATGGTGCTTATGCAAATGATGCAGCAGCTGATGCAGATTCATTATTACCTTCTGGTGGTTTATATACACTTACTGGTAGTAGAGTTGTATATCGAAAACCATAAAATACAATAACAATAAAGCAAATTAACATTTCAAAAACACATTGAAAACCCTTTTAATAATACTAGCAATCTTCACAACCTTCTTTACTCCAATAAAAGGGTTAATCTTAATAATGATACTTTTTATCTTAAGTGATACAGCACTTGGAATATACACATCAATCAAACTTGGTGGGGTGGAATCATTCAAATCACATAAGTTATTTAATATAGTTGTTAAGTCATTCTTTTATTTAACAACTATCATAATGGCTTTCCTAATTGATAAATTTATACTTGGTGGATTACTATTTGGTATAACACATTTACTTGCAAAAGTAATGACAGCATTCTGGATTTATATTGAAATTAAATCACTTGATGAATCAAGTATGAAACTAGGAAACAAATCTTTTTGGGTTTTATTTAAAGAATTTATTGATAAACTTAAATCACTTAAAAAGGATTTAAACGAAATAATTGAAGATAAAAAAGAATAATAAGAAGCTACCAAATAGGTAGCTTTTTTATTTGACTTTACAAACAACCGTAACAATAGTATAATTGAAATATAAACAATTATAACTATGAATAATGAATTAGAAAAAAGAGGGGCTGGAAGACCGTTTAAAATGCAATATTGGGTTGCTGAACTTAATACAGTATTATGTGATGAAGATATACTTTTCTTAACAGATAAAGACCTTGTTTTTTTGGTTAATAAAAATTTACCAGATGAAAATAAAATAAGTGAATCAACTTTTGAAAAATGGAAAGCTGGAAAGTTTCACCCAAATGAAGAAATTGGAAAAGAATTTATAGGAATGATTCATTTAGCATTGATAAGACAAAAACAAATGCTTGCAAAAAAGATGATGGATGATACAACGGGTCAATGGACACGTTACGCTTGGATAATGGAACGCAAATTTGTTGAATGGAATCTTAAACACATTTCAGAAAATATTAATAAGAATGAACAAGCAACTGTAATACAAATCACAGCTGGAAGTGAAGAACAAAGAAAGCTTATTGATAATCTTATTAATGCTGATTATGAAGAAGTAAAACCAATTCAATTGCCAAAACCAAAAGATGTTAATTATTTAACTGATAACGAAAAAGAAGATGAAATTGGATTTTAATGATTACACCAAGCAAAGCATTTACAAAAATTGCAGCATTGAAACAACCTATAAGAGTTGTACAAGGTGGTACATCGGCTGGTAAAACATATTCAATACTTCATTACCTAATTCTTTATGCACTTAAACGTGAAGTGTTGATAAGCGTAGTTGCTGAATCGATACCAGTACTTAAGCGTGGAGCATACAAAGATTTTCAAGACATAATTGTCAAATTGGGTTTGTATGATGAAAAGAATCACAATAAAACAGATAGAACATATCAACTGAATAAATCAACATTTGAATTCTTTTCAGCTGATGATTCAACAAAATTAAGAGGTTCACGAAGAGATATTTTATTTATCAACGAAGCAAATAATGTAAGTTTTGAAGCTTTTCAAGAATTAAATGTTAGAACAAAACAATTCACATTTTTAGATTACAATCCATCAGCACCATTTTATGCACATACTGAATTGATTGGTAATGATGGAGTTGATTTTTTGATTCTAACATACAAAGACAATGAGTTTTTAGATAAGAAAATTGTAACTGAAATCGAAAGTTGGGAAGTAAAAGCAACAACAAGTGATTATTGGGCTAATAGATGGAAAGTAATGGGATTGGGTCAACTTGGTATTCAATCTGGCGCAATACTAACAGATTGGAAAGAAATTGATTCACTACCAGAAAATGCAGAGCTATTAGGTTCTGGACTTGATTTTGGTTTCACAAATGACCCATCAGCATTAGTAAGTGTATATCGTTACAATGGTGAAATAATAGTTGATGAAGTTATTTATCAAAAAGGATTATTAAACAGTCAACTATCAGCACTCATAAAATCCAGTAATGCAAAAAATGGGGTTATATATGCTGATTCTGCTGAACCAAAATCAATTGCTGAATTGAAGTACTACGGCTTAACGGTGTTGCCAGTTGTTAAAGGTAAAGATTCAATCAATTACGGTATTCAGTTAATCCAAGAACAACCATTTAGAGTTACCAGCAGAAGTATCAACCTTATAAAAGAACTTCAAAATTATGTTTGGATGAAAGATAAAGAAGGTAATCAAACATCAATACCAATTGATACTTATAATCATATTATTGATGCATTAAGGTATTTTTTCTTAATGAAGTTCAGTAAAAAAAGTACACACTTCAACTTGAAATGGAAAAGATAATTAATTATAAAGTATATCAATTCTTTCAATTGAAAGATAAAAAACTAGTACAAGAATATTTAGTGATTTTAGACCTTTTAAAGCCATTAAAAGAAATAAATAACCCAATGTATCAATGGTACAAAAGGAACTCTAAAAAGCTTCAAATAACACCAGTAAAGCAATTAACATTTGGTGAAGTAACAACAATAAGAGACAATTTTAATGTAGGTTCAATTGATTCAATAATTGAATCAATCAAGTTAGTAACTGGATTAAAAGATAAACACATATTAAACTTTACAATAACTGATTTCTACGGTATTATTTCTAATATAAAAAGTGAGTTAATCGAAATAACTAATATGGAAATAAATGAGTTAACAGATGATTCATTTGATATAAATGTTGAATCGGTTAATGCCAAACAAAGAATGTCAAAGTTTAAAGAATTAAATGTAATTGATTCATTAGCCAAAGAAGATGTGCTTCGATGGAATGAAATAGAAAAGTTACCATACTTGGTTGTATTTACCAAGTTAAGAATGGATAACGAAAAGAATAAGATTCAGAAAGAAATATCTGAGTTAGAAAGAAAACAACAACTAAAATAATGCTATATGATTTTTTAAAAAATGTATCAATCAATAATGATTGGGTCTTTGAGTATTCAAGAAGTGATTATCAAAATTTATACGGTGGAATGGATAACGGAAAGGTTCATTTATTCGTTGACCCAATTACAATTGATAGTTCATTTTCAGATTCTGGATACGAAACAAAAACTTATACTGGAAAATATATGTTGCTTGTTTCAAGTGATATTGATGAAGGGTATAAAGATAAATTTGACAACAACATAAGACCATTAATAACCAATTCAAACCAATTTGTTAAAGATTCAATTCTTTGTTCAGATTATCAAATTAACAAGTTTCAAACAATGGAAGTAATTAACCTTTTTGATTTTAATCTTGATGGTGTTCTTGTCACTTATAGTATTACAATAACTAAATAAGATGAATATTGATGAACAAAACCAACTTGTAATTAAAGAAGAACTTGAAGCAATTAAAGCTGATATAATAGCTGTTTATAATGCAAGTGGTAAAAAAGTATCTGGTGAATTCGAAAAGGGTTTAGAAATCAAATATACACCTACATCAGCAACTTTAACTGGTTATGTTTATTTAGCTGGTAGGGTCGCTGGTAGAATGCCACCAATTGCACCAATCGAAAAATGGTTAATTCAAAAAGGAATAAAACCAATTGAAGATAAAATGAAAATATCAACACTCGCATATTTAATTGCTAGAAAGATTGGTGAAAAAGGAACAAACAAAGAAAACCATCTTCATATATATGATGAAGTGATTACACCAGAAAGAATTGATTCAATACTTGAAAGGTTGAATAAAATAAACGTTACAGCTTTTGTTAATGAAGTAACTGTAATGATAGAAAAATTAGTCCAAAATAAATAATGTCAACAGGTTCAATTATATTTAACAAAACACCATTAAACTTAAATCCAGCTTATAACAATTCAATAATTGAATATCACTGTAATACTTTAACAGATGTAAGATATTCAGAAATAATTATTAATTCAAAAATATTTAAGGTTTACCCAATCAATGGAGTATTCACATTCAACTTTAAAGATATTGTTAAGGTCTTAATCAATCAAAATAATTTCAATGATACTTTGATTCCAGACTTAACAACATCATTCATTTATGATGATACAACACTATCATATAACTTAACCGCACTCATTAAAATTTATGATGCTAGTTCAATGGTTCAAGTAACTAAAAATTATTCATTTATTAAAAGTGTTGAACAATTACCAAACTATATCCAAAAAATTGAATCTACAAATCCAGTTAGGGTGTTACTACCAACACTAAATAATATTGATTACTATGCACCATATTTTGAAGGTTACCCGTTTGATATTGCTATATATGGGTTGAATATAGGTTATAACTATCAGTTTAAGAATACAAGTACAGTTAATCAATCTAGTATGTTTACAAGTACTAGTACAGAAGTTAAAAGGATATATTTTTCAGATGGTGAAACTAATGAATTTAATACTGAATTAATCAACTTATCAACCACGTTAAACAATCTTGAATTATGGGTTAATGGTTCTTTCTCTTCAAATATTAACATTAAAAGATATGAATCAAAATCTGGTGTTTATTTGAAATGGTTTAATGCTTCTGGTGGGTGGTCTTATTGGTTATTTGATGAAATATTTGAAAATACCTTAAGCACAAAAACAATTGATGAAATAAATGGTTTCACCGATAATTTACAAAACATCACAAGCACCAGTAACATTACTGGTAAGAATGGTTTTGAAACTTTAAAACTAAATGCAAGATTCAACGAACAAGAAAAAGAATATGTGAAATCAATCTTGCTATCACCCAAAGTTGAAATGTATGTACATACAACACCATTCAATCAATTTGTTAAAGGAAAATTCATAGGTGTAAAAATAAGTGATGGTTCAATCCCTTTCAATAATAAATATTCAAACTACAAAATGAATATTACAATAACGTTACCAGAGATATACACGCAAACATTATAATGAATAATGAAAAACTTTATATAAATAATAAAGAAATTGAATTAGCCGATGTAACAGAAATTTCAAAAACATTTCAAGTTAATGATTTGGCTAGTTTGTCAAATAGACAAACAAACTTCACTAAAAATATCAAGATTCCTAAAACTCCAAAGAATATTTTAACGATGGATTTTTTGGGTGTAGTTGGTAACGATTCTAATCTACCATATCAAAAAAATGTTGTGAATTATTTTGTTGGTAACGATGCAGTTATTTATAATGGTTGGGGTGTATTTACCCAAACTGATGAATTTTTCAATCTTAACATTTATGATGGTAACATTGATTTCTTTAAAGCAATTGAAAACAAAAATCTTAGTGATGTAGGGATTCAAGGTTTGAATCATATAAAAAACTTAGACAATGTTTTGAATTCATTCACATCAACTACACTTAACTATAAATACATTATAGCGGATTACAACGGGAAAAATGAATATACAACAACTGGGGCTACAGCTGCAACAACTTATATAAATATTGATTATCAAATACCAAGTGCTAAAGTAAGTTACTTATGGAATAGGATTTTTGATTTTGCAGGGTTTAGTTATTCTGGTTCAGTTTTTTCAAATATAGATTTCACAAATCTTTATATGACATTTCCAAAACCAGTACCAACAAATGAACCAAGTTTAACACCAGTTACATCACAATATTCAAATATTGTTACTTTTTATGATAACGTTCTTGGTTTTTATTCATACAATGTAATCTTATTACCTAATCCTATAGCATCACCACAAATGACTAATACTACATTTAATGTAAGTGGTTCTTATAGAATTAAATGTAGTGGGTCGTTTTCTATCGGTGAACTAAATACTGGTTATGTTAAATGGTCAATCTATAATGGTACAACACTTAAATCAAGTGGACAAATTAACGGTGACATTTATCAATCAGTAATCGTATCAGCAAATGCGGGTGATAGATTAAGTTTAATGGCAGTTACAAAAGATACATCGTATTCATTGTTTAGTGTTGGTACACCTATTATTGGAAGTATCTTAACTGATATTGATTTAGTAACTGGATACAATGCGAATTTCTCAGAAGCTTTGATTGATTTTTCAGTTAAAGATTTTGTTAATGAGATAATGCAAAGGTTTGGATTGACGATGTTTAAAAACAAATACACAAACCAGATTGATTTTTTAACACTAGCAGAAATATTACAAGGTGATGAACACCTTGATTGGAGTGATAAGTTTTTAACTAAAGTTTCAGAAAAATATATAGTTGATGATTATGCTAAGAAAAGTTATTTTAAGTATAAATACAATGCGGAAAATGATACACATAATGATGGGTTTATTTCAATCAGTAACGAGAATTTAAAAGATTCAACAACAGTAATTGCATCAAAAATTTATAGTCCAGAATATAGAAGTGGTTTTGTTTCCAATACATCAAATGTATATAAGTTTTGGGATAAAGAAGTTAAAGATGATTCAACGATTAATTACAAAGAATTAACTGGTAGATATTACTTTTTACGTGCTAACAATTATACTGCAACATATCCTGTTAGGATAGGGTCACAAGTGATGAATGTAAGTACAGTTATAAGTAACTTCACGAATGATAGTTTTTCAAGATTAAAATTTCAAGAAATTATTTATAATTACTATTCAACTATTGAATCAATTTTAGATAAATCAAAATTATTGCAAGTTGAATTTTATCTTAATAGTTCAGATATTGAAAGCTTCGATTTTAAAAAGTTGATATATGTTAAACAACTTGGTAGTTACTATTTAGTCAATAAAATATTAAACTGGATTGATGGAAAATCAACGAGAGTTGAATTAATTAAAGTTGATTATATGAAAAACTTTGATACAGGTGGTAACGGTAGTGGTAGTACTGGTAACGGTACTTATATAACAATAACCAACATTGTAACAAATGGTTGTAATGTTGTTATAACATTTGCAACTGATGCAGTTTTACCACATCAAATTAAAGTGATTGGACAACCTAACGATTTTGGAGTTTTCCCACCACCATTTAACGTTGACCCAGTTTATTACTATGAAGAAACTGTATATCCTGTTAGTAATACAATTTCATTTAATGTATTAGCTGGAAATTTCTGGGGCTTTTATTTACAATTACCAAATGAAAATATTATTTCAAATGCATATTATTTTGAAAATAATTCAACTTGTCACTATGTGCCACCAGCAGCAGATTTAACTTATATCACAATTACAAGTATTGAAACACTTTCGATTGATAGTAATGTAAGAACAATCAAAGTTTACTTTAATACTGATATGGTGTTACCAGATGATTTAACTTTAAATACATACGACTTTAATAATTTCTCATTACCAATATTTTATACTGGTGTTAATACTAATTATGTAATAGGTAATGTGGAATATATGGGTAATAGTGTATTAGGTGGTACTAGTGTTATAAGCTGGGGTGTAACACTACAACACGATTCAGTAACTTCAAATGTAATATACATTTAAAAACAAAAACAATAACATAAAAATAGATACTATGAAATAGAATGGCAAACAAAGTTGAAATCCTTAATCTGGATATAAACACATCAGCATTAATAAGTAAAATGACTGATACACGTGGTGAAATAGATAAATTAAAAGCAGCACAAAAGGAATTAACAAATGCAAATCTTGCAAGTACTGATGCTTTTTCAAAAAATGAAGTTGAATTAAAAAGACTTCAATCTGAATATTCAACGCAAAAGAATATTGTTACACAATTGAATACAGCACAAAGTGCATTTGCAACTGCAACAGAAGCAACAACACAAGCTGTATTAAAAGAAAACGTATCGATAGCACAAGCACGTGAAAACAATAAACAATTGCTTACACTACGTAATCAATTGAATACAACTACAGATGAGGGTAAAGCTTCTTTAAATGCAATCAACGAAAAACTAGATGCAAATAATAAATACATTAAAGATAATGTATCGGGTTACGAAAAACAAAAAATTGGGATTGGTGATTATCGTACCGCAATAACTGGTGCATTACAAGATACTGGTTTATTTGGTGGAAAGGTGCAAGCCGCAACACAAACACTTTCAAACTTTTCTGGTGTTTTCTCATCAATGAAAAACCAAGTTAAAGATTCAGTTGACCAAATAAGAAATTCAGCAACTGCAACTGATGGAATGACAACAGCACAAAAAGCTTTAAGCATTGCAACAGCGGTTGGAACTGGAGCAATGAGAATCTTTACACTTGCATTGGCAGCAACTGGTATTGGTTTAATCATTGGTGCAGTTGTTTTACTTATCGGTTACTTCAAAACGTTTGACCCGCTCGTGGATAAACTTGAACAAGGTATGGCAGCCTTTGGTGCTGCAATTCGAGTTGTTCAACAAGCACTTGCATCTTTATTTGATTCAACACAAGATTCTGGTAAAGCTTTTTCTGAATTAGGTGATAATATGGCAAAGGCTGCAAAAGATGCAGCCAAGTTAAAAGAAGCACAACAAGATTTAGAGGATTCTATGAACTCACAAGAAGTTGCAAACGCCAAAGCATCACAACAATATGATGAATTGATTCTTAAAAGTAAAAATAGAACGCTAACCGAAAAAGAAAGAATTGCATTTTTACAACAAGCAGAAGCAATTGAAACAGCAAATTACAAACAACGTTCAGTACTTTCAAATAAAGATATAACACAAGCAATTGAAGCTGCAAGAATTAAAGGAAGTTTAACAAATCAAGAAATAGCAGACCTTCAAAGACTTGGTACTGCTTATGCTATTAAATTACAGAATAAAGGGAAAATTGAACAAGGTGAAGTTGATGCAATTAAAAAAGCAGAATTAGGAAAGATTGCAATTGATGCTGAATCAACTAAAAGACTTGAAAAGAATCAAAATGCACAAGATAAACTTAATGATGATGCACAAGCCAAAAGAGAAAAAGCACAACAAGATGCAACAGCAGCTGAACAAAAAAGACTTGCACAACAAGCAAAGGTTGTTGATGCTGCACTTAGAAAAAGCAAAGAAGAAATTGATTTGTTTACATCACAACAAGGATTTAAAAAGAAATCACTTGAAGATGAATTAATCTTTGAACAACAATTACTTGCTAAAAAGTTAGCACTTGTTAAACAGGAATACGATAATAAAAAGATTTCACAATTAGCTTATGAATCTGAATCATTAAAACTTAAAAATGACTTTGCAAAGAAACAAGCTGATGTTGCAATTACAAATGCTCAACTTGAATTGGATGAATACAAAAGAAGTATTGATGTTAAGATACAAGATGAAACATTCTTTACTGAACAAAAGCTATTGCAAAAACAAAGTGAAAACGATGCACTTGCAATTAAAGAAATTGAATTTCAAACTTTAAGGCTTGCCAATGGACAAATAAGCGAAACTGATTTTAACGCAGCTGTAGATATAATCAACGCTGATAATAAAGTTAAAAACGATGAAGCCGATGTAATAAGAGAACAAGCAAAGAAAGATAAACAAGCAATTGATTTAGATAATCAAAGAATCTTAGACGAGGAAAAATTCACAAATGATTTTGATTTACAAACTGCACGTGAAAATATAAGATACCAAGCTGAACTGGCAGCAGCAAATAAATCTGGTGCTGATACAACTCTTATTAAACAAAAACACGCAAACGCTCAAAAACAAATTGATGAAAACTTAC
Source organism: Flavobacterium sp. ZT3R18 (assembly GCF_007097385.1). Taxonomy (GTDB): domain Bacteria; phylum Bacteroidota; class Bacteroidia; order Flavobacteriales; family Flavobacteriaceae; genus Flavobacterium. The sequence continues at coordinate 46,207 of NZ_VJZS01000011.1, forward strand.
AACTAAGCAAAATCAATGCGTTGGGTGCAACAGCTGGTGTTGTCGCTGATTTACTTGGGAAAGAAACAGCAGCAGGAAAAGCCGCAGCACTTGCACAAGCTTTGATTAATACTTATTTAGGTATTGCAGCGGGTGTTAAGTTAGGTTATCCAATGGCAATACCAGCGGTTGCAATGGCAGCAGCAACAGGTTTTGCAGCCGTTAAAAACATTGTGTCAACCAAAGTACCAAGTAAAGCAGAAGGTGGTATCATTCCAACGCTAAGAAGTGGTGTAATTAACAACGGTGCAAATGTTATTCCATTAAGTAATGGTGATGATACACTTGCATACGTTAAACAAGGTGAAGTTATCTTAAACGAACAACAACAACGTGCAGCAGGTGGTTCAATGTTCTTTAAATCAATTGGAGTGCCTAATTTTAATGGAGGTGGTGTAGTTGGAGGTAACAGCAATTTAGGGAGACAAAACGGCTTTAAGATTGATATTGATTTACTTGCTGCAAAGATGGCACAAGCTAACAGAATGTTACCAGCACCAGTTGTAAGTGTAACAGATATATCATATCATCAAAATAGAGTTGCAATTATCGAAAGTGGTGCAAACTTTTAAAAATTAAAAACCTTCAATCTAAACAGTTGAAGGTTTTTTAATTTATTTCAAGTTTATTTTTATCAAAACCTGTTCTTTTCAGTTTTCCAGCATATTTATATATAAACAATAAATATGAAAAACTATGACAAACAGATAATCAACAAAAAGTATTATCAAGACTTATCAAAATTTGATACCCTAACATCACAAGATGTTAAAGACTTATACATTTTAATTAATCAAGGTGATACAACAGCAAGAAATAAAATAATAGAATCAAATCTTAAATTGGTTATACACTTCGCAAAACAATATAGGTCAATACTAAATAAAACAGAATCAATTGAACTTGATGATTTAATTAGTGAAGGTAACATTGGTTTAATAAGTGCAGTTGAAAGGTTTAACCCAGACCTTAATATTAAGTTTTCTTATTATGCATCATTTTGGATAAAGAAAGGAATAAACGATTTTCTTATGAACCAAGCCGATTTAATAAGAAGCCCACAAAAACAAACACTAGCAATTAATAAGATTGGTAAAGTAGTTGAAAGCTTATTTCAAAAAAATCAATATGAAGTATTTCAAAATGATATTGAAGAACTTAACCAATTTACACAAAGTGAAATCAATCATTTCTTTTATGCAAAACCTTATGCAAATCGAATTGAAGATAATGATGATTTTAAAGCTGATGAAGATGATATATTTGAAGAGGATGATGTTAACTATAAATTAAAGCAATCAATGAAGTATTTAACATCACAAGAAAGAACAGTAATTAAAATGTATTTCGGTTTTGATAACGCAAATGGTGATAAGATTATATTGCAAAAAATTGGTAATGAATTTAATTTGACCAAAGCTAGAATACAACAAATAAGAGATAAAGCAATAAATAAACTTAAGGAAAGAATGCAGTAAAAACCAGCATTTACATTAAACATAACATAAAAAACAACATCAACAACAAAACAAACCAAAATGAATCGATATGAACTATTAAAGAAAAATGAAAACATTACATTCCAATATGTAAAGAATGGAATACTAAGCTATATGATATTAAGAGATATTAAAATATATGAAAGCTTTAATCTACTTGATGATAATATAAGCAAAGAAATGAAATACATTATACTTGGTGAAGAAAATGAACTATCAACCAAAAGAATCGAACAAATAATATATAATATGAACGCTACTATAAAATAGCGTTCATATTGTATTAAATAATTTAGATAGATAAGATAGCTGTATATATTCCAATTGATGGATGTGTACCTGTAATAATTAGTGCATCATCTTCAATGTTCATATCATTATAATATGCTAAAAATGTTGTTGGGTATTTTGCAGTTGGTAAATCACAATCTACAATTACTTCACCTTCAAATTTTCCATTACCAGTGAATGTAATTCTTGATTTGCAAGATACAGTTACACCGTTAATATTTGTCGGTACAGTAATATCGAAATCACAATCAAATCCTACTCTTGCATTGTTATAACTTATACTATGTAGTTCTAAAAAATCTTTTAGTAACCCAATATTGTCATTTTGTTTATCCATTATATAAATTTTAATTTGAAGCAATTATACAAAAAATAAATAAGTTTAATCTTAGAATAAAATATTATTACGCCTTAATTAAAAGCAATCCAAATAATACCCACCAAAATACTCTCCAAAATACAGCCAATCCACGTAAAAAAGTTGAAATCTGGAAAAACACCCAAAATTCTTACTTTATTTGATTTCATCGTTGGTAATCCACCATTATCAACAAAAATAAAAATGTGTACTTAGTTCATAAGTGTACATTTATTTATGAACACCAGTAAAATCAAGGGTTCGCAAGGTATTGAAAAAAATAATTATAAAAAAATGTTTACTTATGATAAAATAATGTTGTAAGTGAACATTTTTTGTTTTACATTTGTAGTGTTCCAATAAGGAACTTATTCATTGACATATTGAAATACCACCAAATAAAAAAAGCGGTGTTACTAGCACCGCTTATTACCAGCATTCGATTCAAATGAATCAAACACATATAGCTATGGCAAATTTAAACAAAAAATTTGAGAATATCGAAAAATTGGTTCAACGTGATTTTAACGTTGATGAAACGGTTCAGTTATTAAAGCTTAACCACCAAGTATTTTGGAGTTGGGGAGTTGAACGATTACTTAATTACCAAAATAAAGGTTTACTTCTTTTGGTAAATGGTCACCATCATAAAGGATGGTTATTGATTGTGTTAGCTTGGAATGATACATATTCTTATTACTTATTAGAAGGTAATAAGACAATCAAAAAGGAGCAACACGAAGTTTACTTTGATTGTCTTCAAGAAAGAATTGATAAGGATATTGAATATATAAACGAATATAAATAACAAAGTAGTTTGAATTCTAATGCTGGTTGATGGTGGTTATTCAATATCAACATTTAAATATATAAAGACTATGAGCAAGAAAGATTCCAACACAACCAGCGATTACATTGATTTCGATAGAGTAATGAATGTTGCTAACAAACTAATCAAAGAACCAAAAACAAAATTGATTGGTACTTACTTAATCATTGCAGTTAATACTGGTTTGCGAAGTGGTGATGTGCTTCAACTTACTTATGAACAACTACAACAAGATAAGGTTGCAATCACGGAACAAAAGACTGGTAAGAAAAAGATAATAGCAATCAATGATTCAATTCGGGCTATCATTCCAGCTGATGCAACTGGTTCACCATTCATAACAAATAAAGGTTCAATAATTACCAACCAACACTTGAATCGATTGTTGAAAGAAGTATTCACCAAAGAAGCCAAAACACTTAACATATCCACACATTCGTGTCGTAAGGCTTTTGGTAGAAGAGTATATCAAAACAATGGTGAATCTGAAAATGCATTGATTTATTTAAGTGAATTATTTAATCATTCATCAGTTGCAATTACACGAAAGTATTTAGGCATAAGACAAGAAGAACTTAATAACATATATATGAATCTGTAACACTTAATATTTAATCAAAAGAAAAGGCTATCAATTACTATAACCTTATTTATTTATATTCATTTTAAAACGATTTAAGCAACGATATTATTTAATATAACACCTATATTATTTGTTGTTTATCTTGTCTTATTTGGTCTGTATTGGAGCGTAGTAATAAATAAAGGATAACCATTACAGTTATCCTTTAATCTTCTTAGGTGGTATTTGTTTTTGTTATTATAGTTTACCTAAATCACCACCTAAATCTGTTTTTATATCAGGTGATGTTTCAACTTTCTTTTTATTAATGTAATCTTGTACTTTCTCTTTTTGTTCATCCTTTATATCTTCAATACTCATTCTGTTTGCATTTGGTACTATTGATAAATTTTTATTACATTCCTTTATAAGTACATCAGCTTTAAGTATTGCTACTTTACCAATATTATTTGAGGTGTAAGGAACGTTTATTGATGAAAGCATTGGTGAATCATCATTTTTAATTACTGCAACTGCTTTATTATCTATAATTAAAACTCTATAATCTGGTGTGTTATCTGAACCATTACTACGTTTAGCTAATGCATATTTTATTCTTTCTTCAACTGAAATATTTTCATCTTTTGGTTTTGCATCCAAATCAAAGGGTAGGTTATATATAACCTTAAAGTTTTCTTTTTCTAATTTGTGTTGCTTGTTAAGTTCATTCAATTCACGTGTATGTCGTTTGGTGATTTCATTTCTTGCTTCACCAACATTTGAATAAAAACTTGTATAGTAGTCTTTTTCGAATTTATCAATTAAAGAAGATATATTATTACTATTTGCTGATATAGCATTTTTTAATGTATCTAATTCCTTTGTTATCTTTGTTTTTACAACTTCTCTTTGCTCAGCAGCTGCTTCGGTCTTTTCTAATTTATCAAGTGCAATTTTTAATTGTTCATTATTTTCAGCTATTAATTTTGCTTTCTTTTCTTCAAGTGTTAATACTTTAACTTCATTGTTTTTTATTGTTTCCATTGTATTTATCTTTTAAGTTGTTGTTTATTATTAAGTGCTTTGCAAATATTAATTAATTTATTTTGAATATCCAAATTAATAGTTTAATTTTTTATAATTCAGTTCTTCACCAATTTTATATACACCAGATTTCATTTCATTTTTTATTGTTGATATTATTTCATTTAAATCATCATTAGATAGTGGTGCATATATAGATGATGATTTAAATCTTTTATAATAACCACCTTTAATATCTCTTGTTACTGTTTTGTCAAGTATTATATAATCCAAATCTTTCATTATTTCAACGCTTTCTAGTTTATAAATAGAGAATGTTTTTAACTGTTTATAATCTCTTATTACAACTTTAAGTACTGTATATTTGGTGTTGTGTTCCAATATTTTCATACTATGAACAAAGGCATTGATATATTTTTTTAGTAGTTCTTTCGATGATTCAATAGTTGATAGATTATCATTTATAATATCTTCAACATTATCTTGTTTATCAAATATCAATAACTTGTTTGATTCAATCTTACTTTTTTCTTGTTCGATTTTATTCAAATCACTTTCAAGTTTTCCAATCTTCTTACCCGTATCTTCAATCAATTGTAACACACCAGCACTTGTTAATTTACGTACAGATTTAAGTACTGCAACATTTTCATCAATTTCAGTTTTGATTTGGTTTTCTCTATTAATTAGATTTACCAAATGTGATTCCATTTCAACAAGATATTCATCTGGATTGATTTCATTTATCTTTTTTGATAATTGTGAATTACATGAATAAATGAGAATATACATTTAAAAAGGAGAGTAAACATTTGGTTATTAAAATAAAAGAACCGTTTAATGACGTATATTGTGAATAAAAACTAACCAGCTCTGTTGTGACTGCAGGATTATTTTGGACTTAAGAGTAGAATGACCTAATTATTTATTTTATGTATATATCAAAGCTTGTCATTAAGAATTGTATTTACTAGATTATAAGGATATGTAAACCATGTAAATTACTGGAACTGTTAGATGTTAAGTTTTCCTGATTCCTGCCCAATATCTATTAATTTATTAATATAACCTGCTACGTTAATCTGGATAGATCCATTAAGGACATCATTTATCCATTTCAAGAAAAGGCTGTCCTGTATTCCAGGAGCTTTGAGTTCTTTTTTAACAGCAGCACGACAATGCTCCTCTAGTTTGGTTAGCCAAGCTTTTTCAAATGTTGTTCCGCGGTCAAGCCTAGATTTGGCTTCAAAATATTTCCAGACTTCAACTACTAACTTGACCTTGATCTCACCTATTGAATCTGTCTTGTGTTCCGGCACTTCTATATCTGGAAATGCAATTTTAACTTCATTGTCAGGTAATAAGGGCAGTGGCATGAGTTTAAGAAGGTCACCTTCAATTCCGGTGCGTATATAGTCCTGATAGGCTTTAAAAAAATCTCTTGTAAATCTAAGAGCTCCGATAATGGTATTATTCCTTAGGTTAAGTACAATAAAGAATGTTGCAGGAAAATCAGCCAGAGAAATCAGCGCCTCGGCGAACAAGAGCAGTGCATTATCAGCTGCGAAATCATAATCCTCTATTGCTATGGTGACCGTTGTCAGTGTTTGGGTTTCTATAAAAGCAACAGGTAGGCGGAAATTAACAACTAGTTGCTGGCTGGCCCCCTCCAGTATTTCTTTCAGAAGATTCATACGCGTACTCTCATAACCCTGATGCCATTCTTGAATGGTTTTCCTTGCCACACGAACGGGTACTTGATTTTCAATGGGCAAGTGTTCCATGAAATATAGAATTGTTTGCAGAAGTCTTCCATACCAGAGTTTCTCTTCCGCATCAAGCTGATGCACTTCTGCATCAAAATAGGCAATTGTTTTTTCTTCCATCTCATGAAAGGCCAATTGCATGACATGCAGTTCATAATAAATGGCCTTTGTATTGATAGCGGCAAGGTTACGGTCATTATCTCCCTTAGGCGAAAAGAGGTTGGTTAATTGGTTATTGGAATTAGTGAGTGATGCAATCCACTTGCCAACTGTTTTTTCAGCTTTATCCCGATCTTTTTTCGGTGGTAGTTTATACGAGTAAGTGGGATAAGGTCTGTTTGGGGACATCGCTTTGCGGAGTTTGTCCTGAATAGGTAGAAATGTTCTTACAGCGAGATCTACTTTGGCGGCATTTCCTTCCAGCTTCCCATCGATTATCCGTACAAAACAGCGACACCATTCCAGTGCTGTTTGACGGATGTCAAACATTTTTTTTTGCCACTGGTAGGCGGAACTTTCCTGATAGTTTTTTTGTATAGTATCCATCCATATGCGATTGTATCGGGATTCATAGTGGTCTATTATATTTTCTGGACTCATATTTTTTCTCGCATCATTTTTTACTACTTTGATAACCTCTTCTGTTGGAAAAGGGAGCATTATGGCCTGCGTGTTGTATCTTTCATAGTAGGGAAGGAAGGCAAATACGTTCTCAATGCGGTTGACACTAAGTTCGTTGGTAGACGTTTCTTCGTTTAAGTCAATGAAGTATTCGATAGTGATATTTTTGCCTTTTTCTTTTATAATGAGTGAGTTGCTGTTTTTCCTCAGATAATTGATAATGACCTCCTTATTGCTGGTGACAAATTTCTTGAAGCGATCCGGATAAGCTATATGGAAATACTGGAAAAGCCCTCTGGCTTCAGGAAGTGGCATATTGCAAAGATTGTGTATGAGATCTTTCTCAATTAAAGGTATTAGAAAATTGATATTGAGATGGAGTTTGCGATACCATTTAGCAAGCAGGTCCAGCCCTTGGTATGAAGTTATAGCTGCAGTTCTTTTTCCAAGCACCTTAAGGAGTTCTTCTGCAAAGGATGCTACATCGCTTTTTTCAAAGCTATACACAGGTAGTTCTTCAAGCTTCCTAGATAAATACTTTAGATTACCAGTAAGTCCTTCAGGAAGAATATCCATAAGATTTTTAAAGGTGTCTATTGTTGAACCCGGAATGGTATGCATAACAAAAAGATCGATACCGCCAGTTTCAAAGGCATTGTCGAAAATTTCTTGATTCTCTTTCCAGTATTTTTGTGGTTCTGCATGGGCTACCCCATGCAGGGCGTTTACCATTTCCATAAAGCTGCGGTCCTTGAGTATTTCTGCTATTGCGCTATAAAATTCCGTACGATCTTCTATTACTAATAGCGGCGCAGTACTAAAGAAAACCTCAATATCATCAGGCTCTAACAAAGTGTAAAGGTGTATCAGTGAATCAGAAATAGGCAATGTTCTGTGCAACAATTCTTTTAGGTGATTGGAGCGTATGGGATGTAGACCCTCTATGTATTTATTTTCAAAGTTAAGGAAATACTCGTTTTCCAGTGACACCAGCATTTCTCCTCGATCCTGTCCAAAGCCAACAGAATTTGCGATATAGTTCAGTAGTGTCCTTGTTCTTACCCGGATGCCGAGGGAGTCTGCCAATGAGACGATTCGCAGTATTTCAATTTTTGATGTTGATTCTCTGTTGGCGTTTAATGTTTTTATTTGTGCTGCCAACCGATCACGGATCATTTCGCCACGAGTCAACAGGAAGGTGTACTCTATGAGCAATCCTCTTTCATATACTTGTTCCCATATGGGCTGCCAGTTTTTGGTTTCGGGATGCAGTTTGCCTTTAGATTTAAACTGGCTGAATATATCTTTGGCTTCCTCTGAGGAAATATTAATATCAATATGTTGCAGACTGATCTTTGAAATGTCAGCTCCATATCGGTTCCAATCTTCATGTCTTGTGGTAATAAGATATCGCACAGGGAGTGAAGCTGTACGTTCGATCAGCATAGCCCAGTTTTCTATATACATATTTAGGCCATCTATTATGATAAGAGGAGTTTCGCCGATAGCTACTCTTGTTTCAAGAAATTCCATAAGCGAGTTCACCTCCTCCCATGTTCTGGCAATGTGCAACTGGTAGATTTTATATTGGTCTTTAAATTGGTACCCTGCTTGCCAGGCAAGGGTTGATTTTCCTTGGCCACTGGAAGATCTTATAACTGTAACATCAAACTCTTTAAGAGTGTCGCTTATTTTCTTTTCCCAGACTTTCCTGTGTGCAGGTAATTGTGCGGCAATGTGATAGGGTCTTGCAGCTTTTCCTTCATAATAGCTCATGAGGTCGGAGGGTGCTGCCGCATTATAATTTACTGCTTCTATCCAGTTATGTGTAATTGAGGGATTACTAACCACTTTTGAATAGGAATCTTTAATATCCATAAATAATTTTAGTACATCTTGATAATGAACAGACCTGCGTTCTTTCGACCACACTAATACCTTATAAAATAAAGCATTTACAAATTGTGATTCTGAGCCTTTGCCAACTTCCCAATGCTTGTAGAGTGAGCGGACAATGCTCTGCAGAAGTTCATCGGTTGTATATCTATGGTATGATATACTTTTAAGGAATTCAGTTATATTAATATTAGGGCAATTAAGACTTCCTAATTTTTCGGACCAGTAGGCACTTGATTTTGCTTTAAGTTTTTTCTCAAATAGCTCTTTCAGGCTGCCTTCGGCAATATGAAAATTGTAGACAAGTTGAAAACTGCTTGTGGGGTCGGCAAGGTATACAGGGAGAAAATTCTGCAAGACACCCATAGTCCAAAAATCGGAAGCATTGAGTTTATTCTCGGAAGATTTAAGCTGTAAATAACTATTGACAATACCTAATGAAATGGGCATATGAATATCAATATCTTCAATCCCCTCTAACGTAATTGAGATTTCTGTATCTGTTTTGTCTAACTTTTCGAGTATTATGTGGCAGGCGTAGAGTACTTGATAATGGATACCACGAATATTAACGGCGCCACCGCTTCTTTTTTTTAACAGGGTATCAAGTGTATGAAGTGAATCCCCAAGTAGCGAGGAATTATTTTTGGAAGACATAGAAATATTTTTAGTTATACTGATCTTAATAAATTTACAAAATGAGTTAGTAGGTATAAATTTTATCAATGACAGGATAGTGATGTAAAAGGTAAGACGATAATAGTGTTTATATTTTGCGTTAGCAAAATTGCTTCAAAATACCATTATACAGAAAACGGATGCTGTAGTCACACTATACGAAAATTTCTCTTAGTGAGGCTGAAAATAAGGCGTATAGGTGTGAAGACTAGTTTTTGAGTGATTTCTAATAGCACACTTTTTTTAAACAACCTTTTATTCCTAGTGTTTACACTTAGAGTATCCTATTAGGTATTATGATACAGGTCTTAATGGTATTCCAATTGAAATTCCGAAAATTTTATTATCTATAGTTCATTTTTTAAATATGATCTAATCCAGTTTTTATAATATCTATTATGTCTTTTTTTGATATATAACCATTTTTTATGCTTTCCTCTATTAGAAGTTTTATATCATCAATAGGAATTTCACTAGAACTTCTTGGGCTGAATCCTCCATTTGTCGTTGGGTATCTATTTCGTATAGAGGTTGTTTTGTAATCCCAAGTAGCTTCCCCAAATTCAATTTTGTGTCCGTTTCCTAGATTAATTGTTTTTATTACTTTCATATAATTTTTCGATTCAGTTATGTTTTTTAAAGTTGAGTACAATGCCCCCTATACTTTTGCGAGGTTACGTAAACTTACAAAAAAGATTACAAGAATAAGACTCCTCTTTGAAAATTGGGAGAATTTTCAAAGACAGATCAAACCTAGCAACCATTCAATGGGCATCGCTGTTAGAAGTATGATTTTTCACTTCTCTATATTAATTATGATTTTGAATTAAAATTATCTTGGTGTGATTTTTAATGTATTTTGTTGAATTATAAAATGTTAACAAATAATTCATAAGTATTGTCTATTGTTTATGTTGTTTAAATTAATTATAAATAGCTTTGTTTTTAATCTTAAATAAAAATATTATGAATTCAAAAAAATCGTCACAATCAGTGACAAAAATTGCATCAGAAGTCTTAAGAAATCCTAATTCATCACAAATTTCTAAATCTTTGGCGGGCTCTGTATTATCTCAAGCAAATTCTCAAAACCAGACCGGTGATCAAATGGAAAAAATTGCGTCTAAAGCATTACAAAGTGAAAAGTACAATGAAACAACTAAAACTTTGGCGGGTTCTGTGTTGTCTCAATCAAATGGTAAATAGTTTACTTAGGTAATTTTTAAAGCCCTCGAAAGAGGGCCTTTTTATTAAGTTTTAAAGAGTATAACTTTAGTTTATTGTCAAATGTCACAACATATGAGAATATCGTACATAACTTGAGAATATGTCATTTAGGATGAGAATATTTTTAATTGACTATTTATAGTTTTAGAGTGCAATACAATAATTTATTAACTAACTACTTATGAAAATACTTTTACTTTCTATTTCATTGCTCTTCTTCAATTCATCAACTAATGCCAGTGATGTTTATATATGTGTTAGCAAAACAGCTACCAAGTATCATTTAAATGAAAATTGTAAAGGATTAAGCAGTTGTGCTCACGTTGTAAAAAAAGTATCCTTAAAAGAAGCAAAACAAATGGGATATTCTATACTATGTGGCTGGGAGGACTAATAAATATTACTTTAATTTGTTTTTTATATTTAACAAAAAAAAAAGAATTATGAGAATTAAAGTGAAAATCGAAAAAGCAAAGGATGGTAGTTATTGGGGAACGACTCAAAATATCCCGGGAGTAGTAACCGCAGATGGTAGCACATTAGATGAATTGAAAGGAAATTTAAAAGTTGCTATTGAGCTGTATATTGAAGCAGCTGAAGAACACGAGAAAGAAATTTATGAAAAACTTGCGAAAGGCTTTGAACTAGAGATCTAGCTTATCGGGAGTTTATAATCTTTGTTTGGGTGCCTCTATTATACAGTTTGTCATTGAGGTATTAGGTTGTGTGAAATACAAAGTTTTTTCAATTATGATTTTTTCGTTTTCATATTTAAAAATCTAAAGTTTAACTTTATTTTTTGTTATAAACAGATTTATCCGTTTTTATTAGACGTTGTCCCCATATTCCATATCAGTTAAACGGTCATTTATAAATTTAATACCTTCAAGAGTATCTAATAATTCCCGAGGTGGATGCTTATCTGTGAAAAAGTTGGGAGTGTCTAGCCATATATCAAAATCTCCTTTGCTGTCAAAAAGAGATTCTGCGTGCACATATAAAGCATCTAATGCCTTAATAATTAATTTTTCTGATTCCATTATACGATGTCGCTTATTGTTTGTATCAAATTTTCGTACTCACCAAAATATGCTTCATGTTTATTTATTATTTCGGTTCGCCAAGGAAAAAGCCATTCTTCGTCCTTAGGTTCAGTTCTTCCAAAAAAGCAAAAATTACCGTCAGTATTTAATTGCGTTTTTAAATTAATCCAGGTCTTTTGTAAATCGTTTTTGCGGTCTTTAAATCTTAAACTTACAAAGAAATACTTAAGTTCAGGAAAAGAGTTTTTAAAGCTAGTATATGAATTTTGAATAACTCCATCACTTAATATCATTTTTGGAAATGACCATTTTTTTAATTCAATTACGCCTAAGCAATTTTTTCTATTTACGATATTTACGTATGGATTTACTTTTCTGAGAAACTCTTCGTGAGGAGTTTCTTTTTTACAAATCATTATATCATACTGTAAAGAAGTAATATTTTCATGTACGATTTGTCCTTTGAAGAAAGCGAATTGTGGCAAGTCTTCGCGTAAAAACTGTATAAAAATATCTTCGTATAAAGAACCATTCATACCAGTATGACGAAGTCCAGAATGATAAATTTTTTCTGAGAATTCAACTAATTCTATTTGCCGATTATTCATATTTAGTTGATTTTATCGTAATCTTGATGCAATTTCGCCTAACGTATTGTTGCGGGATTTTGGAGAAAAATAATTTCTGCTGGTCGAAAACAAAATTATGGAAAATATTGTTTCAATTTACCAAAAAGCCAGCAATGGAGCATAGCTGCCGTTAGCGGTAGGTTTTTATTTCTGAGGTATAAAGCCATTCGTTCTATTTAAAATGATATGATTTATTTTATCTTTTATATCAACTGGAGGTTCTTCATTTTCAATTATTATTATTTGCTCTAATTTACTTTGATTAGCAATATATCTGTAAAAATCCATTGCCAAATCATCAGTTATTGTTATTTCATCTTCATTGTCGGGTTTCTTATAAGTGACTAATGGTGAATCGATAATTGGGACGCCAATAGAATATTCTTTTTGCGATATTAATTCCTGTAAGGCAAGAATAAATGCTGAATAGATTATTGCTCTGTAACCTTTTCCAGATAGATTTCTATCTTCACCTGAAATTACAAAATCGATTTGTTCTTCACTGAAACTAACACTTGTTAAATTGGGATAATTATAACCTTTAAGGACAGAATGAATAGCTTTTGATAAGTTAGTTAATGAAGAAGTAGAAATATGCTCGAAAGATTGTTTTGAATTAGAATCAGGTAAAGAATCTTCTAATTTTTCTTTCTCCTTCTTAAACTTTTCTAATTGCTCAAATTTAAGGAAAGCTCCCAAGGCAAAACTTTTCTTTTCATTTTGAATATTTATTTGTTCAACAATTTCTCCCATTTCAAATCCAACTCCTTTATCAAGTTCTATTGTGTATTTATTTATATCGTTATCTAGATTAGAAGCTTGTAAAGAGATATTAGTAAATTCATTTTTTAAGATTTTTTCAGATTCAATCAATTCTTGTTTTAAAGATTCAATTTTATCTATTTCTGATGCACATGATTCTATAATTCTACTAATATCAGCAATAGAACATTCTTCTTTTATTTGACCATTACATAAAGGACAATTCCCATTTTCAGTATGATTTTCTTCATTTAATAAAATACTGGTTTCTATTGTTGATTTTAGACGTGCTATGTCTGAAAAATAATGTGATTTTAAAAGATCAGATCTTTTATACAATTCCTCGATGACTCTTTTTCTAGATTGTTTTATTAATAATAATTCAAGAGTTTCCTTTCTTTTAGATTCTATTTCATTATATTTATTTTGAAGATTAAAATGTTTTTCATTTAATTTTTCAATAATAATATTTGTTTCTTCAAGAATAAGAGAAGGTTCTAGCTTAAAGGCTTTGAGTTCCTTTTGATTATCACTTATAAATTCCTTTAAAATTTCTAATTTACCTTTTCTATTAGCGATTTGATTTGGAGAAAGTGATTCAATTATAGCACTATCGTCTTTACCAATTGCTATTAATTTTAATACATTGGATTCCTCAGTAGCTTTAGTATAGTGGCTAATAATCAAAGAATCTTCTGTAGTTATTTGGGTTTCGCTAACCATCGAGAACTTTACGATATCACGATACGAGATTTTTCTAGTTTTCCCCTTTTGGTTTGTTCTAATTTTTTTCTCTGATAAATTATTTAATTTAAGCAGGAAAGCAGAAACGGTGTTTTCATTTGCAGGGTTATGTTTTCTGTCTAAAATAGTATACTTATCTGTTTCCTTAATATTGTCAATTGATGAACTGTAAAGTTTAAAATTCCCTCCCTTTAAATCACTCAACAATGTGTAAATTGTACCTTGTAAGTCAGCTATTTCTAGGTAAATTAATTCATAGTCTCTTGCTTCTTTGATCGGTTTTGGTATTTTTGAACCGCCAAACATATAATTTAGACATTGGAAAATATAAGTTTTTCCCGTATTTGATGGACCTGTAATAATATTAACTCCCGTTTTGAAGACGATACTTGCATCTCTTAAAGATTGACCACTGAGTCTTAACTCTTTTAATAAAAAACCACTTTGCATTATTGTAAAATTTCTATATTAAACTCGTTATCTATTTTTGTCAATTTAGGAGTCATTATTGTTTTAAGCTCTTGTTTGGTATGATTTGAAAAGTTATTTACTGTCCAACTTGCATTTTCTTGTAAATTAATAGAATAATTCTCTTCTAAGGATTCAAGAAAGGGCATTGCGTTTTCAGTTGCTTTATATTCTATTCCATTTTGATTGTATAGTTTTTCAATTAATTTTTTTGAAATAAAAAGATTTAACCCTTTTTCAATAATGGAACTTCTTATCATTATTTCTCCAGAACGATATGGTACTGCAGGGTGAAGGCTATTAGTTGTTTTGTCAATGTCGCCGGAATGAATAGTTAAATAGTCTAGATAGACAAGATTTTGCAAATCAAAAGATTTAGGAAATGCTTCATTGAGAATAGTTAAAATTCGAAGACCAGATTCAACACTATTATTGAACGGGTTTACATTTCTTTTAATTTCCATTATGTCCATTTTATTTTTTTATCATTAACCAGTTGATGGCAAACTCCACTGCGATCATTTATTATACTAACATCTTTTAATGGATTTGATGATATTATAATTTTTCGAGCTTCTTTTTCTGCTTCTTTTACTTTAATGAAATTGTTTGAATGACTATCTTCTACAATATCAATAATCCCATTTAATATTTCATTTTGAAAATCTTCAAATGTATCAATGGGTAAACTATCCCTTGAGAAATTTCTTAATTGTTCTGCGTGATGAAAACTAATGCGTGCTCTTGCAAAATGATTTTTATAAACTTCTTTTGAAGTTATTTCTTGCGCATTTTTGTAGATTTCTGTACTTTCAGAACTGTAAGCCAATAATAATTCATTTACATAAATTATTTCTGAACTATGTATATCATTAGGAATAGTACTTATATCTAATTTTTCTCTTTCAGGCAATCCACCACCAAATCTTATTAAATGATTTGGATGATTTTTGTGTTCATTTATAATATTTTTTGTGTGAATTTTAGAAAATATTGAAAAATCAAAATTATCTATCCATTTTAAAAATTCACCTTCTAATTTGATTGCAACAGTAGTAATGTCATTTTCACAATATTTCAACCAATTTTTTTTCAATGCATCTTTTAATTCCGACGGATTTTGTAGTAATTTAGAAAGAGAGGTTCCACAACCCTTAGGTGAAACAAAATAAAATTTTCTAGGTCTTGGATACTCTGATTTAAACGTATGGAATAATATTTTACCAAATTCTTTATAAACCTGAGTTGGAATCAATGCATTTTCATAATGTTTGCATTGATAACAATCCCAAATGTAATTTGGTTTGTTTTTATCTGTTACATAGCCTACAACATCTCTCCCTTTATCTCCAGCACCACCGAATCTTTCACCTTCTATGTATTCAGTTTTTTTGATGTCTATCCATTCTTCGATAAATTCTTCCCAATCTTCAAATGACATATGTTCAACCATTTTAAGAGGTATAATTCTCTTGCCGAAATTGACTTGATGTGATGTTTTATAATATGTCATTTAATTTGTTTTTAAGCTTACCGCGAACTTCTCACTAAACGTAAATTTAGCTAAAAAGTCCTGTTCAAAAGGTTTAGATATAATTACAGGTATTTTTTCACAGTCTAGAAAATTTGCAACAGTTAATCGATGGTGTCCATCTTGTATTAAAATTAAGTTTGGTTCAGGAATATTTAGAATTATTGGAATTAAATTTTCTTCATTTTGCCAATGTATCAACACTTTGGTTATCTTATTATCATTATGTTGTAAAGTCCATATAGATTTTTTACCATAAACTTTTTCTGCGTTATATTTTAAATTACTTAAAAGTTCTTTTACTTTAATCCAATAAATTTCATATTCTTCATTCTGAATGAATGTCGGTTTCTTTTCGGGTAAATTTTCGAAATCTATTTTTTCTTTTGATAAATGCCAATATGGTTTTATTGAATCAGGATGGCTCTTAAGAATCTTCTTAAACTCTTTTTTTTTATTATCTCTATATTTATTCGCATTGATTCTTTTTTCTTGACTTTCTATCGAATAATAATCGTGGTAATCCATGTGGTAAATTTGTAGCTAATCTGTTTATACTAGACAAAAAAACTGTAATTTGCAATAATTGGGTTGATTTCGTGTCAAAAAATGGCTTTTTGCCGTTTGCTAATATAGAGTTTTTTATTACATTTTACAATGAGAATTTTAATTGTTTTTTCTAAATGTTTGTCATTCGTATTATTTTTAGACTATTGTACGCTTGAGGAATTTTGAAGTCAAATTAGTGTATGATATTAATTGTAAAAGTCATATATTATTAATGTTTGAATGTTGTTTTAATATTTTTTTTGAACAGTGTTTTTTATACGTCCTTTATATATTCCTTATGCTTTAGCAATCCCCATTCCTTCTTGCTGTCTTTCTAAGATTGAATCTCTTTCCAATTCACTAATATTAGTAAGAACACTTATTATCAATTTAAAAGTTGGGTTTTCCTTCCCATTTGTTAAGCTTTCCAATCCTAGATTATCAACCTTTAATTGTTGATTTTCCAAACAAAGCTATTAATCTATCTTCTGGAGTGAAATATATTGGCATATTTTGATTTTAAAATGCATTTTTAGCAAAGTTGATTTCAGTATAATTATCTAATATAAAAGTATATGGTTATATAGATAAGTCTTTAATAATTTATTTTATGATTACTTCGATCTCAAAACTTCTACCGTGAGTATGTATCTTTAGAGTTCCCTTTGTGCCAATGTTTGACAGTAGTTTTCCACCAGTTAATCGAACATAGGTTCCATCTCCATTTATTTTTTTTATTAAAAGACATTCATGGCTAGGCAAATTCGGATCGTTTATTGTAATATTTTCATAAGATAATGTAATATTATTTAAACTTATCGATAAATAATGGGAATGCATATAGGTGTTATTATTCTCGTTCCACACTTGTTTTGAAACTATTCCAGTTAGGTTAATATCTATGAATTCATTTTCATTTAGATTAATTGATACTTTTCCTTTACTGTCTGTCTTTAATTTAGATGGGTCAGATGAGTCAATCGATAGTTTGTCAATAATTTCTATATTGTCAATTGCATTTACTTCAAATGTTGTTATCAACATTTTCTCAAGTATTTTTCGATCACTTTCTGGAATATTAACATCAATTAAATTTTTATTTAATCGAACATTCAATTGGACAGAATATTTACCAGCTGTTCTTGCCCTAACCATAATCGCATGAGGTGGATTACTTTCAGGTTTATTTTTATTATAACCCGCTGCAATACCATCTACTTCATTAGCAACAACAAAAGGATAATTAAAGGGTTGATTATTAAAATGGTTTCCAAACAATAGTATTTCATATGTACAGTAATAGTCGTTAATACCATTCATATTTGGTGTCAGCGGACATATTAATTTCCCGTCTTCATTATAGGCATAAACAAAAACACTGCTATCGGAAGGTTTGATTGTGACTGATGGAGGATCTCCACTTATATGTTTTCTAAAATTATCAAAAAGTGAGCCTTGAAATGGGCTTGTATGAACAGTTAGTATGTTTGGAATAACCACGAGTTTATTTGGGACTAGTTCCTTTAAATTCGTCACTTTATTGAATCTGTCAAAAATCGGTTCTACAAATTGATAATTGCATTTGTCTTTAAGGTATTCATAATAATTACTGGCTTGAATTAAGTTATTATTTCCTAACGCATTTCCAATTTCACCTATTCCGACTGGGTTTAAATAAATCATGTTTTGTTTTTTTAATTATGATTTTTAAGATGTCTCATTAATATTCTAATCGATCTCTCTCGGCCTGATCATCTTGATGTTTTGCATCCTGAAGATATCCAAAGGCAATCTGGTTAAAAATTTCAGAAAGATTGGGATGCTTGAATTTATGTAAGTCGGCCAGTTTTTTAAAATGGGCAGCATTATCTCTTTCGATAGTGCCTCCATCAAATGGTCCTCTAGAAGTAAATCCTCTTTTATTTGTTACGGCTATCGAAAAATTATCTTTAAGGCCCTTGGTGTTTATTCTCTCAATAACTTCACTGATTTCATCAGGTGGCCAATAGTCTTTATTGGCCTCAGAAAATTGTGCAAGTAACTTTCCTATCTGCATATCAGCCATCTCAATGCGATCTGCTTCTTCTGCCAACTGTCTTACAGCATCTATCCATACGTTTAATTGATCAGGATTGATGGTATTGTCTTTTTGAATGCCTGGTATAGTTTTGAAATCATTGAAAAGTTGGTAACCTTGTTCAGCAAAGCTCTTCAACGCTTCTGGGGAAAGTACTTTTCTTTCTTCTTCCTTTCGTTTATCATCCTTTGGCATATATGACCATTTAAGAATTTCTATAAAAAATTCAGGGCTTTCGGCCAATTCCTGATGTAAATATTTGGGTTTGTATTCAGAGCCGTATGACCCGAGAATCTTCAGGTAAAGCCATTCAAGTTTTATTAAAGCTTCATGATTGAGATCTTCTCTTTTTTCCAGTGTTTTAAACAAACTGGAGACTTCATGTTCCCTAAGAAAATTTTGTTCTAAAGATTCTTCGGTGGCAGCTCGATGTAAAATTTCTGTTAATAACTCTGTAGGAAGATCCCCTTTAATCATATAGGCTGTATTTATTGCAGTAATAAATCTTTTATAGTACAGCAAGTAATTCATACCGATTATTTTTTCTTCAACGGAAATATGATAAAATCGGGGATAGATAGAGTGCCAATAAGTTTGTTTTAGAGTATTGGT
This sequence comes from Flavobacterium sp. ZT3R18, assembly GCF_007097385.1. Taxonomy (GTDB): domain Bacteria; phylum Bacteroidota; class Bacteroidia; order Flavobacteriales; family Flavobacteriaceae; genus Flavobacterium. The sequence goes on from NZ_VJZS01000011.1 coordinate 65,432, forward strand.
GGTATGCTCTATAAAATCCCATAACTCCTTAGAAGGATATAAAGGAATAAAGAATTGTGCCAACTGTTCATCCTCGAAACCTTCTTTTTGTAATTTTTTAAATATTTCAAATGCCCAATCTAGTCCATCTTTTATGACCTTAATCTCTACAAAGCGATGTACTATATCCAAATTGGGCTCTTCTTTTTTTAATACGCACAGTACAGCAAGAATTTCAGCTTCTCCCTGAAGTATTACAGCCAATGTTTCCCCTATACTTCTTGAACTGTCAGGTGTATTTGCTAATTCTATAGCTTTGTCTAAGCCAATGGTATCGATTATTATTTCTAATGCTTCAATTCTTACTTCTTCTATTCTTTTAAAACGTTTCTGATATTGATCTTCATCATCCTCTTCGCGAAATTTTCCATCAGGAAAATCAACGTGAAAAGAGTCGAAGAGCCATTTGTATTTTAGTACTATATCATCAGGTTCTAAGGTATCATATAGAGTCTGGTAGCGTGCTAAAATGTCGTCAGATAGAGACCAATCTGCTGTTGGGTAAGATCTATGATGATAAAGAATTTTTCTGGTTTTATCCCTTGCCAGAGTGCTGTTTTTTGGTATTTGTGAACTGGCCTTTTCAATAAATGATAGCATTTTTTCACTATCCTCGTAAGACGTCATTATTGCTGAATGTCCGATGAGTTGGGCAAGCTTTTCGTCGGTGCCATCAAATAGTTCCAGCAAAAGGTCCACTACCACCGAATAGGTTGCATAAATTTCGCCATAGGTATAGTTTAAGTTAATGTTTTTGTCAAAGAGTCTCCATCTCATTTTATGGGTCGGACTTGCACTTCCGTGATTTTCCGGCAATAGTTTAGTGAGAAGTTTCCAGCCTTCTTTTTTTTCTTTTCTTACGGCTGTTTTTAGTATTTCCATGCGTTCTTCAAAAGGAGTAAGTGTTTGAAAATGCCATGGTTTGTAAATTTCAATTAGACTATTGCTAGGCCTGTTCACAAGATTGCCTCCCGGATCTAGCTCAGATAGTTTGAGTAAAATTATAGTCGAATCATAAAAATACTCAGGAAGCCATGCCAATCCTTCTAGTGCCCAAAGCAGTCCAGTATGATTGCTAGATTCACCCAAGAAACCTTTTTTACTTTTGAACATAGATATAATTGTAGGATCTTCCATTTGTAAAGAATGGTATACTGCTTTTAAAAAACTGTTTGGTGATGCCTCTGAAATTAAAGGTAACTTTTGATCCAGTGTAATCCATTGCTCACCAGTTGCATTGTATAGCAACTTATCAATTAACACATCTACCCACAATTCAGGCTTCTGTAATTTGGAAAGCTTTAAGCCATCTCCGTATTGGCTAATGAGTATTAGTGATTGTATTAGCCCTTCTTTTGCCCAGCTCGAATATTTTTTTGGTTTGCTAAAAGGATGTATAATATATATTGTACCATCATTGTTATCTTCTTGGTTGTCTGTATTTTGATAGATCAATAAAAAAGATTCTGCAAGTAGTTTAAAATCATTTTCAGTTAAAGAGCCGGATAAACTATCCCATAGATCGAGTGGTGAAGTTAATCTCCAGGTATCACCAATTTGTAATAAAGGAGAATCTTCCAAGTTTTTCCATCGGGTTAGAATTTCGAGATAGTTGTCAAAAGGTATGCCTGATAATTTTTCCAATATTTCGCGATCTCCAATATTGTTGCTGTTCCATCTTCCAAGAAGAAGGGCAGGTACTATATCTCTTAGATTTTCATTTTTAAACCATACTGCGTTGTTTTGCGGGAATTTTAATAATCTGCGTAAATGAGCGATATCTCGGCCGGCTTCTTTGGAGAAGCGTTCAGCACTTTCTCTAGTTAATCCCATTTCTACTAAACCCTCAACCTGCCCCTCTTTTACGATGGTCGGTAATGTGATGAGCTCAAGATTATAAGTATCATCGCCCCCTAGTGGAACTATAACATGGTGACCAGTTAGTACTGCAGCATATAAAGGTGTTGTGTCTTCAAATTTAGGAATTAAGTTTAAGGGAGTTCGATTGGCATTTGTATGCAAGGCTCTATAATTTCCATCTGTATCAACCAATAAGGTTTTTGAAAAGAAACGATCACTATGATCTGTAGGCAATTGTTTTGCAGTTGCTATTATAAAAGCCATCGCCTCGGTTTTGGTTTTTGCTTTGACGGCTTTAATTCCAGGTATGTCAATTAAAAAGGTAGTAAGTCTTTCCATTTCTAATTCTCTTCCCGAAGTGATAATTTGTGGAGGTAATTTACCTAGGGGACCCGCAGACCATTCTAGCCAAAATTGTTCTGCTGTGAGTACTCCTTCAAAAGGTACAATGCCAAGATGCACAGCAAACCATCTGGCGACTGCGGACGAATTATCTAACCATTGCGTTAGATCTACAGAATCATAAACCCGGATATCTTTCCATATTCCTTCGTCTAATTTAGCTTGTTTCCATTTATCTTTTTTTGTCCAAAGTCTAGGTGTTACAAATATAAAGGTACATTCTGATTGCGGATATCCTAGTGGATCTGCTGTTCTTTTTTCATAATCTTCATCTGCCTTTCCTTTAGGACCAAGATCCGTTCCAAATTCCCATAAAGATATTCCTGCTGGTACAAAAGATCTACCTTCATCAGATTCAACTATTCCATCCCAACCCCCAAGATAAGAAGCACTGCCATATGGAATGTTTATAAAAGCGCTTGAAGATGCGGTTGCATTGACTAATTTTGAAATTAAGTAAGGAAAATTTCCTTTGGAATCTATGGCATCTGCCCATTGTTCAATGTTTTTTCTGTCAATTTTCATGCGTGGAGATCTACGAAGGTTAGATTTAAATCAACTTAGAGTTATTTGATTCATCCAAATTTAAAGAATTATCTCTACTATTCGTAATTAAATTCGTAATTAAAAGAGAGTTATCTATTTCTCAGTCTAATTGAATATTAAGCTTGATAAAAAAGCTATCTTCCCACTTGTTGTGTTATCAATTTTTTTACCTTTTGCACTGTATTCTTTGAGCAATCAGTAAGTTTTGCTATTTCTAATAACGTTGGTGGAGATTTTTTACTTAAGTAATTTACAACCATAGGGTATTTGGCAAGAAATTTTTCAGAGGATTCAACAGTATCTTTAGCCCGTCCTTTATATGTCCCTTTAGCTTTAGCAATTGCAATGCCTTCCTGCTGCCTTTCTAAGATGGAATTTCTTTCCATTTCGCTAATATTAGCAAGTACACTTACTATTAATTTAAATGTTGGATTTTCGTTCCCATTTGTTAAGCTTTCCAACCCCAGATTGTCAACCTTCAAACATACATTTTGTAAATGCAATTTCTCAATAGTTTGGAGAACATCTAAAGTATTGCGTCCTAATCTGTCAATGCTTGATATGCTAACATAATTAATTCTTTTATCCAAAATATCTTTTAATAATTTAGAAGCTTGTGATCTTTTTGAAAATGGAGTTGATCCACTTATTTTATCAATATAAATGATCTCATTTTGATGTTGCTTTTCGAATTGTCTTTCTATTTTCTGATTGAGTGTTGATACTCTAATGTAACGTGCTTTCATTTAATTAATAGGTCAAATTTAGGGTAGGTATATTTGGTATGTTCTCGAATTAGTGAATCCGTTAAGTAAATATACGAATAACAGGTTAATATTAGACTATAGTCTAATATTGGGTATCTAAAATGAACTTATTTGGACTTTTAATGGTTTTTACATTTTATTAATAAGAATTTATTGTAAATTAGCTTGCGTAACCAAAAGACACTTTAATTATGAAAAAGAAATTATTGCTAATTGTATTTATCTCCCTTTCAATTAATTGTTATTCTCAAGAGAAAGATGCAGAAACAAAACGTAAAGAGGCAGAAGCAAACGTTAAAGAGGCAGAATACCTAGAAAAAACTGCACAGTTAAATTTAGATGCCGAGAGAATAAAAAAAAAGAGTGAAGAGAATAAAAAGGAAGCAGAAAGTTTAGCAAACGAACGTTTATTAAAAACTGAAGAAAATAAAACGGCAGAAGAAAAAGAAAAATTAAAAACTGAAATCGCAAAGTATAAAACTGAAAGAGCTAAGTTTGAAGTTGAAAAAGCTAAATACAAAACAAATTTGGTTAATAATGTTGATACATTGAATCCCAATGAATCTAAAAAATATTTCGCAAGAGTTATAACTACAAACTTTTCCGTTCCACTTGCACGATTTAATTTTACAAAAACTATACCTGAAGATATATCCAAACCTGAAGTTAAATCCAAGAAAGGTGAAATCACATTATTTACTTCAATTGGTGCAGGAATCAGTTATAATTACGGGGTCTACCGCGCTACTACAAATGGTAATAGCGAAATCGTAAATGAAGAATTTACGAACATTATTGGAGCTCAAATTGGGTTCTTATTTTCAGCTGGAACAGGGGAGGATACCAAAAATGTATTTGCCCCCGTTCTAAATATTGTTCTTTTAGATTTTCAAGTTGGTTTAGGTTATGAATTAGGAAATGTTAATATAAATCAAAAAAGAACTTTTGTAACTCTATCATACGCTATTCCACTTTACAAACTAACCAAAACAGGTTTCTATATATTAAAGAAAAGGCCAGCATTACCAATTGAAACCAACGATTTTATTAAAGTTTAAGACAACTATAACAGAAACAATAGAAGGGTATCTTAATTGTTACCCTTTTCTATTTCATCTAAGATTAACAAACATTTTGAACAAAGGGAAAAAACATGGTGTATTTAAGTACTAATATAACCTACAGTATTTTATATAACTGTATTGTTGAAGTATTTTGGAATAAGCAAAATGGAATAATTTAATAACCATTTACTATGATTTTTTAAAAACCTTTAGAAGTTTTAAAGTTAAATATAGCGGTTGTATAAATTCTAATGAAAACAGAGAATGAGCGGATATATGTTATGAAACCTTTTTAGAGGATAATCGAAAATGGCTAAAAAAAAATTACAAGAAATTTTTTATCACTAAAAATATTATCATATTTGTTTGTAATTATAATACAAATATTTAAGAATGGTTAATATTGAAGATAAACTAAAGGAGATAGTTAAATATACAAATGAAAATACTTTTAAATATTGGATATTGATTTCTTATAAAGAATCTATTTGGAGAGGACAGACTTTTAAAGAAGCTATATTAATTAATATAAAAGAACTTAAATACAATAAAGAAAATATTTTTAGGAAAGATAATTTAAAGGTATGTGTAGAGATTGAAGAAATAAGAACAATAAATTTTCCAATAGGATCAATTGTAGATAGTTTTGGGAATTTAATATTAACCTCTAATCAAAGTTTCTCTATAAAAAATGTCTATAGTAATACTGTTTTGATAGATCCCTATAAAGATGTTATCGCACCTTTTGATAATGCAGAAACTTTTGATACTGATTTTATTGATGGTGTACCCTGTTATTATAAAAGATTTGTAAAAAAAGTGGAAATTGGAAAAGAGAATCCTTCTTCTATTACTTATATTATACCAGTACATCCAATTTTGGATTTTTTCTTCTACACAAATACTCGTGTAACAAATATTTTGACAAATGATTTTGAATCAATATTTCATCTGATTAAAAAGGAACCAGATATATTATTATATCCAAGTACAATTATTAATGAAGATTCAGCAAAGTTTATTGGAAAATATTTTTTTACAAAATACAGTGCAGGTCGAAAGGCATTAATGAAAATTAATGAGCATCATTCTGAATGGATAAATCAAGCAAAAAACAAAGAGCAGAGTAAAGCATACATAAATACAAGTTTGCCTTTTGGAATAAAAACTAATTTGAACGTAAATGGAATCTATTTAACTGATTTCAATTCAAATGAGAAGAAATTTTTAGTGCTTTCAATATTGGATGCAAGGCCTTTAGATAATGAGAAATCTTTTTTTGAGATAAAAAAAATTAATTTATTTGACTTAACTGATAAGCGAAGTACGGATTCTAGGGAAAGTAAACCTGAAGTAAAATATGACAAAAAAACTATTCAAGAGGGGTGGGAAGATCAAGTTAAAAGTAAAGAATTGTCAGATGAACCTGTTAATAATTCATTGCCCGAAGTAGAGAACGATATCATAAACAGTCGAAAATTCAATTCAGATCTTGAATTTGAAAAAGCTCCTAGACTCGATCAATTAAATAAGTATTTTAATGAATACTTATTTAAAGATATTGAAAAATTAAGCATTAATTACAATGAACAAAATGGGAATAGTAAAACTGCAAGATATCAAGCTATTGAAGAAGAATCATTTTCTTTTTTTAAAGTCTTTTTTAAAGCTATAGAATTATTAGAAAAAAACAGATATTCTATTAGTTATTTAACTCTTAGTGATAAAGATGTGAATCCTCGGTTGACTATTGCTCCTTCGGGCTTAGAAACAAAAATAAGGCTTAGATCTTTGGTAATTAGTATTTGTCAAATTAAAAATGAAAACTACGGTAATTATATCTTAATTGAATCAGGCGAAAATAAACATATTGGGATGTTTAGATGCACAAATAATAACAGTTTTAATTTGGTTGGAGATATTAGGATCAAATCTTTTTTGGAAAAGGTTATTAATGTACACGATTATAATTGGTCTAAAGTGAATTCAAAAGAGAATTCTAATTTTCAGAGTCAAGAGAATATTCGAATATTTAGACCAATTGAGCACGAAATAACAAAGTTAAATTCACTTCGTAAAGTAGGGAAGACAGATACTGATATAATCTATATTTTAGCTTCTACACTTGCCTATAAAATAGAGGGAAGAATTTTTAAAAACGCTAAGGAAAAAGTTTAAGAAGCCAGTATGGATAATTATTGTCATTTCTAATATATGATTTAGAAATTTTATTTTTATTTAAAAACTCATCTAAAGTGTAAGGATAGTTTTCAAATAAAGGAAAAACATCAGTAATAGCTAGTCTTCTACTATCAATTGGCCAAAGTCCAAAATCTTTCTTTTTACAAGGAATAGTTTCTTTGGCATAATGTAATAATAATTTTTCTCTAAATGGATTGTTTTTTGCTGAAGATAAATATTTAGTAATGAGCATGATAAATCCTTCGAAAAAGAGAAAAGAGAATGATGAGATATTATTATAACCGTCTTTTATAGTTTGATTAATAAATTTTTGATATTCGATTTCTATCATTGTAGGTAGCATATCTTTGGTGTTTGTTTTGGATAAATCATATCCACATTGACAATATTTAAGAGAAAGGGGATATATAACATCACTTGTGTTGATAGATTGATTAGTTAAATGATACATAACAGGTCTCTTACAATTATCGCACTTTTCTTTTAATCTTACATTGCATTCTAAACAAACTAAAGAAATTGATAATCTCCATTGTTTTTTGAAATAAGGGATTGGTTTACTTAGACATGAAGAGCAATATAATGTTCCAAAATTGATTCTTTTTTGATTAAATATACCTAAAGGTAATAATCCGGTTGTATAAGTTTGACAATTTGCTTTCTCAAAAATGATCCCCTCATAAGATGTTAAGAATAAATTATCTATTTGTTGTTTATCTAAAAGAGCATGGTTGATTATTCCATCAATGATTTCAGAGGGTTTGAGTAAATCAATATTTCTAGCTAAAAAGGAACTTGAATTTTTAAAATATATTTTAAGAAAGGTATAAACTTTTACTTGATGTTCAGCTGATAATCGGCATAACCACGACGAAAATAATTCGTCTTTTTGCGGAGGAATATAAGCAGGCCAGATATTTTTATTATGAATAAAAACCATCTTTTAAATTAATGTAAGATTTGTTTTCTCCTTTTGGTTGGGAGAATATAATCTATCGAATTAATAATTTGATTATCTATTTTTTCTTTCCCAGTTTCAATAGCATGAATACAGCTTAATTCCAAAATTTTAGAAATTTCTCCTATTAATCCATCACTTTTATTTAAGATATTGTCAGCTATAGAATTTTCAATTAACATTGATTCCTTTTTTAAAGGTAGTACTTTCTCAAAACTTAGTAATAAGCGTTTGTATTCAATATCATTAGTCCATCGAGGTAATATTTTTGGCTCAAAGCGATTTGATAATTGAGGATCGGTTTGAATAGCATTAAATGCATCTTTCGTTCCTGCACAAACTATTGGTATTTGAAGTTCATTAGATAGAAATTTTATTACATTTAGAAATGTTCTCTGTTTTCTAGTGGAGCCAGCCAAGACGTGGTGTATTTCATCAATCATTAATATTTTTGTTTCCATCTGCTTTAACAAATGTAAAACACGTTGTTGTCTAGAATCTATCTTTTCAGTAGTTTTTGAAGGAGCAAATAAATTGTCAAGTATGATGTTGTAAAATCTTTTTTCATCAGGTTCTGGAGGAGCTTGAACATAGAGAACCGGATTGATAACTTGTAAATCAGTTTCTCTAACATAAGCTTCATTTCTTTCGCTATATTTCCTTAGAATTGCTGTTTTACCATTATTAGATTCTCCTATCAACAGAAGGTTTGGCATTCTGTAGACTTTAGGGTAATTTTTTAAATCATCTAGTTTTTTAAAAACATTAACTGATTGTGTATAACCTATCCAACTAAAATTTTTTGCAGTGTTAATCCTTTCTTCTATCGAAGAGTTTTGCACTATTTCTCTTGTTCTATCATTTAAATAATTCATCATTCTATATCTTCAAAAGGTTCAATTACAACTTCTTTTTTGTTAGATTCAATATTTTTATTTGAATTTAAAATTTGCTCTATTTGTGGTATAATTTCACTTCTATCCATTCTTTTTTCTTTTTTTGTGAGAGATACCGCAGTTCGTTCAAGTTCTTCTAATTCACGATAAGCAGAAAAAATAGTATCCTCATTAATAATTTCGATATTGTTTTTTTTTAGTTTTCTAACAACATCACGATGTTCCCAAATTGAAATAGGAGGGAAGGAGGTATTTCTATATGGAATTTCAAAATATTCTTTTAAAAAAGGATCGAAAAAATATACAATGCTAATATCTCTAGGATCTGTTCTGAAAATATATTTTATTTTATTTCCCTTTTCATCTTTAGAATTTATGTATGATCTTAAGACATCATCATAATAATGAATGTGATTGAGCATAATGCCATATTCTTGAATTGTTCTTTCTACAAAAGGCATAAAATCAAGCCTTACTTTCCGTTCATTAAAAATTCTTGCAGGTATACCTTTGCCAATAGTAGTATTATCTCCTAGAATTCCTTTTTTGAACCTATTAATAGGTGTTTCATTTATTGACGAATGAATTCTTTTGTGATAAATTTTTGTGATATAAATTGTCAACCATCTTTCAAATTCATCTAAAGTAAAAGAGGCGTTTTTTTTAGAATCGTAATTATCACGCTCTTTAATTGATGAAAAAGTAGTCCCTGGTAAGTCATGTATTTCTTTTGAAAATGTACCTAATATTCTTTCAATATGTCCTCCAAAATGTGGTGTAGCGATTGGTCTAAAATTTAAATCAATTCCATACTCTTGGGTTGCTTTTCTAAGCATATTTCCATGAAATTCTTTAGCATTGTCAACATGTATGGTGTCCATTATACCCCAACAGTCCCAATCTGTATTTACATCTTTTGATTCCAACCAGCTTTCTTTTGGCAAAATACTATGGCATATGCACATTCCTACACTTAGTGAGCTTGGGGGATCAAATGACAAATAAAAGCCAAGTATTGCTCTAGAGTAGATATCTATAGCTAAAGTAAGATAAGGTCTTTGGTATGGTTGCCTTAAATGATTGTCAACGAGTATTATATCAACAGGTGTATGGTCGATTTGAACAACTGAAAGAGGATAGTCAGCACCTGGGAAGTTGCCTTTTATTGGTTCAAAATTTTCTCTGGCAGCTTTACTCCCGTAGCGTTTTCTAATTCTTTCTTCCTCTGAAATGTTTTTAATCCGATTTCTTATGGTGTTAGAATGTGGAGGCTTAATATCCATATCTTTACAAGCCATTACAATTTCTCTAATGGTTTTTATGATTGAATGTCTTGAATTGGATAAGTACACAGAATGTATTTTGTCATTTATGATATTATCTGAAATTTTATCTAGCCTACTTTTTCCGATTCTAGTTCCTTTGTTCTTTCCTACTAAAGAAGAAACTAATCCAGATTCTGTGTATGTTTTGATCCATCTATATAGAGTCGCAATACTAATATGATTTTCAGTAGCAGTATCTTTTACCAAATCAATATTTCCTCTTTGTAAGAGAATCGGTTTTATAATTTCAAATCTTTTTAGTGCTTTTTGCCATTTGTCATCAGGTAAATCATGTATATCATGATAATTTTTAATTGAATTAAACGGACTAATCAAACTGTTAGGTACAGTATGTACTACATTTGTAAAAATTTCTTCAATAGACACTGTATTAATATCTATAATTTTTACAATGATGCATTCTTTTTCTTTGAAGATTACCTTCTCCCCAATATTAATTAATAACCTATCCATTTTTTTTAACCCAAATTAAGGTGTTCATACTGAGTTTTTTATCATTATCGAAAGTTATCGAATAATTTGCTATTAGATACCATAATAAATATAAAAGTTCAGCTTGCTTTGATTCGTCGTTTGCCATATCCTTAATTATTATTGCTGGTGTTGATTCATTTAACTTTTTTAATCTATTTCGAATCATTGTAGCTTCATCTAAATTTAAATCAAATTTTGGATATCTATAATAGTTTAAAAATTTTGCATTCCAACCTAGAGGTGTTCGAATCAAATGCTCACTATAAATTTTGAAAGAGATATTATTATCCTTGCAAAAAAGTTCTGCTGCTTTAAATTTTATAGATAATTCACTATTCTTTTCTTCTAATTCCTGAACATATTTAACTTCGACAAGTTCTTTAGTGCCATCCCAATATTCAACATAAAAATCAGGAACATAGTATTTTTCTATATTCTCATCTAGATAATGAATTTTTATAGGTTGTTCATAGTATCTTTTAACTTCGAGATTATATTCTAAAAGGTAGATAAAATCCCTTTCTAAAGACGATTCAAATTCTACATGTTCATTGTTCTTGATACTGCATATATGACCTGTAACAGAAAAATTATTCGCCAAAATTTTTCTCACTCTTTTAAAACTTGTTATCATCTACCATTGTATTATTATGTTAATAATTTTTTATGCCTTCGAAATTCTCATTTAATGCTGTAAAGTCATTATACATTAAATGCTTTATTCTCATTTATGGGTGTAATTTACAGGAGGTGGAAGTTATCCTCAACCGGGTGAAATTTCGATGGCACATAATGGTGTTTTGTTTTTGGATGAATTACCAGAATTCAAACGGGATGTACTCGAAGTGATGCGTCAACCGTTGGAGGATCGAGAGGTAACCATTTCCAGAGCCAAGTTTACGGTAACGTATCCGTCTTCGTTTATGTTGGTGGCGAGTATGAATCCTAGCCCAAGTGGTTTTTTTAACGATCCCGATTCACCACAAACTTCTTCTCCACACGAAATGCAGCGGTATATGAGTAAAATATCTGGGCCTTTATTGGATAGAATCGATATTCATATTGAAGTGACTCCCGTTCCTTTCGAGAAACTATCCGATGATCGAAAAGCGGAAAGCAGTGTTGATATCCGACAAAGAGTAACATCGGCACGTGAAATCCAGTCTGTACGATTTGAAGCAATGGAGAACATACATTATAATGCGCAAATGAACACCAAACATATTCGAGAACATTGCGCTCTCGATGATGCCTCAAAAGAGTTATTAAAAACCGCTATGGAACGATTGAATCTTTCGGCGCGAGCGTATGATCGAATTTTGAAAGTAGCCAGAACAATTGCCGACTTGGATGCAGCTCCACATGTTATTTCTGGACATATCGCCGAAGCCATTCAGTATAGAAGTTTGGATCGTGATGGTTGGTTGGGTTGAGATTTTCAGATTTTTAATAACAGTTTTAGCAATCGTAATCTTCTATTTTGTTTTTCGAACTAAAATGAAAAAAGAAAAGTATAGAAATAAATAAGTCAAAAAAGAGATTTCAATAGAAATCTCTTTTATTTTTGCCAAATGTTAGAAATTCTTTACCAAGACGAATATATTATAGCAATTAATAAACCAAGTGGATTGTTGGTTCACAAATCATTTTATGCGCGCGATGCAAAAGTTTATGCTATTCAAGAATTGAGAAATCAAATAGGAGGGCGACATGTTTATCCTATTCATCGGTTAGATCGTAAAACATCTGGTGTCTTGTTATTTGCGTTGGATGCAGCCGTTTTAAAAATTATGAATGATCGTTTTGCCACACGCGAAGTCGAAAAAAAATATTTAGCAATTTTACGTGGTTGGTCACCCGAAGAACTTACGATAGATTATGATTTAACCAATGATGATGAAATTAAACAAAATGCAATAACATACTTTCATCGTTTGCAAAATGCCGAAGTTGAGTTAGAATTTAACAATCAACCAACGTCACGATATTGTTTGGTAGAAGCGATTCCTGAAACTGGACGTATGCATCAATTACGAAAACATTTCAAACATATTTTTCATCCCATTTTAGGAAGTCGTCCACATGGTTGTAACAAACAAAATAAATTATGGTTGGAGAATTTTGACCTGAAAGGAATGATGCTTCATGCACATCAGTTAATTTTTAATCATCCAATAACAAATAAACAACTAATCTTGAATGCAAAGATTAATGAAGAGTTTAGCAGAGTAGGTACTATTCTTAAGCTAGATTTGAATAAGTATGAATAGAATAATAATTTGTAAATTAATGCTTTAAATTATTGTTGTATTTTGAAACAACAGTTTTCAGTATAAAGATGAGCAGAGTTGAGATTTCAGATTTTTGATCAATTCTTGAGACATTTACGAAAAAAGTCGGGAGACTTTTATATCGTTTGCGATTTTTAAGAATATTTAAATTAAAAGCTCAAAGTCTTGAGACTTTGCGGAGCGGAGGTTGCAAATCCGCGCTATCGAGCTTTATAAACATAAAAAAAACCGAATCATTTACGATTCGGCTCATTGATTAATCTTTTCCCTAAAAATTTATGAGGCGTCCCACAACATTTTGATTTCCTCACATATTACTTCAATATCTTTTATTTTTTCCCTAATATTAACGGGAGAAGTAACAATCCCTTCACCAAAAATATCAATTGAAATGCACAATTCAGGCAAAACAATTTCTCCATTTTTAGCAACTTCTGATTCTAAATATTTATGAAGTGTACTAGCAACATATGTTTGCTGTTTTCTGTCAAACTTATTCCCCTTGGAAATATGAGTTTTTAGTGCTCCTAAATATTTTTTACCATCTATTTCAATTTCAATAATTAAATCGGGCGATACGATAACTTCTACACCTTTAATAACAATTGATTTTGATTCAACATTTTTCAAAACTTTGTAGTCATAGTTTTTTAACAAACTAGGAATTTGGAAACTGACGAATCTTTGTAAAGCCTCTAGCGAAACTATTCTGTCATTAATTTGCCTCGGTTTCGTTAACGTTTTACTTTTCAAAATTTCAATACCATCCAACACCGGTTGAATATCTCCCTTATTTGCCATTACCTTTTTAATTCTAGCTTTAGCTAATTGATAATAAGCAATTTTAAAAGAGTTAGGTGTTTTTTGCTGTTTAATAATGCTTTTCTTTTTCGCTAGTGTGCTTTGCGAAAAATCGGCCAATTGATTTACTGAGATACTACATCCTCTTATCATTAACCTATTGGTGGATGTTTGTCATCACCATAACTATTCTTCTCTCTTATCTTACCATTCACACCATGGATTAAAAGTTCAGAACCGTTGCTTTTGGCAACATTTTTACCAATTTCAATAGCTTCTTGTTGTGTGCTTACATTCCTGTAAGCTTTTTGGCTATTCTCTGTTTTTACGGACCATACCTCTCCGCTTTTTGATTTAACTACATGTACATTTTTTTTAGTCATGTTCTTTTTAATTTTAATTTAACAAAATATTTTTTTGAAAAAATTTTGATTTCTAAAAATTAAATGTACTTTTGCACCCTCTGACAGGCTCTAATTTTACATTAATTTTAGAAATTCTTTTTTCGATAATCTTGGGAAAAGATTAAGATTTTATTAATACAAAAATTAGTCCAAATTTATTATAATTAAAAAATAAACATATAACTGTCTTTATGACAGTTTTTTTTGTTTTCAAAACTTTTTGTCACTGTCACTGTCAGAAAAGTAAATTTCGGTTAGTAACCATACTCGTAGCTAAACCCGACCACTCTGATTTGAACTAAACACATCGAGTTGGATAGCGCAGTTTTGCAAACTGTGCCCATAAACGAGAGCAACTTTGTTTTTTCAAAGATTTGAATACAAAGGTCTTTAGAGATAAAATCGTGAATTATAGCCCCGATAAAAACGAAAAACCTTGTGAGGGCTGGCGTTTAGCCCTCACAAGGATTGTAGTGTATAGCGGGAGGTGACTTCCTTAAAAAACGAAATCATTCTGCTCCTAAAAAATCTTAATTTCTTAGTTATTATCTATTAGAACGTCTGTCATTATTTTGATTCGGACGTCTTGGACCAAAACTATTAGTACTGCTTCTGTTTGCATTATCCGTTTTTGGTTTCTTAGGAGTCGAATTACGTTGTTGTCTCCCTTGACCTTGCTTAATGGGTTCAGTAGATGCGTTAGGGTCTGGCTCAAAACCTTTAATATTTTCTACAGGTAATTTCATGCCGACCAATTTTTCTATATCGCGTAAAAAAGTGGTTTCGTCTGGACTAAATAAAGAAATAGCTTCTCCACTTGCTCCAGCTCTTCCTGTTCTACCAATTCTGTGAACGTAATCTTCGGGAATATTAGGTAGTTCAAAATTAACAACATGCGGTAATAACGGGATGTCTAAACCTCGAGCGGCAATATCTGTAGCTACCAAAGCGGTTAGGCTTCCGTCTTTGAAACCTGCTAATGCTTTGGTTCGTGCGCCTTGACCTTTATTACCATGAATAGCTGCGGCCCTAATCCCAGCACTAATCATGCTTTCTGTTAGTTTGTTGGCTCCTTGTTTTGTTCGTGTAAAAACCAAAATCTGTTTCCAGTTTCCTTCAGAAATAAGTTTTATTATTAGTTCTGTTTTTTTCTCTTTTGCAACAGGATATACTTTTTGAATAATAGCATCTACTGTTGTGTTTTCTGGAGTTGCTTCGACATGAACGGGATTGTGCAAAATACCCATTGCCAATTTCTTGATGTCTTTTGAAAAGGTTGCCGAAAACATCAAGTTTTGCCTTTTTGAAGGTAATACTTTAATAATGCGCTCAATGTCACGTAAAAAACCCATGTCTAGCATACGGTCTGCTTCATCCAAAACTAGGACTTCTACTTTTGATAGAGAAATTAAACCTTGATTTTGCAAATCGATTAATCGACCGGGAGTTGCTACTAAAACATCGACACCTTGACGCAATTGATTGACTTGTGGATTTTGGTTGACACCTCCAAAAATAACTGCGCTGCGTAAATCTAAAAATTCACTGTATTCTTTTATATTGGCATATACCTGAGCTGCCAATTCTCGTGTTGGGGTCAATATTAAGGCACGAATGGGTCTTTGTCTTAAGTGTTGTCCTTGCGATAATAATTGTAATATTGGAAGTGTAAAGCCTGCTGTTTTCCCTGTTCCTGTCTGTGCAGATGCTAATACATCTTTGCCTTCTAAAATGGGTGGAATTGCTTTTTGTTGTATTGGAGAAGGTGTAGAATATCCTTTTTTGCTGATGGCTTTTAATAAAGCATCAGATAAGCCTAATGAGTTAAATGACATATATTGTGTTGATGAAGTAAACCCTATTATTTAGATTACTTCTTTTAAGTTGGCGCAAAGGTACTGCTAATTTTTTGATGTGGTTTTGATTACTAGACTTTGTTTCAATAAAATAAAGCGCTTCGTTTTAATTCGTTATAAAATATAGTCAAGACGTTAATAAATATGGTAAATTGAAAGGGTAGCTAAAATTGTTATTCCTTTATACAGAATTCAGAAATAAGGTTCGATTTTTTTTTGCCATTGAAATTGCCATTGAAATTGATATTGCCACCAATATTGCTTTAAATTTTTAGCCATTTTTCTAATATGTCTTTAAGTGTTTGCTTTATTATAGGTTTTGATAAATAATCATTCATACCGGCCTCTATGCACTTTTCTCTTTCGCCAACTACAGTTCCCGCAGTCAGTGCAATGATAAGGGTCTCTTTTAATTGATCTAATTTGCGAATCGCTTTTGTAGCTTCGTATCCATTGACCAATGGCATTTGTATGTCCATAAATATAATATCCGGATTTATTTCGATTGCTTTTATAATCGCTTGCTCACCATCTACTGATTCATGAATGGTACTCGTTGGTAAAATTTGTTTTATTAGTGTTTTGGTCAATAGCATATTGATTTTGTTATCTTCTACAATCAATATTTTGGGTTGTTCATTTTTGAGCGTTATTTTGGGATCTTCATAGATAGGAGTGATCTGTTTTTTTAACAAAAAAACCTTTTTTTCTTTATTGGAGCTTTTTAATTGTACATCAAAGAAAAAGGTACTTCCTATGTTATACAGACTATCAATTTGTAATGTGCTATTCATTAAGGCTAATAATTGGTTCGAAATGGCTAATCCCAAACCCGTTCCCCCAAACTTTTTAGTAGTCGAGCTGTCTTCTTGAGAAAAAGCTTGGAATATTTTCTTTTGATTGCTTTTTCGGATTCCAATTCCTGTATCTCTTACTGAAAATCGTAGCAGCGCTTGATTTTTTTCAACTTCTAAAGTTGAAATAATGAGTTCTATTTTACCAGTATCGGTAAACTTGACCGCATTTGTTAATAGATTGATTAAAACTTGTTTCAAGCGGATGTAATCTATCCAAATGTATTTGGGGACGTCCTCATTGATGGTGTAATTTATTTCTAGATTTTTAGTATTTGCTTGATAGTTTATTAATTCTTTAATTTGATTAACAAGGTCAACTATGGAGTGTCTTTCTACATTAAGTTCTAGTTTTCCCGATTCAATTTTAGAAAAATCTAAGATGTCATTGACCACTTCCATCAATATATTGGCCGACTGATTGATGGTATTCATGTATTGTTTTTGGAACGGTTCTAATTTTGAATTCATCAACAAATCCGTATATCCAATTATTCCATTCAATGGGGTTCTAATTTCATGACTCATATTAGCCAGGAACTCAGATTTTGCTTTATTAGCTGCCTCAGCTATTTCTTTTTCCTTGACTATAGTTTCATTGTTTTTTTTCTCTGTTATATCTATAAAAATACCTTCCATAAAAGCAATTTCTCCATTTTTTATGATAGAATCTCCAAATTCTTCTACCCAAACGATGGAATTATTTTTATGTTTTATTCTGTATATAGCATGGTATGGTTTTCTCTCTTTTAGGGCAATATAATTTTCTTTTTTTATCCTATCTATGTCATCTTCAGCTATCAAGTCAATAAAAAATAATTTATTTTCTAGAAAATCAGATTTAGGATATCCCGTAAGTTTTTCTATTTCATCATTAAGGTATATTTTGGTGTATTTTTCATCATAATTTGATAAATAAACCGTACCTGGAATGTTGTTGGCAAGCAATCGGAATCGCTCTTCACTTTCTTCAATGATGGATTCGTTGAGATTTCGTTCTAAAGAGGATGAAATATTTTTGACTAATAATTGCAAAATTGAAATTTCATCATCGCTCCAATCTCGTTCCGTTGTAGTGTCATCAAAAACAAAAAAACCATGTAAATCATTTTTTATAAAAACGGGTAAAAACAAAAAGGATTTGATGTCTAATTGGCTTAAAAATCGTTTTATATTTTCATTTTCTGTTTTGGCAAATGTTGTATGAATGAACATATCTGGTGTTACATCTTTTTTTATATCGTCAAAATCAGAAAAAGATATGTCTTGTAAATCTTTATTTACAGCATCAAAATCTTGAAGCTCATAAGTCCATCGGTATCTTTGATTGAATAAATCTGTTTTGGGGCTCTTTTTGAAATAAGAAATACGTTCTGCTTTAGTTACTTTCCCGATTTCGTTTATGATTCCTTTAAAGATGTCACTTGAATTTTTTTTCAATAAAAAGGTATTCGTGTTTTTATTGATAACCAATAGTAATTCACTTTTATAAGCTAGTTTTCTTTCGATCTCTAATCGCATTTCAGAAGCAAGTGCAATTATAATTAAATCAGAAATTGATTTAGCAAAATTGATGTCTTCATTATCCCAATTCTTGGTTTTTTGCGTAGTTTCAAAAGAGATAATTCCTTTTAGTTCTCCATCTATAAAAATGGGAGTATCTAATACAGAGAATATATTGTATTTGTTAATGTATTTTTCATTGATCTGATTATTCAAAAGATTGGCCCGTATGTCTGAGTCAACATCTTGTAACTCATGTTCAATTTTATCAAAATAGCTAGGATTATCACTTTTGTAATAGATTGCCCCCTTTTCGAAAATTTTTTTATCCGAATTATACAGGTTTTTACAGACGATTTTATCAAAATCATATTCCCAATAACTAGAACGATTGATCTCGACTGTTTTGTTTATAATTTTTAAAATGTTTTTTATAAAACTTTCAAAGGTGCTTTTGTTTGAGTGGTTTAATAACGCAATGTCTTTTAGGGCTTTGCTGTGTTTTTTTATTTTATTTTGTCTTTTGGATCTTTCCTCCTCAATATTTTTAAATAAAGTAATATCTCTTGCAATACCAGAATACCCATTGATTGCCCCAAAATTATTTCTTCGTATAAAGACATTTTGCGAGATCCACATTTCACTTCCATCTTTTTTAATAATGGGAAATTCTAAAGTGGTAAAATTTTCTTCAATTTCTAAAATATTTTGATAAAAACTCATCGTATTGGTAATGTAATCTTTTCGAATTATGAATGAAAAATGTTGGTTTAGGATCTCCTCTTTGGTATATCCTAAAATTTTTATGGCATAATCATTTGCAAAAGTTAATTTACCATTTTGATCTGTTTCAAAAATGAGATCAACGGCTGTTTGTATTAAGATTTCATACTGGTTTCGAATTCTGATTTCATTAGTGACATCTTGACCTATTCCGATAATTAATTCTTCTGAGAACTTCTTGTCTATCCACTGAATGAATTTGTATTCCCCATTTTTGCATTTTAGTTTTCTAACATACAATCTGTTATCGATGTAGTTTTCACAGTAATCTTTACCGATGAATTCGGGATCTTCTGTAAGTTCCCAAAATCCTAATCCCATAACTTCGGCAGGGGTGTAGCCTAAAATAAAAGTTATACTTTCGCTGCAAAATGTCAATTCACCATTTTTATTTGTGGCAATTGTTAGCGAATTACCTTTGTTTACAATTTCATTGGCAAAAAGAAATTTATTATTAATTTTTGTTGTTGCTGTATGTCGGATGTGGTTTATTATGAAAACAATCACAGCATAATTAAAGAGTATTACGGTTCTCTTAATGGGAACCAAGTCAAAAGTATAGATTACTATTAAAAACAATAAAATAAATCCAGAAAATGCCCAATATACTTTTATAGGCTTAAGAATAATATAGGAAAAGAAAAAGGCAACAATAAAAGCATAATTAGGAATCGCATCTTCGGGTAAAAAAATGATGTTATAGCAGATTAATAGATAATAACAAAAGAATAAAATAATATAGATATTTCGGATTCTATTATAAATGTAGGTCGATTTTTTACTAATCACAAATAAGACTAAAAAGATTATTCCTACAACAAAATTGTTAATCAGTAGACTTTTAGGTCTAATGTGGTAAATTTCGAAAATGATTTCTAAAAGCGGGACTATGAACCCTATAAATAATAAATAGAGCTGATATTCTTTTTTGTCAGAATCTAAAGTAGGACAACTTTCAGGATTTTTTATAATTGAATTCATTTTCAGTAAACTCACGACTAATCCGATAAAAAAAATAGAAAGCATTGAAATCAATACTTTGTTGTTAAATATAATGCTATTCAAATGTATCATTGCTACTGTTGTACCCATAGGGACGGAAACTAATCTAGAAATAGAAAAGTTGAAGTAATAAGATAATAATATGTTATAGCATAATAACATAACTTTTATTTAAGTTTTTTTTTTATAAAATATTTTAAAAAAGGTAACTATTCAGTCTAACAAAAATTTTATACGTCCCGATGGTTATCGGGATTCACGAATTAACACGAATTCAGGATCAAAATTGAATCTAATTTTACAAAAAAAATCACAATGCAATTTGTGCAAATTTGTGTAATTCGTGTCTGTTTTTCTTTAAATCCTACGTTAATTTGGTGTAGGTCGAATAGTAACAAAAAAAGTAAACTTGATAATTTTATAAAATAAAATTGTTTTCGTCTATTTTATCTTGAGAATCAATACCTACAATAGCACTGTAAATAGCATAATTCATAGAATAAAGAAATGGAAGCGTGAAAAAAACACCAATGCAACATCCCAAAAGGCCTACCATTGCGCCAATAATGGCAACAACCATTAATCCTAATAAAACGAAAGGTTGTTTTAAAACGATCATGATGCTGTGTTTTATGGCGTCGATTGCTTTTAAATTGCCAAAAATGATAAGAGGAATGGAAAGAAGCGTGATAAATGAAATGAAATAAGTAGTGATTGTTCCAATAAAATCAACCTTCATAAAAGAAAATAACGTTGCTTGAGCAAAGCTAATAGATGCTATTAAGGCACTTGATACTATAATTTCCTTAAGATAAGGGAGTTTGTAATAACTAAAAAAAGTAGCAATATGAAATTCTTCGTCTCGATCTCCACAATCAGCCATTTTTAGGAAACCAGCTTGAAACGGACTTAAAATACAGGTTAAAATAATTGAAATTACTCCAAAAATTAATATACTAGATTCAGATAGATTTTCTATTTTAAATTTTTCAGGGGATAGTTCTTGTGTCATTGCAGTTACTCCAATTACTGATATTATTGATCCCGAAATTAAAATGCCAAATAATGTCATAAAAACAAATAACACCAATCCGGCGTACAATGCAATTTTTTTGTAATTCTCGAAGGCATGATTGAATACATTTCCAAAATCTAGTTGGTATCCATTTTTTTCGATATCGTGCAATCTTTCTTTTAGTTGACTCATTTTTTATTAGCTTGGTTAAGTACTATTAGGTTTGGTTATTTTTTAAAGGTGATTTTTAAAATGGAATTCTAAAAATGATCCCATTTACGTTTATTTCCTCTTGTATTCTATATTCTAGTACTATGTTTATTTTTGAAGAGGATTGCAAATTTAGTGTTTTTTTTATTCTTAAAGAATCAAAACCTTTCATCGGACAGGTATCATAGTGTATGAAAGTCTTACTAATCAAAAAGTTTTGGTCTCCTAGTGCTGTACTTTTTGAGCTTCAATTCGCTTACCAATTTTGATTTTTACAACCATTTTAATAATTTCTTTATTGAGGCTAATTTGTCATTATAAGGTGCGTATCTCATGGGGAGGTCTAACCAAGTTGCCTTTTTTACTACACCTTTATGATGCGAAAAAGTATCAAAACTCAATTGGCCGTGATATGCACCAATTCCGCTATGGCCTACGCCACCAAAAGGGAGTCTTTTATTAGAAAAATGCATGACCGTTTCATTAACGCAGCCTCCACCAAAGGAATGGTTTTTGATTATTTTTTTTGCGAATTTTCTATCATCGGTAAAGACATATAATGCTAATGGCTTTTCGTATTTTGAAATCACGGTACTTATTTCGGATTCTTCTTTATAAGTAAGTATAGGTAATATTGGTCCAAAAATTTCGTTTTCCATGAGTAAACTGTCTAAAGAATTTTCTTCAATGAGAGTGGGACTGATGTAACAATTTTCAACATCGGTTACTCCTCCAAAAATGATTTTTTGAGGTTCAATCATGCTCACTAATCGGTGCCAATTTTTCTCATTGACTATTCTAGGAAAATCAGGGGATAATTTTGGGTCTTCTCCGTATGCTGCTGTGATTTCTTTTTTAAGATAATCCACAAAATGGCTTTTCATATCTTCTTGTATCAAGATATAATCAGGAGCAATGCAAGTTTGTCCTGCGTTCAAAAATTTACCCCAAACAATTCTTTTGGCGGCTAGTTTTAAATTAGCAGTTTCGTCTATAATACAAGGGTTTTTACCTCCAAGTTCCAGTGTTACTGGAGTTAGATTTTCGGCAGCGGCTTTGGCAACGATTTTGCCAACAGGAACACTACCTGTAAAAAAGATATAATCCCATCTTTGTGCCAGTAATTTTTGGGAGGCTTCTACACCACCTTCTATCACTTTAACGTGATTGTGATGGAACACTCTTTCGATAATTTCAGCGATTATGGCCGATGTTTTCGGAGTCAGTTCTGAGGGTTTTAAAACCACTTGGTTACCAGCAGCAACTGCCGATATTAAAGGGCAAAGCGCTAGTTGAAACGGATAATTCCAAGGCGCAATAATTAAAACTTTACCATAGGGTTCTTTGTAAATATAATCTGTAGAAGGAAAGTTGAGCAGTGAGGGCCATACTCTTTTTGGTTTTGCCCAACTTTTGATGTTTTTTATGGTATCTTTTAATTCAGATATTACATAACTGGTTTCTGTAAGAACCGATTCAAAAGCGGGTTTTTTGAAATCCTCGTGTAAGGCTTGGATGATTTCATTTTCATGTTTGATAATTACATCCAGCAGTTTAATTAAAGCCTCTTTTCTTGAACCAATATTTAATTTGTAACTCATCATAAAAACAGATTGTTTAGTATAATGCAAGTTAAATTTTATAATTCATATATAATATTTTTTTCCTGTAAAATACGGGACAAGTGGATTGAAATTATTTTAAGTTTTTTAGACACGAATTGCATGAATTATCACGAATTCTTTTGTCATGAAAAATTTCACGAATTCCGTCTATAGTCGGTATCGCTGCAAAGAAAACCGATTTTATTTCGTTCATAAAAAAACTGATTTACTGAAATCAAAAAAGAATTAGAGAGAATTTGTATGTCATATTATTTCAAGTATCTACCAAAGGGAAATAAATTAGTGCAAATTAGTGTAATTCGTGTTAGCTTTTTTTAATGCATTTCCCTTGCTCTAAAATATCAAATAGCCTTCCAAATCACTTCATCTGGAGTTGGAGCAATAATGGTAATATTTTCTTTGGAAACGGGATGAATAAATACCAATTTTCGGGCGTGAAGATGAATTCCACCATCAGGATTGCTTCTGTCAAAACCGTATTTTAAATCGCCTTTTATGGGAGAACCAATAGCCGATAGTTGTGCTCGTATTTGATGGTGTCTTCCGGTGTGTAATTGAATTTCAAGGCCGTAATAATTGTCCAGTTCTTTAATGATTTTGTACTCTAAACTGGCCAATTTACTATCTGGAACTTCTTTGAGATGTGCTTTTGAGGTGTTGTTTTTTTCGTTTCTTTTGATGTAATGAACCAGAGTGTCTTCGTTTTTCGAAGGCTTGTTTTTAACAACCGCCCAATATGTTTTTTGAGTTTCTCTGTTACTGAATAACTCATTCATACGGGTTAAAGCTTTGCTGGTTCTGGCGAAAACAACGATTCCCGTGGTAGGTCTGTCTAATCGATGAACCACTCCAAGAAATACTTCGCCAGGCTTATTGTATTTCTCTTTGATGTATTCTTTTACAACATCGCTTAACGGTTTATCTCCGGTTTTGTCCCCTTGCACAATATCTCCTACACGCTTGTTTACCACGATTAGGTGGTTGTCTTCGTGTAGGATTTGGAGATTGTTTTTATTGGATATTATTTTATTGGACAATGTTGATTGTTTAAGGGTTTAAAAAGTTTAAAAGTTTAAAATTGTTTAATCGAGTGAACTGAATACTGCGACTGAAAACTGAAAACTAATACTGTTCACTGGCATTTGGAAAATCACTCGATTTCACATCATCAACATATTGACTGATGGCTGTTGTCATTCCTTCGTATAAATTCATGTAGCGACGTAAGAATCTTGGACTAAATTCATTGTTCATACCCAACATATCGTGAATTACCAATACTTGCCCGTCTACACCACCACCAGCACCAATCCCAATTACAGGAATCGAAATGCTTTGTGCTACTAATGTTGCCAAATGTGCCGGTATTTTTTCAAGTACCAATCCAAAACAACCTAGTTTCTCTAGTAATTTGGCATCTTGAATTAATTTTTCGGCTTCTTCTTCTTCTTTGGCACGAACGGTATAAGTACCAAATTTATAGATAGATTGAGGCGTTAATCCCAAATGTCCCATAACAGGAATTCCAGCGTTTAATATTTTTTTTATGGATTCTTTTATTTCTTTACCACCTTCTAATTTTACGGCATGACCACCACTTTCTTTCATGATTCTGATAGAAGAACGTAAGGCTTCTTTTGGGTCAGATTGGTAACTTCCAAAAGGTAAATCAACAACAACCAAAGCTCTTTCGACAGCTCTAACCACAGACGAAGCGTGGTAAATCATTTGATCTAATGTAATTGGTAAAGTCGTTTCATGACCTGCCATAACATTCGAAGCTGAATCTCCAACCAGAATCACATCAATCCCAGCGGTATCTACAATTTTGGCCATGGTATAATCATAAGCCGTAAGCATCGAAATTTTTTCGCCATTGGCTTTCATCTCAATTAAGGACTTTGTAGTTATTCTTTTATAGTCTTTTTTTGCTACAGACATAATTATTTATGATTTTAATTCCGATATTTTTCGGTGTTGGTTTTTGTTAGAAAGCGTAAAAGTAATAAAATGAATTTTTTTAAAATGAATTTTAATGAGGAATATCTAAAAGTAGGAGAAGGAATTTATGGAATGACAATTAAACTAAAATTTTAAAAAAAATCCCTACAACAAATAACTAAAACAACTAATTTTGAAAATTCAATTCACAAATTCCAATTTTGAAAAACATCCTCATTATTGATGACGAAGAAAAATTACGTCATCTTCTTGCCCGAATCATAAAATCCGAAGGCTTTGAAGTTTTTGAAGCGTCCGATTTGAAGTCAGGTTTTAAGAAACTTGAGATTAATGATATCGATGTTGTTTTATGCGATGTCAAGCTTCCTGACGGTAACGGTGTTGATTTTCTTCAAAAGATAAAAACCACATTCCCTCTTACGGAAGTCATATTGTTGACCGCTTTTGGTAAAATTTCTGATGGTGTTCAAGCCATGAAAAATGGAGCGTTTGATTATATCGTAAAAGGTGATGATAATGATAAAATCATCCCGCTGTTGTACAAAGCATTAGAAAAAGTACAACTGCAAAAGAAAGTCAAACAGCTTGAAAAACGAATCTCTGATAAATATTCTTTTGATAACATTATTGGAAAGTCAAAAGGGTTGGAGCAAGTTATCGATTTGGCTAAAAAAGTAGCAAAGACCGATTCAACCGTACTTTTAACAGGGGAAACCGGAACCGGAAAAGAAGTTTTTGCGCAAGCCATTCATGAAAATAGCAACCGAGTGGGAAAATCTTTCGTGGCACTAAATTGCAGCACTTTCAGCAAGGAAATTCTAGAAAGTGAATTATTCGGACACAAACAAGGGGCTTTTACAGGGGCCATAAAAGACAAAAAAGGTTTTATCGAAGAAGCCAATGGCGGAACTTTGTTTCTGGATGAAATAGGCGAAATGCCACTAGAACTGCAAGCCAAATTATTACGGGTTCTAGAGACCAGCGAATACATTCAAATAGGAGATACGACACCTAGAAAATCAAATTTCCGCCTGATTGCAGCAACGAATCGAGACTTAAAATATGAAAGCGACGAGCACCGTTTTCGTTCGGATTTGTACTTTAGATTGAATGTTTTCGAAATTAAAATTCCACCATTGCGAGAAAGAATAAAAGATATCGCTCCCTTAACGCTATATTTTGTTGAACAATTTTCATTAAAGGGTAATAAAAAGGCATTGACTTTTGATGCTGATTTTATGTCGAAATTAGAAACCTATCATTGGCCGGGAAATGTCCGTGAATTGAGGAATGTAATAGAGCGTTCCGTTATTTTAGTGAATGGCGAAATATTGACACAAGATGTTTTGCCTTATGAAATTCAACACCAAATAGACAACACTAACAAAATAGTATCGGCGTTTTCGATGCAAAGTGTCGAAAAACTGCATATTCAGAAAGTATTGAATTATACCAAAGGCAACAAAGCCGAAGCAGCACGCTTACTCGAGATAGGTATTGCAACGCTTTACCGGAAATTGGACGAGTATAATATTCAATAGCAATCTTATCATTTCAATAAAAGCCTATCATTTTGATAGGTTTTTTTATGCCTTTTTTTGGCACGGAAAGGACAACACTTTAGGGAACAATGTTTTATGGTTTTTGTTTTTTTTTGGAATACTTTTTGGCATAAGCGATGAAGAACATAAAAAATCATTCTTATGAAAAATCAAATCACTACGGTTTACAAACAAGCAGAACGATTTGCCGAAATCACAAAAACGGCAATCATTACTGGAAATATAAATCGGGCAAAAAAATGTTTGGCACTGGCCGAACGGTTATTCGAAACGGGAAGCAACGAAACAAAAAATGCCATTTCAAACGTATATGTTTTTTCGGTTTCCTCATTCATGGAATTGCGTAACTGCAATATTTCCAATCTGTTTCCAAAATCGTTGAAGGCAGAATATATCAAACAAATCAATACCTCAGGAGTGTAGAAAAGACAACTAGATAATAGAATATAGATAAAAGACTAAAACGATAGTAAAAAACAAATAAATCTTAGTGTCTAAGTCCCACATCTATTATCTCTTCGTTTTTCATCTTAAGCAGTAATCTAAATAAATTAATTATATGTTAACCACTATTCTTTTACTCGCATTAGGAGCTTTTCTTTTTGCGATTTGTTTTAAAACCGTCGAATTTTTTGAAAAAATCTAAATCATGACTGCACTATTTATTATCGCACTTGCCGTTTTCGGCTATTTGGTTTATGTCCTAATTAAACCCGAAAAGTTTTAATAAAATGAATTTTTAGAATTTAAGATTGTCACGGAGAAATCTAAAATCTAAAATCAACAATCTAAAATTAAATAATATGAACGCAGAGTTATTTGGTGTCATCAGTATTTTTATCGTTTCAATAGTTTTAGCAATTCCTTTGGGAAGATATATTGCTAAAATCTATTCAAACGATAAAACGGTACTAGACCCGGTTTTCAATCCAATTGAAAAATTTATTTTTAAAATCAGTGGCATCAATGCAACTGAAGAAATGAACTGGAAGCAACATTTAAAAGCACTTTTGAGTGTAAATATGGTTTGGTTCTTTCTTTGTTTTTTTATCTTATTGTTTCAAGGTTCACTGTTTTTAAACCCAGACAATAATCCATCCATGTCGCCCGATTTGGCATTTAATACTGCTATTTCATTTGTGGTAAACTGTAATTTACAGCATTATTCAGGAGAAAGTGGAGTTTCTTATTTGTCACAACTCTTTTTAATGTTCTTGCAATTTGTATCTGCTGGTGTCGGAATGGCAGCAGCAGCAATGGTTTTTACTGCAATGAAAGAAAGAACTACTGATAAATTAGGGAACTTTTACAATTTTTTCATCAAAAGTTGTACTCGTATTTTATTGCCACTTTCAGCTGTTGTAGCTGTTGTTCTGTTATTTAACGGCACACCAATGACATTTGAAG
The DNA here is from genome assembly GCF_007097385.1 of Flavobacterium sp. ZT3R18. Lineage (GTDB taxonomy): Bacteria > Bacteroidota > Bacteroidia > Flavobacteriales > Flavobacteriaceae > Flavobacterium. Next base: position 93,261 of record NZ_VJZS01000011.1, read on the forward strand.
GAAAAGATACGATTACTACTTTGCAAGGAGATACTGTTGAAGTTTCCCGTGGCCCAGCGGCAGCTTTCATTGGAATCAAACATATTGGTACCAATGGTGGTGGGTTTTTTGGAGCCAATTCTGCTCATCCATTAGAAAACCCAACCTATTTTACGAATGCGGTTGAACTTTGGGCACAATTGATTATCCCTTTTTCGATGATTTTTGCTTTGGGTTTTTATTTAAAGAAAAGGAAATTCTCGTACGTTATTTTTGGAGTAATGACTGTTGGTTTCTTGCTTTTAGTAGTGCCAACTGTTATTAGTGAACTCAACGGAAATCCAGCTATCGAAAGAATGGGAATTACCCAAACTACTGGTGCCATGGAAGGTAAGGAAGTCCGTTTTGGACCCGCCGTTACTGGGTTTTGGAGTATTGCCACAACGGTAATTTCTACAGGATCGGTCAATAGTATGCATGATAGTTCGATGCCAGTTTCGGGTTCGATGGAATTGTTAGCCATGATGATCAATGCCTTTTATGGCGGATGTGGTGTAGGGATCTTGAACTTTTACATTTTTATTATTCTGGCTGTTTTTATTTCGGGTTTAATGGTGGGAAGAACACCTGAATTTCTAGGAAAGAAAATTGAAGCCCGTGAAGTAAAAATCGCTGCTTTCATTGCGATTCTGCATCCCTTATTGATATTGTCGGGAACGGCTTTGGCTTCTTATTTTGCTGCGAATGATACGGCAATGGGCTATTGGTTTAGCGGAAACGCAACAGGCTGGCTGAACAACCCAGGTCACCACGGATTTTCAGAAATGTTATACGAATATACGTCTAGTGCTGCCAATAACGGTTCTGGTTTCGAAGGGTTAGGAGACAACAATCCGTTTTGGAACATCACCACAGGAATTGTGTTGTTATTGAGTCGTTTCATTCCTATAATTGGACCATTGGCTATCGCAGGATTATTAGCCAATAAAAAATACATTCCAGAAAGTGCAGGAACTTTAAAAACAGATACTACCATTTTTGGAGTAATGGTTTTTGCAGTAATTGCAATTATTGCTGCTTTGTCTTTCTTTCCAGCATTAGCACTTGGACCTTTAGCAGAATATTTTACATTAAAATAAAAAAAGTTAGAAATTAGAAGTTAGAGGTTAGAAGTGTATCAGTAAACTTAGAACCCGAAATCCATAAACTGAAGACTTATAACAGTTAACTCATTTTAAAATGACTAAAAATAAATCCAATTCATTGTTTGAGAGTAAGCAAGTAAAAGATGCCTTAGTGCAGTCTTTTGTGAAGCTGAACCCGAAGGTAATGTTCAAAAACCCGGTAATGTTTACCGTAGAAATCGGGACTGCCATTATGTTTGCCGTGTGTATTTCCATTTTATTTGGTGCACAGGATCAAGGTAGTTTTGCTTATAATTTCATTGTATTCTTAATTTTACTGGTTACACTTTTGTTTGCCAATTTTGCCGAAGCTATTGCCGAAGCTCGTGGAAAAGCACAAGCGGACAGTTTAAGAAAAACACGCGAAGAAACGCCAGCAAGACAGGTTTTACCTAATGGTGAAATCAAAAACATTAGTTCTTCAGAATTGAAGAAAGGCGATGTTTTCGTTTGTGAAGCAGGCGATTTAATTGCCACTGATGGTGAAATTATCGAAGGTTTGGCTACTATCGATGAGAGTGCCATTACTGGAGAAAGTGCGCCCGTAATTCGGGAATCGGGTGGCGATAAATCATCAGTAACTGGAGGGACAAAAGTGTTATCCGATAAAATAAAAGTTATTGTGACCAACGAACCGGGCGAAAGTTTTCTAGATAAAATGATTGCTTTGGTAGAAGGAGCAAGCCGTCAGAAAACACCAAACGAAATTGCATTGACGATTTTGTTGGCAGCTTTTACCTTAATCTTCGTGATAGTTTGCGTGACATTGAAACCGTTTGCCGATTATGCGAATGCACCAATTACGATTGCTGCTTTCATCTCGCTATTTGTTTGTTTGATTCCAACGACAATTGGGGGTTTACTTTCAGCGATTGGAATTGCGGGAATGGACAGAGCGTTGCGTGCCAACGTAATCACAAAATCAGGAAAAGCGGTAGAAACTGCTGGAGATATTGATGTACTGCTTTTGGATAAAACGGGAACAATCACTATTGGAAACAGAAAAGCCACCAATTTTTATCCGGCAAAAGGAATCTCACAAGAGGATTTCATCAAGTCAGCGGTGTTGAGTTCACTTGCCGATGATACGCCAGAAGGGAAAAGTATTGTAGAATTGGCTGGACAGGAAGTGGCTCAGAAATTATCTATTGAAGGAGCTACTTTAATCAAATTTACTGCGGAAACCCGAACTAGTGGTGTTGTATTGAAAGACGGAACCAATATTCGGAAAGGGGCTCAAGATGCTGCCAAGAACATAGCACAACAAGCTGGAAACCTATTTCCAGTGGATATTACTCAAACCGTAATCGCTATTTCTTCCAAAGGAGGAACGCCTTTGGTCGTTGTAAAAAACAATGAAGTTCAGGGAGTTATCGAATTGCAGGATATCATCAAAACGGGAATGAAAGAACGTTTTGACCGTTTGCGAAAAATGGGCGTAAAAACCGTGATGGTTACGGGAGACAATCCATTAACAGCCAAATTTATTGCCGAAGCTGCCGGTGTAGATGATTTTATCGCCGAGGCCAAACCTGAGGATAAGATGAACTACATCAAAAATGAGCAACAAAACGGTAAACTCGTAGCCATGATGGGTGACGGTACGAATGATGCCCCCGCTCTTGCACAAGCCGATGTTGGTGTTGCCATGAACAGCGGAACGCAAGCGGCAAAAGAAGCCGGAAATATGGTCGATCTTGATAATGATCCAACCAAGTTAATTGAAATTATTGAAATAGGAAAACAATTGTTGATGACCAGAGGAACGCTGACCACGTTCTCGATTGCCAATGACGTAGCGAAGTATTTTGCTATTGTTCCTGCGCTTTTCATCACTGCGATTCCAGCTCTTGAAGGTTTGAATATTATGCGTTTGCATAGTCCGGAAAGTGCTATTTTATCTGCCGTGATTTTTAATGCGATTATCATTCCGATATTGATTCCACTGGCTTTAAGAGGGGTTGATTATAAACCAATCGGAGCAAGTGCCATCTTGAAACGAAACCTGTTGATTTACGGTTTTGGTGGATTGATTGTTCCGTTTATCGGAATCAAATTAATCGATTTGGCGGTGGCGTTATTTATGTAATAATAACGTAGAGACGTTGCAATGCAACGTCTCTACAAAATAAACAAAAAAATGAAAAATATATTTTCAATATTAAAACTGACCTTTCTAATGGTCGTTTTATTCGCAGTCATTTATCCTTTGGCAATTTTTGGAATTGCACAGTTTGCTCCAAATCATGGGAAAGGAGAAACCATTTCGGTAAACGGAAAAGTGGTAGGCTATCAAAAAATTGGACAAAAATTTGACAAGTCTAATTATTTCTGGGGACGACCATCGGCAGTAGATTATAATGCTGCGGGGAGCGGGGGAAGTAACAAAGCAGCAAGTAATCCAGATTATTTGGCTTTAATACAAAAAAGAATAGACACGTTTTTGATAGCACATCCGTATTTGAAAAAATCGGAGATTCCATCGGATATGGTTACAGCTTCGGGTAGTGGTTTAGATCCAAATATTTCGCCAGAAGGAGCGCTGATTCAGGTGAAAAGAGTGGCGGCAGTACGTAAATTGTCTGAAGAAAAAGTAAAAGCATTGGTAGAAAATAAGATCAATAAACCTACATTAGCGGGAACTTCAACAGTGAATGTTCTGGAATTGAATGTGGCTTTGGATGAATTGAAATAAGAATAAATTCAATAACAATATCAATTTCAATGGCAATATCAATTTTAAACAAAGAGTACTAAGAATTAATAAAAAGGTTTTTAAAAACGAGATGCCCTAGCCCCGATAGAAGGGAAAATCCTTTTGTTTTTTTTCTTTTTAAAAAAACAAAAGATTTGGAATGATAGCGGGATTAGCTCCTAAAAATAATAAAATGAAAAAAATAATAGTTTCGGCTTTAATAGTTTTTGGATTTACAACCATTGATGCTCAAGAAGTGTCCAAAAGTCCGGTTACGTTTTCGGGTTATGTTGATGTTTATTACAGTTATGATTTTGGGAAACAGGATAATCATACCAAACCGGGATTTATTTACAATTACAATAAATCGAATGAAGTGAACGTGAATTTGGGCATGGGCAAAGTGAATTATACGAAAGAGAATGTTCGCGGGAATTTTGCGCTAATGGCAGGAACGTATCCTCAGTATAATATGGCTGCGGAGCTGGGATTGCTAAAAAATGTGTATGAAGCCAATGTAGGTGTGAGAATTTCTAAAGACCATAATCTTTGGGTAGATGCGGGAGTTATGCCTTCGCATATTGGTTTTGAAAGTGCGATTGGTAAAGATTGTATGACTTTGACCAGAAGTATTCCGGCTGAAAATTCTCCATATTACGAAACTGGAATAAAAATTGGATACACTTCTGCGTCCGAAAAATGGTATTTGGCTGCTATGTATTTGAATGGTTGGCAACGTATTCAGAAAATTGAAGGGAATCAAACACCTGCTTTTGGAACGCAAATAACGTACAAACCAATTTCGGGAGTTGCCATGAACTGGAGTACTTATGTTGGAAACGAACAACCCGATATTGACAAGAAATGGCGTTATTTTAATGATTTTTATGGACAATTTAAAGTTGCCGAAAAAATAAATATAATTACAGGTTTTGATATTGGAGCACAACAATCCACTAAAGGAAGTAGTAATTATGATGTTTGGTATTCGCCGATTGTTATAGCACAATACAAACCAACGTCCAAAATTCAATTGGCAGCGAGAGGTGAATATTGCCAAGATGCGAAAGGTGTAATCATTGGAACAGGAACACCAAATGGTTTTAAGACGTATGGTTTCTCGGCCAATTTTGATTATTTGCCTGTAGATAATGTAATATTTAGAGTAGAAGCACGAACTTTGAATAGCAAAGATGCCATCTTTTTGAAAGACAATAATCCTACAGATAGTAATGTATTTGTTACTACATCTTTGGCGGTTTCTATTTAAGTGAAGTAGGAAGTAGGAAGTAGGAAGTAGGAAGTAGGGAGTAGGGAGTAGGAAGTAGGGAGTAGGAAGTAGCAAGAAGAAGGAGGATAGAAGTAAAAAGTTGTGATATTAATATTTTGCGGTCATCTTCCATCTCCCATCTTCCATCTTCCCAACTTCCATCTTCGAAACAATTAAAAAATGGACAACGAAAAAGAAAATAATGTCAAACACTTTCTCGATTTAATTCAGAAATCACGAAGAGGAAAGTTTAAAATCTACATCGGGATGAGTGCTGGTGTGGGCAAAACTTTTCGTATGTTGCAGGAAGCTAACACGTTATTGCGAAATGGGATTGATGTGAAAATAGGGTATATTGAGACTCATAACCGTAAGGAAACACAGGATTTATTAGAAGGATTACCTGTAATTCCGCGTCGAACTATTTTCTACAAAGGAAAGCAGCTTGAAGAAATGGATTTGCAAGCCATAATTAATCTTCGACCAGAAGTGGTCATTGTAGATGAGTTGGCGCACACCAACATTGAGGGCAGCAAAAACGAAAAGCGTTGGCAAGATGTTTTGGAGATTTTAGAAGCGGGAATCAATGTGATTTCGGCTGTGAATATTCAACATATTGAAAGTTTGAATAAAAATGTCAAACTCATTACCAATATAGAGGTACAGGAACGCATACCCGACAGTGTTTTGAAATTGGCAGACGAAGTAGTTAATATTGACTTGACCGCCGATGAATTGATTACACGTTTGAAAGAAGGGAAAATTTATACTGCCGATAAAATCCCTACTGCCTTGAGTAATTTTTTTAAATCAGACCAAATTTTGCAATTGCGGGAATTGGCGTTGAAAGAAGTGGCCAGTCAGGTTGTTCGAAAAGTGGAAAATGAAGTTCCTAAAAACCACGCTTTGAAACACGAAAGATTCTTGGCCTGTATTAGTAGTAACGATACAACGGCTAAAATTGTAATTAGAAAAACCGCACGTTTAGCCAGTTATTACAACAGCAAATGGTATGTTTTGTATGTTGAAATTCCAAGTGAGAGCAGTGACAAAATAGCACTCGACAAACAACGTCATTTGATTAATAATTTCAAATTGGCGACACAACTCGGTGGCGAAGTCATAAAAGTGGAAAGCAAGAATATTACCGATGCTATTTTAGATGTCGTTAAGCAAAAACAAGTAACTACGGTTTGCATTGGGAAACCGCATTTGAGTTTGTTTAAAGTGATTTTATCAACGACTATTTTCAATAAATTGCTCCACAATTTATCCTCATCAAATATTGATTTAATAATTTTATCATAGAATAAATAATTCCTAACAAGAATAAAAATGAAAATTAAAACCAAATTAAATCTGGGAGTAGGCCTTCTCTTTTTATTAATAATCATCCTTTCATTAGTAAGTGCATTTTATATTTTTTCGATAAAAAAAGACACCGAAAACATTCTGAAAGCCAATTACAATACATTGGAATATTCAAGGAACATGTTACTTTCGTTAGACGAGATAAATAGTAATACAGAGAAAGCAATCACTACATTTGAAACCAATCTCGACAAACAGACCAATAATGTTACCGAAGTAGGAGAAGACGACGCCACCCGAAATTTGAAGAAAAATTTTGATGTTTTGAAAAAAAACAGTACCGATGAGACATTAAAAAGTCAAATTCGACAAGATATTTTTGAGATCATGAAATTGAATATGGTGGCTATCAAACAAAAAAGCGATGTTGCTAAACACACCGCCGAAACAGCCAACTTATGGATTGCCATAACGGGGGCACTTTGCTTTTTGATTGCGTTTAATTTGCTGATAAATTTACCCAATAATATTGCCAATCCAATCAAGGAGTTAACAGAGAGTATCAAAGAAATTGCCAATAAAAATTATTCGGAACGGGTGCATTTTATGAGCCATAATGAGTTTGGCGATTTGGCAAAATCATTTAATACAATGGCACAAAAATTAGAAGAGTACCACAATAGTAATCTCTATAAATTATTGTTTGAAAAGAAAAGGCTGGAAACCTTAATCAACAATATGCATGATCCCATTATTGGATTGGATAATCAAGGATTGATTTTATTTGTTAATGATGAAGCATTGAAAATCATTGGAATGAAATCAGAGGATGTAATTGGAAAAACAGCTACGACCTTAGCGTTGACAAATGATTTGATGAAATCATTAATCGTAAAAAACCTTAAAAATGAATCTCAAATGTTGGGACAAAAAACACTTCCGATGAAAATTTTCGCAGATGGAAAGGAAAGTTATTTTGAGAAAGAAAATGTAAATATAACCATTCAACCCACAGGGGAAGACGATACGATTGACATAGGTGATGTAATTATCTTAAGAAATATTACTCCTTTTAAAGAATTGGATTTTGCCAAAACCAATTTTATCGCCACAATTTCGCATGAGCTAAAAACGCCTATATCTTCTATAAAGTTCAGTTTGCAATTATTAGAAAAAGGACAAAACGGAATCCTAAATGAAGAGCAAAAATATTTGGTTGAAAGCATTAAGGACGACAGTGAGCGTCTATTGAAAATCACGGGCGAATTGCTAGAGTTATCGCAAGTAGAAACGGGAAACATTCAGCTCAATATAGAAAAAAGCAATCCATACGAAATTGTGCAATATGCCACAGAAGCCGTAAAAATGCAAGCCGAACAAAAGCAAATTGAGTTGGTTATTGAAGCCGAAGAAAATCTTCCGGACATAAAAGCCGATAGCGAGAAAACAGCTTGGGTACTGATTAATTTCTTGACCAATGCCATTCGGTATTCTTCTGAGCAGAGTGAAATAATCGTAAAATTGAAAAGCGATAGCCATCAAGTTTCATTCACTGTAATTGATACTGGAAAAGGAATTGATAATCATTACTTAGCTAAAGTTTTTGATAAATATTTCCAAATCCCGGGAAGTCACAAAACGGGAACCGGATTAGGATTGGCTATATCCAAAGAATTCATTGAAGCCCAAGGCGGGACTATAGCTGTTGAAAGCGAACTGGGATTGGGAAGTGCTTTTTATTTTAAATTGGCAACGGTTTAGTTTTAGTGTTCAGTTTTTTCAGTCTCAGTTTTTAGTCTCAGTTTTCAGTTTTCAGTTTTCAGAAAAAAGTAAACAAATTAAAATATATTTCCGATTGCAGTAAGAAATAAAAAAAAATCAGATTAAGACGACAAAACATCCTGTCTGATTTTTTTATTGCTCGATATTTTGTATTCAACTTTAGCTATCTGAAAACTGCCTTAACTCGATTTTAGACATTGTTTTTTAATTTGCTACAGCGACTGAAAACTGAATACTGCGACTGCGACTGAATATTGCGACTGAAAACTGCGACTGAAAAATCCCCTAACAGTCCGCCATATTTACGGCAATTGCCAGTCCACCTTCAGAGGTTTCTTTGTATTTTGAGTTCATGTCTTTGGCGGTTTGCCACATGGTGTCTATAACTTTATCCAAAGGCACTTTTGCGTTTTCAGCATCGGTTGCCAAGGCGAGTTCTGCGGCATTAATAGCTTTTATGGCACCCATTGTATTTCTTTCGATACACGGAATTTGAACCAAACCTCCTATAGGATCACAGGTTAATCCTAAATGGTGTTCCATAGCGATTTCGGCAGCCATAAGTACTTGTGCAGGCGAGCCTCCCATTAATTCGCATAAAGCAGCAGCAGCCATTGCAGAGGACACACCAATTTCGGCTTGACAACCACCCATAGCAGCTGATATAGTTGCCCCCTTCTTAAATATACTGCCTATTTCTCCAGCAACCATCAAGAATTGTTTGATTTCTTTTTCGCCGGCTTGGTGGTTTTCAATTACTAAATAATACATCAAAACAGCAGGGATTACTCCGGCACTTCCGTTGGTAGGAGCTGTAACTACTCGACCAAGTGCTGCATTTACTTCATTTACGGCCAGTGCAAAACAGCTTACCCATTTTAGGATTTGACGAAATTTCACTTCGGTTTTACGAATTTCTTCTAGCCATTCCTGAGGATTGGTATAGTTTGCTAAACCAATTAAATTTTGGTGCATATCAAAAGCACGTCTTCGAACGTTTAGTCCACCCGGAAGAATACCTTCGGAATGACAACCGATATACATGCATTCGAGCATGGTGTTCCAAATGCGCATTAATTCGTGATGAATTTCGGCTTCGGGACGCATCGATTTTTCATTCTCATAAACGATTTCAGAAATAGTTTTGTTTTCGTTAATGGTATAATTCAAAAGTGCTGATGCATTTTGAATAGGGAACGGAAAGGCACATTTAATAGCCTGTTTCTTTATGGCGTTGGCCCGTTCTTCTTTTACCACAAATCCTCCACCTATAGAGTAAAAAGTTGAAACATATTCGGTTTCATCATTAAAATAAGCCGTAAAGGTCAATCCATTGGCATGGAAAGGAAGGAAGTTTTTGTTGAAAATAATATCTTGAAGAAAGTAAAAAGGGATGTTGATTTCATTCCCCAAATTGAGTTCGTTTTTAGCTTCAATTGATTTGATAATTCCGTCAATATCTTGAATAGGGATGTATTCGGGATCTTGACCGCTTAAGCCTAACATAACAGCCAAATCAGTGGCATGTCCTTTTCCAGTTAAAGAAAGAGAACCGTATAAATCGACTTTTACTCTTGTAATAGTATTAATGTTGTATTGATTTCTTAATTCGATTAAGAAACGTTCTGCCGCTCTCCAAGGGCCAAGTGTATGAGAACTAGAAGGTCCGACACCAATTTTTAACATATCAAAAACCGAGATACATTCTTCCATAAATTTGTTTTTTTAGGACAAATATAACCAATAATTAATTGTATATAAAGTGAAATTTTTCCCAAAAAATGACAATTTGACAATAATGATGTTAAAAGAGAGTAGTGATTTAGAGGATTGATATAACGTTTCTGTTTTGTGCAGCATTAGTATTCTGTGTTTTTTTATTTTAATGCAGTTCATTTAATTACTAAAAAAATAGCATCATACTTTTTGTGATTTTTATTGGTGTACAAAGATAATAAGCCTATATTTGTGGCTTCATTCAAAAATTCCGGAAAACATGTTTGAATTTCAACAGTATTTAGGCTTTTTACTTTTCTTAACCGTCCTTACAATGGGATTTTGGTTAATGTTTTTTTTAGTTGGTTTTGTATCCTATTGGGTAGGTGGAGCAACTTGGGAAGCTTATAAAGAAAATAAAGCAAAAAAAGAAGAGCAATCAGCATAGTCTGATTTTACTTTACAAAAAAAAGGATTCGTTTTTACGAATCCTTTTTTTATGTCTCATAATGGCTATATTCTAAAATAAATAGCATTGCATTTTAACCACACTTCAACTTCGTTCAGTGCAGGTATAAGACATATAAGCTAAAATCTAGAAACATTAACTTATATGTACTTATATTTCTTAGTATGGTAAATTTTTTCATCCCCGAGCGTTGGGATTAGTTTTTTAATTATCTTTTTAAAAAAGGGCTTCGTTCAAGAAACGTACTCTTTGAACGAAGCCCTTTTTTAGCTAATTTTCATTTCATTCAGCCGACTCTGAAAACTGCGACTGAAAACTAAAAACTGATTAGTTTTTCATTCGGTTTTAATTACCCAGGGAAATCACCATTATTTTCTTCTTGATTCTTTTTAGGTTGTTGTTTTTCCTTGTCATTTTTTCCTTTGTTGAAACGATAGGTGAACGATAAATTGAATTGACGTTTACGGAATTGCATTTCACTGTACGATGTTTGGTTTTCAAGATACGTATAAGATCTCATAATTCTCGTGTTGAAAATATCACTAATATTGAACGCTATTGTTGCTTTGTCTTTTAGTAGATCTTTACTGAAAGCGGTGTTCATACTAAACTGATCTAAGCTTTTTCCTTGTGCCGTTTTTTGTTCACCATTGTAAGTAGCATTCAATTGCCAGTCGATTTTGTATGGTAATGTTAGTTTTGAACTAACTCTTGCAAACCAAGTATTGGCTTGGTTGTCAAGATTTTGCACTATAAGGTCGCCTTTTGTGTCCGTATAGCTATGTTCTCCAGTTGTTTTTACATTATATAAATTGAAATTACTGTTTATTCTCCATATTTTGAATGGGTTGTAATTTAAAGTAAACTCAAAACCAAATTTTTGTTCTTTTCCTAAGTTAATTGGTTTGCTTTTAATAACTGGAATTCCATTTACATCATCACCAGTAGGAGATCTTACAAAGCTGAAAACATCTTTTGTGTTTTCAAAATAAGCAGATGTATTAAATGTTACTTTTTCCCAACGTTTGATATATCCAAAATCAAATTTGTCTGTTAAGGATGGGTCTAAATCTGGATTACCTTGAAAAATATTAACGTTACTTGAATAGTTTACAGCAGGGTTCATGAAACGTCCTCTTGGTCTTGTTAAACGTTTGCTGTAGCTTGTAGTGAAGTTACTTTGATCTGAAATTTCATAACTAATAAAAGCACTCGGAAACAAGTTGTTGTACTTTTTAGTATTGAAATCGTTGGCATCTAATAAGTTTACTTGAATATTGGTATCTTCCCAACGTAAACCAAATAAATAAGAGAATTTATTTTTTTTGAAACCATATTGTGTATAAACAGCATTGATGTTTTCTTTGTATTCTAAAGTATTTGATAAATCCTTTATTCGTACTCCTTGATCGTCAAGAACATAATATTGGTTGTTTAAATCACCAAAACTTCCTTTATATCCAGCTTCAAACTGACTTCCTTCTCCTAGTGGGAGTACATAATCGGCCTGTAATTGCGCTTGTTTTTGAACCTGGTTGTTTAAGGTGTTGTTATAATTGTCAGAGCCTGTAATAACACTTTGGCCATCATCAGTATTTTTTGAAATAGAAGCATCAACAGTAAGTTTGTGTCCTTTGTCGTTGAAGTTTTTAATTAAGTTTGAAGTATATGAGGTGTTTTCACTACCAGTATCTCCAGTATTCAAACGGTAAGTTGAACCTGAGAAAATATGAGAGGCATCATAGTTGTTGTAGTTGATTAAATCAGTGTCTTCACCAGTATTTTTTTCGTAATTGATGGCATTTGTCCAATACGTATTTGGTGCTATTGTCCATTCAACACCAGCTCTTCCATTAAAACCATCTTTGGTTCTTTTTGTGTCACGATCTTCATCTAAAAAGCTTTTAACAGAACCGTCTTTATAGAAATATTCTGAATTAGTTTTACCGCCACCTTCATTTGTTTTGTGATTGTAACCCGCAGTGGTGAAGTAGTTTAATTTTTCTGTTTTATAATTCACATTGGTACTTAAACCATAAGTCTTAGGAATACCTGTTGAAGCTATAAGAGTTCCGTTTAAACCTTGATTTTTGCCTTTTTTAAGGATGATATTGATTATTCCAGAACCACCTTCCGCATCATATCGTGCAGATGGATTAGTGATAACTTCAACTTTATCAATGGCATCAGCAGGAAGTTGTCTTAAAGTTTCTGCAATATTTATTGCATAAGATGGTCTTCCATCAATTAAAATTCGGATATTATCACTTCCTCTTAAGCTTACATTTCCTTCGGTATCAACAGAAACGGAAGGGACATTGTCTAAAACATCACTTACAGTTCCGCCTTTTACCATCATATCCTGACCAACATTGTACACTTTTTTGTCCAGTTTTATTTCAACTGATGATTTTTCGGAACGAACAACCACTTCGTTCAATTGAGAAGCATCTTCTTCTAGTTCGATTGTACCTAAAGACGTTTTTTCGAGTATTTCTTTTTGCTTGATTTCGATTGGTTTAAACGAAATGAATTCTAATGTAATGTCATATATCCCTGGAAAAACATCAGCTTCAAATTCGCCTTTGTTGTTTGTGATTCCGCCAGTTAAAGCTTTAGAGTTTTTAGTGTTTTTTAATGTGATAGTAGCATATTCTAGAGGTTGGTTGCTAACTTTGTCAACTATTTTTCCTGTTACTTTTATTTTGATTCTTGTTGGTGGCCCTTGTTGTGCAAAATTGGATAATCCAACAAGTAAAAATAAAAGAACTACAGTAAGTTTGAAATTTTTCATGTAAAATAAATAAGTTTTCCAACTTGGATAGCGGAAAATGAAAATGGTTTAAAGTAGAAACCTTAAAGTTTTGTTAATGTCTGTAAAAATGGGGTTACCTTCTCCGGATCTCTTCCTATAATCGCTTGATCTCCTTTGACTACAATAGGTCGCTCTATAAGAATAGGATTTTCAACCATGGCTTGAATCACTTCGTCAGATGTCAATGATTTTCCTTTGAAATTCTCTATCCAAATTTTTTCTTTCTGACGCACTAGTTCAATTGGAGTAAGATTTAGTTTTTGCAGTAATGACGCTAATTCAGCTGTTGTTGGTGGAGTGACTAGATAATTGATGATTTCAAACGCTGCATTTGATTCTTCTAAAAGCAGTAAACAATTTCTTGATTTTCCGCAACGCTGATTGTGGTATATTTGTATCATTATGGTAAGTAAGATTTAGATTATGTTAAAGTAAAGAGTTACTTTAGATGAAGCAAAAATAAGATTTGAAATACCAATCGAAGTATAATTATAAAAAATAATAAATGTTTTTAGAACAAGGAATAAAAAAAGAGAATAAATTTTCGAAGTATTTAATGGGGACTGTATTTATACTATTTGCTTCTTTTTTGGGGCAGTTACCCATGTTAATGGCTATTTTATATCAAACTACATTCAAAGGCAAGGCATATCCATCCGGTGATCAAGAACTGATGCGTTTTTTTGAACCCAATTTGACTTTGTTTTTTGTCCTTTTTTCTTTTGTTTTTGCTTTGTTCGGAATCTATTTTGTTGCTCGTTTTTTGCATCGACAGTCATTACTTTCGATAATAACTTCAAGAACAAAATTAGATTGGAGTAGGGTGTGGTTCTCTTTTAGTATCTGGTCTATTTTTACCATTGTTTCAACTTTATTGTATTGGTTTTTTAACCCTAGTGATTTTATGCTTAATTTTAAACTAATTCCATTTTTGGTTTTAGTGATAATAGGTACTTTGTTAATACCCATACAAACTACTGTCGAGGAATTGGTGTTTCGAGGATATTTGATGCAAGGATTCGCCAATTTATCCAAAAATAGATGGTTTCCTCTAATTATGACCTCCAGTATTTTTGGGTTGATGCATATTGGTAATCCAGAAGTAGCCAAGATGGGGTATGAGGTTATGGTTTATTATATTGGGACAGGATTCCTTCTTGGGATAATCACATTAATGGATGAAGGAATGGAATTAACATTGGGTTTTCATGCAGCCAATAACTTAATAGGGGCATTATTGGTCACATCAGATTGGTCTGCTTTTCAAACCAATTCTATTTTTAAAGATGTCTCAGAAACCACCGTTACAATTGATATTATTATGCCTGTAGTGGTCGTTTATCCCTTACTTTTAATTATATTTGGTAAGAAATACAGTTGGACGAATTGGAAAGAAAAGCTAACTGGAGAGATTGTTTAAAATGACAAATTACTAAGAGTCTAAGAATCTTAGTCACTTAGAAACTTAACTTCACAATATATCTAAAAAAAATAACCGCCATGATTAACACAGTAACTTATAAAAATGTTCATAATTTTTTTAAATTAAATGGGTATCATTTAACTAAAGAAGATTTATGTAGGGTAGCCTATAGTTTTATAAAAGAAGGGGAAGATTACGAACAAGCTGTTGGAGAGTTCCTGCTGGATTGGTTTGATGATAAAAGTTATGTTGACATGTACACATCGGGCACCACAGGTACGCCCAAAAAGATAAGGATAGAGAAAGAAGCAATGGTGCAATCGGCGATTGCTACAGGTGATTTTTTTGGACTTCAACCGGGGAATAGAGTTTTACATTGTTTACCGACTAATTTTGTTGCTGGTAAGATGATGTTTGTTCGATCCTTTATTTTAGGCTTAGACATGGACTTTGCTGCTCCAAGTTCTAATCCTTTAGAACATAATGACGAACTATATGATTTTGCTGCCATGGTGCCGCTTCAGGCAAAGAGTTCTATTAAAAAGTTGACGAATATCAAGAAAATAATCATTGGTGGAGTCAAAATTAATAAGCCTTTAGAACAAGAATTGGAGAAATTGCCGGTACAAATTTACGAGACCTATGGTATGACGGAAACTATCACTCATATTGCTGCTAAAAAAATTGGGGAAGACGCTTTTTCTACGTTACCTAATGTTACCGTTTCCGTAAATGAGAATCAATGTTTAGTAGTTCTTGCGAAAAATATCAGCAGCGAAAAAATTGCAACGAATGATGTTGTTGATTTAATTTCGGATACTCAATTTGTTTGGTTGGGTAGATTTGATACTGTTATTAATAGTGGTGGTATAAAATTAATACCAGAACAAATTGAGGATAAATTATCTAGATTGATTTCAAGACGTTATTTTGTAAATGGCGAACCGGATGATACTCTGGGAGAAAGAGTAGTACTATATATCGAAGGTGAAACGATGAAACTAGACGAATCAGTTTTTAATGCATTAGATAAATACGAAAAACCCAAAGAAATTATTTTCATACCGAAGTTTAAAGAAACGGCTACCGGAAAAATAATGAGAGCTGAAAGTAAAGAGCTGGTTGCAGAAAAGTAATAGTTGTAATGTGTTTGTTAGTTTTCAGTCCAATAAGGGTGCTGATTTGTAAAATGGATTCGGTTTTTACAAATAGTGTTAATCGATTGAATTTCGATGTTTACAGCCAACTCTGAAAACTGCGACGGCGACTGGAAACTTCGTACTAAATACTAAAAAAAGAGAGAACCAATAATCCTCTCTTTTTTCCTAGGTTCTACCACGAATTGAGCGGGTAAAAAATTTTGACACGAATTTTACGAATTGACACAAATTATATTCAATTTTAAAATTAAATTACACAAATTATATCTGTTTTAAGAAATTCGTAAAATTATAACACTCCAATATTCGTGTAAATTAGTGCAATTCGTGGCTTCCTTTTTTTAAATTTACAAAACCCACACAATTCGGGGTAGTACCCCATCCTAATTATTTTTCCATTTTAAAAAAATAATCGGCTGAGTTTTTTCCGCTTCCATAAATTAAGAAAAATATACAAAGAGCTAGGGCAACTATAGCCACTAATAAATTTTGATGATGCATGTCTCCCATAAAATTGATGACTATCGCACCCAATAGAATAGGTAATTGACCTATTATTGCCCAACGGGTTAGCAATCCGAAGAAAATTAAAATCCCTCCAAGAAAATGTGCTGAAGCTATATAGTGAATAATAAACCATCCATACATTCCTTTGTCTATATTGTCAATTGAAGATATTAAATCTACTAAATATTGGATGTTTGTTATAAAAGTTATTCCTTTAATAAACAAAAATACACCGAGTGCCATACGTACCAAATCAATCGATAAATAAGTGTGTGCATTAGCCCACTTATTCAAGGTTTTCACATTGTTCATAACATCGTAAGTTTAAATTAGTTATACTAAAGGTATTAAATATTAGCGAGATATGAAAAAATTTTACATTTTTAACTAGGGATGCTGTTATTTTAATGTGATGTTTTTGTCTTTTTTGTTTTCGTCAAGAATTGTCGAGTTATTCGTGATATCTTCCAAAATCCAATTCAGTTCTGGATCTTTTCCATTGACATAATCTGCTATTGTTGGGACAATTTCCTTATCGGGAAAAACACCACGTCCTTCAAGAGTTGTTTTGTAAAATGGAGTAATTGCCAGTAAACCAATTTTTATGTTTATCTCAGAATTTGGTAACTTAATCATAGGCATTATTCCGGCTACACTTCCATTAAAGGCACCACCTGTTTCTTCTCCTACAAAAGTGGCTCTTTTGGAACCTTTTAAATTAGATGAAATAATACTAGACGCAGAAAAGGATCCTCCGTTTATAATTACATACACTTTGCCTTTGAAAGCATTTTTGTTTATCGGTTTTGGTTTTGACAAGGAATTAGAAGCGTAATAATTGCCATTTTTATCTTTATAAGTTTTAAAATAGACAACTGGAGCATAAAAGGGAGTTACTAAAATTTTAGCTAAGAGTGGGGCTTTATTAAAAGGTGATTTTTCAATCAAACTGGTCTTAGAAGCGACTTCGTAAGGATTTAAAAACACATAAGTAGAGTCTGATAGATAACTGTATAAATCACTAATTTCGTTTAATGCACCTCCAGGGTTATTTCGCAAATCGATAATCAGAGTTTTGGTTTTTTTTAATTGCATTTTACCAAAGCTTTCTTCATAAAAGCGGCTCGGTTTTCCCAAATCAAAATGTCTAATTTTAAGTAGAGCAATGCTACTGTCTTTCTCGATGAATTTTAGATCCCTGTTGTTGGTTTTTGTGGTTTCATCATAGCCATATGTACTTTTGTCCTTCTTAATTTTTTTCTTTTGCTTAGCGTCAAGTGTAGTTATTGCCTCTTTGGTTTTTGCTTTATTTGTTTTTAGTGGTTCTGTTTTTTTTCGCTTGATACAAACTACCCGTAAAGAATCATTTTGCTTGAAACTATAGTTAATGCTATCTTGAAGACCATTCTCATTGCTATAAAAAGTAGAGATCATATATGACATTCGTTTTCTTTTGAAGGTTTTGTTGTAACCATCAGAGGTAAATAATGTATAATATCCAGAAACTAATTCACTTATTTTTTTATCATTAATAGCAATAACTTCTGCTCCTGTTTGTATTGATTTATTTTTAGATTTGTTTTTTAGAACATACATCTTGTCATTGATGATTCCAAAATCAAACTGGGAAAATGGTCCTATTCCTTTATCTTTGAGAGCTTTTTTTTCTGCTTTATTCAGTTTTTTTGTAGAAGGAGAGACGATCAAATGACCTTGACGAACTGAAGCAACCACGGGACTTAGTTTTTTATAAAATTCAAAACTGGTCATGGGTTTTGTAATGGTGTTTTTTAAACTATCAAATTTGTAGTCGAGTTCTTTTTTTGAAATGTACCAATACAGTTTGGGCTGTAAGCGTTGTAGTTTTTTATAAGTAAAATCTAAGTCGGCTTTCAAATCGTTTTCGACGATCAAGTCGTTTAAGTGTGCGTTATGTTCTTTTACGGAAGTACATTGGATGAATAGAAAACTAAAAAACGAAAGGATTACTATTTTTTTCATAAATGTAAAGGCGTTGTAAGTTTTACAAAATCAAGTTTAGAGTTTGTTTGAATAAACAATGCTTTATTTCGTACAAATATATAGGTTTCTATTTACGATTCAATGTCATTTTCTTAAGAATTTAATCTCCTCCAGTTTGTCATTTCGACGAAGGAGAAATCACATATAGATTACGCACTGTGATTTACTTCATCTGTTCGCTATCGCTCGAGTCTCCTTCGTCGAAATGACAAAAACAAACCTTAAGGAAGCGACATTGATTTAAGATTAATAATAAGGATTCAAAAAAAACACCCCCAATAATCAAGGAGTGTTCTGAATTTTTTACTAATTACACCTGAATTACACCCAAATTAAATTTCTTTTCGATAGGCGAGTGGTTGGCCGCTTCGATACCCATAGAAATCCAAGTTCTAGTTTCGAGCGGGTCAATTATAGCATCTGTCCACAAGCGAGCAGCTGCGTAGTAGGGGGAAACTTGTTCGTCATAACGGGCTTTTATTTTGGCAAATAATTCAGCTTCCTTGGCTTCATCCACAATCTCTCCTTTTCCTTTTAGCGAAGAAGCTTCAATTTGTGCCAAAACTTTGGCGGCTTGCGTACCACCCATAACGGCTAGTTCTGCACTTGGCCAAGCAAATATTAATCTAGGGTCGAATGCTTTTCCACACATCGCATAATTTCCGGCTCCATATGAGTTTCCTACTATGACCGTGAATTTTGGCACTACCGAATTGGATACGGCATTTACCATTTTGGCACCATCTTTTATGATTCCGCCATGCTCTGATTTGGAACCCACCATAAAACCAGTTACATCCTGAACAAATACCAATGGGATTTTCTTTTGGTTACAATTGGCAATAAAGCGAGTGGCTTTGTCTGCCGAATCAGAGTAAATAACTCCGCCAAATTGCATTTCGCCTTTGGTCGTTTTTACCACTTTTCTTTGGTTGGCAACAATTCCCACAGCCCAACCATCAATTCTGGCATATCCAGTAATAAGCGATTGTCCGTAACCGTCTTTGTAGGCCTCAAACTCTGAATTATCTACCAATCGCTTGATGATTTCCATCATATCGTATTGTTCGTTTCTTGCTTTTGGCAAAATACCGTAGATGTCTTTTTCGTCTAAAGCTGGTTTTTCGGCTTTGATACGGTTATAGCCCGCTTTATCAAAATGACCAATTTTATCGACTATGTTTTTTATTTTGTCTAAAGCATCTTTATCGTCTTTGGCTTTATAATCAGTCACTCCCGAAATTTCGCAATGCGTTGTTGCTCCACCCAAGGTTTCATTGTCGATGGTTTCGCCAATGGCTGCTTTGACCAAATAGCTTCCAGCCAAGAAAATACTTCCTGTTTTATCAACAATAAGAGCTTCGTCACTCATAATAGGAAGATAAGCACCACCCGCAACACAACTTCCCATTACGGCAGAGATTTGGGTAATTCCCATGCTACTCATTTGGGCATTGTTTCTAAAGATGCGCCCAAAATGCTCTTTGTCTGGAAAAATTTCGTCTTGCAAGGGTAAATAAACACCTGCACTATCTACCAAATAAATGATAGGCAAACGGTTTTCCATGGCTATTTCTTGGGCTCTAAGATTTTTCTTTGCTGTAATAGGGAACCAAGCTCCTGCTTTTACGGTAGCATCATTGGCCACAACAATACATTGTTTTCCTTTTATGTATCCTATTTTTACAATGACTCCTCCAGATGGGCATCCGCCGTGCTCTGCATACATTTTTTTACCTACAAAAGCGCCGATTTCGATGCATTTTGCGTTTTCGTCGAGCAGATAGTCAATGCGCTCGCGAGCGGTCATTTTGCCTTCGGCATGTAGTTTTTGAATTCGTTTTTCGCCACCACCTAGTTTGACTTTGGCAAACTTTTGTTTCAAATCAGATAGTAGAAGTTTATTATGATCTTCGTTTTTATTGAAGTTTAAATCCATGTTGGTTATTTGTTTTTGTTCTAATAGTGTGGGCTAATTTACGAAAACGATTGAAATAAATTTAAAATATCTTAACCCTTGGTTGTTTTTTTAATTGCGAAGAAGTCTCACAAATAATTTTCAGAGATACTATTTGGGATGATGTTTTTGTAAATATTTATTATAAGTAGGTGTAGCAAAACAATTATAAGGGCAGTGAGTTGCTAGATAGTTTTTTTTTCGTTCAGGACTGGACAATAACTATAAAACGTTAATTATATAAGATTTAAAAGTAAAAGTATAACAGCAATGTTTATTTGCAATCTAAATTTGGGTAAAATTCAAAGCAGTGATGTCATTTATAAAAGTATACTCGTTTTTTTTCTTTTTTCTTTTTTTTCTTTCTTCTTCAAATGCTCAGGTTCAAGCATTGTTTAATGATAAAGTAGCACTTAAAACCATGGGTGCGCGCTGGGAATTAGACTCCACTTCGGCTAGAGGGACTTTTTTGGTTACGCCTTACAAATCCATTTATGTTTTGCCTTTTGTGTGGTCCAGTAGTCCAAATGAACAGCCTCACTCTGGAAATGATTCGCCTGTGTATGTAACGCCAGCCAAGATTGATTATGATGTTGTTGAAATGAAATTTCAGCTGAGTTTTAAAACTAAAATTTTGCAGAGTTTTTTATGGGGGAGTGCTGATTTATGGGTTGCTTATACTCAGATATCACATTGGCAAATTTATAATGCCGACTTGTCTCGCCCCTTTAGAGAAATTAATTATGAACCCGAAATTATACTTAATTTTCCTGTAAAGTTCAATGTATTGGGGTTTAAAGCCAGAATGCTTGGTCTTTCATTTGATCATGAGTCAAATGGGAAAAGTTATCCAAGTACAAGAAGTTGGAACAGAGTTATTTTTATGGCTGGTTTGGAAAGGAAAAATTGGAATATCTACATCAGACCTTGGTATGTGATTCCAGAATCTAATGGAGATAATCCAGATATTTCAGACTATATAGGCAATGCTGACGTTAATGTTATTTATTCCAGAAACCGAAGCGTTTTTACTTTTATTGGAAGTCATAATTTTAATTTTGAAGGGAATATGAGAGGAAGTTCTACTTTTTCTTGGGCTTATCCGATAAAAGGGAATCTTAGAGGGTATTTGCAAGTTTCTCACGGTTATGGAAATTCACTGATTGATTACAACCACAATCAAACCACCATAGGAGTTGGAGTTTCATTAATAGAATGGCAGTAGGGTAATTGCTTTTTGTCATGTACTTAAACGAAAAGCATAAATTGATGTAATGTTTTTAAAAAAATTGCAATGTAAATTGGAATGGGTACGAGCGAGGCAAGTAAGACCAATAAAGCACCATTACATCTGATTTTATGATTCATCCATTTTTTCGTAAATTAGCGCAAAATATGGTAACCGCATCAGGATGCAAAGCCAACCCGTTTCGGGTAAATGGAGTCGCGATGGATTTATATAAATTAGTTGGCATACTGCTGCCGAGCACCACAGTCAGACCTCGATAATGGAAAAAACGATCCCCACATACAACATAAACACCCTTTCGGGACAAAAAGAAACAAACCCTGATGTTTTTTCTATTGACTGGCAAATTAATTTCGAAAACACACCGTTAAACGTTCCTTATCGAAGCAATTATTTTGGCGTAGGTTTTTGTTTGAGGGGAAAAGCCACATTAAAAGCAAATTTGGAAACGTACAGTGTGGAACAAAATTCAATTGTAACCATGTCTCCCCAAATAGTGAAACAATGGGTTAGCCGTTCAGACGATTATCAAATGATCTCCGTTTTTTTTACAAAGGAGTTCTTAATCCAAAACATAGCAAATACCAATTTTCTGGACCATTTTCCTTTTTTTGAAGCCAATGCCACTCATGTTTCAAAATTCTCAAAACCACAATATGAAATCATTTTAGGTCAATTGCAGGGTATTCAAACAAAATTAAGTTCCACTCATCCGTACAAGAAGGAAATCGTAAGAAGTTTAATTACGGTATTGCTATTTGAAATGTTAGCTCTATACAACGAACACGCTTTTCCTTCATTTTTCAGGCAAACACGCGGTGGGCAAATTACGGCTGAATTTAAAAAAATAGTGAGTTCAAACTTCCTTAAGAAGAGAAACGTAAAATTTTATGCCGACTTACTTTTTATAACTCCAAAGCATTTGACGGAAACCATTAAGGCCGAAACCGGGAAATCGGCTGGGGAATGGATAGGTGAAATCATTATTTTGGAAGCAAAAGTTTTATTGCAAGACCCCACATTAACTGTTGCCGATATTGCCAATACGCTTCATTTTGCCGACCAATCCACATTTGGCAAATTCTTTAAAAACATAGCTTTACTTTCTCCACTTGCTTACAGACAAACGCTGTAAATTGCATTTTCCGATTTTTTGACCAATCAATCCTCCTTTTTGCCCTTTCCGTTTTTTCAAATCGGTCGCAACTTTGCATTGTAAATTTTAAGTAAATAAAACAATCGAAAAAATGACGACAAAAACTAGAAACATCATCAATTGGGTACTTACAGGATTAGTGGGGTTTATCTTCATCGGCAGTGCCATCAGTAAATTAACAGCGAATGCGGAGGCATTAAAAATGGCAGAAGGTTTTGGACTTGATGCAAACAACTATATGCTACTCGGGATAGTGGAAATTACAGCAATAATCCTTTTCCTAATTCCAAGAACAGCAATTATAGGAACGTTATTGTTAGCCGCTTATATGGGTGGTGCCATTGCAACACATCTTGAACACGCACAACCTTTAGCGGCTCCAATAGCAATTGCGACATTTGTGTGGATTGTTGCTTTTGTCCGCATTCCTGAATTGTCCCAAAGGGTTTTAGGCAAAAAACAAGCTTAATCGTTCAAAAATTTCAACAATGATTACAACACTTTTACAATGAGAAATTCTATTCAAAAAACCTCTTTTTTAATTTTTGTATTGTTTCTAATGATCAATTTGGCTTTTGGTCAAGTCCCAAAAAGTTCTATTAGTATGCTTCGCTACAACGATGATTTTAGCGCGGTGAAAAAAGACACAATCAAAAAGGGATTTGACAAACTGAAATATATCAGTCTGGGGAAAAACGCCTTTATTTCATTTGGTGGTGAGCTTCGGGAGCAATATCAATATTATGATAATCTGAATTTTGGGGATGTGCCGCCAACATTCGAGAAAACTTCAGTTGGACAACTTTGGCATCGTGCCATGATACACAGTAATTTAGAAATAGGTTCGAAGGTCAGGATTTTTTTGCAGCTGAATAGTACCTTGCGTTTTTTTAATCCAAATCCATTAACCCCGGAAATTGATGAAAATCAATTGAGTTTGCATCAGGCTTTTATAGATTATTCGGTTGATAAAAATTGGATGATAAGAGCAGGAAGACAAGAATTAGGCTATGGTAACAATCGGCTTTTAACTTTTAGGGAAGGTCCCAATACACGCTTGACATTTGATGCGGCAATTGTAAAATACCACAACGAAAAAAGAAAAATTGATTTTCTTGCCTTAACGCCGGTAGTTTCAAAACAATATGTTTTTGATGATGAATCGTTTGAGGATTATATCTTTGGTGTGTATGCAACCGAAAATGTAATTTCAAAAAAACTCTTGGTTGACTATTATGTATTGAATTTTAATTCAGAAAACAGAAAGTACAATTTTGTATCAGGGAAAGAAAATCGCCAAAGTTTTGGATTGCGTATTTTTTCACAAAACCCAAGGTTCAATTATGAATTGGAAAGCACTTATCAAACAGGGACATTCAACCAGTCTGACATTAATGCCTATGCTTTTTCAAGTGATATTAATTACAAAATCGATCAAAAACTGAATTTAATTATTGGATTGGGAGCCAATTATATTTCGGGTGACAAAGACAAATCCGACACTAAATTAAACACCTATAATCCTATTTTCTCAAAACCTCCTTACGGATTAGCGGCACCGATTGGTTCATCCAATATTGAAAATATAAATCCATATATCAAAATAAATCCGATTAAAAAACTATCGGTTTTTGCTTCAGTATATTTTATGCAACGCAACAGCGATCAGGACGGAACCTATTCACCGGGAATGACAGAAGTAAGACCAAATCCAAGAGAATTGTTTGCTTCAACCAAACGAGGAATTGGAACCCAATACGCCATTGAGACAAGTTATAATCTAAATCAAAATATTTCATTTGCTGTTGATGGTGCCTACTTTCAGGCGGGCACCTATGTGAAAGAAACAGGCAAAGGATTGGACATTTCGTATTTGTCATTGAAATCCACTTTCAAATTTTAAAATCATGAAAAAGCAAATTAAAAAAATAAGCAGGCTGCAATTCAAACAAAATGCACCCGGGTTTAATTCGGTGGATATGTTTCATTCTGAATTTAATTTTGAACCTTTTTTAGTGTTTACCGAATTTCATATGGACAAACCTATTTTTGGACCACATCCTCACGCAGGCGTTTCCGTTATGACCTATATGATGCCCGGAAGCGAAGGTTCCTTTTTTAATCGAAACAGCCTTGGTGACTATAGTATCATTGAACCGGGTGGCATACACGTTACACAAGCAGGTAGTGGTATAAAACACGATGAAGTGCCGACCGTTACAGGAACTGATTGCCACGGTTTTCAAATTTGGATAAACCACGCTGACAAAGACAGATTAGTCGAACCGAAAGCATTTCACGCTTTTTCAAAAGATGTTCCAGAATACAACAGCGACAACGTGCATTTAAGAGTGGTGCAAGGCACATTTCAAAATGTAACTTCTCCTATTGAATTGGTTACTAAAACAACATTGTTTGATGTAACCCTGCAACCCGATTCTTCCATTGCATTTGACGCAAAGGAAATGGCTTTTATCTATCTCATTTCGGGGAAAATTATTTTAGAGGATAGTTCAATTTCAAGCACCTCAATGATAACTTTTGATAAAGCTGGAAATAAAATAAATGTAAAAACAGGAAATGAAATTGCTAACTTTATGTTTGTTTCTGGCGTACCCCACAACGAACCAATTGTGCTCGGCGGTCCGTTTGTAATGACAACCAATGAACAGCTGATAGCAACCAAAAAAAGATTACAATATGGAGAAATGGGGATTTTAAATCCGCTTTGAACAAATCAATGGGACTAAAAAGCAAAGATAACTTGGAGTGATTTTGAATCCATTTTGCGAATTTTTGCGAAATACAAAATTTCAGTACTTAAATAATTTAATAATAACAATAAATAAATGATTATGAAACAGTTTAAAAAAGAAGACACAGTAATGCTATTGGTTGATCATCAGGTTGGAACGCTTAATTTTTCTGCCAACCGACCTCATGAAATGATTATAAGCAGAACAAGAGCATTGGCAAGATTCGCCAAAGCACTTGACATTCCGGTTGTTTTGACGAGCAGTCAGGAAGACCAAGCTCAGGGGATGCTTTTACAAGACCTGCAAGAGTTGCTTCCCGAGGAATATGCAAATCGTGTCAAAAGAGCTGGGATTACCAATGCCTGGGATGATGAAGAATACAAAGCAGCGGTGTTGAAAGCGGCCAACGGAAGAAAAAATGTGATCATGGCAGGGCTTACCCATGATGTATGTATTGTTTGGCCGTCGATGTCCATGCAAGAAGAAGGATTTGACGTTCAAGTAGTAATGGATGCTGGTGGTTCGCCAACTCAAATTGCCGATGATATCGCTAAACAAACATGGGAAAGCAAAGGGGTTCGAACCACTTCAATCAATCAGTTAGCTTCGGAAATGGTACATAGCTGGGCATCAGAGGATGGGCAAAAAGTATTGCCAATCCTTTTTGAGGAAGTTTTTTCAAAAATAGGACAATTTGCTTAAAAATAGTATGAGAGCCTAAAAATGAAATCTTGTTTTTAGGTTCTTTCTTAAATTAAAAATTATGTTACAAAAAATAAACAGCTCCAATTTTATAGGAGAAGGCCCAATAAAAATACTCTATCCAGGTTCGGCAATTTCAAAATCAGATACTGGTATTGGCAGTATTGGTCGGATTGATCACGCTATTTTCCGAGGAAGTACCGTTATCCCGATGCATCCTCATGTGAATGATGAAATACTTTCTTATTTTAGAAGTGGTAAAACAGAGCATACCGATTCAGAAGGATTTGTGGAATACATTGGTAGCAATAAATTAATGCTGATGAAAGCCGGAAAGTCATTCTATCATGAAGAAAAAATCATGGATATAGGAGAGCCTTTGGAAGGTTTGCAGATTTTTATTCGCCCTGGCGAGAAAGATTTAAAACCAGAAGTCACTTTTATGGATTTAGACCAAGTGCACAGTGAAAACAATTGGCGATTGCTTGCTTCTCCAACCATGGAAACAACTTTTCAATTTAGTAGTCAAACGTGGTTGTTTGATATGAAACTCAAAGCAAATACAAGTTCCGTATTACCAGAATTACCCAAAAGCAATCTGACCTATTTGTTATATGTGTTTAAAGGGAATGTGAAAGTAAATGGGAACATCAATTTAGCGAAAAAAGAAAGCCTCCTTATCAAAGAGGAAGTGATTACAATTGAAACGGATAATGAAGCGGAATTGGTTTTATTTGTAACAGATGAAGAAGCTGCTATTTTTTATGACGGAATGTACAGTGGTAATAAAAATCGGTTTATGTGACTTAAAAATAAATTTTTAAAGCGATTTCTTTTTTACGGAACTTTATCTCAAAAATAAACCTCGTTAATCCCGATAGTTATTGGAATAAATGAGATTTCACCATTAATAATTTTAAATCTCATACAAAAAATGCCTTTCAAAAATTATTGAAAGGCATTTTTGTGTGAGATTGTTCACTGGTTACTAAAAAAATGAACACTGAATACTGCAAACTATTCTTCCTCGCGTTGCCCCATCATCATCAGGAATGCTTTAAGGAACGGGTCAATGTTTCCATTCATTACGCCGTCAACATCGCTGGTTTCGTAACCTGTGCGAACGTCTTTGACGAGTTTATAAGGTTGCATCACGTAATTGCGTATTTGCGAACCCCATTCGATTTTCATTTTTCCGGCTTCGATATCGCTGCGTTGCTCTTGTTGCTTTTTAAGTTCAATTTCATACAATTGAGAACGTAACATTTGCATGGCACGGTTTCTATTATCGTGTTGTGAACGGGTTTCCGAGCATTGAATCTGAATACCGGTTGGTTTGTGAGTCAATTGTACTTTGGTTTCTACCTTGTTTACGTTTTGACCTCCTGCGCCACTAGATCGCGCTGTTGTGATGTCGATATCAGCAGGATTGATTTCTATTTCAATGGTATCATCCACAAGCGGGTACACGTACACGGATGCAAACGAAGTATGTCTTTTGGCATTGCTGTCAAAAGGAGAAATTCGTACCAATCGATGTACGCCGTTTTCTCCTTTGAGATACCCAAAAGAATAATCCCCTTCAATTTCGAGTGTTACTGTTTTTATTCCCGCTGCATCTCCTTTCTGGAAATTCAACTCTCTAATTTTGTACCCTTCTTTTTCGGCCCACATCATGTACATACGCATGAGCATTTCGGCCCAATCGCAACTTTCTGTACCACCGGCTCCGGCTGTAATTTGTAGTACAGCACTCAAACTATCGCCCTCTTCCGAAAGCATATTTTTGAATTCTATAGCTTCAATATGTGCTTGAGTTGAATTGTACTGATCGTCTAATTCTTCGGGAGTTAACTCTCCTTCCTTGTAGAAGTCATAGGCGAGTTGCAACTCGTCTGTCATGTCGACAGCTTTGTTGTAATCTTCGACCCATTTTTTTTTGCTTCTCAGATTTTTTACAAGAATTTCGGCTTCTTTGGGATTGTTCCAAAAGTCGGGAGCAAACGTTTTTTCTTCTTCGTTGGCAATTTCGATAAGTTTGGCATCAACGTCAAAGATACCTCCTCAACGCACCAAGGCGCTCCACAATACCTTTTATTTGTTCGGTAGTTGTCATAAATTTATAGTAATTTTGCGTTGAAAAATTATTGGATTAGCTTCTAATAATTTTACTAGTTTTGAATGCAAAAATAGGATATAGTTTTTAGATTACCGTTAGCTATTTCAAAATTTGTGTAATAATCCAGTCCCGATAATTATCGGGAGTTATCGGGAGGACAATAAGTGATGTAGTATGGCGTTATGCTGGAAGTTCCGGACTAAAACGAAAATAAATTACGGGTACGATTATGGAAATAAATTTAATTAGCGACACAATTACCAAGCCATCGGTTGAAATGTTGCAGTATATGTTTAACGCTCAAGTGGGAGATGATGTGTACAAACAAGACCCAACGGTTATTGCTCTTGAAGCGAGATTGGCGGCGATGTTTGGTATGGAAGCGGGGCTTTTTTTTCCGTCTGGAACTATGGCGAATCAAGCGGCGATTAAGTTGCATACTCAACCGGGAGAACAATTAATTACCGATAAATATGCTCATGTGTATCATTATGAAGGAGGTGGCGTTTCGTTTAACAGTGGGGTTTCTTGCTGTTTACTAGATGGAAATCGTGGAATGATAACAGCCGAACAAGTGGCTGGAGCTATAAATGACCCTGAGTTTTATCACAGTCCGTTAACAAGTTTGGTGTGTGTGGAAAACACCACCAATAAAGGAGGAGGAGCGTGTTATGACTTGGAAGAATTAAAGAAAATAAAAGCGGTTTGTGATGCCAATAATTTAAAATTTCACTTGGATGGTGCTCGAATTTGGAATGCAGTTGTAGCCAAAAAACAGCATCCTAGAGAATTTGGAGCGTTATTTGATACGATTTCGGTGTGTCTGTCCAAAGGATTGGGAGCGCCTATCGGTTCAGTTCTTTTGGGAAGTAAAGAGGTAATTCATAGAGCATTGCGTATTCGAAAAATATTAGGTGGTGGTATGCGTCAGGTGGGGTATTTAGCGGCAGCAGGAAATTTTGCTTTAGATAATAATATTGCCAAATTGGTAGATGACCATAGAAGAGCCAGAGAGATTGCCGAGGTTTTGTCACGACAACCGTGGATTGGTAAAATTGAACCTGTAGAAACGAATATTTTGATTTTCTCGGTAAGAACAGGATTGAGTGAAAAATTATTTATCGAGAAACTCAAAGAAAAAAACATCTTAATAAGTGCGCTAGGACACGGAAAACTTCGAATTGTAACACATCTGGATTATAAAGAAGTGATGCATACGTATGTGTTGGAAACGCTGCAGAAGTTTAGTTTTTAGTTGATAGTTTTTAGTTGATAGTTTTAACCAAAAACCAAAAACTATCAACAATAAACCCTATTTAAACATGTCTTCCATTCCCGGAATCATAGGCATGTCCATTTTAGTAACGGCATCCAATTCGGTTTGGTTTACGTTTGCTGCTTTTTCAATTGCTTTATTCAAAACTAAAATTAAGTAATCTTCCAATTGTTCTTTGTCTTCCAATAAAGAATCATCGATGGTAATTGATTTAATTTTGGTATTGGCAGTCAAAGTAACTTTTAGTAAATTATCGCTGCTTTGTTCGTCAATTAGTACAGTGTCTAAACGTTTTTTAGTATCTTCGATTTTTTGTTGGGTTTCTCTAAGTTTGCCCATCATTCCCATTAAATCCATTTTGATGTTTTTTAAAAATTGAAATGCAAATTTACATAATTACTACTTTATAAACTATTTTGTTTAAGCACATTCATTATTAATTGTCTTTGTGTTATTTTTGTAATTATATTTTTAACCAAAGCGCCAACGATGCCAGAAATGATACAACCTCCAATAGCTAAAATTATTCCAAAAAAGCTAAAAAAACACAAAGAGATTAGAGTTGATAATTACTTTTGGTTAAATGACAGAGAGAACCCTGAAGTTATTGATTATTTGAACCAAGAAAACGCCTATTATCACGAGAAAACGGCACATACCAAAGATTTTCAAACAGCATTATTTGAGGAAATGAAAAGTAGAATAAAGGAAGACGATCAGTCGGTTCCCTATTTGTACAATGGGTATTACTATATCACTCGTTTTGAAAAAGGACAAGATTACCCTATTTATTCTCGTAAAAAAGAAAGCCTTTCGGCAAAAGAAGAAATATTGTTCAATTGCAACGAAATGGCAAAGGATAAGCCTTATTTTCAATTGGGTGCTTTGAGTATTAGCCCAGATAATAAAATGGCTTTGTTTAGTTGTGATATTGTAGGGAGACGCATTTATACGATCCAAATCAAAAATCTTGAAGACAATACGATTTTAGAAGATAAAATCGAGAATGTTACCGGAAGCGCCGTTTGGGCAAATGACAATAAAACTATATTTTATTCGGATCAAGACGATGTTACGTTGCGTTCGGATAAAATTTTAAAGCATAAATTGGGTGCAAAGCAAGAAGAGGATGTCTTGGTTTATTTTGAAAAAGACGAAACGTTTAATGTTGAAATCGCTAAGTCTAAATCCAGAAAATACTTGGCAATAGAGTCTGGGAGTACGCTTACAACAGAGTATCAAATTCTGGATGCCGATAATCCGGACGGGGAATTTAAAATGTTTCAGAAACGGGTTCGAGGGTTAGAATACAGCATCAATCATTACGGGGATAGTTTTTATATTATGACCAATAAGGATAAAGCCGAGAATTTTAAATTGATGAAAACTTCAGTAAACAAGACTTCAAAAACCAATTGGGTAGAAGTAATTGCGCACAGAAAAGATGTTTTATTAGAAGATATAGAGATTTTTAAAGACTTTTTGGTGGTAGAAGAACGGGAGAATGGTTTGAATAAAATCCGAATTATGCCATGGAGTGGAGAAGGGGAGTATTACCTTCCTTTTGAAAGCGAAACCTATACGGCTTATACGTCTTCCAATGTTGATTTTGATACGGATGTATTGCGTTATGGGTATCAATCGATGACAACGCCATCGTCTATTATTGATTTTAATATGAAAACCAAAATCAAAGAAGTCAAGAAAGAGCATCAAGTTCTTGGCGGAAAGTTTGATAAAAATAATTATACCGAAGAGCGTGTTTGGGCAACGGCAGAGGATGGGACAAAAATCCCTATTTCTATGGTTTATAGAAAAGGATTGAAGAAAGAGGGTAGTAATCCTTTGCTTCAGTATGCTTATGGCTCTTACGGTCATTCTATGGATGCCACATTCTCGTCGACCCGATTGACTTTATTGGATAGAGGGTTTGTTTTTGCTATTGCGCACATTCGTGGAGGAGAAGACTTGGGGAGGCAATGGTATGAAGATGGGAAGTTGTTAAAAAAGATAAATACGTTTACCGATTTTATAGATTGCTCCAAGTTTCTAATAGATGAAAAATATACTTCACCCCAACATTTATATGCCGAAGGAGGATCTGCTGGAGGTTTGTTAATGGGAGCGGTGGTTAATATGGCACCCGAATTGTATAATGGAGTGATTGCTCAAGTTGCTTTTGTCGATGTTGTAACGACGATGCTTGATGATAGTATTCCGCTTACCACAGGAGAATATGATGAATGGGGAAATCCAAACGTTAAGGAATTTTATGACTATATGTTGTCTTATTCGCCTTATGATAATATAGTATCTCAAAAGTATCCGAATATGTACATATCCACAGGTTTGCATGATTCTCAGGTACAGTATTGGGAGCCAGCTAAATGGGTGGCTAAGTTAAGGGTTTTAAAAACAGATGACAACCTTTTGTTTTTAGACACCAATATGGATGCGGGTCACGGTGGAGCTTCTGGACGCTTTGAAGCAATCAAGGAATTGGCTAAAGAGTACAGTTTTTTACTAGATTTAGAAAAAATACAAAAGTAATTAGATTTTTTTTGTTAGATTTGCATCATATCGGGGTCAGTTGAAAAAATGCCCACAGATAAACTATTTTTTTATGAAAGAAGAAATAAATGCTTATAATAATGTTTTAGAATTAATAGGTAATACACCGCTTATTAAACTAAATAAAGTCACTGAAGAGTTAGAAGGAAATTTCTACGCTAAGGTAGAATCCTTTAATCCAGGACATTCTTCGAAAGACAGGATAGCTTTATACATCATCGAAGAAGCAGAAAAACAAGGTATTTTGTCTCCGGGCGACACTATAATCGAAACAACTTCTGGTAATACAGGCTTTAGTTTGGCTATGGTAAGCATTATAAAAGGATACAATTGTATTCTTGCTGTAAGTTCAAAATCATCCAAAGATAAGATTGATATGTTAAGAAGTTTGGGGGCTAAAGTATATGTTTGTCCAGCCCACGTTTCTGCAGATGATGACCGTTCGTATTATAATGTAGCCAAGCGTTTACACGAGGAAACAAAAGGATCGGTTTATATTAATCAATACTTTAATCAATTGAATATTGATGCTCATTATAAATCTACGGGCCCAGAAATTTGGAAACAAACCAATGGTAAAATTACCCACCTTGTAGCTTGTAGCGGAACCGGAGGAACTATTTCCGGAACAGCAAAATACTTGAAAGAGCAAAACCCTAATATTCGAATACTTGGAGTAGATGCATTTGGTTCGGTTTTAAAAAAATACCATGAGACCAAAGAATTCGATAATGATGAGATTTATCCTTATAGAATAGAAGGTTTAGGTAAGAACTTAATCCCATCGGCGACAGATTTTGATATCATTGATAAATTCATCAAAGTTTCGGATGAAGAAAGTGCTCACGCAGCAAGAGAAGTTACTAAAAAAGAAGGGTTATTTGTTGGATATACTTCAGGAGCGGTAATGCAGGCGATTAAGCAATATGCAGAAGAAGGGGAGTTTGATAAAAACAGTAATGTAATCGCTATTTTTCCAGATCACGGTTCTCGTTATATGAGTAAAGTATTCAGCGATGAATGGATGAATGATCAAGGTTTCTTTGATAGTATTAATGAAGAAGAAGCGCAAAAAATTGAATTTATTAAATAAGAATTAAGATTGTAGATTAACGATTTGTGATTTTTAGATTTGTTGGATTACTTAGAAATAAAAAAACTCTCGAAATATCGAGAGTTTTTTTGTAGCTATATCTGCAATCTAAAATCGTTAATCTAAAATCAGAAATCTACTCCTCCATGGTATGATATACGTTCATCACGTCATCATCTTCTTCCATTTTTTCGATCAGTTTTTCTACGTCAGCCATTTCAGCTTCGGTAAGTTTTTTTGTGATTTGTGGGATTCTTTCAAAACCAGAAGAAAGAATTTCTATATTTCTATTTTCAAGCTCTTTTTGTATGGTTCCAAAGCTTCCAAAAGGGGCGTAAATTAAGATGCCATCTTCGTCTTCAAAAACTTCTTCAGCACCAAAATCGATTAATTCTAATTCTAGTTCCTCAGGATCCATTCCTTTTGCAGGGATTCTAAAGTTACAAGTGTGGTCAAACATGAACTCAACAGATCCTTGAGTACCCATTGTTCCGTTGCATTTGTTGAAATAGCTTCTAACATTGGCAACAGTTCGGTTGTTGTTATCGGTAGCTGTTTCAATCAAAAGGGCTATTCCGTGTGGAGCATATCCTTCAAACAATACTTCTTTATAGTTGGCTGTGTCTTTGTCAATTGCTTTTTTGATGGCGCGTTCTACGTTCTCTTTTGGCATATTGGCTGCCTTAGAGTTCTGAATCACGGCTCTTAATCGAGAGTTAGCTTCTGGATTTGGACCGCCTTCTTTTACGGCCATTACAATATCTTTACCAATTCTGGTAAATGCTTTGGCCATTGCTGACCAACGTTTCATTTTTCTACCTTTTCGGAACTCAAACGCTCTTCCCATTTCTTTTTGTTATTTTGAACTGCAAAAATACAGCTATTCCTTATTTTTCCAAAATCAATTGATGATCTTTTGAGAAATTATACTCAAAATTTCTTTTAATGTATCTATTAAGGTTACAGTTTCCAGTCGCAGTCGCAGTTTTCAGAGTTGTCTGTAAACAATATAATTCGCTGTCTTAACAATATTTGTGAGAAAGGGAGTTTATTTAGAACTATATTAAAAAAACAACACCCATTTTGGGCTGAAAACTGAGACTGAATAGTTATGTTTTAATTTCTTTTTAATGCTTTAAAGTCTGCGATGATTGTTATCGCTTCATTGAGGTAATGGTTCGATTTTAAAGCGTCTAATTGCATTTGATTGTACTCTTTCTCAGAAGGATAAATGATAAGTAATGATTTGTTATAATCAGAATTGGATACATTTAGATTTAAATCTTTGGCGTCAAAGTTGTTGATTTCTTCCCATAAATTAGTAATGCTATTTTGTTCTTCAAAAACGCTATCTATCGTCATCGGTATTTCTAACTTTGGTTTGTGGACTATTAAATCAATTTTTGAATTCAGTACTTTTACCGAATTAAAATAGGGATCTTCGGCTACTCTTTTGGCACTTTTTTGTGATAGTTCGTCGATTAAGCTATTTTTTACATAGGTTTTAAATTGAACATGCGTATTTAAACTGTCATTGGGTATGGCAGTAGGGAACTCACTTTCTTTTTGAAAAACAGTTTGATATATCGTAGGAATTTGCACATCTGGTACCACGCCAACTGCTTGATGGCTTTTTCCGGTTATTCTGTAAAACTTACTAACAGTTATTTTTACAAAATTTTGATCATCATTTTTTTCTAAAGGGGCGATGGTTTGCATGGTGGCTTTTCCTAAAGAAGTGCTGCCAATCAAAAGAGCCCGATTATAATCTTGCATAATAGAGGCGAAAAATTCACTTGCAGAGGCAGAGTTTCCGTTAATTATTATGATAACAGGGCCTTTGTAAATCACGCCTTTATACGGGTCATTTATCACTGATAATCTTTTTTTATTATCAACCAATATTGAGATTGGTCCAGATTCAATAAATAAGCCGGCTAATTTTATGGCTTCTTCCATTGATCCTCCGCCATTGTCAGTTAAGTCAATAACTAATCCTTTGATGTCGTCCTTCATTAGTTTAATGGTTTCTTTGGCAACATCTTGCGCGCACCCTTTGCCACTTCGGCCTTCAAAATCGGAATAGAAACTAGGGATTTTAATATATCCAATTTTGATATTCTTATCAATGACAAAGCTATAAACGGTATTTTCTTCGTCCTTTAAAACTTGCTTTAGTATGTTAACTTTAAAAATTTTACCTGCGTTCCTTCTAAGAGTTAGTGTGATGCTGGTGTTTAATTCTGAACCTAATAAAGTTGAAATGGATTCTATAGAGGCGCAGGAAACTTGCAAAGTTTCTTTTTGATTGGAAACCGATAAAATTTGATCTCCTTTCTTGATTTTCCCAGTTTTAAAGGCTGGACCATTTGGATCAATTTCATTTACAATGATTTCATTTTTACTGTTAAGGCTTACGTTTAAACCCATTGAAAGATGTTCTTTGGATAAAGTAGATACAAAACTAGATTTTGAATCGTTGCTAAAATAATTGGTGTGGGGATCGAAATAAGCACAAAAGATATTATAAAGACCGTCTTCAAAAGTTTTTTCGCTTTTTGTTAAAGCGTTAACTTTACAAAGTTCGTTATCGATAATTGTTTTCTTGGATTTTACCAGTAATGAGTTAAAATTAATTTTTATAGAATCTAAATTTTTGCTTTTTCCTGAAATATCATTTAATATTTCGTAACGAATTTTTTTTCTCCAAACTTTCTCAACGTCACTCTCTTTAACGTAAAAACTGAATTTTTTTTGTTTGAATCGAATCGTGTCTATTTGACTGAAATCAAGAGTTTCTTTATTTATTTTTTCTAAAATGAGTTTGTTTCTCTCAAGATTAGTTTTATACAGCGCTTTGATTTCGGATATAAAAGAACAGTCTTTTTTTAGAATATAATCATTTAAATGGAGACGGTATTTACTAGAAAGAGCATCAAATTGCGATTTGTAAAAAATGTTTCTTGATGGGTCTAGTTCATTCATTAAGTTGTCAAAAACATAAGCCGATAAACTATCGTTTACCGGCTTTGGATTAACATGCTCCTGTTGAATGAGCTTATTTATTTTGAAAAGAATTTCACATGTAGGATTGCTATTTTGTGCAAATAGAGAATGGGTGAACAAGAATAGTACAAGTGAAATTTTGTTCATATAAAAAAATTAGTAATTATTCAGTAATTAGTTAATAGTCCTTAGTGATTAGCAACAAGGGAGGGGTATCCCTAAAAATACATCTAAAAACTAATATAAAAAAAGCAATCTGTATCTATTTTTTAGAAAATTATTCTTTTTGACACGTCAGATGCTAATCACTATCTGCCAATCACTAAGAGCTGAATAGTTTAAAAATAATTATTTTTTATAGAAAGGTAATTTTACTACTTTGGCAGCAACATCATTTTTTCTAATTCTAATGAAAATATCACTGTCTACAGTACTATTTTCAGTAGTTACGTAACCTAATCCAATTCCTTTGTTCATGGATGGTGACATGGTTCCAGAAGTTACAACTCCAATTACTGTTCCAGTAGCATCTACTATTTCGTAATCATGTCTTGGTACAGAACGCTCTTGCATCTCGAAAGCTACTAATTTTTTCGTTACTCCCGCTTCTTTTTGCTTCTTTAAATTCTCAGAATTGGTAAATTCTTTATTGAATTTTGTAATCCATCCTAATCCAGCTTCAAGTGGAGAAGTCGTATCGTTGATATCGTTTCCGTATAAACAGAATCCCATTTCTAGACGCAAAGTATCACGAGCAGCCAAACCAATTGGTTTTATTCCATAAGATGCTCCTGCTTCAAAAACTTTATTCCAAATGTGCTCAGCATCTTCATTTTTACAATAAATTTCAAAACCTCCTGATCCTGTATATCCAGTAGCAGAAATAATCACATTGTCTCTACCTGCAAAATCTGCTACTTCAAAATGATAGTAGGTAATAGCTCCTAAATCAATAGAAGATAATGATTGCATAGCTTCAACGGCTTTAGGACCTTGAATAGCCAATAAAGAATAGTCATCTGATAGGTTTCTCATCTCTACACCCAAATCATTATGAGCCGAAATCCAATCCCAATCTTTATCAATATTTGATGCATTTACAACCAATAAGTACTGTTCTTCTTTCATTTTGTAGATAATTAAATCATCTACAATTCCGCCTTCATTATTAGGTAAACAAGAATATTGTGCCCTACCAATTGTTAATGTAGCTGCATCATTCGAAGTTACTTTTTGTATTAAAGCCAATGCATTTGGACCTGATAGAATAAATTCCCCCATGTGGGATACATCAAAAACACCTACTGTATTTCGAACCGTTTCGTGTTCAGCATTTACCCCTTCATAAAGAATTGGCATATTGTATCCAGCAAACGGTAGCATTTTCGCTCCCAGACCCTCGTGTATGTGCGTTAAAGCAGTATTTTTCATTGTTTTTTTTTATAAAGTTTAGACTGCTAATTTATGGCTTTTATTTTTTGTGGCAAAGCCTATAAACATTGAAAAAAATATATTTTTAATTTACAAAGGATTGAATGCCAAAGGGAAATAGGAATTGGATTTCAGTTGTCAAATATTAGCTGTTTTTAATCTTTTTTTACCCTTTTTTATTTTGTGAAGTAATGATTTCTTAAAAACTGGATAAAGCTAAAACCTAGAATAATAAAAAAGCAAAACACACTTAAATACAAAGAATAAATACTTAGCAATTCGTTAATGTTTAATGCTTTAAGAATAGAGAATGCGATTAGAGAAAGTGTTCCAACAATTCTTAGTATTAGTCTTGTTTGTTTTAAATTAATTTGCATGTTGATTTATAGTTTATAAAGTTATTGATTTTGTGAATTTGCCGTTAGTAATTTAGTGTTTTTATTAAAAACGTTAAGGATTTTATCTATTACTTTTTATAATGTCTGTTATAATTTGCAGATGATGATTTGTATGAATTTCAAGAAATTTGATGGTTGGTTTTACCCTTAAATGACCAAAATAAGGATGTTCAAAATAGTTTTTGCCACTGATTGTATTTAATTCGGCTAATTTTGTTTTGCCTTTTTCGAGATGGCTTTTCAAGGTTTCTGTATTGAAGTCTACTTTAGGCTGAACCACTTTTGGTGCTTTGGCTCTTCCTCTCGGAATTTTATTAAGGGTAAATACTAGAATGCGGTT
Organism: Flavobacterium sp. ZT3R18; assembly: GCF_007097385.1. Taxonomy (GTDB): domain Bacteria; phylum Bacteroidota; class Bacteroidia; order Flavobacteriales; family Flavobacteriaceae; genus Flavobacterium. Next base: position 131,648 of record NZ_VJZS01000011.1, read on the forward strand.
GAAGTTAAATGTCCGTTTGTATTTTTCTGGATTAGACTTTTGCAAGGCTTCAATGACTAAGTTCATCGTCAATAACGTATGCTCAATATGCCAACCAACCGATGATTTTGAGATTGCTGGATTGAGAATTTCTTGATTTGGAATTTTACTTTCTAAATCTTGTATTAATTTTTTTAGTTTTTCCATGGGTTTAGTTAATTATTTATTAGTCCATAAATGTATGATTTTTTTTAGTTGCAGATTATACCATTAATCATCATATATAATCCAATGGTGTTGGTGTAATGCCGTTGTATGTTTTATTTTGTCCAATTTTTATTGGACTAATTTGAAATAACAAACGGTATTACGCTGTGACCATTTTTCAAACAAAATTTCAAACTAATTTAAGGTATTGCTATATTCAATCCTTAAAAGTAAATAATTACGTATAAATACGTGCTTATAGACATAGTATTTCATTTAAATTTGATTTTGAGTATAAAAATCATAGGGAGTTAATTCCATATAAATAAAACGGCTTTTTTTTTATACATTCAAAAGGTTATCACTATTAACTAATTAATAAGCTGAATTGTAATTGTTAAAAATGGTTTAAGAATAAGCATTGTTTATTGCTTGTCTGAAAATAAAATTACAGATTTCATTATCGTGTCATTTATTCTAAAAATTTTCGTAAACACACAATCTTTTAAAACGTTCTTATCGTTTAACCAGTTAGTTTTGAAAATCATTAAAACATATTGATTTATAAGACAAACTTTTGTAATTTTATATTTTTTATAGGAATAATGCTTTTATATGAAGATATCATATTAATCTCTCTTTGAAAAGGATTAGACTTTAAAAAAAAACATTTTAAAATTGTTCTTTGCTGATTAAAAGAAGAACTGTGTTTTTATCTCGATTCACCTTAATTAAGTTTCAGAGAATAATATAGATTGTATGGGAATATTTTTGTGGTTATTCTTAAAAGATTGAATACTGCAATTGTTTCTTTAATTATGTAATGATTATTAATTATGACATAAGGTTATTTAATATTTTTTTAAATCAATGTAAAACAAATTCTTTTTAAAATGGCGATAATTAGAAATTTATTAAATGGAGAAGAATTAATTCTACAGAGTCAGCATACGGTAGGGAGAGACAAAAATAATAAGAGTTGTTTTGAAGAAAGCACCGTTTCTCGTAAACATGCCATTGTATATTGGGATAGTAATCATTGGCAATTGACTGATTTTAGTAGTAATGGAACAAAAGTGAATCACTTCCATTTGCATCATTCAACAAGAAAATTAGAAATAAATGATTTGATACAGTTTGCAAATAATGAAATGGGAATATGGAAAATTATTAATTTGGATAGACCTAATAGTTATTTAAAAGACATTCAAAGTAATGATAAATTCATTGATTTAGGAAAAGGATTAATGCTTCCCGATAAAGATAACCCGAAATGGACTTTATTTCATAACAAACATAGAAACTGGTTGATCGATGATGGAGAAACTGAGACTATTCTTGTTCATGGAAAACGATATTGCTTAGATGGAAAAGAATATGAGTTTATAGAGAATGAATGTTTAGCGGATACCAACATGAATATTGATATTACTGAAAATGCTTATTTCCATTTTTTATTAAGTATGGATCAAGAAACTATTTCCTCAAGAATAAAAATAAATGATTTGATACTAGATTTAGGAGTTCGCGTTTATAACCATTTGTTGCTTCATTTGGTTTTGGCAAAACAACAAGATTTAGATAGTGGTCTGATTGAATCAATATGTGGGTGGGTTCAATTAGAAAATTTAAGAAAGGCTCTGAGTAAAGAATTATTAATGGATGTAGATGATTATTATATTAATACCTTAATCTGTCGTTTGCGCAAGAATTTGATGAAATTAACACCTTATGGTTATTTATTTTCGGATATTATAGAAAGAAAAAAAGGGAAATTACGTTTTGGAATGCTCAATTTTAAAATAGAAAATGAATTAGAATACGCATAATGTATTATTTTATAATTTATGTTGATAAATGAAAAACACCCCTTTGGCTGTGAATAAACTAGAAGTAATTGACAACTTCAGATATATTGAAAAAATTGGAGAGGGTGGTTGCGGATTGGTTTTTAAGGCGGAACAAATTAGTACAGGTAAGTTTGTCGCGATAAAAACAGTAAAGATTTGTGCAGGTACAACCGAACATAAGAAAAAGCAACAATTGGCTCGTTTTGAGCGAGAAACCCAATTGTGTTCTGAAATTTATCACCCCAACATTGTGCAACTTCTTGACAAAGGATGCTCAGATAGAGGAGAACCTTATGCGGTATTTGAATTTGTACATGGAGAAACCTTAAATTCTTATATTCTACGTAACAAGCATCTTTCGGCTCCCGTTATGGCAAACATAATGGGACAAGTGCTTGATGGTTTGGTTTGCGCCCATAATAAAGGAATCGTTCACAGGGATTTGAAGCCTCATAATATTATGGTTTCAAAATGGGGTTCTAAAAATCATGTAAAGATTTTAGACTTTGGTATTGGAGCTTTTACCCAAGATTTTCGTTCTATAGATTATCAGGATTTAACCGTCGCGCAAGACGTATTAGGAACCCCTACATATAGTGCCCCTGAGCAATTAAGGGGAGAACCATCTACTGTAAAATCAGATTTGTATTCGTGGGGACTTATCGTTATTGAGTGTTTAACTGGTAAACCGGTGATGGGTGGAGTCTCTATTGCCGAAGTGTTCCAGAAACAGTTAATGGCTTCGAGTGTACCGTTACCTCCTTCGATTGTTGGTCATCCCTTGGCTAGTTTGTTAAGAAGGGTTTTGGAGAAAAACTCTAGGAATAGGGCGGAAAATGCGCAAACTGTTTTTGAAGAGTTTGAACAAATTAATTTCAATACCTTGATAGGGGACATTGATGGGCAAAAGAATGTAATTGCCGATTATCAGGAATATACTGTTGCCGATGAGATGGTTTGGAGTGGTGTGACCGCAGCTCGAAAACAAATGACAATACTTTGTCTCAAGCTCAATTTAGTAGTTTCTCGAGGAACGCATTTGGATTTGGAGACTTTGGATACTATTCAAAAGGATCAGCTGAACTTGTGTAAAGATATTGCGATTCGATATGGTGGATATGTTTCGGAAACTTTTATGAATAATTTGGCAGTTTATTTTGGTTATCCTGAATCAAGTGACACTGATGCAAGAAGGGCTGGAAGAACGGCATTAGAAATAGTTACGGCAGTAAAAAAAAGAAATGCTCTATTGATGGAGCAGCAAGGTATTAGCATAGATATTCGAGTGGGCTTGCACACAGGAACAGTTTTAGTCCAACGGAATAATTTACCAGAGGGAAGTGTACCCAATATGGCCTTTGATTTGGTGTACATGGCTACTTCGGGATCTGTACTGGTTAGTGCACCTGCCAAAAAATTATTGGAACCCTATTTGGAGTTTGAGAGCGTCGATGAAATTCAGTTTTCAAATGGCCGTGAAACCATAGAAACATATCAGTTAGTTGGAGAGCGCCAAACAGAAGCTTTATCTTCTTTGCGACCATGGAGTGCTGATAAGAAAATGATTGGTAGGGATGGTGAAAAAAACAGTATACTCCAATTATGGCAGAATAGTATGGAAAGCGATAGTTCAGTACTTATAAGTGGACAGGCAGGAATAGGGAAGTCAAAATTGGTTTATGAAGTAAAAAAAGAAATACGTTCTGTTGGTGGAAGAGTCTGCGAATGTCGTTGTTTTCCAGAACACCAGAATAATGCGCTATATCCTTTCCTACATATGCTTCGAAATCATTGTGGGATCTCAGGGATTGAAGATAAAGACATAGCAATTTCTCGCTTGAAAGTAGTATTGGAGAAAACTGGATGTTCGGTAGATGAAACCTTGCCTCTTTTGTGCTCGTGGTTGTCAATTCCGATACCTGAGGAATGTGCTGTAAGGCTAGCATCACCTGAAAAACAAAAACAACTGTTATTTCAAACTTTAAAGCAATGTTTACTCTTTTTGGATAATGAAAAATCCTTCCTCTTAGTAGTCGAAGATTTGCATTGGTTAGATCAAACTAGTGCAGACTTCATTGAATATATTTTATCAGACACAAATGAAGGACATTATTTGTTATTAATGACAACAAGACCTGAATTTGTGAACCCTTGGAACTTGGATTGCCTTTCTCAGATAAATATTGAAATTCTATCAGAAGATTCTGTTAAGCTTTTAGTAGAAGGAAGTCTGGACGGAAAATCTATTAGTAAAAAAGCGTTGCTATACATTTTCGAAAGAGCAGACGGCATTCCTCTTTATGTAGAAGAATTGACCCGTATGTTGGTTGACCAAAATTATGTTGTGTTGGACAATGAGGGATATGATTTGGTAGAAGATATTGATACCAAGTTAATACCTTCGACTCTTCAAGATTTATTGAATGCAAGATTAGATCGATTGAGCTTAGCGAAAGAAACAGCACAATTAGCAGCTGTTATTGGAAGAGAATTTAGCTATGAATTACTTATTAAAGCTTCAACAAAAGACGAAGCAACAGTACAAAGTGATTTAAATTTGTTACTGAATTCGGATTTAGTCTATCGTCAGCGAAGAGTTAAAGGGGAAAATTACATTTTTCGTCACGCTTTAATTCGTGATGCTGCTTATGATGGAATGGTAAGTACTAATCGAAAAGAGGTTCATAGAAATATAGCCGAAACTTTAGAGAAAAACTGTAATATACAAAAAGAGATCTCTTTACAAATTATAGCATTTCATTACGAACAAGCTACGGATTTTGAAAAATCTCAGAAATATTGGTTTGATTCAGCATTAGTAAGTCGCCAAAAAACGGGTGCGTATTTGGATACAGTTTTCTATTTGTCTAAGGCTCTGAATTACGTTGAATCCATTCAAAATGAAAATAAAAAAGTGGAGTCCAAAATAAGGATCTATAATTTGCTTGGAGAAACTCAGCTGTATACCAGTGGATTTACATCTTCCGATGTTGAAGAAAATAACGAAAAAGCATTTCAATTAGCGTATGAAAATGATATCAGTCCAGAATTAAAATTTGAAGTCCTTAATAATAGATGTTTTAATAAAATAAATAGAGCAGATATTAATGGAGCCTTCGGAATAGTGGAAAAGTTATCTACCACTTCTCATGAAAATGTATCTGTGGCCAATTTAATTATTGCAAGAACTAATGATTGTTATGTTAAATACCTGAGAGCTGAATTTAAAGGAGTGGTTGAAACCTGTAAATCTACTTATGAATTAAGTCAAAAAACAAAAGGAGCCGAGGGAGAATTATTTGCCCCCAATTCTTTAGCAATCATAAAATGTTTTGAGTTTATTTCAAATGTATGTTTAGGAAATATTGAATTAGCAGAAAAACAAATTTCAGAAGTATTGAGGGAATCAATTGATCTAGGTTACGATGATATGTTAGCTGGAACGCATTGGCAAATTGCTTCAGCGTACTTAATTAAGGCTTCTTATTTTGGAGATGCCAATGAAGATTTAAATATAGCAGATCAACATTTGTCAAAGGCTATCGATATTGCAACTGAGAATGAATTAGGATTTATAGTTATAGGTTGTAAATTAATGAAAGAGTGTCTGGCTTTATTGCAAGGTACAGCAGAATCCGAGGAACTCTTTTTTGAGTTGTTTAATCAGTCAGGTTTAGTAGCTTTTAAAGAATGGTATTTTTTATTTGTTATCAAGTTCCTTTATGATAAAAAAGAATATTCAAAGGCATTGGATCATATCAACGAAGGATTAGAAGCCTGTATGCTAAATGGGATCAATTTCCCTGTGTTGTATTATCATTGTTTCAAAGGAATGATATTATTTGAGTTAGGAAATGAAGACTATGAGCATTGTTTTGTAGATAGTATTGCGTTCTCTAAAAAGAATGATATCAAGTGGGGAGAATTGTTTTGTATTTATCAATATGTGAGGTGTATGACAAGTAAAGAGAGGCAAAATGATAATCTATATTTGGTAGAAGAGCTAATAACATCCTTTCCTAATAGTGGTTCTTATGCTGTTACTGAATCAAAAAACTGGAAGAATATAGTAAGTTTTAGAAAAATTATAAATCAATAAAAACCAATTAGTTATGTTAGTACATTTAATGTCAGATTTAATCAAAGACAAAACACTTAAATTAGAATTTTCTCAAACCCCTATTTCTGTTTTCGAAAGATATGGGATTATGGATTTTGAAAGTCTTAATTCTAATGGAATAGAAGCTTTAATTGATCGAATCTCATCCGAAATTAAAGAATCATTGGAGTTGCCTCATATGCTCGGATGGCCAAGCCCCGAAGCAGTAAAGGTTACCAATGTAAAACCAGATAAAAAATCAGTTTCTGAAAATATTGGTAAAATTGAGATTCATGGCACAAATTTTAACTCTTTAGAAAAGGGATCAATTAATAAGATTGAGTTCCGAAATAGCTCAGATAGTATTTCGACAAAAGATTTTAAAATTAGTAGTGATAAATTAATTCAAGCTATTTTTAATGGAAGCCTTAATTCTGGAGATTATGACTTAATTGCTTACCTAAACAATGAGAAAGTAGGATATTCAGTTTTGAAGAATGCCTTTATCGTAGAATAATAGATTCCAGTATGATAGCAGTAATTGATTTAATTAATGTTACAAAACGGTATTTAACCAGTACACTAGTTTCGAATGAATCAATGAATTCAATAGAAAGCTTGTGTACTGGGTTACCTCCCGTTTTTCATTCTATTTATTTCGAAATTAGGGCTAATGAAGAACCTAGAGTAGATTTTACAGGAATGGCGAGTACATGGAACTTTTCCAAATATGTTGAAAACGCTACTGTTGAAGAAAGCCATGACTTAAGTATTGTTAAAAAGTGGTTGAATAACGGTCGGATACCCATGCTGAGCTTCGAGTTTGACATCATAGATTATCGAGTTCAAAACCCCTTTTTTCTGTGGACTATTCATAGAGGTTATATAGAGAATGTTAGTTCGAGTTTTGACCCTATCACATCTATAGATTCTATTCAGAATTGTTTCAAATACGAAGGTTTTTCGATGTCTGACGCCTTGATTGTGGAGATTAACAGTTCTTTCGATAAAATGCCACAATCAGCTCATATACTTCATGTTTTAAATATGAAGGCAAGAGGTGTTGAAGGTGTCAGATTGATAATTAGTATTCCTATATTTTCCTGTTTATCTTTTCTAGAAGCCATTGATTGGAAAGGAAATGTAACTCTATTGCAAGAATTAATCGAAGTAATAAAAAAGTTTAGTTTCAGCATATCATTACAGCTCTCTTATCCTAAAGAAATTAGATCAACACTAGGAGTTGAGGTTTATCCAAATGACCCGCATAATACAGAACTAAATAAAAAAGAAATGAGTGAGTTTTTTAGATTGCTAATGGAACGCAAACTTCTTGTTTCTGATAAAGTGGATGATGTTGTTACTTGGCAGGGTGTTTCTAGGGTTGATACTACTATAGTGGACTGGAAAATGGATGTTGTTAGAGACGTGATGGTGAAATTTGTTTTGGGAGAACAAGAACGCCCAGAAATAAAATTTTATCTGGGAGCAAATGCTGTGTATAAATTGTTTTAAAATGACAAATAAAAATAAAATTGTAGGAGTTGCTAATCACACTCTCTTTATATTGTTTTCTTTTTTGCTATTTTCTTGTCAATATCAAAAGAATGAATCAGAAATCATTGGTCGCTCTGGTCAACTCGTAGAAGTGGTTACCCCGGAATTATATGATTCTTTACCGTCATTTGTTTTTAAACAAAATGGAATGTATGCTACAGGCCTGTTCTGTGTAGATCTGGATAATAATGGTTATATGGATGTTGTTGATGCTAATGGAAACGATATGTGTCCGCAACCATTAACGATTTATAACAATTGGGGTAAAGAAACTGGAGAGCCTTATTATTTACCAAATTATGCAGATGATAAAGGTTTTAATACTAGAATTAAAATTGGCGATCTGAATAAAGATGGTTGGCAAGATATAGTTATGATTTCTGTGTTTAAAAGGTCGCAGTTTAATCCAGAATCTTTTATTTCCCAAAGTGATTTAAATGTATCAGATCTTTATAAACCCGGCAGCGTAAAAGTATATATGAATAACAGGGGGATTATTCCGAGTACAGCTACCTATGAAATCGAACTGGGTGCATTTCCGTTCGATATTGATTTAGGGGACTTTGATGCTGATGGAGATTTAGACTTAGCTGTTGCAAATGTTGGTCAACTTAATGAAAATGGTGAGTTTGCCCCTGCGAAATCTGTAATTTGTATAAATGAAAATGGAATACTAAAAAACAAAAAAATCTGGGAGACCGATTACTCCTTTAATGCGATGTCAATAAAATTTGCTGATGTTAATCTTGATGGATTGTTGGATCTGACAATTGGTCATTCTCCTGGTCATGTGGGAGAGAAAAAGTCTAAAACCAATGAGGCTATTAGTGTGTTTTATGGTAAATTGGATAGCAATACTAAAATTGGGATTGAGACCAATGTGGGATGGTCTTTTGGGTTTGGTAGCTCTTTAGCAGCGGTAACGTTAAATATTGGTCTGTTAAGAGAAGGAGAGAATAGTGTTCCTAATAAAAAGGATGTTGCTTTTTTAGTAGGTGTACAAAGAGTTAAAGAGGATGAAGAGGCTTTTAAATTGGTGAATAGTCATAGAATGTTAAATTCAAGTAATTGTTTAGGTGAGGATTTTTTTGTTATTGGGTGCCAAGAGAAAAAAATCTATTGGAAAACAGCTGCAACTGATATGAATGTAAACAAACCGTCGTTTTCTTCTATGGGAGATCTCAATAATGATGGTTATGCAGATCTAGTATTGGGATTCTTCAAAATGGAAGGAGGGGATTTGAATGATGGAGCGCCATTTTTTATATTCGAAGGAAAGCGTGGGGATGCCAATGGATCAAGATTCAAACAAATATATCGTTCCAAGGCACATGGAGTTAATCAGGAAATATTCTTGGGGTATGCACGTCAATACACTAAAATGAAATCGAATAAAATCGAACAAAGGAGGTTTACTCAGGTATTTTCTCCTAATAGGCCTGTGATAACACTACCCTGTAATGTTGTATTGTCAATAGATAGTGTAAAAGTCGATCAAGTGATACAAAATTATGGAGCTTATAGCTGGAATTATGCTAGTAATGCACTGACGCTAAATACTAGTGTTACGCATGCTGTTGAGGTAGAAGTTGTCTATAAAACGCCTTTGAAAAAGGATATTTATATTGCTTATTGGAATGCCAATAAAGGAAATGCTATTTATTATAGTAAATATTCTAAGCCTTGAAAAGTTAAGATGCTTTTGAGCATCAATAATAGAAATTAATAAAAATCAGTATGAAAAAAGTATCCGTAGAAGAAAATGATTCACGTTTCCCAAGTTTTAAGCAAGGGTTTAATCAACGTTGGTATGCTAATAATTGTAATGTGGTCTATCTGTGTGAAAATGCGGATGGCACTGAAGCTGCACTAGAGGAAGCAATAAGTCGTTTTGATAAGGATGTGAAAGTTAAATGCGGAGGACATTGCTATGAAAATTTTGTTTTCAACGAAGACACCAAAGCTATTTTGGATGTAACCGCTCTAGACGACGCAGGCTATGATGAAGGTCGGGGCTATTACTTAGGTGCAGGAGGAAACAATTGGGAAGCCTTTAAGAGTTTATTCCGGGATTTTGGTAAAGTTCTTCCCGCTGGATCTTGTTATTCAGTAGGATTGGGAGGTCATATTTGTGGTGGTGGATACGGCCTTTTATCCCGTTTAAATGGACTTACGGTTGATTGGTTGACGGGGGTTGAATTGGTAGTAAAAGACAAAAAAGATCAACCTGCACGCACTATTTATGTTTCAAAAGATTCCATTGGAGATGAACAAGATTTGTTTTGGGCGCATTGTGGTGGTGGTGGTGGTAATTTCGGCGTGATCACGAAATACTTTTTTAAAAATCTTCCAGACTCGCCTGAATGTGCTTTTCTGACCACTTACGCTTTTCAATGGAAGCATTTATCCGCGAAAACACTTTACAAACTCCTCGAATGGTACGAGGAATTTTCATTAAATAATGACAATTGGAATCAATTCGGTTTGTTTAAACTCAACCATAAAGCAAATGGGGAGATTCATCTATTGATTCAAACAGCAACGGAGAATAACGACGAAGCATTAAAAAGAAATAAAGCCCTCATTGAAAAGCAGTCCAAAGAGCTAACTGAAATTTGTGAGCACAGAATTGCTAGAAGACCCATATTTGGACATGGAGCGCACGTCCCTTCCGAGATGTCAACCAATACAATACTCTATACATATTACGAAGCAACGCAAACCTTGAATGGTTCCGGAGTGAATCAAAGAGGGAAATACAAGTCGGCCTATATGCGTAAAAAGTTTAGTAAGCGAGATGCCAAAGTGATTTTTAATCAACTTCAAAAAATACCAAAAGGACTCTCCAAAACAGATATGACACAAAGTTTGTTGCAGGTTGATTCCTACGGAGGAAGAATAAATAATGTAGATTCAAATGCCACAGCCATTGCACAGCGGGATTCAATATTCAAACTACAGTACCAAACGTATTGGACATTTGAAAAAGATGATCCAAAATATTTAAGTTGGATTCGCGAGTTCTATGGTGCCGTGTACAAAAAGACAGGAGGCACTCCTAACCCAAAATTAGACCCCACAAATAATGTAGATGGCTGTTATTACAATTATCCCGATGCCGACTTAAATGAACTTGTAGGTAAACAAGGAGCTATGGAATTGTATTTCCTTGAAAATCTTGATCGTTTGAAAGCAGTGAAGCGCAGATGGGATCCAAACAATTATTTTAATAATGAACAATCAATCCCTTTGATTTGATTGAAGGGAATTTTGTAGCAACTACTTTTTTTGCGATTCTATGAAAGAGCAAAAGCAGCAAGTTTTTCCTTGGATTCGATTTAATTTAATAACAGAGGTTTAAGAAAGCTTAAATATGGGTCGTTAAAAAGTTTTCGTAAAGTCTGTTATAAAGGCAATTTTTAATTTTTAATCACAAAAAGCATCTCTTTATTAAGGAGGTGCTTTTTGCGTTTTAAAATAGACTAATATCTCATGGTATAAGGTCTTATCACTTGAATTATTCTACGTGAAATACCGTGATATATTTTCCCTGATTTCTTCTTTCTACATTTACAATATCAAACAAAAGGATTTAAAGTGAATCGTATCAGTATGATAATCGGTAAATTATAAAATGGGTTTGATAGTCTGACTTTGGCCAAAGAAGGAAATAGTAAGTAATCAATAAATGTATCAATATAATACCAAGCGTACCTAGAATAGGATATTCTAAAGAAGAAAAATTAGTACGGATTTATGGTTTGTGAGAACTGAGTTTATTGGTAGAATAATAAAACAGTGGAGCAGAACCCACTTAAATAAACGACTTGACTTGCACAGGAAAAATGCATGGGTATAAAGATCACTATTGATTGAGAAACAAGAGATGGATTTATATCATAATCTTAAAAAGAAATAAATTATGTCAAAAATTTTAAAAATATCAGACAACGGGAAAGACTTTGGTTATGTAACGTTAAAAGGAGAGGTGTTTTATGGTGGCGGAAGTAGATCTGAGGCCGCCAAGTTTGATCTTGAAAAATATAAAAATGAAAGTAATACTTTTTATTTCAAATTGACTGGAACAAAAGAATCTTATATGGATGTTAAGGCAGCTTCTTCTAGAATACAAATTGTGAAACCTACATTTAGTGTTGATTCATCATCTATATGTGCCTGGAGAATTGAGAATCAAGAATTACAGATGATAATTAGTAGTCATTTTACAGGAAAATGTTTGAGTCGCAGTACAGATGATAAGGAGAGTAAGGCTCTTTATGGAAATATTTTAGGTAGTCATTGTACTGTTACCATGGAAGAAGTTGCTAAAAATGAGATGGAAGAAGCTTAATATTCTTTACTTAAAAAAATCTAAAGTCTTTTTTAAGGCTTTAGATTTTTTGTTTCCCCCCAAATGATAAAAATATAAGAGATATGGATTTAGATAATAAATCATTTAGAGAAAAATGGAGTCAAGTAAAAGATCAATTGACATCTACAGAAATAGATAAGCTTGAACTTTTAGTAAATAAAGCGCATCAGGAGGCGTGTGCCATTTTACAAGGAAATATGCCTGCCAAAACAATTAGTTATCCAGAACTTATAATGGTAAAAACATTGCTTGGTGAAGGATCTCCCTTGAAGATTACGCAAGCTTTGAAGCATTCGAAATCTAAAGTAGACTCCAAAGGTCAAATTTGGGGAAATAAAAAATATGAACAATTAGATCTTGAATGGGCATCATCCGCAGCAAATTATTTTAAATACAAAAATAATAAAGCTCCCTTTGGGAAAAATGCTCAAGTTATTTCTATTCCAGATGATGTAAATATTGCTATTGCTGGGGACTGGGGTACAGGATACTGGCGAGAAAACGATACTCCAGCAAAAAAAGTGGCTGTTCAAATGTTGGGAAGCCAGCCAGACTATACGATCCATATTGGGGACACTTATTATAGTGGAACAAAGGGTGAAATGAAAGATAATTTAGTGAAGATTTGGCCAAAAGGGAAATCAGGTACTTTTGCCATTCCTGGTAATCATGAAATGTATTGTGGTAACCATAACTACTATGCAATTTTGCCTGAATTATGCCCATTGCAAAAAGGAGCGAGTTATTTTGCATTGCAAAACAAGAACTGGCTAATCATAGCCTTAGATTCTGCCTATTATGCAACGGGAGATTTTTATAATGTAGGTTCTATCGGTTCAAAAGAAGGAGAGCAGGCAGTCTGGTTGAAGAATGTATTAGGTCGAACCGATAATCGAAAAATTATTATTATTACACATCATCAACCTGTTGATCTTTCAGGAAAGGTTGTTTCCAACTTATTCGGGGAGGTTAATTCCATTTTAATCGAGAACCACTTTGACTCACCTGCTTTCTGGTATTTCGGTCATGAACATAATGCGGTAGTTTATAGTGACTTATCTGCTATAGATCTTCCGAGCCGTTGTATTGGACATGGCGCAATACCTTATGGAATTGCCTCTGACTTAAACGTAGCTATTGGGGATACAGTTATATGGTCAGAGAGTGAATCTGCCAATGACCCCGAATATCCAGAACGAGTTCTGAATGGTTATCTGAGTTTGCTTTTAAACGGTACTAGTATAACCGAAACGCTTTTCTCTGAGAATGGAGATCTGCGATGGACTCAATCAATTGATTTTGAGGATGTCTCATTACAATTTCAAAATGAGAAGGAATTAAAGTTAGAATAATAAATTACAGTGTATGCACCATAAAAGATGCATGATAAATTGCATCTTAAAAAAAAAACACAATCTGTTTGAGTAAGAAACGATTGTTTTTATGGTAAATTAATCAATCGAATCTGTGTAAATCGGCTTAATCTACGTGACAATTTTTCACGCAGATTAAGCAGATTTTTAAAAATCCCCTAAGAAATACAATTTGTTGTGCACCCTGACCTAGCTATGGGACAGTGAAACTTTTTAGGATTATTAAGGAAAGGCATTTTTAATTAGTACAAAAAGACCCTATTTGTTGCAAATGTTGCTCTGTTTGGTATTTATTGAAGTTGTCCCATTTTGGAGGAGAACTTGTTTTTTGCCCATACATGGAATCCAAACATACATTGTTGTCTTTGTACTTTTCGTGTAAAACTGCCAAAATTTTAAAGAAAAATTCATCCAGCATTACAATAGCTTCAAATTCGGTTTTGAGTGTGTTGTAGTTACTGTCAGATGGATTTAATAGCTGTAATAACTCTAAAACTTCGTTCTTTTCGTCTTCGTTTATTTCAGTTAAATAACCGTTTTTTAAAGTTTTAAAAACTAAATTATTCCAAGCAATACTATCATGTCCCCATTGAACATCGGGTAGATTTAGAGCATGTTCACAGATTAAAATAATAGAAAAAAGAACATCATTTAAGTACTCTGCCGGAAACTCATCAAAACTTCTAAATTCAAAACCACTTTGGTACATTTTTTCCTGATTGAAATCAAGACCCACTTCCGAAAGCAATTCGTATTCCATGTCTACTTCAATCTGATCTCTCCACCAAATGTTTTCTTCTTTTTCAAATTTTAGTAGTTTTCTAAAATCGTCTACATTGTAGGTTAGAATTTTTCCTTTAGGCATCGCTTTGTTAAACGTTCCTACGCCTATGTAACGAGACATCGCGTTTCTCATAGAACCCAAAGTAAATTTTTTGTCTAAGCTATATTTATCACTTATTACTCCCATAATATCAGGGCTTCCTAGAGTGGCTATAAAAAACGGTTCAAACCATTGCAGTAAATAAATGGCATTGGAGTGTGTTTTGTCAAAGTCATTGTAATCTACAATTCGGCTATCTTCTGTAAGTGAAGGCAAGGTAATGTGAAAATGGTACGTGCCATTGTTAAACAAAACAAGGTTTTCCTGATTGGTCATGAACATATTAAGACCATTGTTATAATCTGGAAAGTTCAGTTTTCCGTTTAGTACAGATGATTCATTGATTTTGTCAAGGAATAACTTTTTGGTGGCTTTTAGCTCTTTGCAAGAATCGGCTATCGTTCTATTTTCAAAATATTTGGTAACAAATTCGATAGAATCGCCATCAAAATGTACGGATCCCATCGTTTTATTTCTTTGGGTAATCATACTTTGAATGTTGTACGGTTGATCCTCAAGAAAAAGTTCCATGATGGATTTTCCTAGATATTCAGGGTTTTCTATTGGTGGGATCACTTCAGCTGTTTCGGTAGCGTCAACTAATAAATCTACTGCTGATACTGTTTTGTGCTGGTAGTTTATATCCAGTTTTTCAAGGGAATGACTATTAATCATTCTGCTCACTTTATAATTTTTATTCAAGCCAAAAGCCTTTTTCAATATAGGAGCTAAGCTTTCCGGTTTATAGCATTTTCTGTAATCAATACTGTATTTCTCAAAACCAATTTTTTCTTGTATAAATTCACCAGTTACTATTAAGGATTCTTCAAACTGCATGTAGGTTTCGTTTTCTAATCCAATTCCCCAATAATATTTTTTTGTCTGATTTTCGTTCATTTATACTAATTCTTTTTTTTATGGTTAATTGATCTTTTAAAAGGTATTGTTTTTATTTAGAAACACTATGTAATCTATTGTAAATCAGGTTTAAGTTTTCTTTTAAGGATTAAACATAATTGTTTTTTATCCATTAAAAAAAGTTTGCTTTTACTTTTTAAACTATAGGAATTATATTTCTGTTTTAGAGATTTTGCACTTCAATAGACTGAATGATTGATAAAAAAGTATAATTTTATAGGACAGTTATAAAATCACAATTTGTTTTAATCGATTTTGTATCAGTAATTTAAGCGGATGAATAGCCTGATTGCTGCTTTTGCTATCCTTGTTTTTTCTAAGTTGCAAAAGTACTTCATTATTATGTCATTTCCAAGTAGTTAATGTGCTGGAAATCAATAATAATTAAAAATATTTGAGAAGTAAGATTAACTTTTCGATTTATTCATGGTAATAGAAGACATAAGAGGAGTATAACTCGTCATTCCACCAGTCTTTTTTAACCTCCGAAAAGTAGTTGTAATTCGCTTTTCCTGCTTGAGATTGCAGCGGATAAACCACAACACCATTCTCTCTGTAGGCGCTATGCAAATCTGTTTCGGGTACAACGGGAACGATATGCCCTGACAGTCCTTTTTCTTTTCTTTTGGCACAAATTATTCCAATTCCTCCGTTGGTGTTCACTTTATTTTGAATTTCGTCAGCAGTAAACATTCTTTCCCAACCAAAATCGGTTCCATATTCTAAAAACCAATCGTGTATGGCACTGGAGTAAATGCGGTCAACGGTTTCTTCAAAAACAGCTTCTACAGCTTGTCCTTCGGCTATTTTTTCTAGGGATTCATCCGTCCACCAAACAGTAGGAAGATACACTTTGCAGAAATGGCAATAATCGTAAGAGTACACATTACAATAGGTGTCTTCTATGGTTCTTTGGTATCGAATGCTTTTCTCAACATCTAGTTTATCAATGAGTTGACCTATAGTTTCTCGTTTACTCGCAGGGCTAGTTAAGTCTCTATACGGAATGTTGGAATCCCCGAGAGGTTTGTGTTTCATTTCTATAGAATCCAAACGGGACTCTGAATCGGGCAATAAATCGGCAATCTTTATTGGGTAATCTTGTATTGAATCATCAATTATTGATAGGGTGTGTTTCTTCATTTTGGCTGATTTGAATTAATTTTGTTAACGCTATCAGAACGTTTCGCTGTTACACGAGCTTTGGGGGCTAAAATACTATTTATTTTTCGGAAAGCACTAAATTATCAAATACAAAACCGACTTTTTATTGAATCCAAAAAATGCAATAGCTCATAACCTCAGTAGTAGTAGGCCATTTGGTTACCATCAATTAAGCAGTATTATTCCATTTTTAAAT
The DNA here is from genome assembly GCF_007097385.1 of Flavobacterium sp. ZT3R18. Classification (GTDB taxonomy): domain Bacteria; phylum Bacteroidota; class Bacteroidia; order Flavobacteriales; family Flavobacteriaceae; genus Flavobacterium. Next base: position 148,246 of record NZ_VJZS01000011.1, read on the forward strand.
TATTATAAGTACCCCATCGTTTCAAATTACCTACAAATCTTTTTAGATGGTCTTCATTCAAGAAAATGTTTGACCAAGTATCGTATCTATCGCATTGCATACTTATTTGCCAAAATTTTTATGTGTTTAGTTCTAAAATCAGTGTCAATATTCCTATTAGTAAACATAAAGGCGAAAAGTATTTTGTGTCGCTTTTTCCAAATTTTGTTTGTTTGATTTTTTTGAAAAATCCAACATAATTAAAATCCCCAATGGCGCGTAAGATGAAAATACTGGCTACAATCCAAAGTCCATATTGGTTTAGCCAATAGGGCAAATTAAATGCTAAAACACCTGATTTGACTAAAATAAATAGTCCAAAACCTAATGCTCCAAATGCAACTATTACTGTTGCTAAAATGCTCGGATTTAATGCTTTTTCGTTGTTTTCTTTTGTTGGTAATACCGAATAACTTCCCCAAGTACCGCCAAATGCCCAATAAAAGTGAATTGCAGAAATAAATAGAAAAATTAAAAATAGAATGCTTGCGATTGTTGTAGTCATAATTAGTTTAAATTAAAGAATATATTCATTTGTTTTTTGTCGGCTGATTCATATTCTTATTGCGCAACCAAACTCCTAATCTGTTTTTAAATATTGAATATTTACATGGAACTCAACCCATCACTTTGCGAACCGCCGTATACGAGACCCGTACGTACGGTGGTGTGAGAGGCGCACTCCGTCAGTTTCTGGCGGAGCCGTCTACTCGATTATACCTCGTTGTGACACGCACGCTAAGCACATAAGATTAGTCATTCCAATAATCGATTTCTATTGCGCCAAGTTTTTCCGCCTTCCAATTTCCGTTTCAAATATTTTCGGCTTTACAGACTTAAGTTTAGAACTTTCAAATAATCCACAAAATAAATTGACAAAAATATTCCGACTTCAATTTTCCACAAAGTGATTCACGCTTGTTTGTCCGCTTCGTATAAAATTCTAATTTGAGTCAGCTTGGCTACCTCGTTCAGCTCGGATTCTATATTATAAAAATCTCAAAGTTTGGAAGTCTAATAAACACAAAATGAGTCGATTCCAAGGAGCAATGAGGTACAACTCGTTTATATGCGAAACAAACCTTCACATCTACTCCTAATTATTGGATAGATTAACAAAGGTTTGCTTCGTTTTACACTTTTTTCAAAAGTAATAAAAAATACTTACAAATAACCGTGATGATTTTATAATTACGGAATACTTTTGGTCTTAAAAAAGTAAGTTCTTCTCATTTACCTTAAAGGTCTTGTAAGCGCGTAAGGGATAGAAGTAAGCTACCGAAGTAGCATGTATAGCCCGACCGCCACTAGAAGAAAGGGCGTATAGGCGGTGCTAAAAGTTGCCCTTTTTTCTAGTGGGGGTTACGCCCAAAATATGACTTTGGAGTGTTTTTTATTCTGATTTACCAAAATTATTTCTTTGCTGAATAAGTAACTCGAGATTTTCTTCTTTTTTGGGAGTTCTGTTTTGAATGCAATAGGGAGTGTGATAAACGTGGGCTTGCATAAACTTAATTTGTATCTCGTTCCATTCTTCTAGGCTTAAATTTGGATTTGAATGTTTTATCTCCTGATACAGTTTGTTGCCAATGTACTTGAAGGTGTCTGTTCCCAGGTATTCGAGTTCGGCATCGGCAAGAATGCATTCTAATTTAGTTTTGGGTGCTTGAGGAATCGAAGTGGCTTGAATCATTCCCGCAATGAGTTCGATTTCTTGTTTGGTATAGTCAAATTCAGGGAGCTTAATTTTTGCAAGGCGAATACTTTCTTGTTTGTGCCCTTCGCTAGTACTGGTAATAAAACCAGAATCATGAAACAATGCGGCTGTCTTGATAAGCAAAATATCTTCTTCGGGAATGTGTTCCTGATGCGCAATGTATTCTGCCATTTTTATAATATGTTCTGTGCGTTTCCAGTCATGATAGGTTAGATAAGATGCTAATTTCTCTATTAAAGTATCAATTACGGTATGACACAGTAAATCCCAGTTTTTCATTTGTAGATAATATTTGCTTTTTAGTGAACTCTAGCGATAGCGAACAGGCGAAGCAATATGATATTGTCATTCTTTATTTGTGATTTGTGTTTTTGCAATAGTATACGATATTTAAGTACAGTGGATTGCTATGTAAATTTAAGAAAAATTGATCTTTAAGACTATTTTATTGCTTTGAAATTCCGATTTAATTTATTGATTTCTATTTTTTGTTGGATAATTCAGAAGGTATGAATACATAAAGAAAACAAATCTTACAGATGGGTTAAAAACAACTTTGATGGGGTGTTCCATTAAAGGCGTCATTTTATAAACTCATTATTTTTTAGAAAATAAATTTTGTACAACCCAGGCTGGCCCAATCATTAAAAATTGAATGTCTTTAAGAAATGATGGTTTTTTTCCTTCGATGTTATGTCCATAAAATTGACCAATCCAAGCAATAACGAAAATGCCAATTGAAAATGCCCAAAGGGGGAAGAGCTGTCCGATATAAAAGTTAAGGGCCAGACATAGGAATGAAAAAACAGCTATTTTGATTGCCATGGCAAATGATAATCGGATATAAAAGAGTAAAACAAAAAGTAAGACAACAAAAGCCCAATTTTCTATAATAGGTTGGTTGAGGTGTAATAAGTTGCTTAAAAAAGAACTCGGAATACTCATTAATAGACCCACAATAGAAAAGAAAATAGCTGGAACACAGATGTAATGTATCGCTTTGTTTTTTGGATTTTGATGACTTACTTCGTATTCTTCAAACCATTGATCTAGTGTTTTCATAAGTTTATATTTTTTCCTAATTTATAAAATAATATGCAACTAGATTAAAAGTGCTAAATTATTTTTTCCATTACAATAAACTCCAATGGTTGTTTTCCAATAATTGCATCCGTATCGTTTAGTGGGAATGGCTCTCTAACTCCAGTGTCTGCATAGCCGTGGCGTTTATACCAGGCAATCAATTCCTCCCGAATGGAGATAACGGTCATTATAATTTTGGGTAATCCCAATGTTAAAGCATAGATTTCTGCTTCTTGCAATAATTTTTTGCCGATGCCGCTATTTTGCAATTCGGGCGAAACGGTAAGCATTCCTAAATACAATTGATTCTCTTTTTTAACCAGTAATACGCAACCCATAATCCGATTATTTTCCGCAAACTTGAGAATTGTATTTTCTTTATTTTGAATAGTTTTCGATAGTTCATCTTCGGTAATCCTTTTACCCTCTAAAAGGTTGGCTTCAGTAGTCCATCCTTGTTTAGAAGTTTCGCCACGGTAGGCTGAATTTATTAATTTTTCTAAAGCTGAAACATCTTCTAGTGTTGCTGTTGTAATCATGTATAGTAATTTATATCTGGTATTTTGACTGTTTTTAGAACGAAATGAGTATACTTAATTAGTGAGACTTTTTAATTTTGAGGTGTATTAATAGTATTCAAAGGTAAAAAAAAACTACAACAAAATTATCTTTGGTTGTAGTTCTTATGTGTTGTTATTGAAATAGATTCTTCAAGCTTTTATATTTGAAGAACTATTAGAAATACATTTTAAATTTCAATTTTTGCTCCCATGATTTTCAGAAATTCTCTGATGAAACTTGGATGAGCAGGCCAAGCTGGCGAGGTAACAAGGTTGCCATCTACAAATGCCTCATCTACAGGAATGGATTGAAATTCTCCACCCGCCAATGTTACTTCTGGTCCAACTGCAGGATAAGCGGTTAGTTTTCGTCCTTTGACAACACCGGCAGCGGTTAAAATCTGAATACCGTGGCAAATGGCGGCCACTGGTTTGTTGGTGGTGAAAAAATGTTGGACCATTTCAATCACTTTTTCGTTCAATCTCAAATATTCCGGGGCTCTTCCTCCCGCAATGACCAATCCGTTATAGTCGCCCACTTTTACGTCATCAAAACTATAATTCAACGCAAAGTTGTGCCCAGGTTTTTCGGTATAGGTTTGATCTCCTTCAAAATCATGAATAGCAGTTTTTATAGTGTCTCCCTTTTTTTTGTTGGGACAAACGGTATGAACAGTATAACCTACCATTTCTAACATCTGGAACGGAACCATAGTTTCATAATCTTCGGTAAAGTCACCAGTTAAGAACAATACTTTTTTCATTTCTTAGAATTTTAAATTAATACAATTTTTAAAAAATTAAAAAATCAGAATTCTACAAAGGTATTGGTTAAGTAGAATCTGATTTTGTTTTCTATAAAGTTAAGAAAAAAGGTTTATTAATTTGATTTTTAGAATTGTAACTTGTGTTAGGTAAATGTATCACTTCAGTTCATATGCTTTTTTTACAATCGGTTTTCCGTTAACCGTAACGATTATAAAATAAAGGCCTTTAGCTATTTTTTTTGACAAAGGAAATTCAAAATTGTAATTACCTTTTAACTGATAGGTAGGGATTTGGTCAAATGAAATGATTTTTTGTCCCAAAGCGTTAAACAAATCAATTTTGACATTAGCATTCTCGCTTAAAAAATAATTTACATTTAATGTGTTTTCAAAAGAGTAAACATGGATTAAATCTGCCTCTTTTTTTGTGGTTGTTGATGCTATTTTACTCGCTCCACTTTTTGTAATGCTAAACTGGTCAACCACAGTTCCAGTACTCGCAAGGTATTTGCAGGAAAGGTTATCACCACTTACATCAATCACCAACGAACAATTATTGGTGTTGTTATTAAAGTACATGCATGGCATTGGGTAACCAGATTGTGTAGCCCCTGGGTTTTGTCCAGATGTACCACAAACTGCGTAAATAGTTCCATCATACGGCGGTGTTTTTGTAAAGGTATTTGTGGCAGTGCTAACCTTCATGGCTTGCGTAAAAGTGGTTGATAAACCATAATGCCCTTTAATCAAATAACTCCTTTCGTTGCTGTGAGAATGCCCAGCAAGCACTACATCCACATGATAACTTTCGAGCAACGGAATAATATTGGTGCGCATGTCTATGAGTTCGACACCTGTATTGCTGTTACTCGAACCTAATGCATAGGGGGCGTGATGAAAATAAACCACCGTCCATCGTTGACTATTAGCGGCCAAATCGTTATTGAGCCATTGATACATAGGGCTTGAACTATTGTTTAATGCGCCATAACTATCTAATGAAATAAAATGAATGTTACCATAATTATAGGAGTAATATTTAGGTGTATTGGATACCACACCACCAGCTTCGGCATTTTGTGGAACAGAAAAAATAGAGAAGTACGGGAAATTGGTGGTAAGTGAATTTGTGCTTTGGTAACCAGTTCCAGCATAGTCATGATTTCCTGGAGAGGGAAACAGGGGAAAGCTTTTAAATTGATCTGGATATTGAGCAAACACGTAATTTTGAAATTCTAGATCAGTTCCGTTAGAATACGCATTGTCACCTAACCAAACCCATAAATTGGTAGGTGTTGTTCCGGTATAAGTTGTGTAGGCGTTTCGCACGGCGGTTTGTTGCGTAGAACCGTTTCCAAAATCGCCAATAGCCCAAATCCGAATTGGAGCTGTGCTTCCTATTGAAGGGGCGGTATAAAAATTATTTTTCGCATCGCCTTGCAATGCTTGGGATGAAGTACCTATTGAATAAAAATAGTTTGTGGCAGGTGTTAATCCAGTTAATGTAACAATATGTTCTGTAGCCAGAGTTGCATCGCTGGTTGTATTGCCGTAAGCGGTGCTTGTTCCGTATTGTACAGTACTATTGCAAGGTAAATCAGTACGCCAACGTATGGTAATCCCATTAGGAGTTAGTTTTTGCAGGTAAGCACCACGGGTAACCACTGGCGTTACTACAGTACTCGAAGCATTTAAGCGCGCATTAAAACTGATATCGGTACTAGTTGCTGCTTGCTGATGAATTTCCACAGCCATAACATTGGTGCCCAAAACAAGAGCGCTTGTATTTAATATAGTGGTAATCCAAGCCGATTCATCAGCACCACCAACTGAAACTGTTGATAAAGTAGTGTAGGCAATCGTTGAGGTTGGCATATTGTTGCGATAAACTTCAGTCCCATTTATATAAACAACAATTCCGTCATCTCGCACTACATCTAATGCTAGTGTTGTGTATGTAGCAGGATTGGTAACTGAGAATGATTTTCTGAAATAAGTAGTGATGTATTTAGCTGTGGAAGAAGGTCCATAACTTAACACAGTAGCTTCGCCTCCATCTCCATAACCTAATTCAGCATTTCCGCTTGCCCAGGCAGCATCATTAAAAGCAGTAGCTCGCCATGCTGTACCCTGATTGGTTCCGTTGTCTAAATATTTCCAGGATGAGTTTGCAGCAATGAGAGCATCGTTTCCAGCAGCAGTAAGTGTTGTGAAATTTGCCGTTGCACTATATGCTCCTGTAACTGAACATACAGCCTGAACTTGATATTCGTAGTTGTTATTGGCTGACAACCCCGTTAATGATTTGGAGGTAATTGTAGCAGTAGTGGTTGTCCATGTTGAAGCTCCAACTACACGGTATTGAATGTTATAACTTGTAGCTCCTACAATAGATGACCAAGAAAGTGAGGCTGTTGTTGCTGTTATGGATGAAGCAGTAAGAGATGATGGTGTTGCACATGTTGCTGAAACTGAAGTTGCATCCAATTTTAAATTAAAACTTAAATCACTGCTGTTTATAGCAGCCTGATGAATTTCTACCGCCAATACATTATTTCCTGCAACAAAAGAGGAAGGATTTAAAGTGAATGTATAAAAAGTAGATTCGTTTGTTCCACTGACTGCCGAACTGGCCAATTTGGTGTAATCAATAGTCCCTGTGGGCATATTGCTTCTAACAACCTCAACTCCGTTTAAGTAGATTACCGCGCCATCATCGCGTAGGAGACCTAATGTAAACATTGAATAATTAGTTGGGGCTGATACAGAAAAAGCTTTTCTAAAATAAGTAGTGCGGTACCTATTAGAAGCGTTGGAGCCATAACTTACTACGGTAGCTTCTCCACCATCTCCATAGCCCAATTCGGCATTTCCACTTGGCCAAGCGGCATCATTAAAAGTAGTTGCCCGCCATGCAGTACCCTGATTGCTTCCATTGTCTAGATATTTCCAGGATCCGTTTTGTGGAATAATGGAAACCGTTTGAGCAATAACTGTAGAAAACAATAAAACAAATAATAAAGTAATGAATATCTTTTTCATAATCATCAGGGATTAAATTGACTCTTTTGTAACAATCTACTATAAAGTTACTTAAATTCTAGAGAGTGTTATTTTATTTTCTGCAATAATTTTAATGGATTATTTATTTTTAATAAAATATAAGTATTTAGTTATTAGTGTTTTATGTTTTGTTTTAAAGAAAAAAAAGAGATCTCATCCTTTCGTAGTCTTATCGTGTGAGAACAAATGATTAGATAAAAATTTAGCCACGAATTCCCTTAAATTTTAAAGAATTAAACTGCTTATCCCCTTCGCACATGTTAGGGATAAATGTATCTTTGAAATAAAAAAAATGGCAATTGAGGATTACCCTA
>NZ_VJZS01000012.1 GCF_007097385.1 Flavobacterium sp. ZT3R18
TTTTCTTTTCTCTTTTCTGAAAAAATTTAACCACACCGCAACTTCCAAATGTTGCATTTATTAATTGAATCTAAGTTACTTAAGTGTCGATTATTTTAAGTTTGTTATTTATAGTTACAAAAAAAACCATCAGTGCTACTGATGGTTTTTGATTTTAATCTATTTTATATTATTTAGTTCTTGTCCCACCAAACGTTGGTTGTTACATTACTAACTACAGTCGCGTTTTTGTTGTAGTTTCTCTCATCCGAAGGAGTAGGGAGACGTAACGGAATTGCTTTAACAGTAGCATTTTGATTAGGTACTAGTACAGGGAAACCAGTTCTTCTATAATCATTGTAAGGTTCCATAGTCAAAAATAATGCATTATATTTTTGCTGAATAATATTTTCTAACGAAACAATTGCGGTTACATTGTCTACAAAAGTAGCTTGAGCTGGAGTCTTAGTTATTTTTAATATAGATGATTGTACAGCTATTTTGAAGGCTGATTTAGCCCCTGTTAAATCATTTAGTCTGAACTTTGCTTCAGCTTCTATAAATTTAGCTTCTGAATAAGTTACTATTCCTACATTAGAGTCGGCACTTGCTACTGCGCTTCCTATGTAAGAGGTGTTAACAGAGGTTTGATCCTCAGGTGCATTACCAGAATAATTTCCACTTTTGTCTTTAGCTACGAGAAATGTTTTTCTTGGGTCATTTGAAACTGTTAAATAGTCAACAAAAGTTTTCCCCATTTTTAGATAGTTTACACGGGTTACATTATATGCGTTCCATTGGTTTAGCTCATTTGCTTTACCTGTAAAAAAGGTATTCATATCATCGTTATTAGAGCTAATTCCAGAAGCATTTATGTAGTCTAGAGCTTTTTGAGCAGCATTAGGATCTACTTGAGTTAATCTTAAGGCGAATCTTGCTTTTAAAACATAAGCTGTCTTTATCCATTTTTCAGGATCTCCATTAAAAATAAAATCATCAGCAGATGGGAGTGTCGCATTACTTGCTTCAGGTTTGTTTAGGTTTGCAATTGCCTTATCTAAAGTAGTCTGAAGTCTTTCGTAAATTTCTTTTTGAGTATTGTATTTAGGTGATTTAATTCCTTCTTCCGCTTTAAAAGCTTCGTCGAAAGGTACATCTCCAAACATATCAGTAACATATGCTAAATTTACAGCTGTCAAAACTTGTGCTATTCCATTGTAATATGGATGACTAGTTGCGAAGCGTTTGTTTAACACGTAACCACTCATTAAAGTAGTGTTGTAAATGGTGTTCCACTCATTGTTTACATTTTCTTCAGTAACGATGTATTTTGCTACAGGACCTAGTTGTCCAATGTCAGTTCCTGCTAAGTGTTGCGAGAATATATTAGCGTTTCTATTTAATCCACTTGTGTGATTTGAAAAAGTAGAAACTTCAATACTTGCAAGTAAAAGTGATGGAGTGGTTATTGTAGGACTATTTGGACTTACATTAAAGTTGTCTAATTCTGACTGACAACTAGATAGGAATCCTATGCTTATTGTTGTTAGAATTATGCTTTTTATATATTTTTTCATTTTCATTTTATTTAAATTAAAAACTTACCTTAAGACTCATTATGATTGATTTGCTTCCTGGATTGTTGAAATAATCTAATCCATTTATTCTAGAACCTGCACCAGTTAAACTAGTTTCTGGGTCTACTCCTTTGTAATTAGTTGATAACCATAAGTTTCTACCTGTAAATGATAGTTGTGCGGAACTTATTGAGCTTATTTTGGAAGTGTTAAAATCGTAGCTTAATGAGACATCTCTTAATCTAACCCAGTTAACAGTTGTTACGAATTGTTCTGCTGCTCCACCAGCATCTCCAAGATATTCTCTGAAATAAGTTCTAGCAGAAATTGGAGTTGTATTTGGTGTACCGTCAGCTTTTACACCTTCGATTATGTAAGTGCGCTGTCTGTCTGCAGACTCTTCTGAAACCCCAACGTTATTTAGTCTTGCTTGAGTACCATTATATACTACTCCGCCATGTCTGATGTCTAAAAACGCTGATAAAGAAACTCTTTTAAAAGTAAATGTGTTTCTTACGCCTCCAGTCCACTCAGGAGCTGAATTTCCAAGATTTCCTGATATTGGATCCAATTGAGCTTTACCGTTAGCAGCAATTATTTTTTGACCATTTGCATCTCTTAACCATTTGGTTCCGTAAAAGCTTCCTAGAGGTTCTCCTTTTACGGCGTAATATCCAATTGAAGAAAAAGCAGATTCTATCGATATTTGGTCAAGTCCTCCAGAGATGTCAGTAACTTTGTTGACGTTTTTAGCCCAGTTAAGATTAATATTCCAATTGAACGAGCTTTTTGCTTTTATTACATCATAACCTAATTCAACTTCTACTCCTTTATTTGTCAATTCTGCAGCATTTCTGTATTCAGAACCAAAACCAGAAGACCTTGGAAGTGGAACGTTAATCAATAAATCTTTAGATGTTTTGTTGTAGTAATTTAAATCTAAAGTAATACGGTTGTCAAGCAGTTTAGTGCTTATGTTTATTTCGTGTCCTAAAACTCTTTCTGGTTTTAAATTCGAATTACCTAATGTGTTAACACTCATTCCATTAATTCCGTTATAAGGAAAGCTTAATCCATCTGTAAAACCATCTGTTATAGAAGGTCGGGCAAAAGTACTAACAGTTGCATAAGAAGTTGGAGCTATACCAACAACGCCATAACTATAGGCAAGTTTTAAGAAGTTCGTCCATTCAGGTAATTTAAAGGTTTCTGTAATAATCCACGATGCACTTGCTGATGGGAAAATGGCACTTTTTGCTAGGTCTCCATAAGTAGATGACCATTCTTTACGAACTGTACCTGTTAAGAAAAGTTGATTTTTTATTTCAAAATCTACTTGACCGAATAACGCTCTAGACATAATATTTTCTTCGGAATTTGAAGCGTATAGTTGTGTAGCATTTGATAGCGAATAAAAACCAGGTATAGATAGTTCTTTACCTCTTGAGTACACATCTGAAAAGTGTGATGAACGTAAGTTTAAACCAGCAAGATAGTTAACTTTGAGCCATTCAGTTTGTAAAGGTATTATTCCGCTAGCTATTAAGTCGCCATAGAAAGATTTGTTGTTGAGGGTGTTGAATACAACTTCTCCAATACCACCTAGGCTGTCTCCATTTGAAGAAACTGCAAATACTTGTTTTCTTTGGTCTGAATAGGTGTCAACACCTCCCTTAAGGGCCAATGAGATCCATTTTGCGGGTGTATAGCTAGTGTTTAAGTTGGCTACAACTCTGTTTACATCACTTTCGAAAGGATTTTCATTTACTGTAAAATAAGGATTGTCATAACTTGCGAAATAATTTTTGTTATTGCCAGCTTCGTCTTTGTAATCTCTCAAATCATATTGAATTGGTGCACGAAGTAAAGAAAGCATAACCCCGGAAACATTACTACCATTTTGAGTCATGGTTGTTGTTGTGCGTGTATATTGGGCACTACCACCAGCTTTCCATTGTTCGTTTAGTTTCATATCTCCATTCATTCGGATTGTATTTCTTTTCAATCCTGTTTCTGGAATCATACCTGTTTGGTCTAAATTACCAAATGAAGTTCTAAAAGTAATTTTGTCGTCTCCGCCATAGAAGGAAACGTTATTGTTTCTTGTGATTCCTTCTTTGAAGAAATTTTTAGCATTGTCGTAAATTTGTTGTCCAGGTGTTACCGCTGGCCCCCAGCTTTGAGGAGTCCCATTTGTGTAAGTAGGTACTCCTGAGCTATTTGGAGATCCTTGTATGTATTGGTTTTGTTTTTTAGGTAATTGACTTACTTTGTCGATCGCTAATGAGGAAGACACATCAATTCCAATACCTTTACGAGCTCTTCCTTTTTTTGTTGTATATAAAATCACCCCATTTCCAGCTCTATCACCAAATAGAGCAGCAGCTGCTGTTCCTTTTAAGATAGAAACACTTTCAATGTCTTCAGGGTTTATGTCTAGTGCTCTATTAGAGTTGCTTACTCCTGATAAATTAGAGTTAAATGGATTGTCTCCCGCTGTTGTTTGAGTAGTTCCGTTGTCTAAAGGTATCCCATCGACAACAATTAAAGGGTCAGAACCGCGATTGATACTGTTGAAACCTCGAATGATTATTTTACTAGATGCGCCTGGAGTTCCTCCTGAGCCAATAACTTGTACGCCAGCTGCTTTTCCAGCTAGGGCTTGTATTAAGTTTTGTTCTCCAGATTTAGAAATTTCATCCGCGGTTACTTTAGATATTGAATAACCGAGTTTTTTTTCTTCTTTTCTGATTCCTAATGCAGTCACCACAACTCCTTCTAATTGTGTTGCATCACTTGATAATTTCGCGTTTACTGTTATTGAGCTTGCGCTTTTTTCTGTAGATTTCATGCCTACATAGGTAAATACCAAGATGTCACTTGGTGTAGCTTTGATGGTATACTTACCATCAAAATCTGATTGAGTTCCATTCTTTGTTCCTTTCACTAATACAGTCACACCTGGTAAAGGCATTCCTGCATTGTCGGAAACAATTCCTGAAACAGATCTCTCTTGCGCAAAAGTTAGTTGCGCCACTAGTACTACTAGGAGTACTAAGAATCCATTGAACTTTAGTTTCATTTTTAATTATTTTGAATTAGTTGGACAAAAATCATAATAAATTGTTAACTTTCCTAATATAAAAATTGTTTTTTTTTACTTATTCTAAAATTTAACATTATAACTAATGTTAATGAATGTGTTGTGAAATTGGATCTCTTGAATTCTTGTACTTCCGTTAACAATCGCAAGTTTTAATATTCCGTTTTGGGTGTCAACTCCTATACCCAGGCCTAGGCTGATAAGTTTGTTGGTGTTGTTTTTTTCTGGAATAGTGGTAGGATCCTTGTAATAACAATAGTCTAGGATTGTGTTGAGTTGTAAATTACTGGAAATTAAGTATCTGTATTCTGTAATGACAGAAGTCATAACGCTGGCTTGTAAACTGTTTTCTGAGAATCCTCTTATTGAATTTACGCCTCCAAATCGGAATAATTCATTTGTTAAATATGTTTCGCTTTTTAGAAAATAATTTTGACTTTTGATGTTTATACAGTTTTTCTTATCAAAATAAAAATTATTCATTATGTTAAAATTTGCTAAATATTGTTTTTCTATTGCGGTAGTTGTGATTTGGTTTATTGTTCTTTTTCCTGTTCCTAAGTTTAGTGTTAGGTAAGATTTTGTAGGGGATATTTTATTAGTGTAATCACTTTTGGTAAATTCAAAATTTGTAGTCAGGAATGAATTGGTGTAATCGCTCAGTTTAGGATTGATAGAGTTTAGTATATTGCTTGATTCGGTAGATTGGTATCCAACGTAAAATCGCTTGTTGATTGTAATTAAGTAACCAAGATTAATTTCGGTTTTGGTGTTTTGAAAGGTGCTGTCTTGTTTGAAAATGTTTATACCTGCTTTGAGTCCTATTGGACTATTGAATAGATAAGGGAGATCTATTTTGGCATTGAAAATTTTTTGATCATTTCCGTCATTTTTCCAGTAAATGGATAGTTGCTCTCCACTTCGTAACGCATTTTGTAGTGTAATGTCTAAATAGCCATTAAGTGTTGTTTTTTTGTTTTCGGTATTGTTGAATCCTAAATAGCCGTCAAATGTATTTGTTTTTCTTTTTGCTAAATAGACATAAACCTTGGTAGTGTCTTTCGTGAATAGTATTTCTGGAAATTTTATCTGATTAATAAAACTGAATTTTTCGAATTCATCATGTATTTCTTTTACGCTTTCTTGATTGAAAGTTTTTTTTGAGTATTTTTTATTGATTTGTCTTAAGGCGCCTTTTGGAAATAAGTTTTTTTGATGCTCATCTTCGTATTTTAGTACTATTTCATTCAATTGTCTTTTGTTTCCATAGGTGAGTTTTAAATCAGCATATAGTGTCTGATTTTTTTTTTGAATATTGATGAGTTTTGTTTTTGCGAATGCGTAACCGTTTTGTTCTAATTTTTGTGTGGTTTGTTTTAAAAAGGGTTCTATTTGGGTGTACGGGAGTATGAGTGTGTCTTTTTTTTCGTCGAAGAGATTTAATGAGCTTGTGTCGTTCTTTATACCTATATATATATGTATGTTTTTTATTCTGTTTCCGAGAGAGGTTTTGGATAAATAACTAGAGTCGTTTGTTTTGACGGTTTCTATAATTTGGTTTTCAATATATCCAATTTGAGATAATTTCCCGGATAGTTGATTTATTTCTTCAAGTATGAGCTTAGTATTTTGGTGTTTCGATAGGTAACCTATCGAATCTATTGTTTTGGTTTCTGTAGCTGTGTTTCCGATTATTTTCAAATGAAAATCTTGAGCTCTTGAAGTTAAGCTGAAAAGGAAAATGACAACAAGGAAGATTTTTGTTTTCAAGAAATTTTTGTTTTTGATAAATGTGATACAAATATCAATTGTTTGTGATGAAAATCATAATATTAAATAATATTAATGGAGTAGGGTTGTGTGGGGAGGTTTTTGATTCTTGTTTTAATGTTGATTCTCTATTTGGTTTAAAAACAAATGCTTACTTAATGTAAAAATTAATAGATTATGGTTTGTAGAGTAAAAAAAAATTTATACATTTGCAACCCCGTAAAAAGCGGGAATTTAATATAATAAGAAATTTTTAGTATTAATTATGCCAACAATTCAACAATTAGTAAGAACAGGAAGAACTCAGATAACTAAGAAGAGTAAATCGGTTGCTTTAGATTCTTGTCCTCAAAGAAGAGGGGTTTGTACGCGTGTTTACACTACAACACCAAAAAAACCAAACTCTGCAATGCGTAAAGTAGCGCGTGTACGTTTGACAAATGGTAATGAAGTGAATGCCTACATCCCTGGAGAAGGACACAATTTACAAGAGCACTCGATAGTATTAGTTAGGGGTGGAAGGGTAAAAGATTTGCCAGGAGTAAGATATCACATCGTTCGTGGTGCACTTGATACGTCAGGAGTAGCAGGAAGAACGCAAAGAAGATCTAAGTACGGAGCAAAACGCCCAAAAGAAGCAAAAAAGTAATTTAAAACGTTATTCTTGTAGAGACGCGATTTTTCGTGACGATATAGGTATGAAATTTTATTAAAAAAAAGACATGAGAAAAAGAGCGGCAAAGAAAAGACCACTTTTACCAGATCCAAGATTTAATGATCAACTGGTAACACGTTTTGTGAACAACTTAATGTGGGATGGAAAAAAATCGACAGCGTTTAAAGTATTTTATGATGCTATTGACATCATTGAGTCTAAAAAACAAGATGCGGAGAAACCTTCATTAGAAATTTGGAAGGATGCTTTAACAAACGTTATGCCTCACGTAGAAGTGCGTAGTCGTAGAGTTGGTGGAGCTACATTTCAAATTCCAATGCAGATTAGACCAGACAGGAAAATTTCTATGGCAATGAAGTGGTTAATACTTTATTCTAGAAGAAGAAATGAAAAATCTATGGCACAACGTCTAGCTTCAGAATGTTTAGCTGCGGCTAAAGAAGAAGGAGCTGCTGTTAAGAAAAGAATGGATACTCACAAGATGGCAGAAGCTAATAAAGCATTCTCTCACTTTAGATTTTAATTCTTAAGAAATGGCTAGAGAACTTAAATATACAAGAAATATAGGAATTGCTGCTCATATTGATGCTGGTAAAACAACAACAACAGAGCGTATATTATTCTATACTGGAAAATCACACAAAATTGGTGAAGTACACGATGGTGCTGCAACAATGGACTGGATGGCGCAAGAGCAAGAAAGAGGTATTACAATTACTTCTGCAGCTACAACTTGTGAATGGAATTTTCCTACTGAGCAAGGTAAAGTTTTACCTGAAACATTGCCTTATCACTTTAATATTATCGATACCCCGGGACACGTTGACTTTACAGTTGAAGTAAACCGTTCTTTGCGTGTACTTGATGGTTTGGTTTTCTTATTTAGTGCTGTTGATGGTGTTGAGCCACAATCAGAAACTAACTGGAGATTGGCAGATCAGTACAGAGTGCCACGTATTGGTTTCGTTAATAAAATGGACAGACAAGGTTCTAACTTTTTGATGGTATGTCAACAAGTAAGAGACATGTTGAAATCAAATGCAGTTGCGATCACTTTGCCAATTGGTGAAGAAAATGATTTCAGAGGTGTTGTGGATTTAGTAAAAAACCAAGCTATTGTTTGGCATGAAGAAGGTTTAGGAGCTACTTATGATATTGTGCCTATTCCTGAAGACATGCTTGATGAAGTGAAAGAATACAGATCGATTCTTATTGAGGCAGTTGCTGATTATGATGAGACTTTGCTTGAAAAATTCATGGAAGATGAAAGCTCTATCACAGAGGAAGAAATCAACATTGCATTAAGAGCAGCTGTAATGGATATGGCTATCATTCCTATGATTGCTGGTTCTTCTTTCAAAAATAAAGGAGTTCAATTCATGTTAGATGCAGTATGTAAATATTTGCCATCTCCAATGGATAAAGAAGGTATCGAAGGGATTCATCCTGATGATGCTGAATTGTTAGAAGAAGATCAAGTTAAAATATTGCGTAAGCCAGATGTTAAAGAGCCATTCGCTGCTTTAGCTTTTAAAATTGCTACTGACCCATTCGTAGGTCGTTTAGCTTTCTTCCGTGCTTACTCAGGACGTTTAGATGCAGGTTCTTATGTTTTGAACACTCGTTCAGGAAACAAAGAAAGAATTTCTCGTATCTACCAAATGCATGCTAACAAACAAAACCCAATCGAATATATCGAAGCAGGTGATATTGGAGCGGCAGTTGGATTTAAAGATATTAAAACTGGAGATACTTTGTGTGATGAAAAACACCCAATTATCTTAGAAAGTATGAAATTCCCAGCGCCAGTAATTGGTATTGCTATTGAGCCTAAAACTAAAGCTGACGTAGATAAAATGGGTATGGCTTTGGCTAAATTAGCTGAAGAAGATCCTACGTTTACTGTTAGAACAGATGAGGCTTCGGGTCAAACTATTATCTCAGGTATGGGTGAGCTTCACTTAGATATCTTGGTTGATAGAATGAGACGTGAATTCAAAGTTGAAGTAAACCAAGGTGAACCTCAAGTTGAATACAAAGAAGCTTTTACTAAGAAAGCACAACATAGAGAAACATACAAAAAACAATCTGGAGGTCGTGGTAAATTCGGTGATATCGTATTTATACTTGAGCCAGCAGACGAAGTTGACGGTAAAGCTCCAGTTGGATTGCAGTTTGTTAATGCGGTAAAAGGAGGTAACGTTCCTAAAGAATATATTCCATCTGTTGAAAAAGGTTTTAGAGAAGCTATGAAAACTGGTCCTTTAGCAGGATACCAAGTTGATAGTTTGAAAGTAACTTTATTAGACGGATCTTTCCATCCTGTGGATTCTGATGCACTTTCTTTTGAGCTTGCAGCAAGAATGGGGTATAGAGAGGTTGCTAAAGCTGCTGGTGCAGTTATATTAGAGCCGATCATGAAAATGGAAGTGATTACACCAGAAGAAAACATGGGGGATATCGTGGGTGATATCAACCGTCGTAGAGGTCAGGTGAATGACATGGGTGATAGAGCTGGTGCTAAAACCATTAAAGCAGATGTGCCATTATCTGAAATGTTTGGATACGTTACTACGTTAAGAACACTTTCATCTGGTAGAGCAACATCTACAATGGAATTTTCACACTACGCAGAAACGCCTTCTAATATTTCGGAAGCAGTTATCAAAAAAGCAAAAGGAAACGCATAATCTTTAAGAAAATGAGTCAAAAAATCAGAATAAAATTAAAATCTTACGATCACATGTTGGTAGACAAGTCTGCTGAGAAGATTGTAAAAACGGTAAAAAGTACCGGTGCAGTTGTTACAGGACCAATTCCATTACCAACACACAAAAAACTTTTTACAGTTCTACGTTCTCCACACGTTAACAAAAAAGCGAGAGAACAATTTGAAGTAATGTCATACAAGAGATTAATTGACATTTATTCATCTTCATCTAAAACTATTGACGCTTTAATGAAACTTGAATTGCCAAGTGGAGTTGAAGTTGAAATCAAAGTTTAGTTACTTTAAGAGTAAAAAGGAACGCTGTTTTTAAGTAAAAAATATTTTTTTGGTTTATGTGCAAATAAGTTATACATTTGCACCCACTAAAAAAATAGGATTTGCTTAAAAGCTGCGTTCTATATTTATATTTAATAATTAATAATTAATATTTATGTCTGGGTTAATTGGTAGAAAAATCGGCATGACTAGTATTTTCGACGAAAACGGGAAGAATATTCCTTGTACAGTAATTGAAGCTGGTCCATGCGTTGTTACCCAAGTCAGAACCAAAGGTGTTGACGGGTACGAAGCGTTGCAACTTGGTTTCGATGACAAAAACGAGAAACATTCCACAAAAGCGGCTTTAGGTCACTTTAAAAAAGCGGGAACTGTAGCTAAGAAAAAAGTCGTTGAATTCCAAGATTTCGCAACAGAACAAAAATTAGGAGATCTTATTGATGTTTCTATTTTTGCTGAAGGAGAATTTGTAGATGTACAAGGTGTATCTAAAGGTAAAGGTTTTCAAGGGGTTGTAAAACGTCACGGTTTTGGTGGTGTTGGACAAGCAACTCACGGTCAACACAACCGTTTAAGAGCGCCAGGTTCTGTAGGAGCTTCTTCTTATCCATCTAGAGTATTCAAAGGAATGCGTATGGCTGGACGTATGGGAGGAGATAATGTAAAAGTTCAAAACCTTAGAGTTTTAAAAGTAGTGGCTGAAAAGAACCTACTTGTTATTAAAGGATGTGTTCCTGGATGTAACAACTCTTATGTAATCATTCAGAAGTAATGGAAGTAAAAGTATTAGATTTCAACGGAAAAGATACTGGAAGAAAAGTTCAACTTTCTGATTCAGTATATGCAATTGAGCCAAACAATCACGCAGTATACCTTGATGTTAAGCAATATCTTGCTAATCAAAGACAAGGAACGCACAAAGCTAAAGAAAGAGCTGAAGTAGCGGGATCTACTCGTAAGATTAAAAAACAAAAAGGAACTGGTACTGCTCGTGCGGGTAGTGCAAAAAACCCTTTGTTTAAAGGTGGTGGAACAGTTTTTGGACCAAGACCAAGAAGTTATTCATTCAAATTGAATAAAAGCTTAAAACGTCTTGCTAGAAAATCTGCTTTCTCAATTAAAGCAAAAGAGTCAAATATAATTGTACTTGAAGACTTTAATTTTGAAACGCCAAACACTAAAAATTTCATTAACGTTTTGAAAGCTTTAGAGTTAGAAAATAAAAAATCACTGTTTGTGTTGGGCGATACTAATAAAAATGTATATTTGTCCTCACGTAATTTAAAGGCGGCTAATGTCGTAAGTAGCTATGAATTAAGCACTTACGCTATTTTAAATGCTAATAATTTAGTGCTTTTAGAGAGTTCTTTGGAAGTAATTGAAGAAAATTTAAGTAAATAATAGGATATGAGCATCATAATTAAACCTATAGTAACGGAAAAAGTAACCAAAGAAAGTGAAGTTTTAAACCGTTTTGGATTCTACGTTAACAAAAAAGCAAACAAAGTGCAAATTAAGAAAGCTGTTGAAGCTGCTTATGGAGTAACTATTTTGAGTGTTAACACGATGAATGTAAGACCAGACAGAACTACAAAATACACTAAAAGTGGTTTAATCAGTGGAAAGACTAATGCTGCTAAAAAAGCATTCGTTCAAGTACAAGAAGGAGAAACAATTGATTTTTACAACAATATCTAAGATAAAATGTCAGTAAGAAAATTAAAACCTATTACCCCAGGTCAGCGATTTAGAGTTGTGAATGGTTATGACGCCATTACAACTGATAAGCCGGAACGCTCTTTGATAGCGCCGATAAAAAACTCTGGTGGTAGAAATAGTCAAGGAAAGATGACCATGCGTTATACGGGTGGTGGTCACAAGCAGAGATATCGTATTATTGATTTCAAACGTACAAAAGAAGGAATTCCGGCTACAGTGAAATCAATCGAATATGATCCAAATCGTACTGCGTTTATCGCTTTGTTAGCTTATGCTGATGGAGAGAAAACTTATGTTATTGCTCAAAACGGATTGAAAGTTGGTCAGAAATTAGTTTCTGGTCCAGAATCTCAACCGGAAATTGGAAATACATTACCATTAAGCAGAATTCCTTTAGGAACTGTTATTTCTTGTATCGAATTGAGACCAGGTCAAGGAGCTGTAATCGCTCGTTCAGCTGGAACATTTGCTCAATTAATGGCAAGAGATGGAAAATATGCAACAATTAAAATGCCTTCTGGAGAAACAAGATTAATCTTGTTGACTTGTTCGGCTACAATTGGAGCGGTTTCTAATTCAGACCACCAATTAGTTGTATCAGGAAAAGCTGGTAGAACAAGATGGTTAGGTAGAAGACCTAGAACAAGACCTGTTGCAATGAACCCTGTCGATCACCCAATGGGTGGTGGTGAAGGACGTTCTTCTGGTGGACATCCACGTTCAAGAAATGGAATACCAGCTAAAGGTTATAGAACTCGTTCTAAGAAAAACCCGAGTAACAAGTATATCGTAGAACGTAGAAAGAAATAATAAGATATGGCACGTTCATTAAAAAAAGGACCTTTCGTTCATTATAAGTTAGACAAGAAAGTTCAAGAAAACATCGCAGGTGGAAATAAAGGAGTGGTTAAGACATGGTCTAGAGCTTCTATGATTACTCCAGACTTTGTTGGACAAACTATCGCAGTTCATAACGGTCGTCAATTTGTACCAGTTTACGTAACAGAAAACATGGTAGGTCACAAATTAGGAGAATTTTCACCAACTAGATCTTTTAGAGGTCATGCTGGAGCAAAAAATAAAGGTAAAAAATAAGAAGCAATGGGAGTTCGTAAAAGAGAAACAGCAGACGCAAGAAAAGAGGCTAACAAGTCTTTGGCCTTCGCAAAGTTAAATAACTGCCCTACTTCACCTAGAAAAATGCGCTTAGTAGCAGATCTAGTAAGAGGTCAGAAGGTAGAAAGAGCACTAAACATCTTAAGATTTAGTTCTAAAGAAGCTTCAAGAAAATTAGAAAAATTGGTTTTATCTGTAATTGCCAACTGGCAAGCAAAAAACCCTGAAGCTAATATGGAAGAAGCTGGTTTATTTGTTAAAGAGATCAGAGTAGATGGTGGTATGATGTTGAAAAGACTTCGTCCAGCTCCACAAGGTCGCGCACACAGAATAAGAAAACGTTCTAATCACGTAACAATCGTGCTTGGAGCTATCAATAACACACAAAGCAATTCTTAAGCAGCATGGGACAAAAGACAAATCCAATTGGAAATAGACTTGGTATCATCAGAGGATGGGACTCAAACTGGTATGGTGGAAATGATTACGGTGATAAATTAGCCGAAGATTATAAAATCAGAAAGTACATCCATGCTCGTTTATCAAAAGCTAGTGTATCAAAAGTAATCATCGAGAGAACTTTAAAACTTGTAACCGTTACTATCACTACTGCTAGACCTGGTATCATAATCGGAAAAGGTGGACAAGAGGTAGACAAGTTAAAAGAAGAACTTAAGAAAATTACTGACAAAGAGGTTCAAATCAACATCTTTGAAATTAAAAGACCTGAACTTGACGCGTATCTAGTTGCTACAAGCATCTGTCGTCAAATCGAAAGCAGAATTTCTTACAGACGTGCAATCAAAATGGCTATTGCTGCTTCTATGCGTATGAACGCTGAAGGTATCAAAGTTTTGATTTCTGGTCGTTTGAATGGTGCTGAGATGGCTCGTTCAGAAGGTTTCAAAGAAGGTAGAATTCCTCTATCAACTTTCAGAGCTGATATTGATTACGCACTTGCAGAGGCTCATACTACTTATGGTAGAATGGGAATCAAAGTATGGATCATGAAAGGTGAAGTTTATGGAAAGAGAGATCTTTCTCCACTTGCAGGAATGGACAAAAAACAACCTGGTGGTGGTAAAGGTGGAGATTCTCCTAGAGGAGACAGAAAGCCTTTTAATAAAGGTGGAAAACCAGACGCTCGTAAACGAAAGTAAATTTTTAAACTAAAGAAAAATGTTACAGCCTAAAAGAACAAAATACCGTAAGGTACAAAAAGGTAAAATGAAAGGAAATTCTCAAAGAGGACATGAACTTTCTAATGGAATGTTTGGTATTAAATCTGTACATGAAGATGGAATGTTCTTAACCTCTCGTCAAATCGAAGCTGCGCGTATTGCTGCAACTCGTTTTATGAAAAGAGAAGGACAATTATGGATCAAAATATTTCCAGACAAACCTATCACTAAGAAACCTCTTGAGGTACGTATGGGTAAAGGTAAAGGTGCAGTTGAGTATTGGGCTGCCGTTGTTAAACCCGGAAGAATTATGTTTGAAGTTGGAGGAGTTCCTTTATCAGTTGCAAAAGAGGCGTTACGTCTTGCAGCTCAAAAGCTTCCAGTAAAAACCAAATTCGTAGTTGCTAGAGATTTCGAAGCATAATCTATATTATATTATGAAACAATCAGAAATAAAAGATCTTTCTGCAGCGGAGTTGCAAGAAAAACTTAGCCAGACTAAGAAGGCATATGCCGACCTGAAAATGGCTCACGCTATTTCACCAATTGAGAACCCACTTCAAATTAGAGGTGTAAGAAGAACAGTTGCAAGATTAGCTACGGAACTTACTAAAAGAGAATTACAATAATTCTGCTGAAAGATGGAAGAAAAAAGAAATTTAAGAAAAGAAAGAGTTGGGGTTGTTACTTCAAACAAAATGGATAAATCCATTGTAGTTGCTCAAGTAACAAAAGTAAAACACCCATTATACGGTAAGTTCGTGTTGAAAACAAAGAAATTTGTGGCACATGACGAAACAAACGACTGTAACATTGGAGATACTGTAAGAATTAGCGAAACGCGTCCTTTAAGTAAATCAAAATGTTGGAGATTAGTTGAAATCCTAGAAAGAGCTAAATAATTATGGTACAACAAGAATCAAGACTAAAAGTAGCAGATAACACAGGAGCTAAAGAAGTTTTAACTATCCGTGTTTTAGGAGGTACCAAAAGAAGGTATGCCTCTGTTGGAGACAAGATTGTAGTTTCTATCAAAGATACTGCACCTAACGGAAGCGTTAAAAAAGGAGCTGTTTCAACTGCAGTTGTTGTACGTACCAAAAAAGAAGTGAGAAGAGCTGATGGTTCTTATATCCGTTTCGATGATAATGCATGTGTTCTTTTGAATGCTGCAGGGGAAATGAGAGGAACTCGTGTTTTTGGTCCGGTAGCAAGAGAACTTCGTGAAAAACAATTCATGAAAATTGTATCATTAGCACCAGAAGTGCTTTAATTCGTTTTAAGATGATAAAGCTAAAAATAAAATCAGGAGACATTGTAAGAGTAATTGCTGGAGACCATAAAGGTGCTGAAGGTAAAGTGTTACGTGTGTACCGTGAGAAAAACAAAGCAATTGTTGAAGGTGTAAACATGGTTTCTAAACATACGAAACCTAGTGCAAAAAGCCCTCAAGGTGGTATTGTAAAGAAAGAAGCTCAGATTCAAATTTCGAACATCTCTCTAATTGATCCTAAAACTAAGGAAGCAACAAGAGTGGGTATCAGAGTTGAAGGAGATAAGAAAGTAAGATTTTCAAAAAAATCTAATCAAGTACTATAGTAATGGCATATATACCTAGACTAAAAGAAGAATATAAGAGTAGAGTTATCTCTGCTCTTAAAGAAGAATTCGGTTACACAAACGTAATGCAAGTTCCTAAATTGGAAAAAATCGTTTTGAGTAAAGGAGTTGGTGCAGCAGTATCTGATAAAAAATTGATTGACTATGCAGTTGATGAATTAACAAAGATTACTGGACAAAAAGCAGTATCTACAATTTCAAAGAAAGACGTTGCGTCTTTCAAATTGAGAAAAGGGATGCCTATTGGAGCAAAAGTTACTTTGCGTGGAGAAAGAATGTATGAGTTTTTAGATAGACTTATTACTTCAGCTTTACCACGTGTTAGAGATTTCAGTGGTATTAAAGCTACTGGTTTTGACGGTAGAGGAAACTATAATCTTGGTGTTTTAGAACAAATCATTTTCCCTGAAATTGATATTGATAAAGTAAATAAAATATCTGGAATGGACATTTCTTTTGTTACTACTGCTAAAACAGATAAAGAAGCAAAGTCATTGTTGGCTGAATTAGGTTTACCTTTTAAAAAGAATTAAGATATGGCTAAAGAATCAATGAAAGCCCGTGAGGTTAAGAGAGAAAAAACGGTAGCAAAGTATGCTGAGAAAAGAAAAGCTTTGTTAGAAGCTGGAGATTTCGTAGGTTTGCAAAAATTACCGAAAAATGCTTCGCCAGTTCGTTTGCACAATCGTTGTAAATTAACAGGTAGACCAAGAGGGTATATGCGTCAATTCGGTATTTCACGTGTAACATTCCGTGAGATGGCTAACAATGGATTGATACCAGGTGTTAAAAAGGCATCTTGGTAGAAAAAGTAATTAGTTATTAGTCGTTAGTTGTTAGTGTTATGCTAATTACTAACGGCTAATTACTAATAACTATTAACATTTATAAACTGGTTTCAGGTTCGATTACGTTTAATCGAAAACCGTTACCGCAAATCAATACTTATGTATACAGATCCTATTGCAGATTATTTGACGAGAGTTAGAAACGCTGTGGCTGCAAACCACAAAGTTGTCGAAATTCCAGCATCTAATCTAAAAAAAGAAATAACAAAGATCTTATTTGATCAAGGTTATATCTTAAGTTACAAATTTGAAGACAACGCTGTTCAGGGTTCAATCAAAATCGCTTTGAAGTATGATAAAGATACTAAAGAGTCTGTAATTAAAGATATCCAAAGAATTAGTAAACCAGGTTTACGTAAATATTCAGGTTCTTCAAACATTCCTAGAATCCTTAACGGATTAGGAATTGCTATTGTTTCTACTTCTAAAGGTTTAATGACTGGAAAGAAAGCTAGACAATTGAATGTTGGTGGCGAAGTAATTTGTTACGTATACTAATTTTAAAGACTATATAAGATGTCAAGAATAGGTAAAAGCCCAGTAACAATACCAGCTGGAGTAACTGTTTCAGTTGCTGATGGTGTTATTACGGTAAAAGGAAAAAATGGTCAACTTACTCAGGAGTTTTCGGACGTAACTGTAACAGTTGAAGGAGATCTAGTTCAAGTGAATAGATCATCTGATCACAAAGACCAAAGAGCAAAACACGGATTGTACAGATCTTTAATCAATAACATGATTATCGGTGTAACAGAAGGTTTTACAAAATCTTTAGAATTGGTAGGAGTTGGTTATAGAGCTTCAAATCAAGGACAAAAATTAGATTTAGCACTTGGTTATTCTCACAATATTGTTTTAGAAGTAGCACCTGAGGTAACTCTTGAAACTATATCTGAAAAAGGTAAAAACCCAATTGTGAAATTAACATCATTAGATAAACAACTTTTAGGTCAAGTTGCGGCAAAAATTAGAGGTTTCCGTAAGCCTGAGCCGTACAAAGGAAAAGGTGTTAAATTTGTAGGTGAAGTATTAAGAAGAAAAGCAGGTAAATCAGCTTAAAAAATAACATTATGTCATTAACAAAACCTGAAAGAAGACAAAGAATTAGATTCAGAATTAGAAAAACGATTAGTGGTACTGCTACAAATCCAAGACTATCTGTTTTTAGAAGTAACAAAGAAATTTACGCTCAACTTATTGATGATGTAAACGGAGTTACTTTATTGGCTGCTTCTTCAAGAGAAAAAGAAATAGGAAACGGTACGAACATTGAAGTGGCAACTGCAGTTGGGAAACTAGTAGCAGAAAAAGCTTTGAAAGCTGGTATAGATGTTGTAACATTCGATAGAGGAGGTTATTTATATCACGGTCGTATTAAATCATTAGCGGAAGGCGCGAGAGCGGCTGGACTTAAATTCTAATATAGTATGTCTAATAGTAAATACAAGAATGTAGAGCTAGTAAAACCAAGTGGTCTTGAATTAAAAGATCGTTTGGTAAGTGTAAATCGTGTTACTAAAGTTACAAAGGGAGGTAGAGCTTTTGGTTTTTCTGCTATTGTAGTTGTAGGTGATGAGAATGGAGTAGTTGGACACGGATTAGGAAAATCTAAAGACGTTTCTGAAGCAATTGCGAAAGCAGTAGAAGATGCTAAGAAAAATCTAGTAAAAATTCCTTTGAATGGTCAATCAGTTCCTCACGAACAAAAAGGTAAATTTGGTGGTGCACGTGTATTCTTAATTCCTGCCTCTCATGGTACAGGAGTTATTGCTGGTGGAGCTGTTCGTTCAGTTCTTGAATCAGTTGGAATTCATGATGTATTATCTAAATCACAAGGATCTTCAAATCCTCACAACGTAGTAAAAGCAACTTTTGATGCTTTATTACAAATGAGAAGTGCTTATACTGTTGCAAAACAAAGAGGCGTTTCTTTAGAAAAAGTTTTTAAAGGTTAATTCAAGGAAATTATGGCTAAATTATTAGTAAAACAAGTTAGAAGCAAAATCAACTGTCCTCTTACACAAAAAAGAGGTTTGGAAGCTTTAGGTCTACGTAAAATGGGACAAGTTGTAGAGCATGATTCAAATCCTACAATCCTTGGGATGATAAATAAAGTTAAACACTTAGTTTCTGTTGAAGAAGCTAAATAACAAATACTGTTATGAATTTAAGTAACTTACAACCTGCTGAGGGTTCTACACACAATCAAAATAAAAGATTAGGTAGAGGAGAAGGTTCTGGAAAAGGTGGTACTTCTGCAAGAGGTCACAAAGGAGCAAAATCTCGTTCTGGTTATTCTAAAAAGATTGGTTTTGAGGGTGGGCAAATGCCACTTCAAAGACGTGTGCCTAAGTTTGGTTTCACGAACATCAATCGTAAAGAATACGAAGGTGTTAATCTTGATACTCTTCAATTATTAGTTGATAATGGAGTAATTACAGATGCTGTTGACATGACAGTTTATGTAGCTAATCGTCTTGCTACCAAAAATGAAATCGTTAAGATTTTAGGTAGAGGAGAATTGACAGCAAAATTAAAAGTAACTGCTCACAAATTTACTGCTACTGCAA
Source organism: Flavobacterium sp. ZT3R18 (assembly GCF_007097385.1). Classification (GTDB taxonomy): domain Bacteria; phylum Bacteroidota; class Bacteroidia; order Flavobacteriales; family Flavobacteriaceae; genus Flavobacterium. The sequence continues at coordinate 19,167 of NZ_VJZS01000012.1, forward strand.
AAGCTGCTATTGAAGCTGCTGGTGGAGAAGCTGTAATCATGTAATTTTTCAATTAAGATGAAGAAATTTATTGAATCAATAAGTAATGTTTGGAAAATAGAAGAACTAAAAAATAGAATTCTTATTACTTTAGGTCTACTTCTTGTTTATCGTTTTGGTGCCCATGTTACGCTTCCTGGAATTGACGCAACTCAATTGACTGGATTAGCGGGACAAACCAAAAATGGATTAGGATCTATTCTAGACATGTTTACCGGAGGTGCATTTTCTAAAGCTTCAGTTTTTGCTTTAGGGATTATGCCTTATATTTCTGCATCTATTGTTGTTCAACTTATGGGAATTGCGATTCCTTACTTGCAAAAACTACAAAGTGATGGGGAAAGTGGTAGAAAAAAAATCAATCAAATTACCCGTTGGTTAACTATTGTTATAACTTTAGTACAAGGACCAACTTATATCTACAATCTTTACAGAACTTTACCTAGTTCAGCTTTTTTATTAGGGTTTAACTCTTTTGAATTCTTATTTTCTTCAGTGGTTATCTTGGTTACTGGTACAATTTTTGCCATGTGGTTAGGAGAAAAAATTACTGATAAAGGAATTGGAAACGGAATTTCCCTTTTGATCATGGTTGGTATTTTGGCTAGGTTGCCACAAGCTTTCATTCAAGAATTTACAACAAGAGTTACTAATAACAATGGTGGACCAATGTTATTGGTTATTGAAATCATTATTTGGTTACTTGTTATTATTTCTTGTGTTTTGTTAGTTATGGCTATTAGAAAAATTCCAGTACAGTATGCTCGTCGTACTACTTCTGGTGATTTCGAACAAGATATGATGGGTGGTAACAGACAATGGATTCCGTTAAAGCTTAATGCATCTGGTGTAATGCCAATTATATTTGCACAAGCGATTATGTTTATTCCTGCTGCTGTTGCTGGTTTGTCTAAATCAGATGCATCTCAATCTATCGTTGGAGCTTTTAGTAACATGTTTGGATTTTGGTATAATTTTGTTTTTGCAACTTTGATAGTTGTATTTACTTTCTTTTATACTGCAATTACAGTGCCTACTAACAAGATGTCTGATGATTTAAAGAGAAGCGGTGGTTTCATACCAGGTGTAAGACCAGGTGTTGAGACTTCAGATTATCTTGATAAAGTGATGTCTTTAATAACTTTTCCAGGATCTTTATTTCTTGCTTTGATAGCTGTGTTCCCAGCAATTGTTGTAAGTCTTATGGATGTTCAACAATCTTGGGCTATGTTTTTTGGAGGGACTTCATTGATAATTATGGTTGGAGTTGCAATAGATACGATTCAACAAATTAATTCATACTTGTTAAACAAACATTATGACGGTTTGATGAAGAGTGGTAAAAATAGAAAAGCAGTAGCTTAACTTATGGCAAAACAATCAGCAATAGAACAAGACGGATCTATCATCGAAGCATTATCAAATGCGATGTTCCGTGTAGAGTTAGAAAATGGACATATCGTAATTGCTCATATTTCTGGAAAGATGCGTATGCATTACATCAAATTATTACCTGGTGATAAAGTGAAACTAGAAATGAGTCCTTATGATTTGTCAAAAGCAAGAATTACTTATAGATATTAAAGGATATTCACTATGAAAGTTAGAGCATCAGTAAAAAAGAGAAGTCCCGAGTGCAAAATTGTGCGTAGAAAAGGGAGATTGTACGTAATAAACAAAAAGAATCCTAGATTTAAACAAAGACAAGGATAATTATGGCAAGAATAGCAGGGGTAGATATCCCGAAAAATAAGAGAGGTGTTATAGCACTTACCTACATCTTCGGATTAGGAAATAGTAGAGCAATTGAGATTTTAGAAAAAGCTCAAGTTAGCCAAGATAAAAAAGTTCAAGATTGGAATGATGACGAGATCGGAGCAATTCGTGAGGCGGTATCAGCTTTCAAAATTGAAGGAGAATTACGTTCTGAGGTTTCTTTAAACATCAAACGTTTAATGGATATTGGTTGTTATAGAGGTATCCGTCATAGAACTGGTCTTCCTTTAAGAGGACAAAGAACTAAAAACAACTCTAGAACAAGAAAAGGTAAAAGAAAAACTGTTGCAAACAAGAAAAAAGCAACTAAATAATAAGTAATATGGCTAAAGCAACTGCAAAAAAACGTAAAGTTATCGTTGAATCAACGGGAGAAGCTCATATTTCTGCTACCTTCAATAACATCATCATTTCTTTGACTAACAAAAAAGGTGAAGTTATTTCTTGGTCTTCGGCTGGTAAAATGGGTTTTAGAGGTTCTAAAAAGAACACTCCATACGCGGCTCAAATGGCAGCAGAAGATTGTAGTAAAGTAGCTCTTGAGGCTGGACTTAAAAAAGTGAAAGTTTATGTAAAAGGACCAGGAAACGGACGTGAGTCTGCTATCCGTTCTTTGCATAACGGTGGTATTGAAGTTACAGAGATTATCGATGTTACTCCAATGCCTCACAATGGATGTCGTCCTCCAAAAAGACGTAGAGTTTAATACTCAAAAATTATTATAGTATAAATCTAGATTGAAAAAAGATTATCGAAGGATAAGACCTGAATTCATAATCTCAATCTTAAACAATTTAAAATGGCAAGATATACTGGTCCTAGTACAAGAATCGCTCGTAAATTTGGCGAGGCAATTTTCGGAGACGATAAAGCTTTCGAAAAAAGAAATTACCCACCCGGACAACACGGGATGGCTAAGAAAAGAGGTAAAAAATCTGAATTTGCTGTTCAGTTAATGGAAAAGCAAAAAGCTAAATATTCTTATGGAATTTTAGAAAAACAATTCAGAGGTTTATTCAAAAAAGCATCAGCTACTAAAGGTGTTACTGGTGAAGTTTTGTTACAATTGTGTGAAGCAAGATTAGATAACGTTGTTTTTAGAATGGGAATTGCTCCTTCTAGAAGAGGTGCTCGTCAAATCGTTTCTCACCGTCACATTACAGTAAACGGAGAAAATGTAAATATTCCTTCTTATCACTTGAAACCAGGTGATGTAGTAGGTGTTCGTGAAAAATCTAAATCTATAGAGGCTATCGAACGTTCTTTATCAAATTCAAGTCATGTTTATGAGTGGATTACATGGAATAATGAAACTAAAACAGGTACGTTTGTTACTGTTCCTGCTAGACTTCAAATTCCAGAAAACATCAAAGAACAATTAATCGTAGAGTTGTACAACAAATAATAATTGACTTAGTCGAAATTTATGGCAATATTTAATTTTCAGAAGCCCGATAAAGTTATCATGATCGATTCAACCGATTTTGAAGGTAAATTTGAATTTAGACCTTTAGAACCAGGTTACGGATTGACCGTTGGTAATGCACTTAGAAGAGTTTTGCTTTCAGCATTAGAAGGTTATGCAATTACATCTGTTCGTATAGAAGGTGTAGATCATGAATTTTCTACTATTTCAGGTGTTGTTGAGGACGTTACCGAAATTATCCTTAATCTTAAACAAGTACGTTTCAAACGTCAAATTGAAGATATCGATAATGAATCAGTTACTATTTCTGTTTCAGGTAAAGATCAATTAACAGCTGGTGATTTTCAAAAATTCATCTCAGGTTTTCAAGTTCTGAATCCAGAACTAGTTATCTGTAATTTAGATAGTAAAATCAAACTGAATTTCGATTTAACTATCGAAAAAGGTAGAGGATATGTTCCTGCTGAAGAGAACAAAAAACAGAATGCTGCAATAGGAACTATTTTTACTGACTCAATTTTTACTCCGGTGAAAAATGTTAAGTATGCAATTGAAAACTTCCGTGTAGAGCAAAAAACAGATTACGAAAAATTGGTTTTTGAAATAAAAACTGATGGTTCTATCAATCCTAAAGATGCTCTTACTGAAGCTGCAAAAGTTTTAATTCACCATTTCATGTTGTTTTCTGACGAAAGAATTACACTAGAGGCTGACGAAATTGCACAAACAGAATCTTATGACGAAGAGTCATTGCATATGAGACAATTGCTTAAAACTAAGCTTGTTGATATGGATTTATCTGTAAGAGCATTAAATTGCTTGAAAGCGGCTGAAGTTGATACACTTGGTGATTTAGTATCGTTCAACAAAAATGACCTAATGAAATTTCGTAATTTCGGTAAAAAATCTTTAACAGAACTAGATGAACTAGTAGCTATTAAGAATTTGAACTTCGGAATGGATTTAGCAAAATACAAACTAGATAAAGAATAATTAAGTCCCCGCTAAAAGTGGGGGTTAAATTTACATAGCAATGAGACACGGAAAAAAATTCAATCACTTAAGCAGACAGACTGCGCATAGAAAATCTATGTTAGCTAATATGGCTTGTTCTCTTATCGAGCACAAACGTATTAACACTACTGTTGCTAAGGCTAAAGCGCTTAAACAATTCGTTGAGCCGCTTATAACAAAATCAAAAGAAGATACAACTCACAATCGTCGTATCGTTTTTGCTTACTTACGTAGCAAATATGCAGTAACTGACTTGTTCAGAGATGTAGCTGCTAAAGTAGGTGACCGTCCAGGTGGATACACTCGTATCATTAAAGTTGGAAATCGTTTAGGAGATAATGCTGATATGGCAATGATCGAATTAGTAGATTTCAATGAACTTTACAATGGTGGTAAAAAAGAAGTTAAAAAAGCAAAAAGCCGTCGTGGTGGAAAAGCTAAAAAAGGAGATGAAGCTACTGAAGCTCCAGCTGCTGATGCTGAAACTACAACTGAAGCTGCTGAATAATTATGAAAATAATCATTCAATAATATTAAAGGATAAACTATTTATAGTTTATCCTTTTTTTTTGATTTATTGTAAAGGAAAATCTATTCTAAAAGAGATCTTTTATTCTAAAGAAATTTTATTTTAAAATGGGAACGCCGAAAATTATGTTGCTTAATTCTCAATTATACATTTGACTTTGTCTTATGTTATAATTGTTTTAATGAGACTCTTTTTTGTGAATAATGTAAACTGACTTAATTATTTTTTAAAAACATTGCATTCACTGTTTTAAAAAATTAAATTTGCACAATATTTGAAATACACATGAAACGAGTTTTTCGAGTTACATGCGACAATTAAAAAAATAATAGAAATAAACGAATGAAATATACAACACGAAAAAGCGCCATACTTCTATTAAGTGATGGAACAATCTTTCACGGTAAATCTATTGGAATTAGCGGGAAGACTTTTGGAGAAGTTTGTTTTAATACTGGAATGACAGGGTATCAAGAGATTTTTACTGATCCTTCTTATTTTGGTCAATTGATGGTTGCCACAAATGCCCACATCGGAAATTATGGAGTAAATGACAAAGAAGTAGAATCAAACAGTATTAAAATTGCTGGATTGGTTTGTAAAAATTTCAGTTTTAATTACTCTCGTGAAGATTCATCAGGAAGTTTAGAAGATTATTTTACCAAACAAAATTTAATTTGTATTTCGGATGTAGATACACGCGCTTTGGTAAGCTATATTCGTGACAATGGAGCTATGAATGCCGTTATTTGTACGGATGATACTTCTGTAGAAGATTTGAAAGCTTTGTTGTCTGAAGTGCCAGATATGAAAGGATTAGAATTGGCTTCTAAAGTTTCTACTACTGAGCCTTATTTTTATGGAGATGAAAATGCAACCTACAAAATAGCCGCTTTAGATTTAGGAATTAAAGAAAATATACTTCGTAATCTTGCCAAAAGGGATTGCTACATAAAAGTTTTTCCTTTTGATTCTACTTACCAAGATTTGTCTGCTTTCAATCCAGATGGTTACTTCTTGTCTAATGGTCCTGGGGATCCAGATCCATTAGAGAGTGCTATTCAAGTTGCCAAAGATATTCTAGCTAATGATAAACCTTTGTTTGGAATCTGTTTGGGACACCAAGTAATTGCATTGGCAAATGGAGTTTCTACCTATAAAATGTTTAATGGGCATAGAGGAATTAATCATCCTGTAAAAAATATAATTACTGGAAAAGGAGAGATTACTTCTCAAAATCATGGTTTTGCCGTGAATAAAGAAGAATTAGACAATCATCCAGATCTAGAAATTACACATCTTCATCTTAACGATGGAACTGTAGCGGGTATGCGTATGAAGAATAAAAATTGTTTCTCTGTACAGTATCATCCAGAAGCGAGTCCTGGTCCACACGACTCTTCTTATCTTTTTGATCAATTTATTGAGAATATAAAAAAATAAATAGCTTTTAGAAAACCGATTCAATCCTTTGTTGAATCGGTTTTTTTTATGATCTCTGTTAGGGTGTTTTGTTATTGATTATTTAAAATTACGTCTTCAAAGTTTTGTAATTAAATGCTTAAGTTTGTAGCATGAATAAGACTATTAAAATTATATCATCGGAGGAATTTCCAAGACAATTTATGTCTGATGCTTCTTTAGATTTTGATTTCTTAAAAACTCCTTTACAGATCTATGATTTGAATACTACAACTGAGTATATTCAAATTCCGACTCCGCTTTTTAGGCCTGATTATAATTCTATAGTTCATGTTACCAAGGGAAATGCGAAACAACAAGTAGATAACGAGGTAATCTCAATAACGGAGAACGATGTTTTGTTTGTAAAGCAAGGTCATATTACCGCTATGAAAGAAATTGATCAGGTTATAACGGGTCATTTTGTTTTATTTGAGGAAAGCGTCCTGAATCACATTCTGTCTAAACAGGAGTTGATACAGATTTTTGCTACTAATTCAGTAATTAAACTTCCAAAAGAAACGAGTGTATGGCTTAATTCTTTGTTTTGTTTATTAGGTCAAGAATTTCGGGATGAAAATTCCAATATTGAAATTTGTTATTCGCTTATGCAGGCAGCTTTTCAAAAAATTATTTCTTCAAATAAAGAACTTAATAAAACCGTAAACCGTGGTAATGAAATCACTTTTACCTTTAAAGAGTTGGTTTATAAATACCATAGTCAAGATAAATCGGTATCCTTTTATGCCGATAAATTAAAAATTTCTGTAAATTATCTGAATAGGTGCATTAAGCAAACTACTGGAATAGCTCCAAAAGAATGGATCAACAACGTTAGTATCCTGCAAAGCCAGATACTCTTACAAGATTTGACTAAAGATATTTCAGAAATTGCGTTTGAGTTGAATTACGAGGACCCTTCTTATTTTGGGCGACTTTTCAAAAAAATAACAGGTACAACTCCTTCTCAGTACCGAAGTTCACTTGAGTAAATGTTTCAAAATAAATCCTGCAATTACTTCACTATAAAGTCTATTTTCATAGGTGTTCAGTGAACTTCGTTTTGCCTCGTTCTTTTGCCCTTTTTCTGCGTTAAAAAATCTTTGAATAGCTGGGCTATTGAAAGATTTTTTGCCTTGAAAAAGACCAAAATAACTTCGTCAAATTTTGCATGGTTTATTTCAAAACCTTTACTACGCACGATTTGTCCGAGTAACGGCAAACTATATCCTAACAGCAATTATTGTTTTAACCGCACCTTTGTCTTAAGAAAATCTTAGAGGGCTGATACAGCTCGTGTGTTTAAATTTAATAAATGTTATTTTGAAAAAAGTACTATCATTGGTTTTGTTAGCCTTGTTTATTGGTCTTCCAAATAAATTTTATGCTCAATTAATAACAGATGGCGCTGGGGTTGGCGTTACTGTAAACGGAAAAAGTAGCTTTAAGTATTTGTCTTCCGAAAATCCGTATTTTGGAAATGAATTCAAATATACCACCTACGATTATTGGTTGCCAATACCCTCTTTTAAAATTGGAAGAACCCGTATTCTTGGGACAGTCAACTATCGCATATTGGACTTTACATTCGATACGGAGATAGTGGTTAGTCCGAATTACATCACAAAAATACAAGAGATCAAACCTACCATTGTTGTACGGCGTCCTTTTGGAAAAAGATGGGCCACTTTTGGAATTCTCATACCTACGGTTGCTTCTGATTTCAAAAACTCGTTTTCGATGAATGATATGGTATTCGATGGCATTTTTGGAGTTTCAAAAAAGTTTGGAGGAAAATCGAATCTTGAAATCGGGATTGGTCCTCATGTTATGTATGCTTTTGGTAAGTTTTTGATAACGCCTGCTATATCTGTAGATTATAAGAGTAATGACGGTAAATGGTTTGCTCAGCTATACTGGCCAAGAGTGAATGCTTTTCGAAAACTCGGCAATAGCACGCAGGTTGGGGTGGCGGGATCGATAGACTGGACACTTCATAATTTACAAAACTACAAGAATAATGAAGGCGCAGAGATTGATTATGCCCAGTTCTCGGCTATTCATGGTGGCTTGCAAATTAGTCAACGTCTTTTTGATAGCTTTTGGCTTCAGTTGCAAGGAGGTGTGGGATTTGCAAACAGTTACACGTTGTTTAGTTCTAAGAATGACACCATTAGTAAGTACAAGGCAAAAGAAATGCCTTATGTGAAAATGATGCTAACCTACCGTTTTGGAAAATAATATCAAAAAACGAATTCAATAACAATAAATTAAAAAAAGAGAAAATGAAAAAATCAATTCTAAGTGTTCTAGTATTTGGGGTGTCGTATTTTGTTAATGCGCAACAGCTAAAAATGAATGTTGATGTGACCAATGTTCAAAAAGGGAAGGGGACTGTCGTGCTGAATGTTTACGACAAAAAAGAAAATTTTCTTAAAACTGCCTACTTCACTAAGGTTCAAAAGGCAAATCAAGAAATCCTGAAATTTCAAGTTGACTTGCCAAGAGGGACTTATGCCATTACCGTTTTTCAAGATTTGGATAATAACGGTGATCTAAAAAGCAGCTGGTTGGGGATTCCTAAAGAGCCCGTAGGAAACAGCACTAATTTTAAGCCAGACGGCGGTGCGCCTACATTTCGTGATTGCTCTATTTATGTTTTAAAAAATGATTCAAAAATTACAATAGATCTTTATTAGGAATTATTCAGTTTTCAGTCTCAGTCTCAGTTTTGGTCTCAGTTTTGAGAGTTAGTTGAGAATTTTGAACATTGGCGAGTTTATAATGCTATTTAAAAAAAAGTGACTCAATTTTAATTACCAACACCTTTTTTTGGACTGAAAACTGTGACTGCGACTGAAAACTGCGACTAAAACTGAGAATCATCGGAAGAAAACATAAACTTAAATCTTGATATTAAATTATGGAAGAGGCAACTTCGAAAAATAGAGTTATTGCAGAAATAAGAGGTGCTTGCAAGGAGTATCAAACTGGAGACACATTGATTACAGCATTAAAACCGACAACTGTTCAGTTTAAAACGGGGGAGCTTACATTAATTATAGGTCCTTCGGGTTCGGGGAAAACCACATTGTTGTCGCTATTAGGTTGTGTTATTTACCCAACAAAAGGAGATGTTTTTATAGATGGTCAACAAGTAAACACGCTTTCGGCTAAACAATTATCGACTTTGAGGTTGAATAAAATAGGATTCGTGTTTCAGAGTTTTAATCTTTTGGCACCACTCAATTCTTTAGAAAACGTAATGATGCCGTTGCAACTTATGAATTTAAGCGATGCTGAAGCAAAGAAAAAAGCGGAACAAGCATTAGAATTAGTGGGCATGAAGGATAGAATGAAAAACTTGCCTAAAATGCTGAGTGGTGGTCAGCAGCAAAGGGTTTCTATTGCACGAGCATTGGTAACCAATCCGCCAATTATGCTTTGTGACGAACCAACGGCGGCATTAGATGTTAAGAGTGTTGGTTTGGTAATGGACGAATTAAAAGCACTTGCCCAAAATGGTAAGAGTGTAATTGTGGTTACGCATGATATGCGACTTAGACAGTTTGCAGACAGAATTATTTATGTAGATAATGGAGTCGCAACTGAGAATGAAAGTGTAACATTTATCGAGAATTATTAATCAAATAAAAAGAATGAAAAATAACTTAGTTTATCTAGTTTTTCTAGCAGCCTTAATTTTTTGTGGTTGTAGTAAGAAAGAAGAAAAAAAATCGCATCAGGCTGAAATCCTCAAAGAAGTTTTAACATCTGATATTGTGGGACTCGGACGGATAGAACCCGATGAGAAAGTATCGGCATTGGCAACCGAAGTAGGAGGTGTTGTCGTAAATATCCATAAGAAGGAAAATGACATAATTGCCAAAGGCGATCTAATTATTGAATTGGATCATGCTGTTCAAGATGCCAAAAAAGCCCAGATTAAGAGTAGAATTGAAACGCAAAAAATAGAAATAAAAATTGCGCAATTAAACTTAAAGGAGCAGAAAATAAATGTGGCTAACAAACAAATTGAGTTGCAGCGGTTGAAAAACTTGAACGAAAAAGGAGCAGAAACAAGACAGAATGTTGATAATCTTGAAACAGAGACGAAGATTCTTCAGGCGAATGTGGAGCAATTGCAAGGTCGGGTTATGACTGCGAATTCTCGGCTCCAAGAAATTAAACAAGAGTTGGAAGTATCAAATAAGGAATTGCAACAGTATTTGGTAAAAGCATTAAACGATGGGCAAATTATGACAATGAATGCTACGAAAGGGGCTGCATTGTCCCCAAATCAAGCATTTGCAGATTTTATTCCGAAAAGCAAATTGGTTGTTACTTGTGAAATTGATGAGTTGTTTGCAGACAAAATTAAAAAAGGGCAAAAAGCCATTATTCGTCAAATTGGTTCTAGTAAAACTATCGGTTCGGGTGTCGTAGTTTTTGCCTCTTCGGCACTCAAACGCAAATCGCTTTTTTCTGAAAAGGCAGGCGATCAAGAAGACAGAAGAGTTCGGGAAATAAAAATCCTATTGGCGAACCAAACGAAGTACTTAATTAATTCTCGAATTGAATGCGTTATTCAAACAGCAACTAACTAAGTATGAAGTCTATTATTAAAACCGCTTGGAAGTTTATCCGTTTCGATAAAACAAAAAGCATAGGAGTGGTTGTCGGAATTGTAATAAGTACTTTTCTCATTGGTCAGCAAATAGGGACATTCAATTTTTTGACAGGATTAATGAGTGTGTTGGTAAAAAATACAACAACAGATATTTGGGTCGTTGATAATAAAACGACAGATGCCAATCAACTTAGCTTGATGGACACGAGAAAAGAAAAAGAAATTAAGAGTTTGGCAGGCGTTAAAGAAGCATTTCCTATTGTTGTGACAAACGGTAAAGCCAAATTTTCCGGGGGAACCAGTGCTGTGGTAAACATTATAGGAAGCGAATATCCGTATTTTAAAGCGGGGCCTGATAGTTCTAAAATAATACAGGGAAAACTTCCGGATTTGTTGCAAGAGGCGGGTGTGTCTGCGGATTACTTTGATCGAAGCAATTTTGGAGGTTCGTCAAATGTTGGAACCTATTTTGAGATTAACGGAAAAAGAGCGGTTATTACCCTTCAGACCAAAGGAATAAGAGGTTGGGGCGGTTATTTAATGTACACCACGGTAGATAGAGCAAGGTATTATGGGGATATCCCTTCGACGAATATAAGTGCTCTGATGGTAAATGTAAAAGATGGGGAAGATGTAGATCGTGTTGTTGATCAAATCAATAATACTATTTATGGAGTAAGAGCTTGGCGTACATCATCTTTAAGTTCATCTACTATAAAAAGTGTTTTGGCTTCAACAGGTTTAGGCGCCAGCACAGGATCTTTGGTGGGGTTTGCCATCATAGCAGGTTTTTTTATTATTGGTTTAACCATGTATTCGTCAGCACTTGACAGGATTAAGGATTACGGGACTTTAAAAGCAATAGGCGCTACAGATTCATACATTAGAAATTTGATACTTACTCAAGCCACTTTGTTTGCTTTTGTTGGATTTATGGTGGCTCTTGTTTTTTTAATGGGTTTTAAAAACGGAATGTATCAAACGGGAATAGTGATAGATTTTAGCCCAATAATACTCTTCTCGATTCTAATCGTCACTTTTTCTATTTCGCTTTTTGGAGCCGTGTTTGCTATTAGAAGAATCAAAAATGTAGAACCTGCTTCCGTATTTAGGGGCTAAAAAAATGTTAAATGAAAAATAATTCAATGAGTATGTGTTTTATAGTGTGTCTTATACTGTTGTGTCTTTCAAAAATGAATGCGCAAAGTCCAGTATGGTCATTAAATAAAGCAATTGAAGAGGCGCAAAAGAACAGAAAGTTATTGGCTTCGTTGGAAACAGAGTCTAAAATCAATCAGTTAAAGACAAAAGAGTTAAATGCAAAATATTTACCTAGGGTATCGTTGAATTACAATTATCAGTATAATGCAATTATTGCCACAAGCGTTTTGCCTGCTGACGCATTTAATTCTGGAGTGCCTTCGGAGGGTCTGATTCCGATAAAACTAGGGGCTAATTATTCTCAAAATGCGGGTGTTTTGCTGCAACAGCCTTTGTTGGACATCTCCATTTCGAAATTAATTACTGAATCTAAGTTGCAAGAGAAATTAGCAAACTTAAACGAAAAAGAGGCAAGATTAGAGCTTACTTATGAAGTCTCAAAGGTGTATTTTAATATATTGGTGGCACAGGAGCAAGTAAAAGAAGCTGTTGGCGATACGACTCGGACGGCATTAAGTTTGAAAACCATAAACCAAAAATATAGTAATAAAAGGGTTTTAAAAGTTGATGTAAACGACGCCAAAGTAACGCACAATAACGCTATCCAAAAATACCTTAATGCAGCAAATAATGAATTGGTTTTAAAACAATACCTTTTATATGTTACAGGAAATGAATCTATTCTTGCTTCTTCAATGGTATTAGAAAAATATAGCATGAATGAAAGTATTACTGATTTTGATGAGAATCTAATTCAGGCGTTACCACAAATTGAAATTCTGAAAACACAAAATGAAGTTTTAGAGAATAAAAAGAAATTGGAAAGGGCAAAATATTGTCCAATAATTAATGTCAATGGTTATTTAGGAGCGGATCAGTTTACAGAAAACATGAATCCTTTTCAGCAAGATAGCTGGTATGGCAATAGTTACATTGGCGTATCATTAAAGCTGCCAGTTCTTTTTGGAGAGAATACGGCAAAAAGAATAGATCAATTAAAATTTCAGCAAGAGCAAAATAACAACCAAATTGTTGAGGATGTTAATAAAAACAAATACAATGCCTTGAATGCCATTGCTGCTTATAATAATGTCTTGCAGCAATTAAAAACAGTGCGTGAAAATAGTAGGCTCACTTCCGAGATTGTAATGGTTTATCAAGAAAGGTATAAGTTTGACCAAATATCGTTTAATGAGCTAAATGATAAAGAGATTCAATTGCAAAATTTAGAACTAGTGTATAATCAACTTCAAAAGGAATTGATAGTGTCATGGCTTGATTGGAAAAAGGCGGCGGGAAAATTAGTTTTGTAATGTTGAAAAGGTATCAATTGAAAATGCCGCACAGATGTTGGTGTAATCAAGTTAAGGAGTTTTTATGAATTGTTTTTGATGTAGAAATCTGAAAGGTGCACGACAAATTACATTTCTTGATCAATTTTTAAAAAATCTGCATAAATCTGCCAAATCTGCGTGCTAAAAATTTTTCACGCAGATTTGGCAGATTTACGCAGATTCGATGGGTTAATTTACCATAAAAGCAATCGTTCCCGAATTAAATAGATTGTGCTTTTTTAAAAGAGGCAATTTGTCGTGCATCCAAATCCGAATTCAAATAATTGAAAATCAAGAATTGTTAATCTTCATTCTTAAATCCTTTTACTTAACGATATTGGTGTGGATGATGTAGATTTAATTATAGTATCACTGATTTTTTAATTATTCTATTGAACAAATTCAAGGCAATCTGTGAAATTTATATCAAAAAAACATTTTTAGGTACTATTACTTACATGTATATTGTATTTAAAACAGATTTTAATCTAATTTACAACGTTATCGTTAATAAGATTCATTTAATTTTGTAAAATCATTTGTTTAGATATAATATATTTGTATTTCAAAATTAATAACAACTATAAAAGTTTAAAATAATGAGCATTATTATAAAAATTCACGCAAGACAAATTTTTGATTCAAGAGGAAATCCTACTATTGAGGTTGATGTAATTACGGATAATGGAATTTTAGGTAGAGCAGCAGTTCCTTCTGGAGCTTCTACTGGAGAACATGAAGCAGTTGAATTACGTGATGGTGGTAAAGCATTTTTAGGTAAAGGAGTTTTGAAAGCAGTTGAAAATGTTAATTTCAAAATTGCTGAAGAATTAATTGGGACATCAATTTTCGAACAAAATTTGATCGACCAAATGATGATTGATTTAGATGGTACACCAAATAAATCAAATTTAGGAGCAAATGCTATTCTTGGTGTTTCTCTTGCTGTTGCAAAAGCGGCTGCAAATGAGTTAGGTCTTCCTTTGTACAGATACGTGGGTGGTGTTTCGGCGAATACTTTGCCGGTTCCTATGATGAATATCATCAATGGTGGGTCGCATTCTGATGCTCCGATTGCTTTTCAAGAATTTATGATTTTCCCTGTAAAAGCGACTTCATTTTCTCATTCAATGCAAATGGGAACTGAGATCTTTCACAGTTTGAAAAAAGTATTACACGATAGAGGTTTAAGTACTGCTGTAGGTGATGAAGGTGGTTTTGCACCTAATTTAGCTGGTGGGACTGAAGATGCTTTAGATACTATCAAATTAGCGGTAGAAACTGCTGGATATACCTTTGGTGATGAAATTATGATTGCTTTAGATTGTGCTTCGGCAGAATTTTATGTAAACGGAAAATACGATTATTCTAAATTTGAAGGAGAAACAGGGAAAGTGAGAACTTCTGCTGAGCAAGTTGATTATTTAGCTGAATTAGTGGCTAAATATCCAATTATTTCTATCGAAGATGGAATGGACGAAAATGACTGGGATGGATGGAAATTATTGACAGAAAAAATTGGAGATAAAGTTCAGTTAGTTGGAGATGATTTGTTTGTTACTAATGTAGAGCGTTTGTCTACTGGTATTCAAAAAGGAATCGCCAATTCAATCCTTATTAAAGTAAATCAAATTGGTACTTTGACAGAAACTATTGCAGCAGTAAACATGGCGAAAAACGCTGGATATACTTCGGTAATGTCTCATCGTTCTGGTGAAACAGAAGATAATACGATTGCAGACTTGGCAGTAGCCTTGAACTGTGGTCAAATTAAGACTGGTTCAGCTTCTAGATCGGATCGTATGGCAAAATACAATCAATTGTTGAGAATAGAAGAAGAGTTGGGAAGTTCTGCCTATTTTCCAGGTAAAAATGCTTTCAAAATAAAATAATTAGAATTGAATAAATTTTAAGAAGCCATTCATCTCAAGTGAATGGCTTTTTTATTGAATATTTAACAAATTCATTGCCGTTTTAATTTTTAAATTGATATGGAATTCCTTAGATTTGAAAATTATAATTTAAAAGTATATTCCAAAAACATATTATGTCAAAAATAGCCACATTAGAAATTGACGGTAAAAAATTTGAATTCCCTGTTATTCAAGGAAGTGAAAACGAAGTAGCCATAGATATTAGTAAATTAAGAGATGTATCTGGAGTAATTACCCTTGACCCAGGTTATAAAAATTCTGGTGCTTGTAAAAGTGAAATCACTTTTTTGGATGGTGAGCTAGGTATTTTAAGATACAGAGGATATTCAATTGAAGAATTAGCGGAGAAATCTCATTTTTTAGAAGTGTCCTATTTGATAATTTTTGGAGAATTGCCTTCTGCAGAACGATTGGTTCAATTTGAAAATGATATTAGAAGATTTACATTGGTAAATGAAGAGATGAAAAACATCATTGATGGTTTTCCTAAAACTGCTCATCCAATGGGGGTATTGTCTGCTTTGACAAGTGCATTGACTGCGTTTAATCCAAAATCGGTTAATGTTGAGAATGAAAAAGAAATGTATGAGACAGTATGTAAAACGATTGGAAAATTTTTAGTAATAGCGACTTGGACCTATAGAAAAAGTATGGGATATCCTTTAAATTATTACGACAATACAATTGGTTATGTAGAGAACTTTATGAATTTGATGTTTAAGTTGCCTACAGGCCCTTATACAGCAAATCCTATTGTTATAGATGCCTTAGATAAATTATTTATCCTTCATGCCGATCATGAACAAAACTGTTCTACATCTACTGTTAGAATGGTAGGTTCATCGCATGCGGGGCTTTTTGCTTCCATATCGGCTGGTGTTTCTGCCTTATGGGGGCCATTACACGGAGGTGCTAACCAAGCAGTTCTTGAGATGTTAGAGGAAATTCACGCTACTGGAGGTGATGCAGATAAGTATTTGGCAAAAGCCAAAGATAAAAATGATCCTTTTAGATTAATGGGTTTTGGTCATAGAGTATATAAAAACTTTGATCCAAGAGCTAAAATTATCAAAAAAGCAGCAGACGAAGTACTTTCGACTTTGGGAGTAAATGATCCAATTCTTGAAATTGCAAAGAAATTAGAAATGTCTGCTTTAGAAGATGAATATTTCAAATCAAGAAACTTATATCCAAATGTAGATTTTTATTCTGGAATTATTTACAGAGCTTTGGGGATTCCAACAGATATGTTTACCGTATTGTTTGCAATAGGTAGATTACCAGGTTGGATAGCGCAATGGAAAGAAATGAGAGAGAATAAAGAGCCAATAGGAAGACCAAGACAAGTATATACAGGTCATCCTTTGAGAGATTATCCTAAGTCATAAAACTTTTTTAGATTAATAAAGCTTCACCATTTGGTGAAGCTTTTTTTTTATCTTTGACAAAAGTTGACAAAAATGCTAGAATTAAATATAAAAAATGAAACTTCAAGATTAAGGATTGTAGTGTTAGGTTCGGCCATTAATAACGGACCAACACCAAAAGTAGAAGAAGCCTATGATCCTAAATCATTAGAGCATATTTTAGCTAATACCTATCCGCTAGAAGTTGATATGGTCGTCGAAATGGAAGCCTTCAATTCCGTATTAAAAAAATATGGAGTAACCGTTTTGCGTCCTGAAACGATAGAAAATTACAATCAGATTTTTGCAAGAGATATAGGTTTTGTAATAGATGATATCTTTATTAAGTCTAATATTTTGCCAGATAGAGAACGCGAATTAGAGGCTATTCAATATGTAATTGATAGAATGAATCCCTCAAAAGTTGTTCGCCCACCCGAAGAAGTGCATATAGAAGGAGGTGATGTGATGCTCTGGAATGATTATGTTTTTATTGGCACTTATAAAGGAAGTGATTACAAAGATTATATAACGGCCAGAACCAATTGGCAAGGAGTGCAGTATATAAAAGAACTGTTTCCTAATAAAATTGTGAAAGAATTTGATTTGGTTAAATCAAAAATCGAAGCACGTGATAATGCATTGCATCTGGATTGTTGTTTTCAGCCAGTGGGTAAAGATAAAGGGATTATTTATAAAAGTGGATTCAGAGAAGAAGCGGACTATATGTTTCTAGTGAATTTATTTGGGAAAGAAAATTTGTTTCATATTACAAGAGACGAAATGTATAATATGAATTCGAATGTATTTTCTATAGATTTGAATGTGGTGGTTTCTGAAAAAAACTTTACGAGATTAAATAATTGGTTGCGAACCAATGGCTTTATTGTTGAAGAAATCCCTTACGCGGAGATTGCCAAACAAGAGGGTTTGTTGCGTTGTTCAACTTTGCCATTAATAAGAGGATAAATGATAAAATGATTGTTGATTTTTGATTAACGATTTTTGATTTCAGATTTGGTGTTGATAAATATTAGATTGTCGATTTTACGAGGTCTATGACATCTGAAATCAAAAATCGTTAATCCTCAATCTAAAATTTCTTAACTTTATAAAATGAATCTTTTAAACTAAATAAAAATATGAAACAAACAACAAACTCCATATTGATGATTCGACCAGTTGCGTTCCGAATGAATGAGCAAACAGCGGTCAATAATTATTATCAAAAAGTTTTAGACGGTCTTTTGCCTGCAACAGTAAATGCAAAAGCACAACAGGAATTTGATGTTTTTGTAGAAAAGCTTCGTGCGGTTGGGGTTGATGTGACTGTAGTCGATGATAAGGAAAATTCAGATACGCCAGACAGTATTTTTCCGAACAACTGGATTTCTTTACATGGGAATGGAGATGTGGCATTATATCCGATGTTTGCAGAGAATCGTCGTCTAGAACGTCGTGAAGATATTTTGGATACGCTAGAGGAGAAGGGATTTGTAATTGATAATATTATGGATTATACCTCGGCAGAAGAAGATGGTTTTTTCTTGGAAGGAACAGGAAGTTTGGTTTTGGATAGAGAAAATGGAAAAGCATATTGTGCCCTTTCTCCTAGAGCCGATGAAGAGTTGTTTATTGAATTTTGTGAAGATTTTGAATTTACTCCCGTAATTTTTGAAGCTTTTCAAACGGTCAATAAAGAACGAAAATTGATTTATCATACCAATGTAATGATGTGCTTAGGCGAGACTTTTGCCGTTATTTGTGCTGATTGTATTGATGATAAAAAAGAACGAAAAATGGTCCTTGACAGCTTAAAAGGAGATGATAAGCAAGTGATTCTGATTACAGAAGAACAAGTGAATAATTTTGCGGGTAACATGCTAGAACTAAAAGGAGCAGATGATAGAAGGTATTTAGTCATGAGTGACTCGGCTTATCAAAGTTTGACTAAAAAGCAAATTGCACAAATCGAAGAACATGTAACGATATTGAGTTCAAGTTTGGATACCATTGAAGCTTGTGGTGGTGGAAGTGCCCGATGTATGATGGCCGAAATTTTCTTGCCTAGAGAATAAAGACAGGACAAAAGGCAAAAGGCAAAAAATCCAAATTCCAATTATAGCGATTAATTGGAATTTGGATTTTTTTCGTTGAATATTTTTGAGTTACGCTATGTTCGCTTTAATTATATTGGTAATCGCACTGATGATGTATTGAATTCCTATAGCGATAACAATAAAACCAACTATTCTAGAAATAGCCACTATTCCAGAAGCACCAAGGATTTTTGCGAGATAATGAGCGCTTCTAAGGATTATAAAGATAACTGCGGCAATGGCAAATATGGCCAATGATGCTATGATGAGTTCATTTGTAGAATTGTGTTCTTGGTAAAAGGCAATCAGCAAAGAAATAGAACCAGGACCGGCCAACATCGGAATTGCCAAAGGGGTTAATGCGATGTCATTTCTTTTTTGAGCATCAGTTTCAGTCTTTTTATTGATTCCTCTTTTTTTATTGAATTTCCCCGAAAGTAAGGAAAACCCAGAACTCACAATGATTAAACCTCCGGCAATTCGTAAAGAATCAATACTAATGCCAAAAAAACTTAAAACATATTGTCCAGCAAAAAAGGAAATAATTAGGATGGCAAATACATTTATAGCAGTCCATAACGAGATTCTTGAGCATTCTTGTTTAGAATCGCCATGTGTCAAACCAACAAATATTGGTACTGTTCCAATAGGGTTTAATACGGAGAATAATGCGGCAAATAAGTAGATAAATAAATCCATGCAGTTTTTGTTTTTACTGTAAAAATACACATTTTTGAATTAATGATTTTAAACTATTGTTAGGTTTTTTGTTTTCTATAATCATTTCACCCTTTCTGGGTTTAGATGAGTTATAGAAACCTGAAAGAGTGAAAGATTATAGAATAATTGACATTTTGATTGTTACGGGTTAAATGCAATATTAGATGCCCACTAGAAACCCTGAAAGGGTGATATGATTATAGAAATAAGTAATTCCATCGTCCCAAAACCCCGAAAGGGGTGGTATTTTTTAAGCACGATACATTGCTATTTTAAAAGAGAATGACCTAGTATCAGCTAATATATAGCAAGTGCTTGATCCTTTTTGATTACTTTTGCATCATATATTGATATAAAATGACAAAAAATAAAAAAACCTTAGTTCTTGGAGCGACAACAAAACCTGAAAAAGCAGCTTTTAAAGCTATTGAAATGTTGGTAGATAAAGGACATTCTGTTCTTGCTTTAGGACAAAATATGGGGGAAGTAGCAGGAGTGAAAATTAAGACCAAGGCAATTCCAATTAAAAACATCGATACGGTAAGTCTTTATATAAATTCAGCACGCCAAAGAGATTATTATAATTATATTGTAGAAGCAAAACCCAAACGTGTGATCTTTAATCCTGGGACAGAAAATCCAGAGTTTTATCAATTGTTGCAATTAAATAACATAAAGGTTGAAGAGGCATGTACGCTGACTTTATTGACCTTAAATAAGTATTGATTAAGAGGAAATAATTGCTGATTTTTGATTAATGATTTTTGAATTAAGATGTAGTAGTCTCCGTAAAATCGACAATCTTAGATATTTACCAACACCAAATCAGAAATCTGCAATCGTTAATCAAAAATCAAAAATCTTAAATCCTTTAGCCTTTGGAATTTTCTTCAAAATTAATAGAAAAAGCAGTTAACGAAATGTCTCAATTGCCAGGAATTGGTAAAAGAACTGCTTTGCGATTGGTTTTGCATATTTTAAAACAACCCAAAGATCAGGCTTCTTTTTTGGCCCAGGCATTAGTCACTATGCGTGAGGAAATCAAATATTGTAACAGTTGCCATAATATATCCGACAGTGAAGTTTGTGAAATTTGTGCCAATGAAAAAAGAAACCACCAAATTATTTGTGTAGTCGAAGATATTCGAGATGTAATGGCAATCGAGAACACAGGGCAATTTAGGGGGATTTATCATGTTTTGGGAGGTAAAATTTCACCGATTGATGGGGTAGGGCCTAGTCAGCTTAACATTAATTCATTGGTAGAGAAAGCCAAGTTGGGTCAGGTTAGTGAGGTAATATTTGCGCTAAGCTCAACAATGGAAGGGGATACGACCAATTTTTATATCTACAAACAAATTGCGAGTTTATCTATTATTGTTTCAACAATTGCCAGGGGAATAGCAGTTGGAGATGAATTAGAATACGCGGATGAAGTGACTCTAGGTAGAAGTATATTGCATAGAGTTCCTTTTGAGAAATCGTTGAAATCCAATTAAATTGTTTATTAAGCGTAATGCTTTTTAAATAGTAATTTTAAAACTATATTTGTTATTAAACTATTGCAAATGAATAAGTATTTTACCTATATATTCTTACTTATAAGTATGTTGTTTACGTCTTGTATTCCAGTAAAGGATTTGGTTTATCTTCAGAAAAAAGGGGATCCTTTAAGTGAAAACACAATTGTTATGGTAGAATCTAAACCTTATCGTTTGCAAACGCATGATGTTTTGAGTATCACCATTAAAGCGGTAGATTCTAAACTAGTGGCTATTTTTAATCCTAGTAATGCTCCTGATGGAACGTCAGGGCAAACAGAGTCTAGTTTGTATTTTGATGGTTTTACGGTTGATGATCATGGGAACATTCGAATTCCAGTTTTGGGGGAGATGAATGTAATGGGGTTTACTCTTGAGGAAGTACGTATTAGCATAGAAAAGCAATTGTTGGCAAACTATTTCAAAGAAAATGCCAATATTTTTGTGGTAGTTAAATTGGCTGGATTTCGATATACCATTAATGGGGAAGTTGGAAGTACAGGTACCAAAACATTGTTTCAGGAAAAAGTGAATGTGATGGAAGCTATTGCAAATGCTGGAGATATATCCACCACAGGAGATAGAAAAGCGGTAACCATTATTAGACAAACACCGAATGGAACCGAGATGAAAGATTTGGATTTAACAAACATCAATGTGATGAATTCTCCGTATTACTTTTTGCAGCCCAATGATTATATTTATGTGAAACCGCTTAGGCAAAAAACATGGGGAACGGGTAGCACAGGAATACAATCTTTAACAACTCTTATTACGCTATTGTCTATAGTAACCACTACTTATTTATTGCTAAAAAATTAAAATCAATTTCAAAAGATGTTAGATATTAATGATTTTACCGTTTTTGAAAATCACACTAGTTTTGATTTTAAGGGATTTTTAATAAAGATATTAAGTTATTGGAAATGGTTTTTAGTATCCATACTTATAACATTAATGATTGCGTATCAGATAAATATACGTAAAGAAAAGATTTATGAAATCGAAACCTTAATTTCAGTAAAAGAAGAAACCAATCCACTTTTTACTTCAAATACAAATCTGGTGTTTAATTGGGGTGGCGCTTCAGATCAAATCCAGACCATTTCGACCACCTTACAATCTCGCTCTCATAATGAGTTGGTGGTAGATAAATTACAATTTTATATTGATTATTTGGTGCAAGGTGAATACAATCTTGTAGATGCTTACGGAGCCGTTCCGTTTTATGTGGATATCGATAAAAAGCAAGGGCAAGTAGCTGGGAATGTTGTCGGAATTAAATTTATAAGTGAAAATGAATACGAAATAAGAATCCCTTTTGAGGGAACTTCTGCGTCATTGATTCATTATTCTGATAATAGTTATAGCAATACTGCCGTTGTTGAGGGGGAATTTGTAAAAAAATATAAAGTGGGAGAGCTGGTTTCTTTGCCTTTTTTGAATTGGAAGTTGCAAATTAAAGACAATCCCGGTTTGTATAAAGGAAATGAATATTTTGTTCGATTTAATGATTTTGACGGCACTGTTTCTAGTTATAGAAATGTAGATGTTAAATCAGACGACAAAGGAGGTTCTATAATCACTTTGGGAATACAAGGGACGAATAAAGCCCGAATGGTTGAATATCTTAATTCGACTGTAAAGATGTTGATCAAAAGGCAATTGGATAGTAAAAATCAATTTGCAACAAATACCATTAATTTTATTGATAGCACACTTGTTGCTATGGAGTCTCAGCTAAAAGAAACGGGTAATGAACTAAAATCGTTTAGGAAAGACAAAAATATTTATGATATTGAAGAAGGAGGAGGAGTCAAATTCTCGGATAAAATTCTTGATTTTGATATAGAGAAAGATGCTGTAAATAGAAAAATAAGCTACTACAATTCTTTAAAAGCCTATTTAAGAAACAGTGTAGATTATTCAAAATTACCTGCGCCTTCAGTAGCTGGAATTGAGGATCCCAATATTGTTGTCAATGTGTCTAAATTAATAGCACTTTCTACCCAAAGATCGGAAATGGCTTATGCTGTAAAAAGTGAAAAAATCTTTAGGGATTTTGATAATCAAATGGAAGCGGTTAAGAATGTTTTATTAGAAAATATAACTACTGCAAAAGCGGCTCTGCAATATGACTTGGCAACAGTAGAGAGTAAAATTAATCAAACAGAAAGCAAGATTAAGCGTCTTCCCGATGATCAACAAGAATTGATAAAAATCAAAAGGAAATACGATCTAAATGATAATATTTACAGTACGTTTCTTCAAAAAAGAAGTGAGGCCGATATTGTAAAAGCAGCCAATTTATCAGATATTCATTTTATTGATCCTGCAAAAGATATTGGAGGAGGACTTATTGGTCCTAAAACGGGTGTAAATTATGTATTAGCTCTGTTTCTTGGATTGCTTCTTCCTTTGTTGGTTATTGTTATTATTTTCTTTATCAACAATACCATTCATAA
Source organism: Flavobacterium sp. ZT3R18 (assembly GCF_007097385.1). Classification (GTDB taxonomy): domain Bacteria; phylum Bacteroidota; class Bacteroidia; order Flavobacteriales; family Flavobacteriaceae; genus Flavobacterium. The sequence continues at coordinate 42,702 of NZ_VJZS01000012.1, forward strand.
TCCTGAAGACATTAGTAAATTAACCAGTATTCCATTAATTGGGATAATCGGAATGAATACCGACAATACTAATTTGGCTGTTTTTGAAAAACCAAAATCGGCATTGTCAGAGTCTTTTAGGGCTATTCGATCTTCGCTGCAATTTTTATATAAAAAGAGTAATGTTGCTGGGGCAAAAACATTAATGATAACATCCTCGGTGAGTGGAGAAGGAAAAACATTTTGTTCGATAAACATAGCTACTGTATTTGCTTTAAGTGAAAAAAAGACAGTCATTGTTGGATTGGATTTAAGAAAACCAAAGTTGTTTGAAGAGTTTAATTTGAATAATGCACTAGGAGTTGTAAATTATTTAATTAGACAAAAAAGTTTGGACGAGATTGTTAATACTACTTCAATTCCTTTTCTGGATGTTATACTATCAGGTCCTGTACCTCCAAATCCATCAGAGTTGATTATGGGTGATGGAATGAAAGAATTGATAGATGAGCTTAAGACAAAGTACGATTATATTATTTTGGATACTCCGCCGGTAGGTTTGGTGGCGGATTCTCTAGAATTAGCTCAATATTGTGATGTTACTTTATATATTGTACGCCAAAATTTCACCAAGAAAGAAATGATAACGCTATTGAATAATAGATTAAATCGAGGAGAGCTTAACAATACCAGTGTCATTTTGAATGGTTTTGAAAATAAAGCCAAGTATGGTGGAGGTTATGGTTACGGTTACGGTTATGGAAGTGGCAACTATTCAAGTGGATACCATGAGGTTGAAAAAAAGAAAAGTGTTTTTGAAAAAATATTCAGAAAATAATGTCCAGATGGATTATTCTAAATTAATTGGTAATGATAGAAAGTAATAAACAGGCGATATTAATTACGGGAGGTGCAGGATTTATAGGGTCTAATCTATGTGAGTATTTTTTATCCAAAAATTATAAAGTGGTTTGTTTGGATAATTTTGCTACGGGTCATCGTCATAATCTGAAGAATTTCATAAACAACGAAAATTTTAGTTTGATTGAGGGGGATATACGTAATGTAGAAACATGTCAACAAGCAGTACAAGGAATAGATTATGTGTTGCATCAAGCGGCATTGGGCTCTGTACCTAGATCGATCAATGACCCTGTTACCACAAATGATGTCAATGTTTCTGGATTTTTGAATATGCTGGTAGCAGCTAGAGATGCCGATGTAAAGCGATTTGTATATGCGGCAAGTTCGTCAACTTATGGAGATTCTGTGGGATTGCCAAAAGTAGAAGACGTGATTGGGAAACCTCTTTCTCCTTATGCCATTACAAAATATGTAAATGAGTTGTATGCCGAAATTTTTAGTAGAACCTACGGATTGGAGACCATCGGATTGCGTTATTTTAATGTATTTGGTAGAAAACAAGATCCCAACGGGGCTTATGCAGCTGTTATTCCTAAGTTTGTGATGCAATTGATGCAACATGAGAGTCCAAGAATCAATGGTGACGGTAATTATTCGCGAGATTTTACGTACATCGATAACGTTATTCAGATGAATGAATTAGCTATGACTACTGAAAACCAAGAAGCGGTAAACACGGTTTATAATACGGCTTATGGAGATCGGAATACCTTAAATGATTTGATTGGTTATTTGAAAGTATTTTTAGCTCAATACGATCCAGCGATTGCAGAAGTAGCTATTGAATATGGGCCCAACAGAGCGGGAGATATTCCGCATTCGTTGGCAAGTATTGATAAAGCTAAAACGATGTTGGGATATGAACCTAAATTTTCTTTGCAAGAAGGATTGAAGGAAGCCGTGGGCTGGTATTGGGAGAATCTAGTCCGATAGTGTAGAGACGCGATTTATCGCGTCTATGATAAATGTAGAGACGCGATAAATCGCGTCTTTACTCCTAAATGATTAAATTTTATATAGAATATGAAAATTACAAAAATTTGTTGCATCGGAGCAGGATATGTTGGAGGTCCGACGATGGCCGTTATTGCGCAAAAATGCCCTCACATTCAAGTTACAGTTGTAGATTTGAATGCAGAAAGAATTTTAGCTTGGAATGATGAAAATACTGATAATATTCCGATTTATGAGCCGGGATTAGATGCTATCGTAGCCGAAGCAAGAGGGAGAAACTTGTTTTTCTCTACCGAAGTAGATAAGGCAATAGATGAAGCGCAAATTATTTTTATATCGGTAAATACGCCAACGAAAACCTATGGAAAAGGAAAAGGAATGGCAGCCGATCTGAAATATATTGAATTGTGTGCCAGACAAATTGCCAAAGTTGCCAAAAACAGTAAGATTGTTGTAGAGAAATCTACTTTGCCAGTACGAACAGCTGGAGCAATCAAGAGTATTCTGGATACTACTGGAAATGGGGTTCAATTTCAGATTCTCTCTAATCCGGAATTTCTAGCCGAAGGTACCGCTGTTCAGGATTTATTAGATCCTGACCGAATATTGATTGGAGGTGATACGTCGGAAGAAGGACAAAAAGCGATTCAGGCTTTGGTTGATGTGTATTCCAATTGGGTTAGTCCTGAAAAAATATTAACTACTAATGTCTGGTCATCAGAGTTGTCTAAATTAACGGCTAATGCTTTCTTGGCACAAAGAATATCGTCTATAAATGCCATGTCTGAGCTTTGCGAAAAAACAGGTGCCGATGTCAATGAAGTGGCTAAAGCCATAGGAATGGATAGCCGAATTGGATCTAAATTTCTTAAAGCATCGGTAGGATTTGGTGGTTCTTGTTTTCAAAAAGATATTTTGAACTTAGTTTATATTGCGAAATCATATGGATTGAACGAAGTAGCCGATTATTGGGAGCAAGTGATTATCATGAACGATCATCAAAAACGTCGTTTTTCTAATAATATAGTGCAAACGCTTTACAATACCGTTGCCGATAAAAAAATTGCATTTTTGGGTTGGGCTTTCAAGAAGGATACCAATGATACCAGAGAGTCGGCTGCGATATATGTAGCTAATGATTTGATTAACGAACAGGCAAAAATTGCGGTGTATGATCCTAAAGTGTCTAGAAAAAAAATTCTTTCGGACTTGAATTATTTAGAAACTAGAACCGAAGAGGAGAATGCAAATAGTATATTTACTTTTGACGATCCTTATTTGTCTTGTGAAAAAGCTCATGCCATTGCAGTACTTACGGAATGGGACGAATTTGTAAATTATGATTGGCAAAAGATATATGATGGTATGCAAAAACCAGCTTTTATTTTTGATGGAAGAAATATACTCAATAAAACAGAATTGGTGAAAATTGGGTTCGTTTATCAAGCTATCGGATCGTGATATTTTTAAATATATAATAAAAAGTGACTTAAAGTAAGCGTTTTTTATTTAATTGGGTATAACTAAAAATAGTGATTTTTCACTTTTTGGCTGCGATTTTTTTTAAAGATTTTTATGACTGTTAGTTGTTTACAATTACAGTTTTTAAAAATCTTTTTTTTGCCCTATAGAAGGCCTTTTTTTGAATAAAAGGAATTCTTATTTTTTGTACATTTGTGAGCTAAATTCAAAACGGAAATTAACTTTATTATTTGAGTGCTATTCTGAAAATTTGTTTTTATAAATAAAGCTTTTAAATCCAACAATAGTTTAAGAAATTGAATAGAGACATAAAAATTGCAGTAATAGGTTTGGGTTATGTTGGTTTGCCTTTGGCTCGATTGTTTGCTACCCAATTTTCGGTTGTAGGATTTGATATCAATGTGCCAAGAGTTGAAGCGCTACAATCTGGTATGGATAGTACGCTAGAGGTTGATGCAGTAACTTTACAAAAAGTGTTAGTTCAAAAATCAAGTACTGAAAAAGGGTTGTATTGTACTTCGTTAATAGCAGACATAGCCAATTGTAATTATTTTATTGTTACGGTTCCTACTCCAGTTGACAAAAATAACCGTCCCGATTTAACGCCTTTGTTTAAATCAAGTGAAACCGTTGGTTCTGTTTTAAAAAAAGGAGATGTCGTTATTTATGAATCTACAGTATATCCAGGAGTTACCGAAGAGGAATGTGTACCTGTTTTAGAAAAAGTTTCGGGATTGAAATTTAATGTCGATTTCTTTGCGGGGTATTCTCCAGAACGTATTAACCCAGGCGATAAAGAACATACGGTTGAGAAAATTTTAAAAATAACTTCGGGATCCACTCCTGAAATTGGTCAAAAAGTAAACGAATTGTACCAATCGGTTATCATTGCGGGGACACATCTCGCTCCTTCTATAAAAGTGGCTGAGGCTGCCAAGGTAATCGAAAATTCACAACGAGATATCAATATTGCTTTTGTAAATGAATTAGCCAAAATCTTTAATCTTTTAGATATTGATACTGCTGCTGTGCTTAAAGCGGCGGGAACCAAGTGGAATTTTTTACCCTTCAAGCCGGGCTTGGTTGGTGGACATTGTATAGGAGTAGATCCATATTATTTAGCTCAGAAAGCCCAAGAAAAAGGCTATCACCCTGAAATAATATTGGCCGGTCGTCGTTTGAATGACAGTATGGGCGAATATGTGGCTTCGCAAGTAGTGAAACTAATGATCAAAAAAGGAGTGACTATCAATGGGGCTAACTTGTTGATGTTGGGTATTACGTTTAAAGAGAATTGTCCTGATGTTCGCAATACCAAAATCGTGGATGTGATAAAAGCATTAGAAGATTATGGGATTCAAGTGACTATTTTTGACCCTTGGGCCAATCCTTCTGAGGTGGAACACGAATATGGTTTAAAAATGGTAAATAAGGCTCCAAATAATACTTTTGATGCTGTAGTTTTAGGCGTGGCTCATGCCGAATTTTTGGATTTAGACATTAATTCACTACGAAAAAACTGTAGTGTTTTGTATGATGTGAAAGGAGTTTTGACAGAAGGTGTTGATGGAAAACTTTGACAATGTCAAATAGAAAATAGAGAATAGAAAATAGACGGTAGATTTCAGTCAATAGAAAATATAAAACTAAAAAAAATGAAAAAGATACTTATTACAGGAGGAGCGGGGTTTATTGGTTCACATGTCGTAAGACGATTTGTAAAAAACTATCCAGAGTACCAAGTTTTTAATTTGGATGCCTTGACGTATGCAGGGAATTTAGAAAATATTAAGGATATTGAAAATGAGTCGAATTACACTTTTGTAAAAGGAGATATTACAGATGAAAGTTTTATAAATACGTTGTTTCAAGAGCAACAGTTTGATGGAGTCATTCATCTAGCTGCCGAATCGCATGTCGATCGTTCTATTGAAGATCCTTTGGCTTTTGTGAAAACCAACGTGATTGGAACTATGAATTTATTGAACGCTGCCAAAAAGCAATGGTTGGGGAACTTTGAGGGTAAACGTTTTTACCATGTGAGTACCGATGAGGTTTACGGATCACTAGGAGCCGAAGGCTTGTTTACAGAAACTACTGCTTATGATCCTAATTCACCGTATTCGGCTTCTAAAGCAAGTTCGGATCACTTCGTTCGTGCTTATGGGGAAACTTACGGATTGCCGTATGTAATAACCAATTGTTCCAATAATTATGGTCCTTATCATTTTCCAGAGAAATTGATCCCGTTGTTTATCAATAATATCATCAATAATAAACCATTACCGGTTTACGGAGATGGAAACTACACCAGAGATTGGCTGTTTGTAAAAGACCATGCGGTGGCTATCGACTTGGTTTTTCACGATGGAAAAAATCACGAGACGTACAATATTGGCGGGTTTAATGAGTGGAAAAACATTGATTTGGTTAAAGCATTGTGTCAACTTATGGACCAAAAACTAGGTAGAACAGCAGGAGAATCAGCACAGTTAATTACTTACGTAAAAGACAGGCCAGGCCATGATTTGCGTTATGCCATTGATGCCTCAAAAATAAATACCCAATTGGGTTGGAAGCCATCGGTAACTTTCGAACAAGGATTGGAAATCACTATCGATTGGTATTTGAATAATCAAGATTGGTTAAATAATGTGACTTCTGGGGCGTATGCTTCGTATTATGAAAAACAGTATTCATAGAGGAATTTTAGATTTTAGCCCCGATAATTTCGGGGCTAATTTTTGAATGTAGATACTAGATAATTAATAGTAAATTAAAAAATGAACTGGTACGTAGTTTACACCAAACCTAAGTGGGAAAAGAAAGTCGCAGAGCGGTTGAACGAAATAGGTGTTATAGCGTATTGTCCTTTGATAACTAAAGTGAGTCAATGGTCTGATCGCAAAAAAAAGGTGGAGCTGCCATTGTTTAATTCCTATATTTTTGTTCAGCTCAATGAAAAGGAGCGCAATGCTATTTTTGAAATTCCTGGTGCCATTCGGTATTTGTTTTGGCTAGGGAAACCCGCCGTAGTAAAAGAAACAGAGATCCAAATCATTCAAGATTGGTTGAGTGCACCAGATACTTATGAAGTTAGTGCAGACACTTGGCAAAAAGGAGATAAGGTCGTGTTAGAATCGGGTCCTTTTGCAGCGCAATCTGCTATTGTGCAAGAGGTAAAACACCATCATTATGTATTGGTTTTAGAATCTTTAGGATGTATTCTTAGAGTGGAAAAAAAATAATTTATTTTTTTTTGTTAAGTAAAAAAAGCAAAAGAGCGTCTTGTTTTAGGCTTAAGGTGTTGGTTTTCAATGTTTTTTTGCTGTTGTTTTTCTTTAAAAGAGCTAGCTCTGAAAACGCTAAATCAGGAGTTTAAAAAGAAGGTAAAATCTTTTTTTTTAATGTAAATTTGCAAACTCTTAATAATACGGTGACCTAATATTGGGACTCACTGCGGCGAAGCCGTGTAAAGGGGTCTCTTTTTCTTGTAAAATAGAAGAGTGTAGATGTCTAGTGTTTATTAAAAAAAATATTAAATAGCTTGTTTTAATTCAAGCGAAAAATTAAATAGAATATGAAAAAAATAATTACAGCAATTGTCCTTTTTATAGCCCTTTTTCAAACGAGCTCTTTGATGGCTCAGGATATTCTAAAAGGGAGTGATTTAAGTACTGTAAGAGTTGATTATTTAACCGATGCTGAAATTTTTAAAATAAAAACACAGTTGCAAAGTAATAATTTGACTGTTGACCAAGCTGAGCCAATGGCCTTGGCCAAAGGAATGAGTGCTTCGGAGTTTGCCAAATTAAAAAAGCGTTTGGCGATGCCTTCGTCCAGTGATTCGGAAAAAACGACGACAAAGAAAAAAGTCAAGAAAGAAGATTTTGAATATGAAGAGGGAAATGGTGAAGATTCCGAACTTAAACAAGAGAAATTCAAAAATAAGAAATTCAAAGACACACTTAATTTACTTGTTTTTGGCTCTGAGTTGTTTGATAATCCCACTTTAAATTTCGAACCTAATTTAAAATTGGCTACTCCTGTAAATTACATTTTGGGACCTGCAGATGAATTGCAAATCAGTGTTTTTGGAGTTCAAGTGTTTGAGGATAAAATAACGGTTTCTAGAGAAGGTATAGTATCAATACAAAATGTTGGTAATATACAGGTGTCTGGACTGACAATTGAAGCAGCTACTCAAAAAATAAAAGGAGCTATAGCTCGTGTTTATAGTACAGTACGTTCAGGACAATCAAAAGTAGAGGTAAGTTTAAGCCGAATTAGAACTATAAAAGTAACTATCATAGGAAGTAGACTTCCTGGTAACTATTCCATTTCATCACTTGCAACAGTGTATAATGCTTTGTTTCTATGTGGAGGTCCCTCAAAAAATGAGAGTTATAGAAATATTGAGTTAATAAGAAATAATAAGGTTTATAAGATTATTGATATTTATCGTTTTCTAGTGAGTGGTAATCAATCGGATAATGTTGGTTTAAAGGATAATGATGTTATTCGGATTCCAGCGTACACTAATAGAGTTACGGTAGAAGGAGAGGTAAAACGACCTGGGATTTTTGAAATAAAAAAAGGAGAGCGTTTTTCAGATTTATTAACTTTTACTTCAGGATTTAATGAGTTTGCTTACACAGCTTCAGTAAATGTATTGCAAAAAACAGGAAAAGAGTATAAAGTCGCAGATATTCAAGCATCAAAATTTAGCAGTTATATTCCGTTAAATGGAGATGTCTATAAAGTTTCCAAAATCTTAAACCGATTTGAAAACCGTATCGTAATTGCAGGTGCTGTTTTTAGGCCAGACACCTATTCTTTTTATGAGGGGATGCGTATTTCTGATTTAGTGGCACAAGCCGAAGGATTAAAAGAAGATGCCTATAAAAACAGAGCTATCATAGTGAGATTAAAGTCGGATTTGACAACGGAAGTTGTAAATGTAAATCTAGAAAAAGCTTTGTTGGGGGACATGAATGCTAATATTACCTTGCGTAAAGAAGATAAAGTAATGGTATATTCTATTTTGGATTTCAAGGAAGAATATAAAGTTACTATCGATGGAGAAGTAAAAACTCCAGGTGTTTATGAATACCATGAAAACCTAACTTTGAATGATTTATTAATAGAATCAGGGGGGTTAAAAGGGTCGGCTTCCAAGAGAGTGGAAATAGCACGAATGATAAAAGCCGAAGAAATCGATGTGAACAACCCAAATAAAGTTGAATTATTTAATATAGAAATTGCTTCTGATAATAATGAACAGCTAAAAAACTTTGTATTAAAACCATTTGATGTTGTAAATGTTAGAAGGATGTCTGTTTTTTCAAAACCAGAAATGGTAGTAATAAGCGGTGCTGTAGCCTATCCCGGAAAATATGTTTTAGCCCATAAGAAAGAAAAAATATTTGATGTTATCAATAGGGCAGGGGGATTAACAGCAAACGCTACTTTAGGAGGTGTTAAAATTATGAGACCTATATCAGCAGATCAAATTGATGAATTGCAAAATGTAAATGCGGATAGTAAAGATACGATTCAAAACAAATTGGCACGGAAATTAAAGGAGGATATAAAGTATTCTACAATCCCTGTAAATTGGGAAAAAGTGCTTAAAAATCCAAATAATAGTAGCAATATCGTTTTGTTACCCGGTGATGAAATTGAGGTTTCATTCTTTAAAGAAACAGTTAAGGTTGTGGGTAGCGTGCTTTTAACGTCGGAAATTCCTTATGCAAGCGGAAGGGGTTTTAGTTATTATTTGAATGCTGTAGGAGGTGTGAATGCTAAAGGTTGGAAGAAAAAAGCATTTGTCATTTATCCTAATGGTAGAGCTGCTGTTTCCAAATCGAGATTTTTGTTTTTTAGGACGTATCCAAAAGTTACCCCAGGTTCTCAGATTGTTGTTCCTGAAAAACCTCTTACTAAAAAATTAACAACGGGAGAATGGGTAAGTATTGGTAGTGTCATTACCAGTATGGCATTGTTAATTATTACCGCTTTTAAATAACTGGGTTCTCATAATACAGAATTCAATAATGTTAAAGCTGAATTTAGATAACAAATGATTGAAAAATAAACAAAATAAGTTGATTTAAGACTACAGAAAATACACAACAAATAATTGAATACCGAATTAAATGAACGAACAAATACCCAACGACGAAATATCTTTAAAAGAGTTATTAGAGAAAGCCAAGGAATGGTATGCCTATTTGCTGTCACAATGGAAAATCATTGTAATAGCAGGAATTATAGGAGCTGCTTTGGGATTGACCTACTCCTTTATTAAAAAGCCCGTTTATACCGCAACATTATCGTTTGCTTTAGAAGATGAGAAAGGTAGTGGTGGCGGTTTAGGAAGTGCGCTTGGATTGGCGAGTTCATTAGGATTAGACCTTGGCGGAGGCGGAGGCGGTAGTATATTTACAGGATCCAATTTGACAGAGCTATTTAAGTCTCGTTTAATGGTAGAACAGACATTATTGACTCCTGTTACAGTAAATGGAAAAGTAATTTCTTTGGCTGAGATGTATATCGAGAATAACAAATGGAGAAACGATTGGAAAGACAATCCAAAATATAAGAATATACATTTTTTACCTAATGCCAAACGCAAATATTTTACACGCATACATGATAGTATTATGGGAGTGATGTATGGAAGTTTATCCAAAGAAGCATTGAGTGTTGCACAAAAGGATAAAAAAATTGCCATTATAAGTGTGGATGTTGCATCGACAAACGAATTGTTCTCTAAATATTTTTGCGAAGCACTTGCTAAACAAGTAAGTAAATTTTATGTAGATACCAAAAGTAAAAAAGCCAGAATGAATATGGCTATTTTAGAAAAGCAAAGAGATTCTATTCGCAGAGAACTTAACGGAGCTATTACAGGAGTAGCAGTTGCCAATGATAATACTTTTGGACTGAATCCCGCTATGAATGTAAGACGTGCCCCTTCAGCCCGCAGACAGATAGATGTACAAGCCAATACGGCCATATTAACAGAGTTGGTCAAACAAAGCGAATTGGCTAAAGTGACATTACGCAAAGAAACACCGTTAATACAAGTAATTGATCGCCCTATTTTACCTTTACCTAAAGAGCGTTTTGGTAAAGCCAAAGGATTAATGATAGGTGGATTTTTGTTCGGGTTTTTAACAGTACTGTTTTTGATAGTAAAGCGGTTATTAAAATCAATAATTCAATAATTTTTTTAAATAATAAATTATTCTTCAATTAAGACACCAAATGAATATCCTTAAATTAATTGGCCGAGATTCAGAAATATTTGAAAAAGATATTTTAAAGTATGAAAATGAACTTTCTAAAATTGTTGGTAGTTCTTCTTTTTTGGTAATAGGTGGTGCTGGGTCAATAGGTCAAGCGGTAACCAAAGAAATTTTTAAACGCAATCCATCAAAGTTACATGTTGTTGATATCAGCGAAAATAATATGGTGGAACTGGTTCGTGACTTGAGAAGTTCTTACGGGTATATCGACGGGGACTTTCAAACTTTCGCCTTGGATATCGGATCTGTTGAATATGATGCATTTATCAATTCGGACGGAAAATATGATTATGTTTTAAATCTTTCGGCTCTAAAACACGTTCGTAGCGAAAAAGATCCGTTTACATTGATGAGAATGATTGATGTGAATGTTTTCAATACCGAGAAAACTTTACAACAATCGATAGAAAACGGAACCAAGAAATATTTTTGTGTTTCAACAGACAAAGCGGCTAATCCGGTAAACATGATGGGAGCTTCCAAGCGTATCATGGAAATGTATTTGATGCGTAAAAGTCAACAGATAAAAATTTCCACCGCCCGTTTTGCCAATGTGGCCTTTTCGGATGGGTCTTTATTACATGGCTTCAACCAACGTATTTTAAAAAAACAGCCTATAGTGGCTCCCAATGATATTAAACGTTATTTTGTAACTCCAAAAGAATCGGGAGAATTATGTTTGATGTCCTGTATATTCGGGGAAAATAGAGATATTTTCTTTCCTAAATTGAGTGAGAACTTGCATTTGATCTCTTTTGCAGACATAGCCGTTAAATACTTGGCTGAAATTGGATACGAACCCTATTTGTGTGAAAATGAAGAAGAAGCCAGAGATAATGTTGAGGCTTTGCTAGTCCAAAAAAAATGGCCGTGTTTGTTTACAGCCAGTGATACTACAGGAGAAAAAGATTTTGAGGAGTTTTTTACTGATAGCGAGGTTTTGGATATGCAACGTTTCGAAAACTTGGGGGTTATTAAAAATGAAGCTAACTTTGATCCATCTAAATTAGAAAATTTTACCGCTAAAATTGCTCAGATGAAAACAGATGAAAAATGGGATAAAGAGGAAATTGTCGCTTTGTTTCATGTAATGATTCCAAATTTTGGACATAAAGAAACCGGTAAATATTTAGATTCAAAAATGTAATTATGGCAGATATTAATTCGGTTATATCCTTTATAAAAGCACAGTTTAAAACGGAAAGTTTTATTCCGTTGCACGTTCCTCATTTTGGGGGTAACGAAAAAAATTACTTATTAGAAACTATTGATTCTACTTTTGTGTCCTCTGTAGGGGCTTATGTGGATCAATTTGAATTGATGATGCAAGGCATTACCCAAACTCAAAAAGCAGTTGCTGTTGTTAATGGTACTGCGGGTATTCAAGTGGCATTGCGGTTAGTGGGTGTGAAAGCGGGGGATGAAGTATTGACACAAGCACTGACTTTTGTAGCTACTGCCAATGCTATAGCGTATCAAAATGCAATCCCTGTTTTTTTAGATGTTGATTTAGACACGATGGGATTGTCTCCTAAGGCGGTTGCTTCATTTTTAGAAGAATTTGGTGATTTGCGTGAGGACGGTTGCTATAATAGAAAGACAGGCAAAAAAATAAGTGCCTGTGTACCGATGCACACTTTTGGATTTCCAGTGCATTTAGACGAACTGATTAGCGTCTGTAATGCTTGGAAAATCCCAGTGGTAGAGGATGCTGCAGAATCATTAGGCAGTGAGTACAAAGGAAAACCAACAGGGAGTTTAGGGAAAGTAGGTGTTTTTTCATTTAACGGAAATAAAATAGTGACCTGTGGTGGTGGTGGTGCCATAGTTACCAACGACATTTCAATAGGGGAGAAAGGAAAATACCTAACCACTACAGCCAAAATTCCACATCCATATGAATATGTGCATGATGAAATGGGTTATAACTTCAGAATGCCCAACTTGAATGCTGCTTTGGCATGTGCCCAATTGGAACAGTTGGATGGTTTTTTAGATAATAAAAGAAAATTAGCCAAAGAGTACCAATCATTCTTTGCGACTAATGGGATAAAATTCAGAACTGAAACGCCTGAGACCAAAGCAAACTATTGGTTGATGTGTGTGGAGTTGGAAAATAAAGCTGAACGTGATTTGTTTCTGGAAACAACCAATGTGAACGGAGTGATGACCCGACCAATATGGCAATTGATGTATCGTTTGCCGATGTATGCTCATTGTCAGAAAGACGGGCAGATCAATGCTGAATTTTTAGAAGAACGAATTGTTAATATACCAAGTAGTGTTAGATAAAGAATAAATAATGAGTAAAGTAATTATTATTGCAGAAGCTGGAGTTAATCACAATGGAGATATTAATTTAGCAAAAAAATTAATTGATGTGGCCTCTGAGGCTAATGTAGATTATGTAAAATTTCAGACGTGGATAACTGAAGATATTGTTGATAAATCAGCTGCCAAAGCAGATTATCAAAAAAACAATGATGGTTCAGATACTACTCAATTTGAAATGCTTAAAAGATTAGAATTATCTTTCGAGGATTTCAAAGTGCTTAAAGTTTATTCAGAATCCAAAGGAGTTAAGTTTCTTTCAACTCCAGATGATTATAAAAGTTTAGATTTCTTAGCAGATGAATTACAGCTTCCTATTCTTAAAATCGGTTCAGGAGAGGTTACAAACATCCCGTTTTTAAGACGTTTTGGACAGAAAAAAAAACCAATTATTCTCTCTACAGGAATGTCTTCGATTGGTGAAGTAGAAAAAGCATATTATGCTCTAATAGAATCTGGTGCCCCATCAGTTACAATTTTGCATTGTACTTCAAATTACCCAGCTTCTCTAGAGTCTGTTAATTTAAAAGTAATGGGTACTCTTGCTAAAGTATTTAATACAGCTGTGGGATATTCTGATCACACAGAAGGTGTTGAAGTTTCTCTAGCAGCTGTTGCGCTTGGAGCAACTGTGATAGAAAAGCATTATACATTAGATAAAAATTTACCTGGACCAGACCATAAAGCTTCCCTTGAACCTGAAGAGTTGAAAGAGATGGTATTACAGATAAGGAATATTGAGAAAGCAATTAGTGGGGATGGATTAAAAAAAGCTCATAATTCTGAAATTGAAACCAAAAAAATTGTTCAAAAAGGAATTTATTTGAATAGAACTATTAGTTCGGGAGAAATCATTACTGATGAACATTTGATAATGAAAAGACCAGTAAGTGCATTAAGTGCTCAGGATTATGATTTCGTTATTGGCAAAACTGCTAATAAAGAAATTGAAGAAGGGGAAGTGCTAAAACTAAACGATTTGAATTTTGAATAAAATAAAAAACATTGCTGTTTTTACCTCTATTAGGTCTGAATACGGTTTGTTAAGCCCATTAATTCGAGCAATTGACAAGGACTTGGATTTTTCACTTGATTTACTTGTAGGAGGAGCACATTTAATAAAGGAATACGGGGAAACTATTAATCAAATTATAGCGGATGGATTTAAAATATCTGAAACATTTGATTTTTTAGATATCAATAACCATGACGATTTTTCTACAAGTTCTTTATCTAATTTGCAAGAACAAATTGGCAAGTATTTTTATTTTAACCGGCCAGATTTAATATTTGTTTTAGGAGATAGATATGAGCTTATACCTGTTGCTTCTTCAGCATTACTTTATAATATTCCTATTGCTCACATTTCTGGTGGAGAAACAACCGAAGGAGCTATCGATAATCAAATTAGACATGCGTTGACTAAAATGGCTCATTTGCATTTTCCCGCTACAGATATTTATAAAAAGAATATTTTAAAAATGGGAGAAGAAGAATGGAGGATTTGTACTTCAGGAGAACCAGGTCTAGATGAAATCTTAAATATGGATTTTATTGAAAAAGATGATTTGTTTGAGGACTTAGGTTTGTCATTAAATAAGAAAACAATTTGTTGTACTTTTCATCCTCAAACAATTGACAATCTGATTGATGGTGATTTTGTTGAAAGTCTTCTTAGGGAAATCAGTTGTTATAATGAATTTCAAGTTTTAATTACGGCTTCTAATTTTGATAATGGGGGTAGAGAAATTAACGGAGTGATTGAAAAATTTGCTTCTGAAAACAGTGGTGTTGTCTTTGTTCAAAGTTTGGGGCAAAAACGATATTATTCTTTATTAAAATATGCGGATATTATGATTGGAAACTCTTCGAGTGGATTAGTTGAAGCTCAATCGTTTAATTTACCAGTAATCAACGTCGGGAATAGACAAAAAGGAAGATTATCAAATGTGAATGTAATTAATTGTGGAATTGATATAAATGAAATATTAAGTACCATTAAGTTTGGCGTTTCAGATGAATTTAAGTCGGTTTTTCACAATAAACCTAATATATATGGTGATGGGACAGCATGTGTTAAAATTATAAACTTTTTGAAAGCGTTACCATCAAATAATTTATTGGTAAAAAAAGATATTTTTTAAATCATGGTTTTAGACAAATATATTGGAGGTGAGTATGCATCTCATGATTTGGATAAATTCATTATGGAAGATAATCAAATGCTATATGATTATTTTCCAGAGTCACTGAATGAAAAAAAAAGAGTTTTTTTTGAGACAGGAACCGATGCTTTAGCATATATTATTTCTGAAAAATGTAAAGTTCAAAAGGATCTTCATTTATGGATTCCTGAGAATTATTGTATGGAAACAATAGAAAGGCTACGATCTAAATTGAAAATTCTCGATGTTAAAATTGTAGGTGTTTTTAAATATAATTCTACTGAGCAAATCAATAGTACTATTGGTATCTTAAATTGTATTTTATTACTCCATTATAATTGCTTTAGTGAAATATCCAAATTTAATTTTGGCAAAGATTCCTTTGTTGTTGAAGATTTCGTGCAAGCCCCTTTTGATATTAAAAAGTCTAGATCAGACTATGCAATTAATAGTTTGCGTAAATTTTGCAATCTAGAAATTGCGGTTGCTTACGTCGATACTTCTACGAAAGTTGATAAGATGTCAAATTCCTCTTATTTTGAGTTCAAGAAGAAAGCAGAATTAATTAAAACAGCTTTCTTTAAATCAAATAATAGTGCCTTTGAAATAGAATATCTTAATTTATTTAAGAGAGCAAATGACGAATTATTTACAACCACAATTCAAAGTGCAAATCCAAGTGAGATACATAGGTTAACAAGGATTAAATTTGATGATATTTTAAAAAGGCGAATTTCAAATTATAATTATTTGAAAGCTAAATTAAATTCAATAGTACCTATACAGATTATTAAAGGGGAATATATGTATTTTATGATTAAGTGTGATAAGCGTGACGAATTAAAAAAGTTTTTAGCTAACAAAAAAATTTTTACTGCTATACATTGGTTAGATGCGAATTCAAATGAAACAAAAAATAGTTTATCGATTCATATTGACCATAGATATGGATTTAGTGATTTAGATAGAATAGGGAATGCAATAAACATGTTTTATGCAAGATAAATATTCAATTATAAACAAATTAAATATAGCAGTCTATTTTGATTTATTAGAAGCATTAAATCTTGATTTAGATATTTATTATTACCCGGAATTCCTTGAAATAGATGCTAATATTCAAAAAGGGGAGTATGAAATTTTTATAGCTCAAAAAAACGAAGATATTTTTATTTATCCATACATAAAACTTGGTTTTGAAAAGGCAGAATTAAACAATTTTTTCGATATTTCTTCTCCTTATGGATATTGTGGGCCTTATTGTTCCAATCCAAATTTTTTTGTTGAAGCCGAAATTCTTTTCAATGAATTTATGTCTAAAAACTGCGTAACAGAATTTGTTAGGTATCATTTTTTATATAATGAAAATCTAAAGTTTAGCCAAGGAATAACAAATTTTCAAAATAGAACAATTGTAACCTTGGATATCGATCAATCTTGGGAAGACATTTGGACAAAAGAATATTCAGGAACAAATAGGAACGTAATACGAAAACTTGAAAAAGAAGGATATAATTATTTCGTAACTAGAGAGAAAGACGACTTAAATGAGTTTGTCGAGATGTATTATTTAACTATGAATAATGTTGGGGCTGGTTCTTTTTATTTTTTTGATAAAAAATTGATAAAGGAACTTTTTGATAATTTAGGAGGAAAAATAATACTTACTAGGGTAGAGAAAGAAGGGGTAAGTTATTGTTATTCTTTATTCTTAATCAGTGGAAATATAGCAACCTATTATTTGTCTGCTAGAAATTTAGAACACTCAAAGGTGCCCGCTACAAATTTTTTATTGTCAAAGACAGTGGAATGGCTTCAGGATAAAAATATAAACACAATAAATTTAGGCGGTGGTTTAACAAATGATTTAAATGATCCTTTGTTTAAATTTAAATCAAATTTTTCTAAATCTAAAAATGATTTCTATATTGGTAAACGTATATTCAATCATGAAATTTATAAGGATATTGTCAATTCATGGATTTCAGTTCATGGACAAGAAGATTATGAGAAGAGAAAACACATATTGCAGTTTTATAGGTAAGTGTTTTTTTTATAGACTAATAGAATCAAATAAAAAACAATAGACAGTTCCAATTGAATTGTTAATGAATATAATCACATGGAAAATTATAAACTTCATCTAATCGTTTTTGGTAGTTCAATAAAACAAGCACTACTTGTTTTAAATGAACTACCGCAAGATGCTATACTTTTTGTAGTAGATTTTGACGATAAGCTAATAGGTGCGCTTACTGATGGGGATATTAGGAGAGGATTACTAAAAGGATGTACAATTGATAGTTTGATTGATGAAGTTATTCAGGAAAATCCTAGATATATTACTAAAGGAGAGAATAACTTGCATAAGATTATTGAATATCGAGAAGGTAATTTTAGAATAGTACCCATAGTTGATGAAAATCATAAGGTAATAAATGTAATCAATTTTAGAAGAGTAAAATCGTATTTGCCAATTGATGCTGTTATAATGGCTGGTGGTAGAGGACAACGTTTGCAACCATTTACGGATACGATGCCTAAACCACTTTTAAAAGTGGGTGATAAAGCTATAATGGAACACAATGTAGATCGTTTGACTTTATTTGGAATTGATGATTTTTGGGTTTCAGTAAAATATTTAGGAGAACAAATTGAGAATCATTTTGGAAATGGAAAAGGAAAGAATATTAAAATAGAATATGTTTGGGAAAATGAGCCATTAGGGACAATAGGTGCGGTTTCTCAAATTAATAATTTCGAACATGATTATATATTAGTAACGAATTCAGACTTATTAACAAACATTGATTACGAACAGTTTTTTCTAGAATTTATAAATCAAGATGCCGATTTGGCAGTGTTGACCATTCCATATCAAGTTAATATTCCTTATGCCGTTTTGGAAACCAATAAAGGGGAAGTAAAAAGCTTTAAGGAAAAACCGACTTATACTTATTATTCCAATGGAGGGATTTATTTGATGAAAAAAGAAATGTTGAAATATATACCGAAAAATACTTTTTTTAATGCCACCGATTTAATGGAAGAATTGATCAAAAATGAATTAAAAGTTATTTCTTATCCTTTCTTGGGTTATTGGCTAGATGTTGGTAAACATGAAGATTTTGAGAAAGCCCAATTAGATATTAAGCACATAAAATTTTAATGAGAATACTATATTTAATTACAGCAAGAGCTGGGTCAAAAGGATTGCCAGGAAAAAACATAAAAATGCTTGGCGATAAACCACTTATACAATATTCAATTGATTTTGCTTTGCACAACATGAACCCTGAAGATGTTTTGTGTGTCTCAACAAATGATGATGGAATATTAGAATTATTAACTAAGTTAGAAATTGAAATTCCGTTTAAACGACCGGAGGAATTAGCCTCAGACGCTGCTGGATCTTATGAAGTAATTATGCATGCTTTGAAACATTATGAAGTTAATGACATAGTGTTTGATGCAGTATTGCTTTTGCAACCGACTTCACCTTTTCGTCATCAAGATGATATAGCTAATTTATTTGAAACGTATGATGAAGAATGTGATATGGTTGTTAGTGTAAAAAAATCTAAAGAAAGTCCTTACTACACAATATTTGAAGAAAATGGGGATAACTTTTTGGAAAGAAGTAAAAAATCTAGTTTTACACGAAGACAAGATTGCCCTGATGTTTTTACTTATAATGGATCTATGTATTTGATGAGAGTAGATTCACTTAAAAAAACTCCAATTAGTGAGTTTGAAAAAATAAAGAAAATTATTATGCCTGAGGAAAGAAGCATAGATATAGATACTATGGCTGATTGGGTTTTGACGGAATATTATTTGAATATACAATGAAAATAGTAAGTTGTTACATATACATGTTTAAAAAAGAATAAGATGATTAAATTACTTCTTGGTAAATTTTTTATAAAAATAGACAATTTTAAAAATAATTGTATTTATTCTGTTTTTAGAAAAAAATATAATTTAAATAAAAATTTTAGATTTAATGGACGGGACATTATATTTTATGGTGATGGAGACATTGTCATAGGGGATAGTTCATACATTGGTGAATTATCTACTATTCAGGTTGTAAAAGGGAATAGTGTAAAAATCGGTAAAGGTTGTCAAATAAGCCATAATGTTAGAGTCTACACTTCTACGGATATAGCAGACCAAGATTTTTCTCTAGAAAATAGATTAAAAAAGAGTGCAAATGTTATAATTGGAGACTTTGTGTGGATAGGTGCAAATGTTTTTATTAATCCAGGAGTAGAAATAGGAAATAATTCTATTATTGGAGCTAATAGCGTTGTTACTAAAAGTGTTGAAGCTAACACAATTGTAGGAGGAGTTCCGGCTCGAATTATCAAGCAAAAGTCATACAATTAATGATTTAGAATAACTATTAACTAAGGGGGGAACTTAGTTTTACAAATTGTGTTTTAAGCAAAGAAGCTTGTTAAGATAAAATTAACAGTTTCAAATAAATTATTAAAAGATAAAGTTTTATGTCAGAATTATTTGAATCATTTTTAAATAAAGAAAAAGTCATTTCTGTTACAGGTTTAGGATATGTAGGGTTACCTCTCGCTTTAGAATTTGCGAAGTATTTCAAAGTGATAGGTTTTGATATCAATGTATCTCGAGTGGAGTTAATGAAAAATGGAATAGATCCTTCGAAAGAATTAGAAGCTAATGCTTTTGACGGATGTGATATCATGTTTACCTCTGATGTGGAGGATTTGAAAAAAGCACATTTCCATATAGTTGGTGTGCCGACTGACATAGATGAAAATAAAGTGCCTAATCTAAATCCATTGTTAGGAGCTTCAAGAAGTGTTGCTTCGGCACTAAAAAAAGGAGATTATGTAGTTTATGAATCAACTGTTTACCCTGGTTGTACTGAGGAAGATTGTGTTCCTATATTGGAAACTATTTCAGGTTTAAAAGGAGGTGTTGATTTTAAATTTGGATATAGCCCCGAACGAATCGTTCCTGGGGATAAAGTGAAAACCTTGACTAATATATTAAAAATAGTTTCTGGTAATGATGAAGAAGCTTTGGGAGTTATTTCTGAAATATATAGCACAATCATTAAGGCGGGTTTGCATAAAGCAGAATCAATAAAGGTTGCGGAAGCCGCGAAAGTTATCGAAAATACCCAACGAGACATCAATATTTCATTGATGAATGAGCTGGCTATCATTTTTGATAAAATGGGAATTGATACCAAAGCAGTAATTGAAGCGGCTGGAACCAAATGGAATTTTCATAAATACCAGCCAGGTTTGGTTGGTGGACATTGTATTAGTGTTGATCCATTTTATCTGATGCACAAAGCCAAACAACTGGGAATAGACCCTCAGGTTATTGCTGCAGGGAGACGTGTTAATGATTTTATACCTAGTTTTATAGCCAAAAGAATTGTTCAAGCTCTAATAGAACAAGATAAAAATCCTGGAAAAGCTAAGGTTTTGGTTATGGGTATTACTTTCAAAGAAGATGTTTCAGACATCAGAAACTCAAAAGTGGTTGATTTAGTGAAAGAGTTGATGGATTATTCTATCCATGTCCATGTTATTGACCCGCATGGATGTCCTAATGAATTGGCTCATGAATATGGAATTACATTGATTGAAGAGCCTGTGGGATTATATGATATTATAGTATTGGCAGTAGGGCATCATGAATATATTCAAATGACTACAGAAGATTTTAAAAAATTATCTAAGGATGAAATTTACATGTTTGATATAAAAGGGATGAAGAGCCCAAAAGAGTTTAAAAACTACTGGAGGTTATAATTTAAAGATATTGATTTGAAAACAGATTTCATCATTATAGGAGGGGGTATCGTAGGGCTTTCAACTGCCTATCATTTAAAAAAACAAAACCCAAAATTAAAAGTTATTGTTTTAGAAAAAGAATCTAAAATTGCCTTGCATCAGACAGGTCATAATAGTGGAGTGATTCATTCGGGGATTTATTATAAACCTGGAAGTTTAAAGGCCATAAATTGCAAAAAAGGCTATGATCAATTGATTCAGTTTTGTAACGAAAATGAAATTAAATATGATCTTTGCGGTAAAATAATTGTAGCCACCGAGAAAGAAGAATTGGCTATAATGGCTGGGATTTATGATAGAGGGGTAGCCAACGGACTTTTGGGAATTAAGAAAATTAACGCACAAGAGATCAAAGATATTGAACCACATTGTACTGGGATAGGAGGGATTTGGGTACCTCAAACCGGAATTATAGATTATATCGAAGTTTCACAAAAATACGCTGATTTGTTTGTTCAACTAGGAGGTGAAATTTTATTTGAACAAAATGTTCAAGAAATCAAGTCTATTGGTAATAGTTCTGAAATACAAACGAAAAACAATCGTTTTGAAACGAAATGGATTATCAACTGCGCAGGATTGTACTCGGATAAGGTTGCGAAAATGACAAATGCAGCGCTTGATGTTCAAATTTTGCCTTTTAGAGGAGAATATTTTAATATTAAGAAAGAAAAGGAACATTTAGTCAAAAATTTGATTTATCCAGTTCCAAATCCTAATTTTCCATTTTTAGGAGTCCATTTTACAAGAATGATTAATGGTGGTGTTGAAGCTGGTCCTAATGCAGTATTAGCATTTGCGCGTGAAGGATATACCAATAAAACGATTAATTGGAAAGAACTTTTGGAAACACTAGGTCATTCCGGTTTTCAAAAAGTGGCTATGAAATATTGGAAAGATGGGATGTACGAAATGTATCGTTCTTATTCAAAAACAGCATTCACAAAAGCATTACAAAGATTGATTCCAGAAATTCGAAAAGAAGATTTAGAACACAGAACCGCTGGAGTTCGTGCTCAAGCTTGCGACAGTAAAGGGAATCTCTCTGACGATTTTTTAATTTTTGAAGATAACAATATAATTAACGTATGTAATGCACCTTCACCAGCTGCGACATCATCATTAGCAATAGGCGAGAGTATAGCTTCTCTCGCATTAAAAAAATATAATTAAGATTATGAAGAATCCCATTCAAATGGTGGATTTAAAAACACAATACCACCACATAAAAAACGAAATAGATCAAGCGGTAATTGATTGTATAGGTAGTACTGCTTTCATTAACGGACCAGCGGTTAAAGAGTTTCAGTCTGGTTTAGAAAAATATTTAGATGTAAAGCATGTTATTCCTTGTGCGAATGGTACAGATTCTTTGCAGATAGCTATGATGGCTTTAGGACTTGAAAGAGGAGACGAAGTAATTTGTCCTTCTTTTACTTATGTTGCTACGGCAGAAGTTATTGGTTTACTGGGTTTAATTCCAGTTATGGTAGAAGTTGATGAAAACACCTTTAATATTACTGCCGAAATTATAGAAAAAGCAATAACGCCAAAAACTAAGGTAATTGTGCCAGTTCATTTATATGGTCAATCGTGTGATATGGAATCAATTATGAAGTTGGCTAATAAATACAATTTGTTTGTTATTGAAGATAATGCCCAAGCAATTGGAGCTACTTATACTTTCTCGGATGGACGTACTGCCAAAACAGGAACGATAGGACATATCGGGAGTACCTCTTTTTTTCCATCAAAAAATTTAGGTTGTTATGGTGATGGAGGAGCGTTAATGACTAATGATGATGAATTAGCTCAAAAGATGAGGATGATTGCCAATCATGGACAAGAAAAAAAATATTATCATAAGGTTTTAGGATGTAATTCTAGATTGGATACCATACAAGCGGCTATACTTAATATTAAATTAAAGCATTTAGATAATTACAGTCAGGCACGTAATCAAATGGCTTCTTTTTATGATACTGCTTTTGCAACTATTGAAGAAATTCAAGTTCCAAAAAGACAAGCTAACAGTACACATGTTTTTCATCAATATACTATGAAAATTAAAAATGGTAAAAGAGATGAATTGCAAAAGTTTCTTTCTGAAAAAGGGATACCCAGCATGATATATTATCCACTTCCATTATATAGACAAGAAGCATTTCAGCAATTTGTGGATTCAGATTTTAAATTGCCAATTACAGAATCTTTATGTGATGAAGTAATTTCGTTACCTGTTCACACCGAAATGGAATTAGAGTCAATGGAGTATGTTTGCAGTCAAGTAAAATTATTTTTTAATAACTAAAATATGCAAGATTTTTTCGCACACGAAACTGCATTAGTTGATGTAGGTTGTACAATTGGGACTGGTACTAAAATATGGCATTTTTCACATATTATGTCTAATTGTACACTTGGAGAGAAATGTAATATTGGTCAAAATGTGGTTATATCGCCAGAAGTTATATTAGGGAATAATGTTAAAGTCCAAAATAATGTTTCCATTTATACAGGAGTAACTTGTGATGATGATGTTTTTTTGGGGCCATCCATGGTTTTTACAAATGTAATAAATCCTCGTAGTGCAATAATTAGACGGGAACAATATGCCAAGACCCATGTGGGTAAAGGAGCCAGTATTGGTGCAAATGCCACAATAGTTTGTGGACATGACATTGGTGAGTATGCATTTATAGGAGCAGGTGCCGTGGTAACAAAAAATGTCCCGCCTTTTGCGCTTGTGGTTGGGAATCCAGCCAAACACATCGGTTGGGTTGGCGAGTATGGTCACCGTTTGGAGTTTAATGAAAAAGGTATTGCTGTTTGTCATGAAAGCAAGCAAGAATATATGTTAGAAAATAATACAGTAACTAAAATAAGTTAATTGAAGATGGGTAAAATAAAATTTGCAGTAATTGGCTGTGGACATATTGGAAAAAGACATGCGAGTATGATTCTTGGAAACTCCGATTTCGAATTGGTAGCATTGTGTGATATCAAAAAAAGAGAAGAGTTGGGTTTAGAAAATTATCCAAATGCCAAGTTTTTCTATTCACTAGATTCTTTATTTGATTCTGGGATAGAAGTTGATGCAGTAGCAATAGCAACACCTAATGGATTTCATCAAGAGCAAGGTTTACAAGTGTTAGAAAATAACTGTCATGTTGTAATAGAGAAACCAATGGCATTGACAAAGGCAGGTTGTGAGCAAATTATTTTTAAGGCCCTTCAAAAACATAAACAAGTGTTTTGTGTAATGCAAAATCGTTATTCTCCACCTTCCGTATGGTTAAAAGAAGTTCTTGAAGCAGGTATTATGGGTAAGATTTGTATGGTGCAAATCAATTGTTACTGGAACAGAGATGATCGTTATTATAAACCAGATAGTAAAACTGGTAAACCTACAAGTTGGCATGGGACTAAAGAATTAGATGGGGGTACATTATTTACTCAATTCTCCCATTTTATTGATTTGATGTATTGGTATTTCGGTGACGTAACTAACATTAATGCCCGATTAAATGATTTTATGCACGAAAAAAGCACAGATTTTGAAGATTCAGGGTTTGTAACTTTTGATTTTGTAGATGGCGGAATTGGAAATTTGAATTACTCTACGGCTGTTTGGGATAAAAATTTAGAAAGTTCCATCACAATAGTTGCTGAAAAAGGGTCTGTTAAAGTAGGAGGACAGTATATGAATGAAGTAGAATATTGCCATATTAAAGATTATGTAATGCCAGTTCTTGCCGAAAGTAATCCGCCAAATGATTATGGACAATATAAAGGTTCAGCCGCAAATCATCATTATGTATATGAGAATATTTCAAATGTAATAGCAGGTAAGGATAGTATTTCCACGAATGCCTTAGAGGGGATGAAAGTGGTTGAAATAATAGAGAAAATTTACTCATCGAAGTAGTATATTGTGTTGTTATAATGTTTGTTAAAATAACAGCTTCATAGAGGTACGCCAGTTAAAAAGAGTACTACTTACAGATTGTGACTATTTATAGTTCGTTGGATAAGTTGGTAAAACAGTAAACGTTAATAAGCACAATGCTAGGAAAAATTTTAAAATCTTCATTATTCAAATCATCGGGTATTTATACGATAACATCGATTATCAACGCAAGTATTCCATTTTTATTAATACCAGTGTTAACACGCGTTTTTTCTCCTGAAGATTATGGTATTGTTTCAATGGCGGCTATTATAATAAATATTGTAACCCCATTTATTGGGGTAAGTGCTCATGGTGCAATTCATCGAAAGTATTTTGAGGAAAATAAAGAGTTAGATTTTCCTCGTTATGTAGGCAATGCCTTTTTACTATTGCTTTTTAGCACTTTTGCCTTGTTTATTTTGTTTTTATTATTTGGCAATTTTATCAGTAATTATACTGCTGTACCTTTCGAGTGGCTTATTGTTATTTTGTTAGTAGGGGTTTGTCAATTTGTTACGATGACCTTATTGACTATTTGGCAAGTAAAAGTAAAACCATTTAAATATGGTGTTTTACAAATTTTACAATCCATATTGAATGCTGGGTTTTCTTTGTTTTTTATTTATCAACTTCATTATGGTTGGCAAAGTCGGCTGTTAGGACAATTGATTTCCGTATCAATAACGGCATTAATTAGTTTGTTTTTATTAATAAAGCTTAAATATGTAAAGTTTAATTATAATAAAGCAGATTTAAAAGATATCACATCTTTTAGTTTTCCTTTGATACCACACATTTTGGGGGGGTTACTCATTGCTTTTACAGATCGTATTCTAATTACTAATTTAATAAGCGTTACAGATACGGGCGTTTATACCGTAGCCTATCAAATAGGAAGTGTTTTAGGATTAGTTAATACGGCTTTTATAGGTGCTTATGTTCCGTGGCTGTATAATAAATTAAATCTTAACGATTTTCAGGTTAAAATTAAAATTGTAAAATTCACGTATTTGTATTTCTTAGCTTTAATTTTAGTTGTTGTTTTTTCTGTATATATATTGCCGTTGATATTGTCGTTTCTTATTGGGAAATCTTTTCAAAGTGCGATTCATTATATCCTATGGATTATTTTGGGATATGCTTTTAATGGTATGTATTTAATGGTATGTGGTTTTATTTTTTATGTTAAAAAAACTAAACTGTTATCTATTGTAACACTATCTACAGCCCTGCTTAATATTCCATTGTGTTACTTTTTTCTGAAGTGGTTTGGAACAATAGGAGCTAGTATTTCTATGGCAATAATATATTTTATATCATTTGTAGCAACTTGGTATTTAAGTAATAAGGTTTATGAAATGCCATGGTTCAGTACAAAATTATATCGTAATGTAGCATAAATTAAAGCATGAAAAATTATTTTTATTTTATTCTTTTTTTAATGTCATTTACGGTTAATCTAGCTTATGGTCAAATAGGTAAAAGTAAACTTTACTTGGCTATTGATGATTATGGTGATGTTGCTAAAGCCTTTTTGAAAAAACAAGGTAATAAAGGGGTGAAAGTTATATTGGGGGATAAAATTTATCCGGATAAACCAGATTTGAATCAGGAATGCTCTGTGAATACGGACACAATTGCCAAATATATAGTTCAAGCTTTTCCTGATAAAAGTGCTCATGGAATTGGGGTCTTGGATTGGGAAGGGAGATCGTTTGATATTTTAATGTTATTTCCTTCTAATAGCCCTGTTTATCAATTTGTATTAAAAGAATTTTTAAAGGCAATCAAAATTGCAAAACAAATACGCCCTAATGTAAGTTGGGGCTATTACGGCATTCCTTTTAAAAAGGATAATTTTAAATCAGTTTCAGAATGGAAGCATGGTAATGACAAGATTGCGCCATTACTCAAAAGTTGTGATGTATTTTGTCCAAATTTATATTTATATACTCCTTCTAATTTAGATGTGTCATTAGATGTAAAGGAAAGTATAAGATTAGGAATTAAATATAATAAAAAGGTATATCCTTTTATATGGCAACGTTATAACGGAAAGGAAAATGGCGAATACAAGTTTGATGTTATGCTCAAAAAGGATTTTGTGGATAACTATGCAGTTACCATTTTAAAAACAAAGTTTAAAAACAAAAAAGTAAATGGAGTCATTTGGTGGTCCTATGATACTTATTTTTATTTACATAACGAGGAAGTTTTTCTTAAAGAGGCTGTTGATTTTAAATCATTCATGAAAAAATATGATAATACTATCATAGATTACTCCTCAGGAATTATAAAAGCTTATAAATAAAATGAAGTTAGAAGATATTGGTCATATTATAAATGACATCGAAAAGAGATTTGCAGTTGATGAATGGGAAATTGACGGTATTAAATTTTGGCCTCTTATAAGAATAGAAAACTACAGTATATTGTCTTACCAAACAGTAAATTCTGGAGGAATAAAAACAAGATCATTAGGATATGTAGGAATGGTTTTGAAGGCTAAAATAAGAAGGCTAATAGCCATGACCTCAGATCTAAAAAATAATGCAAGTTTAAAAAAAGTAGATATTTTGTTAAAAAGCGACGGTGTTTCTTTTACAAAACTGCACAATACTTGGTATGAAAAATTTTGTGATCCGATTGTAGATTACTACAAAAACACGTCTACATCCACATTACGGTTAGATGATGCTCATTATTTTTACTCGCCACGTTATTCACCTTCGATATTTATTCAAACAAAAATAGATAATATTATTATCAAAGCCTTATTAATAAATAAGGTGATAAAAATAAAATTTGAAAAAGAAAATTGGGTAGATTATGAAAAATTCCTTGAAGATGGTTTTGCAAATAAAAATTTTGCCACATTGCCAGGTAAAGAAGTTGTTAGAGCCAAAGTTTATAAAATCAAGAAACTTAAAGCCTATTATATTAGTGTATTACAAAAAACAAAACCGAGGTTAGCCCTTGTGGTTTCGTATTATTGTGATTCAAATATGGCATTCATACAAGCTTGTAATGATTTAGGGATTAAAACAATAGACATACAACATGGTGTTCAGGGGGAATTACATCTTGCTTATAGTAAGTGGGAAAAAGTTCCGAAAATTGGTTATGGGTTGTTACCAGATTATTTTTTGGTTTGGTCAGATGATGAAAAAGATATAATAGACACTTGGAATACCAATGTTATAAAGCATAAAGCGCTAATTAGCGGGAACATGTTTTCTGAAATTTGGAAAGATAATTCTAGTAGATTAGTCAAAGATTATGATGAAGCATTTAACAAAACAAAAAAGAATAATGTTGCCTCGATTTTAGTTACATTAAGTCCAGGTATGTGTACTGACGAATTGATGGGGGAAACATGGAAATTATTAAAAAACATCCAAAATCAATATGATTTATTTATTAGACTACATCCCGTTATGATGAGTGATAAATTTAAAATAATAAAAAAATTAAATGACAATGGGATTGTAAATTTCGAAATTGACATATGTTCAGTCATGCCTTTATATACTGTACTTAGAAACATTGACATTCATATTACTGTACAGTCCACAGTTGTAATTGAAGCTTCTGAATTTGCAAAGCCTTCAATTATTACATCGGAGTATGGTGCTTCTTTATATAAAAAATTAATTAAAAATAAATTAGCGTACTTTTGTGAAAATCATACAAAAATGAAGGATTTAATTGAAAATTTATTAGCAGTTAATACTCTTGTTATAGTTGATGAAAAACAACCTAAAAAAAATATTTTTGATAATCTAAATCAAATATTAAATGGAGAATAATATAATTATTGTTGATTACGGTCTAGGCAATTTGAAGTCTATTCAAAACATGTTAAAAAAAATTGGCTATAATGCGATTATTACAGCCGATAAGAAAGAAATAGAAAAGGCTTCTAAATTAATTCTCCCAGGAGTTGGATCTTTTGATGTAGCTATGAACAATATTTACTCAAATAACCTACAAGAATTGTTAGATAAAAAGGTATTAGTAGATAAAACACCTATTTTGGGTATTTGTTTAGGTATGCAAATTATGTGTAAGTCTAGCGAAGAAGGGAAAACTAAAGGTTTGAATTGGATAGACGCAGAGGTAGTAAAGTTTAAATTTGCAGATACCAAGTTTAAATCACCACATATGGGATGGAATGTAGTCAAACCTATTCATAGAAATTCTTTATTTAAAGACATAGATTTTGAGGAAATTAAATATTATCATGTACACTCTTATTATGTAAATCTTAATGATATGAACGATGAACTTTGTAGTACAAATTATGAAAATAATTTTACGTCTGGATTTCAAAAGGGTAATATTTATGGTGTACAATTTCATCCAGAAAAAAGTCATAAATATGGATTTGAATTATTAAAGAATTTTGCTTCAATATAAAATGCTTAAAACAAGAATAATACCTAGTTTACTCCTTAGAGGGGACGGCTTAGTTAAGACCAAAAAATTTAGTTCGCCGACCTATGTTGGGGATCCTATAAATGCGATAAAAATCTTTAATGATAAAGAAGTTGATGAACTTATATTTTTAGATATAACAGCAACAAAAGAGAACAGAGAGCCCAATTTGAAACTAATAGAAGAAATAGCTGGAGAATGTTTTATGCCGCTAAGTTACGGAGGGGGGATTAGATCAATTTCTGATATTGAAAAAATTTTGAAAATAGGAGTTGAAAAAATTGTAATTAATTCATATGCTGTTGAGAATCCTGATTTTATAAAAGAAGCTTCTCTAGTATTTGGAAGCTCTACAATTGTAGTTTCGATTGATTATAAAAAAGATATATTTGGTAAAAATTTTGTTTATTCAAAATCAGGAACGAAGAGGCATAAAATTAGTCCTTTAGATTTTTGTAAAATTGCAGAAGATATGGGGGCTGGTGAAATCATGCTTAATTCTATAGCAAGAGACGGACAAATGCAAGGGTATGATATAAATTTTTTGAATACAGTTGTAAATAATGTTTCTATTCCTGTAATTGGTTGTGGAGGTGCGGGTAATCTCAATGATATAAAAAATTTAGTTGATTTTACAAATATAGCGGCAGTGGCTGCGGGTAGTTTATTCGTTTTTCACGGCCCGCATAAAGCTGTATTAATAAATTACCCAAATCAAATTGAACTTAAAAAGATATTAAAATAAGATGATAAAAGATAGCGGATATAAAATTTGTAATAGATGTATAATGGATACCACAGACTCAGATATTGTTTTTGATGAGCAAGGTATTTGTAACCATTGTAAAAGGGCAGAGACTCTAATAAAGGAACGTACTTTTGAAGATTTGGAAGAAAGAGAAAGAAAATTATTAGCATTAGTAGAAAAAATAAAAACGGACGGTAAAGGTAAAAAATATGATTGTGTAATCGGTGTAAGTGGTGGTGTTGATAGCACGTATGTAGCCTATGAAGTATTGAGATTAGGTCTTAAACCACTTGCAATTCATTTGGATAATGGTTGGAATTCGGAATTAGCTGTTAGTAATATTGAAAAAACTTTAAATAATCTAGGTATTGACTTGTTTACTTATGTTATCGATTGGGAGGAGTTTAAAGATTTACAGTTAGCCTTCTTGAAAGCATCTACTCCTGACGGCGAAGTGCCTACAGATCATGCTATTATTTCTATTCTTTATAAAATGGCTAGCAAGTATAATGTTAAGTACATTTTAAATGGTGTTAATTTTGCAACAGAATCTATTCTTCCCTTGAAATGGGGATATGGTTATTATGATTATAAATATATTAGCGCAGTACAAAAGAAATTCGGAGAGAAGAAAATTAAAACCTATCCACACTTTGGGTTGGTTAAACTTTTCTACTACATGAAAATTAAAAAAATAAAATTTGTGCCATTTTTAGATTATGTTGATTATAAAAAAGCAGATGCTATGGAAATTATACAATCCAAATTGGGATGGGTTTATTACGGCGGAAAGCATTATGAATCAATTTATACAAGGTTTTTTCAAGCATATATTTTACCTAATAAATTTAATATTGATAAAAGGAAAGGTCATTTGTCTAGTTTAATTGTATCCAATCAAATAACAAGATCTGAAGCTCTCGAGGAGTTAAATAAAGCTATTTGTGAAGAAAGTATGTTAAAGAATGATTACGAGTATACACTTAAAAAGTTTGGATTAACAAAAGAGAATTTTGATGCCATTATGAAATCCAAAACTAAAACTTTTGAAGATTATCCTAATCAGTTTCAATTGTTTGAAAAATTAAAAAAAGTAAGAAATAGGTTTAAAATTTAGTTGTCTTAAATTTTTAAAATTTAATTTTGTTTACATTTATAACTTTATATGTTTAAAAAAAGTGTATTATTAAGTAATCTTTATTTATGGTTATTTTTTATTTTCTGTCTTATATTTTTATACACTATTGGTATAGACGCAATGAAAGGGAATATTGATTTTGAATTCTATGCAGATACTGAGACGTATATGAGTATTTCAGAAGAAAATTATTCTTTTCAAGAAATTTTATTAATTAACCCTAATTTAATAGGACCATACACTATTCTGAGGCTCTTAGGCAATAGTTATTATTTTGTTTTTTTTTTAAATTTCTTGATTTTTTCTTATTTTTTTTTAAAACTGACTAAGTTGTATGATTTAAATAGAAATCTTCTTTTAGTTTTGTTAATTATTAGTCCAATAATGTTTGGAAGTTTAATAGGTATTAATAAAGAAATTTTTTCAGTATTAGTAATAGCTTTAATGTTGGTATATCATAAAAAGCAAAAATATATTTATATATTTTTAGCTTTTTTACTTGCGTTTTTGGTAAGATGGCAAATGGCTTTGTTTGTATTGGTATATACAGTAATGACAAGTAAATTTAATCCAATTAAAGATAAATTTTTTTTAAATGTCTTTGTCTTTTTAGCGTTAGTGTCCATATTATATCCACTTAATTTAAGTTCGTTTGAGGATATAGATAGTGTTGCAAGTGAGGCTAGGGATAATAAAGTAGAAGGCAGTGGATTGTTTTCAATTTTAATTTCTATACAAAATTATCCATTTGGATACCTAATAGTCTTTATACCCAAAGCGCTTTTTCTTTTAGGAGGTATTTTATTTAGGTTTTATAAAGTATTCGATTTTAGTGATATTTATAATAATTTATTTATTTTCATACAAAGCTTGTTGTCAATTATATTGCTTGTTCAGATTGTAAGAAAAAAAATATCCATACATAACCATTTTATTTATATGGGGGTTTTGTATTGTATAATATTTTGTTTATCTCCAATTTATGCTCCTCGATACTTGTTTCCATGCTATATATTTATGGCTTTGGCATTATCGGAAAGAAAATTTACAGATTTATCTTTAGATCAATCAGAACCCATCATTAATTAAAAGCTACAGTAAAATAAACACCCATTATATGATTTCTCAACCCATAAAGGTATTATTCATCCACCATTCTGGAGTATTTGGTGGGGCTTCTAGAAGTTTATTAGAATTAATAAAATCTTTTCCGGAGAACTCAGTTGACCCTGTTGTTTTATTACCGATAGGTTCTGCAAGTCTAGCATTTGATTCTCAGAATATAAAAACTATAAAAACTATAAAAACTAGTAGTATCGCTCAATTTGATAATACTAGTTATGGTCATTATAGAGGATTTAGATGGCTAGTTATTTTAAGGGAATTGTTTTTGCTTCCATCAACTTTTATTGCAATAAAAAAAGCCAAAAAAGAATCTCTTATTGATTTCGATTTAATACATATCAATGAAATCACAAACCTGCCTTCGGTTCTATTTGCTAGTAAGATTTTCAAGAAGCCTATAGTTTTGCATATTCGCTCTCTTCAAAGGAGTCCTAAGAGTATTAGAAACAAAATAATTTATAAAATTTTAAAAAAATATGTAAAAATAAGCATAGCTATTGACGAAACAGTTGCGAAATCATTGCCTCATGATTTGCCTAAAAAAATAATACATAACGGATTTGACCCTTTATCTTCATTGAACGATAATGATGAAAATGTCAAAAATAGTATAATAAAATTAAAAGGAAAACTGAAAGTAGTTATTGTGGGGAATCTATTATTCATGAAAGGGATAGTAGAATTTGTAAAAGCCGCAAAATTAGCAAAGGATAATAATCTTATGATAGATTTTATAATTGTAGGAGATAAACCAGCAGAGAAAAAAGGGGTTTTGTCTTTTTTACTTAAGATTTTTGGACTGTCTCATGATGCCAAACAATTTGTACTTGATTATATAGAAAAGCATCAGCTTCAAGATTTTGTACATTTAATAAAATTTACTTCAAATATCACTAGTGTTTATGATAATATAGATGTTTTGTGTTTTCCATCTCATTTAAATGCAGTTGGGAGGCCAGTTTTTGAAGCTGCATTTTTGAGTAAGCCCAGTATTGTAGCGATAAAAGACCCTATGAGAGATACGGTAATTCATATGCAAACGGGACTCTGTATTGAAGAAAAAAAACCAGAGGAATTATTCAATGCAATTAAATATATGCATGATCACCCTATTGAACGTAACCTAATGGGACACAATTCACTTTTGTTAGCAGAAGAGAATTTCAATATAAAAAATAACGCAAATAAAACTCTTCAGGTTTATAATGACCTATTAATGTAAATTTATAAAAATGTTTAAAAACAAAATTCTCCTTATAACTGGTGGTACTGGATCCTTCGGAAACGCCGTGTTGAATCGTTTTCTTCATACAGATCACTTTAAAGAAATTCGTATTTTTTCTCGTGATGAGAAGAAACAAGATGATATGCGTAATCAGTTGAAAAATGATAAACTTAAGTTTTACATAGGGGATGTTCGCGATTATAATAGTGTAGAGCGTGCGATGCGTGGAGTAGATTATGTATTTCATGCAGCTGCCTTAAAGCAGGTGCCTTCTTGTGAGTTTTTTCCGTTGGAAGCGACAAAAACCAATGTTTTTGGGACTCAGAATGTAATTGATGCCGCCGGAGCTAATAAAGTAATGAAAGTAATTTGTTTGAGTACAGACAAAGCGGCTTATCCTATTAATGCTATGGGAATCTCTAAAGCATTGATGGAAAAAGTTGCTGTAGCAGCTTCAAGAAATTTATCTGATACGACAGTTTGTTTAACCCGTTATGGGAATGTGATGGCGTCTAGAGGTTCTGTGATTCCATTGTTTTTAAAACAAATTAAAGAGGGGAATCCAATTACGATTACGGATCCAAATATGACGCGTTTCCTGATGTCATTGGATGAAGCTGTAGAACTAGTGTTGTTCGCTTTTGAGCATGGTAAACCAGGAGATTTGTTTGTCAACAAAGCACCTGCGGGAACTATTGGAGATTTGGCACAAGCCTTGAAAGAATTGTGTAAGGCAGATACCGAAATCAAGATTATCGGTACTCGTCACGGGGAGAAATTGTACGAAACCTTGTGTACCCGTGAGGAGATGGCAAAGGCTGAGGATATGGGGGAATTCTATAGAATTGCTGCGGATAACCGTGATTTGAATTATGCACAATATTTCTCGGAAGGAGAAGAAGAAATTGCAACAGCGGAGGATTATCATTCTCACAATACAGAACAACTGGGTGTAGAAGGAATGAAAAAATTATTGGCTACATTGCCTTTAATCAGAAAAGAGATTTTTGGGGAAGATGTTGTTCAGATGCCTGGATAGGAATTGTATAAAAAAATAAAATGAAAAAAATAAAATTAGCAACGATTATCGGGACTCGTCCTGAAATCATTAGACTGGCGGAGTGTATTAAGCTTTGTGATAAATATTTTGAGCATATAGTGATTCATACAGGTCAGAATTATGATTATGAATTGAATGAAATCTTTTTTGAAGATTTAGAATTGCGAAAACCAGATTTTTTCTTAAACGTAGCAGGAAAGCACTTGGGAGAAACCATAGGGAATGTAATATCTAAATCGTATGAAGTTCTTGCAAGTGAAATACCTGATGCTTTGTTGGTTTTGGGGGATACAAATAGTGTGTTGAGTACTATTGCAGCCAAAAGATTAAAGATTCCTATATTTCACATGGAATCAGGTAATAGATGTTTTGATCAAAATGTTCCAGAAGAGATAAACAGAAAAATATCAGACCATATATCAGACATCAATCTAACTTATACAGAGCACAGTAGAAGATATCTTCTGAGTGAAGGTTTTAGAAAAGACCATGTATTTGTAACAGGTTCTCCTTTATATGAAGTTTTAAAAAAGAACGAAGTTAAAATTCAAGGTTCTACGGTTTTAGAAAACTTGAAATTAGAACAAGGGAAATACATTGTTGTAAGTGCTCATAGAGAGGAAAACATAGATTTAAAAAATAATTTTGAAATTTTGGCAGAGTCTTTGAATGCTGTTGCTGAAAAGTATCAAATGCCAATAATATTTTCTACTCATCCAAGAACAAAAAAGAGAATGGAGAGTTCAAAGATTGTATTCAACCCACTCATAAAAAGTGTAGCTCCATTAGGTTTTTTCGATTATGTTAAGATGCAACAAAATGCTTTTGTAGTACTTTCGGATAGTGGTACTATTAGTGAAGAAGCAGCAATGATGGGTTTTCCAGCAGTTAGTATTAGGACAAGCACTGAAAGACCAGAGGCAATTGATGCAGGGACAATTGTATTAGGAGGCGTAAGTAAAGATAGTATGCTTAATGCTATTGAAATTACAACAGGACTTTCTGTAAATAGTAATTCTCAATTGCCAGTAGAGTACTTAGTAACCAATACTTCGGAAAGAATTGTTAAAGTAATTCAGAGTTATACCCCTATAGTGAATAAAGTTATTTGGGATAAATAATAAAAAAATGAAAAGAATATTAGTAATTGGGATAAAAGGTATGGCTGGACACGTTGTGTTTAAGTCTTTACCTTTATTAGGAGATTATGAAGTTTACGGTATTGCCAGAAATGTGGAACAAACCGACCGTATTTTTAACTTAGACATTAGTAATACAGCTGAGTTAGATAAAATTATAGATCAAGGATTTGATGTGATAATAAATTGTATCGGAATTTTAAATAAGGATGCTGAGAATAATCCACACAAAGCAGTATGGTTTAATAGCTATTTCCCTCATTATCTCGAAGCAGTTACAAAAAACACGAAAACGAAAGTGATTAGTATTAGTACGGATTGTGTTTTTTCGGGAAAAAGAGGAGCGTATTCAGAAAATGATTTTAAGGATGGTGAAGGTTTCTATGCAGTGTCTAAATCGTTAGGGGAAATAAATAACGAGAAGGATTTAACGATTAGAACTTCTATTATAGGACCAGAATTGAATAAAGAGGGAATAGGATTGTTTCATTGGTTTATGCAACAGACGAATGAAGTGAGTGGTTATTCACAAGCTTTTTGGTCAGGAATCACTACTATTGAATTAGCAAAAGTTATAAATCAAGCGATTCGACAAGACATAAAAGGTTTAATTGTTGTGGCTGGTCAAGCTAAAATTGATAAGTATAGCTTGTTAAAACTGTTTAATAAAGTTTTCAGAAGTGATTCATTGATTGTTTCAGAAAATTCTAAATATAAGGTCGATAAAAGTATGCACAGTTCGAGAATCGACTTTGATTACAATGTACCATCGTATGATGAAATGATTTTGGAGATGAAGCAGTGGATTGACACTAGTAATTATGATTATAATTGATGAGAATATTAATTATAACACAATATTTTTGGCCAGAAAGTTTTAAAATTAATGATTTAGCTTTAGGATTAAAAGAAAGAGGACATGAGGTTAGTATTCTGACAGCTATTCCAAATTATCCCAAAGGTGTATTTTTTCAAAACTATTCATTTTGGAAGAATAATGATGAGGAATGGAATGGAATAAAAATATACAGATCTAAAATATTTTCGAGAGGAAATGGTGGTATTCGTTTGATGTTAAATTATATATCATTTGTCTTTTTTTGCAGTCTCAAAGTTTTTTTTATTAAGGAAAAATTTGACAAAATATTTGTGTATGAACCTTCCCCTGTTACAGTTGGTTTACCCGCAATAGTAGCAAGCAGAAAAATGAAAATACCCTATTATTTTTGGGTACAAGATTTGTGGCCAGAAAGTCTTTCTGCTGCTGGCGGCATAAAAAATAAATACGTACTTGGTTTTTTTGATAAAATAACTAAGATGATATACAGTAACTCCAAAAAAGTTTTGGTGCAATCGAAAGGTTTTGCTGATTACATTAATAAACAAGGGGATTTTTTAGACAAAATAATTTATTATCCTAATTCTGCTGAAAAATTATACAGACCTTTAGAACCAACCGCAGAATATCAGTCTAAATTACCGAGAGGTTTTAAACTACTATTTGCTGGTAATTTAGGAGAAGCACAAGGAATTGGTACTTTGATTAATGCAGCAAAGATTGTAAAAGAAAGTGGTGCTGAGGTTAATTGGGTTTTTTTGGGAGCTGGCCGTCAGAGGGAAAATTATATTAATAAAGTAAAGAAGAGAGGTTTAGAGTCTAATTTTCATTTTCTTGGAGCTTTTCCGGCGGAAACTATGCCCTATTTTTTTTCCTGTGCAGATGCTTTAATAGTTTCATTGAAAAAAGACAAGATATTTTCTTTAACTATTCCTTCAAAATTACAATCCTATTTGGCCTGTGGTAAACCTATTTTGGCATCATTAGATGGAGAAGGGGCTAAAGTAGTAGAAGAATCAATGGCAGGGTTTGTTTCGCCATCTGAAAATATTGAGTTATTTGCTGCGAATGTAATTAAGTTGTATAATTTGTCTTCTGAAAGCAGAAATGAGATGGAAGGAAATGCCTTAAAGTATTTTAAAAATGAATTTGAAAGAGAAATGTTGATTGACAGACTTATCGAAATATTGAAATAGTAAAATGAAAATAGCAATAACTGGGGCTACAGGATTTGTAGGTACGAATCTTCAAGACTATTTGAAGAGTTCTCACGGTGTAGTGCCTATGAGTGTACGTTATGAACCCAATCAACAATTTGAGATAAAGGCTGACGTTTTAATTCATCTGGCTGGCAAAGCTCACGATTTAAAAAAAGTTTCCAATCCGCAGGATTATTACGAAGCCAATTTTGAGTTAACCAAGCAACTTTTTGATGCTTTCTTAGCTTCGGAGTCGGCAGTTTTTATTTTTATGAGCACGGTAAAAGCCGTTGCAGATGAGGTAAAAGGAATATTGAGCGAAGACGAAATACCAAATCCTAAAACCCATTATGGCATTGCGAAGCATCAAGCGGAGGAATACATACTGAGCAAGGAATTGCCCGAAGGAAAAAGAGTTTATATATTAAGACCCTGTATGATTCACGGACCTGGAAACAAAGGGAATTTAAACTTGTTATATCAGCTGGTTTCTAAAGGACTGCCTTGGCCTTTGGGGGCCTTTGAGAATCAACGCACTTTTTTGAGTATCGAGAATCTTTGTTTTGTCATTAAAGAATTATTAGAAAGTGAGTTGATTCCTTCGGGAGTGTATCAAGTGGCGGACGATACGGCTTTATCTACGAATGAATTGATAGAATTGTTGGGAATAAACATAGGAAAGAAAACTTCTATTTGGAAATTAAACGTACCGTTTATTAGATTCATGGCCTCTATGGGGGATAAAATTCATCTTCCTCTTAATTCTGAGCGTTTGCAAAAACTAACGGAGAATTATGTGGTAAGTAATGTGAAGATAGTTAATGCTTTAGGGAAATCATTACCTGTTGCAGCTAGAGAAGGATTATTGAGAACGTTTGAGTCGTTTAGGATTGTTTAAATTCTAAATTGATGAGTAAACCCGAACAGCTCCATTTTATTAAATAAAAAAACATGCCAAAAGAAAATAAATACCCTCAATTAATCAAAGGAGGTCTACATACCGACCATAGAGGGCAACTTTCCTTTGTAAATGATATGAAATTTGATGCAATCGAGCGCTTTTATATCATCAACAATTCAGCGGAACATCCTTTGAGGGCTTGGCAAGGCCATAAAATAGATAACAAATATTTTTATTGCATACAAGGTGTGATAAAAGTGCATTATGTAAAAATAGACAACTGGGAATCGCCTTCTAAAGACCTAAAAGTTGAAAGTGTGTTGCTCAGTGCCACCGAAAGCAATATTCTCCACATTCCGGAAGGCTATGCCAATGCGATTGAATCGTTGGAAGTGGGTTCTAAATTGATATCCTTTTCGACTTTACATCTAGATCGAATTTCTGAAGATGATGTGCGATTTGATAGTGATATGTGGACGGTTTATTAGTAGCCGGTTATGGGTTTAGAAGTTTAAGAGTTTAAAGGTTTAAGATTGTTTAAAAGTTTCAAGTTTTGGAAATTTAGCGATCTCTATTTTCTATACTCTATTTTCTAATTTCTTTTTTTAAAAATATAAAATTACAATATGAACATAGAACAAACCTTTATTAAAGATTTAGTTATCCTGACTCCTGACGTATTTGAAGACGAAAGGGGTTATTTTTTTGAAGCCTATAACAAAAGTAAATTGAGTGGGTTGGGAATTGATATTGATTTTGTTCAGGATAACCAGTCATTTTCACAAAGAGGAACCTTGAGGGGTTTGCATTACCAGAATCCGCCTTATGCGCAAACGAAATTGGTTAGGGTGCTACAAGGGGAAATTATGGATGTGGCTGTCGATTTGAGAAAAGAGTCTCCAACTTACGGAAAACATTTTGGGATTCGTCTATCTGCCGAAAACAAAAAACAATTGCTGCTACCACAAGGTTTTGCCCATGGTTTCTCCGTATTAAGTGAAACGGCAGTAGTGATGTACAAATGCGACCAGTTTTATAACAAACAAAGTGAAGGAGGAATCCGCTATGATGATGAAACTTTAAATATCGATTGGGGAATGGATTTAGCGGATGCGATTGTATCTGAAAAGGATCTAGTTTTACCAGATTTCGCTAATTGTAACAGTCAGTTTTAGAGTTTAGAATTTAGAATTTGTATACTTGACTATACAAAATAAGACCTATTTTGTATAGTCTAAATATACAGTTTTTGTTGTTTTTTGTATAGTGCGATATATAAAAACATTTTTTTTGTTAGATATAACGAACAATAATTTATTATTTTGTATTGTCTGTCGAACAAAAACAAGTATTTTTGTATTGTAAGCAAAACAATATGGAAGAGTTAGTTGAGAAATTTCGTTTTAAATTAAGTCTTACTTCAACGGATTTCGTTAGGAGTTTGGGGAGTGATATTAATTGGAACGCAAGATTAATAGGGGTTAAAGGGGCAAGAGGTGTTGGGAAAACAACAATGCTCTTGCAGCATATTAAAATGAATCTGACGAAGGTGTTAGATAAAACATTGTATGTGTCTTTGGACTCAATTTGGTTTAGCAATAACACACTGGTCGATTTAGCGGATGATTTTGTAAAAAAAGGAGGTGAGTATCTTTTCTTAGATGAAGTACATAGATATGACAACTGGTCGCAGGAGTTGAAAAATATCTATGATGATTACCCGATGCTAAAAGTCGTGTTTACAGGGTCTTCTTTGTTACAAATATTGAACGCTAGAGCTGATTTGAGTCGCAGGGCTATTACTTATACCATGCAAGGGCTTTCGTTTCGTGAATATCTTAGTATTGAAACTGGACAACATTTTGATAAATTGACTTTAGAGTCTATCTTGAGTAATCACTCAAAAGAATCGACTTTGATTAATGCCAAGGTAAAACCATTGCAATATTTTCATACTTATCTCAAGCAGGGGTACTACCCTTTTTATAAAGAAGAATTAGATTTGTACGTGCCTCGTTTGGAAGAGGTTATTAATATGATGCTTGAAATTGAGTTGCCTTTGTTGCGAGGTTTGGATTTGGCTTATGTTCATAAAATAAAGCAATTGTTGCTTATTATTTCCGAATCAGTACCTTTTATCCCTAATGTGAGTAAATTGAGTGAGAAAATTGGAATTGCTAGGAGTACTTTGCTTTTGTATTTTCATTATTTGGATGAAATTGGTCTTACTATCAACTTGTTTAAAGAGTCGGGTGGTATTAGTAAACTACAGAAACCGCTTAAAGTGTATTTGGAGAACTCAAATTTGATGTATGCTTTAACTTCGAGTGCTGCTAATACTGGAAATATAAGAGAAACATTTTTCGCAAATCAGCTCGGGTATAAGCATAAAATCATGTATTCTAACAAGGGTGATTTTTTGATAAATGAGAAGTATGTTTTCGAAATAGGCGGAAAGGATAAATCGATGAAACAAATTGAAGGTATTGAAAACGCCTTCATCGCCGCAGACGATATTGAGTATGGTTTTCAGAACAAAATACCATTATGGTTGTTTGGCTTTTTATATTAATTGCATAACTCCATGAATCATTATTTAAAATTAAATGAAAAAAATTCTAGTAACAGGAGCTAAAGGACAATTAGGTTCGGAATTGAACGTTTTGTCAAAAAACTATAGCCAATTCGAATGGGTTTTTGCCGACAGAACCGAATTGGATTTGTGTGATTTAGATAATTTAGCCACTAAATTAGCAAACATCAATCCGCAATTTATTGTCAATTGTGCAGCGCATACTGCTGTGGATCGAGCAGAATCAGAGTTTGAATTAACAGATGTTTTGAATCATCAAGCCGTGAGCATAATGGCGAAATGGAGTGAGATCAATGATTGTAAATTGATACACATTTCCACGGATTATGTTTTTGATGGCACTGCAGCTACGCCACTTGATGAATCGGCACCTACGAATCCGATTAATGTATATGGGGTAACTAAATTGGCTGGTGAAAAAGCTTGTATGGAAGCAAATCCATCAGCGATCATCATCAGAACCTCCTGGGTATATTCGAGTTTTGGCGCTAATTTTGTAAAAACGATGTCCCGTTTGATGCAGGAAAGAGATAGCTTGAATGTGGTCAACGATCAAATTGGTAGTCCAACCTATGCCGCCGATTTGGCTCAAGCCATAATGACTATTATGACACACAATCATTGGCAAGCTGGCATCTATCATTTCTCTAACGAAGGAGAAATCAGTTGGTACGAATTTGCGGTGGCTATTAAAGAAATAGGTGGATTTGACTGTGCCATCAGTGGTATCCCATCCTCGGCCTATCCTACACCTGCTCAACGTCCTCAATATTCTTTATTGGATAAAACCAAAATTGCAACCACTTTTGGTGTAGTCGTACCAGATTATAAGGAGAGTTTGATTAGATGTATGGGGTTGTTGTTATCAGTTTAAGAGTTTCAAGTTTTGAAATTTGCGTTATTCCGTTTTTCGTTTTAGCAATATATTTAAAATAGAATCGAAAAAACAGAAATTAACAATCAACAATAAAAAAGGGTCTTTAAAAATTGGCAATCTACAATCTAAAATATATATAATGAAAGGAATAATACTAGCCGGAGGTTCTGGTACTCGTTTACATCCGTTAACGCTTGCGATGAGTAAGCAAATGATGCCGGTTTATGACAAACCGATGATCTATTATCCGTTATCGACTTTGATGATGGCGGGAATCCATGAGATATTAATTATTTCGACTCCGCATGATTTACCTAATTTCAAAAAATTGTTGGGTGATGGATCTGCTATTGGATGTCAATTCAGTTATGCCGAGCAAGCGGTTCCAAATGGTTTAGCACAAGCTTTTGTGATTGGAGAAGAGTTTATTGGTTCTGATAGTGTGGCGCTGGTTTTAGGGGATAATATTTTCTTTGGAGCCAATATGCAGGAACTGTTGCAGTCGAATACGAAACCAGAGGGTGGCGTTGTTTTTGCCTATCATGTTTCGGATCCGGAACGATATGGAGTAGTGGAGTTTGATAAAAACTTAAAAGCACTTTCTATCGAGGAGAAACCATTAGAACCAAAGTCGAATTACGCAGTGCCGGGATTGTATTTTTATGATAATTCGGTGGTAGAAATTGCCAAGAATATTAAACCAAGTGCTAGAGGCGAATATGAAATTACTGATGTAAATAAAGTGTACTTAGGAAAAGGGGCTCTTAAAGTTGGGATTTTGAGCCGAGGTACAGCATGGTTGGATACGGGAACTTTTAATAGCTTGATGCAAGCAGGGCAGTTTGTTCAGGTTTTGGAAGAACGTCAAGGGTTGAAGGTGGGTTGTATCGAAGAAATTGCTTGGAGACAAGGTTTTATAACCGAACAGCAATTAAGAGATTTGGCAGAACCTTTAAAGAAATCTGGGTATGGAGAATATCTTTTGGGACTTTTGAAGCACAAGCTGTAGATGAAATTATAATATTGAAATTCCAAATTCCAATGAGGAAAATGAAATTTCAAATTTCAAAAGTCCATTACGGAAAACCAGACAAGACCTTAATATGATTTACATTACATTACTTTTTTTATTTATTGGTATTGAATTGATTTATTTCAAGATTGCCGATCATTACAATATTATAGACAAACCCAATAGTCGTTCGTCTCATTCATCAATTACTTTGCGAGGAGGAGGGATTATTTTTCCTATTGCAATTTTAATTGCAGGTTTGTTAGGATATGTTTCTTGGGCAGTCGTTTTAGCGGTGGTTTTGGTGGCAGTAGTTAGTTTTATAGACGATATAAAACCCTTGTCTCAATTGCCTCGATTTGCTTCTCATGCCATAGCCATTGGCTTGGTTTTTTATGATTTAAATCTGTTTTCTCAAGCCATTTGGATTTTACCTATTATCTTTATTTTGTTAATAGGGTGGGTCAATGCCTTCAATTTTATGGATGGAATCAATGGAATAACAGTATTGTATGCATTTGTTGCTATAGTTAGTTTTTCTTTTTTACCCATAAACCAAGAAAGCCTTCCGTTATTAATCACTATGGGATTGTCCTGTTGTGCTTTTGGGATTTTTAATGTTAGAAAAAAAGCTAAAACATTTGCAGGTGATGTTGGAAGTATCAGTATGGCTTTGTTTTTGGGGTATTTTATGGTAAAAACAATTCTAGATTCGGGACAAATAGGGTATTTGCTTTTCTTGTCGGTATATGGAATAGACGCGATTATTACCATTTTTACCCGAATCAAAAAGAAAGAAAATATTTTCGAGCCCCATCGCTCCCATTTGTATCAATATTTGGCGAATGAGTTAGGGTATTCGCATATTTTGGTGTCGTTTATCTATGCGGGTGTTCAGCTTGTAATTAATGCGGTTATTGTTTATTTGGAAACCAATGGAAAAATATCACTTCCTATTGTTGTTTCTTTTTTGACAGTGCAAATCCTTGTTTATTTGTGGATTAGGAGAAGGGTTGTTCAAAAAGTAAATCTGAAAGGGGCTTAAAAAAAAATTACGGAAATGGGATTACTCTTTGTTGAATTTGTATTGCATCCCAAATTTCAATTGTCTAGATGATAAATATAATTAGTGTAATTTGAAACCGACTCTAAAGCGCATTTTTGATGTTTTATTTTCCATAATAGCACTTTGTTTGTTTTTTTGGGTAATACTTATCGCTTGGTTTATGGCTGTTATTGACACCAGTACCAATGGGATTTTTACTCAAGAGCGTATTGGGCAATATGGGAAACGATTCAGAATCTATAAATTGAGGACCATTCAAAAGATTCATGACTCAGGCGAATTTCAAATCTCAAGAACGGGAAGAGTACTTCGCAACTTTAAGTTAGACGAGTTGCCACAGCTGTTTAATGTTTTGAAAGGGGAGATGAGTATTGTAGGGCCAAGACCCGATATTTCCGGATATTATGATTTGTTGGTGGGGGAGAACCGAAAAATTTTGGAGTTAAAACCAGGGTTAACCAGTTTAGCATCTCTAAAATATTGTAATGAAGACCAATTATTGGAAAAGCAACCCTCCCCTTTGGTGTATAATGATCAGGTGCTTTTTCCTG
Organism: Flavobacterium sp. ZT3R18; assembly: GCF_007097385.1. Classification (GTDB taxonomy): domain Bacteria; phylum Bacteroidota; class Bacteroidia; order Flavobacteriales; family Flavobacteriaceae; genus Flavobacterium. The sequence goes on from NZ_VJZS01000012.1 coordinate 87,560, forward strand.
ATAAAGTGCAACTGAATTTGGACTATTATTACCAGCAAAGTTTCTGTGGAGATTTAAAAATTATTCTCAAAACTATTGGTTTTGTGTTTCTTAAAAGACCTATTTGATACCCGTAAAGATTCTTTTTTTGAAAATTGGTTATTAAATTTTAAAAAAAAACATAAAATGGCTTTATAAGAATAATAAAAGGTAAATTTATTTTAAATCCACTATTCGATACCTTAGCCGTTTAAATAATTTGCCTGTAAATTTGTATTCTACTTTGTTAATTGAATTCTACATTGATTTTAATTTGTATTTTTGCGGTTTCAACTTAATTTTATGGGAAAAGCAAACATTATAAAACATGAATAACGACTCCTTTATTTCTGGATTTTTTTCAAGAGCCAATTTGAAATTAAGCATTCATAATTTAAGCTATCTTCCAAGATGGATTATTATTGTGATTGATTTTTCGGTCTTGATAGTCTCCTTTTTTTTTACGCTTCTTATCTTTAGGGGAACAGGTTTGAAATACATCATTACAACACATGACGTGTTATTTGTATGTTCTTTTTTTGGTGTAAATATTTTCTTTTTTTGGTTATTTAGAACGTATTCTGGAATTATACGACATTCCTCCTATATTGATGCTGTCAAACTTTTGTTTTCTCAGATGTCGGTTTTGATCGTTTTTCTCTTTTTTAATTTTTCGTATGAACTATTGTACGATGAAAGAGCTTTTTTAACCACAGCTCTTTTTATAAATGTTGTGCTTTCTTTTTGTGGATTGTTTTTGTATCGCGTAGTAGTGAAGCAAACTTTCGAACTTTATTTTTCGGAGAAGAGTCCAACTAAATTAATTCGGGCTATAATTTATGGAACAGATGCCAATGCTATATCGGTTGCCAATGCCTTAAAATTTGAAACGCCTACCCGTTTTAAAATTGTAGGATTTGTAGATAGAAACAATCAAAATGCATCCAAAAGGATGTTGGATTTGCCGATACTGGTTCAAAAGAAAAAATTACCGTCTTTAATGCGTTCTGTTGGTGCTGAGGCCGTTATTATAGCCGATAAAAGTTTAGGAAAAGAAGAACAATTGATTATTGTAGATCAATGTTTAGAGTTTAATTATAGAGTCTATACGGTTCCATTGATTTCTGACTGGGAAAACCAAAAGGAAATTTCTCAAAAGGTAAAGAATATTCAAATTGAAGATTTACTGGAAAGAAAGCCAATAGTTTTAGACAATAAATCGATTTCTAAGCAATTAAAAGATAAAACAGTTCTAATATCTGGTGCTGCAGGATCTATAGGGAGTGAAATTGTAAGACAGGTATTGAGTTTTAATCCTAAAAAGGTAATTATTCTGGATCAAGCCGAAACACCTTTGCATCACTTGAGTCTTGAATTGCAAAAAAATCACTATACTTCCAAAATTCACAATGTCATTGCCGATGTTAGGAATTATGACGCGATGTCTAAAGTTTTTAAATTATACAAACCACAGGTTGTTTTTCATGCAGCGGCTTATAAGCATGTCCCTTTGATGGAAGAAAATCCATCACAGGCGATTTTAACCAATATTGAAGGAACAAAAAATCTAGCAGATTTAGCCTGTGAACACAATGTGATAAAATTTGTGATGGTCTCTACTGACAAAGCGGTAAATCCGAGTAATGTTATGGGAGCCAGTAAAAGAATAGCCGAGAAATATGTGCAGTCTTTGCAAATTAAGAACTCAAAAAAGAACAATGAAAAAGCCACAAAATTCATAACCACTCGTTTTGGAAATGTTTTGGGATCTAATGGATCTGTGGTGCCTTTATTTACCAAACAAATTGCCAATGGTGGCCCTGTTACAATTACGCATCCTGACATTATACGTTATTTTATGACCATTCCAGAAGCCTGCCAATTGGTTTTAGAAGCTGGAGCTATGGGCAATGGAGGCGAGATTTATATTTTTGACATGGGTAAACCGGTCAAGATTATTGATTTGGCGAAAAAGATGATTAAGTTGGCAGGATTTATTCCAGATAAAGATATTAAGATTGAAATAGTTGGATTGCGACCTGGAGAGAAATTGTATGAAGAGTTACTGAATGACACTTCAAAAACGATTCCAACGCATCATGAAAAAATAATGATTGCGGAAGAAATTCAAGATGAATTTGAAAATTTGCATGGTGAAATAAATGAATTGATAGGAATTGCAAATTTCTTTAACAATGATGATATAGTTGCAAAAATGAAAACAATTGTTCCGGAGTTTATAAGTATGAATTCTACTTTTGAAATTTTGGATAAATAAAAAGAATAAAAGGATTTACTAAAAGGTTTGCAATTTTTTTTGTAAGCCTTTTTTTTGCTTAATATAGTTTTACAATGGTTCTCAATACTTCCGAAGTGTCGAGATTATAAAGACTGCTATGGCATTTTTATTAAAAAAAAACTCGAACTCGTGATTGGAGTATGGGGAATTTTTTATAATACGAAACCGTCCAATGTGTTGATAAAACTATATAAATTGTATCTTTGCCTTTTATTTTGAAGTATTAAGAAACGTTAAAATCTTAAGAAGCAGCAAAAAATATTTCAGTCCTAATTTCAGCTTTTAGTCCAAAAAATGAATACTACAAATACACCTTGGCTGTTTGAGATAACGCCCAAAAATAATTTTTTTTCACTTAATCTAAAAGAAGTTTGGCAATACCGTGATTTGCTGTTTCTTTTTGTGAAAAGAGACATCGTTACAGTTTATAAACAAACGGTATTAGGGCCACTGTGGTACTTGATTCAGCCGTTGTTTACAGCTGTTACTTTTACTGTCATTTTTAATAATGTGGCAGGAATAGATACAGGAACAGTGCCTCCGTTTTTATTTAATTTGGCAGGAATCACGGTTTGGAATTATTTTACGGCTTGTCTTAATGGGACTTCAGATACATTTAGGAGTAATGCGAGTATTTTTGGTAAGGTTTATTTCCCAAGAATCATAGTGCCTATTTCGATAGTGATCTCCAATTTATTGAAGTTTGGAATTCAATGCGGAATATTTATCGTTTTTTATCTTTTTTATTATTTTAAGGGTGCTGCCATTAGTTTGAATCTTTCAATAGTGTTCTTCCCATTACTTATTTTGTTGATGGGTATTTTAGGGTTAGGATTGGGAATGCTAATCTCCTCATTGGTTACAAAATATAGGGATTTTAATCATTTGATAGGTTTTGGCGTACAGTTGCTAATGTATCTTTCGGCCGTAATGTATCCTATGGCTTTGCTTAAAGAGAAACTTCCGTCTTATGGATGGTTGGTGCAATACAACCCATTGGCGTATGTTATAGAAACCACCCGCTACATGTTACTCAATGTAGGGCAAATATCAATTTTGGGACTTGTGTATACTTTTTTGGTTACGGGAAGTGTATTTTTTGTTGGTCTACTAATTTTTAATAAGACGGAGAAGAGTTTTATAGATACGGTTTAAGGAAGTTGTCGGTTATGAGTTATCGGTTATCGTTATCAGAGAGCAATGTTAAGTTTAAAGTGTCCGGCTAACAGATTATAATTTTACTTTAAAAAAGTTATAAATATAACTATAGAAATTGGTAAAAACAGGTAAAGTTATAGGTGTAATTAAAACTTTTTAAAAACTAAAAAAAGAAATCAAGTTTTTTTTTGATATAAAATTGGCGTAATGTTTCAAGTTTGAAATTGCGAATTGTAATCCATTTCAAGAGAAAAAATAACGTAATTTTGTCATAGTGTTGGACAAAAAATAAAAACCATGAGAATAGCGACTGCACAAAAAAAATTCATTTATGATTATTGGAAAGAAAAAGAGTCTTCTAATCAAGTATATCTATTTGGGTCTAGAGTAGACGATTCTAAAAAAGGAGGTGATATTGATATTTTGGTATTGTCGGATAAAAAACTACATCATACTGATTTATTTAAAATGAAGCAGTTGTTTTTTTCTAAATTCGGTCAACAAAAAATGGATGTGATCAGTTTTACAAAGAATGATGAAAGCGTATTTAAAAAACATGTCTTGAGTTATGCAAAATTATTAAACAATGAATGAGTTATTCCGATTAGCATTTAAAGAATCGTGTAAATCTTTTGGTGCAGCAATGGAGGGACTGTCTAAGTCTCTTAAACATTGTCGGGCAATCGGTATAAAAGAAAATTATGCTTTTGAAGAAACAGAAGCCTACGATGCATTAATCATAAAATTAACAAGGAATTCGGATGTTTTCTTTCAGCAAATTGTAAAAGGATATTTTAAGTTGAAAGGAGAAGATAATTTGTTGTTTATTGATAGACTTAATTTGTTAGAAAAAATAGGCGTGATAGAAAGCGCTGATACATTGATGGAGCTAAAAAGTTTTAGAAATCAAGCAGTACATGAATATTCGGCGATTGCATTTCAGGAATTGTATGAAGAAGCATTACAATTGACTCCTTTTTTTCAAAAAACCGTTTCTGATTTTATGGATTATTTGAAACAGGAAAATATTCTTAGATAGCAGATTAAAATAACGTACAATTTCCAACTCCCCGAATATCTACAATGAGCAAAGACATTATATTAAAAGCCGAAAATATCTCTAAGCAATACCGCTTAGGACAAGTAGGTACTGGGACTTTGAGTCATGACTTGAACCGTTGGTGGCATCAAGTTCGTGGGAAGGAAGATCCGTATTTGAAAATTGGCGAGACAAATGACCGCAGTACTAAAGGAACTAGCGAGTATGTTTGGGCTTTGCAAGATATTAATTTTGAAGTAGAACGTGGTGAAGTTCTGGGGATCATTGGTAAGAACGGAGCGGGAAAATCGACTTTATTAAAAATATTATCCAAGGTTACGGCGCCAACAACTGGAAGCATCAAGTCTAGAGGACGAATTGCATCTTTGCTAGAAGTAGGGACAGGATTCAATCCTGAATTAACCGGTAAAGAAAATATTTTCTTGAACGGGGCGATTCTCGGAATGACCAAAAAAGAAATCACCTCTAAACTGGATGAAATCATCGAGTTTTCTGGATGTGAGCGTTACATAGATACACCCGTAAAAAGATACAGTAGCGGTATGACCGTACGTTTGGCTTTTGCAGTAGCAGCTTTTCTAGAGCCCGAAATATTGGTGATTGATGAGGTACTGGCCGTAGGAGATGCCGAATTTCAAAAGAAAGCCATTGGCAAAATGCAGGATATATCCCGTGAGGGAGGGAGGACGGTTTTGTTTGTGAGTCATAACATGGCGGCAGTGAAGAGTTTATGTACAAGGGGGATTGTGCTGGAGAATGGGAGGGTGAAATTTGACGGTGCTATTGACGAAGCTGTGGATGCCTATTTAAGTACAGATTATTCTACAGATTGTTCAGTGATTTTTGATAAAAATACCAAGAGAAATGGAAGTAGAAATTTAGAGTTTCTTTCTTTAGATATAAGGAATCAAAATAACGAATTAAGTCAAGAGTTTTCTATTGGAGATGATTTAAACATTAAATTTCGATTGAAGAACAATACGAATGAGGTAAAATCTGAAGTTGGAATCCAAATAAAATCCTCGGATGAGATGCCTATATTTCACATTATGGCTAGAGACTCTAATTATGAATTAAATCATATTGAGAAAGAGGAAGAATATACTATTTGTATTAAAGATTTAAGATTATACCCAGGGACTTATACTATTAGTATCATAAGCGCCAATACAACAGGACATGAAATTCATGATAATATTGAAAATGCATTGTCTTTTCAGATTATAGATGGCGGGAAATATACACTTCGAAATTTGCCAAGATCGGTTGGACTTATGTTTTTAAATCCAGAATGGAAAAAAACGAATAAATAATTGAAGAATCTTAATTATAACTCTTATCGCAAATTAAAATTGAAGATTTTAAAAAAAGTAAAAAATGATTTCAAGAATTAAAAAAGCAATTAAAATTCTTATCAATCACGATAAAAAAAAGGTAGTAAGTGAGAATGATTTATTGCAATATAACAGAGTTCAGCCTTGGTTTGCTGCAAAGGGAGATCAAACGCTTAGATTGGATTATGATTTGAATTCAGATTCTATTGTTTTTGATATTGGAGGATATAAAGGAGAATTTGCAGCAGAAATATTATGTAAGTATAATGCAAACATTTATATTTTTGAACCCATTAGAGAATTTTTCTTGATTATTAAGAACAAATTTTCAAATAACATAAAAGTGAAGCCTTTTAACTTTGGGCTGGCAGGAAAAGAACAAGAATTGGAAATCAGCCTCTCAGATAATTCTTCATCGGTTTATTTAAATGGAGAAAATAAAGAAACAATTCTGATAAAATCAATAGTAGATTTTATTAAAACTAACAATGTCAAACAAATTGATCTAATAAAAATTAATATTGAAGGTGGTGAATACGAACTTTTAGAATCGTTAATAGATAATGGATGTATAAGTATTTTTAAAAATATACAAATCCAATTTCATGATTTTTTGTTTGAAAACGCAAAAGAAAGAATGAATAAAATTCAAGAAAATCTTTCAAAAACCCATGAATTAACGTATCAATATGAATTTGTATGGGAAAATTGGAAAATAAAATAAATAAAAGCTCAAAAATATACATTACTGGTCATAGCGGAATGTTGGGCAGTATAACCTTAAAATTTTTTGAAGAAAAAGGGTATTCTAATATTGTAACTAGAACTCACGCAGCATTAGATTTAACCAATCAGCAAGCAGTTGAGAATTTTTTCGAAAGTGAAAAACCAGAATATGTAATTCATATTGCAGCCAAAGTAGGAGGGATAAAAGCGAATATAGATAATCCAGCTATTTTTCTGTATGATAATTTAATGATGCAAGCCAATATTATAAACTCTGCGTACAAACACAATGTTAAAAAGTTTGTATTTATAGCTAGTTCATGCATATATCCAGCCAATTCTCCACAACCAATGAAAGAAGACTATCTTTTAGACGGGAAATTAGAACCAACTAATGAGGGATATGCTATAGGGAAAATCACGGGAATTAAGTTATTAGAAACTTATAACAAACAATATGGTTTTAACGGAATAAGTTTGATACCAAGTAATCTATACGGGGCAAATGATACTTTTGACTTAGGTCATGCTCATGTTTTATCGGCATTGGTAAAAAGATTTGTTGATGCAAAAAGCAATAATGACGCTTCAATTACTTTATGGGGAACAGGAATTGCTAGAAGAGAGTTCTTGCATGTAGATGATTTTTCGAAAGCAATACTGCATTTTTTCGAAAATTATAATGCTCCAAATTTCATTAATATAGGGACAGGAACCGATATAAGTATAAAAGAATTAGCAGAACTCGTTGCTAGCAAAGTGGGATATTCTGGAGAAGTTATCTGGGACGCTACAAAACCAAACGGAATGTTAAGGAAATGTATGGATGTTTCTAATATGATAAAGGAAGGATTTAAACCCAATAAATCTTTGGAAACAGGAATAGAAGAAGTGATTGAGAGTTATAAAAACAAGAAGCAATGAAAATACCATTAATGCGAAAAGCATTTCTTAGAGAGGAAGAAACGAAAAAAGCATTAGCCGCTTTTATTCTTACAGCGGATAGACTGAGTATGGATATTGAATGCAAGAAATTCGAAAATAAATTTGCACAATACCAACAAAGTAAGCATGCTGTTTTATTCAATAGTGGTGGTAGTGCCAACCTTGCTATGTTGCAAGCCCTAAAAAATTTAGGAAAGCTGAAAGAGGGAGACAAAGTAGGATTCTCGGCATTAACTTGGGCAACCAATACAATGCCTATTATTCAGTTAGGAATGATTCCCGTTGCGTTAGATTGCCAACCGGATACATTAAACACAATGTCAAATCATTTATTAAAAAGATTAGAGACGACCAATTTAAAGGCACTTTTTATAACCAATATATTAGGATTTACAGGAGATGTTGATCTTATAAAACAAATTTGCGAAGCAAGAAATATTATTTTAATTGAAGATAACTGCGAATCATTAGGGACGGAATTGCCCGAAGGAAGAACTGGGAATTTTGGTATTGGCGGAAGCTTTTCTTTTTTTGTGGCACATCACATGTCAACTATAGAAGGGGGTATGGTTTGTACCAATGACGATGACTTTGCCGAAATGCTTAGGATTGTCAGAGCGAATGGATGGGATAGAAACCTGACAGCTGAGCAACAACAAAAATGGAGAACCAAGTTTGATATAGAATCAGAATTTCAAGCCAAATATACTTTTTATGATTTGGGATATAACTTTAGACCTACTGAAATTACCGGTTTTTTAGGTCAATATCAAATGCAGTTTTTAGAAGAGAATATCACAAAAAGAGAGCAGAATTATTTAAGAATAGAAAAAGTTATAAAAGAGAATTCAGATTTTGTTCACCTCAAACACGATCATATCACGACTTTATCAACATTTGCCTTCCCGTTGGTTTGTAAGACTCCCGAATTACGGAAGTTTTATTTAGATAAATTTACGGAGGCTGGAGTAGAAATTAGACCAATGATAGCAGGTAATATGCAGGAGCAGCCTTTTTACAAAAAATATGTAACCGAGTTGTATGATATGCCGGGTGCCAATATGATGCATGCCAATGGTTTTTACTGCGGAAATTACCCAGAGCTTTTAGAAGAAGATTTAGTAGTTATTGAAAATTTATTAAAAAAATAATGGTTGTTGTTCAACTCATAGGTGGTTTAGGAAATCAATTATTTCAATATGCGGCGGCAAAATCGCTGGCTATTGAAAAAAAGAAAAAATTGTGTATTGATGTTTCGCAATTTGAAAACTATAAATTGCATAATTATGCTTTAAATCATTTCAATATAGTTTCTAATATTTATAAGAGACCCAATAAATATTTAAGAAAAATAAAGAGTTTTTTTCAAAAAAATATTTATTATAAAGAGGTTGAATTTGGATATAATAAAGACCTAATTGATATAAATGGAGATAACATTTTTTTAGAGGGCTATTTTCAATCCGAAAAATATTTTTTAAAATATGAAAAAGAAATTTGGAAGGATTTTGAAATAATAGCGCCATTAAAAACAGTCACAAAAGAGACAATAGAACAGATACAAAAAGTAAATTCAGTATCCATACATATTCGAAGAGGTGATTATTTAACCAATCCAATACATAATACCAATAAAGAAAACTATTATGAAAAGGCTTTGGGAATTATAGAAAATCGAATAGAAAATCCTGTGTTTTTTGTTTTCTCAGATGATATGGATTGGGTAAAGTTGAACTTTTCGACAAAACAGGAAACTGTTTTTATTGATTTTAATGATGCTTTAACTAATTTTGAAGATCTAAAATTAATGTCGTCTTGTAAACACAATATAATTGCTAATAGCAGTTTTAGCTGGTGGGGCGCATGGCTTAATCAAAATCCTGATAAAATTGTAATTGCACCAAAGCAGTGGTTTAATGATGATTCAATATATTCAGAAGACATAATTCCAACTAGTTGGACTAATATATAAAATATGAAAAAAGCATTAATAACAGGAGTGACTGGGCAAGACGGTGCTTATTTAGCAGAGTTCTTATTGGACAAAGGTTATGAAGTTCACGGTATAAAACGAAGAGCTTCCTCATTTAATACCCAAAGAATAGATCATTTATTTAGGGATTTACATGAAGAGAATGTGAAGTTTATATTGCATTATGGTGATTTATCAGATGCTACTAATCTCATTAGAATTATACAGGAAATTCAACCTGATGAAATATACAATTTAGGAGCCATGTCTCATGTGAAAGTGAGTTTTGATACTCCCGAGTATGTTGCGAATGTGGATGGTTTAGGTGCTTTGAGATTATTGGAAGCGATTCGGATTTTAGGGTTGACGGAGAAAACTAAGATTTATCAAGCCTCAACTTCAGAATTGTTTGGATTAGCTCAAGAAGTTCCTCAAAATGAGAAAACACCTTTTTATCCAAGATCTCCTTATGGTGTTGCCAAAATATATGCTTATTGGATTACGGTTAATTATCGGGAAGCTTACAATATGTTTGCTAGTAATGGGATTTTGTTTAACCATGAATCGCCATTGCGTGGAGAGACTTTTGTTACCCGAAAAATCACTATGGCTACCGCCAAAATAGCTTTGGGATTGCAAGATACTTTGTATATTGGGAATTTGAATTCGCAACGGGATTGGGGGCATGCCAAAGATTATATAGAAGCAATGTGGCTTATTTTGCAACAAGATAAACCAGATGATTTTGTAATTGCAACTGGAAAAACGACATGTATTCGTGAATTTGTAAAAATGGCATTTTCTGAATGTGGAATTGAATTAGAATTTGATGGAGAAAAAGAAAATGAAGTTGGACGTGTTAAGTCCTGTTCAAATTCCCAGTATCAAATAGAAATAGGTAAAATTGTTGTCAAAGTAGATCCAACGTATTACAGACCAACCGAAGTAGATTTATTAATAGGCGATGCTACAAAAGCGAGAACTGTTTTAGGATGGAAACCTAAGTATGATTTGAAAGCCATAGTAAAAGAGATGATCGCATCAGACTTGCAATTATTTGAAAAAGAAATATAGTAGAATGCTATCAAGTCCAAAAATAACAGTGCTCATGCCTGTGTACAATTGTGAGTTGTACATACAGGAAGCTGTAGATAGTGTTTTAAATCAAACGTTTACCGATTTTGAGTTTTTAATAATAGATGATGCTTCTACAGATGCAACTGTTGCTATTATTAAAAAGTACAATGACCCAAGGATACAATTAATTCAGAAACCTGAGAACTCGGGCTATACCAATAGTTTAAATCATGGATTAAGTATTGCAAAAGGCGAGTATATTGCTCGTATGGATGGAGACGACATCAGTTTGCCAGAACGGTTTGCCAAGCAAGTTGCTTTCTTGGATGCTAATCAAGATGTGGTTTTGTGTGGGACGTTCTATAGCATAATAGGTACGGAAAAGGGTATTACTGTTCCAGAAAATTTTGAAGACATAAAATTGGCTTTATTGAGAAAATGCTGTTTTGGACATCCAACAGTTATGATTAGGAAAAAAAGCCTTGACAAATTAGTAGTGATTTATGACGTAAGTAAAGAACCTGCTGAGGATTATGATCTTTGGATTCGGTTATTGGCTATAGGTAAATTGCATAATTTACAAGAAGTTTTACTAAATTATCGTGTACATGATTCACAAGTTTCTCAAAAAAGAGATAAACAACAAATAAACTCAGCTTTAGAAGCAAGGCTCAATATATTGCAGTATTTAGATTGTACAATAGAAGCAAGTGAACGAGAGCTTTTAAAAAAAGTAATCCTGAATAGTGATGATACTAGTTTCGATGAAATAAAACAATTTTTATTTTTAAATGATAAACTAAAGTTATCAAATTCAAACTCATTTTTTGAGACAAAAGGATTTCAAGATTATTTGTGTTCATTAGAGGAAAAGACATTTAGAAAATATTTTTTGAATAGGAATAGATATTCTCCTATGGTTTATTTAGATTATTTAAGGATTAAAAAAAAATGGAAATTAATTAGTAGAGAGGAGTTAAAATTAGCCGTCAAAGCTTTAATTTTTTATAAGAATAAATGAAAAAACCATTAGTCTCTATAATAGTTCCCTGTTACAACCAAGCTCAGTACTTGGATGAAGCTTTGCAATCCGTATTCTATCAAACGTATGCTCAATGGGAATGTATTATTGTAAATGATGGTAGCCCAGATGATACAGAGCAAATAGCTATTAAATGGACTATAAAAGATAAACGCTTTAAATATTATAATAAAGCAAACGAAGGTGTAAGTAGTGCTAGGAATTTTGGCATTGCAAATTCAATGGGTGAGTTTATTTTACCATTAGATGCAGATGATAAAATTTCTAAGGATTATATTGATTTAGCAATAACTGCTTTTCAAGAAAATTCTTCACTAAAAGTAGTTTATTGTAAGGCTGAGAAATTTGGAGACGAGGTTGGTTTGTGGGGTTTGGATTCTTTTTCACTTTATAATTTAAGTATAAAGAACATGATTTTTTGTTCTGCCTTATTTAGAAAGAAAGATTGGGAATTGGTCGGGGGATATGATGTAGGAATGATACACGGCATTGAAGATTGGGAGTTTTGGATTGCAATATTAAAAAAAGATGGGCAAGTAAAATGTTTAGATAGTATTGGCTTTTATTATAGAGTAAAGAAGGTTTCAAGGCAAAAGCTTTTTGATAAAAATAATTATGATGATTCCATTAATTATATAACTATTAAGCATGCCGATTTTTTTGTAAATCAGCATGGTAATTCAATTCAACTTTATAGAGAAAATTTAGAATTAAAAAAGTTTCACTCAAAAGTAGTTTCAAGTTTTTTGTATAAAATGTACAAGTTTCCATTGTCTCTATATAAAAAGTTAAACAAGTTCTTAAAATGAAAGTATCAGTAATAGTATTGGCAATGACTACTACAGAGGAATTATTTAGGATGACCTCTAATTGCATTAGTTCTTTGATAGTATCTGAAAGCACTATCGAAATGGAGATTATTATTATTGAATCAAATAAAAATTATCCTAATTCAGGATTTGTATATCCAGAATTTGTAAAAGTCATCATTCCAGAATCAGATTTTAACTTTCACAAGTTTCTAAACATAGGAATCAAAGCATCAACGGGAGAATATGTTGCATTGTGCAATAATGATTTGATTTTTTATAACAATTGGTTCAGCGAAATTCTGAAAGTCAAAGAAGAGAATCCTTCCATAAAGTCCTTTTCTCCAAGTGGGAAAATTGATGATTATTCGTTTAGCAAAATATTTGAATTGGGATATAAAGTAAGAACTCACGTTATGGGTTGGTGCATTGTTGCCAATCGAGAGGTGTTTGCTAGAATTGGTTTTCTAGATGAAACATTTGATTTTAATTATGCCGATAATGATTATGCAATGACCTTAAAAAAGTACAATATAAAGCATGCTCTTGTAAACACTTCTAAAGTGGAACATTTGGAAAGAGAAAAGAGAAATGAAAAAAAAGAGGATGTTGGATTAGAGTATAAAAAAATGCAGTCAGAAGTCAATTTAGGTTTGATCGATTTGCCTAAATACGCTTTTAAGGAGGAGTTTAAATGGCTATTTGAAGATAAAAAAGCGTTAATAGATCATGTTAAATTTCATAAAAAATGGGGAGATCCAGAAAAATTATATAGGAAAAACAAAGTTGTAGATATTTTAATCAAATATAATTTAGGATTTTTCAATAGATTTTTCCTAAATGGTTAAGTGCTGTATAAGCAATAGTCAAAATATAAGATTGACACAAATTATACTTTCGAATGTTTAGGAGTTTACAGTATTGTGACCATGACTTCAAAAACAGTGTTATTAATAGAAAGGGACAACCAAAATTAAAACTTGAGATGTGTTTTTATAGTCATAAAAAAGTAAAGTGAAATTAAGTTTTTTAAATTCATAAACATGAGAGTAGGCTTCAATCCACATAAAGATAAAATTCAAAATGCATCTGAGTACATGCATCAGATCATTGTTCCTGTTTATATCCCCAATCTAGAAGGCTATTTTAAAGATAGTTTCGAAATATTGGGACTATGTTTGGATTCATTATTTAAAACCATTCACCAAAAAACATGCATTACGATTGTAAATAATGGAAGTTGTTTAGAAGTTGTAGATTATCTGAACAATTTGTTTCAAGAAAATAAAATACAGGAAGTAATTCATACTACTAATATTGGGAAACTTAATGCTGTTTTAAAAGGGATTTCGGGAAATAATTTTCCTTTAATTACAGTTTCGGATGCCGATGTGCTTTTCTTGAACGGATGGCAAGAGGCCAGTTATTCCGTTTTTGATGCGTTTCCAAAAACGGGAGCTGTTTGTCCTACACCTTCTTCACGTTCTTTGAGAACCTATACGGCCAATGTGTATTGGGATTTGTTTTTGTCGAATAAAATAAAATGTACTCCGGTAGTAAATCCTGATGCTTTAAAAATGTTTGCATTAAGTGTAGGGGATACCAATTTTTATAATGACACACAACTCCGTACATTTTTAACAGTTAGTAATGATAATATGAAAGCTGTTGTGGGTGCGGGACATTTTACGACCACTTATAGAGCGGAAGTATTCAATAATTTAGAAAGTAGATTTGCAAAATACAAATTAGGAGGCGATAGCGAAGGACGATTTTTAGATATTCCCGTTATAAAAAAAGGGCTTTGGCGGGTATCAACTGAGGATAATTATGCTTATCACATGGGGAATGTTATAGAAGATTGGATGTTCGATGCCGTTTCTAAATTGGTGCAGAATGATAAAGGAAGTGATTTTGAGTTAAAATCCATTCAACCAAGTTCTAAACTGACTTATTTTGTAAAAAGTAAATTATTTGCCAAGTTTATTTTGAATAAAAAAATAATGAAGTATTTCTTAATCTGGAAAGGATTAGATATGGAAGATGCCGAAAATTATTTAGTATGATTGCAATACTACAATAGTTTGTAAAATTAGTTTCGAACAAATTGTTTTTTTTAGAGATATATACATAGGAAACAAACCGTCTTAAGGAAACGATGTTATTTTTTATATAGCAAATTAATTAACCAGAATAGAAACAGAACAGTATTAAAAATAAAAGCTATTTTAATAAAACGAAATGTTTTTTAAAATTAGCTTCATATATTACAACATTGCTTATGAAATTCCCAGTTTCCATTATTACAATAAACTATAACAATTCACTTGGACTTCAAAAGACTATAGAGAGTGTATTGTGCCAAACATACAAAGATTTTGAGTACATTGTAATAGATGGCGGTAGTCTTGATGGAAGTTTAGAGATTATTCAGAATCATGAAAAAGAAATTTCTTACTGGGTCAGTGAGAAAGATGGAGGTATATATAATGCGATGAACAAAGGCATCAGGCAAGCAACTGGTAAGTTTGTTTTGTTCATGAATAGTGGTGATTTCTTGTATGATGCTTTTGTATTAGAGAATTTAATAAAAGAAATTACTGTAGATGATGAAATCCTATATGGTGATGTTTTGCTAAGAAATGAGAAAAAAAAATGGGAGAGAATTCAAAGACATCCTGAGGAATTGCCTTTTTCCTATTTCTATAGACAAACAATTTGTCAACAGGCTTGTTTAATCAAAAGGTCATTGTTTCATACTATTTTCTTTTATAACGAAAATTATAAAATTTGCTCCGATTGGGAATTTTTTATTTATGCAGTTTATATTGCGAGGGTAAAAACAAGAAAAGTAGATTTTTTAATATCCATTTATGATACGACTGGAGTGTCTGGGAATCCAAACTTCAAACATATAGCAACAGCAGAACGGGAGCAAACTATTGAAAAATATTTTCATTTGTATAAAGATGATTACAAAAGATTACTTTCCTATTCTTCTCCTCGTTTTGATCAATTAATACAAATAGAAAAGTTTGCTTTTATCAGGAAATTAGTGTCGATTGTTTTTAGTGTACTTTTATACATACTCCCGGATAAACACAAATAGTATCATGATTACCATTTTATATACCTATCGCAATAGAGATTTAGTGCGTATCAAGAGAACTCTTCATTCGTTGTCAAAGCAATCATTGTCAAATTTTAAAGTATTATTTTTAGATTATGGCTCTAAAAAAAATCTGGCTTATGAAGTTGAACAACTTATAAAAGAGTATGATTTTGCTAATTATGAATATCTTTTTACGGAGTTGCAACCTTGGAATAAGGCTAAAGCATTAAATCATGCAATAAAAAAAGTAGATACTGATTATTGTTTTATTGCTGATGTAGATATGATTTTTCATCCAAAATTTACATCAGTATTAGAAGATAAGATACATTCAAATAAAATAGCGTATTTTCAAGTTGGTTTTTTGAGTAAAGAAGAAAGCGTTAAAGAGATTGCTTTTGAGGAATATAAAATCAATTTTAAGAGTAATGAAGAAGCCACAGGAATGACACTATTTCCATTAGCCGCTCTTCATTTGATAAATGGTTATGATGAGTTTTTTCATTTTTGGGGTTCAGAAGACACCGATATTCAAAACAGATTGAGAAATGCAGGTTTTGAAATTGAATATTGTAATGATGAGGTTTTATTGCTTCATCAATGGCATAAAAATTATAGAAGTAGAGAAACAAAAGCGCTTAATCCTGAATTACAGTTGTCAAGAACCGTTGAGATGAATCATTTGCATTTGCAAACTAATTTGATAAATAAAAGAACTCAAGTCAATGAGTCTGGTTGGGGAATGATTATAAGCGAAAATGAATTTATAGAATTAAAAAAGGAAACGCCAAGAGTAATTACTTCTAAAAAGGTTCAGATTGATTACTTTTTGTTTAATGAGTTACCAATGCTAAAAGGAAAAATAATTTCGGTTGTTTTTATTGAAGACCCAATGATTTCAGAATTTAAATACAAAGTAAAAAAAATAATGGGTAAAAAAGTACCCGAATTTTATACTTTAAAAGAAATCAATGATAGGGTATTGCTGCATATTATTTCGTTTTACCATCAAGTGCCTTATAACTATTCAATTAGTCCTGATTTAAAAAGCATTACTTTCAGTATTAAAAAATAGATACGGTTTTAGATTTATTATATTTGTTTAAATATTCTGAATGATGACCAAGGTAATTCTCATATCACAAGTTCCGCTCCCTTTTTCTAAAATAGGAAGTTGGACTACGCTCTATAAAAATTATTTGCAAGGCGAACATCAGATAGATTTTATAATATGTGAACCACCAGAAAAGCAGTTTGAGAATGTTAAGTACAGTTTGGTTGCCAACGATCTCATTTTTAAGATACGAAGAAAAATCAAGAAAAACTGGTACTTAGGCTATCTTGAAGCTTTAGATAGAATTCTGAAACCAAACGAAAAATACATTATTCAAATCATAGATAATTTTGGAATTGTAAAACCACTTACTAGTTTTTTGGTCGCCAAAGGATTGCGATCCAATTGTTGTCTTCAGTTTTTTTACCATGGTTTTCCTCCTTTTTATGAAAATTATCACGGCAGATGGTTTTTTGATTCTATTGATGAAATGGTGTTATTAACAAATGATTCTTATTTGGCTCATAAAAATTATTATACGGTATTGCCAACTCGTTTTGCGGTATTGCATAATGGTATTGATACCACAAAGTTTTTTCCACTTTCGTTAAAAGAGAAGCAAGCGATTAAGCAAACGAAAAACACAAACGATAAAACCGTTTTTGTATGGTGTTCTCAGGATCGTCCCAAAAAAGGACTGAATATTTTACTTCAGGCTTGGAAGCGAGTGTATGAAACTAGGCAAGATATGGTGTTGTGGGTTATAGGTTGTGAACCCAAAACACCGCAAGACGGCGTGGTGTATTTAGGTAGAATTCCCAATGACGAGCTTCCCGTTTATTTTCAAACCTCAGATTGTTATTTGTTTCCTACTCTTTGTCACGAAGGTTTTGGGATGAGCTTAATAGAAGCGTTGCATTGTGGTAATTATTGTATTGCGTCGGCTATTGGGGGAGTTTCGGAGGTGCTTCAATATGGGAAATTGGGCAAATTAATAGAAAACCCGCATTTTGTTTCGGCATGGGAAAATGCAATACTTGATTTTCTTGAAGATCCCGTTCCCAAAATTACTATTTCCCCCGAATTATATTCTTCCGAAAGTTGGTCTGCAGGGATGAACAGTATAATAACAAATGCAAAGGCTTTTAGGGCTGATTAAATAAAAATTGTGCAAACTGAAAATGTAATTTTCGATTTGCACGATTTGTGTTAAAATTTAATATAATTAATTGATTTTGTAAACAGTTAAATGTAAGTGAAAAACATAGCTATAATTCCTGCCCGAGGCGGATCAAAACGCATACCAGAAAAAAACATTCGACTCTTTGGAGGTGTACCATTATTGGTACATTCAATACAATATGCATTAGCAAATAGTGAAATTATAGATGCTATTTATGTCTCTACAGATGATTTAACTATTAAAAAAATAGCGTTGGCTCATGGGGCAAAAGTTATTGATAGGCCAGCATCTCTTTCGGGGGATTTGCAGCCAACGATTTCAGCCTTAAAGCATGTTCTAGAAACAATTGAAGATACTGTAGATAATGTTATTTTGCTACAGCCTACCAATCCACTGCGTCCTCAAAATTTATTGAAAGAAGCATTTGAAATTTATAAAATTGGAAAGCATAATAGCTTGTTTACAGTGACCAGAAATCATCAGAAATTCGGGAAAATTATAGACAGTAAATTTATTCCTTTTAATTATGCAATTGGACAACGCAGCCAGGATTTAGAGCCGCTTTTTTTTGAAAACGGATTGTTGTATATCACTAAAGCCTCCTTGATTTTAGAGGAAATTATTATTTCGGAAACTGCTTTTCCTCTTGAGGTAAATCATATTTTTGCAAATATAGATATCGATACGAAAGAAGATTTGGATTATGCCGAGTATCTTTTTCAAAAAAACATAACCCACAACTCATAACTCCTTTTATGAACCCATACATAGAAATAGCAGGACGTAAAATAGGATCAGATTTTCCGCCATTAGTCATTGCCGAAATCGGTATCAACCACGAAGGTTCTTTACAAATAGCCAAAGAAATGGTTGATGCTGCATATAAAGCCGGTGTTGAGGTTGTTAAACATCAAACTCACATTGTGGAAGATGAAATGTCTGGAGCCGCCAAAAGCGTCATTCCTGGCAATGCTGATGTGTCCATATACGAAATCATGGAACGTTGTTCGTTGAACGAAGCTGACGAATTAGAATTGAAAAAGTACGTAGAAAGTAAAGGAATGATCTTTATTTCGACTCCATTCTCCCGTGCTGCAGCCGAGCGATTGAAAAAATTTAATATTCCAGCCTATAAAATCGGATCGGGCGAATGCAATAATTATCCGCTATTAGAGCATATTGCTTCGTTAGGGAAACCTGTTATTTTGAGTACTGGAATGAATACCATAGAAAGTATTAGCAAAGCAGTAGCTATTTTTGATAACCATAAAGTCCCTGTAGCTTTATTGCATACAACTAATTTATACCCAACACCAACACATTTAGTTCGTTTGGGAGCCATGACTCAAATGCATGAAGCTTTTCCGGATAAAGTGTTTGGATTGAGCGATCATACGCTGAATAATAATGCTTGTTTGGGAGCAGTGGCTTTGGGAGCCAGTATTCTCGAGCGCCATTTTACGGATCACATGCAGCGCACAGGGCCAGATATTGTGTGCAGTATGGATGAAGAAACCACAAAGGATTTAATAGTAAATTCTAATGAGATTTGGCAAATGCGTGGTGGTCTTAAAGAACCAGCCCAAGAAGAGCAAGTGACTATTGATTTTGCTTTTGCCACCGTTTGTGCTATTGCAGATATAAAGAAAGGGGAAACTTTTACCAAAGAGAATATTTGGGTAAAGCGTCCTGGAACGGGTAAAATATTAGCCGAGCACTTTGATGATCTGTTAGGTAAAAAAGCCACTAGGGGTATTGATAATGATGAGCAATTAGATTTTAGTGATTTTGAATAAAATGAAAAAAATCCTTTTCCTTACTGGAACCCGTGCCGATTTTGGCAAAATAAAATCATTGATTTCGATTTTGGAACAACAACCCGAATTTGAGGTTTTTGTAGCGGTAACCGGTATGCATTTACAGGAAGAATACGGTTATACATTACTAGAAATACAACGTTGTGGGTATAAAAACATCCATACTTTTCATAATCATACCCATGAAACCACCATGGATTTGACATTGGCCAAAACCATCGAAGGACTCTCCAGTTATGTAAAAAAAGTAAAGCCGGATTTAATCCTCGTACATGGTGATCGGGTCGAAACTTTGGCGGGAGCCATTGTGGGTTCTTTAAATAATATTTTGGTGGCACACATTGAGGGTGGCGAAATATCGGGAACGGTAGATGAATTGATTCGTCATAGTGTGAGCAAACTGAGTCATATTCATTTTGTTTCCAATGCCGAAGCTGCCAAAAGATTGCAACAAATGGGGGAGATAAAAGAATCAATTTTTACTATTGGTTCACCTGATATTGACGTTATGTTTTCGGATAAACTTCCGGATTTAGCTGTTGCTAAAGAATATTATCAATTGTTTTTTGAAACCTACGCTATAGTGATGTTTCATCCTGTTACCACCGAAATAAAAGAAATGGAACAATATGCAACCCATTTTGTAAATGCATTGCTTGCCGATAACCATAACTATGTTGTGGTTTTTCCAAATAATGATTTAGGAAGCAAAACGGTTTTGAAAGCCTACGAACGATTAATCGCTAATCCTCGTTTCAGGATTTTTCCATCATTGCGATTCGAATATTTTTTGACATTATTAAAAAACTGTCAATTCATCATTGGGAATAGTAGTGCAGGAATTCGAGAAGCACCTTATTACGGAATTCCCATTATTAATATTGGTACTCGCCAACAAAATAGAGCGGTTCATGCTGATATTATAAATGTAGATTATGATGAAAAGAACATATCAGAAGCCTTAAGAACTATTGATTCACGCCAAGTGGAACAGACAGATGCCGATTTTGGGCAAGGCAATAGCGCCGAATTATTTTTGGAATGTCTTCAAAAAGAAGAGTTTTGGCAAATGAATCATCAAAAACAGTTTAGAGACAGATAATGCAAAATAATAAAATATTCATTCTCTTACCCGATGGAATTGGTTTACGAAATTTTGCGTATTCTGATTTTCATGCATTGGGTATAAAAGAAAATTTCGACATTGTTTTTTGGAACAATACTCCGTTTGATTTAGCCGAATTAGGTTTTAAAGAAATAAAGATTCAAAACTCCAAGTCACATCCACTTACGGAGACCTATAAGAATGTCCGTAAGCAAATCGAATTGAACCTCAATATCCGAAGAACCAAAGATCGTGTTTACGATACGTATCGATTTCCTTTTTCGTATGCAACACCCATAAAAGCAATGAAAAGTGGAGCCACTGAGTTGTTGTCTTTTACCCATTCTTCAAAGTACGGGTTAAAACGTATTCGAGAAAAAATAAAACAAGAGGAGCGCAAAACGTTGTATTATCATCAATGTTTAGAAACCTTGCAAAAGGAAAAACCAGTTGTGGTTTTTTGTACCAATCAGCGACCAATGACAGCAATTGCACCATTGTTAGCAGCACAGGAATTAGGAATTCCCACGGCAACCTTCATTTTTTCTTGGGATAATTTGCCCAAGGCTACTATGGTGGTAGAAACAGATTATTATTTTGTGTGGAGTGACCTGATGAAAAAGGAATTGCTTTTTTATTATCCGTATATTCAAGAATCACAGGTTTTTGTGACTGGGACTCCACAATTTGAATCTCATTTTGATAAAAATAAGTTGCTTTCAAAAGAAGATTTTTTTGAGCAAAACGCTTTAGATACAGATAAAAAATACATTTGCTATTCGGGGGATGATGTAACAACTTGCCCGGATGATCCAAAATACCTAGAAGATGTTGCAATCGCCATTCGAGAATTGAACAAAAATGGCCAGTCATTGGGAATTATTTTCCGACGCTGCCCCGTTGATTTTTCGAGTCGATATGAAAAAGTACTCGATGAATATCAAGATGTAATCAATCCAATTGCACCACTTTGGGAAAAAATTGGAGGCGGTTGGAATACGGTTTTGCCCACTCAAGCTGATGTTGATTTGCAAATGAATACGATAGCCCATACGGAACTAGTGGTCAATTTAGGGTCTTCTATGGTTTTTGATTATGTGGCGCATCATAAAGGGTGTGCTTTTATTAATTATGATGTTGCTAATAGAAAAACCTCGGATTGGTCTGTTAAAAAAATATACAATTATGTACATTTTCGTTCCATGCCCAATACCGAAACCGTTTTTTGGATCAACAGTCCAGATGCAATTGCAACTATAATCGAGAAAGGAATAGCAACGAACTCCTCGGTTATAGAAGGTGCAAAGCAATGGTTTCAAATCATCAATTATCATCGGCCACAAGAAGCTTCAAAACGTATTTGGGAAGGAATTAAAACCATCATTTCTAAAGAATAATGCTTTTCTTTGTACCCTAGATTACCCTACAATTTTTTAAATTAAATTATGTTTTTCAATTCTCTGGCTTTTGCCGTTTTTTTACCAATAGTGTTTCTCTTGTATTGGTTTGTTTTTAATAAAACGAAGAGTACTCAAAATGCGCTCCTCATTGTTGCGAGTTATTATTTTTATTCCTGTTGGGATTGGCGTTTTTTGTTTCTGTTGGTCTTCTCAACATTTTTAGACTATTATACTGGAATTCAAATTGAAAAAAGCAATAATGACAAAGGGCGGAAGTTTTGGTTTTGGTTGAGTATTGGTGTTAATTTGGGATTCTTAGGAATTTTTAAATACTATAATTTTTTCTCAGCTTCATTTGCGCAAATGCTCACTGCTGTAGGATTTAAAGCGAGTCCTATTTTGTTGGATGTCATCTTGCCCGTTGGGATTTCTTTTTATACCTTTCACGGTTTATCTTATGTGATTGACATTTATTATAAAAGAATCAAGGCCGAATATAATTTTGTCGATTACTCTTTGTTCGTGAGTTATTTTCCACTTTTGGTAGCTGGTCCTATCGAAAGAGCAACTCATTTATTACCTCAAGTAAAAATAAAAAGAGAGTTTGATTTGGCTCAAGCCAAAGAAGGAGTTTGCCAAATTATTTGGGGATTGGTCAAAAAAGTTGTCATTGCTGATACCTGTGCGACTTATGCCAATGCCATTTTTGATAATTATACGGCAATGAATTCCTTTTCTCTGATTTTGGGAGCCATTTATTTTGCATTCCAAATTTATGGAGATTTCTCAGGATATTCTGATATGGCTTTGGGGATGTCAAAATTGTTTGGGTTGGATTTATTACGCAATTTTAATTATCCCTATTTTTCAAGAGATATAGCCGAGTTTTGGCGTCGTTGGCACATTTCTCTTACCACTTGGTTTAGAGATTATTTATACATTCCATTAGGCGGAAGCAAAGGATCAAAGAGTATGCAAATCAGAAACGTTTTTATTATTTTTTTGGTAAGCGGTTTTTGGCATGGCGCCAATTGGACGTATGTGACTTGGGGATTTATCAACGCATTGTATTTTTTACCACTGCTATTGTTAAGTAGAAACCGAAATAATCTTGAAGCAGTACCTTTAAAATGGAATTTTGAATCGGTTGGAATAATTGGGCGAATGGTATATACTTTTTCGTTAACCTGTATAGCTTGGGTGTTTTTTAGAGCCAAAACCATAACCGATGCTTGTTTGTATTTGAAACGAATAGTAGTAAACAGAGAATTTGCTTCACAGTATCTTGCCAATGAGCGTTACAATTATGAACTACTCTTGATGGTAGGCATTTTTGTTTTGGTCGAATGGAATAATAGAACCAAAGTCGAGCCTATTTCAGGGAAATACAATACCGTTAAATTGGCTCTGGCTATAACTGCTATTATCGCTTTTGGAACCTATTCTGATTATAAAGAATTTATATATTTTCAATTCTAATGCAAAAGTTTATACGATTCATTTTAAAAATACTGGTCTTAACGATAGTAATCGCTGTTGTTTCAGACTTTTTATATACAGCTGTTTATTTGCAATCGAGCAATCGAGGTAAAATAGATCATGTTTACAACTCAAAAAATCAAAATTATGATGTGGTTGTTTTAGGTTCTTCCAGAGCCAATAACCATTTTGTTGCCCAAATGTTTGAAGACAAAGGACTAAAAACATTCAATTACGGTATGAGTGGCGGGCATTTGTTTGAAGCTTCCCTGCTTTTAAAATTAATGGTGGAACGACATTATAAAATTAAAAATGTAATTCTAGAAGCCGATTTGAATTTGTCGAATGATCATCAAGCTGAAGGGATTGCAGCTCAGTTTTTGCCATACTTGCATCAGTCGGAAACGATTGCAACCCATTTTGAGCAAGAGGAAGATTTTAAGGAATTGTATTACATCCCTTTTTACCGCTACATTAAATTTGATGAGCGTATCGGTTTTCGTGAAATGTTTTTTAATGTTATTCATAAGCGAACTATTCATTTAGATAATTTGGGCTATTATCCTTTAGGGAAAAAACCGAATGCCAATATGAAAAATGATATTGTCAATTTAAAACCTTTAAAATACAACCGATATTACGAAGAGATTAAGCAAATTTGCAAGGCGAATAGTATAAATTTCATAGCGGTAATGACCCCAATGTGTGAAAACACTAAAGGGATTAATTATTTTGATAAAGTTCAAAAACTATATCCAGAAATTCATAATTATGAAAATGTGGTGGTTGAGGACAAATATTTTTCTTCCTGTGGGCACATGAATGACACAGGCGCAAGATTGTTTACGGCTCGAATTCTGAAAGACTTTTTTAATAAATAGAAACAATGCACATTGCTTTTTTAACTCCAGAATATCCTCATGATCGGGTACGCTATGCGGCAGGAATTGGTACAAGTATCAAGAATCTAGCTGTGTCTTTGGTTAAAAAAGGGGTTACTGTTTCAATTTTTGTTTATGGTCAAAAAGAAGATGCTCTTCTCCAAGAAGAAGGAGCCAAAATCCATTTGATAAAAACTCAAAAATATAAAGTATTGGGTTGGTATTTTCATCGAAAGTACATTCAAAATTACTTGAATACCCATATTGTTTTGGATCAAATTGATTTGGTCGAAGCGCCAGATTGGACAGGAATAACAGCTTTTATGAATCTGAAAGCACCGTTAGTGATTCGTTTTCACGGAAGTGATAGCTATTTTTGTCATTTGGAAGATAGAAAACAAAAGCTTAAGAATTTTTGGTTTGAGAAATTAGCAATTAAGAAAGCTCATGCTTTTATTGCGCCTACGAGTTTTGCAGGAGAACTGTCTAAAAAGCTTTTTGGAATAAAAAACAAAACAATTCAAACCATTCATAATGGATTGGATTTGGATTATTTTAAAAATACCTATCCATTGGTGTATGAGAAAGGTTTGATTTTATACATAGGAACGATAATTCGAAAAAAAGGGGTATTTGAATTGCCAGCTATTTTCGATAAAGTTAGGAGTAAATTCCCAGAAGCTCAATTGGTTTTGATAGGAAGTGACTCTTTTGATGTTCTAACCAATTCTAAATCGACTTGGAAAGTAGTACAACAACAATTTCAAAACGACGATATAAACCATGTTTCTTATTTAGGAAAGATTTCGTATCAAGAAGTGCAGGATTTTATAAAAAAAGCTCATGTTTGTGTTTTTCCTACTTTTGCAGAGACTTTAGGAATGGTCACAATTGAATCTATGGCTTTGCAAAAACCAGTGGTCAATAGCAACATTGGTTGGGCACAAGAATTAATCGTTGATGGTGAAAGTGGCTATTTGGTACATCCTAAAGAGCATGATGAGTTTGCCAATAAAATAATTGGTTTGTTGCAAGACGATATTTTATGTTCTACCATAGGAAGTGCAGCTAGAATAAGGGCAGAGGCTGTTTTTGATATTGAAAAAATAGTAGCGCAAAACATTGCTTTTTATAAAACCATAATAGATAAATTTTGATTGTAGTATATCACAAAAACAACAGGATTACCAAGGTTATTTTGGAGGATAAAAGTAAAATATCTTTTGCCAAGAATAAACCTATTGCTTTTGGTTTAATGCAATTGGCAGAACGATTTCCAGAGTCAAAACTGGTTTGGTGTCATGAAGAGTATCAAGAAGTGCTTAATCTAGCGGAACTCAATACGATAATGCACCACAATAAAATAATGCTTTCCTATAATCCGAGTAGCAGTAATTATTTAGGCTCGAAAATAGGCTATGTAGAGGAATCGTTGTTTATTAAAATCAATAAAAGCGTTAGGTATCCTACCTGGCAAATGAGTAGTTTAGTAGGAGGAGTTCATGCTTCAATAATAAAAGCTACTGAGGGAACGATACAACGGGATTCGGATTTTGATTATTATTTAAATTCAATTGCCAAAGTGTGTAAACCACAAGGTTTGTTGTGCTATTCTGAACCGAAGCTGTTAAAAAAACACTTTTTAGTTTCTTCTCCCAAAGCTTCTATTTTTACCCTTTTTAAATTTATAAAACAACACTATAAAAAGAGATGGGTAGTAATGTTGTTTCTAAATTTAATTATCTACGAACATGAATTTCCTTTAGTAGCCTTTTTATACGCTTACTTTTTTAAGAATAGAAAAAGAAATGCAACGAATATAGATACTATTAAAGTCAATTCATCCCTTACAGTTGTGGTTAACCCCACTGTAGATGTTATTATTCCGACTATTGGGAGAAAAGACTATTTGTATGATGTATTGAAGGATTTAGGGCAACAAACCCATTTGCCAGTTCATGTCATTATAGTAGAGCAAAATCCCTCGGTCGAAAGCGTTTCAGAACTCGATTACATACATAATGAGGATTGGCCTTTTGTTATAAAACACACCTTTACACATCAAGCAGGAGCTTGCAATGCTAGGAATTTGGCATTGAGTCAAGTAGAAAGTGAATGGGTATTCTTGAATGATGATGATAATAGATTTGAATCGGATTTGATAGAGGAGGTATTCAAGGGTATTAAGCAATACGGTATTTTGAGTTTGACAACAGCATATTTACAAGTAAATGAGCATAAACATAATTTTCATATTCATCAGTCCAGTATTTTTGGATCTGGAAATAGTTTTTTGAAAGCCGATTTGTTAAAAAAAGTATCCTTTGATGAGAGCTTAGAATTTGGATACGGGGAGGATACTGATTTTGGATTGCAATTGCGTAATTTAGGAGTAGATGTTATTTGTTTTCCCGAGATAGCGATTTTGCATCTAAAAGCTCCCATGGGTGGATTTAGAATAAAACCTACTTTTGCATGGACTAATGATAAGATACAGCCCAAACCTTCCCCTACGATTATGTATGTGAAACTCAAGTATAATTGTAAGGAGCAAATAAGCAGATATAAAACTACATTGTTTCTTAAGTATTATAGACATCAAAATGTCAAAAACCCAATTCGTTATTTAATTTACTTCAATAAGCAGTGGAGAAAAAGTGGTTTTTGGGCAAAAGAATTAAAAAAAAGATAGTAAAATCACCCTTGATTGGCAGTTGGATAAAAACTACATTTACTGCTGAACAGATATTTTATCTTACAATAATAAACACATATTAAACAAGCACTTATTTTGATACAATCTATTTCAATTTGTACGTCATTAGGGAAAAGCGAAGTTCCTTTTGACGGAGGTCTAAAGAATAAAATAGAAATAGACATCACAAATTTTATGTATTCAACAATCAATTCATTTGATATTGTAATACAATTTTATCAACCCATTACCCAATTTAGAAATCACGATTATCAATGGGTAAATTGTAATAGCAATAGAATAGCGAATGAGTTTTGCCCTAAGATTATTAAATTGAAGGATGGAACACTGGTTCAAGCAAATTGTAATATAGGGATTTGGGAAGTTAGTAAAAAACACAAAAACGTATTGATGTGGCGTTTTAATCCTGAGTACGCTGCTTCATTAACGAACTATATTAACGGGCAGAATGAAGTTACTATTCAATCGGCAAATCAAAACTTTAATAGAAAACAAAAACTAGCGGTTTTGTTTTCTAAGGAAAATGCTGTTGAATTAAGTCGGTCAAAAAAACCATTTAAAGCAATAGCTTGTTTTACGGATCATTGTGATTTTGATACCCCAGAAAATTTAACGATTCAAAGAGCTTTTTTTAAGCGAAACAATGTAAAAATTACGAAAGGTTTTTTTCTAGATCATTTTTCAAAACGATCAGACAATGCTTCCTTTGAAAATGATGCAGAAGAGTTGTTGCTATGGCAGAAAGATGGTCATGAGTTAGGTTACCATTCTCTCTCGCAATCTTTAAAATCTATTCCAGATAGTTTTGATGCTTTTTTTAATTTTAAAGCTCCTTTTTCTAGTCTTTCTACATGGATTGATCATGGTTTTCAGCCGTATAATTTATCGCTTTTTAAAGACAAAAAAATAAAAGACGAAGATTATGAAGCCAATTTAATAAGTAGAAATATTAAAATTCTGTGGAATTATATTGACTCGGGTAAAGCAACAGTAGGGGTAATTAATCAATTGAATACGAAACAATTTACACTTTCTAGTTTCATAAAAGGAAATAAAGGATTACGTTTTTCGAAACAATTGCAGTTGATGGCTAAAAATATGATGTTTCACTTTTATGCCGATCAAGAATTGATTCAGAAATACAAAAGTATCGCTGGAAATTTTAAAAAAGTGGTTTATCAAAAGGATAAGAGTAAATTTTATGCCTTACTTAAAGATGGTTTTGGTTTGGCTTCCAGTTTTTTGGCCGTTTTTGTTTTTTGGAATAGCAACAAAAACAAACCTTATAAATTAGCAAAATATAGCCCGATTTTATTCAAACATACCATTTTTGAGAAGGAATTTTATATTTTTCAGACGTTAAAAATAGTTAATTTTGAAAAGGCATTGTGCAAAGAAAACATTGAATCGCTTATAAAAGAGAAAGGAATTTTTATTGCCCATACCTATTTTTCGGTACCTATGAAGTACCACAAAGGCAGGTTGTTTTATAGTAAGAATGAGATTAATTATATAGTAGAGCAAAACTTTAATTTTCTAGGTTCAAAAATTATAAATAATGAAATTTGGAATCCTACTTTAAAAGAATTGGTTGATTATTGGTCAGGTTTTGAGAGTGTATTGTTTGATGTTGATGAACTGGGTACTATAGTTGTGAAAAATGAAACGAATATAATTTATAGAACCGTAAAGTAATGGAGTTTATTTTTACAAAAGACAAGCAATGGCTAGAAAGATGGGACAATTTTGTGCAAGCTAATGATAAAGGGAGTCATCTAGTATTGTCAGATTGGTTGCGTTCTTATGAATCCTATAATTTTGATTTTGAAGTGTGTCTTTGTTTAGAAAACAACATTATTATAGGCGGGTATGGTGTTGTAATTGCCAAAGTATTGTTTTTTAAGTTTTATATCGTTCCTTTTGGACCAATTGTAAGCAAAGGGCATGAAAGGGATCTAAATTCTCTTATTGATAATGTGCCTAAAAGAGCCAAAAAGCTTAAAGCATGTTACAGTCATATTACGTTGCCATTTTCATCAGTTTCCAATAGTCATGTGTATCCTGATTTTCCTCAACTTGATTCTCTTAAAAACGCAAAACAGGGACATTTATTTAAATATGTTTATTCTTCAAATGGACTAAATTGGGTAGGTTTGAAAGGTTTTGATACTGAAACAAAAATAATGTCTCTAAAGCCATCAATAAGGAGGAATATTAGGAACTCTTATCGTAAAGGTTTAGATTTTGAGGAATTGGGGACTAGTGAGAAAATTAAAGAAGGGTATCAGCTTTTTGTTGAGAATTCAAAAGCGTCAAATTATACTATAAGAGACTGGGATGAAATAAAGGAATGTTTATTTGCTTTATTAGAAAAAGATGTTTTAAAAATGTTAGGAGTTTACAAAAATAAGGAACTGAAAGGGGCTGTATTATTATTAAAATCAGGGAATTATTTGACTTATGTTTTAGGGGGGTCCAAAAAAGAAATGCCGGATTTGCGAACTGGAGATCTTCTTCAATGGGAAGCAATAAAAATGTCTTTAAAATATGGTTTTGATGGATATAATATTTCCTTGGGAGGGTCAAAAGGGGTTGTTGATTTTAAAAATAGTTTTAATACCGAGCAAATATTGTTTGAGAATTCTAAGTTTCATTGGGTTTTGAATCCATTTGTTTTTAAAATGTTTTTGTTTTTTGATAAATACATGAAACCATATAAAAAGAAAATAGCGCAAATATTATCAATGATAAAAAAATAAGAGATGAAAGTGGGAAATAAAGACTTTTGGGAGAATGAAAATATTATTAAAACACAAGACATTTCGAAAAACATATCAAATTTTGAAGCGTTTATGTTTGAAAAAGCAAAAGAGAGATATAAAGCATTTGGAAAAATTAAAAATATTAAAGTTTTTGGATGTGGTACCGGTAGAGAAATTAAATCTATTGTAGAAATTTATCATCCTAGTAGAATTGTTGCTTCTGATATTTCAGAAAATATGATTTCAAAATGCAAAAAAAATCTTGAAATTTGGAAGATGAATTCCATTACGGAAACGATTGTTGGAAATGCTTTAGACTTTAATAAAGTGAGTTGTCAATTTGAGTTAGTTACTGTATTAAATAGTATGTTAACATACGTTCCTGAAAGGAATAACCGTTTGGGGATTTTAAAAAATGCTCATCAAATTCTAAAGGATGATGGGGTTATGATTGGAACGGTTCATAATCAAGTCGGAACTTTAACGAAAACATTGTATTTTAAAATTAGAAATTTTTTTTCCGTTTTTTTGGGAGAAAATGTTGGTAATAGGGATACTGGTTTTAATGGGCTTTATATTCCAGGCTATTATTATGCTAAAAAAGGATTGCTAGAAGATATTGAAGAATCGGGGTTCAAAAATATTGAAGTTTATTCTTTAGAAGAATTTTCAATTTTGAATGGTACTTCCTATAATAGAAAAAAAGGGTATAATAATTTAATATTTATAGCTTCAAAATAGAAAATTCATGAAATTATCATTAATCATCTGCACCTACATGCGACCAAAACCCTTGCTTCAATTGTTGCAATCGGTAAGGGAGCAAACTATCTATCCCGATGAAATTTTAATTATTGATGGATCTACTAATAATGAAACACAACTGGTTTTAAAAGAAAATTATTTTAAAAATCTTGACTATTATCAGGTGCCAAATGAACATCGAGGTTTAACCAAACAGCGTAATTATGGTATTGCTAGAGTAGATAAATCGTCGGATATTGTTGCGTTTTTAGACGATGATATAGTTTTAGAAAAAGATTATTTTGAACAATTGATAAATACCTATAAACTGTACCCAGAAGCATTGGGAGTTGGTGGTTATATCAATAATGAAGCGAAGTACGAGTTTGTAGGAGATAATTACCAACCTAAAAGCAACGAATTTTATTTTGATGGCTGGAAACGAAAAGACGGAAGCCGATTTATTCTTAGGAAAAAAATAGGATTAGATAGTGATGCTCCTCCAGGATTTTCTCCTTTGTTCTCTCATGGAAGAAGTGTTGGTTTTTTGCCGCCAAGCGGTAAAATTTATCAGGTAGAACAATTAATGGGAGGGGTTTCTTCTTTTAGAAAAAAAGTATTTGATAGCTTTCAATTCTCTACTTATTTTGAAGGGTATGGTCTTTATGAAGATGCCGATTTTACGCTAAGAGTCGGCAAAAAGGGGCAATTGTACCTAAATACAGCAGCAACCTTAAGCCATTATCACAACCCCTCGGGAAGACCGAATCAATACCAATACGGTAAAATGGTGGTAAGAAACGGTTGGTATGTGTGGCGTGTTAAAAATCCTAAACCAGCATTAAAAGATAAACTAAAATGGCATTCTATTACAATACTATTGACAATCATTAGATTTAGTAATATCTTTAGCGCAACAAAAAGAACAGCAGCTTTTACCGAAGCACTAGGGAGGACTGTTGGGTGGTGGAGTTTGATTTTTAGTAAACCAAAAAGTTAGCTTAATTTAAAATAAAATGGAGCAATTCAATATCTGTAAAGTTTGTGATGCTAGAATTGAATTAATAAATGAGAAGTTTAATTTAGGTCAATGTAGTAAATGTAAATTTATATTTTGTTTAACGGCTTATTCTCAAGAACAATTTGTAACGGTTTATGATGAATTGTATAATAAAGAGGATAGTAAATATCAGAGACATTCAATAATTGAGTTTGATCAAATTGTAAAAGAAAAAGTCATCAAAATAGGTTTGAATCGTTCTAGATTGATAAAAAAAAACATTTTGAACTCAAATTGTCAATCGGTACTTGAGATTGGGAGCGGAATAGGTTTGATTGGGGCATACGTACGGTTAAAAAATGAACAAATAAAATACACAGGAATTGAACTGGATGAAGAAGCATTTCGTAAATCACAACTATTACAATTGAATACAATTAATGGCGATTTTACAGAAATGGAAAAAATAGAAGGTCAGTTTGATGTAATAATGCTTTGGGAGGTTATTGAACATCTTCAGGATCTGAAATTGTTTCTTGATTTGGCTTATAAAAAACTAAATAATAAGGGTAAAATAATACTCTCAACTCCCAATTATAATAAGATACGGAATTACCCAAATAGAGAAAAAGACCAATTATTTCAGGATGAACCTCCAATTCATCTTAATTTTTTTACTACAGAAAGCATAAAGAATATTTTTGAATTGTATCATTTCACTAATTGCAAAATTGAGATTAAGAAATTTCCTTATGTAGCATTAACTAAGAAACTTTTTTTTAAGAATTCTTTTAAAGCCTTATTGAATAATTACCAAGGATCAACGATTTATCTGGAAGCAACAAAAAAGTAAATTCTTTAAAAAAGATGAAAACGATACTTATAGCTCATAATTTTTCCGAAATTTCATTTGCAGCTATGAGTTTTCATTTAGCGCATCATTTGGCTGATTTAGGAAATAGAGTTGTTTTTATTTCGCACAAGCCTTATTTTAAGACAAATCAAAAAATAGAAAAGGGGGCTGGAGAAATTATAGTTTGTTCATGGCCTACGGAAAAAAGACCTACATCTTTAAAAGATTTTGTTTGGTTTTCTAAAATTTACTTAAAATATAAACCAGATGTAGTAATAGGACATTTTGTAGGTAGTAATATTTCTATTTTGGTTTCAAAAGTATTGTCTCTAGGAAAAGTAAAGACATTTTGTTATTATCATACACTGTCTGACCAACTTTTAACCGATCAAAACAATACTTCGATAAAGCAGAGTTTGTTGTTTTTTAGAAAAAAAAATTTTTATGAATTATTTTGTGATGTAATTGTATGCCCATCTGCATTAGCAAAAAAAGATTTAGAAATTTTTTTTAAAATATCAAAAGGAATTGTTCTATTAAATCCTATGGAGGATAGATTTGAAAACAAAAAAAGAATGTCTAGTGAAAAGATTGTAGTATCCTATTTAGGCAGGTTAGACTGTTCAAAAGGAGTTCTAGATTTAATTAAAGCTTTTGAAATTTATAGAAACGGATCAAATGATTCTAAAATGATTTTAAATATATCAGGAAGGGGTAGTCAAGAATCAGAAATAAAAGAATTAATAAAAAATAATACTTCGATACATTATTTTGGACTCTTAGCTTATGATCAAATTGACGATTATTTGAATGAAAGTCATTTTATAATAATTCCTTCAAAATTTGATAATTTGCCAACAGTTGGTTTGGAGTCAATGATGAATAATACGCCATTGTTAATTTCGAATAAAACGGGACTTACAAATTACTTAAAGGATGGTTATGAATGTTTTAAATTTGATCCGAATGTTGATTCTATAGTTTTGTTATTAAAAAAAGTTGAAAAAAACATGGATATGCAAGAGCAAATGAGCCTAAACGCTAGGAATACTTTTTTATCAATTTTTAGTATTAAAAATTATTGTAATGATTTTTCTAAAATAGTTTTATGAAATTTGCCATTATAACTCAGCTGCCACACGTCTTTCAAAAGGACAACTATTTTGCTTATGCACCTTATGTGCGTGAGATGAACGTTTGGTCAAAATATGTCGATGAGTTTATTATTGTTGCGCCCGTTATTCAAGCTTCAAAAACGGCAATTGATATTCCGTATAATCTAGAAAACAGTAAGTTTGTCAAGATTGCTAATGTTAATTTATTGGGGTTCAAATCCATTTGTAATGCGATTTTAAGAATGCCGAAAATAAGTTGGCAGATTTATAAAGCCATGAAAGAAGCCGATCATATCCATTTGCGTTGCCCCGGAAATATCGGTTTATTAGGGTGTGTGGTTCAGATTTTGTTTCCTCGTAAAAACAAAACGGCGAAGTATGCCGGGAATTGGGATCCAAAAGCAAAACAACCTTGGAGTTATCGTTTGCAAAAATGGATTTTGAGTAATACCTTCTTGACGAGAAATATGCAGGTTTTGGTTTATGGAGAATGGGAGGGAAGTACAAAGAATATTAAGTCTTTTTTTACGGCAACCTATTCTGAAGTAGATAAAGTACCTATAAAACAATTGGATTTAAAGGAAAAAATAAATTTTGTTTTTGTGGGTACTTTAGCCAAAGGAAAAAATCCAATGTATGCTATTCAATTGTTAGAAATAGTATATAAAAAAGGATATAATGTATCATTAGATGTCTATGGAGAAGGGACAGAGCGTAAGGATTTAGAGCACTACGTTAAGATAAATAATTTAGAGAATATCATTTATTTAAGAGGAAATCAAAATCGAGAAACAGTTATGATTGGGTATCAAAACAGCCATTTTGTGCTTTTACCATCCAAAAGTGAAGGTTGGCCAAAAGCCATTGCCGAGGGGATGTTTTGGGGATGTATTCCTGTTGCTACACCCGTTTCCTGTGTGCCGTATATGCTCGATAAAGGAGAAAGAGGGATGCTGTTGCAAATGAATTTAGAACAGGATGTACAACAACTTGAAAAGATCCTGAACGATGCAAAGGTTTTTGAAATTAAAAGAAAGAAAGCTTCGGATTGGTCTAGAAAGTACACACTAGATATTTTTGAAGATGAAATAAAAAAAATGCTAGCTCAATGAGAATCATACAAATAATAGATTCGCTGGAAGCGGGTGGCGCAGAACGTATGGCGATAAGTTATGCCAATGCATTAGCACAAAAAATTGAATTCTCAGGTATAGTGGCTACTCGCAAAGAAGGTGTTTTTTTAAGTCAAATCAATCCGAATGTTTCGTATTTATTTTTGAATAAAAAAAGACAGCTTGATTTTAGGGCGCTGTTTAAGTTGAGGTCTTTTGTTCTTAAAAATAAAGCAACAATTATTCATGCTCATAGTACTTCTTTTTTTTTAGCTTTTTTGTTAAAATTGACTTGTCCAGCATTAAAAATAATAAGACAAGATCATTTTGGGAACAATGAATTTTTAATTACAAGACCCAAATTGGTTTTAAAAATAACAGCTCCTTTTTTTAGCGGTGTGATTGCAGTGAATCAAAAACTTAAAGTATGGTCTGAAGAGCTATTGAAATCTAAAAATGTTATTTATTTACCTAATTTTCCAATAATAGGGAATGATATTGAAGTCAAGACAGTATTAAAAGGAAACGATGGGAAACGAATAGTATCTTTGGCTAATTTAAGAGAGCAAAAAAATCATTTTTTACTGCTAGATATTGCGAGAAAGTTAAAAAAATCCCACCCCGAATGGACTTTTCATTTGATAGGAAAAGATTTTGAGGATGATTATTCGAGTCAAATTAAACAAGTAATATTGGATTATAAATTAGAAGACACTGTTTTTCTATATGGTTCAAAACAAGATATTGAGAATATTTTGTCGCAATCGGCTATTGCAATTTTAACCTCAAAATCCGAGGGTCTCCCAGTAGCTCTTCTAGAATATGGGCTATATAAAAAAGCAGTAGTGACAACAAATGTTGGCGAGATACCAATGATTGTACAAAATAAAATAAATGGATATATTGTTAATTCTAATGAAATAGATCCTTTTTATTGCGCTCTACTTGATTTATTAGAAAATGAAACTTTACGAAATGATTTTGGAAATGCACTTTATACCACCGTTCAAGATGGTTATTCGTGTTCGAGTGTGATTGAAAAATATTTAAATTGGTTGCAAGAAATATAAAATGAAAAAACAAGAGCTGTATTATATTTATCTAATTCTGTTTCATGCTTTTATAGGAGTGTTGGTGTTTTTGATGCCATTTCTTTCTAAATTGTACACCATTCTTATTTTGGGTTATGGAACTTTTTACATTATAAAAAACAAAAACAAAAATAATGAAGCGCTTGTGATATCGGCATATGTGATTGGGGTTGAGGTGCTTTTGCGCATGACTGATGGAATGCTTTTAAATGAATTTGGCAAATTTGCAGTTATGTTTTTTATGTTTTTGGGCATGATTTTTTCTGGTTTTTCAAAAAGGGCTTATATGTATTGGTTGTTTTTAGGTTTACTTATTCCAAGTATTATTTTGACAGCTGTAACTACCTATTTTGAGTTTGATATAAAAAAGGAAATATTTTTTAATATTACTGGGCCAGTTTGTTTAGGGATTTGCGCTATTTATTGCCACGAAAGGAAAATTACTTTCGATAGATTAAAAGGAGTTATAACAGCTTTTTGCTTGCCCTTGGTTGCGATTGTAGTGTATTTGTATTTGTACACACCAAGCGTAAAGGACGTAATATCGGGCACACAATCTAATTTTGAAACTTCTGGAGGATTTGGCCCTAATCAAGTTTCTACCATTTTAGGACTTGGAATTTTTGTTTTCTTTGTACAGTTTTTACTGAATTCAAAAAATAAAATATTGGCATTAATTAATGCTGGATTTGTACTAGTTTTTGCTTTTAGAGGAATTGTTACTTTTTCTAGAGGAGGAGTAATGACTGCTGTTATAATGATTGTATTGTTATTAATGGTGTTGTATTTTCAAGCTAATTTTAATACAAAACCTAAAATTGGATTAATTATTGTCTTGTCTTTTTTGGCGGGATTTGGCGTATGGGGCTACAGTTCTGCTCAAACTGGAGGCTTGATTAACAAGCGATATGCCAATCAAGATGCTAGAGGAAGAGAGAAAAATACACAATTGAGCGGTAGAGAAGATCTTATGGCGTCTGAAATTCAGATGTTTTTAGATAATCCTATTTTTGGTGTCGGTGTGGGTAGAAATAAGATAGTTCGTAAACAACAAACGGGAATAGTTTCCGCCTCCCATAACGAGCTAACAAGGATGTTGGCAGAGCATGGATCGCTTGGTATTATTGATTTATTGATACTGTTTTTTACGCCAATTGTTCTGTATTTAAATGATAGGCAAAATATTTTTGCATTGTCGTTTTTAGCTTTTTGGCTATTAACCATTAATCACGCAGCCATGCGTCTTGCCGCTCCAGCCTTTGTTTATGCACTCTCATTATTAAAAGTATATCATTTTGAAAAACCTACTTTACATAGGGAATAAATTATCCAAGCATGGGGTTACTCCAACCACCATTGAAATTCTTGGGCCTTTATTGGAACGAGAGGGATTTACTGTTTCCTATGCTTCTTCTCAAAAGAATATTTATTTTAGGATGATTGATATGCTATGGTCCGTTTTTCAAAATAGAAAAGTAGATGCTGTACTGATTGACACCTATAGTACTACTAATTTTTGGTATGCATTTGTTGCTTCTCAGTTGTGTCGATTGTTAAAATTAAAGTATATACCAATTTTGCACGGAGGTAATTTACCCTTTCGGTTAAAGAATAACCCGAAAATCTGTAATATGATTTTTAATCATTCTTATCACAATGTGTCTCCTTCTAATTATTTATTAGAGAAATTCAGAGAACAAGGTTTTAATAATTTGATTCATATTCCAAATGGAATTGAAATAGAAAACTATCCTTTTGAAGAACGAAAAAAAGCCTCTCCAGATCTTTTATGGGTGCGTTCTTTTGCCAAAATATACAATCCCTTAATGGCAGTTGCCGTATTTTCTACAATTAAAAAGAAATATCCAGAAGCGACACTTTGTATGGTTGGCCCTGAAAAAGACGGGAGTTTATTAGGCGCCAAACAAAAAGCCAAAGATTTAAAATTGGAGGTGCTTTTTACAGGGAAATTATCAAAACAAGATTGGATAAATCTTTCTAAAGAATATGCTGTTTTTATTAATACCACTCATTTTGACAATATGCCTGTAAGTGTAATTGAAGCTATGAGCTTAGGATTGGCGGTGGTTTCTACCAATGTTGGAGGGATTCCGTATTTATTAGAAAATAAAAAAGAAGGGCTATTAGTGCAGGATAATAATGTTGATGAAATGGTTTCGGCTATTGAGAAAATAATTGAAAACTCTGATTTGTTTCTAAATCTAACAAGGCAGGCTAGGGTCAAGGCTGAAAGCTTTGATTGGGAGTCCGTAAAACATATTTGGATCGCTACTCTAAAATAATTGACTTCTTTTTTATATATTTAAGTATCTTGCAACGATATATGACTTTTTAATCTTATGAGTAACCAAAAAAACATACATTTCGAAATTTCAGAGAGAAAGGTTCTATTGCGTCTCTTTGATGTGGTTTTTGTTTTGAGTGCGATGTATCTTGTTGGTTTTTTATTTCATTTTAAGTATTTTACATTTTCTGCCACCAACTATTATTGGACCATACTTTTGGCCATTTATATAAATGTATTTGGAGCTGTTTTTGAAATGTATAGTCTTCAGGTGGCCAGTAATCATTTTCAGGTTCTGAAAAGTACGGTTCTTACGACTACCGCTACCGTAGTTTTCTATTTACTAACCCCTGTTTTCTCACCTCAATTACCCAAAAATAGGCTTCAATTGTTGGTTTTTTATCTGACGGTTTTTATAGCATTGTATACTTGGAGAATGATTTATGTTCAATTTTTAGCTTCCAATCGTTTCGTTCAAAAAGTGTTGTTAATATGTGATAAAGAGCAAGTCGAGGAGCTAATTTTGGGTCTTGAAAGTGCCGATCCCCATTATAAAATAATTGGGTACGTAAAATCAGACGCCTCTATTACTGATAATTTAGAACATCATTATATACGTTGTATAAAAAGAGAAGAATTAGGTTTATTTGTAATAGAAAATGGAATTTCCGAACTGGTGGTAGCATCCCAGAAAACAGATGGTATAACAGCAGATTTGTATCAACAATTGCTTCAGTTGTTAGAATCGGGGATAACTATTCGGGAGTATACCCAAGTGTATGAGAGTAAAACGCTCCGCATAGCAGTACAATATATTGCTAGAGATTTTTACCGATTTTTTCCTTTTAGTCGTAGCAACCAAAATAAATTGTACCTGTCTATTCTTAGAGTATTTGAAATTGGTTTGTCATTACTTGGACTAAGTATCGGCCTTGTTTTGGTTCCCGTAATCTTCATTGGAAATGTTTTTTGGAACAAAGGAGGATTGTTTTATACCCAAGAAAGGGTTGGTAAAGATGGTGTTGTATTTAAAATTATAAAGTTTAGAACTATGATTGAAAATGCAGAAATCAAAGGAGCAGTTTTTACAACAACCAATGATTCTCGTATAACTAAGTTTGGGAAATTTTTACGAAAAACAAGAATAGATGAGTTCCCTCAGTTTATTAATATTGTAAAAGGAGAAATGGCAGTAATTGGCCCTCGTCCAGAACGCCCTTATTTTGTAAAAAAGATTGCCGAAATAATGCCTTTCTACGAGACTCGACATATTATTAAGCCGGGTCTGACGGGTTGGGCGCAAGTCAATTATTCGTATGGCGAAAAAATAGAAGACAGTTTGATAAAACTTCAGTATGATTTGTACTATATCAAGCACCGAAGCTTTTATTTGGATTTAAGTATTACTTTCAAAACAATTTCTACCGTTTTGTTTTATAGAGGGCAGTAATAGTGTGGGTGTCCATAATAGTAATAGAATCTGGTTCAAATAATAAATTTCACTTCATTTCTAAAAAAATAACCATATAAGGAATATAAGTTCATAGAAGCAAACTTAAATGAACTTATATTCCTTATATGGTTAAAAAAAACGCTGATTTTTTAGTTAAATGATTAGTAATTAGTGTTTTATGTAATTATCGGAATGCGTTTTTTATTTCTAATCGCGATCCTTATTAAAACAACTAAATTGGTTATTAAAATAGGTGTAATTACTAGCAAATGCGCTTTGTTGAGCATAAAAAAGAAATACAAAACCAGCATAAGTGTATTTAAACCTGCTAGTTTATAAGTCCATTTTGTGTTTTTTGTACGCCAAAAATAAAGCAGAATAAGTAGCGTTGGGTTAAATAATAAGATGTTATAATTGTACCCTAATTCTTGATGGGAGGAATAAAATCCTAAAAAAACAAATAACAAACCCAATAAGGGTACAATCAATAAATAAATGAAATCAACAGCTTTTTTATTTATTAAAATTACAAATCCTAAAAGTAAAAGATAGGTATAACAGTTATTCCACCAAGAAGAAGGGATTTCTTTTTCAAAAACAAGTATAGTTTTATTTTCTCCGCACAAAGGTTGGTTTTGGTATCGAATGAGTTTTAAGCTTTTTTGAAGTTCAAAGGGTAAAAATATTTTGGTTCCCATTTGATCCACTTTTGTCCCAAATAGGATACTCGTTCCTAGTTTTTCATAAAAATGGTTGTCAAAATAGGGGAATAAGATAGTTCTATAGGTTAGATCAGTATCTGCTTTTTTTGTAATTAGGTTAGCTTTTAATGTTTTATTGATGACATCCACAACCTTAGAAGTGCAATTGTTGTCTATGAATTTATATTGGTACAAACGTTCATCAGACAACAAGGATTGGGCTAAGTTGTCAAATAATTCTTGTTTGAGTACAGGTGGAATGTTTAATTCTTGCTCGTAGACATCTCTTTTGTCATAATTGTATTGACTGATGAAATCAACGTATCGATTGTTTGCTATAAAATAATTCAAATCTCCTTTTGTAAATTGCAACACAAAATTTGGAGTGTCAAAATCAAATTGCCCATAGTTATAAACCACATCGAGATTGTTGTCTATGTCGCTTACTCTTATTGCGGTATGACCAAATAACGAATACGATTCATTTCCTGTTCCACAAGTAAGTACACTAATATGGGCGTTTTTTGACAATACAACATCTTGACCGAAAGAGTTATAAATGGAACTAACTAAAAGAATACAAATGGATATTTTTTTTAATAATGTAGCTTTCATACGTAGATAATATTTGTTTTTTAAAGGACTCGAGCAATAGCGAACAGGCGAAGCAATATGGTATCGCCTTTCTTCATCCATGTTTATGATTCAGAATCATGGCGATTTCATTTTGTCATTTTTTTTTTGAATGGTATAAAGTTAGTTTCTAAAAAGCGATAAATCAATTTTTAATGAAAATACATTAGAATATAAAGCTGTACTTTGGTTGCCCAATGCTGTCAATGCATAATCTATGGCGATACCTTTGTATTTAAATCCTAAACCAATGTTGGGCTGAAATCCTATTTTTTCAGAATTATCCAATTGTGTTACTTGCTGAAAATTCCCAACACCAGCTCTCAAAAAAGCAAGATTGGTGTATCCAAACTCTAAACCAATCGCGGGATCGATA
This sequence comes from Flavobacterium sp. ZT3R18, assembly GCF_007097385.1. Taxonomy (GTDB): domain Bacteria; phylum Bacteroidota; class Bacteroidia; order Flavobacteriales; family Flavobacteriaceae; genus Flavobacterium. Next base: position 128,892 of record NZ_VJZS01000012.1, read on the forward strand.
CTTACGATAGGAGTTGAAATTAAATCATGGGTTTGAGTAAATTGCATATTCATATTGGCTGCTGCCAAAAGGCTATAGTCATCATGAAAAATAAATTTCTTGGCCATACCCAGTTGGGCTTTGGGAAGCGTAATCTCAGTGCTCTCTGGCATTTCTTGATTTTGTCCCGGAATAGCATCAGCGATTTTTTTATAGGCCGCTTCATTGATGTTCCAAATGTTGTACGTGGTGGTAATATCTCGAAGCATCAATCCAAATTGCCAGTCATTTTTTTCGAATTGCAAACCAAAATCAAAACCAAATCCCCAAGAACTGGCAAAATCCCCTATTACTCTTCGGATGATTTTAGCATTGACTCCATATTGAAAACCAGGTACGGGTAATTTTACAGCATATGAGAAAGTAAAACCATAGTCTGCAGTAGAAAAAAGTTTAACTCTGTTGTAGTCAATCTTGCCTTCATTGTCAATTAACTCGGTGGTGTTCAAAATGTCATCGACGCCAAAACGAATTAATGAAATTCCCCATGCACTTCTGTCATCAATAGGACTCGCATAGGCTGCATAATCGTATTTAGCGATATTGGCGAAGTAATTGGCATGCATCAAAGCGATTTGATTGTCTTCTAGATGAATAAGCCCTGCCGGATTCCAGTAACAGGAATTTACATCGGCGCTTGAAGCAACAACGGCGTTAGACATACCCAATGCGGCTGCATCTACACCAATATTCATGAACTCATTCGAGTATTTACGAACGGTTTGGCTGTAACAAAAGCTAGCCATAAAAAGTAATAAAAAGAGCTGTATTTTTCTCAAAAGTTGATATTTGTAAGCAGAAAACGTTTTTAATTTTTACCAAAAATAAAGTTTTTTGATGATGTAGTTACTTCAATTCAATTAATTAATGATTTTTGTCGTTAAGAAATCAAAATCTCTTAATAAAACGGGTATCACTTTCACTTATTATCTTAGTAAATGTTTCAAAATAAACCCTGCAATTTTTCTCGTTCTTTCGTCCTTTTTCTTCGTTAAAAAATCTTTCAATAGCCCCGCTATTCAAAGATTTTTTACCTTGAAAAAGACCAAAATAACTTCGTCAAATTTTGCATGGTTTATTTCAAAACCTTTACTTAAATTTGTCGAGCTTATAATCCAATTTAAAAACTATGAATATCAAAAAACATATTCCGAATATAATTACTTTGCTAAACCTTTTTTGTGGCTGTATCGCTTTGGTATTTGTTAGTAATGATCGTTTCGAAATGGCATTCTTTTTTGTTTGCCTTGGTATATTCTTAGATTTCTTTGATGGTTTTTTTGCCCGTTTGTTTAAAGTGGCAGGCCCTTTGGGCTTGCAATTAGATTCTCTGGCAGATATGGTAACCAGTGGTGTAGTGCCTGGATTTGTGATGTTTAAAATGATGAGTAGCAGCTCCGCTTTTATGAACGAAGGTTATCTTCAATTCTTTCCTTATTTAGGTTTTATAATCACTTTGGGATCTTGTTTCCGTTTGGCAAAATTCAATATAGATACGCGTCAAACAGATTCGTTTATAGGTTTGCCAACTCCAGCAAATGCCCTTTTTATATTGAGCCTTCCTCTAGTTTTAGAGTATTATTCTGCTGAGTCGTTAATGGTTCTTGAAATTTTGACAGAGAAATGGGTTTTGCTATTGGTATCATTGTTTAGTGCTTATATCTTAAACGCTGAGATTCCTTTATTTTCTTTAAAAATCAAAAAATTTAATTTCAAGGATAATGCGCTTCAGATGATTTTCTTAGCGATCTCTATTTTCTTGTTGTTGTTTCTTCAATATTTAGGCGTTACATTGGTAATCATATTTTATGTGTTGCTTTCGGTAATTAATAATAAGTTTCTAAAAAAGTAGTTTTTTTTAGATGAGAAAAAAGAGTGTCAGAACAACGTATAGTCGCAAACCCAAAAAGAAAAGTACTGTTTTCTCGACCAAAATATTTGGTTATTTTGCTATAGGTTTCTTGATCGTGCTTGTTTTATCGGTTGGGTATCATTACCGCTCGGGTTTTGCCTATTATTTAGGTTTCAAATCACGCTACAGCAGTCATACCGATGTTTTTTCGGAAGCTCGAAATTTAAAAGTTTTAGAAAAAAATGAGGGGAAAGTAGTAGGTATAGATGTTTCTGAGTATCAAGGGAAAATCCGTTGGTCTTATGTAGATACTTTAGAAAAAAAATACCCGTTGCGTTATGTTCTTATTCGGGCAACTGTAGGAAACGACAGGGTAGATAATCAATTTAAACGAAATTGGCTTGGCGCCAAAGAAAATAAAATGATTCGCGGTGCCTATCATTATTATCGTCCAAATGAAAATTCTCTTGAACAAGCGGAACTTTTTATAAAAACAGTTAAACTGAAAAAAGGGGATTTGCCTCCCGTTTTAGACATCGAAAAACTACCCAAAGAACAGTCTATAGAACGGCTGAAAATTGGTTTAAGACGCTGGCTGAAAACGGTAGAATTGCATTATGGAGTACGGCCAATAATTTATACTGGAGAGAAATACTACGATGATTTCTTGAAAGAGGAATTTAGCGATTATCTTTTTTGGATCGCCAATTATAACTTTTATAGAGAAGAAATTCAGGACAACTGGCTCTTTTGGCAGTTTACAGAGAAAGCCACCGTGCCTGGAATCGATTACAATGTTGATGTCAATATTTATAATGGCGATTTGCAGCAGTTGCAGTTTATTACTGTGGAGTAGTTTTTAGTTTTACAATAAACCCGACAGGTTTTAGAAACCTGTCGGGTTTATTGTGAATACTAAAACTCCAGCTTCTTCTTTCTCAATTCAAAATTCTGCCCCAGATATACGCGACGCACCATTTCGTCTTCAACCAACTCTTCTGGGATACCCGCTTTTAGGATACCGCCTTCAAACATCAGATAGGTTTTGTCGGTAATGGCCAATGTTTCCTGAACATTATGGTCGGTAATTAGAATTCCAATATTTTTATTTTTCAATTGAGCTACAATTCTCTGAATGTCTTCTACAGCAACTGGATCAACACCTGCAAATGGTTCATCAAGTAAGATGAACTTGGGGTCGGTTGCTAGGCAACGAGCGATTTCGGTACGACGACGCTCTCCTCCCGAAAGTAAATCCCCACGGTTGGTACGAATGTGTTCCAGACTGAATTCGGCGATCAAACTTTCCATTTTGGCCTCTTGTGCTTCCTTAGAAAGTTTGGTCAATTGCAATACGCTCAAAATATTATCTTCTATGCTTAATTTTCTAAAAACGGAAGCTTCTTGTGCCAAGTATCCAATTCCTTGTTGCGCTCTTTTGTACATTGGATAATCCGTAATGTTCAAATCGTCAAGATAAATGTTTCCTGAATTTGGCTTAACCAATCCTACAATCATATAAAATGAAGTGGTTTTTCCAGCTCCATTCGGACCCAAAAGCCCGACTATTTCGCCTTGGTTCACTTCTACCGAAATGCCTTTTACCACAGAACGGCCTTTATAGGTTTTTATTAAATTCTCTGCTCTTAATTTCATGTCTTTAAAGTTGCTAAGTAGCATAGTTACTGAGTAACTAAGTTTTTATTGTTGCAAAGAAACGAATTTCGTCTATTTGGTTTTAGGTTTTAACTTCAATTTTAGGTTTTAATCTTGTCAACTAGAATCCGAAAAATGACGAACTGCTATCTGATTTCTGACACCTGCTGCTTATTTTTGCTCCTCCAACGCTTCCCAAAATTCATAAGCCCTACGCAAATGAGGTACTACGATTGTGCCGCCAACAAGGGTCGCAATTCCCATGGCTTCCATCATTTCTTCTTTGGTAACGCCTTCTTTGTGGCTGGTTTCCAAATGGTATTTTACACAATCATCGCAACGCAATACCGCCGAAGCTACTAATCCTAATAGCTCTTTGGTTTTTACGTCAAGAGCACCTGCGGCATACGCATTAGTGTCCAAATTGAATATACGCTTCACTATTTTGTTATTGTCTGCCAATAATTTTTCGTTCATTTTAGAACGGTAGTCATTGAATTCTTGAATGATATCAGACATTTTCTTTCTTTTTATTTAGTACAACCAGTTTTGAAATCAAGATGCTCACTTCATAAATAATCAACATTGGGATGGCAACGATAGTTTGGCTCACCACATCGGGTGGAGTAACAATTGCAGCTACAATAAGGATAATTACCACGGCATATTTCCAATATTTCCTTAAAAATTCAGGGGTTACCAAACCTAATTTCGTTAGAAAATAAATGATTATGGGTAATTCAAAAAACAATCCACTAGCCAGAATACTGGTTTTTACCATTCCGATATAAGAGTCTAATGTAAACTGGTTTTTGACTACATCACTGACCGTAAAGGTTGCGACAAAATTAACTGACATTGGAATAACCACAAAATAACCAAACAGCACTCCTAAAAAGAAAAGCAAGGAAGAAGTGAATATGAAAAACTTTGCGTTTTTCTTTTCTTTTTCATACAAAGCAGGGCCGATGAATTTCCAAACTTCCCATAAAATATAAGGGAAACTCAAAATGAAACCAGCCAAGACACACATCCAAACAAAGATGTTGACCTGTCCTTCCATTTCAGTGTTCTGAATGATAAAAGGCATTTCGGTTATGCAAATGCTTTCGGCAAAACCCAATCGATGCGACAAATCACAAAAAAAAGTATAGGTAAAAAAGGAAGGTCTTGTTGGACCAAAAATAATGACGTCAAATAAGTAATCACTAATAAAATAGGTAACACAAGCCATAATAATTACAGCCGTTGTACTTCTAACCAATAACCATCTCAGTTCTTCGAGATGGTCTAAAAAAGACATTTCGCCTAGAGTTTTATTTGCCATTATACAATTCCTTCTTTTAAAATATCATGCAAATGCAATACTCCTTTGTATTCACCATTGTCAACAACCATTAATTGTGTGATGGAGAAATCTTCCATAATATTAAAAGCATCAATGACCATGCTTTCTGAATTTGTTGTTTTTGGGCTTTTGGTCATAATGTCTTTTGCGGTCAAGTCGGCAAAAGTATCTCTATCGTTGAGCATTCTACGAATATCGCCATCGGTAATTATTCCAACTACCTTGTTGTTTTCTACAACAGCAGTAACGCCAAGACGTTTTTCTGAAATTTCAAAAATGACTTTTTTAATTGGTGCATCTGGGGTAACTTCGGGTTTCAAAGTATGCTCTAACATGTCTTTTACCCGAAGTAATAATTTTTTTCCTAAAGCACCACCGGGATGAAATTTCGCAAAATCTTCTGCTTTAAACTCTCTCATTTCCATTAGGCAGACGATTAGGGCATCTCCCATGACCAATTGTGCAGTTGTGCTATTTGTGGGTGCTAGATTCAAAGGGCAAGATTCGGTATCTACGGTAGTATTCAAGACAAAATCAGAACCTTTAGCAAGGAATGAAGTCATATTTCCCGTTATTCCGATTAATTTATTGCCAAAACGCGTCAAAAGTGGCACCAAAGCTTTAATTTCTGGACTATTGCCACTTTTTGAAATGCAAATGATAACGTCGTCATTTTGAATCATCCCTAAATCTCCATGAATGGCTTCCGAAGCATGTAAAAACAAAGAGGGTGTACCAGTAGAATTAAAAGAAGCTACCATTTTTTGAGCAATAATGGCGCTTTTCCCTATTCCGGTCACGACTAATCTCCCTTTAGAATTATAGATACATTGTACCGCTTCCGCAAAGGTATCGTCAATAAAATCAATTAGTTTTGTAATCGATTTACTCTCGGATTCGATTGTTTTTTTGGCTATCGCCAATATATTTTCTTTTGTTATCAAAACAGATAATTTAAAATTTGTATGTCTAAAAGAAAGTAGTATCTTTATGTACCGCAAATTTATATAAAATACCACATAATAAAGAATGAATTCAAACGAAATTGACATACACAAAGAATTAAAGAAATATTTTGGCTTTAGCCAATTTAAAGGGCTGCAAGAACAGGTCATAAAAACGCTGCTCAATAAGCAAAATACATTTGTTATTATGCCTACTGGCGGAGGGAAATCACTCTGCTACCAATTACCTGCATTGATTCAAGAAGGGACTGCGATAGTGGTTTCGCCTTTAATAGCCTTGATGAAAAATCAGGTAGATGCCATTCGAAGCTTATCTTCGGAAAATGGTATCGCGCATGTTTTAAATTCCTCACTTACCAAAACAGAAATTGCTCAAGTCAAAGCCGATATTACATCGGGATTGACCAAGTTATTATATGTAGCTCCAGAATCATTAACCAAAGACGAGTATGTAGCTTTTCTTCAAACCGTGCCTATTTCTTTTGTGGCCATAGATGAGGCACATTGTATCTCAGAATGGGGGCATGATTTTAGACCGGAATATAGAAATCTTAAAAATATTATTCATCAATTGGGAGCTGTACCTATTATAGGTCTTACCGCAACAGCTACGCCAAAAGTGCAAGAGGATATCTTGAAAAATCTAGATATGCCTAATGCAACTACTTTTAAAGCATCCTTTAATAGACCCAATTTATATTACGAAGTACGAACAAAAACCAAAAATATCGAATCTGATATTATTCGTTTTATAAAACAGCATAAAGGAAAATCGGGGATTATTTATTGTTTAAGTCGCAAAAAAGTAGAGGCAATTGCCGAGGTTTTGCAAGTAAACGGAATTAGTGCCGTTCCTTATCACGCTGGTTTGGATGCGAAAACACGTGCCAAACATCAAGATATGTTCTTGATGGAAGATGTGGAGGTCGTTGTGGCAACCATTGCTTTTGGAATGGGAATCGACAAACCCGACGTGCGCTTTGTAATTCATCACGACATTCCTAAATCATTAGAGAGTTATTACCAAGAAACAGGCCGCGCGGGTCGAGATGGTGGCGAAGGACACTGTCTAGCATATTACTCTTATAAAGATGTAGAGAAATTAGAAAAATTTTTATCTGGGAAACCAGTCGCCGAGCAGGAAATAGGGTTTGCCTTATTACAGGAAGTGGTGGCTTATGCCGAAACTTCTATGTCCAGACGAAAATTTTTACTCCATTATTTTGGGGAAGAATTTGATAGCGAGACAGGAGATGGTGCAGATATGGATGATAATGTTCGAAACCCTAAAACAAAAGTAGAAGCACAAAATGAAGTGGTTCAATTGTTGGAAGTGGTAAGGGATACCAAATATATTTATAAGTCTAAAGAAATTGTATTTACTTTAATAGGTCGTGTAAATGCGATGATAAAAGCGCATAGGACAGATTCTCAATCTTTTTTCGGTTCTGGATCAAAACATGACGAGAAATACTGGATGGCATTATTAAGACAAGTGCTTGTAGATGGTTTGTTGTCTAAAGATATCGAAACTTATGGTATCGTTAAACTAGCTAAAAAAGGATCGGATTTTATAAAAAAACCGGTATCGTTTATGATGTCTGAGGATCATGAGTATAATGAATCCGAAGATGAAGCTATCGTCACAGCCGCGAAATCTTCAGGTACTGCAGATGAATTACTGATGACCATGTTGCGCGAATTGCGTAAAAAAGTGGCTAAGAAACTCGGGGTTCCTCCTTTTGTGGTTTTCCAAGATCCATCTCTTGAGGATATGGCTTTAAAGTATCCTATTTCACAAGAAGAGCTTGTTAATATTCATGGGGTTGGAGAAGGAAAAGCCAAAAAATACGGAAAAGAATTCGTTACCCTAATCAGTCGTTATGTAGAGGATAATGATATTGTTCGTCCAGACGATTTGGTTGTAAAATCAACTGGTGTCAACTCCATCAACAAATTGTATATCATTCAAAATATTGACAGACAGTTGGCCTTGACGGATATCGCTTCCGCAAAAGGGTTAAAGATGGATGATTTGATCAAAGAAATGGAACAAATTGTGTATTCTGGTACCAAACTGAACATCAAATATTGGATTGATGAAATGCTTGACGATGATCAACAAGAAGAGATTCATGAGTATTTTATGGAATCCGATTCCGATAACATAGAAAATGCCCTCAAAGAATTTGATGGAGATTATGATCTTATGGAATTGCGCTTAATGCGAATAAAGTTCATTAGCGAAGTTGCGAATTAAAGAAAGTTTGCAGTCTCAGTATTCAGTCACAGAAGAGAACTGAATACTGAGACTGAATACTGCAAACTAAAAAACCTCCCCTCGATGTGGTTTCAATGCATCACGTACCTGAATCATATTTTCTTCATTGACCACGATAAAAGCAATCGCATACATTTCATCCAAGATTTGAAATCCAGTAATGTCTATTGGTAATTTTTCAATGGTTATATATTCTTTTAAATGAATTTCGTGGTGTTCTGCCGTTTTTGCAGAAGCTGGACCACGGAAATCCCATATTAGTTTTATTTTTATGGACATTTTAAATGTTTAAAGTTTAGGAAGCAAAGTTACGAAGTTTATTTTGGTATTGTATATATCGTATATATGGTATATATTTGTGTAAAATTTATTTCCAATGAGAAAATTGATTGACATAGACGAAACAACTTTAACAAAATTAAAAGTAATTTCAATATTTGAAAAAACAAGTGTCAAGGGATTGATAGAAAATGCCGTGCAAATGTACGTGAAAAATAAGCAATCCAGTCAATTCAAAAATTTATCCGATGAAGAGAAAGAGGACATAGGGATGCTTATGTTAATGCAAGAAGCCGATAGAAATGAGAAAGTCAGTGAAGAAGAAATCTTCAGAATGTTAGGTAAATGAAAGTCGAATATTTAAAGCAATTTTCTAAAGATTTGTCTAAAATTAATGATGAAACTTTGAGAAATAATTTATTCGATGTTATTATCATTTTAAAAAAGATAGAAAATCTAAATCTGGTATCCAATATAAAAAAAATGAAAGGTCATTCCGAAGCTTACAGAATAAGAATTGGAAAGTATCGATTGGGATTTTATTTTGATGGTGAAATTATAGAACTTGCTAGATTTGCTAAACGGGAAGATATTTATAAATTATTCCCATAAAATTCCAGAATATAAAAAAAAATGCCACAAGAACTCCTATTACAAGTTTCTCCCGAGATAGCCTCCAACGAGTCATTGCTTAAAGACTATTTATCCAAACAGATAAAAGTTTCGGCAAATGAGATTCAGCATGTTTCTATTTTGAAACGTTCCATTGATGCACGTCAGAAAGCTGTCAAAATCAATTTAAAAGTGTCGATTTTTTTGAAAGGCGAACCTTTTCAAGAACAAAAAATAGAACTACCCGATTATCAAAATGTTTCAACTGCCCAAGAAGTTATAGTTGTTGGGGCTGGGCCAGCTGGACTTTTTGCTGCTTTGCAATTAATAGAATTAGGCTTAAAGCCAATAGTAATCGAACGCGGGAAAGACGTTCGAGGGCGTCGTCGCGATTTGAAAGCCATCAATGTGGATCATATTGTCAACGAAGATTCTAATTATTGTTTTGGTGAAGGTGGTGCCGGAACCTATTCGGACGGAAAGTTGTATACCCGTTCCAAAAAGCGTGGAGATGTTACTCGAATACTAGAGTTATTGGTTGCCTTTGGAGCTACTGGCGATATTTTAGTAGATGCCCATCCGCATATTGGAACCAATAAATTACCTCAAATCATACAAGATATTCGGGAGAAAATCATCGAATGTGGTGGGCAAGTTTTGTTCGAAACTCGTGTGACCGATATTCTTATAGAAAATAATGAAGTAGAAGGAATTGTAACTCAAAACGGAGATACAATTTCCGCAAATAAATTAATTCTGGCAACGGGACATTCAGCTCGCGATATATTTGAATTACTCGACAGAAAGAAAGTTTTTATCGAAGCCAAACCTTTTGCCTTGGGCGTAAGAGCTGAGCATCCACAATCTTTAATTGATAGCATTCAATATAGTTGTGATTATCGAGGGGAATTTTTACCGCCTGCACCTTATTCAATAGTAAAACAGGTAAATGGTCGTGGTATGTATTCGTTTTGTATGTGTCCTGGTGGTGTGATTGCACCTTGTGCAACAAGTCCGGGCGAAGTAGTGACCAATGGTTGGTCTCCGTCTAAACGGGATCAAGCCACTGCCAATTCAGGAATTGTAATCGAATTGAAACTGGAAGATTTCAAACCTTTTGAAAAATTTGGCCCTTTAGCCGGAATGGAATTCCAAAAAAGTATCGAGCAAAAAGCATGGCATTTGGCTGGAGAGACCCAAAGGGTACCCGCACAACGCATGGTCGATTTTACTCAAAATAAAGTTTCATCGGATATTCCTAAAACTTCCTATGTTCCAGGAACTACTTCGGTAGAGATGGGACAGGTTTTTCCAGGGTTTCTATCTCAAATATTAAGAGAAGGTTTTACAGAGTTTGGAAAATCCATGCGAGGCTATTTGACAAATGAAGCTATCTTGCATGCTCCAGAATCGAGAACTTCCTCCCCAGTTCGTATTCCTAGAGATGCAGTTTCTTATGAGCACTTGCAAATAAAAGGTTTGTATCCTTGCGGAGAAGGAGCAGGTTATGCTGGTGGAATTATTTCTGCAGCGATTGATGGGGAAAAATGTGCCTTAATGATTGCTGAGGTATTGAGAAAATAAAGTTTGGTTTTCAGCTGTTGCTAATCTTTCACCTAGTTTATCTAAAGTTTTAAATTGCCTCCAACTTTGAATTGCCTCTAGCTTTAGCTGGAGGGGGCGAAATTAGGAATAGTGTTCAATGGTCATAGCTTATCATTCTTGAAATTTTCCATTAGTTGTTTACTTTTTTCCAAATCGCAACAAATTTAAAGGTTCCTATTTCTTCTTTTCCGTTTTCCATGTGTCGGAATTGATGAATGGCTATTTCTATAGCTCCAAAATCTTTTATAGGATGAACTTCAAGGCTTCCTTTGACCAACTGTCGAGTAAGTTTGTTTTCATTTTTGAACATATTCTCAAAATTAGAAAAAACAGTTTCATAGTTGATTAAACCTCCATTGTCTTGATACCATTCTAAATCTTCGGTGAACAAGGGTTTGAATTTTGTCATCTCTTTTGCGTTGAAAGCATCAAAAAGAACAGTGTCCATTGCTGCAATTTCGTTGTACAACTCTTGCGAAGTTGGAGCTACTTTTTTTTCTTGGGCTTGTGCTAAATGTATACCTAAGATCAATATGAAAATAGGGGATAGGTTAGATTCTTAAATGGGTTTGTCATATTTTGAAGAGTTAAATAAGAGTAATTGGTTTGTTTTTAGTTCAATACAGATGATAAAAATAGAGAAAGAATATTTGATTTGGATTTTGCAATCACAACTTTTTTAGTCTTCTAAAAGGAAGAGTGTTTTTGCACGATTTAAATCTATTGTTTGGTCTTGCCGTATTTCCAGAAAATAATCCAATTGCCATTTTTGTGTTTTTTGGGCTTGTTTGCTAGTGGTTGCATCCCAAGGAGGATAAACACGAATAGCACGTTTGCCTTCTTTATTACCATTGGTTACAATTCCTTTTTCAATTCCTATTGATTTAGGGAAAATAAACAACCCGAAGTGATTGTCTTTTCTGGCGCTAATGATAAACAAATCAATTGGATCGGTACTGTCAAAGGGCTGAATAGGGGCGTGATCTATCCTTTTCCACAGTGTAACAAATTGACCCGTTTTGGTAGGAGTAATTTTGGCAGTTCGGTATCGAATGTTTAAATTATTTAGAACGAAAGTACAGGCTCCATATTCAGAACTTTCAGGTTCAAGATCTGGCTGGGTGATTTCGAAATTACAATTATTGGATAGTAAATTTTTTATATAAATGAAGTCTTTGGGTAAATCTTCAATTGCTATACTTGGATTTTGAATACTCATTTGGTAAAAATTTGTGCTAGTTGATTTTGTTGTTTTAAATAAAAAAAGCCGAAAATGAATTTCGGCTTGAACAAAGTTATGACTACTTTTTAGTTTTCAATTTAGCTGCAAAAACTTTTTCAAATTTTTCTAGTTTGGGCTGAATAACCATTTGACAATAAGGTTGGTTTTTGTTGTTGGCATAATAATTTTGATGATAATCTTCGGCTTTGTAAAACTTAGTAAAAGGTTCTAATGTGGTCACGATTGGGTTTTCATATACCTTTGCTTTTTTTAATTCAGCTATAATAGACTGAGCTTCTTGTTTTTGTTCTTCATTAGTATAAAAAATTACAGAACGGTATTGGGTTCCTCTATCGGCTCCTTGTCTATTCAGTGTTGTAGGATCGTGTACGGTGAAAAATACTTTGAAAATCTCATCGAGATTGGTTACGTTTTTGTCGAAAGTAATTTGAACTACTTCGGCATGACCTGTGGTGCCAGAACAAACTTCTTCATAAGTTGGGTTCAGTATTTTGCCGCCGGAAAATCCAGAAACTACAGATTTTACGCCTTTCAGGTTTTCGTAAACAGCCTCTACACACCAATAGCATCCACCGCCTAGGGTTATGGTTTCAAAATTAGATTGTGTCATTTTTTTAGTTGTATTATTGTTTTGAGAAAAAAGGGCTCCGGTAATTAGCAAACAGGCTAAAATAATTGTTTTCATTTGAATGGCAGTTTGATTTGATTTTTTATTTAGCATCGGGAACAAAATCAAGTGCTATGGAGTTCATGCAATATCTTTTGCCGGTTGGAGCAGGGCCATCATCAAATAAATGGCCTAAATGACCACCACATCTTCCGCAAAGCGCTTCAATTCTTTCCATTTCAAGAGAATTATCGTTTTTAAACACGATGCTTTTTTTGTTTTCTTGTTCAAAAAAACTAGGCCAGCCACAACTGCTGGAGAATTTGGCGGTAGAACGAAATAGTTTGTTGCCACAGGCTGCACAATAATAGGTTCCTTTATCATTGCTATTCCAGTATTTTCCAGTAAATGCTCTTTCTGTATCGGCTTTTCGAGAAACTAAATAAACGTCTTCGGGTAGTGTTTTTTTCCATTCGGCATCAGTCAAATTTAGTTTTGTTGTGTCTGTATGCGAGTAATACGGATTTCCGGGTTTACCTTGGTTGTTTTCAACTGGAGTCATGGCGTTACTCTTTGTGTCTTTACTCTGTCCGCAAGCTTGAAAAACAAATAGGGGAAGCAGTAGTAAAATGCAAAAAAAGGATGTTGTTTTCATAATAGTATTTTTTATACCTCAAAAGTAATAGACAAGTTACAATTGAAATGTCGGGTATTTTACAATTCAATTCCTATTTATACAATTTTTAACTATTGTTAGTTACTTTAAAAATGACTTTTTGGTTTTAAAAAGTAATAAATAGAACAGTTTTTTATAAACCAATACGCATATTGATTAAATGCTTTTTGAATCCTACCTTTTCGTATGCTTTTATTGCAGATGGATTGTCATTATATACATCCAACCGTATTTCAAATACATTCTGCGAACGTACCCAATTGGTTAGTGTTTCAATAATCAATGAATTTACACCTTTTCCTCTGTGCTTTGGATCCGTGTACATGAAACCCAAATAAGCATATAATTTGTGATTTAAATAGGGTTTTGCATCTTCAATTCGGGCATATCCGGAGCCAATAATCTGTTCATTCAGGACGGCAACAACGACTTCAACATCAGTGGCTGAAATCATTTTTTCGATGTTGTAATAACTTATTTCCCCTTCTTTCAATGTAGGGTCAAAGGGACGTTCGGCAGTGATAATCCCTTGTTCGAATTCCAGAAGTTTTTCTAGATCCTTTAGAGTTGCTTTTCGGATATTTATTGTATTCATCGATTATGATTTTTACTTCCAAATATACAAAAAAGGGAATGTAGAATTGCTATGGTTGGGATTTCAAGGTTGTTCAAGAGAAATAACTTCCACAAAAACCAAAAGAATGTTAAAGCCTTTGCAAAGCATATCTTTTTTGTACTTTTGTTCCATCAATACAATATATGGAAGAAGAACAAGTAATATTAGTGAATGAATTGGATCAGCAAATTGGTTTAATGCCTAAATTGGAAGCGCATGAAAAAGCCATTTTGCATCGTGCTTTTTCTGTTTTTGTCTTAAATGATAAAAACGAAATTATGCTCCAACAAAGAGCGCATCAGAAATATCATTCCCCTTTGTTATGGACGAATACCTGTTGTAGTCATCAAAGAGAAGGCGAAACCAATATTCAAGCCGGTAATCGCAGATTGTTTGAAGAAATGGGTTTTAGTACAGAGCTGAAAGAATTGTTTCATTTTATATACAAAGCGCCTTTTGATAACGGTTTGACAGAACATGAACTCGATCACGTAATGATTGGGTATTATAATGAAGAACCTTTGATTAATAGGGAAGAAGTTGAAGATTGGAAATGGATGAAAATTGAAGATGTTAAAGAAGATATGCTTTTGAATCCAGAAATTTATACCGTTTGGTTCAAAATTATTTTTGATGAATTTTATCATTTTTTGGAAGAACACACAATATAAGATTTTTGAGTTTAGATTTTAGATTTTAGATTTTTTGAAACTTTATAAATTAGCAATTGAAAATCTTTATCAAAGAGTGAAAGATAAATACTTTTTTAAATATAAATTTAACCATACATTTTAACCTAGCCTCTAACTTCTAACTTCTAACTTCCCCATGAGAGTAACCATATCCAGAAAAGCCCATTTTAATGCTGCCCATCGTTTGTATCGAAAAGATTGGACTTTCGAGCAAAATGATGCCGTTTTTGGCAAATGCAATAATCCCAATTTTCACGGACACAATTATGAATTAATAGTGAGTGTTACGGGGGAGATAGACAAAGAAACAGGTTTTGTTATGGATGTGAAATTTCTAACCGATATTATCAAAGTTGAGGTTGAAGATCAATTCGATCATAAGAATTTGAATCTAGACGTTCCGGAATTTCTAGATTTGAATCCTACGGCCGAGAATATTGTGGTGGTAATTTGGAATAAAATCAGAAAGAAAATAAAATCGGAATTGGATTTGGAAGTGGTTCTTTATGAAACGCCTCGTAATTTTGTAACCTATAAAGGAGAATAATGAAATTGAAAGTAGGAGATAAAATTCCAAAATTTACTGCAAAAGACACCAATGAAAATGATTTTGATAGTCAGGATCTAATTGGGAAAAAGCCATTAGTCATTTATTTTTATCCAAAAGACAATACGCCGGGTTGCACAGTGCAAGCCTGTAGTTTTAGGGATCAGTATGAAGATTTTAAAGATCTGGGTGCCGAAGTAATAGGAATTAGTAGTGATAGCGTAGTTTCTCATCAAAACTTTGCACAACAATTTCAATTGCCTTTTATACTTTTATCAGATTATGATAAAAAAATAAGAAAACTTTTTGGTGTGCCTTCTGGTTTGTTCGGAATATTGCCAGGAAGAGTTACTTATGTCGCTGATAAAACGGGAACGATTATTATGATATTCGACAGTATGATGGCAGCTCGCCATATTCCTAAAGCACTTGAATCAATACGAAAATTACAGTAGTAAATTGATAAAAGAGTAAGCGCTGTTTGATTATAAAAGTGTTGAAATTCGCAAAAAAAATACATGAAATTAAAAATATATCCATTGCAATTTGAAGCTATCCTCAAAGAAAGAATTTGGGGAGGGAAAAAATTGAAAACAATTCTAAATAAACCAATTTCTTCGAGTATTACAGGAGAAAGCTGGGAGTTGTCTACTGTTGAAGGCGATGTAAGCCTTATTGTAAACGGTGATTATAAAGGAAAAGCATTGACGGAGCTAATTCGTGAATGTCCAAACGAAGTTTTGGGAACGGTTGTTTATAAAAGGTTTGGGAATCAATTTCCATTGCTTTTTAAATATTTGGATGCCCGCGAGGATTTGTCAATTCAAGTACATCCCAATGATGAGTTAGCCAAAAAACGTCATAATTCTTTTGGTAAGACTGAAATGTGGTACGTTATGCAGGCCGATCAGGATGCTAGAATTATTGTAGGATTTAAAGAAGATTCAAGTTCTAAAGAGTATTTAGATCATCTTAAAAACAACACTTTGGTTTCTATTCTTGATGATGTGAAAGTAAAACCAGGAGATGTTTTTTTCTTAGAAACAGGTACTGTTCATTCTATTGGAGCAGGATTAGTGATTGCCGAGATACAGCAAACATCGGATATAACATATCGTTTGTATGATTTTGACCGTAAAGATGCTCAAGGAAATGCAAGGGAACTGCATGTTGATTTGGCTCTTGAAGCCATAAATTACCATAAAGTCAATACATTTAAGGAGTATGACAAGGAAGTAAATCAATCGAATACTATTGTTGATTGTCCTTATTTTACAACCAATTTCCTTCCGTTAGATGGAGAAAAAGCAATGCTTAAAACAGGGGAGACTTTTACCGTTTATATGTGTGTTGAAGGTTCTTTTGAAATGGAATACAATAAAGTAAAGTACAATTATAAAAAAGGAGACACGGTTTTAATGCCAGCAGCTATGAATGAGTTTATCTTAAGTGGAAAAGCTTCTATTTTAGAAATTTACATTTCATAGTAGGTAATAGAAAGATTATGTGTACTTTTGCAAACGCAAATTAAATAAAAATAAAATGGCAAACGTTAAGAATTTAAAGAAAGACATCAACTACGTTTTAGGAGATATTATTGAAGCAGTTTACTTGTTCGAAATTTCTACAACAGGAAAACCTACAACAGAAACTAATGCATTAATCGACGAAGCTATTGCTGCTTTCGACGTTTTGATCACTAAAGTGAACGAAAAGAAAGTTGAAAATAAAAAAGCACACTTCAAACAAATTAATGTTGAATTGGAACAAACTGCTAATCAATTGATTGCTAAAATCAACGATTTGTAGTAAAAAAAAGGGCAAAAAAAGTTCGAATTTATTTTGAAAAAACGAATTACAAACTTATCTTTGCACCCGTAATGAGTCGCCAGCGTAGCTCAGTTGGCTAGAGCAGCTGATTTGTAATCAGCAGGTCGTGGGTTCGAGTCCCTCCGCCGGCTCTTTAAAAAATCCATCTATTCGTTTAGATGGATTTTTAATTAAGTTGGCTTATTACAAAACACATATTGAGTCGCCAGCGTAGCTCAGTTGGCTAGAGCAGCTGATTTGTAATCAGCAGGTCGTGGGTTCGAGTCCCTCCGCCGGCTCTTTAAGAAAACCATCTAACTTTTGTTAGGTGGTTTTTTCGTTTTAGGGAATCAAACTCAAAAGATGGGTCAATCGGGAATCAAGGATCAATCCTAAAACCTGTGGAAAAGCAAAAATCAAGCAAAATATTTAAGATTTTTGATTAACGATTTTTGATTTCAGAAATGGAAAAGATAGAGGTTTTGCTAGTGAGACGACTTTTTCGATAACTATCAGAATTAACAAAGGTACAATCGTTGTCGATTCCTAATGGCTCGCGAGAGGGATAGCGCCAAATTACCGAAGTGGCAATAGCCCGACCGCATTATATAAAGGGGCGAATAGGCGGTATGTGAAGTAGCCCCTTTTTATAATGAGGTCTCGCCCTAATACTTTGAATTATGGATACAAAAAAACCGCCTTGATGATAAAGGCGGTTTTGATATATAGAACAGTTTTGATTACTGTTTTGCTTCACTTTTTTTAATCTCAGTCACATATTTAGTCAATTTTTTGCCATATAATGAATTGGCTACTTTTGGAGTCATCGATTTTTGAATGGTATCTAAATATTTGATGTTGATGTCGTAGATTTCGGCTAAAGCAATATAAGGGGAAACCTCATGGTCTTTGTTGTTTACTGCAAAATTGGTGGCGTAAAGGTACTTACGTTTGATGTTGGAGTCTTGTTTTTCGTTTATGCTGTCTATCGCTTTGGTATTGTTGCTTTTAATGGCATTAAATTTATCTTGAATCAAAGTTAGATTCTCGTCATTGAAACGAGAGTTTATCTTTTTGTATTCTTCATACAATTCTTGGTTTTTTGATCCTGTTATTTTTGCTCCTGCAATAAATGAGTC
Source organism: Flavobacterium sp. ZT3R18 (assembly GCF_007097385.1). Taxonomy (GTDB): domain Bacteria; phylum Bacteroidota; class Bacteroidia; order Flavobacteriales; family Flavobacteriaceae; genus Flavobacterium. The sequence goes on from NZ_VJZS01000012.1 coordinate 146,858, forward strand.
TAGGTTGGTGTCAATGTTTATGGTACCCGGCTCTGCAAAAAACATGATGTTGTTGTCTAGAGAATTCGTAACTCCTCTGTCAAGATATAGATAGAGCATTTCTGGTGATTTTAAGTCAATATCGCTTGTGAAAGCTGAATTTCCATCAATCTTGATGCTGTCAATTGCAATAAGAGAGGTGTCAACTACGCGTTGAATATACAATGTACCTTCTTTTAATCCTTTGATGTTTCCGGTAAGATGCAGACTGGTTTTGGATTCATTTTTGTTACAAGCGGCCAAAAGTAATAGTGTAACAAAAGCAATGATAGAATTTTTCATGTGTAATTAATGTTTATTTTTTTTAGAACAGGTTACCGCCATTGTTTAGAATCGTGGCAATTTCATAGTTTTTTAATTTTGGCGCAAAATAAAGAAAATTGTTGGAATGGAGGTTTGTAATGGCATCGAATTTAAAAAAAAATCCCAATCTATTTCTAGATTGGGATTTGGGTGTTGTTTTTGAAGATTATCCTTTCAACCAAGTGGCTCTTAATGCTGCTTTTGAAGAATTGGTCGCTTCAAGTCCTTCGGTTTCTATATAAGGTAATTTTACGGTTCCTTTTACTATTTCCTCTTTACCGTCTCTTCTTATTTTGATTGTAATGGCATCATTCTCTTTCCATTTTTGGCTTTCAGAAATCATGTCGTATATATTATCAAGAGAATACGGTTTGTCGTTTATGGCAAGGATTACATCTCCACCCCTAAGATTTAAATTGGTATAGAAAATGGTTAGTTGTTTATTAGGAGCTACAAAAATTTCTTTATTTTCTTTGTTAACACCTATATAAGGAACTTGATCTTTTAGGAATATTCCGTCCGCTACTTTTTTGGTAGTTTTGGTAACCCCGACTTTTGCTAAATACTCATAATAAGGTATCGGAGTTGGTCCTGATACGTATTTGGTTAGGAAAGCACCCACTTCTGGATAAGTTAATGACGTTATTTTTGCAAAAAGATCAGCATCATTAAATGGTTTTGTTATTCCATATTCATTGGATAATTGATGCATCAAATCTAATATGCCTCTTTTTCCTTGGCTGCTTTCTCTGATTTGAATGTCTAAACACATACCGATTAATGCTCCTTTTTGATATACATTTAAGTATTGATCTTTATAAGGCTCTGTTAATACATTGGCACTCATTGTTGTAAAGGGCATAGTGTCATTCATAGCGTTAGCGCCTTGTATTTTTTCGGCTATGCGAGAATAGAATTCATCTTCTTCGATTAATCCTTGATTGATTTGGAAGAGATTAGCAAAATATTCGGTTACTCCTTCGTACATCCATAAATGTTCGGACATTTTTGGAGCATTGTAATCAAAATATTGAATCTCTTTTGAGTGGATCGTTAATGGAGTTACTATATGAAAAAATTCGTGAGAAACAACGTCCTTCATTTGTTTTACCAATTCGTCTTTTGGCATCATTTCAGGCATAACAACTGTAGTAGCTGTTGGGTGCTCTAATGCTCCAAAACCTTTTGCATCGGTGGGAGTCATTGTAGAAAGGTACAAAATAACGGTGTATTTCTTTGTAGAGTTTACTTTCCCTAAAAACGTTTTTTGAGCCGTCATCATTGTTTTCATTTCTGGAGTGATGCTCTCTGCAGTGAATTTTCCTGATGGGGAGTAAACCGCAATTTGAATATCCATACCATCTACAGTAAAAGTAGTGTAGTCTGGCTTAGAATACATGATCGGGTTTTCTAATAATTCTGAATAAAGTGGCATCTCAAAAACATCGTTTGTTGCAGATGCATCTTTGTCTATCATTGAGGTAGCTCCCCAAAGTGAGGCAGGGTGGGTTATCGTTACTGTGTAAGGCAGTTCTTTTTTGTCTTGAAAATAACCCACAAATCCATGTAAGTTCAGCATGAAATTTTTGTTGGCATCAATGTTGGTACCGGCTGGAGAGAATACGTCATCTTTTCCAAAACCTCTTCCTTTTTCGGTATCAAAAGTGTCGTTTACGAGGTAGGTAACTTTTGCTAAGGATTTAGCGTTTTTGATTGTCCAAGTATTATCGTCAGTTTTGGTAGCAGTCAATAAATTTCCTTTGCTATCATAAGCTTTAAAATCGGCAATGTATTTTCCGTAATCATCTATTGAATACGTGCCGGGAACTGTTTTAGGAAGACTATAAGTGATTTCGTTTGTTTTGATTTTTGGAGCTTTAACGGTAACAAGAACTTGATCGTCTTTTACATCGTTTAAATTGATGGTAACTTCAATTTTTTCTTTTTTAGGGTCTACAGATGTTGAAGTAGTACTGGCTTTACCTGCCCAAAATAAAGAAGAAAAAGCAAATGTAAATAGTAATTTTTTCATTTTGTTATTTTTTGTTTGGTAATAAGTATTTGAAAGAGTTCAATTGTTACAGGAATGATGAAAAGAAATGTAAAAAACAAAAGTCATAAAAAAACTCCTAATTAAAGGAGTTTTTTTGGGTTAGTCAAGTTTGTTTTTTATGTAATACTTGCCGTCTAAATCTTCATCAAAATCATCAATCTTTAGCGGTTTTGGTTTCGGTTTATTTGCTGTCGCCTTCTTTTTCCACATTTCAAATTTTTCTGCGGGCATCTTCTTTTTCATAATTTCCAGAACCTCTTTTTCAGCTAATCCAAATTCTTTTTTGATAATCTCAAATGGATTTTTTTCCTCTTGGGCCATTGTAACAAGTTTCTCTGTTTGTTCCCAGTTCAATTCTTTGCGGTTACTCTTTTTCATCACGTGAAAATTAATTCAAATTGGTGTTAATGATTAATATAATTGATTTTAAATCTGATACCAATATTAATAAAAATAATAATCACTTTTCATTAAAAGTTAAAAAATTTTTTATTTTTAATTCTTTTTCAAAGTATGATGTTTTTGAGCAGTTTTTTGCGTGATTTTCTCTGATTTAGATCAAATAGCTATTCAATCTTTCGAAAAGTGAGATTTATTCTTGAATCAATGGGTTTTGAAGTTTTGGGTATTTGATGTTTCCAAAAATGTTGTGTTGTTCCTTGCATCAGTAATAAACTACCATGTTCGAGAATGAGGCTCTTTTTTTGGGTTGAATCTGAATTGTGTTTCAATTGAAAAGTACGTTCTGCGCCTAAACTTAGTGAGGCAATTATGGGATTTGTACCCAATTCTTTCTCATTGTCGGCATGCCAACCATTGCTATCGCTGCCATTTCTGTAGTAATTAAGAAGTACTGTTGTAAAATTGGTTTCGGAAGCACTTTCGATATGAGATTTTATTTTTTGCAGAAGCGATGTCCAAGGATGCGGCTGCATGATAATATTAGAATAGGAGTATGGCTTTCCTTCATTTCCGTACAAGGCGGTTAATCGTGGTTGTAGGTGTTTTTTGCCATAAACCGTAATTTCATCCTGTTGCCAAGGAGTATTTAGGATCAATTCATTAAATACAGCATCGGCTTCCTCTTTTTTAAGAAAAGTAGGGAAGTAGATGATTTCGGCATCTGGTAGATTTAATACGATGCGATCTGATTGAAAAAGTGAATTCATTTCACAAAAATAAAGAGAAAAAGGAAAGGATTAAACTTCTTTTTTCTCTTTAAATATATATCGGATCAAAAATTAAGCTTCTGAATGGTCTTGTAGTAAATTTTTATAAATGAAACCAGCCACAATAGCGCCTAAAATTGGAGCTACCCAAAACATCCAAAGTTGTGATAATGGCTCTCCTCCCACAAATAATGCTTGTGATAATGATCTCGCAGGATTTACTGAGGTGTTTGTAATAGGAATACTGATTAAGTGAATTAAAGTTAAAGCAAGTCCTATAGCAATTCCTGCAAATTTTCCATTCGCAAATTTATCGGTTGCTCCAAGAATTATTAATACAAAAAACAGTGTTAAAGCAAATTCTGCAATAAATGCGGATTGCATCGAATATCCATCAGGAGAGAAAGCCCCGTATCCATTAGATGCAAAAGCCCCAGCCTTAGTATTATCAATCATAAATCCAGCTTTACCAGAAGCAATTGTAAATAAGGTTCCTGCTGCGGCAATAGCGCCAACACATTGAGCAATAATATAAGGAAGTAATTCTTTGGCAGAAAATCGCCCGCCAGCCCATAGTCCAAAAGATACCGCGGGATTAAAATGCCCTCCTGAAATATGCCCTACAGCATAAGCCATGGTTAAAACAGTTAATCCAAAAGCAAGTGAAACACCCACAAAACCGATACCTGCTCCAGGGAAATTGCAAGCAAATAATGCGCTACCGCAACCTCCAAATACAAGCCAATACGTCCCGAAAAATTCTGCTAATAGTTTTTTCATAATGTTAATTTTAGGTTTTAATTATAGCTAAGTTAGTAAAAATAGTGTTAATATGTACTTTGCCGAAATAAAATGTCTTAGAATGAAAAGAAATAGCCTAGGATTATTGCATGAAAGTTTTATGCTAAGTTGTTTTTGTGCTTGGGTTTATTTCCCTTCAACCCTTGAGTAATCAATATAGCTTTCATATTTCTTGCCCATTTTGTGATTGAGAAACGTAATGTCATTGTTTTTTATCATTACAGTAAACTTTCTTCCGTCTTTGTGTAGTAGTTCGTATGTCTTTACGGTTGTTTTAGGGTCTTTTTTTTCGCTTGTAATTGTGAAAATTTGAGGATTTTTATAATCAATCCGGACACTACACGTTTTGTTTTTTTTGTTGAATAGAAATGCTACCTCATGATTCTCTGTAGAAGTAGTTCCGTTTGGATTTTTGATTTTAATCTTGTTGACTTCTAGATAGCGTTCTTGGGAGAATGAGATGGAGGTAGTCAAAAATGCCACAAATAGGAGGAGTTTTGATAGATTCATTTTTTTTAAATTTTTTGCAATTGTTTGCGTTAGATCTTTCTCTTGAGTGTTTTAAATAGCTGAAGCGTAGTTGGGTATAAACAAAAATAAGACAATAATATAATATTTAATGTTTAATTTTTCAATTGTTATTGTTTTTACTAAAATTAATATTCATCAGTACAATAGCAAATAAGATTAAGGCAATGCCCAGCCATTGCGTTGTGTTTACATTTTCATTCAAAAGAAAATAAGCCATCAAAACAGACACAGGGAGTTCAAGAGCCGAAACAATACTGCCAAGCCCAATTCCGGTAAGGGGAAACCCAGCATTCATAAGCATAGGTGGAATTATAGTCCCAAAAAGTGACAGAATGATTCCCCATTTTAGGAATATTGAAAAATTAAAGGGAGCATTCTGTGTTGCTGTGGCAAAACCAAAAACGATGACCGCTCCTCCAAGCAGCATGTACAAACTCCGTTGAGCCGACGATATTCCTAGAGCAATACGATTTGCCGTAAACATTGTAGTGGTAAAGGAACAGGCCGCCAACATTCCCCAAATGAGCCCATGCCAATCAAGTTGTATCTCGTTTTTAAGTAGGTCTGTTGCTAATAATGTTCCGATTAAAACAATAAAAACCGATATTATTTTTTGTTTCGAAGGCATTTTTTTCTCCAAAAGCATTTCTAGCAAAACGCCAATCCATACGGTTTGCATCAACAAAACAATAGCTATTGAAACAGGGATGTATTTTACGGCCATATAATAAAAGACACTCGTCATGCCAAGCGATGTTCCGGCAACCATTAACTGGAATATGTTTTTCTTAGACGCTTTAACTACTTCGTCGTCGTTTTTTGCTTTTTGGAAAGCATTAATAATCAGAATTCCTGTTATTCCTAATACAAACTGGGAGATAGTTACTTCGGCGGTAGTATATCCTTCCGCATAAGCCATTTTTACAAAAGTGGCCAGCATTCCAAAACTGGTTGCGCCAAGTCCTACTAGAAATACTCCTTTAAATACACTGTTTTTAAACATTTTGTTTCTTTTAATAATTATTGTTTTGATGACCAATCCTAATTTCCACTTGAATGGGATTGCAATTTCTTAATACTAAAGAGGAGTCTATTTTTCTATAACACTAGGTTGTTGTTCTTTTTCAAGTTCTTTATGGGTCAAATCGCTTAAATGCAATCGAAGCGCATCTACAGAAATATTAATTTCCCAAAAGCAAAGCCCTAAAGAGAGTAATAAAGACAACAAACTAAATCCAAATAAATAAATTCCAGTCAGTTGATAGTCTAAAAATAAAACAAGCATAGTGAATACCGATAAAAATAAACTCAGCACACCCGCCATTTGCATATAGCGAATAAGCGTTAATCTCAAGTTAAGATTCTTTATTTCCAGTAATATCAATCGGTTTTCCTTTTCTTTATACGCTTTTTTCAAACCGCGTATAATTGTTGCGACAGTCAAAAACCGATTGGTATAAGCAAGTAAAATTAATGAAGTGGCCGAAAACAGTAAGGTGGGAGTTTCTACGTGAAGAGGCATATGTGTTTTTTTTAGACTGCAAAGTTCGACTTTTTAAACAGGAATAAAAAACGGACTAGTCTTATAGTATTGTTAAGAAGAGAGGAGGTGTGTAATATATAGGTGATAGGTAGAATCATCAGGAGCTATTCCCGCTATCATTCCAATCTTGTTGGCCGAACCCCGGCGAACAAGGATTTTCCCTTCTATCGGGGCTATGGCATCAGTTTTCATAAGGCATTTGGTCGTAAAAACGTATCTTATGTATTTAAGAGTGTATCAAAAAGCCGCACATTATATATATGAGACGTATTTCAAAGGGGAATCCGTTTTGTTTGGATCTATTCGGCTACTAAAAAGCCACACCTTATATATAGGAGAAGCAATTTCAAGATAAAATCCGCGTCCATCCGTGTTTTTGCTTTAGCGAATCCGTGTAATCCGCGTCCCATCCAGGCGCAGGTGAACCCAGTCCAACTCCTAAAAGCTGACAAAACGGATCAAATAGTCAAAAACGGCTACAAAAAAACGCAACTCCTTAAAAAGCATCATTTCTAACCGCCAACAAACCAATGGCTTAAAAATAACTTTAAGAAAAGGTTAAAAAAAGGTTAGAAAAGCTATTGTTTAAGCGAATAAAGGTGGTAGTTTTGCACCCGCAACAACGCAGACGTTCATTAGCAGATTGGCAAGTAGAGCGTCTATGTTCAAGAAGAAATGAAAATTAAATTTTCAAAAAAGATTTAAAAAAGCTTGTGAGATTCGAAAATGAAAGTTACTTTTGCACCCCGCTAAACGCGCAACGTTCCTTGAAAAACTGCTGAGAAAATAAGAAGAAATTGAAATTAATTTTTCAAAAAAAACTTCAAAAATTTCTTGCCGGTTAGAAATAGAAGTTGTAGTTTTGCACCCGCTTCGAGAAACGCACAATGTGAGTTAAACGAGACGAAAAATAAAAG
>NZ_VJZS01000013.1 GCF_007097385.1 Flavobacterium sp. ZT3R18
ATTGTCTGTGGCTGTAGCAGAAACAACTACGTTTGCACCGCAAACCCCTGAACCTACATTTACACTTTTATCGCCATTAGCAGTGATTACTGGGATTACATTGTCGCTTACGGTTACCGTTTGAGTTACTGCAACCGCTGCATTTGCGTTGGCATCACTTACATTCCAAATGATTGTTGTGATTCCCACTGGATAAAGTTCCGTAAGTAATTTTGCGTCACTTCTTATTCCAGTTGGTGTGCCTACTGAACAATTGTCTGTGGCTGTAGCAGAAACAACTACGTTTGCACCGCAAACCCCTGAACCTACATTTACACTTTTATCGCCATCAGCCGTGATTACTGGGATTACATTATCGCTTACGGTTACCGTTTGAGTTACTGCAACCGCCGCATTTTCATTGGCATCAGATACATTCCAAGTAATGGTTGTTGTTCCTATTGGATAAAGTTCAGTAAGTAATTTTGCGTCACTTCTTATTCCAGTTGGTGTGTTTACTGAACAATTGTCTGTGGCAGTTGCCGAAACAACTACGTTTGCACCGCAAACCCCTGAACCTACATTTACACTTTTATCGCCATTAGCAGTGATTACTGGCACTTCATTATCGATAACCGTTACCGTTTGAATTACTGCAACCGCCGCATTCCCATTACTATCGCTTACATTCCAAGTAATGATTGTTGTTCCTATTGGATAAATTTCTGCAAGTAATTTTGCGTCACTTCTTACCCCATTTGGTGTTCCTACAATGCAATTGTCTGATGCTAATGCCGTAGCAACTGCTACGCTTGCTCCGCAAACAGCTGCGTCTGTACTTACATGTATAGCTCCGAAGGCAGTAATCACAGGAAGTTGATTGTCTGTTACGATAACGGTTTGGACAACTGCAACCGCAGCATTCCCATTACTATCACTTACATTCCAAGTAATGGTTGTGGTTCCTATTGGATAAACGGCATTCAATGCCAATGCATCACTTCGAACACCTGTTGCTACACCTACACTACAATTGTCTGTGGCAGTTGCCGAAACAATTACGCTTGCTCCGCAAGCCCCTGAATCTATATTTACACTTTTATCTCCATTGGCAGAGATTACTGGGATTGTAGTGTCGGTTGTTGTTGTTATGGTAAAGTTTTTAACAATAGTAGCTCCAATATTATCGGTAATGGTACAAGAATTATCTCCAGCAGTTAATCCTGTAATCGAAGCGGTTTCATTTCCGTTAGACCATAAATAAGTATACGGACTTGTCCCTCCCGAAGCCGTTACCGAAGCAGTACCCATTATACTGCCATTACAAGTCACATTGGTTTGGGTAGTCGTTGCGTATAGTGAACAACTTATGGCTGTTGGTGCATTTTTAATCACGTTTGTCCCATCTCCCAATTGTCCAGATGCATTATATCCCCAAGCCCATAAAGTGTCGTCTGTTTTTATAGCCATAGTATGGTGCTGTCCAGCGGTTATGGTTTTCCAATCTGTTGCCGTTCCTATTTGTGTTGGGGAATTTCTGTTTGTGGTTGTCCCATCGCCTAATTGTCTATACCCATTATATCCCCAAGCCCATAAAGTTCCATCTGTTTTTATAGCAGTAGTATGGTACTGTCCTGCGGTTATAGTTGTCCAATCGGTTGCCGTTCCTATTTGTGTTGGGGAATTTCTGGCTGTGGTTGTCCCATCGCCTAGCTGTCCCAGCACATTATACCCCCAAGCCCATAAAGTCCCGTCTGTTTTTATAGCAGTACTATGATTCTGTCCTACGGTTAAGGTTTTCCAATCGGTTGCCGATCCTATTTGTGTTGGGGAATATTTGGTTGTGTTTGTCCCATCTCCCAATTGTCCAGATGCATTATATCCCCAAGACCATAAGGTTCCGTCTGTTTTTATAGCAACAGTATGATTCGCTGCTAGGGCTATGGTTTTCCAATCGATTGCCGTTCCTATTTGTGTTGGGGAATTTCTGTTTGTGGTTGTCCCATCGCCTAATTGTCCATACCCATTATACCCCCAAGCCCATAAGGTTCCGTCTGTTTTTATGGCAGTGGTATGGTTCGATCCTGCGGCTAGGGCTTTCCAATCGGTTGCCGTTCCTATTTGTGTTGGGGAATTTCTGGCTGTGGTTGTCCCATCGCCTAGCTGTCCCAGCACATTATACCCCCAAGCCCATAAAGTCCCGTCTGTTTTTATAGCAGTACTATGATTCTGTCCTACGTTTATTGTTTTCCAATCAGTAGCCGTTCCTATTTGTGTTGGAGAATATTTCTGTATGGTTGTCCCATCGCCTAGTTGTCCTTGCGAATTATTCCCCCAGGCCCATAAAGTCCCGTCTGTTTTTATGGCAATGGTGTGGTAGGTGCCTGTGCGTATGGAGCGCCAGCATTGAGCGTTTATTTGCGCGGTTAAAAGCACAAAGAGTAACAGTAAGTTTTTTTTCATTTAAAAAGGTTTAGAAATTAATGGTTTCTGTTTTGAAGATTCAATGTTGTTTAAAACAACAATAACTGCAAAATTAAATGTTAAGAATCTAATAATGTAGCCCATTACGACATATTTGCGTTTGATAGGGATGTTCTTGTTATAATTTAGATCAATGTGGTTTTCTTAAAAAATAGACATGAAGTTATACTCTGGTACCGGTTGAGTACAATGCAGTTAAGTTAAGGGATTTGTGTATAGTACTGCACTGAATAGATCTCTCGCAGAGACCCAAAGTTTGCGTTCGATTTCTTTGCGGCTTTGCGTCTCTGCGAGAAAAGCATCAGTTACACTGTCAACCTCTCTAGTGAACAACGTTTTAATGTAAATAACGATATATTAACTAGGGCGCAATACTTCGGAGGGGAGAATGTTAAAACGATTTTTGAATGCTGCCGTAAATTTACTGGCACTTTCATAGCCTGTTGCCACTGCAATGTTTTTTATTGGCAAATTCGAATTTTGCATCAACTGTATTGCTAGTAGCATATTTTTTTCTTTATGGTATTGTAATATTGACGTGCCAAACACAGATTTAAAAATAGATTTTAATTTTGTAGGCGACACATTTACATCAAGGGCCATGTTTTCGACACCAACAAAAGGAGATGTCAAATGATGCAGTACTATTTTTTCTGCTTTGGCCACATTTGAATAATCGATATTACTTAGGGATTTATATTCTTGGATGCGATTGTCCTCTAAGGTAGTCTTAAAAAAAGCTGTAATTATTTTATGAATTTCAATTTTCAGATTAATTGCGTCAAAAGAATCGGTATTGTTTTTTTCTAAAATCCTCCAAATTTCTTTTGATGTATCGTCTATATTCGGAACGACATCCAGCCAAGTTAGAAAGCCTGTATCGGTATTTAGAAAATTTTGAAGTTCATGTCCTCTGGAAAGTATTTGTGAGGAAAGATTATTTTCTGCCCATTTTTTATTAAAAACGAAGTTACAAAATTTACCCGTCGTGCCTTTGTAAAAATAAGTGGAAACCTCCGTTTTGGGTTTGTAAAAAGTCCAGCATTTGCTTAAAAGTGTTGCAGTATCGGCAGAAGTGTTTCCGGTGGGAAATTCATATTCAAAAACCGAAAAAGACAGAAAGTAATAATCGCTTACTTCGGCATCATCGTACAGTGTTTTTGCAATGACATTTTGTTTGATGTCGATATTTGTTGCCAAAACCCATAATCCATCTTCAATTTCACGATAGTGCATTACTCCTTTGCAAAATGGATTATTGGTATAAATTGCTTGATCCAAGGGTTTGTGCCGTGTAACGGGTATTTTTATTAGACTGTCCACCATTATTCTTGGTGTGTTGGATAAATAGGGTAACTCAAAAAAACCATCACGGTAAAAAAAAAGATATTTCTGGATGAGTTTATTCCATTCTTTTACAGGTTTTGTTATCATATTTACGACTGGCTTTTAGAGATGGTAAAATATGAAAAAATTCAATACATTACTAGTCAATTTGTTGAGAATTTTTTTTTAAATAAGAAGATAACTTGTAAAAAAAAATCCCATCCGACAATAATAATGGGATGGGATTTTACTTATAATTATGAAAATAATCTATTTTCCTTTTATAGAAGCTTCCAGATTTTTTTCAATAGTATGATTTGGTCTTGTCCATTTTGGTTTTTCGCCAAGAGATTCAAATTGTGAATCTACTGCTTCAACGGTTTGTGGTTGTACCACTTTAGTAAAAGGTTTTTGCGGTTTTAAACCCAATAAGTCAAACATTTTCATGTCTTCATTAACATCTGAATTAGGGGTTGTCAGTAGCTTGTCACCTGCAAAAATAGAGTTGGCTCCAGCAAAGAAACATATCGCTTGACCTTCACGGCTCATATTCATTCTTCCGGCAGATAAACGTACTTGAGTATTAGGCATCACAATTCTGGTTGTAGCAACCATTCTAATCATTTCCCAAATCTCTACTGGTTTTTCGTTTTCCATCGGTGTCCCTTCTACCGGAACTAATGCATTGATTGGCACCGATTCCGGTTGTGGGTTTAATGTAGCAAGGGCAACTAGCATTCCGGCTCTGTCCTCTATACTTTCCCCCATTCCAATAATTCCTCCGCTACAAACCGTAACACTAGTTTTACGTACGTTTTCTATGGTTTGCAAACGGTCTTCAAAACCACGAGTCGAAATGACTTCTTTATAATAATCTTCAGAGGTGTCTAAATTGTGATTGTAGGCATATAAACCTGCTTCTGCCAATCGTTGGGCTTGATTTTCGGTAATCATACCCAAGGTACAACAAACCTCCATGTCCATTTTATTAATGGTACGAACCATTTCTAGAACTTGATCAAACTCAGGACCATCTTTTACGTTTCGCCAAGCAGCTCCCATGCATACGCGGGAAGAACCTCCAGATTTGGCTTGAATAGCTTGTTCTTTTACTTGGTTTACTGACATTAAGCTGTTGCCTTCAACGCCAGTGTTGTATCTTGCTGCTTGAGGACAATAGCCACAATCTTCAGAACAACCCCCTGTTTTTATGGAAACTAAAGTGGATACTTGAACCACATTAGGGTCGTGGTGCTCTCGATGAATAGTTGCTGCTTCAAAAAGCAAATCCATCATCGGTTTGTTATATATTGCAATAATTTCTTCTTTCGTCCAGTCGTGTTTTGTGATGCTCATTGATCCTTTTTTTTGATGCCTCAAAAGTAATCAAATAGTTCTAAAGAACCAATGAAATGGTTTTAAAAAGACTTGTTGTGAATATTTTACAAAGTGCTGTTTAATCGGTTGTAAATTTGTTATTCCAATAAAACATAAGCAACATTGTTATAACGACCGAAGAAGCAATTCCTTCAAAAAACAAACTGAAGCAATATAAGTTAATGGATGGGTCTCCTCCAAATAAAAAGGATTCGGGTAGCTTTTGTACATAAATATCACCCCCTCGCATATAACTGTAAATAAACAACCCTGCAATGCTTAGAAACACGCCTACAAGCGAAGTTACCAATGCAGCTTTAACATTAGGAGCAAATTTTTTCTTGCCACGTGTTACTCTTGATTGTAAAGTGTTATTTACTGCATAAAATACGAAAACGATGTTAAGTAGTCTTAAATAAAAAAGATGCGCCAATCCTAGAAATTCCATGATTAGAAAATAAGTCCCTACTGCTATAAAAATAAGGTATCCATTTTTAATTTCTGTTTTTACTTTCATACGAGTTGCCTTTAAGGATTTAAAAATACAATCTATTGGGTTGTGGTAAGGGATGGGAAAAACGTTATATGAGTTTGTGTGCTATTAATCTGACGCAAAATTATTGTTATAATACAGCATGAGTAATAAGGTAACAATTACGGAAGAGGCAATTCCTTCAAAAAGCAAACAAATACAATAGGTGTTTACCGTTGGGTTTCCGCCAAATAAAAAAAGCTCTGATAAAGATTGCACATAGGAATCACCGCCTCGAATATAGCTATAAATAAGTAATCCGATGACGCTTAAAATTACGCCAATAAACGAAGTAGTCATTGCCGAAATGACATTAGGAACAAAAATATTTTTGCCTTCTGCAAGATTCATCATGATCGTTCTGTTTACTCCATAAAAAATAAAGAATGCATTCAAAAGGCGTAGATAGTACAAATGAGCCAGCCCTAAAAACTCCATCAGCAAAAAATAAATCACAATTCCGACGAAAATAATACATCCGTTATAAAATTCTTTTGGAAGTTTCATAATGATTTACTTTTAAAGGTTGAATCCTTATTGTCTTTGCGTTTTACCCTTTTTTGTTGCTTTTTTAGTAAATACAATAGCGTTTACTATTTGTTAGAAACGAAGATCTTTCGGTATAAAGCCAGTTATTTTTGTCTAGTGATGCAATCCAAAATTAAAATCAGAATGATGCATTTATTTGATGAACTTTTTTTTAGAAACGCAGGATGGAATTTAATCTCAATATTCTTGAAATAGATTTTTTTGATAAAACCTAGTGCTTATCCGAAGCATAACGAGTGTCCCAATACAGCATGAGTATAAAGGAAACAATTACGGCAGATACGATTCCTTCAAAAAAGATGCTAATGCTATAAGTCATTACCGATGGGTTTCCGCCAAATAACAAAGTTTCCGATAATGTTTTTACATAGGAATCCCCACCTTTTGCGAAACTGTAAGCGACTAGTCCGACGATGCTTAGAAATACTCCAATAAGTGATGTTAGCAATGCCGAAACAGCATTAGTAACAAAAACAATTTTGCCTTCCGCAAAGTTCGATTTTAGGGTTCTGTTGGTTCCATAAAACACAAATAATATGTTAAGGAGGCGTAAGTAAAACAGATTAGTCAAACCCAAAGCCTCCATTGACATGAAATAAAGGCCAATACCAATAAAAATAATGCATCCGTTATATAGTTCTTTCGGTAGTTTCATGTGATTGGTTTTTAGAAGTTAAAAAAACAGTACCTATTTGATAAATAATACAATACCTATCAAATTTACAAAAAAAACCTAGAATTATTTTATGAAAGTATTAAAAAGAATTTGAACGAAATCTAAAGTTTATTAAAGTACGCTATTGCTATTTTTTTATCTTTTTCCAATTGTTCTTTCAGTAGTTCAACGGAGTCGAATTTTTGCTCCGAACGAATTCTTTCAATTATAGAAACAGTTATTTTTTGACCGTATAAATCTTCATCAAAATCAAAGTAGTTAATTTCAATGGTTTGGAATTTACCGTCAACTGTTGGGTTAAAGCCTATGTTCATCATTCCGAAAACGGTTTTAGCGTTAAGGATGCTTTTTGCGATATAAACGCCATTTTGAGGAACGAGTTTAAAGTTTTCTTCTAATTTTAAATTCGCTGTAGGAAAACCTATAGTTCTACCCAATTGCTTTCCTTTTATTACAGTACCCGTTAAGGAATAATTATAGCCTAAATACTCATTGGCCAAAGCCACATTCCCTTCCATCAAAGCATTTCTGATTTTTGTGGAGCTTACAGAAACTTCTTTGATTTCTTGAGCGGTAATTTCTTCGACTTCAAAATCATATTGTTTCCCAAAAGCTTTTAAATCATCAATATTGGCTGTTCTATTTCTTCCAAAGCGATGGTCGTGTCCGATAATTATTTTTTGAATGTGAAATTGGTCTACCAATACGTTCTTCACGAATTCCTCCGCGGTCAATCTCGAAAATTTTTCGTCAAATGGGTGAATGACCAGATTTTGTATGCCTATTTCTTGTAACAAATGTATTTTTTCATCAAGGGTATTCAATAATTTTATTTCTGATTCCTCTTGTAAAACCATTCGGGGATGCGGAAAAAAAGTAAGTACCAGGCTTTCATATTTTCCGCTTTCGGTATTTTGGGTAACTCTCTCTAATATTTTTTTATGACCAAAATGAACGCCATCAAAAGTTCCTAGAGTCAGAATCGTTTTTTTTATAGTTCCATTAGCTATGGTATGGAAATCGTTTATGGAATGAAAAATCTTCAAAGTATATGTTTTAAGATTTTGCAAATTTATACTATCTATTTTAAAACGGACAGTAAGAAGTTTCAATTTTTATGGATTTTCACACTTATGTACTGAAATAATCTATAAAAACGATGCAATGTCACGCTTTGACAAAACTAATTTTTTAAATCGTTTTTAAATCGTTGTGTATTCCATTGTAAATGAATTATTTTTGTGTATCAAATTTATATAATTATGAATAGATTACTACTTTGTTTGGGGTTATTTGTTGTTAGCTTTATTGGGTATTCCCAAGGAAAATCACCTTGGACAGCAGTGAGTTATACTCAAAAGCATGAAAATAATTCGGAATTGGATCGTAAATTGATTTTTAAGTTAAATGAAACTGAATTTAGACAGAAGTTGACGGCTCTTCATTCTAAAAGTTCGGGAGCTAAAGGCATATCGGTTGCTATTCCGAATAGTTTTGGGAAAATGGAACAATTTGTAGTGGTGGAATCTTCTAATTTTGCTCCCGAACTACAGGCGCAATACCCTGAAATTAGGGCGTATTCAGGAACCGGAATTACAGATCCTACTGCGTCTATTTGTTTTAGCGTTTCTCCAAAAGGGATTCAAACTATGGTTTTAAGAGGTGATAGTGGTTCTGAATTTATAGAGCCTTTTGCTGATGATAAATCAATGTATGCGGTTTTGACATCCAAAAATAGAAGCAAGACAGCTTTGCCTTTAAGCTGCAGAACGGTTGATGTTGCATTGAATAAAGAACTAGTTAAAAAAACCAGTCAAATAAAGTCGAATAATGGCGTTTTTAAAACCATGCGATTGGCTTTGTCTTGCACAAGTGAATATACCACTTATTTTGGCGGAACAGTTGCGACAGCTTTAGAAGGGATGAATAATACCATGACAAGGGTAAACGGGGTTTTTAATAAAGATTTAGCCCTGAAATTAGAAATTATAGCCAATAATAATTTGATTGTATATACCAATGCTGCTACAGATCCTTATTCAGACGCGACGGCTGGAGCTAATGGAGCTTGGAATTTGGAATTACAATCTACTTTAACTTCGGTTATTGGGAATGCGAATTATGATATTGGCCATTTGTTTGGAGCTTCTGGAGGTGGTGGTGGTGCCGGTTGTATTGGCTGTGTGTGTGTAAACCCATCTCCGTCTGATGAATACGGAAAAGGAAGTGGCTTTACCTCACCATCTAACAATGAGCCAACAGGAGACACTTTTGATATAGACTATGTAGCCCATGAAATGGGGCATCAACTAGGGGCTAACCATACTTTCTCCCATGCTGTAGAAGGGACTGGAGTGAGTGTAGAGCCAGGAAGTGGTTCTACTATTATGGGCTATGCTGGAATTTCGGATGGTTATGATGTTCAAAATCAATCGGATGATTATTTTTCGTATGCTAGTATTTTGCAAATTCAGAATAATTTGACATCTAAAACATGTCCAGTTAGTACGACATTAAGTAATCAAACGCCAACGGTTAATGCAGGATCGGATTATACCATACCGAAAAGTACAGCTTTTGTTTTAAACGGACTAGCTTCAGATCCCAATGGAAACGCCTTGACTTATTGTTGGGAGCAAAATGATTCAGCAGGCAATAGTCAAATCAACGAGAATAGTTTGGCGTATGCTGCTAAACCCAATGGGCCTAATTTTAGGTCTTTTTTGCCTAGTAATTCCACTAATCGTTATTTTCCGGCTTTAAGCAGAGTGGTGGCGGGTCAATTGACTTCGTCATGGGAGTCCGTTTCTTCTATTGGAAGAGACTTAAATTTTGTATTTACAGCAAGAGATAATGCGGCTATTGGTTCTGGACAGACGAATTCGGATGCTATGAAGGTTACGGTAGATGATACTAAAGGTCCATTTGTTGTAACTTCTCAAAATACTGTAGATGTCAGTTGGGATCAGGGTTCGTCGCAAGCTGTAACTTGGAGTGTGAACGGCACGAGTTCTTTATCGGGATCGGCCAATGTAAACATTAAACTGTCTACCGATGGAGGTTTGACTTTTCCAATACTCTTGGCTGGTAATACGTCAAACGATGGTTCGGAAGTTATTATTGCGCCCACAACGACTGCTAAAAATTGTAGAATTTTGATAGAACCTACGGGGAATATTTATTATGCGGTGAATAGTGTCCCGTTTGCAATAAACTACGCTGTAACTACATCTTGTAATACATATACTTTTGCTGCTCCATATCCGATACCTGATTTTCAAGCTGCTTATACTGAGAAAACAATTGTAGTACCAGCCACTTCTTCGGAAATTACCGATGTTAATTTTAATGTTGGTTTTACCCATACTTATATAGGGGATGTTCAAATAGAGGTAGTTAGTCCAAGTGGAACAATTGTAAAATTGGTTGATAAGTCTTGTGGCGCAACTAATAGTAGTTTAGTGTTGGCTTATGACGATTTAGGAGAGGCGTTGACTTGCGGCACAACAACGAGCCAAACGGTTGTTCCTGTTGGCATTATGTCAACTTTTAATGGCGAAAACCCACAAGGAACCTGGAAATTAAGATTCCGAGATGCTGGACAAGGTAATACTGGAACAATAAACACCGCATCCATACAGATTTGTACGAGTTCCTATACTAGATTGGCAACGTCAAGTTTCGAAATTAAAGATTTTGTTTTGTACCCCAATCCCAATAAAGGAAATTTCACCGTTCGTTTTACGAGTGCTAACACAACCGGAGTTGCGGTTGTGGTCAATGATATGTTGGGACGAAAAATCTACGAGAATAAATTTGAAAACAAGGGCGATTTCAATGAAAACATTCAATTAAAGAATGTGACAGCTGGTATCTATCTAGTGTCGATCATAGATGGGAATCGAAAAGGTGTTTGTAAAATTATCATAGAATAGATCTATTTAATATTTATAAAAAAGGGAGACAATTAAATATCGTCTCCCTTTTTTTATTTCCCATTAAAGGTATTCATAGTGTTTTCAAGTCCAGCGGTTCCAAAAGACTTTATGATTTCGGAAGCGAGTTCTAGTCTTTCGGGAAGTTTAACTTTTTCTTCTTCATCCCAATCTCCAAGAACGTAATCGATTTGTTGCCCTTTTTTGAACTCATCACTGATGCCAAATCGGAAACGGGTGTACTGTTGGGTGTTCAGAATAAGATTGATATTTTTAAGCCCGTTATGACCTCCATCACTACCTTTTGGTTTGATGCGAATGGTTCCGAACGAAAGATTCAAATCATCAGTAATGACCAATAGGTTTTCTAACGAAATGTTTTCTTTGTCCATCCAATATTTTACGGCTTTCCCACTCAAATTCATATAGGTATTGGGTTTCAAAAGTAAAAAGGTTCTTCCTTTGAATTTGTATTCGGTGAGTGCGCCTAGTTTTACGGTCTCGAAATTGATTCCCTCTTTTCGGGCAAAAAAATCTAGGACTTTGAAGCCAATGTTGTGTCGGGTGTTTACATATTCGGAGCCAATGTTACCTAGGCCAACGATTAAAAATTTCTTCATATTATCTACGTTCTCTTCTGTTTTTGTTGATGAAAATGCTTGCTCCCGATAGCCCCCGATAATTATCGGGACCGGACATTTTATCATGCTGCAAAAATAGACTTTATTCAATTATTGGGCTAAAAGATTGTTGAATTTTTAGGTTAATCACAAGAACAAAACCATAAAACCCAATTAGCCCCGATGGGAGGGAAAATCTTTTTATTTTTTGTTCTTTAAGAAAAATAAAAAATTTGGAAGGACAGCGGGAAACCTATTTCCTAGGATGCCTAATCTTTCGCTTCTAGCTGAAAAATACTTTTATCACGAATTGAGTGTTTTTTTTATGAATATAATCAACAACGCCCACATTATTCCAATTATACACTAACTCCTGATCAAATGCATTTACAAAACCAAATTAAAATGAAGACTTATAAAACAAAAAACAGTAGTAAACTTTTGCTTACTACTGTTTAAAAATTGTAACTTTATTTTCATTAATCCAGCATCAGTTTTTCAAGACTAGACACTGCACGGTTTTAATCTGCTAAAACAATTACTTTATTGTCTTTTAACTCAAGAGTACCAGAGGTAATTTCTAAAGTAAAATTTTGATCATTTACTTTGGTAAATAAATGTGCCGTTTCTTCGTTTAAATTAAAACTAGGAGCAGTAATATTAACCGTTCCTTTTTGCAACAATGAAACTATTGGTGCGTGATTATTCAACATTTGAAAACGACCATCTACTCCTGGAACAGAAATAGAAGTGATTTCTCCTGAAAATAATTTCGCTTCTGGTGATACTATTTCTAATAACATACTTTTTTTGTTTACAGTCTCAGTTTACAGTCCCAGTTTGAATACTGAATACTGGCTACTGAATACTAATTTAAGCTTCTGCCAACATTTTTTCTCCAGCTTCGATAGCTTCTTCAATAGTACCTTTAAGGTTGAAAGCAGATTCTGGCAAGTGATCTAATTCACCGTCAATAATCATGTTAAATCCTTTGATAGTATCTTTGATGTCTACTAAAACTCCTTTCAATCCTGTAAATTGCTCAGCAACGTGGAAAGGTTGAGATAAGAAACGTTGTACACGTCTTGCTCTAGAAACAGATAATTTATCTTCTTCAGATAATTCTTCCATACCAAGGATCGCAATAATATCTTGCAATTGTTTGTATTTTTGAAGAATTTCTTTTACTCTTTGTGCACAGTCATAATGCTCTTTACCAATAATGTGAGGTGCTAAAATTCTTGAAGTAGAATCTAATGGATCTACCGCAGGATAAATACCTAACTCAGCAATTTTACGAGACAATACAGTAGTAGCATCTAAGTGAGCAAATGTAGTTGCCGGAGCTGGATCTGTTAAATCATCCGCAGGAACGTAAACCGCTTGTACAGATGTAATAGAACCTTTATTTGTTGATGTAATACGTTCTTGCATCGCACCCATTTCAGTAGCAAGAGTCGGCTGATATCCTACCGCAGATGGCATACGACCTAGAAGAGCCGAAACCTCAGAACCTGCTTGTGTAAAACGGAAGATATTATCAACGAAGAACAATACGTCTTTTCCTTGATCAGTACCTGCACCATCACGGAAATATTCTGCAATAGACAATCCAGAAAGTGCCACACGAGCACGAGCTCCTGGAGGCTCATTCATTTGTCCGAAAACGAAAGTAGCTTTAGACTCTCTCATTCCTGGCATATCTACTTTAGATAAATCCCATCCTCCATTTTCCATAGAGTGCATGAATTCATCACCGTATTTTATAATTCCTGACTCTAACATCTCACGAAGTAAGTCATTTCCTTCACGTGTTCTTTCTCCTACTCCTGCGAATACAGAAAGTCCACCGTGACCTTTTGCAATATTGTTGATCAACTCTTGAATCAATACTGTTTTACCAACACCAGCACCACCAAACAATCCAATTTTACCCCCTTTTGAGTAAGGCTCGATCAAATCGATTACTTTAATACCTGTGAATAAAACTTCAGAAGAAGTTGATAAATCTTCGAATCTTGGTGCTTGTCTGTGAATAGGCGTTCCATTTTCACCTGTTTTAGGCAATTCTGGCAAACCATCAATAGCATCTCCAATTACATTAAACAAACGACCGTAAACATCTGCACCGATTGGCATTTGGATAGGATTTCCTGTTCCAACTACTTCATAACCTCTGCTCAAACCATCTGTTGAGTCCATTGAAATGGTACGAACTGTGTTTTCACCAATGTGAGATTGTACTTCAAGTACTAATAATGTACCATCTTTTTTTGTGATTTCTAACGAATCATAAATTTTCGGAAGTTCAACATCCTTTCCGTTGAAAACTACATCGACTACTGGTCCAATGATTTGGGCAACTTTTCCTATTACTTTTGACATTACTTATGTGTTTATTAAATAGCTATTTAGGTTTATGAAATACAGCCCATCGAAATAGCTCGATTGGATACTTTTTTCAGAGTGCAAAGATAATTTTTAAAATATAAAATCAATAATTTTTTTTATAAATATTTTATTTTTTTGCCCTAATGATTAGAAACCCGGCTTAAAAGACCTAAAAGACTCCATTACAGACTACATATAAAATACAATTCGCATAAAACAATAAAGCCACCACGTCATGAACGGGCGGCTTTTAATTATAGAATTACAATTTATTACGGAATTATTGCTGGGTATTGAATTGGATAAACGCTCAAATCTACATGTCTTAGCGTCGCAGTATATTTAGTGTTAATTGCATCCACAAAAAGATTTGCAATTAATGCGTATCCTCTAGCACTTGGATGAACCCCATCAAGAGAAAATGCACCTCCTGTTACATAAGCAGACGTCATTTGAAAATTTCCAAAACGAATTCCTCCTGTAGACAATTGCTCCATGGTAGTTCTCGTATCCACAAAAGCCAAACCTTTAGCGGTAGCGGTAGCTTCTATCGTAATATTATAAGCATCTGTAGCTGTTTTTATTTCTTTTACTTCGCTTTCTGACAATACCCATCTATCTTTTAAAGGTGCAGACGTTCCGTTTCCTGCTAATAAATGATCCTTGGCAGACGTTCCTTGAGAACTCAAAACAATATAGTCCTTATTAGTAGTCTGTCTTAATTTTATTAGTCCAGGGCTTACCGCAGTAATGTCTGTAAGATATTCATCAATCATCACAACTGCATTTTTTCCAACTGCAAAATTAATAGTTCTTTGTACTCTTTCGGCCTCAGTAATTAGTCCTGCGTTTTTTGCAGCTACTAAACCACCGTTGTAACTTGCATAAGCCCCGTTTAAAGCAGTAACTTGTGCCGCAACAAGAGTTACTGGATTAAATCCTACGGTTGTAAAAAACGGGAGCGCACTCACATAAGGAAGATTAGCAACAACCCCTTTTGCACCTTTTGCAGTTAAACCAGTAATGAGTTTATCGTAAGCAAAATTAAAATTCGCTGTTGGAGTTATAGGATCCGTTCCGTCCCCACCAGTTGTTGCATAACCCAAAACATCATTACCACCAATCCACAAAGAAAAGAATGTTGGATTTTGCGCCATTGCATCATCCAAAACAGTAAGAGTAGTGCTAGTAGGTGAGGAAGAAAAACGAGCAAAATATGGACTAGCAGTAGCAGGAGTAGCAAAAACTCCAGCAAGATTTCCATATCCAGGTGCAATTAAATGATAGCTTTTCGCTCCTGGAATCCCCATATTACTAAATGAACCAGTTAAGTGAGCGGTGATCGCCGTTCCCGAAACACCCGACACATTCACAGGTCCGGCTCCATTAAAAGTTAGTCTTGTCGGAAATTTAGGAAGAACCTGAACCCCTCCGTTAGAAAAACCTCCCACATTATCCACCATAAAAGGTGTCGTAATCGCAACACCTCCAGCTGGAATAAACTGTTGCGCCAATATATTTACATACGAATTTGCCTGGCCAGCTTTAAAAAGAGCTCCATCACTGTATCCAGCCGCAAACGAATCTCCCAACGCCACATATTTTGTTAAAACTGCCGTCCCTGGAGTAATAGGAATTTCTACAGGCGCCGAATCGTCATCATTGTTATTACATGCTACAAAGCTTAAAGAAACCAATAGTAGCCATTTGAAATTTTTTATCATGCTATATATTTTTAAAATTTTGTCTTACCTAAATTATTACGGATTGATTGTCAATGAAGCAAACCATTGTTGCCCAACAGCACCAGATCCAATTACTTGAATATAATCTTTCCCTCCTATATTAGTAGCCCCAAGCTTAATTATAGATTTTAATTTTGGAATAGAATAATTTACTTGTGCATCAAAAACAGTAGTTTCCTGAATCATACCGTCAGCAAATGAAGATTGCCATAAGTATTCTGTGTTCCATCTTACATTAGCATTGAATCCGAAATTTTTAAACAATTTTGCATTACCTATCGAACCTTTTACTTTATGTTTCGGCGTATTGAATCCAGTTACAAAACCTGGATCTTCCGCTTGGTCAAAATCAAGTTGTGCATAATTATAATTTACACCTACTTCAAAATCTTTATATACTTTTTTAGACAAACCTACCCCAAAACCAAGCGAGGAAACATCTGCTTCAGTATTCGTGTACACTTGATACACTCTTCTATCACGATATGAAAGCGCATCTAATGTCTTAGCCGTTTCTGGATTTGCAAAATCAGTTCCTACAGTTCCATAATAAGGCCCAACCACTCTAGCAGTATTCAAGAAATTATTATAGATATTGTAGTATCCATTGATATCAACGGATAAATCATTATTAATAACAGTACGATAACCCACTTCAAAAGCATGAACTTCTTCTGGTTTTACCAAATTTATATCAGCCACTTGCAACTTAGCTCCTGCAGCTAATTTATTTGACCCTGCAGCAACTGCTTGGTCAAATGCATCAACTGAAGTCTTAGTGTAAGCATTGTGATATGCATTTTGACCACCCATTGTAACCGTTGCAGGCTGATTTAATCCTGCCGGATCTTGAGCAGCAGCACTTACTTTTAAAACTTCTGAATAACGATCCAAATTTTCAGGTGCAGAACCAATTAAAGCATACGGTCCTAAATCCAAACCTATGTATTGATCCTGTGTAGTTGGATTTCTAAAACCGGTTTGGTAAGACGCTCTAAAATTGTGTGTTTTATTAGCTCCCGCAGAGTAAACAAAAGAGACTCTTGGAGAAACTTTTCCATCAAAATTTTGACTTTTGTCATAACGCACAGAAGCAACTAATTTCAAACGATCTTCTAAAAACAGCTTAGACCCTTGCGCATACACTCCAAATTCATTGTAACGAATTGGACCATCATAATCGGTAAAAATAGTACCCTCAGAGTTCATTTCGTATTGGCGTGCAGAACCACCCACTTGAACTTCGGCAAATTTTATCATTTCTTTAAAATTATAATTGGCGTCAGCATGGTATATTTTGGAATGATCGATAAATTTTGCTCCTTTTGTAAAATCCGGATTGGTCACAATAGACGCTAACGCACTATTATACTCAGGTGAACCAACTGCAAATCTCGCCCCTCTTGGATCAAGAACCCCATTGGTAACATTACTATTTGGCACCAATGGCAAACCTGGCGAAAGATTATTGTCAGCAAAGTTTCTTGCATAATTCGCCGCATCATTTGCATTAAGCCCCAACACAGCCGAAGACAATTGAAAAGATTTACCATAATCAGTAAACCAGTTTGTATCTGATTTTGCCGCTCTATTTACATTCAAACCTGCAAAACGCATGTCGTAAGAATCTCCAGCATCTTCAGCAGAACGATACGCCCTTACAAAAAAGTTTTTCCCTTTTACTTCCAATTTGATTTGACTCATAAAGAAATCTTTCAAAGCATATCTATTGGCTCCTTGATAAATAGTACTCCCCAGTCCAAGTTTGTATTGAAGAATAATCTCAGTATCATTTACCCATGGTTTAAAATGCATAGAGAAATCTGCTTTAGCACTATGCACTTTATTATCCGTTAAATCTTGCTCACGATATCCCGTTCTACTTACCTGCCCAACATTTGCAATAAATACACTAGCCTCATCCCCATATAGATTCAATCCATCATAGTTTTGATTTCCGTCATGCCCAATTGAACCTCCCGTCATGCTTCTTTGATCAGCAGCAATCCATTCGGTGGCTTTCATATAATTAAAATTGGCTTTGATTGCAAAATGTTTACTAAAAGCGGTAGCTGCTCTTAATCCAAAATCAACATAATCATTTGTTCCGGCAACATCTTGTGATGTTTGACCATATTTAAGATAAGTACTAACCCCTTGATTGATAAAAGGACTTTTACTATTCATAAACAAGATTCCGTTAAACGCATTTGCCCCATAAAGCGCAGAAGAAGCACCAGGCAAAAGCTCTACACTGGCAACATCTAAATCTGAGAGACCTATTAAATTCCCCAAAACAAAGTTTAATGCTGGTGATGAATTATCCATTCCATCTACCAATTGCATAAAACGTGTATTTCCTACGGAAGCAAAACCTCTAGTGTTTATTGTTTTAAAAGAAATACTACTCGTATTAAATTGCACTTCTTTTAAATTTTCCAAACCATCATAAAAAGTAGGAGCAGTAGTGCTTTTTACTTCTCGAATACCCATTCTCTCAATTGTAACTGGAGACTGAAGCACTCTTTCTGGCGCTCTAGATGCAGAAACTACAATTTCATTAAGTTTTGTTTCTTCAGAATTAAGCTGAACTTTAACTTTTTGAGTAATTGATTCTACACTTACATTGGACGAAACATACCCAAGAGCCCTAACATCAATTGAAAAAGGAGGTTTTTGTGTCGTAATTAGCTTAAAAGAGCCATCAAAATCAGTAATAGCCCCCTCTTTTGCCCCAACAACAGTAATATTGGCGCCTGCAATAGGTTGATTATTTTCATCTGTTACAACACCTGTAATAGAATTTTGGGCAAACGATATGCCACAAAAGAACAATGTCAAAAAAAGTAAATACAATCTCATTTGGTTAAATTTTGTTGATTAATGGCAGCAAATTACACTTATTTTTTAATTATCAACAACAAAATATAAAATAAATAAAATAATTATTAGCAAAATAGCAATAAAAACAACAATTCAATATATTCTAAAATTACATTTTTAATAATAATTCAATGACATATCCTCAAAATATACTATGCATACATAATAATAATGTATTTCTATTAAATAAATCATAAAATTACATCGATTTCGTAAAAAAAATAAAGCCAAAAAAAAAGCGAGAAATAAATCTCGCTTTTTTCAAAAAAAATATAAATTATCTATTCAACCGTAACCGATTTTGCTAAATTTCGAGGTTGATCAACATTACAACCTCTCATCACTGCAATATGATAAGACAACAGTTGCAAAGGTATTGTGGTGATTAATGGAGACAATGCATCCGAAGTTTCGGGGATTTCAATAACATAATCCGCTAAATCACGAACCTGCGTATCCCCTTTGGTTACCACAGCAATGATTTTACCACTTCTTGATTTTATTTCCTGTATATTACTTACAATTTTATCATAATGTCCTTGTTTTGGAGCTATTACAATAACCGGCATTTGCTCATCTATTAAAGCGATTGGCCCGTGTTTCATTTCGGCAGCAGGATAACCTTCGGCATGAATATAAGAGATCTCTTTTAGTTTTAAAGCCCCTTCTAACGCCACTGGAAAATTATAACCACGTCCTAAATACAAACAGTTAGGCGCGTCTTTAAATACGGCAGCAATCTCTTTCGCTTTTTCATTGGTTTCTAAAGCTTCTTTCACTTTTTCAGGAATTATTTCTAATTCTTGCAAATACATCTGAAAATCTGAATGCGACAATGTCCCTTTGGCCTTAGCCAAACGCAATGCAATCATGGTTAACACCGTAATTTGGGTAGTAAATGCTTTAGTTGAAGCCACCCCTATTTCTGGTCCAGCATGTGTATAAGCTCCTGCATGAGTCTCTCTAGAAATAGAAGAACCAACCACATTACAAACACCAAAGACAAATGCTCCGTGCTCTTTTGCTAATTTTATAGCCGCCATTGTATCAGCCGTTTCTCCTGATTGAGATATGGCAATCACAACATCTTTACTACTGATAATTGGGTTTCTATATCTAAATTCAGATGCGTACTCTACCTCTACTGGAATTCGAGTAAACTCTTCAATCACATATTCAGCCACCAAACCTGCATGCCAAGAGGTACCACAAGCAACAATTATAATTCGATCAGCATTCAATATTCGCTCTAAGTTATCTTCAATACCTGCCATTTGAATAATTCCTTCATTGGCATGAAGCCTACCTCTATATGTATCTTTTATAACACTTGGTTGCTCGTAAATTTCTTTTAGCATGAAATGATCGTAACCACCTTTTTCGATTTGCTCCAAATTCAATTGAAGTTCTTGAATATAAGGATCAACAATAGAATCATCTTTAATTTTACGAACTTTCATTGGTTTATGCAACCTGATGTTTGCCATTTCTCCGTCTTCCAGATAAATCGCATTTGAGGTGTACTCAATAAAAGGCGAAGCATCCGAAGCGATAAAATATTCTCCTTCTCCGACACCAATAGCCAAAGGACTCCCCAAACGGGCGGCCACTATTTCGTTTGGATTTTTTTTATCAAAAACTGCAATTGCATAAGCACCCACTACTTGATTTAAAGCTAACTGAACTGCTTTACCTAATTTTAATTTTTCTTTCTTTTGAACTTCTTCAATAAGATTTATCAAAACCTCAGAATCCGTATCTGAATAAAAAGTATATCCTCGTTTTTTCAACTCTTCTTTCAAAGGAGCATAGTTCTCAATAATTCCGTTGTGAATTATAACCAAATCTCCAGAATTAGAAAGATGAGGATGCGAGTTTACATCATTTGGCACTCCATGAGTAGCCCATCTTGTATGACCTATCCCTATAGTTCCATTTAAAGTTATTTCTTTAGAAGCTCTTTCCTCTAAATCAGAAACTTTTCCTTTTGTCTTAGATAATTTTATAGTTTCGCCATCATATAACATAACACCAGCACTATCATACCCTCTATACTCTAACCTTTTTAATCCTTTTATTATAATAGGATAGGCTTCTCTATAACCAATGTATCCAACGATTCCACACATAGTCTTTCTTAATTAGGTTTTGTATAATAAATTTCCATTTTCAATCTTTTAGCCTCCGGAACAGCAGAAGTATTCGATGTAGCTCCATAAACAATAACCCCCAACGGATTCATCACAGAAGCTTTCGGGGCTTTAGTAAAAACTGTAGTTGGCGTTCTTAAATCACCAAAAACGTAAGTATTGATATCTTCGGTAACGACAACTCCCAATTGAACATTTTTTGCACTAAGATTATTCACCAAACCCCTAACATGGTTGGTTATTCTAAATTTATAAAAATACCCCCCACCATTAGCAGCTGTTGCTTTATCCAGAATACCACCATATACATATTTTGAATATTTGGCATTCGACCCAACAGTAGTATTATCGCCGTAATCTACTATAGGCTGATTGTTTGTAAAATCATACAAATAAATTCTTTGCGGAATTGGACTGGTTTTCATTAACACAGAATTAACATGAAAAACCAAATTAGCTTCATTTATTAAGTATTTCTTTGTTCTCATTATATCCAACTCATCAGGAATCGTATTAGGAGCACCTGTAACTCCATCAGGTCCAAAATTATCAGGTCCAAACAAGTTTATAACAGACATTGAACCTTCACCTCCCTTTAGGTATAAATTGTCGTCTGCAACAACATCGTCCTTAGTTGCACTTATATAATCAACAGCTACATTACTTTGAGTAAGCAAACTAACAGTCCTTATTGGGTCTATAGCATTACTTGCCATATTCAATACAATGGTTTTCTCCACTGGTTTTTCATCAACAGTTTCTTCATAAACAATCGTAACATCCCCTTTTCTAAAATCGATCATATTCAGACACGTAGCATTCTCTACGGTAAAGTACAAACCTCTAAAATATTCTTTAAACAAAGCATTAGTAGCTAAAGATCCAGCAGGAGCATTCAATATCTTTTCTTGAAAATATTTAGTATCTAAATTTAAATGCATTGCCGGCGGTTTCAAAGTCTTGGTTGTAACACCATTTGTAATAACATCTACAGAATACTCCGCAGGATCAAAAAAGAACTCCGTATTTTGCGCTGTATTAGCATCGTTGTTTAATGGAGTCCCTGTGGAAGTTTCAATTTTTACTTGATCAAAATCAGAATTTTGGTTGTTGTAGTACTTCTGAGCCTTTAGAAATTGATCGGCAGGATCTAAAGTCCTCATAAAATAACCCGATCTGTAAACACTTAATTTCATTTTAGCCTTTACATCTCCATATATTGAGTCTAACTCATATGTCTTTGCACCAGTTGTAGCATCTGTATTAATGATTTTCGTTTTATCATAAAAATAAGGAATTGTCAAAACCACACTTTTAATTTTGGCCGTTGGATCTATAGTCGGATTTACAGCACTTAAATTTAATTGTGTCGCAAAATTTGCGGTTGTAGTTCCAAACGAAGGATTATTATAAGACCCTAAAGCATTTATTGCAAGATCGTCTGATTGGATTGGACTAATTTTTTGATTGTAAGCAACAACTACAGATTCTGTTTTTACAAGATCAAATGAACTATCCCCAATCAGGTCTGCACCTATTACATTGTATTCTTTATCACACGAATTTAAAAGAACTAGAAATAAAAAGACAGGAATTATTTTAAAAAATGAATTTTTGAGCATGTTTCTTCGTAATATTTTAATTTATAGGAGCATATTTTTATAGAATTCCGTGTATGCCACAGCGAAATTATCTTTCGAAACCAAAGGTAAAAAAGGTTTTCCTGAAGATTCTATAAATTTTGTTAAACTTGGAGACACTCCATCTGAAGCAATAATAACAGCATCCGAATTCAAAACAGTAGTTCTTATAATGTTTTCATAATCAGGCGTTTCCAAGTCAGCAATAGCCTCGGCAGGAATTCCGTCAAATTTCACTTTATTGATCATTCCCATATCCAAAGTACCGTCAAAAGACTGAGCATATACCGATGTAACTATTTTAGTGTCAGAAAACAATGCTTCATTTTTATAAAAATGCTTCATATAAACGGGTAACATCGCTGCCATCCATCCATGAACATGAATAATATCAGGAACCCAATTTAGCTTTTTAACAGTTTCTACCACTCCTTTCGCAAAGAATATGGCGCGTTCGTCATTATCGGGATACATTACCCCTTCCTCATCTGCAAAAGTTGCTTTTCTCTTGAAATACTCATCATTATCGATAAAATAGACTTGTATTCTTTCTTTAGGAATCGATGCTACTTTAATAATTAATGGCATATCCAGATCATTCACAACCAAATTCATCCCCGAAAGACGAATTACTTCATGCAATTGGTGTCTTCTCTCGTTAATATTTCCGTACCTTGGCATAAATATTCGAATTTGCCCTCCTTGATCATTAATCATTTTTGGTACGTCATAAGACATTAATGAAACCTCATTTTCAGCGAGATAAGGCACAACTTCAGATGATACGTATAATATCCTCTTATCTTTCATAGTATAAATTGATTAATTAATTGGCAATAAAAACCACGCAAAATTACAAAATTTTATGCAGTTATGGACTAAAATATTATGTTTGCATCTAATTTAAACAAAAGTACCATGCCAGTTTTCTATGAAAAAGTAGCTTTAATCGACTATTTATCTTCAATTAAGACTACAAATTCTACAATAGGTTTTGTTCCAACAATGGGAGCTTTGCATGAAGGGCATCAGTCCTTAATGCGCCAATCTACTAAAGAAAATGACTCAACAGTGGTCAGTATTTTTGTAAATCCAACGCAATTTAACAATCCCGAAGATTTAGCAAAATACCCTCGTAACTTAGAGCAAGATGTGATCAAAATTTCGAGTGTAAATACAAATATTATCATTTATGCTCCCTCCGTTGACGACATCTATGAAGGAAAAACCCTAACTCAATCCTTTAATTTTGATGGATTGGAAAAAAAAATGGAGGGGAAATTTAGACCTGGTCATTTTGATGGTGTCGGCACCATTGTAAAACGTTTATTTGAGATTGTAAATCCTACAAATGCTTATTTTGGAGAAAAAGATTTTCAGCAGTTGCAGATTGTCAAAAAAATGACCGAAAAAAGCAACCTGAAAGTAAACATCATTGGCTGTCCTATTTTTAGAGAATCTAACGGACTTGCTATGAGTTCTAGAAATGAACGCTTAACTTTGCAAGAGCGAGAAGAAGCTGCTATCATCTATAAAACATTAGAAACAGCCAAAACAAAATTCAATAGCGAAAGTACTTCAGAGGTAACAGCGTGGGTACAACAAGAATTTGAGAAAAACGATTCTTTTACCCTAGAATACTTTGAAATTGCTGATGAAGCAACACTTTCAACCTGTCTTACAAAGAATAAAAATCAAAAATACCGTGCTTTTATCGCGGTTTTCGTTAACAACATTCGATTAATCGATACTATTTCATTAAATTAAAAATTGCCATGCATATTCAAGTAGTAAAATCAAAAATACATCGTGTAAAAGTTACAGGAGCCGATTTAAATTATATCGGGAGTATTACAATCGATGAGGCACTATTAGAAGCTTCTAATATTATTGAAGGAGAAAAAGTTTCTATTGTAAACATTAATAACGGGGAACGTTTTGATACCTACGCCATTGTAGGAGAAAGAAACTCTGGAATCATCACTTTAAACGGCCCTGCAGCACGCAAAGTTCAAAAAGATGACATCATCATCATAATATCTTATGCTTCTCTTGAATTTGAAGAAGCAAAAACATTTAAGCCTTGGATAGTTTTCCCGAATGAAAACGACAATTCACTGACTTAAAAAACAAAAAAATAGCGACTCTCTAACTTATTGAGTAAAAGCATTTAAAAAATAGCCACTGATTGCTTCGCCTATATGCTATCAGTGGCTTTTTTTTTAGCACGCTGGATATTTACTTTGAAGGCGAATACCTTTATCGAACCACGTAGTACACCGATCGATCAAATAATTCATTATATTGCTTAGCCTTTTTTAATACATTTTACCCAAAAAATTATGAAACATCTCTTTATAGCTTTACTGAGTCTTATTTCAATTTCTTCTTTTTCTCAAATTAAAACCGAAAATTTTTATTCGGATAAACTACAAGAAAAAAGAGAACTGGTTATATCGTTACCTGCTTCTTATGAAAAAAATCCAACTAAAAGATATCCTTTATTAGTTTTATTGGATGGCGATTATTTATTAAATCCATTTCTGGGAACCTTAACCTATGGTGCCTATTGGGATGATTTACCCGAAGTAATAATTGTAGCAATTAGTCAAAACAAAAAAAACGAAAGAGAAGCAGATTGTGGCAGTATTGATGAAACCACAGGCATGCCCGAAGGAAAAAGTATTGCCTTTTTTGATTTTATATCACTCGAACTTCTCCCACTCATACAGCACGATTATAGAACCACAAATTTCAAGATCATTGCAGGACATGACACCACCGCAGCATTTTTAAACTTTTATTTATATCAAGGTACCCCTCTGTTTAACGCCTATATTTCGTTAAGTCCTGAATTACCTTTAGGCATGGAGCAACAAATTCCGCAAATCCTATCCACGCTCAAACAACCCATTTTTTACTATCTATCTACAACAGATGGAGATGTAAAAAACATGCAAGAAAGAATTAAACAACTGGATGATGAAGTCAAAGAAATCAAAAGCCCTGATCTCAATTATAAATTTGAAAGTTTCAAGGACGCCTCTCATTTCTCTTTGGTTTTACATTCGATACCAAGCGCTTTGTATCAAATATTTGCAGTGGCACAACCTATATCAACTCTCGAATATGACTCCAAAATAGTTACGCTAAAAGAAGGCTATGTAGACTATTTAAAGAAAAAATATGATATTATCGAAAATTCATTTGGCATAAAAAACCCAGTTCGAATCAATGATATTAAAGCTATTGAAGCGGCCATTTTGCAAAACAAAGATTTCAACGAACTAGATGCGTTATCCATTATTGCCGATAAAAATTACCCAAAGAGCATGTTAGGAGATTATGAATTGGCAACTATGTTTGAGCAAAAGGGAGATAATCCTAGAGCAGTTCGCTACTATATGTCAGGATTTAATAAAGAAGAAATAGCCGATCTTACCAAAGACATGATGTTTACCAAAGCCGAAGAGTTAAAAAAGACCTTTGCCAAAAAACCAAAGATAAAAGGAAAAGTAGGTCAAGTAGAGGATTCTAAACAAGCCCCTGTAGAAGAAACTCCTGCAATTGAGACTCCTGCTCCTGAGGAAAAAAAACAATAATAATGGCCAAAGTAAAAACGACTTTTTTTTGCCAGAATTGCGGCGCACAATATGCTAAATGGCAAGGACAGTGCAATTCCTGTAAAGAGTGGAATACTATCGCCGAAGAAATTATTCAAAAACAAGACAAAGTAGCTTGGAAAAGCGAATCGTCTACTAGTAGTAAAGCCCCAAAACCTTTACGGATAAACGAAATAGACAGCGCCGAAGAAATAAGACTTAACACTACTGACAACGAATTGAACAGAGTTTTGGGCGGCGGAATAGTTCCCGGTTCACTCATTCTTTTAGGAGGCGAACCCGGCATTGGAAAAAGTACTCTTCTGCTGCAAATCTCTTTGAAACTACCCTATAAAACTTTGTACGTTTCTGGGGAAGAAAGTCAGAAGCAAATCAAAATGCGTGCCGAGCGTATCACTCCCAACGGAGATAATTGCTATATTCTTACCGAAACCAAAACGCAGAATATCTTCAAACAAATTGAAGCGATCCAGCCTGAAATTGTCATTATCGATTCGATTCAAACTTTACACACCGATTATATAGAATCGACTGCAGGGAGTATTTCTCAAATACGGGAAACCACTGCCGAATTGATCAAATTTGCCAAAGAAACCAATATCCCAGTTATCTTAATTGGACATATTACCAAAGACGGAACGATTGCTGGTCCAAAAATTCTGGAACACATGGTTGATACCGTGCTTCAGTTTGAAGGAGACCGTAATCACGTCTATCGTATTTTGCGTTCCCTGAAAAACCGTTTTGGTTCTACCGCCGAAATTGGAATCTACGAAATGTTGGGCAGCGGATTACGAGAAGTATCCAATCCCTCCGAGATCTTAATTTCGCACAAAGACGAAGAACTATCTGGAACCGCTATTGCAACGACACTCGAAGGCATGCGCCCTTTGATGATCGAAATACAATCCTTGGTGAGCACAGCCGTTTATGGAACGCCACAGCGAAGTACCACGGGTTACAATGCCAAAAGACTGAATATGATTTTAGCCGTTTTAGAAAAAAGAGCGGGTTTTCGTTTGGGAGCCAAAGACGTTTTCTTGAATGTAACGGGAGGAATCTCGGTTGATGATCCTGCTATTGATTTGGCCGTAGTCGCTGCCATTTTATCATCTAACGAAGACATTCCGGTCAATAAAGATTTTTGTTTTGCTGGCGAAGTGGGACTTTCTGGCGAAATACGTCCTGTAAATCGAGTGGACCAACGCATTCAAGAAGCTGAAAAATTAGGGTTTTCTACTATTTTTGTATCCAAATACAACAAGATCACTTTAAAAAACACAGGAATAAAAATCCAATTGGTTGCCAAAATAGAAGATGTGGCAAGCCAGTTATTTGGGTAAAACCCAAAACAAGTATGTCAGAAAACACAATAAATACAATTAAATAAGAGACACAGATTTCACAAATTTGCACAGATTAATTTGTGTAAATTTGTGAATTGAAAATCAGCGAATCCGAAAATTAAAAATTCAAAATGAGCTAAATCTGTGTCAAAAAATTCCTTTTCCCACTTCAAACATGAGAACTAACAAACAAAAGTTACTATTGGCTTCCAAAATACTTGGAATCGTTATTGCTCTACTCCTAATTGGTTTTCTTGTATTCAGAGACGAACTTTTGGACCAAGCCATTGACAAAGTTTCAACAACTATGAAACTGGAATACAACAGTGATTTTGCGATAAAAAAAGCATCTTTTGACGGACTTTCGGGAATAGAATTGGATGAAATTACTTTAGCACCAAAAAACCTAGACACAATTTTTAAAATTCAAAAAATAAAAACAACTGTCAATTTATGGCGATTACTAATTGGTGATGTTCAGCTCGGCACTCTCGAAATAAAAAATGGGAATGTTCTATTAACCAAGAAAGGAAATATCAAAAACTTTGGTGCTTTCTTGAAAAAAGACAAAAACGAACCAAAAATATCCAATAAAAAAAGAGATTATGCCGAATTTGCCTATCGCATTATCTCCAAAGTCCTCAACTTGGTACCAACCGACATGTCTCTTGAAAATTTAGTTTTCAAACTAGATGATAATGGGAAAAAGGCAACTATTGACATCAAAAAACTAACCTTATTTAAAACTAGATTAGAATCATCAATAGATGTTCAAACCAATACTTTCGCACAAAGATGGAGAATAAATGGTTACGCCGACCCTAGAAATAAAAAAGGGGATTTGCGCTTTTTTAATATTGATACGGGCGCTATTAAAGTCCCCTATTTTGACGAACGTTACGATCTAAAAGCCAGTTTTGACTCGATTCGATTGAATATTCAAAACATTGATATGAGTCGAGGCCAATTGCACGTAGACGGTTATACCTCGATTACGAACTTAAAAATGAACCATAAACGAATTGCCAATAAAGATGTCATCATCAAAAACGCAAGATTTGATTATCGCTTTTTATTGGGTTCTGATTTCATTTCTATCGATAGTAGTTCTACTTTTCAATTCAATAAAATCAAATTGCATCCTTACCTATCATATAACACCGAAGAAGATACCGTTTATGAACTCAAAGTGGCCATCCCTAAAATGAAAGCGCAAGATTTCATTACTTCCCTTCCTGATGGATTGTTTACCCATTTTCAAGGCATGGAAGCTACCGGCGATTTTGATTATAAATTGGATTTTATGTTCAACAAAAATAAACCCCATAAAATTATTTTTGAAAGTAAAATAGACAAAAAAGACTTAAAAATAACCAAATACGGCAATGTAAATCTGGGCAAATTAAACGGCGAATTCACCTATCGCGCCATAGACAAAGGCGTGCCGCAACGTCCTGTTTATGTAGGTTCAAGTAATCCGTACTACACGACTTTGGATCTGATATCTCCTTACTTGCAAAAATGCGTGTTAACCTCCGAAGATCCCTCTTTTATGTCGCATTGCGGTTTTATAAACGAGGCCTTCAAACAGTCGATTCTTAAAAACATTCGCACCAAAAAATTCTCCCGTGGCGCGAGTACCATAAGCATGCAATTGGTTAAGAATGTGTTCCTTACCCGAGAAAAAACTTTATCCCGAAAATTGGAAGAAATTCTGTTGGTGTACATTATCGAAAACAATCACATCACGAGCAAACAACGTATGCTGGAAGTTTATTTTAACATCATCGAATGGGGTCCAAACGTATATGGGATTGGCGAAGCGGCAGAATTCTATTTCCAGAAAAGACCAGCCGATTTGAATGTACGCGAATGTTTATTTCTGGCTACTATAATCCCAAAACCAAAGAAATTCATGTGGCAATTTGACCAACAAGGTTTGCAAAAAGCCTATGCGACCAACCAACAGACGTTCTTGAGAAATCTCATGTTTCGTCGTGGATTGTTGATTCCTGAAGATACTATTGGTTTGTCATCGCCTATAACACTTTCGGGGCGTGCTCATTCCTTATTGAACATCAAAGTACAGGATACTACGGTTATTGATTCTATGGTGGTGAAGGAAGAGTTTGATTTTTAATTTAAAATTCAATATAACTCGACATTATTGTTAAGTTAAGAACTCAAATACCTAACAGGTTGAAAAAAACCTGTTAGGAACACGCTATCCTAACAGGTTTTTTTCAACCTGTTAGGTATAAATACATTAAAATATTAATTTATTTAAAATTCTTCAAGAAATCCTCTTTATACGTTGGAGAAACTTCTATTTCAGTACTATCGTTTAGGGTAATAATTCCTCCTTTATTATACGATTTCACACAATTCAAATTGATAATATGCGATTTGTGAACTCGGATAAAAGGCAAAGGCAAGATTTCGGAGAAATGTTTCAAAAATCGACACACCATTTTCTTATTTCCGTTATGGAGATACAAATCGGTGAAATTTCCATTGCCACGAAGGCGAACGATTTCTTCCATTTTGACCACTTCAAAACCTTCTAGTGTTGGTAAGATTACCTGTTGTTTTTCGGGTTTGGTTTCCTGAAAATTTTCAACGATTATCTTGTTTCTGTTAAAAATCTCGTGATTCAGAATTTGGTGGTGCACTTTGTTTACCGCAACAATTAATTCTTCAATACTTATGGGTTTCAGCAAATAATATGCCGCACTTTGATTCAATGCTTTCAAAGAATACTCCGAAAAGGCAGTTACAAAAATGGTCTCAAAATGCAAATCTTTACAGGCTTCGAGAACATCAAAAGCATTTCCGAAAGGCATTTCTACATCCAGAAAAACCAATTGTGGCTGCAATTCGTGCAACAGCGGAACGGCTTCTTTTATGTTTTGGGCTTCGCCAACAACTTCTACTTGCGGGCAATACTTACTCAAATAATTCTTGAGTACTTCTCGTGCCGCCAATTCGTCTTCGACAATAACACTTTTTATCTTTTGAAAATTCATCCTATTTATCAATTAATGGGAAAATAATTTCGACTATGGTTCCTGTTTCCGGCAACGCTTTCTCAGAAATTTGAAAAGAAATATACTGTCTGTACAACTCATTCAGCAAACCAATGCGCTCCTTTGTATTACTCATTCCACGAGACTGATGCGCTTTTTGATTAGTCGTTTTCAGTTCCCGACTTTTGGTTAAGCCAATGCCGTTATCTTCGATACGAATCACTACTTTACCATTGGTCAATTGAACTTGCAATTGCAGTAATCCTTTGTCGTCTAAATACCGCAAACCATGCCAAATAGCATTCTCCAAATGAGGCTGAATAATCATATTGGGAACCATCGTTCTTTCTGGATCCAATTCTGGATCGACACTTATCTTGAAATCAAATTTATCCTGAAAACGCAGGTGTTCCAATTCCAAATACTTTTTCAATTGCTCCAATTCGTTATCCAAGGTAATGAAATCCTTGTTGGAATTCTCCATTGTATTTCGCATTAAATTAGAGTAAGAAGTTAAGTACTTATTGGCTTCGCGTTCCTTATTTTCCGATATAAACTGATTGACACTATTGAGACTGTTGAAAATAAAATGCGGATTCATTTCTCTCCGCAACGATTGCAATGCGATTTCTTTATTCTTGGTTTTAATAGAAAAAAGCGCTTTTACGATCCATAAAAACAACAATAAAAGCAAGGCTATCGAACCCAAAAGAAAATAATTGAACGTATTTTTCTTTGTGATTAACTCGTCTTTCAATGATTTCTCCTTTTCTAATTGACGAATTCTTTCTTCACTTACCTGAAATGTTTTGGCATCAATCAAAGTCGTATCGGATTGTACTAATTGGTCGAAATTTTGAAGAAATTGATCGTATAATGCCAAACTCTCTTTGCTATTCCCTTTTCCATTGTAATACTGAGTTAACGAAATCAAACTCTTTTTGGCTTCGGCTGAATTTCCTTTTTGGAGTGCCAAAGCAAAAGCCTCCTTCAAAGCTGTGATGGCTTTATTCGGATCTTCCTTTTGGAAATAAAGAGTCGACAGCGATTGCAATTGTTTAATTTGAGTATTGAAATCTTGTTTGGTTTTGGCTTCCGCCAAAAGTCTTTCGTTGATACCAATCGCCTTGTCAAACTGATTGTCTGATGCGTAAACTTTGGCAATTTCATTGTTAATTTTGATGATGGCTGCCGGTTTGCCTTTTGCGTAAGCGAGCGCTTGATTGTAACTTTCTATAGCGACTTCCTTGTTTTTTTGCTGCAAGGAATTTTCGGCTTTTTGGACATAGGCCGCCGAAACTTCTTCTTTTTTGTTTTCCTTTTTGAGCAACTCGATATTCGAATCAACATAACCAGCTTGAGCAACTGGACTCGCCACGGAACGCAAACGATTGGCATCATTGGTATTTATTTTTTCAAGACTTTTATCTGCTGTTGCTGCACCAGCCACTTCGTAATTCTTAATCGCCGATTCATAATCTTTTTGGGACTCCTGTACTTTGGCAAGACTTCTGGTTACACGGGTTTTGTCATCTATCAGCTTTAATTTGGTGTAGCTCGTGATTGCCTTTTTAAAGTACTCTTCGGCTTTGGCGTTATCTCCTTTATTGAGAAATTCATTGGCCAATCGTTCATAATTTTGGGCGATTTGTGCTTCGTTATTGCTGTCCAAAGATTTTTTTAAATCGTTGGTCACCCTACTCATCTTTGACATGGGCATCGCTTTACTTTTGGACAAAGAATCCTGAGCCATTGCTCCGATGGGAAACAATAACAATGTAAAAAGAAAGAAGAAATATATAGTTAGTAAACGCATTTTAGTTTTTTTTTTAGAAGTTTCTGAGATCCTGAGAATCTAAGCAACTCAACCTCTTAGTCACTTTCAAATCAACAGTGTAAAGTAAAGTATTTTAAACTCCTTTTACAACTCGTTTCACCAAGTGGGAAGCCTGTTTCACCATTTGTTCAAAAAAGGAACTATTTAAGTTTTTAAGTTTGGTCTGTAATCAACTCTTAAAAACTAGAAATTATGAAATCGATTCTATTTATCTCGGCTCTTTTGGCAACAACTATCTCTTTTGCAAGTTGTAATTATTCAAATGCCAAACCCATAAAAAATGCTACAATAACAAAAACAGGAGAAAATACCAAAATCCAAGTGGCACTTTTGTTGGACACTTCCAATAGTATGGATGGATTAATTGATCAGGCCAAATCTAGACTTTGGAATATCGTAAACACGCTAACTACACTTAAATATTCGGGTAAAACTCCTGATATCGAAATTGCTTTGTACGAATATGGTAATGATGGATTAGCGCAACAATCCAATTATATTAGACAAGTAACGCCTCTTACTACTGACTTGGACTTGATTTCTGAAAAATTATTTGCATTAAAAACCAATGGTGGAAATGAATATTGTGGTGCAGTGATCCAAGATGCAACCAAGAAATTGCACTGGGGAAAAGAAAACAGCAATATGAAACTCATCTATATTGCAGGAAACGAAGCCTTTGACCAAGGCGGAGTAAATTACAAAGAAGCGATCAGCGATGCGATAAAAAATGATATTTATGTGAACACTATTTTCTGTGGAAGCAGTTTGGAAGGCATTAATACTTTTTGGAAAGATGGAGCCGATTACGGAAAAGGAAAATACTTCAACATTGATTCTAATTTATCTGTGCAATACGTTGCAACTCCTTATGACGATCAAATATCCAAATGCAATGTAAAGATAAATACCACTTATATTGGCTATGGAGCAAAGGGTTCTTCCAAAAAAATGAACCAAGAAGCACAAGACAAAAATGCACAGGGCGTATCTGCTGCCAATTATGCCGAACGTGCCGTAAGCAAATCTAAAGCGGTGTACAAAAATGAAAGTTGGGATCTTGTCGATCGAGTAAAAGAAGATCCAAAAGCCATTGCCAAAATCAAAAAAGAGGAATTACCCGCTGAACTTCAAAACAAATCGGATGCCGAATTGGAAGTGATTGTTACCAAAAAAACCAAGGAAAGAGAAGCAATCCAAAAAGAAATTGGAGAATTGGGCAAAAAACGCCAGCAATATATTGATGCCGAAGCAAAAAAAACAAAATCACAAGACGATTTGGGGAATGCCATAAACACTTCTATCGTTGCTTTGGCAAAAGCAAAAGGCTATACGGTAGAGCGATAAAAAATATTCCTACCATATAAGACATGTAAGTTAAGTTAAAGCCTTTAAATTTGCTTAGCGATACTCATGTGTCTTATATGGTTTAAAACCAAAAGTAGTTTGCTAAAATAAAAACTAGAATAAGAGTAAAAACCAACAATACAAATATAGCTACCTAACTTACAGTTTATTACAACAAAAATAATGTAAATTTGGGTTTAATTTTAAACCATTTGATTATGAAACCAATGGTATTATTATTCTCGTTGTATTCTTTGAGTTTTTGCTATTCTCAAACTATCGGACTACAATCTTTCGCAACTGGCTTTACACGGCCTCTAGAAATTACAAATGCTGGAGACAGTAGATTGTTTATTGTCGAGCAGGGTGGCATTATAAAAATTTTAAATTCGGATGGAACCACAAATCCAAATGCTTTTCTCAACATTACAGGTCAGGTAAGCAACG
Source organism: Flavobacterium sp. ZT3R18 (assembly GCF_007097385.1). Lineage (GTDB taxonomy): Bacteria > Bacteroidota > Bacteroidia > Flavobacteriales > Flavobacteriaceae > Flavobacterium. The sequence goes on from NZ_VJZS01000013.1 coordinate 33,914, forward strand.
GTGGCGAACAAGGTTTGTTAGGTTTGGCTTTCCACCCCAATTATGCTTCCAACGGTTTCTTTTACACCAATCACACTAACTTATCTGGAAATACTGTAATTACAAAGTATTCTGTTGATAGCGCAAATCCAAATCTTGCTAATGCTTCAAGCGGAACTATACTTTTAACCATTGCACAGCCTTATGCCAACCATAATGGAGGATCTTTAAAATTTGGACCCGATGGCTATTTGTATATTGGTATGGGTGATGGAGGTAGCGCAGGAGATCCCGAAAACAGAGCACAAAATATCAATGAATTATTGGGAAAAATGCTTCGCATAGATGTAAATTCAGGAACTCCATACAACATTCCTGCTGACAATCCCTATGCAGGAATCGCAGGTGCCGATGAAATCTGGGCAATTGGCCTTCGAAATCCCTGGAAATTCTCCTTTGACAAAAAACTGGGCAATTTGTGGATTGCCGATGTTGGCCAAAATAACATTGAAGAAGTCAACATTGCAGTAGCTACACAATCTGGATTAAATTATGGCTGGCGTTGTTATGAAGGCAATACCGCTTACAATACTGCAGGTTGCCCTTCGCAATCATCCATGAATTTTCCAATAAAGACAATAAACCACTCCACAGGAGCTTGTTCCATTACTGGCGGCTATGTGTACAACGGCACCATCTATCCAAATTTTAAAGGACTATATTTCTTTACAGATTATTGCAATCCACAAATAGGAACGATGAGATCGATTGGAACAGTAACGTATTCCGAAGTATTTACCGGGAATAGCTTTTCGACTTTTGGAGAGGATAATACTGGAGAACTTTACATTGCTGCCTTAAATAACGGATCCATTTTCAAAATTACAGATACTTCTTTGGCGCTCAATACTTTTGACAAAACACAATTTGTAATATATCCCAATCCTGCAAAATCGGAAATTATTATCCAAAAATCAAACCAGAATTATCCCACTGTAGTTACTCTTTTTGATTTGGAAGGCAAAATGCTATTACAGCAAAAAACGGAAAACAAGGCTGTAAACATCATAAAAACAAACCATTTATCCAAAGGTGTTTACATTATAACCATTCGAAATGACCAAGGAGAACTTTCAACACAGAAACTGATTTTTGAATAGTTTAACCCAGAAACTGAATTAGACATTCCTTTTGAACAAAAAGCCCTATCAAAGTTTTAAACTCTGACAGGGCTTTTTAATTCTTATTTTATCAAGACTTAAGGTGCAGGATCAGGAATTACAGCTTGAATAGCATCAATCTCTTTTAGAATATCTTCAGAAAGCGAAACCTTAATAGTATCAATATTCTCTTTGAGCTGTTCCATAGTTGTTGCTCCAATAATCGTACTTGTCAAAAACGGTTGTTGCTCTACAAATGCTAGAGCCAATTGAGTCAATGACAATCCGTGTTTGTGAGCAACTTCCTGATACAATCTTGTCGCCTCAGCACATTGTGCACTGCTGTATCTCGAATATTGAGGAAACAAACTCAATCTGGCATTGGGATGACTTTCGCCCGTTAAAAACTTACCTGACAAAACTCCAAAAGCCATTGGCGAATACGCCAATAACCCGACATTTTCACGAAGGCAAACTTCGGCTGAAGCATTTTCGAAAAGGCGGTTCAACAGAGAATACGGATTTTGGACGGTTTTGATTCTTGGCAGATTATGGTATTTGCTCTCTTCCAGAAAACGCATCATTCCCCAAGGATTCTCATTAGAAACTCCAATGTGCTTGATTTTCCCTGCTTTTACAAAACCATCCAACGCTTCCAGAACAGCATGAATATTATCTTCCCAAGCATCATCATTTTGCACTTTGTAGCCTCGTTGCCCAAAATAATTGGTTTTTCGCTCTGGCCAATGCAATTGGTATAAGTCAATATAATCGGTTTGAAGGCGTTGCAGACTGTTGTCCAAAGCATATTGAATACTGGCAGGAGAAAAATCCAGTTTCTCACGCATATAGCCAAAACCTGGATTGGGTCCGGCAATCTTGGAGGCCAAAACCACTTCTTCTCTTTTCCTGGTTTTCTTGAACCACGATCCAATAATTTTCTCGGTACTTCCGTAGGTTTCTTGCTTTCCAGGGATAGAATACATCTCGGCGGTATCAAAGAAATTGACTCCTTTCTCTAGTGCATAATCCATTTGAGAATGCCCCTCGGATTCAGTGTTTTGTTGTCCAAAAGTCATCGTGCCAAGGCATATTTTACTGACTTTGATATCGGTATTCGGTAAAGTGGTGTATTTCATTTTTGAGTAGCTATGTGGCTAAGAGTCTAAGTTTCTAAGTTTTTTTGAAAGCAAAGATAAAAATTAGTTCTTCGTTTTTAGTTTGGCTTTGCCTAATATTAACAAAAAAAGGTTCAACGTTTTTACGTGAACCTCTTTTAACTAGTATGCAATTATTTTCATTTCAAACTCTTATTAGGATCCTGACGGGTATTAAAAACCCTAACGACAATAATCACGTTATCTTTAAATTGATACAACAGTTTGTAATTTCCAACAATTATCCTTCTGCAATCTACACGATATTCATCAAATTGAAATTGTTCTAAAAACACAATACCCAAAGGGGCTTCTACAATTTCTGTAAATTTATCATTGGAAACAACACCTATAATTTTGCGTAAATCGCCCTTTGCACTTGCAGTCCAAAAAACCTTAAAGCTCATTTTCCCAACCTTCTATCTCTTTCAACAAATCTTCATGAGGCGTTATTCTACCATATTTCAAATCTGCCAAACCTTCTTCTACTCTGTCATTATATTCTGAAATAGTCAAGGGGAATCCCGAAGTATCAGACGCAACAATCTCGCTTTCACATTTATCCAATAAATCTGAAATTTGCTTCAATACAAAATCATTGGAATACTCCATTTGCCTGATGATCTTATTCTTTAATTCTATTGTAGACATAATCCTTAATTTATAATCCCAAAGTTACAAAAAAAAAGGTTCAACGTTTTCACGCGAACCTTTTTTAAACTTAAAGTCTTAGCATCTTCCTCCTAAAACTCATTCAACATTTTTGAAATTTCGTCTAATTTAGGTGATAAAATAATTTCGATTCTACGATTTTTAGATTTTCCGTCAGCAGTGGTATTGCTTGTTAATGGTGAGAACTCGCTTCTTCCGGCTGCCGTAAGATTTTGTTTGTTTACTTTTTTGTTTTCGCTCAAAATAGCAACTATAGCTGTCGCTCTTTTGGTCGAAAGATCCCAGTTATCCGTAATTGCCCCAGAACCAACATACGGGTCATTATCAGTATGTCCTTCAATCAATACCGAGATATCAGGATTGTCTCCCAATACTTTCCCTACTTCAACCACTGCTTTTTTACCTTCGGAACCTACAGCCCAACTACCGGAATTGAAAAGCAATTTGTTCTCCATAGAAACATATACTTTTCCGTTTTTTTGTTCTACAGTCAAGCCTTTACCTTCAAAACCATTTAACGCATTAGATAGCGTTTCTTTTAATTTTTTCATACTGGCTTCTTTCGCAGCAATTAAATCTTCTAGTTCTTTTAGACGTTGGCTACTTGCATTTAATTTTTCTTGTTCTAGTGCCAATGCTTTTGCTTTTGCATCCAATTGAGCCAGTAATTCACGGTTCTTTTTCATGTTGGATTCCAGCGATTCATTGCTGTTTTTCTCTAAAGCGGCATACGAATCTTGCATGATTTTCATTTTGTCCTTGGCGGCTGCATAATCAGCTTGTACTTTGGCCAAGTTGGCATTGACATCATCTAGATTAGTTTTTAAAGCTTCTTTTTCAGATTCTAATTGCTTTTTGGAAGCCAATAAAGCTGCATTTTCATCTGAAATGGCTCTATTTTCCTTTTTTAAATCGGCAAATTTGGTCTCTAAATCATTGTAGATTTTCTTGGAAACACAAGAAGTGGACAATGCTAGAATTAAAAGTCCGATGGAAATTTTTTTTATCATTTTTAGTTTGTTTTTAGTTTTTATTTTCATTTTTCATTGTCATTGCTATTGAAATTGATATTCCCTAGTCAATCTCAACCAAAACAGGACAATGATCAGAATGCATAGCATCCGGCAATATAACGGCTCTTTTGAGTTTATGTTTCAACGAGTCGCTCACTAAATTGTAATCGATGCGCCAACCTTTGTTATTCCCTCGAGCTCCGGCGCGGTAACTCCACCATGAATATTGGTGTGGTTCGCTGTTGAAATGGCGAAAACTATCTACAAAACCGGATTTCATAAACTTATCCAACCATGCTCTTTCTTGGGGTAAAAAGCCCGATGTGTTTTTGTTTCGAATAGGATCGTGGATATCAATCGCCTCGTGACAAATGTTGTAATCCCCGCAAATAATTAGATTAGGAATCTCTTTTTTGAGTCCGTCAATGTAGTTTTGAAAGTCATCCATGAACATAAATTTATGATCCAATCGCTCAATATTAGTTCCTGACGGTAAGTACAAACTCATCACGGAGCAGTCATCAAAATCGGCACGAAGGTTTCTGCCCTCGAAATCCATGTGCTGAATTCCAGTTCCGTAAACCACATTATTGGGTTTTATTTTAGAAAGAATGGCAACGCCACTGTACCCTTTTTTGGTCGCTGGATAATAATATTGATACGGATAGCCGGCTGCGGTAATGTCTGCAACGGGAATTTGCTCTTCGGTGGCTTTGATTTCCTGCAAACAAATTACATCTGGATTAGCCTGTTGTAACCATTCAATAAATCCTTTTGTGATGGCAGCTCTAATTCCGTTTACGTTGTATGATATTATCTTCATAGAATTGTTTTTGTGTTATATCCGAAATGATTTTTGATAGCAACAGGTTGATCAAAACCCGTTTTTTATCAAAACTACGAATAATTATTTTTTATGTGGAATCCAAAAGTAGTAAAAAGTAGAAAGAATGATTCAAAAAAAACCATAAAAAATGGAGTATTTTGCTATCTTTGTAATTAGCTCAAAAAAGAAAAAATAAATGGGTTTAGTTACCGCGAAAGAAGTTGCAAAGGCAATAAATATGGATAAGTACGGCGTTTTCGGTACTTTTTCAGGTTGGTTGTTGATGAAAGTTTTAAAGATATCCACATTAAATCAAATATACGACAGGAACAAGCACTTGAAAGAGTTGCCGTTCCTAAACGCCATATTAGATGAATTCCAAATTAAATTTGAGATTCCGGAAGAAGATTTTAAACGTTTGCCAAAAGACGGTGCTTACATTACTATTTCGAATCATCCGCTTGGAGGAATTGATGGGATTTTGTTGTTGAAATTAATGCTGGAAAGAGAGCCTAATTTTAAAATCATCGCCAATTTTTTACTGCATCGCATCGATCCGATGAAACCGTATATCATGCCGGTAAATCCTTTTGAAAACCATAAAGACGCTAAGTCCAGCGTGGTAGGAATCAAGGAAACGCTTCGTCATCTTAGAGACGGAAAACCATTGGGAATGTTTCCGGCCGGAGAAGTTTCTACTTATAAAGACGGGAAACTTGTAGTGGATAAAGCTTGGGAAGAAGGCGCTATAAAAGTGATTCGAAAAGCACAGGTTCCTGTAGTTCCTATATATTTTCATGCCAAGAACAGTCGTTTGTTTTATTTTTTATCTAAAATAAATGACACGCTAAGAACGGCAAAACTTCCATCAGAGTTATTGACTCAGAAAGATCGCGTTATCAAGGTGCGTGTAGGAAAACCTATTTCGGTTGCCGAACAAAACGAACACAAAACGATTGAAGAATACACAGAATTCTTAAGAAAGAAAACCTACATGCTAGCCAATCCTTTTGAAAAAGAGAATCATTTTTTGAATACCGCTAGCTTGAAACCTCCCAAAAGTCCTAAAAAGATTGTAACTCCAGCCAATAACGAAAAAATGATTGCAGAAGTTGAGGCTTTGAGAGTCACTGATTGTCGATTATTGCAGAGTAAAAATTACGAAGTGTTTTTTGCTGAAGCCAAAAATATTCCAAACATCCTTCATGAAATTGGTCGATTAAGAGAAATCACTTTTAGAGAAGTGGGAGAAGGTACCAACGAATCGATTGATTTAGATAAATACGACAAATATTACCGTCATCTTTTCCTATGGGATGATGAAGCTAAAAAAATTGCCGGAGCCTATCGTATGGGATTGGGTTGTGAAATCTACCCTAAATATGGCATGGATGGTTTTTATCTAAATGGGCTTTTCCGTTTTGAACCCGAATTACATGATATGATGCACAAATCTATCGAAATGGGTAGAGCATTCATCATCAAGGATTACCAACAAAGACCGATGCCGTTGTTCTTGTTATGGCGTGGAATTATTCACACGACCTTACATTATCCGGAGCATAAATTTTTATTGGGCGGCGTGAGTATCAGCAATCAATTTTCGGATTTCTCAAAATCATTGATGATTGAGTTCATGAAATCGCACTATTACGATCCGTATATTGCACAATACATTCACCCGAAAAAAGAATTTAAAGTCAAATTAAAAGACGCCGACAAAGATTTTGTTTTTAATGAAACTGAAGCCGATTTAAATAAATTTGACAAAATTATTGACGAATTGGAGCCAGGCGTTTTACGACTACCTGTTTTAATAAAAAAATACATCAAGCAAAACGCTCGCTTAGTCGCTTTTAATGTAGATCCATTATTCAACAATGCTATTGATGGACTTATTTACCTCAGAATATCGGATATTCCAGAAAGCACCATGAAACCAGTAATGGAAGAATACCAAGCTGAATTGGAGCGAAAGTTGAATGATAAGGAAGAGTAAATTTTAGATTGCAGATTTTAGATTGCAGATTTTAGATTGCAGATTTTAGATTGCAGATTTTAGATTGCAGATTTTAGATTGCAGATTTTAGATTGCAGATTTTAGATTGCAGATTTTAGATTGCAGATTTTAGATTGCAGATTTTAGATTGCAGATTTTAGATTGCAGATTTTAGATTGCAGATTTATATAAAAAAATCCAGAAAAATTCTGGATTTTTTTATGCCTATTTCCAAATGGATTCTTTCAAAATAGAATCATACGTATTATTTTCTATAAAATAGGTTATTCTTACTATTTGATAGAAAATCAGAAAACAGGCTAGAACATAGGCCAGTTTTTTATTGTAAATCAACCCGTTTAAATATTCCTTTTTGGTCATTAGTTCGGTGAGCAACAAAACAATAGTTCCCACACAAAAAAGAACTACAAATGGCCCTAAAACATGATAATACATGCTTTTGTACAAATCTCCTTGATAGAAATAAACCAATGATTTTGTGATCCCGCAACCCGGACAAGGAAAACCGGTAAGCATTTTGAAAGGACACAAAGACTGATCGGTTTCAAGATGATTGTTCTGGTTGTGCAACATTAAAAAAAACGGAATTACAAGGGTTATGACAACCCCTATAATTCCGAATATTTTACGTTCTCGTTTCATATGTAGATAACATTTGTTTTTTAAAGGAATATGGTATCGCCATTCTTCATTCGTATACATTGCTTTTGAATCATGGCGATTTCATTTTTATGAATACAATTTATTGATTTCGCTTTGCACAATCATTGCAGCAATCATTGGAAACAATAATCCTAAAACCAATAAAAGCACAGAGTCATCTTTTACAGGTAACCCAGCTCTTTTATTTACCTCTGGCAAACCATCTTTGCCTGCCAAATAAAAGAAATAGGCATTTATCGGATAACAACAACCCGCAAAAATAGCAATGGGTTGCGAAATAACTTCTCTTCCGGCAACTGCATTTAATACGTCGGCAGCTTTTAGATTCCAATAGATTAAATACAATCCACAGGTCAAAAAACTCAAAATTAACACCACAACAGGGTCTACTTTAAAAATCGGAATTGGGTTATTTGGTGTGTTCCAAGTTTCTTGTTTTGAATTCTCCATAATTGATAATTAATTAATTTAGTTAGTTAATAATGGGGCCTAAATTAGAAAAAAATACACAGAACTCTATTACTAAATAATTAAATATCTCACAAAATCAACTTTTCCCATACAACGCCTTTATTTTATCTACAATCACTTGCGCCAATTTTTCATGACTTTCGTATGTCCAACCTGCGATATGTGGCGTAAGAATCACTTTTCGACCATCTAATAAATACTGAAAAGCTTCAGGAGTATATTTGTCTTGAAAGAGTGTTTCAAAGGATAATTTCTCGTATTCTAAAACGTCTAGACCAGCACCAAGAACCTTTCCGGATTGCATGGCCGCAACCAAATCGGTCGTGACTATGTTTTTCCCTCTGGAGGTATTGATAATCCAAATGTCTTTTGCGAAAGCATTAATAAAATCGGAATCCACCATTTTATCGGTTTCGGGTGTCCACGGAATGTGCAAACTCAACACATCAGTCTTTTGCTGTAACACTTCTAATAAAACTTGTCTTGCGTTGGCATCACCTACATTTTCTTTAATATCATAACACAATACTTCTACATCAAAACCACGGAGCTTCTTGGCAAAGGATTTACCCATATTTCCATATCCGATAATCCCAACGGTTTTGCCGTCTAGTTCGTATCCTCTATTTTTTTCTCTGTTCCACTCGCCAGATCGAATCTCGCTGTCGGCGATGTTCAATTTATTAAAAAGCGACAATATCATTCCCAAAGTATGCTCAGCAACCGCATTACAATTCCCTTCGGGTGCAGCTATGAGTGCAATATTCTTGGATGTAGCATACTCGCAATCGATACTTTCCAGACCCGCTCCTACTCTAGCTATGAACTGTAAATTGGTAGCTTTATCCAAAAACTGCTTGTCTATTTTGAAGCGGCTTCGAATAACAATGCCTTGATAGTCTTGAATTTTGGCTTCAATTTCTTCTTTGGGCGACGTAAAATCTTCGTGATTAATAAAACCGGCTTGTTGCAATTGCTTCCAAAGTAAGGGATGATTGCTGTCAATATGAAGGATTTTGATATCCATAAAAATGTTCTTGATTTTAGACTCAAAATTAAATAAAAAAATACGGTTTAACGTTTTAACCCAAGATAATTAACCTACAATGCTTAAATTAGCGTTTTCCATTTTAAATCCAACCCAAGAGATGAAATTAACCAAAACATTTACTGCCTTTTTTCACAGTGAAAAAGCGAGTGGATTATTACTCCTTTTTGTAACGGTAGTTTCTTTATTACTGGCTAACTCAATGTTTCAAGCGGAATATATTGCAATTTGGAACACCGAAATCGGGCATCATTCCATTACACATTGGATCAATGATGGATTAATGACCATTTTCTTTTTAATGATTGGATTAGAATTAGAACGCGAAATTTATCATGGCGAATTGGCTAATATCAAGAATGCCATTCTTCCTATTTTTGGAGCTTTGGGCGGAATGCTAGTCCCAGCGGGTATTTTTCTTGCGTTGAATTACGGAACAGCAACTCAAAACGGAGCGGGAATCCCTATGGCTACCGATATTGCTTTTGCTATTGGCGTTTTATCCTTACTAGGCAAACGAATTCCGTCATCCTTAAAAATATTTTTGACCGCTTTAGCCGTTATTGATGATTTGGGTGCCATCCTTGTAATCGCCATATTTTATACTAAAACCATCGCTTTTGATAATTTATTAATTGCTTTTACCATCATGGGTTTCTTGTTTATTTTGAACAGACGCAAAGTGCATCATCTCGCTCCTTACTTAATTGGAGGGGTTTTCATGTGGTATTTTATGTTGAATTCCGGCGTCCATGCCACCATAACTGGGGTGCTATTGGCATTTGTTATTCCGTTTGGGGATGGTGGAAAAAACACTGCTTCGTATCGATTACAACATTTTTTGCACCAACCCGTAGCCTTTTTTATTCTTCCTTTATTTGCTGTCGCCAATACGTGCATTGCCATCAATACCGATTGGTATGAAGGTTTGAGCCATTCCAACTCGCTTGGAATTCTCCTAGGACTTGTAGTAGGAAAACCATTGGGGATTTGGCTATTCTCATTCCTTGCGGTAAGCATAGGGATTTGCAAATTGCCCAACGATTTGAAATGGAAAAATATACTGGGAGCAGGAATGCTGGGCGGAATAGGATTTACCATGTCTATTTTTATCACTTTATTGGCCTTTAATGAAGGTGGAGAAGAAGTCATTACCGCTTCTAAAATTGCCATTTTGATTGCTTCCTTTTTATCTGGAACTTTGGGTTATTTATGGCTAAACTTTACTTTTAAAACTCCAACAAAACGATTAAATCCCAATAAATAGGATAAAAACGTATTAAAGAAATCCAAAAAAAGGAATTTTATTCTTTCCTTTGTAACACCATTCACTACAAGTATTATCATTAAAACCTTGTAGTAAATCAAACCATGAAAAAAGTTTATTTTATACCTTTATTGTGTTTCGTCTTTATGTTTCAAAGTTGCTTTGAAGTCATTGAAGAGGTGAAAATGAAAGACGACGGATCGGGACATTTTAATTTTGTCATTAATTTTAGCCAAAGCAAAACTAAAATTAATTCGGTTTTAAAAATGGAAAAAATTAATGGTTATGACATTCCATCCAAAGAGGAAATTAAAAAAGAAGCTTCAAGACTAGAAGCGCTGGCACAGAATACCACAGGAATCTCCAATGTAAAAACCAATATCGATTTAACGAATTATATTTTTGCCGTTGATTTGGATTTTCAAAAAATCAGTAATCTCAATGCCGTTTTTTTAAAATTGAAAAATAGCAAAAAAATAGACCCAACGATCACTACAGACTACTTTACCTTCACTGACAAAAAATTTATACGCAGCCAGAAAGTACCCATAAAAGCACTTTATGATAAATTAAAAAAAACCGACAAAGAAGTTTTTGAAAACGCAAAATACACTTCGGTTTACAAATTCGATTCCACCATAAAAGCGTTTTCAAACAAAAATGCAACCCCATCCAAAAGTAAAAAAGCCATCAAACTAAACGGTTCCGTGATCAACGTGATTAATGGTAGTGAAAAAATAGAAAATACAATTACACTCAACTAAGATAAAATGAAAAATTATTTACTATTCCTTGTTATTTGTTTCTCTGCAACGCTTTATGCTCAAGATTTAGCGAACAAAGTTCCAGAAAACGCGCCTTTCGCCTTGTGTTTTAATGGCAAAAACCTAAACGATAAAGTGGCTCTCAAAACCATACAAGAATACCCTTGGATGCAGACTTTGTTAGAAAAAGAAATGAAATTTTTACCGAAAGATTTAAGCCAAACGGGTATTGATCTGACCAACAAGCAGTATCAATATTACATCAACAAAGACTCCGTAATGAGTTATGTGATGTTGATCCCCTTAAATAATGCGGCTTTATTCGAAAAACTGATTCAAGGCAAATACGGCGATAGTATTAAGGTAAAAAAACAGGGGACTTATAATACCGTTACTACCTCGAAAACCCATCATTTGGCTTGGAATGACAAATTTGCTATTCTAGTCAATGCTACTTACACAAAGCCTAACAAACACAGTGACATTGAACCTTATTCTGATTTAACGAGTATAGACACGGCTACAGTTTTTGTAGATACCGTTGCAACTACCTATGACATTGCCGCTGAGCCAGCATACAAACCAGTGGAAGAATCAAAAAAAGCATCAACTTCTAGAGGAAACAACAAAACCAAAAAAGGGAAAACCAAAAAGATAGCAGAGCAGCCTAAAATTGTCGAGCCCACCGAAGAAGAAATTTATGCTGCGCAAGAAAAAGCAAATGCCGAATTGGAAGAAACCAACAGAAAACTGGAAGAGCTCAAATCTAAAAAAACAGACTCCATTGAAAGTATCAAAATCAATGCAGCTGTGGCTTTGATTTTTAAAGAAACTTTTGATTCCGACAAGGAAACAACCCTTGTAAATTCGACTGTTTTTAAAAACAACAATCCTAAATCCGATTTTTTTGCTTTTGCTGATTTGGATGCATTAACCAGCCAATTCTACTCTAGTTTTGCAGGAAATAATTCCGCTTTGATGGGGATTTATAAGAACGGAATCTTAGACAGTAATTACCATATCAATGGTTATTTTGAAAAAGACAGAATTCGTTTGAATCAAGTCATGACTCCCAAAAATGAGGAAACCAAAAAATCGTATCAAGCTATGTTTGATACAAAAATAGATAAAAATCTATTGAATTATGTAGGTACTAATGTGTTGGGATACTACTCTATTGCCATGGACACCCAAGCCATTATGAACTACGAATACAAGATCTTAAAAAACACTTTAAATTCCGTTTATCAATCCTATACCAAAGACGCTACTGGCAATGAAGCCGACGTCATGATTGATGCTATTGCCTTGTTTTTGGACGAAAAAGCCATTTCGGATCTCATTCCCGGCAATGCTATTTTTGTTCTTCATGATCTAAAAAAAGTAAAAAGAGATTACGTTACTATTGAGTATGATGAAAATTACGAGCAAATAGAAACTAAAGGCATTAAACAAGAAATACAACCCGATTTTACGTTTCTTTTGAATACCAAAAATGAGCCTTTTGCCAACAAATTGCTACAACTTCCTTTGAACAAAAGTAAATTTACCGCTACCGATTACCAATTGACAAACGGGTATTACACCATTCATTTTGAGAAAGACAATCTGCTTGAAAACCTATATATCGGACTAAAAAACGGCGTGATTATGGTCACGACTTCTAAGGAAAATATAGAAAACCTTATTCAACAAAAAGTGATGCCGTTGCAAGCTGATTTCAAAAAATCTATTTCTAAAAACAATTCGGCTGCTTGGATAGATCTTCAAAAAATAATCACAGCATCTAAAACTGAATTCAGCAAAAACTCTAAAAGTAATTATTTTGATATTGCTTTGAAAAATGCTGGAGAAATCACAATGGAATCCAAATTCAAAAATGGCGCTATTGTTACCGAATCTTCTTATATCATCAAAGGAGATCATACCAATAGTTTGCAATATTTCTTTGATGTTGTCAATGAATTGTATGCCGAAAGCAAAAAAGAAATAATCGTTACCGAGTAACTTAAAATCATGAGATTTAAGAATGATGATTAACGATTTTTGACCAGATCGACAGCGCAATGTCATTAAGTTAAGAGCTGTAACACCTAACAGGTTAAAAGAAACCTGTTAGGAAACGCTAATCCTAACAGGTTTCTTTTAACCTGTTAGGTATGATTTATTTCCGTTTTTCCTTATCCTTAATGACATTAAGCGATAGCAAACTGGCGAAGCATTTCAGATTTTCTCAGAATGTGCAATGTAAAAATCCGTGTAAATCTGTTTAATCCGTCTAATATGTGGGCCATTGCAACTGTTGAATCGCATTGCAAAAAGACAATAAAAATAATTTGCATTCAATATGAAAAGCAATAAAAGCTCTTTCTTTAAAATCACCCTGCTTCTTATCCTCCTAGGAAGTATGATGATGCTGTATTGGCTTGGCTATCATAAAAATTTTGACGAAAAATGCATCCCAAAAAATGCCGATGAAATAGTAATGGCGGATGTAAAAAACATTCGGAATTACTTTATCTTTTCTTATCTAAAAAACCCTTCTCAATGGCAATTAGGGACTACTGCGATAAATAAGAAATTTGATTTTTCTAATTTCGGAATAGAAACACCCGATTATTTGGCTCTTTTCCACCTCGAAAACCAACCTCTCAATCAATGGCTCGCTGTGGCAAAAATTAAAAATGAAACTGATTTTGAGAAATTGATACTTGCTTCTCATTTTGCCAAAATAAAACTGAATAATCCTTTTATTGGTTATTATTCCAAAGCTTTGGGGCTTTTTGTTGTTCGGTATTCCAATCAAATTCTATGCTGTACCACCGATCTAAAACAACGGCAAACCGCCATTCAAGTAGCCGAAGACTTGTTTCTTAAACACCAATTTTTGGATGCTAAAAAAACAGAAAAAACCATTGGCACTCCAAATGCATTTACTGTTTGGATCAAGAAAAACAGCCTGCTAGAAGAAGATGGAATCGTAAATGTAAATTTGAAAGACCAAGAAATAGTCGCCGAAGGACAACTCAAATGGAAACCAAAATTCCGAAAAACAACTCCATTTACACAAAACCCTAATGCTTTATTATCTTTGGGCTTTAATTTTGAAATGATTCGGGATCAAAATAGTCTCAAACGCCATTCGGTTCGAAACAACAAAATAATTGGTTTTGATTTGGATTCAATTCTCATTCACAACCCAACCAAAACCGAGTTAGTTCTCAACGGAATAGTCGAAAAGAAGGATTCGGCTATTAGTTATGACTATGATGATGATTTCAATCCCATAAAGAAAGTCGTTGTGCATACTAGCCGCGAACCCTCTTTTTGCTTTTCGATACAAACGCAGAATTCCAAAAAAGTTTTTAATTACTTGAAAGCACAAAAGGCAATTGACAACCATCAAGTATTTGTGAATTTTCCTTTGGCACAAACCAAAACTTCTTTCAGAAATAATACTTTCGTACTGGAAGCCAATCTCCAAAAACAATGGACTTTGAAACCTTCCATTCCGAAAATAGCTTATTTACAAGTGAATTTTAACAAACTGAAACCGCAAGATTGGCGTTTTATAATTGCCAAAAATAAGAGTTTACAGCTTTTAAAGCCATTTGAAACCTTAGCAATTGATCTTACACAGGAAAATAATTTAGGTTATTTTCGAGCTCGTTTGCAAACCAAGGAAAAAAAAAGGTTGATTTCGATTATCAAATAAGGATGTTTTTTTAAGTATTGTTGTTTCGGGACGTGACATAACGACACAAAAAAAACGTTGCTTGTACTAGCAACGTTTTTCAAACTGTTTTTGGAAATATTGTAAACGCTATCCCAGCATTTTATCTAAAAATATGGGGCTAAGAAATTATGAATTCTCGCTTAAAAGACTGTCTCTGGTGTTTTTCTGAACAGCAATTGCGCCAAAAATCCCCAATAAAAAGGCAAAAGCATAATACCCTTTTTCACTTGGAAGAATTGTAGCATTAACAAGTCCTACTGTCAATAAAACTATAGAAAGAATGGTTCCAAACCAACAAATACCATAATAAATATCTGTTACCGGATACCCTTCTAACCGATCCCTTACGCTTTTTTGCAATGAGACTACTGCAAACAATCCGAACATTAGAACCGTAAAATAATACCCCTTTTCGTTTAGTAGCATTTCGGCCCTTGCAAGACCTACTAAATATCCTACAACTCCAGACCCTAGCGCTATCCATGAAGCTGCTATAAATGCATTTGATGTTTTTTGTACCATTTTTGTTTTTTTATTTATTACTATATTTTAAGAATATACCCGTATCAAATGGTGTCCAAAGACAACATTTTTGTCCACTTGTTTTTAAAGCACTATTTGCCCAAGTATTGCAAGTGTGAAACAAACTATAGCTTCCGTTTGCTTCATAAAAAGCATCTTTTTTACCATAGTTTGCGTTGGTTTGTATGTTTATAAAGTGCCCGTTTTCATCCTTTTTAAAACTATTGATGATGTACTCTTTTAACCTCAAATATTGGCTTTTACTAACCATAATCTTTTTGCAGGTTTCATCTTCAACTACTCTAGAATAATAGGTAGTATGAACTGCAGTTGAGCTCAATCCGAATGCCGCATTGAATGCTACAGAGGCTTTCAAGTCTGACCAATCGGGTGTTTCTAAGTAAAAACCCTTATCACCCCAACCCATTGCAACGTATTGGCAGGTAGAATCTTTGGCGATTGTATTCTCAAATTTCACTTCTTTACTCCAATCTACCACTTCATTGCAGGTTGGCATAACAATATCAGTATGAACACCATTTGTCATGATATAAATAGCAATCTCCTCTTTAGAATCCTCCTCTTTTTCAACGGTTATTCTAGAAAGGCAATAGCCCGCAGCTAAGTAAACTAAAATAAACCCAACAAACAACAGCAGTATTTTACCGGTATATAGTGCTACTTTTTTTACAGATTGAATATAACTATTTCTCATAAAATGTGTTCGAAATTAAAATATTACAGATTTTTCATTCTAAATTGAATGCCAAAAATATGCTATTTAATTTGAAAACAACAAATTAATTTGTAATTAATATCTTATTTTTATTAAAAAAGCAACGAAAGATTCTTAAGCACCTCATTTTCAAAACAAAACAAGAGATTATTGAATAGCGTTCATTTGACCTTAAGAAAGCTAATTTTCTAGTTACCCTAAAGATCTTGTGAGCTGCGTGAAGGATAGAAGCTAGCTACCGAAGTAGCGCGGATAGCCTGACAGCATAAAGGAAAGGGGCCGACTCACCAGTGCGATGAGTTGGCCCCTTTTCTTTATGGTGGCACGCCCAAATGATTTTACCCCTTAATTTGTTTCAAAGAGGTTTTGATACCTTTGATAAGGGAAGAGCTAAAACCGTTGTGTTCCATTTCGTTGAGTCCCACGATGGTGCATCCCTGTGGTGTAGTTACTCTATCGATGAGTTGTTCTGGATGTACTTTTTCTTCGACTAGCATTTGCGCAGCGCCTTTTACGGTTTGTGCGGCTATAGCCAAAGCGGTCTGAGAATCAAAACCAATCTCGATTCCCGCTTGCATAGAAGCGCGGATGTAACGCAAGGCATAAGCGGTTCCGCAAGCACCAAGAACCGTGGCGGCATCCATCAATTTTTCGTCGATTACAAGTGCTGTTCCCAAGTCGTTAAAAAGTTCAACTACCCTTTCGCCCTCGGCTTTATCTTTTTCGTTGAAAGAGATACAAGTAGCCGATTCGCCAAATTGTGCTGCAATATTAGGCATGATACGCACGGCATGGTGCACTAACTTAGTTTTTTCCTGAAGCACATCAATCGCCAAACCACTTACCGCCGAGGCGATTATTTTATTGTTAATTACGGGAAGTATTTCGGCCAAAACGGTATCTACCTGATACGGTTTTATGGTTAGAATAATCACATCGGCCTCCTGAATTTCGTGGGTATTATCAGCCGAAACAGTGATCCCTAATTTTTCTAAATGCAGAATACTAGCTGTATTTCTTCTGGTTACCGTAACTTGATTGTTTGGAGAGAATTTGGCAATTCCCAAAGCGATAGAAACCCCTAAGTTTCCGCCACCAATAATATGTACTTTCATTTTGGTTTATTTTATTCTTTAGTTGGTTAATAGTATGCTGAAACCCAAAAATGCTATTGTGTATTGACTCTAGATGCTAGCACGAATTGCGGCGAAACTATTTGACCACAAAGTACACGAATTATCCCGAATTTATTATTTTAAAATTTAAATAAATTCGAACAAATTGTTATAATCCAATAGGAATGCCAAAAATTTTATTAGCCTAACTAATTAATGATAATGGAGGGATATCGATACTTAAAATCCTAAAATAAGATTGGCGATCCCAAAATAGATCATGATTCCGAAGACATCGTTTGTTGTTGTAATAAAAGGTCCTGTTGCAATGGCTGGATCAATGTTGTTTTTGTGTAAAAAAAGAGGCACCAAAGTTCCCAGAGTAGCCGCGAAGAGTATAACCACAACGATAGATATGGAAATAGCCATCCCAACTTGAAATTGCCCATACATAAAGGTGTGATAGACCAATACCAACAATGAAATGATAGTTCCCGAAATCATTGCCACAGAAATCTCTTTGCTGAAGTATTTACGGCTAAACTCTTTTAAAGTTCCGTTTGCCAAACCTTGTACAATGATTGCTGAAGCTTGAACGCCAATATTTCCTGCTGTCGCCGAGAGCAAAGGCATAAAAATAATTAGCGTATAAAATTTTTGGGAAGTTGCTTCATTTCCTTTAATGACATACGAGGCTATTAATTCGATAAACATTCCTATAAGCAACCAAGGCAAACGCGCTTTGGTATGTTCGTAAACGCTGTCATTGGTTTCAATATCTTGGGTAATACCCGCGGCTAATTGGTAATCTTTATCAGCCTCGTCTTTGATTACGTCAATAATATCGTCAATCGTGATTCGGCCCACCAAACGTCCCAATTCATCTACCACAGGAATGGCTTCCAAATCGTATTTTTGCATGATTCTTGCTACCTCAATATCTTCGGTATCGACATTTACCGAATTTAATTTTCGGATGTACACATCACTAATGGCGGTTCTGGTAGAAGTAGTCAGCAAGTCTTTGAGCGACAATCTCCCTTTTAACCGATCTTCATCATCGACTACATAAATAGAGTGGACTCTGGAGATATTTTCGGCCTGAATACGCATTTCTTTCACACAAGTGAGTACATTCCAGTTTTCGTTGACTTTTACCAGCTCTTTGTGCATAATTCCACCCGCAGTATCCTCAGCATAACGCAGTAACTCCACAATATCCTTGGCATGCTCCACGTCTTGCAGCTCAGATATTACTTCGGCTTTCTTCTCTTTAGAAAGTTCTCCAATAATATCGGCGGCATCGTTAGTCTCCAATTCATCGAGCTCTTCGGCAATTTCTTTTGGTGAAAGCCTGCTTAAGATGTTTTCCCGTAAATCGTCTTCAAGCTCCAGAAGGATTTCGGCGGTTTTTTCACTATCTAATACCTTGAAAATATAAGTAGCTTCATCAAAGTCCAATTCATCCAGAACTTCGGCAATATCAGCATGGTGCATATCATTCAATAAAACTTCCAGTTGTTGGTCGTTTTTGTTTTGAATAAGTTGCTCTAGTTCTTGTATTAATTCTTTGCTGATTTTAAACTCCATCGGCTTCTATTTTTTTTGTCAGTGCTATAAATTCTAAATAGTCTAATTGCTCTGGACGAAGGTTAAAAATCTCGTCTTCTCTCAAACTATCCGACAAATTTAAGGTTTTCAAGCTGTTTCTCAAAGTCTTTCTACGTTGCTGAAAAGCGGTTTTCACTACGGTAAAAAACAGTTTCTCTCCACAAGGCAAGCTGAAGTCTTCTTTTCTACGCAAACGCAATACTCCCGATTTTACTTTTGGTGGCGGATTGAACACATTTTCATCTACGGTAAACAAATACTCGGCATCATAAAACGCTTGTACCAAAACCGATAGAATTCCATAGGCTTTGGTTCCTTTTTTTTCACAAATACGTTGTGCCACTTCTTTTTGGAACATCCCAGCAAATTCTGGAATCTGATTGCGGTATTCTAATGCCTTGAAAACAATTTGCGTCGAAATATTATACGGGAAATTCCCAATTATGGCAAATTGTTTCCCCTCAAAAACTTCGTTGATATCATACCTCAAGAAATCCTTAGAGATGATTTTATCCTTAAGCTTTGGATAATTGGCATCCAAATAAGTTACTGATTCCTCATCAATTTCTATCACATAGGTATTGATGGGTTTATCCAACAAATATTTAGTCAAAACACCCATTCCCGGCCCTATTTCTAACACATCCTCATACCCTACCAAATTCAAGGTGTCCGCGATGTCTTTGGCAATGCTTTCATCCTTTAAGAAATGCTGTCCGAGGTGTTTTTTGGCTTTTACTTTTTCCATTTTGTTTTTTATTTTTGGCCACTCCCGATAATTATCGGGAGGCACAAAGGCGCAAAGTGTTTTTTTATTTAATTTTTTAATTGGAGGTCACAATTTGTGACCTCCAGAAATTCTTCATGTCTTAACTGAACACTACTTTTTATATCCGATTTTTTCTCGCTCTGGCGTTGTTTCTTTCTTTTCCATCAGCTCATCTACATATTGAAAAACAAGTTCTATATTCTTTCCTTGGTTCACAATTTTCTTTTTCATTATTTCAAAATCATTTCTCAAATCAGAATTATCCAAAAGCATTTGTCTCGTTTTTGTAATCCCGATAGCTATCGGGACTCATAATCTGAATATTTGTTTGAATTGTTTTGTCGCTATTCAAAATACTCGATAACATCAATACTCCGTGTTCCGTAAAAGCCATTGGTGCATAACGCAAACCCATCTTGTCAGAATTGGAGGTCACAAATTGTGACCTCCAATTTATTCTCTACAATTACTCTTAAGTCTAAAATTCAAACTTCAATAATTACGGTTTTAATGTAAACTGAGACTGAATACTAATAATCACTAATCAACTCCAATTCCGTTCTAAAAGCCAGCATTTTGTCACCAAACAATTTCAGACCTTCTTCCCTTAATCTAGGTGCATCTTCTTGGTAATATTTCTCTAATGTTTCCTTACTATCCGTTGTATATTGAACCGAATAAGTAACACCACCCATTTCTTCTTCAATCAACACTCGCACTAATCGAGCCGCACTAAATTTCCCTGTTGCCAGAACCTCGGGAATGTGTTTGTGTTGCATCCAAATCATCCATTGGTCGTGAACGCTTTCGTGTATGTTTATGGTAACGTTGTATATGATCATATCAGCCCCCTAACCCCCGAAGGGGGAATCCTACTAGGGGTAAGTAGGGTTTAAAGAATGAATTATTTTTATAAAGTTCCCCCTTCTGGGGTTAGGGGGCTATCGTATCCCCTCGCAATTCCCTAAATTTCCTTCTCGCATCCACAAAATAGATACTGTCTTGATGGTTGAAAATTATTTTTTCATACAAAGGCTTGGCTTTATCTGGCATTTGCAATTGTTTGTTATAAATATCTGCTGAAAAATACAGGGCTTCGTCTATATAAATTCCATCACTATGATGGGTTATTAATTCTTGATATTGGCTTAAAGCCAAAGCATAATCTCCTGTTTTCTCATAGACTCTCCCCAATCGCAACAAAGTTACGGCTTCTATTTCCTGTCCTTTGAAACTTTTCAGAATCGATTGAAATTGAGCAATCGCCTCTTGATTTCTATTTTGATACAACAGATAATCTCCCTTGGCCAATTGCTTCAAAGCCGTTTGAGTCGAATCGGCAACCGTATTGTCATTGATCAACAAAAAATACTCCAAGGCATCATTGGCAATCAACTGCGTACTTGCCGATTTTAACTCTTTGAACTGTTTCAAAGCCCATTCGAAATCAGTTTTAAAATAACTCGTTTTCGCCGATTTTAAACTTGCTTCGTGTGCCAAAACATCATTGCTTAAATTTTCCTGTATTTGTGAATAATACAATAAAGCCTGATTGAATTTCTCTTCCGAAAGCAAAATATCAGCCAATTCCATTTTACATTTCGCTTGGTCGTACGCATTTAATTGCAACTCTAAAGCCCGCTTTACTATCGCTTTTCCTTCAACGGGATTTTTCAATTCAAAACTCACAAACTGCGCCTGCATCAGCTGCAAAGATAAGGTAATTGGCGCTATTCCATATTGTTTTAACAAAACGTCAAATTGTGTGTTGATGGCTACAAAATCTTTCTCTGAAGCCTTTTCTATTTTCATTTTCATCAAATAGGTATTGGCTTGCACAATCAGCTCTATATCTGTAGTGTTTTCTAAGACATAATCCATAATAGCTTTGGCCTCTTCATAATCGTCTTCTTCTATTGCCATTTGACCTAAGTTGATGATGTTCGAAAGGGACTCTGGATTCCGTTTATAAATGGCTTTTTCTTGAATAAAGGCTTTTCCAAACTCTTTTTGTTGCATATAAAACCAACTCAAAAAGTGATTCCAAAAAACATCTTGACTTTTTTGGACTCTTATAATTAATTCTTTTCGCAGACTTTCATTGTATTTTGAATCTCCATCATTGGACATATATCTCGCCAATTGACTCTGAATCAACATGGCGTTTTGGGGATTGGCCATCGCTTCGTCCAGAAAAGTTGTCACCATTTTATCGGTATCACCCAATTGCCCATAGAGCAATGCCATTTGATAATTAAAATTGAAAGTGGGCACCAATGCACTGGCTACCTGATAGGATTTTAAGGCATATTCGAGCAATACTTTTTTCTCAAAAGAATTGGAAACCCCGTAAACCTCATTTGGATTTTTCTTGATTTTCTCTATCGCCTCATCATAGTACTTTTTGGCTTTAGCTTCATTTTTCTGTAATTGAAAATTGTACCCCAAATCGACCAAAAGAGTGGCTTGTTTGTATTTGCTCAATCGTTCCTGAATGGCCTTTTCGGCAGGATCAAACTGTTGCAATTGTTGGAGACAATCTATTTTTCGCTGAAAATAAAACGGATTAGAAGGCAACCCGTCCAATAGTTCCTGGTAACTGACCAATGCTTTATCAAAATCGCCTTTGTCATAATAATACTGCGCCAACTGCTCGTTTTGGGCGAACGCCGCTAGTGAGAAAAACAATGCAATATATAGAAATATTTTTTTCATTGACCAGTTTTTTAGTCGCAGTCACAGTTTTCAGTCGCAGTTCTGAAAACTGAAAACTGCGACTGAAAACTGATTACTAATTTATAATATCAAACCCACAGTATGAACGCAATACCTCTGGAATTACGATTCCTTCCGGAGTTTGGTAGTTTTCTAAAATACCAGCAAGAACTCTTGGCAAAGCCAATGAACTTCCGTTTAGAGTATGCGCCAATTGGTTTTTACCATCTTTGTCTTTGAAACGCAATTTCAAACGATTGGCTTGAAAAGTCTCAAAATTAGACACAGAAGAAATTTCCAACCAACGCTCTTGAGCTGTAGAATATACTTCAAAATCATAGGTCAAAGCCGAAGCAAAACCCATATCGCCACCACAAAGACGTAAAACTCGGTAGGGTAATTTCAATTCTTGAAGAATGTTTTTTACATGTTCTACCATTCCGTCAAGTGCAGCATATGAATTATCCGGATGCTCAACACGAACGATTTCTACTTTATCAAATTGATGCAAACGGTTCAAGCCACGTACATGCGCTCCATAAGAACCTGCTTCACGACGGAAACATGGTGTGTAAGCGGTACATAAAACAGGCAATTCATTTTCGGATAAAATGACATCTCTAAAGATATTGGTTACAGGAACCTCAGCCGTTGGAATCAAATACAAATTATCGGTTGCGTCATGGTACATCTGTCCTTCTTTGTCCGGCAATTGTCCAGTACCGTATGCTGATGCTTCGTTTACCAAATGCGGCACTTGGTATTCTTTGTACCCTGCATCGGTGTTTTTATCTAAAAAATAAGAAATTAACGCACGTTGCAATCTAGCTCCTTTTCCTTTGTAAACTGGAAATCCAGCACCCGCTATTTTATTCCCTAATTCGAAATCTATGATGTCATATTTTTTAACCAATTCCCAGTGTGGTTGCGCTCCTTCGTGCAAAACGGGAATATCCCCTTCCTGAAAAACGTTTAGATTTTCCTCAGGCGTTTTTCCAACAGGAACAATATCCGCTGGAAGATTGGGTAGAGTATATAATTTTTCGGTTAATTCATTGGCCAAAGCGACAGCATTTTCGGCTAGAACTTTGCTTTTTTCTTTTAATAGAACTGTTTTTTCTTTTAGAATCGCAGCTTTCGATTTTTCGCCACCTTTCATCAAATCTCCAATGTCTTTGGATAATTTATTAGATTCAGACAAAATACCATCTAGCTCTACTTGTGTAGCGCGACGTTTCTCGTCTAGTTGTACCACTTCTTCAACAACGGATTTGGCATCCATATTTTTTTTTGCCAAAGCGTTGATTACTTTCTCCTGATTCTCTCTAATAAATGCGATTTGTAACATAGTTTGATTTTTATAACTAAATAATGGAAGCAAATTTAAGGAAATGTTTGATAACAACTAGACAAAGTTTGTTTTGTGTCCCTTTTTTTAGTTCTCTCAATATATTTTTATCTAATTCTAAAAATAAAAGCCTTTTCAAAAAAACCAAAAGTGGTAATTATGAAACTAAAAACATTTATAATACAACAGACAATTATTTTAAAAACGGTACGTTTGTATAGAAATTTAAATAAAAACTCATGAAAAAACTTATTCTAATAATCGCCTTTGGTTTTATCTCAAATGGTGTATTTGCACAAAGTCCGCTTGAAGAAGGTGGAGTACAATTGAATGCTGGTGTCGGAACTTCAGGTTGGGGAATTCCAGTTTATTTTGGTTTAGATTATGGAATCGCTAAAGATTTTACTCTCGGAGGTCAAATCTCTTTTCAAACGAATAATGACCCATACTATTACAACAACAATAATTACAATCATAACTCTGCAATAGGAATTGGAGCTAATGGGAATTATCATTTCAATAGGATATTAGACATTCCAAGTAAATTTGATTTTTATGCTGGTGCCAGTCTTACGGCTTATATTTGGAATTATGACAACAATGACTATAATCCAGGCTACGACCCTTTAAATCTTGGACTTCAAGTAGGTGGTCGTTATTTCTTTACCGATAAATTTGGTATTAATCTTGAACTAGGTGGCGGTTCAGCAACTAGTGGTGCCAAATTTGGGGTTACATTTAAACTCTAAAATCCCTAAAGAATGCACTATTTCACAAAAACCATCTGAGAAAATCAGGTGGTTTTTTTGGGTTTAAAATTATTACAATTCAATCTTAACTCATTATATTTACATGAAAATCAAATCTATAATGAATCCAAAATTACTTTATATACTTTTATTAATACCTTTTATTGTTTCAGCACAAAAAAGCGACATTCAACTGGATGCAATTGCAGCTACCGAAATGAAAATGGCTTCCAAAAAAATGAGTTTGGTTGCTAATCCGAATACCCAAAACTATGATATTACCTATCATAAACTTGAGTTTACGGTAGATCCTGCGAATTATTTTATTTCTGGAAAAGTGACGACTACTTTTACAGCACTATCCCATCTTTCTACGGTCACTTTCGATTTGACCAATCAATTGACTGTAAGTTATGTTACCCTAAACAGCTTGCCATTGCCATTTGTGCAAAACGCCAACAACGAATTGGTTATTACCTTACCAACTGTCGTTAATTCAGGAACTTCCGCAACCGTTGTTATTACCTATTCTGGTGCTCCTCCAATAAGAAAAGAACAAGCTTTTATCAAAGCAACCCACGATACTTCGCCCGTTTTATATACTTTATCCGAGCCTTATGGTGCAAGGGATTGGTGGCCTTGCAAACAAGATTTAAACGACAAAGTAGATGCTATCGATCTTTATATTACAGCTCCCTCTCAATATGTGAGTGTCGCCAATGGCGTTGAACCATCGGCACCAATAATTAATGGAAGCAATAAAACCACACATTTTCATCATGGGTATCCTATTCCGGCCTATCTGATTGCCATAGCGGTAACGAATTATAGCGTGTACAACCAAACCGGAGGAACTGCTCCCAACCAATACCCGATTATCAACTACATCTATCCAGAGACTTTAGCATCGGTGCAAACGCAATTGAATCAAACCCCATTGATTCTGAATTTGTTCGAAAGTCTTTTTGAAATATATCCTTTTCATAACGAAAAATACGGCCACGCCCAATTTGGTTGGGGGGGTGGCATGGAACATACTACGGTTTCTTTTATGAATAATTTTAGTAGAAGTCTAATTGCTCATGAAATGGCACACCAATGGTTTGGCGACAAAATCACTTGCGGCAGCTGGAAAGACATTTGGCTCAACGAAGGATTTGCCACTTATGTTGCTGCCTTGGTAATAGAGAATTTTGACGGTCAAACTGCTTTTGCAAACGAAAAAGCAAGAATGATCACCAGCATTACCTCCCAAACCAATGGAGCGGTGTACTTGACCGATGCCGAACTTACCGATGTCAATAGAATTTTCAGCTCCATATTAACATATGATAAAGGTGCCATGGTCTTGAATATGCTTCGTTTTAAAATGGGAGATGTTTTGTTTTTTCAAGGAGTGAAAAATTATTTAAAAGACACCAATCTTGCCTATAAATATGCCAAAACTCCAGACTTGCAAGTGCATCTTGAAGCGGTTTACGACAGTAGTCTCACCGAATTCTTTAATGACTGGGTGTACCATCAAG
Organism: Flavobacterium sp. ZT3R18; assembly: GCF_007097385.1. Taxonomy (GTDB): domain Bacteria; phylum Bacteroidota; class Bacteroidia; order Flavobacteriales; family Flavobacteriaceae; genus Flavobacterium. The sequence goes on from NZ_VJZS01000013.1 coordinate 59,781, forward strand.
GCTATCCTATTTATACTATTTCGGCACAAAATTTAGAAGGGGGGCAGGCCAAATTTATTATTAATCAAACGCAGTCGGATCCTTCGGTTTCCTTTTTTGAAATGCCAGTGCCCATTCGTGTTTTCGGAACAGGTGGACAACAATTGGATCTAGTTTTGAACAATACCGTTAATGGAGAGAGTTTTACCGAAAACGTGCCTTTTATCATTACAAGTCTAACTTTCGACCCTAACAAAAATATTATTTCAAAGAAAAACACAGTCACTTTGGGTCAAAAAAGCTTTGATCTGAATGCGATACGACTCTCGTTAGATTCAGTTTCCAATGTACTTTCCCTTGACTTACCAAACGGAATAGCAATCGAAAAATCGGTAATTTACAATATGGCTGGTCAAAAAATAAAAGAAACAAGCTCTGCAACTACTTGGGATGTTACTTCTTTGCCTGCAGGGGTTTATTTTATTAGTGTTGTTACCAATTCTGGCAAGAAGAAATTCAAGTTTGTGAAGGGTTAAAGATAATTTCACAAAGAGGCACAAAAGAGACGCGGAGATTCACAAAGGTTTTTCTAAGTTTTCTTTTTTCTTTAAATTATTCTTAGCGTGACTTCGTGGTTTTTCTTCGTGTGTCTTTGCGAAATAACTAAACTATTCTCTTTTAATCTCGTGACCCACAAATTCTTCTAAAGCAGCAAACATATCGTCTACAGAAAGCACTTCGAAATCGGGGTGTGTTTTTAAAAAATTGGCATTCAAAGTAACCAGATTTTCATTTATTTCGAAAAAAGTGTCGTTATTGAGCAAATCTCTTGTGGGATTTACGCCTTCTAGTTTTCCTTTCAGGAATTTATTGAGCTTTACACTGCTCATTAGTTTTACTTTTTTGCTTTGCTGTTGGAAAAATTCCAAATGTTTTTCGGCACCAATTAATGCCAAACCTTCTTCTATTAGCTCGTTCAACTCTTTATCCCAACCTGAACTATGCACAAATTGTGCAAAGTTACCAGTAGTATATTGGGAGAAATAATAATCCAAATAATAACTCATCAAAGCATCTTCGTGAATCAAGTCGTCGTTCACGCCTTCCTCACGCATTAAGTTGATTACCGAAATATTAGAGTGAATCACATCTTGGGGATTTTCACTGTTCATCGCTGTTTCCGAGATAATTATTCTGCCGAATTCCATAGGTTTTGTGTTTTGAATATTTGCTGCAAATTTCAGTTAAATTAAAACAGAAATGAAAAACAATATGATTTATATGTCATTAGATTCGTTATTTTTCTTTTTCTCATTCATTTTTGCAACTAAAGCTTTCAGCCGTAATGCTTTTTCTTTTTTCTCTTCTTGAAGTTTAGTCTTCTTTCGATTAAGCAATTTGGTATGTAAAGTCTTATTTCTAGTGTTTTTTTCAGGTCCTTTTGCCATAATTTATACTCTTCTTTAATTACGCTTACAAATATAAATAAACGGATCGTAAAAACGGATTACACATCCAACCGATAGTGCGGATTTGGAAAGTTGAAGGAAAAACTGATACAGTGGAGTATATTTTTTGAGAATAATTTGCACAAATTATCTAGTTATCAATATACTTTTCAGATTTAAGTTTTAAAAATTAAAAAGAAAAGTATTACTATATTTGCAATTTAAAAAAAAACATTTAAACAGTTTCTATCTTTAATACGATCTAATTTTTACTAACAACCAATTTATGAAGCTTTACCACTATCTTCTACTATTTATTTTAATCTCTTCATGTTCAAAAGATGATGACATTATTACTATTCCTGTTGAAAAAATCAAAATAAATGCTACATCAATAACTAATGAAAACACATACAGCTTCGAGTTAAATGGAAGCTTTACAAATGATAAAAAAATAAAAATAATTGAATCCGGATTTATTATTGATACAATATCTGAACCAAATTTAAACAAAAAGATGGTAAAGGTATTGAGCGCAAATGACAATAACACTCTTAAAAGCACAATAGCAAATCTCATAGCAAATAAAAAGCTTTTTATTAAATCATATATAAAAACTGAAAGTAATATATATTATGGTGATCAATTAATTCATACCACTCTAAAGGACAATCCTTATTATTTAACTGAAAAAAAGACTATATCTACACAAGCTGAGCTTTTAGAATTTACATCACACCATTATACTAGCATAATAAAAAAAGCATGGATAGCCGAATTTAAAATCACGGGGACTGTTACCGATTTAAGCTCCTTGAAAGATTTAGAAATTATTGAGGCGGAAAGTTTTTCTATTACAAATTCTTTAGTTACGAATCTATCAGGATTAGAAAATCTACAATCAATTAATGGATTTCTTGATATTAGACTCAATCAAAATTTATTAGACTTAAAAGGTTTAGATAATTTACAAATTTGTAAAGGAGATCTCTATATTAAATCCAATAATAATTTAAAAAATTTCAATTCATTAAATAAACTATTTGCAATATGGGGTACGCTTATTATTGAAGACAATAAGAGCTTAGAGAACTTCAATGGTTTAAACAAACTAAAATTCTTATACGGAATTAGTATAACAAGTAATCCAAAATTAAAAAATTTAACGGGATTAGGTAGCTTGGAGACTATTGCTTGGGAATCCTTTTATATTATGTACAATGAATCCTTAGAATCACTAACGGGTCTTAATAGTTTAAAAAAAGTTGGCCAATTACAGATTGATGGCAACCAAAACCTTAAAAATTTAAAAGGGTTAGAAAATATTGAAAATATTAGTTTTTACATAAACATTCATAACAATCCAAATTTAATTGATTTAAATGGGCTATCAAATCTAAAAACTACTGAATATCTAAGTATTAAAAACAATCCAAATCTTTTATCACTAACAGGTCTGAATGATGCTGTTGTAATAGATTATTTATTTATTGAAAATAATTATAATTTAAAAAATCTCACAAAAATTGGTAACGTTAAATCTAAAATAAAAATCGAATACAACAACAATCTTTTGTCTCTTGAGGGTTTACAAAATGTTCAGACCCTAACAGGTTCTTTAGATGAAGGAGAATTAAGCATAATTTATAATAATTCGCTAAAAAACCTGAAAGGATTAGAAGGCCTCAGAAATGTGTATGGATATAGAATTTCTATATATCGCAATGAAAACCTTACCTCATTAGACGGTCTGGAAAAGTTTGAAAACACATCACGTACTAATTTTTTTAGCATAAATGATAATTCTCAACTATCGAACTTTTGTGCATTAAAAAATTACTTGTCAAAAACTGGATTTAGCTTAAATCTTTACGATAATCAATCTAATCCAACAACACAAACTATTTTAAATACTTGTCCGTAAAATTAACAATAAAAGATCCGATAGCTCCTCGGAGCGACAATGTTAGGCGAAAATAAATTTAAAAGTATATTGTAACTGCTACGAAATCAAGACACTTCGCACAGTATTCACCCTCTAATACTATTTTCGTTTTCAAGAATATTTTGGAAAGCATATGATTGTTTTACAAATTTCAGTTAAATTAAATGCAAAGCGATCTATCTAATATCGAATTCGCTACTCTTCTTTTTTCTGATTCATTTTTGCAACCAAAGCTTTCAAGCGTAGTGCTTTTTCTTTTTTCTCTTCTTGAAGTTTAGTCTTCTTTCGATTTAGCAATTTGGTATGCAAAGCCTTATTTTTAGTGTTTTTTTCAGGTCCTTTTGCCACAATTTATAATCTTCTAGAATTATGATTGCAAATATAAACAAATGGACAGGTTAAATTATTACAAAACCGTTTTGAAACCCCAAATCCCTAGCCCCGATAGTAGTGAAATCCTTTCTATTTTTCCTTTAAAAATAGAAAGATTGAAGCGGATAGCGGGAAATAGCTTCAGATAAATACAAACACAACTTTTTATTTTTAACAATTCAATCCATAAAAAAAACGGAAATGACTTTTAAAAAGTCATTTCCGTTTCATCCTACATCTCAAAGATGCAGAATCTAACACCTGAATAAATTTAATTATCTGATGTAAACAGAGATAGCGTTACCGTTCTTTAGCTTTAACTCAGTAAGTGTAAGATTAACAATATCATAAGTTATGGTTGTACCATTTATAACAGTTGTTACTTTACTATCCCCTTTGGAATAAGTTCCTGACACAGTTGTTAGTGCACATGGACTAACAGTAGAATCATAATCTCCTGAAGTTAATGTATTATCAATCTTTAGATTAATAAAATCATGGTCACAACCACTCACATTTTGTGGCGGATCAGCCAATGTTTCTACACCATTATTATTGGTACCAACTTTGACAATACTCCATTTCCCTTCTATAGGAGCTATTGTGTCTCCTTCGTTTTCATCACTAGAATTACAAGACGTAGCAAATAATCCGATACTTAATACTAATACAAATAATATGTTTTTAGTTTTCATGCTTTATTTATTTAAAATTAATAATGGCTAAATTAACTTTAGAGTGCCTAAAGACTGTTATATAATTATTGATAGTATTTATATTATTATTTTGGTATTTAAACAATTACTAGTCTCCTTAGAGAATCGAAATCCTTTTTGTTTTTTCTTTAAAAACAAAAAGATTACTTCACATAATTTTATTTACAGCGGAGTTCAGTGAATATATTTGTAACGAATAGCGGGATTAGCTCCTAATAAAAACCATACAACTCTCAATTCTATTGCTTATTTTTGCACTCAATAAAAAAGCATCATGAAATGAGCCTAACGAAAATTGGTTGTTACATCCAGTTGTATTAGGCGAATTACATGTGACAAATAAAAAAACAATACTAACAACACATGATACAGAATCCAAAAAGATATACCATTACAGCGGCATTGCCTTATACGAACGGGCCTATACATATTGGGCATTTGGCGGGGGTTTACGTGCCTTCGGACATTTATTCACGCTATTTGCGTTTGCAGGGAAGAGACGTTTTGTTTGTTTGCGGAAGCGATGAACACGGCGTTGCGATTTCGATGAAAGCTAAAAAAGAAGGCATAACGCCACAGGAAGTAATTGATAAATACGATGGAATTATTAGAAAATCATTCTCTGATTTTGGTATTTCATTCGACAATTACTCTAGAACTTCGGCGAAAATTCATCACGATACCGCTTCTGAATTCTTTAAGAAATTGTATGACAAAGGCGATTTTATTGAAGAAGTAACGGAACAATTGTATGATGCCAAAGCAGATCAGTTTTTGGCTGACCGTTTTGTGGTGGGAACTTGCCCAAAATGTGGCAACGAAGAAGCCTATGGCGACCAATGCGAAAAATGTGGTTCTACGCTAAACGCAACCGATTTGATTAATCCAAAATCGACTATAACGGGAGAAACTCCTATCTTAAAATCTACGAAACACTGGTTTTTGCCTTTGGACAGATATACTGATTTCTTAACAGAATGGATACTTGTTGGGCATAAAAATGACTGGAAACCGAATGTGTACGGACAAGTGAAATCTTGGATCGACGGTGGATTGGAGCCTCGTGCGGTAACCCGTGACTTGGATTGGGGGATTGACGTGCCAGTTGAAGGTGCCGAAGGAAAAAAATTATATGTATGGTTTGATGCGCCAATTGGGTACATCTCATCTACCAAAGAGTGGGCAGAACGCGAAGGAAAAGATTGGGAACCGTACTGGAAAGATCAAGATACGAAGTTGGTTCACTTTATTGGGAAAGACAATATTGTTTTTCACTGTGTGATTTTCCCAGCGATGCTAAAAGCCGAAGGAAGCTATATTTTACCAGACAATGTACCTGCAAATGAGTTTTTGAATTTGGAAGGAAACAAATTGTCTACGTCTAAAAACTGGGCGGTTTGGTTGCACGAATACTTGGAAGATTTTCCGAATCAGCAAGATGTTTTGCGTTATGTTTTGACAGCGAATGCTCCTGAAACCAAAGACAATGATTTCACCTGGAAAGATTTTCAGTCGAAAAACAACAATGAATTAGCAGACAACCTAGGAAACTTTGTGAATCGTGTGGTAGTTTTGACCCAAAAGTATTATGATGGTTTTGTTCCTCAACCAAATGAATTTAATGAAGTCGACGAACAAACTCTTGATGCTATAAAAGCTTATCCTGCGGTAATTGCAAATTCTATAGAAAGATACCGTTTTAGAGAGGCATTGACAGAATTGATGAACTTATCTCGTTTAGGCAACAAATATCTGGCGGATGAAGAACCTTGGAAAAAAGCAAAAACTGATCCCGAAAGAGTAAAAACACAAATGTATGTGGCTTTGCAAATCACTGCAGCCTTGAGTGTTTTAGCAGAACCTTTTTTGCCGTTTACAGCTAGTAAATTGAAGAGGTGTTTAAAATTAGAAAATCAGTTTGGTTGGAATGACATAGTCAATTCTAATGAATTGATTGCTGTAAATCATCAAATAGAAACTGAAAAAGTAGACATTCTATTTGGTAAAATCACAGACGAGGAAATCCAGAAACAAATTGACAAACTAGAAGCTACTAAATCTGCCAACAAAGCCGAGAACAAAGTTGCCGAGCCTCAAAAAGACTTAATCCAGTTTGAGGATTTTGCCAAAATGGATATCCGTGTGGGAACGATTCTGGAAGCCGAAAAAATGCCAAAAGCCAACAAACTTTTGATTTTAAAAGTAGATACCGGAATTGATGTTCGTACCATAGTTTCTGGAATAGCCGAGAGTTTTAAACCAGAAGACATCGTTGGAAAACGCGTCACTGTTCTAGTAAATCTAGCACCAAGAAACCTTCGCGGAGTAGAAAGTCAAGGAATGATTTTGATGACTACCAATGCCGAAGGGAAATTGGTTTTTGTGAATCCAGATGCAGATGGTGTTGGGAATGGGGAGACGATAAATTAAGATATTTCATATCAGGATTACGTAGAGACGTTGCACTGCAACGTCTCTTTTGTTTTGATTAACAATCGTATCAAGGCATTGCAACGTCTCTTTTGTTTTCATCAACAATCGCATCAAGGCACTGCAACGTCTCTTTTGTTTATATGTACGAACGTTTTGCAGAGGCGTTAAAAATTATTATATTCGTTATAATCAACATAGCAGAAGACGTTGCACTGCAACGTCTAAACATTATGATTTTGACGCAACAACGACTAACCATTATAATTTTAACGTAACAATTTCTAAAACCATTATTAAAAAAAATAAAAAATGAACCTAAAAGTAATTGCCTTCGACGCCGACGATACCTTATGGATCAACGAAACCTACTTTGATGAAACCGAGAAAAAATTCTGTGGTTTGATGGAAGATTATCTTTCGCATCAAGGGATTTCACAAGAGCTTTTCAAGGTCGAAATCGACAATCTCAAATTGTACGGTTACGGCATCAAAGGCTACATTCTTTCGATGATTGAAGCGGCGATGACAATCTCAAACAACACCATTCCTATCGAGATCATTGAGAAAATCATTCAATATGGAAAAGAACTACTCGAAAAACCTATTGTTTTGTTGGATGGAGTCGAGGAAACTTTACAAGCGTTGCAGGGAAAATACAAATTGGTGGTTGCCACCAAAGGGGATTTACTGGACCAACGCCGAAAACTACACAATTCAGGTTTGGGACATTATTTTCATCATATCGAAGTGATGTCAGACAAGCAAGAAGTCGATTATTCGGATTTGATCAAACGCTTGGAGATACAGCCCAACGAGTTTTTTATGATAGGTAATTCCTTAAAATCGGATGTTTTACCGGTTTTGGCTATTGGCGGACACGCCGTTCACATTCCGTTTCACACCACTTGGGCACATGAAAAAATAGATCATAAAGTGGAGCACAAAAACTTTCAGGCATTTGAGAGAATAACAGAAGTTTTAACGCTATTGGAGTTATAAAAAAAGCTTTTAATAACATATAAAATCTGGTTAGAATACTTTTTATTTAGTATTTTAGCTAGGTTTTTAAATTTAAACACACTTCGTTGAAAAGGTTTCCGCAACTGTAGCATTTGATAACAAAAAATACTAAAACTATGAAATCGCCATAACAGCATTTGTCGCAAACACCAATGAAGATCTGGCGATACCATATTCCGACAAAAAAAATATTATCTACATATGAAAACACTTTTAGACTTAGACAATTGGAATCGAAAAGAACATTTCCTTTTTTTCAAGCAAATGCAAGAACCTTTTTTTGGAGCAACTGTAACTATCGACTGTACCAAAGCGTATGAAAAGTCTAAAACGCTAGGCACTTCCTTTTTCGTTTATTATTTACACAAAACCTTAACAGCAGTAAATACTTTTGAAAGTTTCAGATACCGTATTTCGAACACCCACATCTACATTCATGATCGCATAGACGGATCGGCAACGATAAGCCGTGCCGATGGTACTTTTGGATTCTCTTTAATCGAATACCATCCCGATTATACGCTTTTTGAACAAACCGCATTAATCGAAATTGAGCGTATTCAAAACACAACCGGTTTATTTACTCGGCAATTTAATGAGGATAATGTCATTCACTTTTCGGCAATCCCTTGGTTGAATTTCACTTCACTTTCGCACGCTCGTAACATGACCTTTCCGGATAGTTGCCCCAAAGTTTCTTTTGGCAAAATGATGGTTTCCGAAGACGGAAAAAGAACAATGCCTATGTCTGTCCATGTACATCACGGATTGATGGACGCCCTGCATGTGGGACAAATGGTGGATTATTTTCAAGAAATAATGAATCAATAAAAATGGATTCTGTATTTTTGGATTCGGATTGACCCAATTAATTTTAGCCCGCAATCAGAAACTCATGAAAAAAATAATCCCTTTTTTGATCCTATTACAAAGTTCCCTGCTTTTTAGCCAAACGGTATTGACTAGTTATCTATTAGAACTAAAAAAATCTAAAGAATACAGGCAAATTGTAAATGCCGAAAACACTACTACACACGATCTCTTTGTATTTGCTTCCGACAAAGAAACCGTTACAATTCTAAAATACAATAGTGCTTTATTCCTCTCTAATCAATATACGCAAACCCGTCCCGATTTAGACTATAAATTATTGGCTGGATACAGTTTTAATGACGAGGAGAACCCAACTCTTTATTGGTCATCCGAAGATTTAAAAAAAGTAATGGCTGTTCAATATGATTTGAATGCCAAAACCACCGCTGTTTTTAAATATTACCTCTCTTTTTCTAATGAATCGATTGTAACCCAATTTCAAGAGAACAACACCTTTTATATCCTTTCACAAAGAGATCTAGAACAAAAATTAGTACTGTATATTTTTAAAAACGGAAAAAAAGAAGAGAAGATACTGGATTTCTCCTCCTTTAAATTTCAAAATAGAAAAACAGAGATCTTAACATTGAATCAGATCTTAGAAGTCTGCCCAATTGAAAAAATAGAAACCAATCAATTCAATCCATTGTTCAAAGGCACTCAAAAAACCAAATTGTATGTATTGAAAAACCGCCTACTGCTCACTTTGGATCATAATTTTAATGAAACGCAGGCATTCGACATTGACTTAAGCACTTTTGAAATTCAAGAAAAAAAGTTTCTACAACCCGCTACAAAAAAACAAATGGAATTAGCCAATTCTTTTTATCATGAAAATAAAATATACCAACTTAATTCCAATGAAGACGAGTTATTGTTTGAAATAAAAGATTACAAATCAAACGAAATCATCAAAAGTTATCAAGTTTCAAAAACCGACACTGTTGGTTTTAAAAACTCTCCTTTATACATTCAAATTGACGGTCAAAAACCAAGAGAAATAAAAAACACAGCCAAGTTTCTGCAACGCCTATTGTACATGAATACGGGATTAACGGTGTACAAAACACCAAAAACTATCTTGATCACATTGGGTGGAACGAGCAACACAGGAACCAATTATGCCGATCTTTCGACAAGAATAAATGCCGAAGTTGAGGCAAATTCTACAGATATCGCCTATGATTTGCTAAACAATGCAGGACCAACAACGGTTTATTTTGAAAGTATATTCGATAAAAAACTAGAACAAACCAAGCAAGAGCAAGAGCCGCTTGCCATAGATTTTATTTCCCGTTTTGCAAATGAACATACCGAAGTTTCTTTGGGAAGCACCATTCGATTCAAAAACTATTACATTTTTGGATATTATGATACGTATGCCAAACAATACATCTTGCGTAAATTCATTGATGGATTTGACCGTTCGTTTTAACCCCGAATCCGCTTTATAAATCCTGATATTCCATAAAATTGTACTGCTGCAGAAAAGCTTTTATCCAAAAAAAGATATCCGTGAATGATTTTTTTTTAACTTTACTAAAAACTAAACGCCATGCTATTAAAAAATATTGAAACAGCACTAAACAAACAAATCCGTATAGAAGCAGAATCTTCTCAAACCTATTTATCTATGGCTTGTTGGGCCGAGGTGAATGGATTGGAGGGAATTGCGCAGTTTATGTACGCCCAATCCGATGAGGAACGTTTGCACATGCTCAAATTGATCAAATATGTAAACGAACGTGGCGGTCATGCTCAAGTAACCGACTTGAAAGCACCGAAAACAACTTACGAAACCTTCAAAGGAATGTTTGAAGAACTCTACAAACACGAGATTTTTGTTTCGGAATCGATCAATGAGTTGGTACACATTACGTTTGAAGAAAAAGATTATGCCACCCATAATTTCTTGCAATGGTATGTAGCCGAGCAAATTGAAGAAGAAGCTACAGCCAAATCGATTTTAGACAAAATCAACTTGATTGGCGACGACAAAGGTGGATTGTATCTTTTTGACCGTGACATTCAGCAAGTAGCCAATACAAAGACCGCTACTCCAGCCAAATAATTAAGACTCTCCTTATAAATATTTTCCCCAAAATGCTTTAGTGCCATTTTGGGGATTTTTTTTGCTCGAAAAATGTTAAAATTTATTTAGAATAGATAAAAATAATATACATTTGCCTTGGTTTTTAATTCTTTACACAGTGAGCAAGAAAGAAAAAGAGAAGAGCAAGAAAAAGGATAAAAAGAAAGAAATCCTTAAAAAAATAAAAGTGGCCGACAACTGCAAATCGAGTTGCTGCGATAAATACAAGAAAGGCGAAAAAAAGCGTTGCAGCCGTTGCCCGATGTTTGATTTGCTAAAGAAGAGTGCTTGATTTTAAGTAGTCGGTGGTCAGTTTTTTAGCATTCCGTTTGTATTGCTTTGAATAGCATTCAGTTACGCAGTTTGCATTATTTTTAAATGAACCGTCGCAATAATTAGTTATAGTAATGAAAAAAAGAGTCCCTCGAAAATTTTCGGGACTCTTTTTTTTTGGCTTAAAATTTTGATTTTACTAGGATTATAGAGCTACTTGTGGAGATCTCTCCTACGTCGAGATGACAATTTTGGGTGGTAAAACGAACCTACTTCCCTAGTAGCATAATCTCACTTACCACCACTTCGGTGATATAGCGTTTTTCTCCGTTCTTGTCATCGTAACTTCTATGGGTTAGTTTACCGTCTATGGCAATTTGCTTGCCTTTGGTTACGAATTTCTCGATAATCTCGGCAGTTTTTCCCCAAGCCACTACGGTGTGCCATTCGGTTTGGTCTACTCTTTCTCCTTTGTCGTTTTTGTAACTGTCGTTGGTAGCGATGGTCAAATTGGCGACTTTTCTTCCTCCGTCTAAAGTTTTGATTACTGGGTCATTTCCTGCGTTTCCGATTAATTGTACTCTGTTTTTCATGGCGTGTAAAATTTAAATGTTAGTGTGTGTATATTTTTTTTTAATTGTCATTGAAATTGACATTGCTATTGACATTGCTTTGTTTGATTTCGACATGGCAAAGATGCGACGGCTTCTAAAAGTTATTCGGTTGCTAACTACTTACTTTCGGTTGTAAATATTTGTAACCGTTTGTAAATGGGAAATTTTGAGTATATTTGGGAGATCTCAACAATTACAAAAAATGGACAAAAAAGAAATTACAGTTAGTGTCTTAAAATCAATTTTCGGTGTAATACCATATGGTGGAGCCGCACTTGATGAATTATTTTTTGAATACAATGGAAGAATAAAGCAAAACCGACTGAATAGGTTTACGGAAATATTAGCAGAAAACTTCACAAAAGATACTGTAATAAATTTAGAAAATATTAAAACAGAAGATTTCAATGACTTGTTCGAATCTGTTTTAAGAAGAGTTGTTCAAACGAAGTCTGAATTAAAATTATTGCGATTTAAAGATATTTTAATAAAGGAATTAAACTGTCCTTCAGAAAATGTAGAACTTATTGATCACTACCTAGATTTGATAAGTAATTTAACTGAAGAAGAAATTAAAATAATGTACAATCATAGATATTTCACAATAAGTTATGAAGAAGAAATTGATGAAATGAATTCATTAAAAGACAGTCTAACTTCACTAGAGCAACAAATGAAAAACGAAACAATAATTATTAATGAATCAAAATTCAGAAAACCTTACGATGAAGTCAAAATAAAATATGATAAGAAGAAAGAACATATTCTTTCATTTGCTAAATATAAGACAGCTGAATTTTATGGTCTATCTGAAAATAAATTTATGTTTTATAAACAAAGGCTCTTTTCAAAAGGACTTTTGATTGATAACAGGATGAACAGAATAGGAAATCTTCCTTTTGGACATATGGGTATAACAGAATTCGGAATTGAATTTATTGATTTTATACAAAATAGTGAGGAATAACAATGGGTAATGTCGTTTGGATTGACTCTATGAAGAAAGATAATTTTACTTAGATTATGGAGCTACTTGCGAAGATTCCTCCTCCGTCGGAATGACAATATTGTGGTAAAAATGGACAGAAAAATACAAAACCATAAATCCTAAATAGCCCTGATGGAAGGGAAAATCCTTTTTTGTCTCGTTTTTCTCGAGATAAAAAAGATTGGAATGACAGCAGGAATCCGTATCCACAATTAAAGCCTATTATTTGGCTCCTAAAAAAAAGAAATAATGTTGAACATAAAACGATGATATTATGAAAACCTGCCTCGAATGTGGAGATCCCATTGTGGGTCGCGAAGACAAGAAATTCTGTAGCGATGGTTGTCGGAATGCCTACAACAACAAAATAAATAAGGATAGCACGAATTATATGCGCAATATCAATAACAAATTGCGCAAAAATTACCGAATTTTGTCGGAACTGAATGCGAATGCCGACGGAAAATCGAAAACGACGCGAGCCAAGTTGATGAGCAAGGGTTTTGACTTTGAATTTTTTACCAATATTTTGAATACCAAGTCCGGAAATACCTACTATTTCCTATACGACCAAGGCTATATGGTTTTGGATAATGATTTTTATATACTAGTTAAAAAAGATATTTAATACCCCAAATAATGAAAAAAAATTTCTCTTCTATTATTGTTGTCGCCTCTATCGTGCTGATTTTGGGATTCCTATTTGTAACAATGATGCCTTCATGGTCGGCAGATGAAAACAAAAAAGTCACTGAGTTTTCGACCTCACGGGCTCTGGATCATATAAAAGCGATTGCCAAACAACCGCATTATGTAGGCACAAAAAACCACGAGGTTGTGGCCAATTATATCATTAAAGAATTGCAAAAACTGGGGTTGGAGACAACCATTCAGGAAGGTTTTACGTTGAGTGATTGGGGGAATTTGGTAAAATCTAAAAACATAATGTGCCGCATAAAAGGGAGTGAAACAGGCAAAGCATTGCTCCTACTCTCGCATTATGACAGCGCGCCGCATTCGTTTTCGCACGGGGCGAGTGACGATGCCTCGGGCGTGGCAACGATACTGGAAGGCGTTCGTGCTTATTTGAATGCCCAAACCAAACATAAAAACGACATCATCATTTTGTTTACTGATGCAGAGGAATTGGGGTTGAATGGTGCCGCACTTTTTGTTACCCAACACCAATGGGCTAAGGAAGTGGGATTAGTATTGAATTTTGAAGCTCGTGGTTCATCGGGACCGAGTTATATGTTGATGGAAACCAACAAAGGAAATGCAGGTTTGGCACAGGAATTTGCCAAAGCGGGGGCTGTATATCCCGTTTCGAATTCGTTGATGTATAGTATTTACAAAATGTTGCCAAATGATACGGACTTAACTATTTTTAGAGAGCAAGGCGATGTACAAGGATTTAATTTTGCTTTTATAGACGACCATTTTAATTACCATACCGCTCAGGATGATGTGGCGCATTTGGACAAAAGTACCTTGAAACATCAAGGCTCGTATTTGATGCCGTTGCTGAATTATTTTTCGAATGCGGATTTGAATGCTGTAAACGCAACTGCTGATGAAGTTTATTTCACGATTCCGTTTACGTTTATCAGCTATCCTTTTGATTGGGTACTGCCGATGACACTGATAGCTGCTGGTCTGCTAATCGTTTTGGTGTTTTTGGGCAAAGCCAAAAGAATGCTGAAAGGGAATGAAATCATGAAAGGTTTTTTTCCGTTTTTGGGTGCTTTGATTTTTACGGGATTGATTACCTATTACGGTTGGAAAGGATTGCTATGGTTGAATCCGCAATACAATGATTTACTCAACGGCTTTACTTACAACGGACACGATTATATTGCGGCTTTTGTGTTGCTGAGTCTTTCGATTTGTTTTTTCTTTTATCAGATAGCTTCCAAGCCAAAAGTGACGATGAACCATTATGTGATTCCGCTAGTGTTTTGGATTGTGCTGAACGGCTTTCTGGCCAACAGTTTGCGTGGTGCAGGATTCTTGATTATTCCAGTGTATTTTGGTCTGGTTGCTTTTGCGGTTTTTGTATTCAGCCAAAGATCCAATTGGATTGTAAACCTCATTTGCGGGATCCCTGCCTTGTTGATTATTGCTCCGTTTATTGAGATGTTTCCTGTAGGTTTAGGATTGAAAGTGTTGTTTGGCAGTGCTATTTTGACTGTTTTGGCATTTGTATTATTGCTGCCTGTTTTTGGGGCTTTCGCCAAAAAAGGAAGCTGGTCTTTGTTCTTCTTTTTGATTGCCATTGTCTTTTTTGCAAAAGCACAATACCACTCAGGTTATGAATTGGGCGAAGCCAAATCAAACAGTTTGGTGTATCTCTATAATGCCGATGCTAACAAAGCCAATTGGGCGACTTATGACACCAATTTGGATTCTTGGACGAAAAGCTATTTGGGTGAACACCCTAAAAATGGAAAAACATTGAATAATTTAAAGTTGTTTAGCAAATACAATTCGGAATTCACGTATGTAGCCGAAGCACCAAACAAAGCGATCGCCAAACCAACCATTACTTTTCTACAAGACAGCGTGGTGGGTTTGAAAAGATATTTGAAGATCAAAATTACCCCAAACCGCAAAGTCAATCGTTATGATATTTTTGCCGATGAAATTATGACGTTTTTCAATTTCAAAGCTAATGGTGTGACTACTTTGGGGCAAAAAGGAACAGAATTAGAACGAAACGGCAAAAAACTGTTGAGCTATTATGTGGTCAATAACGAACCATTGGTATTGCAATTTACGCTTAACAGAGCGACCGTGCTCGATATGGATGTAATGGAGAGTTCTTTTGATTTAATGACCAATCCACTGTTTGCGATGACCCAGAGAGAAAGTTGGATGATGCCAACGCCTTTTGTTTTGAATGATGCCGTAGTGATTCGACAAAAAATAAAACCTACTCCGAAAGTGGTTGCGCCGGTTGTGAATCCGGCGCTGTTAAAACCAGTATTGACAGATAGTTTAGCAGTGGTAAAGGATAGTTTGCGAGTGAAGTAAAAGGGATGTCGTCACAAATTGTGATACTAAAGAATTAGAGAAATATGCGGTCACAAATTGTGACCGCATAAAATGAAAATCATAGAGAGAGCGAATTGAACATAACAGTATAAACAATTTACACTAGCTCATTAGCAGTTCTATTTATTTTCGAAACCAATTTTCTATTTTAATTCCGTCTATATTCTCAAAATCTTTCGTGTTGTCTGTGACTAATGTCAATTTATTTACTACCGAAGTTACTCCAATTAATAAGTCAAATTCATCATTAATAGGTTTTCCTAATTTTCTTAAACGGACTTTTTCCTTAGCATATTTTTTAACGGAACTATATATTGGAATTATGGATATTCCGCTTACAAACAAGTCTACAGCTTTATGTGATTTTGTTGGATTGTCACTATTTTCGGCTCCGAAGCGAAGCTCAAAAACGGTTACTTCAGAGATGAAGCAGTTTTCTTTTCCTTTTTGTTTGATAATTTCATCTAAATTAAATTTTCCTCTTAAAAAGAAAACACAAATGTTTGTGTCTAATAAATATTGCATTAGAATTTAATTTCTTTGTTTCTAAATTTTCTACTGGATTTAATTTCTTTTACAATTTCTTCTGCTGGTTTCTCAGAACCAAAAGCCCCGAAAGATTCAAAAAAATTATCTTTTTTGGAAGTTCTTTCTCTTTTTAAGGATTTAGTTAAACTTTCAATTAATTCAATTTTGGTTAATGAATTTAATCCTTCAAATAACATCGAATAGTTTTCTATAATATTTTTGTCAGTATAACTCATAATATAATCTTTTCGTAAAGTTATGAATTCTTTTTTGTTTACAGAATTTTTCGATAACATAACAACTAACGCTTAATTTCATTCCATCAACAAGCACATTCCAATTTCAATCCTGCTTTATTTCCTTTTGTTCCCTCGGTAGCGTAACCATCAAATTTCCACCATTCGATTCCGCCTATTAATTCTTTTACTTTAAAGCCCAATTTGGTCATATTCAAAGCGCCTTTTGTAGAAGCATTGCAGCCTATTCCATCACAATAGGTTACATACAAAACGCCTTTGTCCAAATGATTGGTAGTTTCCAGACTCATTTCGCGATGCGGAATATTAATGGCATTGGGAATATGTTCTGCCTCAAATCCAAATGCTTTTCGGGTATCGAGAGCGATTATCTTTTCGCCATTATTCAAGGCATCAAACAAATCGGACGGATCCATTTCGAATGCCAATTTGTTTTCATAGTGTTTTCTTTGCGCTTCCATTTAGATTTTTTTAGGTTGTTTAATAATCCAAAATTAGGTTAACTTTATATGTGATAAAAACGAAAAGAATTCATCTATTTCATGAATTCTTTTCATCTAAAAGCAAGTATAAATTTTGTTCCTTTGTGAAAATAATTCTCAAAAATGGAAATCAGACATTTAAGATTGATTAAGACGATTGTCGAAGAAGGGAGCATTACAAAGGCGATTGACAAACTGCATTTGACGCAATCGGCCTTGAGCCATCAACTCAAAGAAGCCGAATATCAATTGGGTACACCCCTATTTTTGAGAACGAATAAAAAACTGATTCTGACCAAAGCAGGCGAGAAATTATATGAAATTGCAAATGAAATTCTCGATAAAATTTCGGAAACAGAACTCCAAATCAAACAAATGGTTTTCGGGGAATTTGGCGAAATCAGAATCAGCACCGAATGCTTTTCCAGTTACCATTGGTTGCCTTCTGTTTTAAAGCAATTTCATCATTTGTACCCAAATGTTGAATTGAAAATTGTAACCGAAGCCACTCATTATCCACTACAAAAACTGCTGGATAATGTAATCGACATTGGAATAGTCAGTGACCAAATCAAAAACGACAAAATAAAATATCTGGAACTTTTTCAAGATGAAATCGTGATGGCGGTTGCTGAAAATCATCCTTGGGTCAACAAAAAATATGTGGTTGCCGAAGATTTTGCCAATGAGCATTTAATCATTCATTCGCTACCGATGGAAACCGTTACTATTCATCAATTGGTTTTGGCGCCTGCCAATATAACGCCTAAAAAAATAACGGCATTGCCCCTTACCGAAGCTTCTATCGAAATGGTTAAAGCCGATATGGGCGTCATGTCTATAGCAAAATGGGCTTTGCAACCTTATTTAAAAAACAGCTCTATAAAAGCCATAAAAATTGGCAAAAACGGGCTGAAAAGAAAACATTTCATCGCTATTAGGGCTGAAAAGGAACACCCAGATTATTTCAATCATTTTATAGGCTTTTTACAAACCGAAATCAATTTGCAATGAACTATTTAATACGCGATTGCCAACCAACGGATGTAAATGCAGTGGTCAATTTATGTCAAAAACATGCTGACTACGAACGAGCCAATTTTAATCCGATTGGAAAAGAAGACGGACTTAAAAAAGCTGTGTTTTCTGAGCAACCCAAATTATTTTGTTTGGTCGTCGAAGCCAATGAAACAATCGTTGGGTATGCGAGTTATACTTTTGATTTTTCGACTTGGGATGCCGCCACTTTTATGTATATGGATTGTTTGTATCTTGAAGAGGAAGTTCGAGGTTTTGGAATTGGCGAAGCTATAATCGAAAAATTAAAACAGATTGCAATGGATAAAAATTGCATCAACATACAATGGCAGACTCCTAAATTCAACGAAATGGCGATTCAATTTTACCATCGTATCGGTGGAACAGGCATAGATAAAGTGCGCTTTTTTCTGGATTTATAATGAGCATCAAAAAATAAAAAATGACACAAATAAGCCTATTAGGTTGCGGTTGGTTGGGTTTGCCTTTGGCGAAAGCCTTAATAGTAAATGGGTTTTCTGTAAAGGGTTCAACTACATCCGAAAGCAAAATTTCTGGATTGAAAGCATTGGGCATTGATCCTTTTTTAATTACCCTGAGCGCAGTCGAAGGGGCGCTTGACAGCAAAAGGATAACAGGTGCTATTGAAGATTTCTTTAACGGAAGTAAAACATTGGTTATTAATATCCCGCCTCAATTGAGAGGGAAAAATAGTGATTCTTCAACTGCGAATGCCCCTTCGGCTTCGCTCAGGAAACCATTTGTAGAAAAGATAAAACCCCTGATTCCGTATATAGAAAAATCTACGATTGAGAACGTGCTTTTTGTGAGTTCAACGTCGGTTTATGGCGAAGCCAATGGCACGATAACCGAAGAAACACCCGCACAACCCGATACCGAAAGCGGTAAACAATTATTAGAAACCGAAACACTTTTGCAAAACAATCCAAATTTCAAAACCACGATTCTTCGTTTTGGCGGACTCATTGGCGAAGACCGAAATCCGATTCGTTTTTTGGCAGGAAAAGAAAACCTCGATAATCCAGAAGCACCCATCAACTTTATCCATCAGGAAGATTGCATTGGGATAATCTTAAAAATCATAGCTACAGATTCTTGGAACGAAATCTACAACGGTGTCAGTCCTTTTCATCCCTCAAGAGAAACTTATTATACACAAAAAGCAACCGAATTAGCCTTACCTTTACCTCGATTTGATCACTCCAAACCTTCTAATGGAAAACTGATTTTGAGTGACAAAGTAGAAAACGTTTTGGGTTATGCCTTTATTAAAACCGAATTATAAATTGAGAACAAAAATAAAAATCATTTTTAAGTCTAGAGTTAATGCCATTGGATTACCCATTTTGGCTTTGTGCTGGGTAAGCTTTTTTTGGGGGACTACTTGGTTGGCTTCCAAAGAAGGAGTCAAGCACATGCCAGCATTACAACTCGCAGCTATTAGGCAATTTATTGGGGGAGCATTATATCTTAGCTTTTTCTTATTCAAAAAAACACCTTGGCCAAAAGGCAATCAATGGAAAAGCATCATCATTCTTAGCTTACTTAATTTTGTTTGTAGCAACGGACTCAGCACTTGGGGTGTGAAATACATCAGCAGTGGATTGGGCGCCATTATTGGAGCGATGGTTCCTGTTTGGATCGTATTTATCAGCATTTTTAAAGGCGAAAGAATTACTAAATTGGCCGTTTTGGGAATTTTGGTTTGTTTTGGAGGGGTTTGCGTTATCTTTTATGAACACCTACTCGATTTTTTACAACCCGACTTTCAATTTGGTATCCTGCTTTCGATAGCAGCAACGATTACTTGGGCTTTTGGAACTTTATATACCAAGAAAAAAGCGGCTAGTTTCAACCCGTATTTTAGTTTGGGATTGCAAATGTTTATCTCTAGTATTTTCCTTTTTTCCTTTGTAGGCGCTACGGGTGCTAGCATTCCACTTTCAGAAATTCCTGCTAATTCTTGGTGGTCAATTGCCTATTTGGTACTCATTGGTTCGGTATTGACCTTTATTGCTTTTATTTATGCCTTGCAAAAACTCCCTACCGAATTGAGTAGTGTCTATGCCTATATCAACCCGATTGTAGCCGTTGTTTTGGGTTCTTTTATTTTTGGAGAGCCGTTAACCACCGCAATTGTATTTGGCGGAAGCGTAACTTTAATCGGATTGTATTTGATCAATTATGCGATGCGAAAAAAGAAAAACAGTAATGAACCTATAACGGAGATTAGTTAGTTTGCAAGGCTATATTCTAAAATAGACAGCATTAAATTTTAACAATGTAAGAAATATAAGGCAGTTTAAGCTAGAATGCAAAAAACAATAACTTATGTTTTCTTACATTTCTTATATGGTTAACCTTTTCTTCCCGAAGCTTAAGGAGTCGTTGTTTATTTTATATCTGCTTAATAAAAAATCCCATTTGCCTAATCTAGACAAATGGGATTTTTATTTTAAGTTCAATAGAATCTTACCAGATCTTAACTCTTTTCTCTGGAGCGATATACATTCCGTCGCCTTGTTTTATATCGAATGCTTGATAGAAAGCATCAACGTTTTGAATTGGCACATAAGCACGGTACATTCCAGGAGTATGTGGATCTGTTTTTACTTGGCTTTTTATGGCTTCATCACGCATTTTTGTTCTCCAAACAGTAGCCCAAGAAATAAAGAAACGTTGCTCAGGAGTATATCCATCTATCAACCCAGGATTTCCGTTTGCTTTTAAATACAATTGCAAACCATCATAAGCAGCATTTATACCTCCTAAATCCCCAATGTTTTCTCCAAGGGTAAATTTACCATCTACGTGAATTCCAGGAAGCGGTTCTAATGCGCTGTATTGATCTGCAAGTGCAGTTCCTAAAGCCGTAAATTGTTTTAAATCTTCGTCTGTCCACCAGTTTACAAGATTCCCATCGGCGTTGTAACGCGCACCAGCATCATCAAATCCATGAGAGATTTCATGACCAATAACAGCTCCAATTCCACCATAATTTACGGCTTCGTCTGCTTGATAATTGTAAAATGGGGGTTGCAAAATAGCTGCTGGAAATACGATCTCATTATAAGACGGATTATAATAAGCATTCACCGTTTGAGGAGACATTCCCCATTCTGTTTTATCTACTGGTTTAGACAGTTTTGCCAAATCTTCTTGATAATTCCAACGATAAAAATTTCTCATGTTTTCAAAATAGCTACCGCCTTCATCAGCACTTTTAATTACCAAGGACGAATAGTCTTTCCATTTATCTGGGTAACCTATTTTGACAGTAATTTTTTTTAATTTTTCAATCGCTTTTATTTTTGTTTCAGGCGACATCCAAGTCAAATTCTCAATACGATGTTGGTACGCTAAAATTACGTTTTGAATCATTTTCTCGGCTTTTGCTTTAGCTTCGGCTGGAAACATTTTTTCAACATACAACTTCCCTAGAGCCTCGCCTATCGTCCTGTTTACGTTTTGCAAAGCTCTATCTTCTCTAGGCCTTTGCTTGATAGCCCCCGTTAATGTTTTACCATAAAAATCAAAACTAGCTAATTCTATATCAGTTGATAATTCTCCTACCGATGCATTAAGAATCGTCCACTTCATGTATTCTTTCCAGTCTTCGACTTTATTTTCTAAGAAAACGGTTTGCAAAGCCTTCATGTATCTAGGCTGAGTAACGATAATGGTATCTAATTTTTTTAACCCAAGTTCAGAAAAATAAGCATCCCATTTGATTGCAGGAGTCATTTTTTGCAAATCTGCAACGGTCATCGGATTGTATTGCAAACGACTGTCTCTGCTCTCTACTCTATCCAATCTAGGATTAGATAATGCTGTTTCTAACGCTAAAATCTTAGCAGCACTTACCTTAGCTTGTGCTGGATTTTCGCCAATAAATTGCATCATCCTTGCCACGTGAAGTTCGTATTTCTCCCGTTTTTCTTTGGCATCTTTTTCATTAGAAGAGTAGTAATCTTTATCCGACATACCCAATCTAGCAATACCTAAACTAACGGAGTTCTTATTGCTGTTTTTTTCGTCAGCTCCAATTTGCAATCCAAAAAAGCCACTAGGTAACAAAGTCTCAAACTCTACTAAAAGTTTTTGTAAATCTTGAATGTTTTTGACCTTATCCACTTTTGCCAAATAAGGTTTCAAAGGAGCAATTCCTTGCTTATTTCGGGCAACCGTATCCGTAATCGATTTAAAAAAATTAACTGCTTTCCCTTGATCTGTATTCGATTTATAAATTGGATTAGTTGCAGCTTCTTTCAGAATAGCCATAGCATCTTTGTCCGTTTTTTTTATCAACTCGTTAAAGCTACCCCAAGAAGTTCGATCACTTGGAATTTCAGTTTTATCTAGCCACGTTCCATTTACAAAATGGAAAAAATTATCATTAGGTTTCGTGTTTTTATCCATATACGAAACATTAATCCCTGGTTCTGCTGTTTTTACATCCGTTTGAGCTTGGCTTTCTGAAATCCAAATAAATGCAGGAATTGCAAAAATAAGCCGTTTGGTTAATAGATTATTCATTTTTATTATTGATTTATAAGTTATTACAAACGTATCAATAATATTTCACAAATAAAAGGACTGAAATAATTCCATTTTGTTAAATATTTCAAAAGAGCCATTCCATTTTGTATTTTTGCCCCAAATTAAAATTATGTTATCTATTTTAAAAAAATACCGAGTTTATATTGGTGTCATCCTCATTTTTTCTATTATAACGCTTTACTTATTTTATTCGGCTTTAAAACCCAGTAAAACATTGCCTATTTATAATCCAGCCGATGTGAACCCAGAATTGGTGGACAGTACCGTACAATACATTAGCAAATACCACACCATTGCCGATTTCTCTTTTGTGAACCAAAACGGAAAAACCATTACTCAAAAAGAGTATGAAGGCAAAATATACGTAGCCGACTTTTTCTTTACCACTTGTGGTTCAATTTGTCCCAAAATGACCACTAATTTGGTCGATGTGCAAAAAGCAATCCAAAACAACCCAAAAGTAATGTTGCTTTCACACACCGTTTTCCCAGAAACCGACAGTGTTCCAGCATTAAAGGCCTATGCGAAAAAATACGGTGTCATTGACGGAAAGTGGAATCTAGTCACTGGCGATAAAAAAGAAATCTACACCATGGCCAGAAAATCCTATTTGGCCGTAAAATTGGGAAAACCAGAAGAGTTGTATGACATGGTGCATACCGAAAATTTTGTTTTGGTAGACCAAAAAAGACGCGTTCGTGGTTTTTATGATGGAACCAAAAAAGAAGACATACAGCGATTGATACAAGATATTAATTGGCTTACTGCCGATGAAAAAAATTAAAATTTACAGTGATGAAAATTTCTTAAATTTGTAAAAACAAAGATTATGAAATGAGCATAACCGAAAATTGGTCGCAAAAAACCAATGTTGATATGCAAATTACATATAACCAATAAAAAACAATAAATATCGACATATGAAATCTAAATACGATTTTCCGAGATATACCTATGACGATTATAAAAACTGGAAAGAAGATTGGGAATTAATTGATGGTTATCCGTTACAGTTTTTACCGTCTGCCTCTCCAAAGCACAGTAAATTGCAAGTAAAACTTTTGACTCAAGCATCCAATTCTATGGATAAAAATAGTGTTGAATGTAATTGCGAATTATTTGTGGAATTGGACTGGAAAATTAATGAAGAAACTGTTGTGCGCCCAGATATTATGATAGTTTGTGGTAAAGCTTCAGAAAATTTTTTAGAATTACCTCCCACTTTGATTATAGAAATAATTTCCCCTTCGTCTATTAAAAAAGACCGAGTAATCAAATTTGATTTATACAGGGAACAAGGGGTGAAATATTACATTATGGTCGATTCTTCAAAAGAAACCATTGAAGTATTTGAATTAATTGACAATCTCTATAAACAAGTTAACCTAACTACTTTTCAGATTGATAAAAACAGTGAAGTCACTTTTGACTTTGATGCAATTTGGAAATAATCACCACTCCAAACACATTTCATCGATAAACAAAAAAACGAGTAAAACTGATAATTATCAGCTTTAATTATAATAAAAAATGTATTTTTGCAATCTTAATTGAATCTAAATAAGCTTTGCAAACAACGATACATTCTCTCAAAAAAGGCCAAAAAGCCACTATACTGGATTTTGATATCGATGTTATCCCTTTAAAACTACTAGAAATGGGGTGTTTGCCGGGTAATGAAGTCGAATTACTTCAAATTGCTCCTTTTGGAGACCCTTTGTATTTGAATATTAATGGTTCCCATCTTGCCATTCGTATCGAAACGGCAAAACAGATTGAAGTAGAACTCATTAAAAACAAAGAAAAATGAGTTTAAAAAACATCAACGTCGCTCTAATTGGGAATCCAAACGTAGGGAAGACTTCGGTTTTTAATCAACTTACAGGGTTAAACCAGCAAGTTGGGAACTATCCCGGAATTACCGTAGAGAAAAAGATGGGGTTTTGCAAACTACCTAACAACATCAAAGCCAATATTCTTGATTTGCCCGGTACCTATAGCTTAAACGCCAGTTCTATTGACGAAAGTGTTGTTATAGAACTTTTACTGAATAAAAATGACCGACTCTATCCAGACGTAGCTCTAGTAGTTACCGATGTAGAGAACCTGAAACGAAATTTACTCCTTTATACTCAAATAAAAGACCTTGAAGTCCCTACTATTTTAGTCATTAATATGGCCGATAGAATGGAACATAAAGGCATTACTCTTGACATCCCCTATCTTGAAGAACACTTAAAAACCAAAATCGCACTGATTAGTTCCAGAAAAGGGCACGGAATAGAGGAATTAAAAAACTTGATTGTTAGTTACAAAACCATTTCAAGCGAACCTTGCTTAAATGCTTCGAGTATTGATGTCGAATATTTCAATAGTCTCCGTCACGCCTTCCCCCATCAGTTGTTATACAAACTGTGGTTGGTCATAACGCAAGATGTAAACTTTTTGAATTTGGAACGCAATGAAATCCATGGCTCTTTTGCCAAATCGCATTCGGATTTGAAACGCTTGCAACAAAAAGAAACCATCAAACGCTATCAGTTTATTAATGACGTCTTGAAAGAGGGGCTAAAAGTAGATTCTAGTGTTGCCAAAGATTTTCGTAGCAAACTAGACCGCGTGCTTACCCACAAAATATGGGGGTATGTTATTTTCTTCCTCATTTTATTTGTGATTTTTCAGTCTATTTTTGAATGGTCCAAAATCCCCATGGATTTTATCGACAGTAGTTTTGCTACTCTAAGCACCTTGGCTAGTGAACATTTACCTTCGGGTGTGTTGACCAATTTGATTTCGCAAGGAATAATACCCGGAATAGGTGGGATTTTGATTTTCATTCCACAAATTGCCTTTTTGTTTTTGTTCATTTCTATACTTGAAGAAAGTGGCTATATGAGTCGTGTGGTATTCTTGATGGATAAAATTATGCGCCGATTTGGTCTTTCTGGCAAGAGTGTGGTACCCTTAATTTCGGGAACGGCCTGCGCTATTCCGGCCATTATGGCGACTCGAAACATAGAAAACTGGAAAGAACGTTTAATAACTATACTCGTAACTCCTTTTACCACTTGTTCGGCTCGACTACCTGTTTATGCTATCATTATTGGATTGGTCATTCCAGACACTTATGTTTTAGGGATTTTAAACATACAAGGGTTAACCTTAATGCTTTTGTATGTTATTGGTTTCGGAATGGCGATTTTCTCTGCCTATATTTTGAATCTTATTTTAAAAGTAAAAGGCAAAACATTCTTTGTGGTTGAAATGCCCAACTATAAATTGCCGATGTTCAAGAATGTGGCCATCAACGTTATCGAAAAAACAAAAGCCTTCGTTTTTGGCGCCGGAAAAATCATCTTGGCCATATCTGTTATTTTATGGTTTTTGGCTTCATACGGACCCGGTAAACAGTTTAAAAATGCCGAAAAGATAATACTGGAAAACACCAAAGCAAATCCGCTATCCGCAACTGAGTTTAATAATGCTGTCGCTTCGCAAAAACTGGAAAACTCCTATATTGGGTTAATGGGAAAAACCATAGAACCTGTAATTTCTCCTTTGGGTTACGACTGGAAGATTGGCATTGCCATCATCAGTTCGTTTGCAGCAAGAGAAGTATTTGTAGGTACTTTGGCAACCATCTATAGTGTGGGCGGAAGCGACAATGAAAACACCATAAAAAACAAAATGGCCGAAGAAGTGAATCCTATAACTGGCCAAAAGATATTTAATTTTGCTTCGGGCATCTCATTGCTTTTATTCTATGCCTTTGCCATGCAATGCGCCAGCACCCTCGCGATAACCAAAAAAGAAACCAATTCTTGGAAATGGCCTGCCGGTCAACTTGTTTTCATGAGTTCTTTAGCTTACGTAGTCGCTTTGATTGCTTTTCAAATCCTAAAATAGCGTATTATGATTCAAGAAATAATAGCTTTTATTATTCTAATTTTGGCACTTGCGTTTTTGATTCGAAAGTTTTTTTTCAAAAAAAAATCAGATAAAAACTGTGGAAGTGGTGATAATTGCGGGTGTAGTTAATTTGTTTTAAAAATTAAAAACGTTTAACAATTCTTGTCAAAACGAGCTTGTTTCATTATTAAGCATCAACTTCTGTTCGCTGTTTTTAAAAATTTATTTCAGATTATTTTCGAGCAGTAGTTATAAAATAGACTTCTCTCTTTTACACTTTAAGTCTAAAAAAGGCATCCATTACTATGATTCAACCCCAAAATAGATCTTAATTAATCGAATTTCTAGTACAAAAAACATTCCGTTTCATTTATTTATCTTAAATTTATGTCATTAATTATCAATCTCTTAATGCCTAAATTTAAAAAAACTGAATATTATGAAAAAAATGTTTATTAAAGGAATAGTTGTATCAAGTGCATTGTTATTATTAATTGCCTGCAAAAAAGAAGAACCCATAGCAGCTGTTATAGACACTAACCAAATTAAAGAAGAGATTCAAGCCAAGGAAAATGAATTTGCAGATACGTACAATGCCGGAATTGTAAAAAACATAGGCTATCATGCTGATGATGCCATAACTTATCCACAAAACAGCCAACCAATAGTGGGTAAAGCCGCAATAGTTGAGTTTTTAAAAGCCCATAGGGATACCATTTCCGTAGGCCACAAAATTTCATTTAAAACCAACGAAGTTTTTACATCAAATGACGGAGCGCAAGTAGTTGAAATTGGTTATTATAAAATAGCTGATTCTACTGATGCAATTGTAAATTCCGGAAACTACATGAGCTTATTTGTAAAAAAAGATGGTAAATATGTTTGTCTAAGAGACATGAGCACCTCTGACTTACCCAATGAGTAAAAAACATCGTCTCTTACTACAAAGACAGTCCTATAACTATTTGAGACAGTCCTTTAACACCTAAAAAAAACCTGATAACAATCTATTATCAGGTTTTTTTTAGGTGTTTAATCCGTTCTTTTTAAATTAATTATGCTGGATATTAGCGTCTTCTTCCGCTTCCGCCGCCTCCTCTGTATCCGCCACCGCCACCGCCAGATCTATACCCTCCGCCACTAGAACGAGAAGAACCCATAGAATTTGAAGAAGATGGTCTTGATGAAGCTGAAGCTCTATTGCCGTTACGCGCAGAAGCAGAATTCCTGTTTCCTTCACGTGTAGAAGCCGAAGCTCTATTACTATTAGCGTCACGCGTTGAAGCAGAATTCCTGTTTACATCACGAGTTGAAGCAGAGGATCTGTTAGCGTCTCGAGTTGAAGCTGAGTTTCTATTCCCATCCCTAGAGGAATTTATATTATTGTGCGACACACGATTCGAACTGTTTCTATGCGAATTATTATAATTATTAAAATTATTGGTATTGTGAATAATGGTAGTATTGTGATACCCGTAACCGCCACCGTGGTAATAATAATGATTAGAGCGATAAATACCCACAGCCATTATCGAAAATGCCGTAAAATAGGCTGGATAAAAACCATAATAATACGGAGGGTAGTAGGGCACGTACATCGGCGAATAGACATATTGCACAATCGGCGCTTGTTCTACCACTACAATTGTTGTTGGGGCTGGCACATTTACAGTTACTGGTTCTGCTCCTTTATAGGCCGGATTGGCGGTAACACCTGTATTCCCAGTTGAACTAGGCTCTACAATATAATCCTTACCATACAAATCTTTATCGCCGACAATTTGAAGTGACACTTTTTTGTTTTTGTCTTTCGAAACCATGATAACAGCTATATCTTGAGTATCTGATTTACTTATCGGATCTCTAAGAATAAAAGTATAATCATCTCCATCTTTCTTAGTCTCCACTTTGATAAAATCAACTTTTTTATCATCGTTTAAATCTAGATTATTTATTTTGGTTTTTTCATCATTTAATGACTTTTCAAAGTCTTCAATAGTTTTTGATTTTTGAAAAAGATCCAAAACGGCATAAAGATCCAGATTATCACCAGGTAACCCTAATTCTCCTCTAGCACCCTCTGTTTGAGAAAAAACAGTCAAGCTAGACAAACTAATTGCTATAACTAAAAATGATAAAATTCTTATTTTCATACTATTACGTTTTAAAGATAACAATGTAAATATAGCAAAGAAAACTTAATAAATTATACCTCAGTAGAATATCTTGAATCAAAAAAAACGAAAATTAATCAAAACTAAAGTACTTTTACAAACAAATTACTTGCAATTTTATTCGAAATAGTCAATTCTGTTCCGTTTACCTTAATTTTTAGGGATAAATCGAAGGTTTCTTTAGTCACAACTTCAATTTTAGACCCCAAACCAATTTGTTGTTTATCCAAGTATTTCAAGAAATCGGAGGAATTGTCTTTTACTCCAACACATATTCCGGTTTGATTCCCCATTAATTCCGAAAGCAATTGCTTTTCTATAGTCACCATCCGGCCTAATGCATCGGGAATCGGGTCGCCGTGTGGATCTTCGGTGGGATTGCCTAGAAAATCATCTAGTTTGTTGATGAGTTTTTCAGATTTGATGTGCTCGAGTTGTTCGGCAATATCGTGTACTTCATCCCAAGAAAAATCCAGTTTTTCGACCAAGAACACTTCCCACAAACGATGTTTTCTCACGATCATTTTGGCAGCCAGTTTTCCGTTTTCAGTTAGCGAAACCCCTTGGTATTTTTTATAATCTACCAAATCCTTTTCGGCCAATTTTTTAAGCATATCGGTTACCGAGGAAGCTTTGGTTTCCATCATCTCGGCAATGGCATTGGTACTAACTTCACTATCTAGTCGAGTGGTAAGATGGTATATGGCTTTTAGGTAATTTTCTTCGGAAAAAGTCATTGAATTTTAGATTGTTGATTGGCTATTGATGTCTCAAGCGATAGTGAACTGAGGTAGCATTTTAGATTTTCAGATCCCTACTATAAATTCGCTTCTAATAATTTTTGTTTCATTTTTGGAGTTAAATAATATCCTCCTGTTTGGTTGGCTTCTCCTTTAAATTCGATTAAACCCGTACTACTCAATTGTTTCAAATAACGTTCGATACTTTTTTCGGTGAATGAAGTAATTAAGGCGTAATCTGGCACTCTTTTACCTTCATTAGTAGCAATCGCCACGACAATGATCGATAGTTTTCTCATGAGTACTTTTCCTAATCCAGTTATTTCCTGTTTTATCACTCCCTCTGTTTTACCATTTGTTCCCTCTGTTTTACCATTTGTTCCCTCAGTTTTATCAATTGTTCCCTCAGATTTACCATTTGTTCCCTCAGTTTTGTCAATTGTTCCCTCAATTTCTTCGTTTACTCCCACAGTTATCAAAATTGAACCCTCAGATTTGTCGATTGCTCCCTCATTTATCATTTCATTAGCAGTTTCATTACTTTTGCTTTCGTCTAAATCTGGCAAAGGTACTATTGTCCTAAAAGTAGTGCCTTCAATAAATTCAGGTTTTATGTTTTTCTTGGAATACACTTTAACCAAAAGACTGGTATTCAACACTCCAGAACCCAATTCATCCACTCTACCTAACTGGATAAAGAATTTGGCTATAGAGGGGTTTTTTGCAAATGGCGCAAAATTATTGGAATCTATCAAACCCGAACCGTGGGGATTATTGGCGTTTTCAAGTTCTATTCGGTCTTTTTTTATAACCATTGTGCAAGGCTGCGCATTAGTATATTCGCGATGCACCAATATGTTTGCTATAATTTCCCTAAATATTTGAGTCCGCAAACTTACCCTTTGGTCACCCCTTAGATAAAAAGCATCCGGAAGATGTTTTGCAATGAAATTCATCAACAATTCATAGGCTTCAATCAAATTGGTTTGCACATACAATCGATCATCATATCTGTTTAGGTCTTTTATTCTAACCAATGCATCAGTTTTATAATGCGGAACTATTTGTTGAATAACCACATCTTTGCCTAGCAATAATGCTGCTGCCAAAGTATATCCTTCTTCTCCAGTTTGAAAATCTCTTTTCCACAAACCCGCTACTTCGAGCATTTGAATATCGGTTAATGCCAGCCAAGGATGATCTGGATTATTACTTTTAATTAGATTCCGGATTTTGGGGAATAATTCTACTTTAAAATCTTCGAATTTCAGGTAAGGATAAATAATATTTTCGGTATAATAATTTCTTTTACTATTGTATAATTCGGCAATTCTATTGGGTTGAATTATTTTGAAATCGCCATCATCACTTCGATCAAAAACAGCATTTGCGGTTTTATGTACTTGTGAACTAGCGGGTATTTGTATGTAAATAATGCTTTTCCCGTCGAGAATATGCTTTTGCGGATGCAAAATAAAAGGCGGGTCGATTTTTTGTGGGTTATTGGATAAATTGACTAAATCAGTTATCATTTTGCCACAAGCATTTTCAGTTACACCTGTTATTTCTCCAGCATCATTTACACCCAAAAAGATATTTCCTCCACTACGATTGAGCATAGCACAAATAGTTTCAAATAAATTAGATGGCAATTCACTTTTAGCTACTTTAAACTCTAAACAGCAATTTTCAGTTTGTTTTAGCAATCTATTTACCCACTCTAAACTCATAGCTAATTTAATTCTTTACAATAAACAAAGGTATAGAAATTTTGTGGCGTAGTTTATCTACTATGGTACCAAAAATTAAATCTTTCAAGCCCGTATGCCCATGAGTTCCCATGACCAAAATATCAAAATTACCGCTGTTTATTATCGTTGGGATAATTTTGGTAGGATTCCCAAACCCTAATTCTGTCCCAATTTTAAACCCCTTTTTCGAAAGCATTTCCTTATATTCTTGCAATAG
Source organism: Flavobacterium sp. ZT3R18 (assembly GCF_007097385.1). Classification (GTDB taxonomy): domain Bacteria; phylum Bacteroidota; class Bacteroidia; order Flavobacteriales; family Flavobacteriaceae; genus Flavobacterium. The sequence goes on from NZ_VJZS01000013.1 coordinate 91,265, forward strand.
TGTTTCATCGATGGAGGTTTCATGATCATCGGCTTCATCACCATACATCATGGCTCCAACAGTTTCTACCACATGTATCAAAGTATATTTGGCATCCATTCCACCCAATTCGAAGGCATGGTTTAAAGCAGTTTCATCCGCAGCAGAAAAATCAACCGAAACAGCAATATTTTTATTCGAATACGTTCCAGTTGGAGAAAACTTCAAAGCCAAGTGATGTGGAGAATGGTTTTGAATGTCTGGTTTTGACTTACTTACAAAAGGTTCGAAAACAATATAAAGCAATAAAATCAAGAAACTAATTGCCAAAGGCACTACCGTTAACCAAAGAATTAATGGGTTATCCGAAGTTTCCAACCACCCTTGAATTTCTGAATAAACCAATTTGGCGTTGAGCGAAACAATAATCAAAGCCACTATCCATGACGCAATTTGAGTGGTTCTACTAATATGAAATCCTTTCATTTTTCTTTTATCACTCACAAAATGGATGAGCGGAATGATAGCAAACCCCAATTGCAAACTTAAAATTACCTGACTTAGAATCAACATTTTTCCGGTAACGCTTTCGCCAAAAATCAAAATAACAATGATGGCGGGTATAATAGCGATTAAGCGCGTAATGATTCGACGAACCCAAGGCTGAATACGTAAATTCAAATAGCCTTCCATTACAATTTGCCCCGCTAATGTTCCAGTAACCGTAGAACTTTGTCCCGCAGCTATTAAGGCCACCGCAAATAATGTGGATGCCCATTTCGTTCCCAATAAAGGCTCTAAAAAACGGTATGCATCTTGAATTTCGGCCACTTCGAACATTCCATTTTTATAGAATGTGGCTGCCGCCAAAATTAAAATAGCTGCATTGACAAAGAAAGCCAAGTTTAAGGCAATCGTTGAATCTATGAAATTATACTTTATAGCTTGTTTGATTCCCGCTGGACTTCGGTCAAATTTTCTGGTTTGCACCAAGGAGGAATGCAGGTACAAATTGTGGGGCATTACCGTGGCACCAATGATCCCAATGGCAATATAAAGTGCCGATTCATTGGGCAAAGAAGGAATCAATCCGTAAATCACTTTCCCCATTTCGGGTTGTGCGAATATCATTTCGAATATAAAGGAGAATCCAATAATCATAACGAGTACGATGATAAACGCTTCCATTTTGCGAATACCCTTATTGATTAAAAAAAGCAATAAAAAAGTATCCAAAACAGTGATCATAACTGCTTCAATCAGCGGGATTCCAAACAATAAATTGATACCGATGGCCATCCCTAGAACCTCAGCCAAATCACAGGCGGCAATAGCAATTTCGGCAAGGAAATAAAGAATATAATTAATGAATTTCGAATAAGTTTCTCGAGAAGCCTGCGCCAAATCCCTTTGGGTAACAATCCCTAATCGAGCGCTTAAACTTTGCAACAGCAACGCCATTAAATTACTCATCAATAACACCCACAATAAGGCATATCCAAACTGGCTACCTCCTGCTATGTCTGTAGCCCAATTCCCTGGATCCATATAGCCAACACTGACTAAATAGGCTGGTCCAAAAAAGGCTAATATTTTTCTGAATACTGTGGTTTTATTTTGTGTAGTGACCGATTGATGTACTTCTTCTAGTGATTTAGACATTTTAAACATTTAAAAAACAAATATATAAAATAACTTTATACTTCTGAAATATTTTTTTTAGATTTGCCTAAAAATTAATTTAAACAAATGAAATATTTATTTTTGACAATTACGTTCTCTTTTCTTCAGCTTACCTATTCACAAGAAAACAAATCAATTACTGGATCGATTACTCATAAAACTGCTACTATTGAAAAAGCATCTATTGAAATATTGGGTACGAATTATATAAAACAAACAGACAATAACGGTATTTATGCCTTTTCGGACGTACCTCAAGGGAATTACAAAATAGAAGTTTCGGCAGCGGGATTTAAAACCCAACGAAAAAACATCTCCATACAAGTAGCAAAACAAATACAACTGAATTTCGAACTACAAACAGAAGATAATGAACTGAACGAAGTCGTAGTTTCGGGAACTTTAAAAGCTATAAAAAGACTAGAAAGTGCTGTTCCTGTTGAAGTCTATACTCCCGTTTTTTTTAAGAAAAACCCAACTGCCAGTATTTACGAAGCCTTACAAAACGTAAACGGAGTACGACCTCAGCTCAACTGTGGCGTTTGTAACACAGGCGACATTCATATCAATGGGCTAGAAGGTCCATATACCTCAGTAATGATTGATGGAATGCCTATCGTTAGTAGTTTATCAACTGTTTATGGGCTGTCTGGAATTCCGAATTCATTGGTAGAACGAATCGAAATTGTAAAAGGTCCAGCATCTTCTTTGTACGGAAGTGAAGCCGTGGGTGGATTAATCAACATTATTACCAAAAACCCAACTAATGCGCCCCTCTTTTCTGCCGATGTATTTACAACCTCTTGGCTGGAAACCAATGCCGATTTGGGAGTGAAATTTAATATTAGTAAAAAAGCAACTTCGCTATTAGGATTGAATTACTACAATTACAATCAAAAAATTGATAATGACAACGATGGTTTTACAGATGTAACCGCACAAAATAGAATTTCGGTTTTTAACAAATGGAATTTCAATCGTGCTCAAAATCGGTTATTCACACTTGCCGTTCGCGGTATGTATGAGGACAGATGGGGTGGCGATGTGCGTTGGGAGAAAAAGTACCGTGGTGGAGATGAAATTTATGGCGAGAGTATCTATACCAAAAGAGGCGAACTATTGGGGACTTATCAATTACCCACTACCGAAAAATTAATGTTGTCTTTTTCAGGAAACGTTCATTTTCAAGACAGTCGCTATGGGACAACCTCTTATATTGCGAATCAAAAAATTGCATTCCTTCAACTTACATGGGACAAGAAAATAGGAAAAAACGATTTACTTACAGGAATCGCATCGCGTTATACCTATTATGATGATAATACACAATCTACAGCACTTTTAAACGAAAACAATCCCGAAAAAACTTGGCTTCCGGGTATTTTTGTTCAAGATGAAATTGCATTTAGCGAGAAGCACAAAATATTATTGGGATTGAGATATGATTACAACTCCATACACGGAAACATTGTTACGCCACGATTTGCCTATAAATTAAAAATCAATGCAAATAACATCCTCCGATTTAATGCAGGAACGGGATTTAGAGTAGTCAACTTGTTTACTGAAGATCACGCCGCATTAACTGGATCACGCCAAGTAGAGATTGCTCATAATCTGAATCCTGAAAAATCAGTCAATGCCAATTTGAATTATATCAAGAAAGTCTATTTTGATAATGGTACGTTTTTAGGGATTGAAACCACTGCATTTTATACTCAATTTAGTAATAAAATTGTATCTGATTATGCTACTGACCCAAACAAAATTATTTACGACAACATTGATGGTTATGCTTTGAGCCAAGGAATCAGTTGCAATACGGACATCAATTTTACCAATGGACTAAAATTTATACTGGGTGCTACTTATATGGATGTTTCCAATGTAGAAAAAGGCATCAAAACAAGACCCTATTTAACCGAGAATTTCACCGGTACTTGGACAGTTTCGTATAAAATTAATCCAATTAATTTAGCCATTGATTACACAGGAAATGTATATAGTCCGATGAAACTACCACTATTAAGCGAAACCGACCCAAGAAATCCAAATTCGCCATGGTACAGTTTACAAAATATTCAATTTACTTATGCAGGCTGGAAAAATTTTGAATTGTATGCCGGAATAAAAAACCTGCTTAACTTTACTCCAAAACAAAACAATCCCTTCCTGATTTCAAGAACTGAGGATCCATTTGACAAAAATGTACAATACGATTCGAATGGAAAAGTATTGGTAACACCACAAAACCCATATGGATTAACCTTTGACACTACCTATGTTTACGGGCCAAATCAAGGAATTAGAGGTTTCTTTGGGTTGCGTTATAATTTATATTAGATGAAAAAAATTGTTGCCATAGTATTCTTTGTTTTTGCGGCGATTCCATCTGGTTTTGCCCAATTGAAAACCTATTCTTTCGAACAAATTGACAGTTTACAACGCTATCAAAATCGAAAAATAATAGTGTTCGTCCATACTGATTGGTGCAAGTATTGCCAAGCGATGAAAAATACCACTTTCAAAAACAAAGAGGTTATTAAAACGCTTAACGACAACTTCTATTTTATAACATTGAATGCCGAAGAAAAGCGGACAATTACTTTCAATTCTAGAAAATTCGTTTTCAAAACTAATGGCAATACTACAGGCATTCACGAATTAGCCTATGAACTGGTAACTATAAATAATCAAACCACTTACCCAACCATTTGTGTTTTGAATGCTCAAAATGAAATCGTTTTTCAAGAAAGCAATTACCTTCCTGCCAAAGGATTTTTAATGGTATTAGAAAAGCTAAAAGAATAATGAATACAATTGGCATAAACCAATAGCAATCAAACTATAACAAAACTTTATACTTCAAATTAAGTTCTTGCAACTAAACTTTGTAACTTTGCAGCACTAAAAGTTAAACTTAAAATAAAAAATATGTATCCAGAAGAAATGGTAAAACCAATGCAAGCTGAATTAACAGTGGCAGGTTTTCAAGAATTACATACTGTAGAAGCTGTAGAAAGCGCCATAAAATCAGCAGGAACAACACTTGTAGTAGTAAACTCTGTTTGTGGTTGTGCTGCTAGAAATGCACGTCCGGGAGCAAAAATGAGTTTGGATAATGCAAAAAAACCATCAAATCTAGTAACTGTTTTTGCAGGAGTAGACAAAGAAGCGGTTGAAGCTGCAAGAGGATTTATGTTTCCTTTTCCTCCATCTTCTCCAAGTATTGCTTTGTTCAAAGACGGAGAATTGGTTCACATGTTAGAACGTCACCACATTGAAGGACGTCCAGCAGAAACAATTGCTGAGAACTTAAAAGATGCTTTCAACGAGTATTGCTAAGCGCATAAAATAAAAGCAAAAACCACGCAATTTGCGTGGTTTTTTTATGCTTACAAAAAAAATTAATTCCAACCGCCCCCCAATGCTCTATACAATTGTATCATGGAACTCAATTGATTTTGGGTTAACTCAGAAAGACTCAATTCGGCGTCAAATAACGAACGTTGCACTTCCAAAACTTCTAAGTAAGAAACATAACCGTTGTAATATCTGGCATCAGACAATTCTAAGTTTTTCCTTGCTGCCATTACTTGTTTGTTTCTAGCCGTCCATTCTTCTTTGTAAGTTCTTACATTTTGCAAGGCCTGCTCCACTTCTGCAACGGCGACAATACAAGTCTTTTGATACGAAAGTCTTGATTCCTCAGCAATTTGTCTGTAGATGTCTACTCTTCGTTTATTTTTTCCAAAATTAAACAAAGGCCCTACAACACTAGCACTTGCATTTTGTAAATATGAAGAACCATTAAATAAAGCACTCACGTCATTGTTGGCAAAACCCGCTAGAGCTGCAATATTAAAAGAAGGAAAACGCATGGCTTGTGCCACTCCGATTCTTTCATTGGATGCCATATAATACATTTCGGCCTGCTTTACATCAGGTCTATTTTTCAACAAAATAGACGGAATGGAAACTGGTATAGTATTCGCCACTTGAAGCTCATAATTTGTTTTACCACGCTCAATTGCACCGGGAGCCTCACCTAACAAGATTGAGATCGTATTTTCACGATCGGTTATTTGTCTCTTAATTGAAGGTATTACAGCTTCGGCAATTGCTACTTGTTGTTCTACTTGAACTTTATCCACTTCAGAAACATATCCAGCTAAAAACCTTTGATTAATGATGTCAAATGCCTTTTGTCTGGTTTCCAACGTTTTTTGTGTTACAATCAACTGATTATCAAAATCACGAAGCTGAAAATAAGCAACCGCAATGTCACTTACCAAATTAGAAAGAATGACTTTACGACCTTCCTCGCTAGCCAGTAATTCATCTTGAACCGCTCTATTCTCATGGCGTATTTTTCCCCAAAAATCCAATTCCCAAGACAAAGTAGCTGCCACATTAGAAGGCATAAAAGTCTTTTCATTGCTATTTACTGTTCCGCTATATCCAATGGCCGGTAATAAATCCGTTTTGGTATATCCTAGTTCTGCTCTGGAACGTTCTATACGAGCCATGGCAATTTTCATGTCATAATTATTTTCTAATCCTTTGTAGATTAACCTTTTTAAAACTTCATCATTAAAAAGATCAAACCATTTGACATTGACCACCGAGGCCAACGTATCAACATTTGCGGATCCATTATGAAAACTGGCTGCATTTTGGTCTGCTGGTTTTTCATATTTAGGGACTACCAAACAACCCACAGGAAGTATTGCAAGTGTAAGAATGACAACTACTATTTTTAATTTATTCATCATGTTCTGTAGTTTTTGAATCCATACTATTTTCCTTTGCTACAACCTCAACCTTCTTTTTTCCGATATTTTCAATCATTACATATAAACCCGGTACAATTAACACTCCAAGAACTGTTGCTATTAACATCCCGCTGAATACTGCCATTCCCATTACGATACGTGCTTGCGAACCTGCGCCTGTAGCCGTAAGCAACGGCACAACTCCAAGTATAAAGGCAAAAGCTGTCATTAATATAGGTCGAAAACGAAGTTTTGCCGCTATCATTGCCGAATCGTATAGCGGTTTACCTTTCTCATATTCTTCTTTGGCAAACTCTACGATAAGGATGGCATTTTTCGCCACCAATCCGATGAGCAATACCAAACCAATTTGTGCAAACACGTTGTTCACATAGGCATCACTACCCATTCTTGCCAAAAACAATCCTAAAAATGCTCCAAATACCGCCAAAGGTGCTCCAAGCAATACACTAAAAGGCAATTTCCAGCTTTCGTATTGGGCAGCAAGAATTAAAAACACAAAAATCAATGCCATTAAAAACACTGAACTTCCACCTGGCGAATGTTTCTCCTGATAGGAAAGATTAATATAATCATAACTCATATCGGCAGGCAAAGTTTCCTTAGCTACTTCTTCTAATGCGTCCATAGCCTGCGAGCTACTGTACCCATCATTTGGGGTTCCTCCTATTTCAGCCGCCCTGAATAAGTTAAGACGATTCGTAAAATCAGGTCCAGCAACTTTTGTAGCGGTAACCAAAGTTGATATTGGCAACATATCGCCGTTATTATTTCTAACGTAAATTTTATTTAAATTTTCAGGTTTCAACCTGTCAACGGCATCACCTTGCAAATACACTTTATACTGACGACCAAAACGGTTGAAATCATTCACATAACTTCCTCCCAAAAAAGTACCCAGCACTTCGGTAACCTTAGAAACAGGCACACCTAATTTCATGGCTTTGTCGTTATCGATATCTAACTTTATCTGAGGTGTCCCAGCATTAAAGGTGGTATAAATCCTTTTTATTTCTGGGCGTTTTTGAGCAGCCGCAATAAAAGCTTGTGTTTGCTGAGCTAGATATTGCGCAGAGTTTCCGCCTCTATCCTGTAGCATTAAACTAAAACCTGCCGATGCTCCTAAACCTTGAATCGCTGGAGGTCCAATTGCAAAAACGGTTGCTGTTGTAATTTGTGTTGAAAATTTCGCATTCAACCTGTCAATCAATTTTTTGGCCGTTTCAGCCCTTTCTTCCCAAGGCTTTAAGGATATAAAAATAAAAGCATTGTTCGGTTGATAGGAATTGGTAAGCATACTAAATCCATTAATTGTAGTATAAGATAGAATGGATTCTTCTTGTTTTAAAAATCCATCAACTTTTTTTGAAATTTCATCGGTACGCTGAAGAGAGGATGCAGGAGGTAATGCAATATTAACCAAGACATAGCCTTGATCTTCTTCTGGTATAAATCCTATTGGAATCTTTTTGCCCAATAAAGCGACAGCCGCTAAAATTACAACGAGTAAAACGACAATGCGTGCTCCCTTTTTAGCAAAAAAAGTGGCACCTTTTAAATAACCTCCAGTAACTTTTTCAAAAACTCTATTGAAACCTGCAAAAAACTTAGCCAACCATCCTGTTTGTTCTTCTACTGGTTTTGTGGGTTTTAGAAGCATAGCACAAAGGGCGGGGCTTAACGACAAGGCACTGAATGCCGAAAACGCCACAGATACTGCAATGGTTATGGCAAATTGCTGATAAAAACGACCTGTGATACCGGGTGTCATTGCAACGGGTACAAACACGGCTATCAAAATAAGTGCAATGGCAATTACCGGACCCGAGACTTCTCGCATGGCTTGTATCGTTGCTTCCCGAGGAGATTTACCCTTTTCAATATGATGCATCACGGCCTCGACCACCACAATGGCATCATCGACAACAATACCAATTGCGAGTACTAATCCTAATAACGAAAGTGTGTTTATGGAGAATCCCAATAATGGAAAAACAGCAATGGTTCCTATTAATGAAACGGGTACTGTAATTAATGGAATTAAAGTAGCTCGCCAGTTTTGAAGAAATATAAATACAACAAGAATAACGAGCACAATGGCTTCAAAAAGAGTATGAACTATGTCCTCAACACCTGCCGTTATAGCAAGTGTTGTATCTAAGGATTCTTGGTAAGCAATGTCTTGAGGAAACTTCTCCGCCATTTCTTTCATTGCTTTTTTGGCTAAACCAGCCACTTCAAGCGCATTACTTCCTGGCATTTGATATAAAGCAACTACCGCACTTGGTGAACTGTTTCGTCGGGCAGTAGAACTGTAGTTTTCAGTACCCAATTCAATACGGGATATATCACTTAACAAAACCTGAGAGCCATCTTCCTTACTTCGAACAACTATTTCGCCAAATTGCTTTTCAGTAACCAAGCGATCCTGTAATGTAACACCATAAGTAAACTCTGTTCCCATTGGTGCAGGCTCAGCTCCGAATTTCCCACCGGGGCTAATCATATTTTGGGCGTTCAGTGCATTTTTTACATCTTCAACTGTGATTCCCAATTTAGACATTACATCTGCCTTTAACCAAACACGCATAGAATAGTCGCTTCCTCCAAAAAGAGAAACCTCACCAACTCCTTTTATACGAGCCAATTGATCTACTATATTGATGCTCGCATAATTATTCAAGAATTTGGCATCATATTTTGGGTTGGTAGATGTGATGGTAAACAGCATCATCGGAAACGATAGTGATTTTTTTACCACTACCCCTTGTTGTTTTACACTAGACGGCATAAAAGGAGCCGATTGTGCCTGACGGTTTTGGGTAAGCATGTTGGCATTATCCAAATTGGTCCCTACATCAAAAGTAACATCAATGGTACAAGCTCCATCTGATGTGTTGGTAGATTTCATGTAAAGCATCTGCTCTACTCCATTTACCTTTTGTTCAATTGGAGTAGCAACAGCTTGTTCTACGTTTAAAGCATTAGCTCCTGTAAATTTGGTACTAATTTTTACAACTGGCGGATTGATATCTGGATATTGTGATATTGGCGTTTTTTGCAATGCCAGCAATCCGAGTATCACAATGATGATACTGATTACCATGGCTACAATTGGTCTTCTAACAAAAAATTCTCCCATAATGATGTTTCTAAATTATTTAGTTAGCGCTGCTTAATTTTCTGATTTACCTGGAGTCCAGTTAATACCCTTTGGAACTATAACACTACCACTTTTCAACAAGGAAGTTCCGCCAAGGGCAATTTTATCATTGGCAACTAATCCACCTGTAACAACATAAGAATCTTTGTATGCTGGACCAATTTGCACCATTTTCATCTCCACTTTATTGCTTTTGTCTAACACATAAACCTGAAAAATTCCTTGCATTTCAATAACGGAACGTTGAGGGATAAGTAATGCATTTTTACGAACATCTGTAACTACCAGAATTTTAGCGAATTGACCCGGTCGAATTAATCGGTCAGGATTAGCAAATGCAGCTTCAAAAGTTACTGCTCCTGTAGTTGGGTCTATTTGTCTATCGGCAAAACTTATTTTACCGGTTTCTGAATAAACTGACCCATCAGATAATACTAATGAAACTGACTTCCCTATTCCTACTAGGCTTGAATTTTTCTTTGTAAATTCTCTAAAAATTCGAAGGTATTCCTGTTCACTCATCGTAAATCGAACACGCACATCTCCTAAGTCTGAAATGGTATTTAAAACAGAGGCCGCTCCTGGTCGAACATAATCCCCTTCCCTAACTTTTGATATCCCTATTAATCCTGAAATTGGAGCAACAACTCTACAATATCCTAATTCTATTTTTGCATTTTGCAAATTTGCCATCGCTGCTTTTATGGAGGCTGTTGCCGCATTATAAGCCGATTTTGCCGCTATTAATTCCCTTTGGCTAACAGCATTCATTTTGGCCAATGGCACCATCATATCATAATCTGATTTGGTTTTTGCCAATCTAGCTTCCACCTCTGCCAAGGACCCTTCAGCCTGATTTACTTTGGCCTGAAAAGGCAAAGGGTCTATAGTATATAACAGCTGTCCTTTAGTTACCACATTTCCTTCTTTAAAATTGAGGCTTTCAATCACACCATCAACTCTAGGGTTAATCTGTATATCCGATTGTCCAAAAGTTTGCCCTGTAAATTCCGATTCGAGTCTTACATCCTGTTGCAGCACTTTTACAACCGAAATTTCGAGGGGTTTGGCCTCTGGTGCTACTTCCTTTTTACAAGAAATCCATAAAGCCGAGAAAGCTAAAACAAAAAGTAAAATTCTAATCTTTTTCAGTGCATTCATAAAATTATTATTAAATTAATAGAAACAAAAATATTGACTAAACTTTTCAGTGGCAGGAAATTACAAAAAACAAGTGGATAACTCTTAATAATTAATATAAAAATAGAAAATTTATTACTGTTTCAAATTAAACCTCCTGATCCCTCCATCATTCCTAATAAAAACAATTTCTGATATTTTTTTTCACTAAATTAGTACAGTCGATTCAATTCCGTTTTTCATCAAAAAAAAACAGAACTTACCAACTTTCAACAACCATGCCACTAACAACAAAATTCCCAATTATGCTTAAATCAAACAAGAAAGACTCGAATGACTTTAAGGAAGGAATAATTGACCTAAGTGCTTTAAGTAAAAAAGAACTGATACAACGAGCCAAAAATTTCTCAAAACAATATTGCGTTGGCAATGGCGATGGTTTTAAACTGAAAGACTATGAAACCAAAGCCGGGTTTAACTTAGGCGATGAAGGGAAACCTCTGGTAAATCAAACCTTGCAAATAGGTGTTGAAGCCTTGGCTGCCATGCAAGATGTGTTATATGCTCAAGATAAATGGTCTTTATTACTCGTTTTTCAAGCTATGGATGCTGCTGGCAAAGACGGGGCTATCAAACATGTGATGTCTGGTGTCAATCCACAAGGATGCCAAGTTTCCTCATTCAAAGCACCAAGCCCTGAGGAGTTGGACCACGATTTTTTATGGCGTTGCCAAAAACATTTACCAGAACGAGGACGCATTGGGATTTTTAATCGTTCCTATTATGAAGAAGTGTTGGTCGTACGCGTACACGAAGCAATTTTGAAAAGCCAAAAACTTCCCGAAAAACTAATTACCAAAGACATTTGGGAGAATCGCTTTGAAGACATTCGAAACTTCGAAAAATACCTGAATAGAAACGGAACCATCGTACTCAAATTTTTCCTTAACGTTTCTAAAAAAGAACAAAAAGAACGTTTTATAGAACGCGTTGACAATCCTGATAAAAATTGGAAATTTAATGCCGCTGATGCAAAAGAACGAGGATATTGGAATGATTACATGGATGCCTACGAGGAATTAATAAAGAACACCTCGACCATAAAATCTCCTTGGTATGTGATTCCAGCCGATAATAAATCTTATGCTCGTATCGCCATTGCATCGGCAATAATTACCGCATTAGATGAAATGGATTTAGAATATCCAAAAGTAAGTGCTGCCAAAATAGCCGAGTTACACGCTATCAAACAAGCATTGCTAGACGAGAAAGACTAACGCAGCTCATAGTAATTAGTAAAAAGTGATTAGCCCTTAAGTATAATAGAAACAGAGGATTCCCAATTAAAGTAAATACAATTATTTTATTTTCCGATACATATAACCATAAGTGAGTGATAAATTAGGACGAATAAGCTAATCACTAAGAACTATTCACTAATCACGGAATAGCTACATACATATCATTTAATTTTCGAATTATGACTTCTAAACTTTTCCCTGCAACCGACTGGATTAAAGGATACAAGACAAAAACTCTAAAAAGTGACTTTGTTGCCGGAATAACATTAGCAGCCTATGGAATCCCCGTATCGCTTGCCTATGCTACCCTTGCAGGACTACCTCCTCAGTATGGAATTTACGGCTATCTTATTGGCGGATTGTTTTATGCCTTATTGGGAACTAGCAAGCAACTGGCCATTGGACCCACATCGGCAATTTCCTTACTTATTGGCACCACCATTGCTGATATGGCTCATGGCGATGTACAACGATGGGCAGATATCGCCTCACTCACGGCTCTGGTATTTGCTTGCATGGCGATACTTGCCTATCTCTTGCGATTGAGTGGTATTATCAATTTTATTAGCGAAACCGTTTTGGTCGGTTTCAAAGCCGGGGCTGCTATAACGATTGGCTTAACACAATTGCCCAAATTATTTGGAGTCAAAGGTGGTGGCGAAAATTTTTTACACCGCATAATTACTCTTTTTCAACAACTTCCCGACACTAATACTGCCGTTTTTATTTTTGGTATTGCCGCCATTATTATTCTAATTGTTGGTGAAAAAATGGCACCGGGAAAACCAATAGCAATCCTAATTGTAATTCTGTCCATTGTGCTCATTTCGATAACATCATTAGGCCTTCACGGATTCAAAACCGTCGGGATTATTCCAACTGGATTGCCTGAATTTCATTTGCCATCATTGCGCATTAAAGATGTAGATGGAGTACTGCCGCTCGCTTTGGCCTGTTTTCTATTATCCTATATCGAAAGTGTTTCGGCAGCCAGAACATTGGCACAAAAAAACGGATACATCATCGATACACGCCAAGAATTACTGGCGCTTGGAATTGCCAATGCTGCCGTAGCATTCGGTCAGGGTTATCCAGTTGCAGGCGGATTATCCCAATCGGCAGTAAACGACACCGCTGGCGCCAAAACACCACTTTCATTGGTATTTGCATCGGCAACCATTGCAATCTGTTTATTATTTTTAACTGGATTTCTTCAAAATCTCCCAACAGTAATTTTGGCTTCCATTGTGTTGGTAGCCATCAGAGGCCTTTTCGATCTAAAGGAAATGAAACATCTGTATAAAATAAACAAACAGGAATTTTACGTTGCCATGATTGCACTTGTCGGAGTGCTCATTTGGGGAATCTTAAGGGGAGTTTTACTGGCAGCCATAGTAACTTTACTGTTATTGATAAAAGGAACTTCAAACCCAAACGTTGCTTTTTTAGGCAGAATCCCCGGCACCAAACGCTATTCTGACATAGAGCGCCATCCCGACAACGAAAATATCGAAGGCATATTGATAGTTCGCGTCGAATCGGCTATATTGTATTTTAACTCTGAATACATCAAAGAGCAAATATGGTTAAAGATCAACAGCGAAACTAATCCAGTAAAAACAATAATATTAGATCTCAATTCCTCTCCTCATATCGATATTGGTGGTGCACGCTTTTTAAAACATCTTTTTTTAGATTTAAAAGTTAAAAACATTTCGCTAAAAATTGCCGAAGCCCGCTCAGAGGTCCGTGATATTTTGCGTGACGAAAAACTAGAATCACTTTTAGGCCACATCAGCCGTTTTGTTTCTGTAGATGATTTAGTAGTCGAAGCAACAAAAAATAATTAGAAAGTAGCACCTGCTGTCTGGCTCAATGCAATTAAGGTTAAGTTCCATTTTTTCTCGCGAAGACGCAAAGACGCAAAGTTCAGAACCGTTTTCTTTGCGTCTTAGCGCCTTTGCGAGAGCTAGATTTAGAAAAAGTCTAGAAATAAATCCTTAACTTAATGACATTGCTATCAGGCTATTCATCCTGCTTTGATAGCTAGCTGCTATCACTCACCCAAACCCGTAGGCCATCATCAAAATTGGTAAATCATAATATTCCGCTAATTAACACCCGAAAATCCCAAAAGTTCACTAATTTTGCGCCCGATTTCAAACACGTATTCCCAAAATAATTGGAACCGTAAATTAGAATCAACTTATATTTTCTCAACTTAAAATAGTTTATAGCATGCAACTGTACAACACTTTAAGCGCAGAGGAAAGAGCCACTATGATTGACGATGCCGGAAAGCAACGTCTCACATTGTCTTTTTACGCCTACGCGCAAATTCAAAATCCAACACAATTTCGTAACGAATTATTTCTGGCATGGAACCCACTCGAGGTACTGGGCCGAATTTATGTTGCCCACGAAGGGATCAACGCCCAACTATCGCTTCCGGCAGATCATTTCTACGAATTCAAAAACACCATAGAACAATACGATTTCATGAAAGGTATTCGGTTGAACATTGCCGTAGAGCATGACGATCATTCCTTTTTGAAACTCACCGTAAAAGTCCGCGACAAGATAGTCGCCGATGGATTGGTTGACGAAACTTTTGATGTAACCAATATCGGAATCCACCTAAAAGCCGCGGCATTCAACGAATTACTTGAAGACCCCAATACCATTTTGGTCGACATGAGAAATCATTACGAATCCGAAATTGGTCATTTTACCAAAGCCATCAGACCTGATGTCGATACTTTTAGAGAGTCATTGCCTATTATCGAAGAACAATTAGCCGAACACAAACAAGACAAAAAACTCTTGATGTATTGTACAGGAGGGATTCGTTGCGAAAAAGCCAGTGCTTACTTCAAACACAAAGGTTTCGAGAATGTGTACCAACTCGAAGGTGGAATTATCGAATACACCCGTCAAGTAAAAGCCGAAGGACTGGAAAGTAAATTCATTGGTAAAAACTTTGTTTTCGACCATCGCTTGGGCGAAAGAATTACGGATGATATTGTTTCGCAATGCCATCAATGTGGAGAACCTTGTGATGTGCATACCAATTGCATCAATGAAGGTTGTCATTTGCTTTTCATCCAATGTGATTCTTGCAAGGAAAAAATGGAAGGCTGCTGTTCAGATGAATGTATAACCGTAATCCATTTGCCAGAAGAAGAACAAAAAGCAATTCGAAGAGGTATTAAAAACGGAAATAAAATCTTCAAAAAAGGAAAATCAGACGTACTGACTTTCAAGAATAATCAAGACCCGTTAGCAGCTGTTCCTAATCTTAGCGATTTGATAAAATCAAAAACTGTTGCTAAAAAAGAACCAAAAATAAAGAAACAATACATTGGAAAAGGAACTCACTTTTTTCCAAAACCAAGTATTGCCCAGTTTTTAATTGAAGAAAACGAAATTAATATTGGAGATAAAATCTTAATCAAAGGTTCAACGACTGGCGAACAACAACTCATCCTTGAAGAAATGTTTGTCAATGAAATCGCTTCTGCAAAAGGGGTAGTAGGCGACACTTGTACTTTTAAAGTTCCTTTTAGAATTAGATTGTCGGATAAATTATATAAAGTTATAAATTAGTAGCAATTTCAAACTAATTTATATGTCACATTCCTTTAATAAATTATGGATTCATGCTATTTGGGCAACCAAAAATCGTCAAGAATTAATTGATTATTCGATAGAGAAAAAAGTATATGATTATATCCGAGAGGAATTAATTGACCTTGGATGCCCCGTTAGAATTATTAACGGCATGCCTGATCATATACATGCATTGTTTTTACTGAATCCACAAAAATCAATTACAGATGTGATAAAGCAAATAAAAGGAAGTTCTTCTCATTCTATCAATGGAGAGAATCTAATTCTTGAAAAATTTGCCTGGCAAACGGGCTTTGCTGCTTATTCAGTGAGTGAATCCCAGTTAGAAATTGTTTATAATTATATAAAAAATCAAAAGCAACACCATCTTAAGAAAAATGGTCAAGATGAATTTGATGAATTTATAAAATTACATGGATTGAATAATTCCGATGGATGATAAACCAATACGTTTCCCACGGTTGAAACCGTGGGCTATAGTTGAAAATGGATATAAACATAAAACCATATTCTATTATTTCAAATTAAAACGAATGTAGACACAAAACTATAGCCAACGGTTTCAACCGTTGGAGGCTATAGTTGAAAAACACAAACAATCATAAAACCATAGGAGACAATACAGGAAGCCTAATATTGAAAATAAAATACCCAACAATACGTTTCCTACGGTTGAAACCGTGGGCTATAGTTGAAAAACACAAACAAACACAATACCATAGCCAACTCCCGATAATTATCGGGATCAACCGTTGAAGACAATACAAATCAAAATGACAACAAATAACAAAATAGAATTAATGGCTCCCGCAGGGAATTTCGAATCCCTGCAAGCTGGATTAGACAACGGTGCCGATTCTGTGTATTTTGGCGTTGAGCAATTGAACATGCGCGCTCGTGCCTCGGTAAATTTCACGATGGACGATTTACAGGAAATTGCCAATCGTTGCGAAGCCAAAAACGTCAGAAGTTATTTGACATTGAACACCATCATATACGATCACGATTTATCGGTTGTAAAAACATTGCTGAACAAAGCCAAAGAAGCTAATATTACCGCCGTCATTGCCTCGGATCAAGCCGTGATTGCCATGGCAAGAGGAATCGGAATGGAAGTCCATATTTCGACCCAATTGAATGTCACCAATATCGAAACCATTAAATTCTACAGTTTATTTGCAGACACTATGGTTTTGAGCCGAGAGTTGAGCTTACGTCAAGTAAAAAGCATTACCGCTCAGATCGAAAAAGAACAAATCAAAGGGCCAAATGGCAAATTGGTAGAAATCGAAATCTTCGGTCACGGTGCTTTATGCATGGCAGTTTCAGGAAAATGTTATTTGAGTTTACATTCGAATAACTCCTCCGCCAACCGTGGTGCCTGCAAACAAAATTGCCGCAAAAAATACACCGTTATCGATCAAGAAACTGGTTTTGAAATCGAAGTGGACAATGAATACCTGATGTCTCCAAAAGATTTATGTACCCTTGATTTCCTGGACCAAGTGATTGATTCAGGTATTCAAGTCCTGAAAATAGAAGGTCGTGGTCGTGCTCCGGAATATGTTGCAACCGTAATTAAAACCTATCGTGAAGCCATCGACAGTTATTACGAAGGTTCTTTTTCTAAAGAAAAAATTGCCGTTTGGATGGAAGCCATAAATACGGTTTACAATCGTGGTTTTTGGGCAGGTTATTATCTCGGTCAGGAACTAGGAGAATGGAGTGATGTATCTGGCTCGGTAGCGACTCAAAAGAAAGTATATGTTGGGAAAGGAACTCATTTTTTCCCAAAAGCAGCCATAGGTCAATTCAAAATTGAAGCCTACGATATTAAAATTGGAGATAAAATATTAGTTACAGGTCCAAGCACTGGAGCTCAAGAAATGATTATCGAGGAAATGTACGTGAATGATGTGACGGCGGACAAAGCCACAAAAGGGGACGATTGTACCTTCAAATTGCCTTTCAGAATTCGTATGTCCGACAAATTATACAAAATAGTAGAAGCCTAATGGTCATTGTAACGCTCCAAAGAGACAAATGCATTGGATGTAATTATTGTGTAGAAATGGCACCCGTTCAATTTCAAATGTCCAAAAAAGACGGAAAATCGGTGTTGATTAAAAGTGTAAACGCCAAAGGTTTTTACACTTTAAAATCACCCGACCACACCATAGTCGAAAGTTGCGAACTCGCTGCCAAAGCCTGTCCGGTAAAAATCATTTCGGTGAAAGAAACGTAGAAAAAACAAATCCTTAATTCCATATTAAAATAGAATTAAGGATTTTTTTAAAAATAGTATGCTTGTTTTATCAATATAAAATAATTCGAAAAAACATCTCACGTAATACCGAATTGTTTCACATTGAATCCATAATCGATATTACCACCAACCTACAATGGTATAATTAACCGATTCTGATTTGGCATAAGCAAGAGCAATGTCTCTCTCCGCCTTCAAAGCCGCTTTTTCTGCAGTAACTTCATCTTGGTAAACCTTCATTTTAAAGTTCCATTCTCTTTTATCATCAGCAAGAATCTTAGCCGCAATTTTATTCGTAAAAGCTTGTGCTTCGCTATAACAACTTGCTTTAGGATCTATTTCTATCAAATACTCTCCTGCTGCTGTAGCACCATATTCGTTTTGACTGGCATTCCAGCTGTTTTTAGCTTCAGCTAATTTTACTTTGCAATCATAGTCAATCTGTTGTTTGTAGAATGTTCTCGCAATTGGAGCACTTTTGTCATAACAAACTTTACAGGCTTCTGGAATAGTCGATAGCTTGAACAATGCTGCATCATATTGACTCTGACTGGCCAATGCTTTGGCTTCTTTTATAATGATGTCACATTTGCGATTGTAGTAATCTACGATTTTGGCTTTGGCTTTTTCTATAAAAACTTGATATTGAGGATCATTAACTTTCAATGTTTTTATAGCTGCCATATAAGCTTTGGTCTCATTTTCTCCCACTCCTTTTAAAGTAACCGAATGGGTAGCAAACTTAATCCCCTCCATACCATCACCAATATAAAGATTCACGCCCAATGTATAAGCTTGCATAGGCGGCGCTGTAGGTGTAATGTTTTTAGACAATACTACAACATTTGCCGTAATAATAAATCTAGAGCTATTAGAACTAACCGCCATACCATTGGCAGTAACAATTTGCGACAATTTATTCTCCAGATTATTTTGTGCAATCTCAGTAAGACCCTCTATTTGCTCAGGAATATAAGTATTGAGTTCGATTAGAGTAGTAGCGGCAGCTTTGCTCTGATTTTGAGCTTCTACAGCCACAATTGCAAACAAAAATAGAATTGAAATTATTTTTTTCATGTGTAGATAATATTTGTTTTTTAAAGGAATATGGTATGCTTCGCCAGATCTTCATTGGTGGTTGCGACAACTGCTGTCATGGCGATTTCATCTTATTTTACTATTAAAATTATTTTTCTCCAACAACAATAGAGGCTTGACCTAATCCTTTAGTCATCAATTTAGACTCAATCTTGTAGGTTTCTTTTAGGTATTTCTGAAGTCCTTTTGCCCATCCTTTTGCATCAATTGCTTTTCCATTTGCATCAAAAAGCGGAATCCTAACTTGCTCAAAAAGCATCATATTCTCCGTTGCATCGCTTGCGCTAAAACGTCCTTTTACCGTATTGTTTTTCATCCAAGTATCGATTTGATTCCCTAGTTCGTCTCCGCCATATTCTGTTTCAAAATCTCCAGCAAAAGAATCAAATTTCTTCATTCTTAAAACAATTTCTCTACCATTTGCAAATAAATCATCAAAATGGCTCATTAATTGCACATTAAAATTATCGATCTGAGACAAAACTGCTGTCTCTAACATTACTGGCAAATTAGACCCAATTAACTCACTTCCTGTTCCAGATGCACCCGCAACTTGCTTGTCTGTGTAAGCATCCAATCCTTGAAGATTGAAAGTTATAGAGTGTTTTGGCCCCATATTATTTACATTCCAAGTCATTTGCATAATTATATCTGCTTTGGCTACTTTTTTTAATTTATCGATAGGGCTTTCGGCAATTGCTGCACCACTAGTTTTGCTGGTCAACATAGCATCTTCTGCGGCTTCACTTTCTAATGATTTTAGCACCGATTCTAAGTTTTTTAGAGGAAAACCTCTGGCAGCCATTAACTCATTAATTTTACTAATGGCAATCAGCAAGGCTGCATCTTCTTGCAAGGCTCTCTTATAATCAGGCACCGTTACATACGTTCCTTGATTATCAAATTCTTGCATAAATCCTCTTTGATTACACCAAACATCGCTTGGCACAACCATAATCGTTGGTTTCTTTGCCTGCGCATTAATCGTCATTGTTGTGCCTAAGAAAAAGGCAACTATTAAAACTATTCTTTTCATTATTATACTATTTATTTATTTTTTTATTAAATTTCAAAACCTTAAAAACCACTAGAAAGCGACTTAATTACTCCTGCGTTTTCTAAATCTTTTCGTAGCTCGGCAACATTTACGGCTACGATCAAGCCAATTTTGTATTCTTTTCCTATTTTCATTCTGTCTTCGGCTGCAACAGCTCCGTCATTTGATAGCGAAACAAACTTCATGTATTTTCCACCTTCGCTAAAAAAAGGCTTGAAGAAGTCTGCTTTTTCATCTTCTAAATTTACATTATTAGCCAAAGGACTTTGACCAGGAACTCCTGTTGTCCCCGTAAATCCTTTGAAAATAACACCATGAATCGCATTTTTCTTAGATTGCTCTGTTGCTACTTCTGGCTTTTTAGAATACGACCATACTTTTATCAAGTACGTCCCTTGCACTCCTGTCTGAACCGCTTCAATTTCGTATCTCCATGCTGCGGTGTCTTTGTCTGCTCTTTTTTGAGATTGCGCAAGTCCTACATTAGACACTGCGATTAAAAATAATAGAGCAAAAATGTGTTTAATAATTTTCATAATGCATTTTGTTTTTTTGTTGAATCCCAATAGTTCCCGAACTATAGCCATTCTTTATGCTAGTTTGTATTTTGAAATCACGACCATTTCATAATTATTCTAAAAAAAATCTAAAATCGCTATGTTCGTTGCAACTAAACACTGAATAATAGCGATTTAGATTTAAACTATTCGACTAATCAACCCTTGACTGTTTTGATAAATCGAAAGGATCTGCAATTAATTAACTTGTCTAATCAACATTCCAGGGTAAAACTTACTTCCACCTTCAAATGTTGTTCCGTTTAGTGGGTTCTTAATTTCAGCTCCTGTTTCGTCGGTAATAGGAAGACCTGCATTGTAACGGTTATCCCAAATTAAATTTTTGTCTACTTTTATAGTTCCTTTCTTTTTATACTCGATAATTCCTGTTTTTGGATCCATATTAGCTTCTAAAACTTCAAATTTCTCTCCGCCTTCTAAACCTTCTTTCATTCCGATTTTGGCTGTCAAAGGATTACCTGTAAACAAAGGCACTTTGGTTTTGAAAACGTCATACTTTTTTTGAAGTTTAGCATATACGTTATCTACGTTTCTAGTAACCGCAAGATTGATAATTTGTGCTTCGGTTCTTTTTTCTGAAAGAGAGAAAGTAACCAAGCTCGTTGAATTTTCGGAACCAATAAATTCTAATTGAAACAAATCTGACTTATCAAAATTGGCTTTTTTCTCTGCAACATTACCCTCTGTTGATGCATCTATCCATAAATCTTGATAAAATGTATTACTAGTTGTATCGTCCCATTTTAGTTTATACAAGTAAGAAGTTGTCCAAACAGAATAACCTTCTTTAGCTTTCTCGTACCCTTTGTTAGCAACATCCATTGCCTTATCACGTAAAACAGCCATACCCAGTTTACCCGCAGCCAGTACAGCTGCTTCTCTCGCTGCTCTTGCAACAGGCTCATTTTCATAAAATTTCATTTTAGAAACGACAACAAAAGTATTGTTAATCAAGTCTAAACCAGCCGTTTGTAACAATGCTTTCCCTTCGGCAGAAGCCTCAGCGGTTTTAATATCTGTAAAAGAGGCACTGATTAATCCTCTTTGGCTAATTAAATCAATATCAAAAAAACCGTTGGCTTTTCTATCAAACCATTTGGCAACTAGTTTATTCCCTACCTTATTATCTTTCAGGTATTTTGCAACTACAACAGCCATCTCATCATCAGATAGTTCCTTAGTAGCACCATATTTTTTTGGATCAAAAGATTTTTCTCCAATGCTGTGATTATCATATTTCTCTGGAAACGGAGCGGCATTATATGATTTAATTACGCTTTCTTTCTTCGGGAAATTGTCTGACTCGATTAGGATCGTATGCAATGAGCTTCTGCGGTATTTTACATCTTTTACATCTTTATTCGATTGTGCAAAACAGTTTGAACTTGCTACAACCAACATTGCAAATAATACTTTTTTTAGTTTCATAAATTTTATTTTGATCTTACTCTTATGGATTTTCAGTTACTCCCCGTTTTTTAAGTGCTTCTAGACTCCACTTTATTTATTTTAAATTAAAGAAAATAACCACAAAACAAATTACTGTTTTGATAACAAGGTTATTCCCAAATAAGTTTCTAGAAAACTAAGAATATATATAAAATAAATTCTTAATTCTCCTTTTTAGACGTTAATAAGTAGGTAGTTTATTATGTAAAAAAATGGGGCTGATTTACATGTAAGTTTATCTATACAAAAAATGACCAAATGTAGAATTATTTTATTAAATATATCGCTACATATAAAAATATTTTACTTTTTATTTAAGAAATACCTCTTAAATTAACGTAAGATTTTTATAAATAGCCGTTTATGTGCTCCGTTAAAAAACTGGAAAGGTGCTTTAGTATCATTAAATGCGAGTAGAGGAGGAAAAAAAATTAGACTACTGGGAATTTGTATACAGTCAAAAAAGAAGAAGTTTTATTTTCGACTGTCAAGAATAATGAAAAAAATCACAGTCTTTTTGCATTACCGCTCCAAAACCCATTAAAATCAAGAAACAATATTTTGGAAAGGAAACTCATTTTTTTCAAAAACAAGCCTTACCCAGTTTTAATTGAAGAAAACGAAATCAATAATAGGTAATATAATCCTAATTAAAGGATCAACAACAGAAGAACGGAGATTCTTCTAAAGAAAAATTGCTAACCCTGCAAACAAACTATCATTCTTGCAATCACCTGGTTATATAGAACAGAAACCAGAATGATTTGAATTGCAATTTTGGTTACCAACCAGTAATTGCCTTTTGCCTCATAGAATTGGTAACGCGTAAAAAACAAGAACCCAATACTGACAGCTTTCAATAGCATACGCATTTCAATATTTTCATCGTAATTTTGAAAAAAGTAATTTTGAACAAGTAAAATCGGCAACATCATAATCGTAAAAACCATTATCTGTCCTGCCTGAAAAGTGTTGGATATTACTATTTCGGGCAGCGAATACTTCTTGTTATAATAAAAAATAAAGTCGGTAACGGTTAGTAGGATAATAAATTGCAAACCAACAGCTGCGAAATATTTATGGGCAAGCGTAGCACTAAAACTTTCAATTTTTATCAATTCAATTTCTTCATTCGGAGGATTTAAATGGAATGTGGTAAAAAGCAAAGTGGCAAGACTTCCCATGAGAATCAAAAACAAAAGTGGGTTGAAGTGATAAACTCTTTTTCCTGCAATATAATCACGGATGGAATGTCCTGGTCTTAGCACTAATTCTTTTATACTATAAAACAAACCTTTATCAGCATGAAAAAGCGCGTGAGGCAAATGATGAGCTAATTCATACCAAGTAATACGATAAGTTTCCGCACGTTGACTACAGATGTTGCAATAGTTGCCTTCGAAATGATTTCCACAGTTTTTACAGGTTATCGAATTTATCTTGCTCATAAAGTAATGAAAAATTAATATTTAATGGTTCTCTTTAGGAACAAAACTTTTTCTGTAAAGAGCATCAAAATGTCCTTTATGATCATACACTTCATTCTTACGGGCATAATCATTCCATTCATTAATCAACTTCTTTCTAATGTCAGGAAATTGTGTTGAAAGATCTGTGGTTTCTGCTGGATCTTTTTCAATATCATACAGTTGCCACTCTCCTGTCCCCATCGGTTGTGGAAGTCGCAGTATTTTCCATTTTCCTTTGATGTAGGCTTTCATTTCAAAAAGTTCCCATCCTTGTCCGTCACTCTCGTGTATAGCAACAGAATTGCCATTCAAAACCGGTATCAAAGACTTGCCTATGTGAGGATGAATCGTATTGCCTTTATACTTTTTCGGATAATTTGCCCCTGTGAGTTCAAGCACTGTAGGCATTAAATCGGTAACATGGATAAAGCTACGACTCCACTGTCCGGCATGATGAGCTTGTCCTGGCATTTTTATGAGCAAGGGAGCTTTGATTCCTCCTTCGGTGGTAAAGCTTTTAAAAAAGCGGAAAGGAGATGAAGATGCCTGGGCCCAACCAGGACCAACTTCGACATAGGAGTTTTTTAAACCGCGGTTATCGAGAGAGTTATTGAACGTACTGTGATATTTCCCATCCTCATTCCCAGGATAAGTACCAGCTGTCGCACCATTCGCGCCATTGTCTGACATGAAAACAATCATGGTGTTGTCATACAATCCTTGTTTTTTTAAATAATCAAACACACGACCGATACTCATATCCATGTAATCAAGCATCGCGGCATACACTTCCATGTCTCTTGCAAAATCAACTTTTTGTTGATGCGGCAGCGTTTCCCATTTTGGAATAGCGGGATTCTTTGTGAATTTATTCAAGTCTTTTGGAACAATTCCTAACTTTTTTAAATTCTTCAATCTTTCTGACCAAAGCGAGTCCCAACCCTTATCAAATTTACCCTTGTATTTGTCCAAATATTCTTTTGGTGCATGAAGCGGGTCATGAACAGCGGTATAGGATAGGAAAGCAAAGAATGGCTTTTGGTCTGCTTTGTTTTTATCAATGAACTGAATCATTGAATTGGTGTAATTTTTTGTGGAATAAAAATTATCCGGAAGTTCAATAATTTTTCCGTTTCTTGTATAATCCATCTTTTGCAAAGGAGACAATGCTTTCTTGTCGTTGTAATGACTTCCGCCACCAGTGCCAAGGATATAGGTTTCTTCAAATCCACGGTCAAAAGGATCTTTGCCTGGGCCTTCACCAAGATGCCACTTGCCGGTCATATAAGTATGATAACCGTTGTCGCGCAACACTTCAGGAATCGTCACCACCTGCTTACTGAGATTACCGGAATAACCCGGAAGATTTAGGGCGTGCAATTCAGGATAGTCCATTTCACTCATGATTCCCAATCCTGCAACGTGATTGTCGTTACCGGTAAGTAAGGATGAACGAGTGGGTGAGCAGGTTGGTTGTACATAAAAGTTAGAAAAAGATAAACTTTCCTTTGCCAATTGGGACAAAACCGGTGTTTGAATATTACCCCCGAAAGAAGCGACATCGCTATATCCCAAATCATCTGCAACGATAAGAAGGATATTGGGTTTAGGAAGTGCTGTTTTGATTTCTTCTTTTTGTTGTACTTTTTTGCAGCCAAAAACAACTGCCAATATTGCAATGAGGAACAGGAAATTAATTTGGTTTTTCATTTCTTTGGTTATTTAATTAGTTAATGACTGATTTTAAAATAACGTTCCAAATCAAGGAATTAACCTCAAATTTAGTAATTAAATTTTTAGCTCATTTATCTTGCATGAAATTATTTGTATTAAAAAACATCTTTGATGATTCCCAACATCTAGTTTAATCAGTACCATTTCAAAAACCTCTTCTTAAAATCTTCTGTCAAATTGATAAGTACCTGTTCAAATAAAGAATATTTTTCTCAAAATTACCCGAGCACACTATAGCCCAAAGTTATGAATTGACAGTCAAAGCCTGTCTCGTGAAAATCATTTCGTTGAAAGGAACTTAGCCTTTATATTTAAACAGCAGCTCCAAAATTACCAATGTTGCTTATGACAATTTTAAGGGCTTCCCAAAACAATGAGAAAAAAGCACCCAAAACGTCAAGTTTGACGTTGCTAACGTCCTGCATGCCATTTTGGATTATTTACAAAAAAAATCACTTCCAGAATTTGACATCCAAAAGGGACTTTAACGTGGTATTAATCGAATCATACAACTGGTAAAGCGAATATTTGGATGCTTGGTATTGATATATCATAATCTATTTAGGGAAAACAAAATTCATAACAGCTCTGATTCCAAAATCAGGCCTACTTCCCTCGGGAACTGATACCGGAATACGTGGTCCAATGGCTAATTGCACCATTTGAGTTCCTAATTTAGTAATCCCAGATATAGTTGGATTAAAATAAACGGCTGTCACATTTCCTTCCCAGTTTTGTGTAATTTCAAAATTACCTCCTGCTCCAGCCCCGCTTTTCCAGTTATAAACAAAGAACGGCTGTAGAAACATTTGATTCACATCGGCACGGTCTTTACTTCCTGCAACAGACCATATTTGATTGACCAATGCGCCATACGTCCAACCGTTGGCTTGTTTCAAAATTACGGCTGTGGGTCCCATCCCCAGTTTCTCGGTTCCCAATAATTTATCGGTAGCAGTTGGCACCAAAATGGCTGGACCAACACCCCAAGTCAAACCGTTTTTGGCTTCAGCAGGGGAAAAAAACGCACTTACAACGGCATCACTTAATCCACTTTGTTTTACGCCTGGAGCTGTTATACCTTGTTGTGTTACAATGGGAAGTACCACACGAGTAATCAAATTCAAACTTGGAGATAACGAAATTGGAATTACAGGTTGAAAATTGAGTGTGTTTCTGGAACCATTATAAGCACCAATGCCCACATCAGTATTGTTTTGAAAAGGAACACTAATAAGGGAAGCAATCGGATTGGATAATTTTTTAGCCAATTCAGCAGCGCTTTCGGCAGGTTTATCTTGAGCTTTTATAGTTCCGATTGTTAGAGAAAACGCAAAAATCAGTAGTAATGATTGGCATCGAAGGGACATATTTTTTATTTTCATGTTCATTTTTCTAGTTTATTTTATAAATAAAAAAACGATCATCATCTCGGAATTAGTTGAGAGATGACCGTTAATTTTTTTAATCCAAATTTAACGAAGCGATCATTCAGCAGAAAAAGTTTATTCCTTACTAAAAGCTCTTGCAGCTTCTCGCTCTAAATCTAGATATTGTTCATTTCCAGTATTTACCGTTACAAATGAAATAGTCCCTCCTTTAAACTCACCAGGCGATGAATATAGTTTACTTACAGGATCTCCGCTATCATAACCCACACACAGACCATCTCCCACAAGGGTAAATTTACCAACCTGAGCTTTCATTGTACCGCTTGCCGTTTCTTTTTCGTTAACATACAATTTGGCTGACCCCACAGATTCGTTATGCTCTCCTGCCTTCTCTCTGACAAACTCCATTCCAAAAGTATATTTCCCTGGTTTAATAGTCTCTTTAGACACTAATTGCTGTTCTGTAATACCAAGAAAATTATAAACATAATACAATTTGTGGTCCTTGATAAATAAGCTGTGGCCTCCAAAACGGGAACCATGTGCAAAGATTACACCAGAAGCATTAGCATCTGCAATGTCCACATTAGCTACAATCTTATAGGACTTCCCTCTTACATTTACAGCCACCGCTTCGGGCACTGAGCTCGTATGTGGATAATACGTATAGCTGTCGCTTTCACTTTCTTCCTTTGGACGCTCAATATTTAAGATATCAGTTGCGGAACGGTCATCTAGTGGCAATGCCTGGTTTTTTATAGCTTCTTCCATATACAATTTCTTTAATGCTTCTAGTTTTTCTGGATTTTTTTTAGCTAAATCAACAGACTCAGAACGATCGGCATCAGTATTGTATAATTCCCATTTATCCTGATCAAAATGCCCCTTACCAGTAAGTGGCGCATGCACAGCAACCGCTTTCCAGCCATCCTGCCAGATGGCACGAGTCCCTAACATCGTATAATACTGAACCTGTTTTAGTGTAGGTGCATCAGCTTTGGCATCAAAGGAATATTTCATTGAAACACCAGATAATGGATACTGTTCTACTCCCTTGTAAACCTTTGGCATTTCGAGTCTACAAATTTCAAGAATGGTCGGAACAATATCTACAGCATGATGGTATTGATTACGAACTTCACCACGGGCTTTAATTCCTTTAGGCCATGTAATAACCAATGGACATTCAGTTCCACCAGCATAATTAGAATAGCGTTTGAACATTTTGAAAGGAGTAGACAATGCTGCCGCCCAGCCAGTAGGATAATGCTCGTAAGTATTTGGTCCTCCCAGTTCATCAATTAACTTCATATTTTCTGTTAATTCATCAGGATAACCATTAAAGAATTTGTTTTCATTTACAGAACCGCTTGGACTACCTTCTCCCGACGCTCCGTTATCTGAAGCATACAAAATGATAGTATTGTCGTATTGTCCTGTTGCTTTCAAATGGTCGATAATTCGTCCAATCTGAACATCGGTATATTCAGAGAATGCGGCATACACTTCACACAAACGAGAAAATAATTTTTTTTCATCTGGACTAAGTTTATCCCACTCACGCACAAAATCTCCGGGAGCTGCCTGATCTGTCGGCATTGGATTAAATTCAGTCAGTTTAGTCCCTTTAGGTAAAATACCTTTTGCAATCATGCGAGGCAATACCCATTTACGATACGCATCATATCCGTCGTCAAATTTTCCTTTATATTTTGCAATATAATCTTTAGGTGCTTGATGCGGTGCATGATTGGCTCCAGGACAATACCACATAAACCAAGGCTTAGATGGATTGGCTGATTTTTGATCGCTTATCATTTTGATGGCTTGATCCGCCAAATCTTTAGACAAATGATATCCTTTTTCGGGACCATAAGGTTGTTCGATAGCATGATTATCTTCGGTAAGATCAGGATACCATTGATTGGTTTCTCCTCCTATAAAACCATAAAATCGATCATAGCCTTGTTGAAGCGGCCATTGACTTTTATTGGCTCCAGCCGAAAGATCTGTTTCAGGAACGTTATGATCTTTTCCCAGCCAGAAAGTACTCCATCCATTTTCATTAAGAATTTGTGCCATTGTAGCAGCTTGTGGAGGCAGTTGACAACTATATCCCGGAAATCCATTAGCTCCTTCGGTAATAGCTCCCATTCCATTTAGATTGTGGTTACGCCCCGTATTGATGCAGGAACGGGTGGGTGAACAAAGTGCTACGGTATGCCATTGCGTATACGTTAAACCATCGGCAGCCAGTTTATCCATAGTGGGCATGTTGATTCTTCCTCCATAAGGTGACCAGGCGGCCAATCCAGTATCATCATAAAGGATAAAAAGTATATTCGGGGCTCCTTCCGGGGCTTTTTTACGAATATAAGGAGTCCAGTCCGCTTTAGAATCACGGACATCTAATTTAACAACACCATTGAATACGGGTTGTTGTCCATAGCTACAGAAACAAAATAATACCATAACCAGAAATGACAAAACGATTTTTTTAATCATAATTACTAATTTTTAAATTACTAAAGTTTAAAAGCGCTTAACTTACTAAAAATGAAAGTCATAAAGATAAAAAAAATAGTAATAAAATTTTCAAAAAAAATGATTATTTAATGTAAAAATCACTAATTACCAACACATTATACCAAACAGGTGTAATTACAGAAATTAACTCTCAATAAATCTTGAATAAATTAAAAACTTAAAAACAAAACCTTCTTTTTAAGTCATTTACGCAACAAGAGTTTTTATATCAAAACGCAATTATTTCCGTACTATACTAATAGCTTTTCTTTAGTATAATTTTATGATTTTTTGCGATTTTTAGCCCTTGTAACATAAACCAAAAAAATAGTATCTTTACCCATTAATCGTATTAAGAACTTAAATTGCGTTAATCGCAATACTACATATAAAATTATGGCATGTACAAGTTGTTCAACTTCAGATGGTGGCGCACCAAAGGGTTGTAAAAATAATGGGACTTGCGGCACCGATAGCTGCAATAAATTAACTGTTTTTGACTGGCTTTCTAACATGAGTTTGCCTAATGGCGAAGCTCCTTTTGACTGTGTTGAAGTCCGTTTTAAAAACGGAAGAAAAGAATTTTACCGCAATACCGAAAAATTAACCTTGAGCATGGGTGATATTGTGGCGACTGTTGCCTCACCGGGACATGATATAGGAATCGTTACACTTACAGGAGAATTGGTAAAAATTCAAATGAAGAAAAAAGGGGTTAATCATCTCAGCAATGATGTCCCAAAAGTATATCGAAAAGCCACACAAAAAGACATTGATATTTGGTCTACAGCTAGAGACAAAGAAGAGCCTATGAAAGTAAGAGCTCGTGAACTTGCTATTTCCCATAAACTAGAAATGAAAATTTCGGATATCGAATTTCAAGGCGATGGATCAAAAGCAACATTCTACTACACGGCAAATGACAGAGTCGATTTTAGACTTTTAATCAAAGACTTTGCTAAGGAATTCAGCACTAGAGTCGAGATGAAACAAGTAGGTTTCCGCCAAGAAGCGGCTCGTTTAGGCGGTATTGGATCTTGTGGTAGAGAATTGTGTTGTTCTACTTGGCTAACCGATTTTAGAAGTGTAAACACCTCGGCAGCACGTTACCAACAATTATCTTTAAACCCACAAAAATTGGCGGGTCAATGCGGTAAATTGAAATGCTGTTTGAATTACGAATTGGACACCTACATGGATGCCTTAAAAGAGTTTCCTGAGTTTGACACCAAATTAGTGACCGAAAAAGGAGATGCTATTTGTCAAAAACAAGATATTTTTAAGGGATTAATGTGGTTTGCCTATACCAATAATTTTGCGAACTGGCATATCTTAAAGATTGATCAAGTCAAAGAAATCATCGCCGAAAACAAGTTGAAAAACAAAGTTTCTTCGTTAGAAGATTATGCTATCGAACTAATTGTAGAACCAGAGCAAAATTTCAACAATGCGATGGGTCAAGAAAGTTTAACTCGTTTTGACCAACCAAAAAGGAAGAAAAAACCAACGAAAAAACCTAGAATTGCTGGAGAAAATGTGATTGTTCCCAACAGTGCGAACAAACCAATTATTCAAAAAAACAACCCTCCTAGCATTCAAAAGGCAAACGTTATCAGCAAAGAAAATAATCCGAGTAAAGAAAATCTGAACAAAGAGAACACAAACAAAGAAAACCCGAATAAAGAGAATCCAAACAAAGAGAATCCGAACAAGGAGAATCGCAATAACAATAGGAATAAAAACAACAATCGTAATAAGCCAAACCCTAACCGTACAGCTACAAGCGAGAGTAAACCAGAGCAACCTAGAAAACCTATAATTATTAAAAAGAATGAGAATAAAGAATAGTGTTTTACTACTTTTAGTAACAGTACTCCTTTTTTCGTGTGATAAAAAAAGAGTTTTTGACGAGTACAAATCTGTAGGTAGTGCCTGGGATAAAGACAGTATCGTCACTTTTAATTTACCCGTTTTGGATTCAACAAAACGCTACGATTTATTTGTGAATTTGAGAGACAATAACAATTACAAATACAATAATATTTTCCTGATTGTGTCTCTGGAAAGTCCAAATGGCTACACCAAAGTTGATACTTTAGAGTACCAAATGGCCAATCCTGACGGAACATTACTGGGAGATGGGTTTACAGATCTCAAAGAAAGTAAGCTCTACTACAAAGAAAATGTGAGATTTAGAGGGAAATACAAAGTACACATCAAACAGGTGGTCAGAGAAACTGGAAAAGTTCCTGGGGTGCCACTTTTAGACGGAATCACAGAGGTAGGTTTTAGAATAGAAAAAAAAGAATAGATTACGATTATGGCTACTAGAAAAAACAACACACAGACAAAAGGCATCGAAAAAGATATAAAATATTATTCCAAGAAATTTTGGAAGATTTTCTTTTACGGAATGGGATCGATAGCATTATTTTTCCTATTTGCTTCATGGGGACTCTTTGGTTCTATGCCTTCTTTTGAAGATTTAGAAAATCCAGATTCCAATTTAGCTACAGAGATCATCTCATCAGACGGGGTTGTTTTGGGTAAATATTTCAAGCAAAATCGTTCTGCCTTAAAATATTCCGATTTGCCAAAAAATCTCGTTCAAGCCTTGGTAGCCACCGAAGACGCTCGTTTTTATGAACACTCCGGAATTGACGGAAGAGGAACCTTAAGAGCCATTGCCAGCTTGGGAACAAGCGGAGGAGCCAGTACCTTATCGCAACAATTGGCCAAGCAATTATTTCACGGAGAGGGTTCTAAGTTTTTACCTTTCCGAATCGTACAAAAAATGAAGGAATGGATTATCGCCATTCGACTAGAAAGACAATACACCAAAAACGAAATCATCGCCATGTATTGCAATGTCTATGATTTTGGAAACTACTCTGTTGGGGTTAGCTCCGCGGCAAAAACCTATTTTTCTAAAGAGCCCAAAGATTTAACCATCGATGAATCTGCAATATTAGTGGGAATGTTTAAAAATTCAGGACTTTATAATCCTGTAAAAAATCCCGTAGGCGTAAAAAACCGTAGAAATGTGGTGCTTTCGCAAATGGAAAAAGCAAACATCATCACCGAAGACCAAAAACATCAATTACAAAGCTTGCCTATTACGCTTCATTTCAAACTAGAAAGTCATAGAGAAGGAACAGCGACTTATTTTAGAGAATATTTGCGCGATTACATGAAAAAATGGGTAGAAGAAAACAAAAAACCCGATGGTTCCGATTACGATATTTACAAAGACGGTCTTAAAATCTACACCACTATAGACTCTAGAATGCAAGCCTATGCCGAAGAAGCTGTTGCTGCCCACATGACTAATATGCAGGAAGA
Organism: Flavobacterium sp. ZT3R18; assembly: GCF_007097385.1. Lineage (GTDB taxonomy): Bacteria > Bacteroidota > Bacteroidia > Flavobacteriales > Flavobacteriaceae > Flavobacterium. The sequence goes on from NZ_VJZS01000013.1 coordinate 123,867, forward strand.
GTTTTTCGATCAAGCTAAAGACAATAAAAACGCGCCTTTTGTAAACATATCCGAAGCAGAAACCCAACGTATTCTCAATCAAGCCATGAAAACGTCACACCGATGGAGCGCTTTAAAAGAGCAAGACAAAAGTGATGACGAAATCATAAAAACCTTTAAAGAAAAAACCAAAATGACGGTTTTTACTTGGAAAGGAGAAAGAGATACCATCATGACGCCACTGGATTCTATCCGTTATTACAAACACTTTCTGCAATCTGGAGTGATGTCAATGGAGCCACAAACAGGGAATATAAAAGTGTGGGTTGGCGGTATCAATTACAAATATTTTCAATACGATCACGTAGGACAAGGTGCTAGACAAGTAGGATCTACCTTCAAACCCTTTGTTTATGCCACGGCAATCGAACAATTGAACATGTCTCCTTGCGATTCTATTTTAGACGGCCCTTTTATCATTCGCGTCGGACGCCATCATGTTACCAAAGATTGGGAACCTAGAAACTCTGACAACAAATACCGCGGAATGGTTACCTTAAAACAAGCATTGGCAAACTCTATCAATACCGTTTCGGCAAAATTGATTGACAAAGTGAGCCCCGAAGCTGTAATTGAGCTGACACATAAATTAGGTGTAAAATCCGAAATCATCAACCAACCTTCCATTGCATTGGGAGCTGTAGAAATTACCGTAGAAGATATGGTGGCTGCCTTTAGCACATTTGCCAATCAAGGTGTTTATACGAAACCACAGTTTTTAACAAAAATAGAAAATAAAAGCGGCGAAGTAATCTACGAACCCATCCCAGAATCTCATGATGTCCTGAACAAAGACATCGCATTTGCCGTAATCAAATTACTCGAAGGGGTAACCGAAACCGGTTCTGGAGCAAGACTGAGAACTCAAAACGGAGGAAACGGAGACAAACGCTGGACAGGATACCCGTATATGTTTACCAATCCAATTGCCGGAAAAACAGGAACCTCACAAAATCAATCCGATGGTTGGTTCATGGGAATGGTACCCAACCTAGTAACAGGAGTATGGGTAGGCTGTGAAGACCGTTCGGCACATTTCAAAACGCTTACCTACGGACAAGGAGCTGCTACATCGCTACCTATTTGGGGGTATTTCATGAAAAAATGTTATGAGGACAAAGCCCTGCACCTCTCAAAAGAAGCTTTCGAAAGACCCGCTAATCTATCCATCAAAGTAGATTGCTACACCCCTCGAGCTGCCGTTGTAAAAGACACCACCGCAACTCCCGAACAAGACACCGAGGAATTTACATTGTAAAAAACAGGAATTCAGGCCACTAATACGCTTTTTTAGCATCATTAGGGCGTGACCCCAATAAAAAAAAGGCCAACTCAGCTTACGTGCTAGTTCGCCTTTTTTTTATTGGGGTCGGGCTATCCGCGCTACTTCGGTAGCTAGCTGCTATCCCTCACGCAAAAACTGCGAGCCATCATCTTTTGTTTTTAAAATACATGAACATCTAATAACACTATTCAAAGAACCATTTTAGAACCTCTAAAATGGTTCTTCTTGTTTATCCCTTTATTTAACCCAGATTCCACATTAGAAATCATTGCTATTTTTGATTGTTACAGGTCAAATCCAATCTTCAATGCTTTCTGAAAACCCCGAAAGGGGTGAAATTATTATAGAAATAAGTAATTTCATCATCCCAAAACCCCGAAGGGCTGGTATTTCACATCTGAATGTATTGATTATTAAGATGGCTGTTTTTCAATAAATAAAAATAATTTCACCCCCATCGGGGTTTGCTCGCCGACGCTATATATTTTCTATAATCATTTCACCCCTTTCGGGGTTTGAATGAGTTATACCAATTTTATTAGTTAATCCAATAATCCCAAAAGTTTTGGGACAGATAGGATTATAGTTTGTCTTCTACATAAAGTCTAATGGGAATTCTGGGCTTAATAAAAATTGAAAACAAATCAATACGTTTATTTTACTAAATTTGATTTATGGAGTAATTATTTTCAATTGAAGTGCCCTTTTTAATGCTTTAAATAATAATACTTCATAGAAAACAAAAAATGACCTAATTTTACAAAAATTAAAGAAATCGATATAGTTCTAAATAAATTAGTATGATTAACAAAAAAGTAAATACCGTTCAAGAAGCACTGCAAGGAATAGAAAACGGAATGACCCTTATGCTTGGTGGTTTCGGATTGTGTGGCATACCCGAAAACTCCATCGCCGAATTGGTTCAAAAGGAAACCACAAACCTAACCTGCATTTCCAATAATGCCGGGGTTGATGATTTTGGACTCGGTTTGTTATTGCAAAAAAAACAAATCAAAAAAATGATTTCTTCGTACGTAGGAGAAAATGCCGAATTCGAACGCCAAATGCTTTCTGGAGAACTAGAGGTTGACCTCATCCCACAAGGAACATTGGCCGAAAGATGCCGTGCGGCACAAGCAGGTATTCCAGCCTTCTTTACTCCCGCAGGTTACGGAACCGAAGTGGCCGAAGGCAAAGAAGTTCGTGAATTTAATGGCAAAATGCACATTATGGAACACGCCTTCAAAGCCGATTTTGCCATTGTAAAAGCTTGGAAAGGCGATACCGCCGGAAACCTCATCTTCAAGGGAACAGCCAGAAACTTCAACCCGTGTATGTGCGGTGCCGCCAAAATAACTGTGGCCGAAGTAGAAGAATTGGTCGAAGCAGGAACTTTAGATCCCAACCAAATTCATATTTCGGGGATTTTAGTACAACGCATATTTCAAGGAGAACAATACGAGAAAAGAATTGAACAACGCACGACTAGAACGAGAAGTTAGATCACAGTTTTCAGTCTCAGTCGCAGTTTTCAGAGTTGTCTATAAATATTGAAATTTGCATTCTTGATACTATTTGTAAAAAAATAAGTGTTAAACAAACCCACTTATTGGACTGAAAACTGAGACTGAAAACTGAGACTGAAAACTGAGACTGAAAACTGAGACTGAAAACTGAGACTGAAAACTAAATCAGGTGCCCGCAGGGCGGGGTGGTTTTTTTAGATTATTTACACTTTACACAAAAACACATGGCATTAGATAAAATAGGAATTGCAAAACGAATTGCACAAGAATTGAAAGACCGTTATTTCGTGAATCTAGGGATCGGAATACCCACTTTGGTGGCCAACTATATCCCGAAAGGAATTGATGTTGAATTTCAAAGCGAAAATGGCGTTCTGGGCATGGGACCATTCCCTTTTGAAGGCGACGAAGATGCTGACATCATCAACGCAGGAAAACAAACCATAACAACATTGCCTGGAGCTTCGTTTTTTGACTCAGCCACCAGTTTTGGGATGATCCGCGGACAACACGTAGATTTAACAATCCTTGGCGCTATGGAAGTTTCAGAAAACGGCGATATTGCCAACTGGAAAATTCCAGGGAAAATGGTCAAAGGGATGGGTGGAGCCATGGATCTTGTAGCTTCTGCCGAGAATATTATCGTAGCGATGATGCATGTCAACAAAGCGGGAGAATCCAAAATATTAAAGAAATGTACCTTACCCTTAACTGGTGTAGGTTGCGTAAAAAAAGTAGTTACCGAATTGGCCGTTTTAGAAATCACTCCAAAAGGATTTAAATTGCTGGAACGCGCTCCAGGAGTTACTGTAGAACACATCATAGCCTCTACCGAAGCCGACTTAATCATAGAAGGAGAAATCCCTGAAATGATAATTGACTAACACGTTATCCGATTTAGACATAAAAAAAACAATTCCTACGAATTGTTTTTTTTATGTCTAAAATTTTAAAAAACTATATTAACATAACCTCTTAATACTAAAGTAATTTACTTATTTTTTTGTAGTTTATTTAACATATAATTTGTAATCTTTTTTATTTTTTAACTATATTTGTTAGAAACAAACAAAACAAAGAAATTATGAAAAATTACAGTTTAATAGTAATCGCTTTTCTATTTTCAGTAGGTACGATGGCTCAAAATAGAGGATCGGTCGTACTTGATGTTTACGGTAGTTACACATTTTCGAATCGAGTAAATTTTGATTACGGTCATGCTACGATTAATGATGGGGTTGAATATGGTGCTGGGTTAGAGTTTTTTCCACAAAAATCATCTTCAATCGAATTCAAGTACTTAAGAATTGACACTGGCATGCCGCTTTATGAACCAAACGGCAAACAAGTAAATGCTGGGGATGACAAAGGTGCTATCAACTACGTCCTACTGGGTGGAAATCGTTATTTTGAAAACGGGACTAATGTAGTTCCTTATTTAGGTGGTGGAATAGGTTTTGGCATTATAGAAACCCCTCAATCTGGAAACGATACCAACTTTGCTTGGGAGTTAAAAGGTGGAGTTAAAATAAAAACGCCTTCTGTTGTTTCTATAAGTCTTCAAGCAAGTCTTCAATCTATGGTTATACACACTGGTTATGACAATTACTGGGGATATTGGGGTCCTGTTTCTGTAGCTACTTATGCTTATACCTATCAATTTGGGCTAGGAGCCGTAATTGGGTTCAATTTCAAATAGTAAAAAACAAAACAACAATAAAAAAAGCAACTCCAATGAGTTGCTTTTTTTATTAAACATAGTTTAAAAAACTTTCTATTTAGAAAACTCAACTGTTTTCAACTTATTCCATCCTCCACGAGTAAAGTCTGGGACTTCTATCGGAGCAGAGTTATTATCAAGGGAAATGGCTGTTAAAGGTCCTAAACAACTCCACTCTGCCAAGTCATAGACATCCATATCTAACGGAAGTCCATTTTGAAGGCAATGAATCAAACGGTAATCCATGATAAAATCCATACCACCGTGGCCTCCCACTTCCTTAGCTTGATCTTCAATACCAACAACAATAGGATTTTTATACTTGTCCATTAACGCACTTTTTACATCTTCTGGCATATAATAACGCAGCAGAGGTTTTGAGTTTTAAGATTTGACTTTTGAAATTTATTATTCAATTCCTAAACAATATACAAAGCCACTTGAAATAAATCCATATTCGCCGATTTCAATATTACTTGGTAAAATGATTTCGTAGATTTCATTTCGTATTTTTTTAAATTCAAGTTTAATGAAAGTATCATTTAAATCTTTATTTGCACCTCCAAAATAAGTTTTATTTTGCATAAATTTTCTGTTTCCTTTTTTTATTTCGGCTTTTGATAATTTAATATATTGCAAAGGATCAACTCCACCAATTATTTTTACAATTAGTTTAGGCAAAGAAGATTTGCTAACTCTAATAGTAGATTTCGGCAATTTAGCGGAATAATATATTTCAGACCCTCCATAACCCATACCTAAAATTTTAGATTCTAATTTCCCATCAGCATTTTCAAGAGATTTAAGATTATTGTTTATTTCTAGAATATAAGGTCTGAATGCAAATTCTGGCGTTTCTAAATTTTGGGCTTTCAATGTTGTCCCTAGAGTTAAAATAAAAATTACGAAAGTAAATATTAGCTTTTTCATTGATTAATTGTTTTTATGTTAGTTTTTAGTTTTGTTAATTATTTGTTTTTATTCTAGTTAGTTATATTTTGGTTTGATTTTAGCCTTAGTATTTTGGCAAACTAACCTACAACTAGTTTACACCAGCCATAAAATAGCTTAAAATAATCAATCCAAATCAGGTTGACTGTAGAATATATTGCAATTATCACCTTATTTTACTCATAATTCTACAGTAAATTCATGGTTCATAAAATCATAAATACGGGTTTGTCCATCTTCATAAAATGTTTTTTGCGCTAGTTCTTGTACGTCCTTGGTAGATAAATAAGCCTTTATTTTACCGTTCTTAAAATTTATAGTTTCTCCTATTTGAGTTAATTCAAACATCTCGAAATTAACTCTAGCAGTAGCGGAGTAATTGAATGTTTTATTCCCGTTTGAATCGCTGAAACTTATTCTGTTTTGCTCTTTATTACAAGTATATAATGCTCTATTTTTTTTATTATGGAGCATTAAGGTTTCATCGTTGTCTATAATTGTTATTTCTGAGGTTGTTTTAACCATAATTTTTTTAATTTATATAGAATGTCAAAAAGAAAAACCCGTGCCCATTCCAAATTATCAAACCCATTTTTTTTATTCCTTTCTCACTTTGTCGATGTACTGTGAGGGCACGGATTGCGAATACGCGCTATCGGGTTAATTCTTTTTTTGATTTTCATGCCGCCCAAATAAAAACCAATTAACCGACAAAGTCACTGCTAAACTTGGAATAATGAATAAAAAAACATTAACATCCATAAAATCAGATTTAAGACCTCCTATACTGAATAAATATATATATAATAGAAAATATGAAATTAGCAATGAAACCAGATAGGATTTGTATATTTTTTGTTCAAAATAACGATAGTAAAACACTAACATAAAAATAATTGGAAAAATAAAAAACCCAGGAAAATGATCTAGAAAACCCATTAATCCTATTAATGGAGAGGCAAAAAGCATTTTTAACGATTCTTTATGAAAAAAACTGCCTTTCATCACAAGATTAGATAAACTTACAAAAACAAAATAATAAACTAATATATGTGAAATCCACAATTTTGCAGTTGTATTAATACATGGTTCATTTTTTTTCATAATCTCTAATTATTTTTTTATAATCCTCTTTTAAATATCCATTTGCATCAACTTTATCTTTAAATGATGCCGATGTAGGTTTATGTCGGTCTAGCCATAACATTAACAAAGGTAAATCTGTTCTAAATCCTGCATCGGTTACATCTCCTTTCCAAGGGTCGTCAAATTCGGGAGTTATACGATTTGTCAATAAAGATCCAAATCCAAGCAGACTATTTTGAAAATGCATGAAATCCCCATACAACTACTTTGTCTTTAAATGATGCTAATTTTGCAATTAATTCTTTTTTTGATTTTCATGCCGTCCAAATAAAAACCAATTAACTGACAAAGCCACTGCTAAACTTGGGATTACAAAAAAAAGAACATCAATATGAGCAGATTCTATTCCAGAAGTAGAGAAATTGTGTTTATGTCCATTTATACTCCATAAAAAAAGATACAATAATAGATGTGAAATTAGTAATGAAACCAAATAGGATTTGTATATTTTTCGTTCAAAAAAGCGATAGTATAACACCAACATCAAAATAATTTGGAAAATAAAAAAACCAGGGAAACGATCGAGAAAGCCTGTAATTCCTATAATCGGTGAAAGCATAAAAATTGTTAAAGACTCCTTGTTAAAAAAATCCCAGTGTGGCAAGTAATAGTTCTTAACAAGATTAGATATAGTTATATAAGTAAAATAATAAACTAATAAGTGAGAAATCCACAATTTTGCTGTTGTATTAATACATGGTTCATTTTTTTTCATAATCTCTAATTATTTTTTTATAATCCTCTTTTAAATATCCATTTGCATCAACTTTATCTTTAAATGATGCCGATGTAGGTTTATGTCGGTCTAGCCATAACATTAACAAAGGTAAATCTGTTCTAAAGCCCGCATCGGTTACGTCCCCTTTCCAAGGGTCATCAAATTCAGGGACTACACTCTCAAATATAGAAATAACTAATGATCCTAATCCATGCCAACTATCTTTAGAATGCATCGCCTTGAGGGTCTTTGTCCGCCATTGCCTGAAATATACTAATAGTTCCTTTAGGTGTTTTAGCATAAATGGGCGGGGCAACTACTCCTTGCTCGTGTTTTACAAATTGTAAATCAAAGGCATAAGCATCCGCATCGTTTTCTAGTGAAGTATCTTTGTACTTACCATAAAACAATTCATAAAATTGAGTAATAGCATAATCACAAATTCCTAAATTCAATTCACTTAATATTACTTCAATTTCGTTTACTGTTACATAAGAAGCATAAGATTCAAATGCTGTTAAAGCATCTACTAAAGGAATAGCGCCTTTTGTCCATCTTGTATGATGCCCAAATTGAGGTAATTTATCGTCTACGTGTTTGTAAAAATCTGCAATTTGAGAAAAAGGGGCTAAAATTCCTGTTTGTTTAAACTCTAGAATATGCTCGCAAGCTTTTTTCCATACTTCGTTATTACCTTCTCTATCACTCGTTAACCAGCAACCAGTAGGGAGTGCTTCTGTATAAAGGGGGCTGTTTCGGGTTTCGAATCAATATCCATTACTCTTAATACTTTACATTCTCTAAAAGCTGTAACATTTTCTCTTCTTCTAAGTTTCTTTCTACATTAAATGACCCCTCAATAAGGAACGCATCAAATCCAGAACTGTTTTTAGATTTGATAGCCCTCAAATCGGGTTGGTAAATAAATTTATAATTTGTTTTGTGAGTTTTGGCAAGCCATTTTTTCTTGTACCCACCTGATTTTTTTACATTATAATACGCTGTCAGTGTTATAGTGTCATTTTTTATATAACCAAAATCACTTTGATTCATTTCGTAAAAAGGAGTTTTTACATGACGACTACTTTTAAAAATAGTATCTTCTAATTCAAAAAAACCTAGAAAGTTCAATTCTGTTTTTTGTTTTAGTTGTCTTATTCCGTCTTTTGGTTCGGTCAAAAACATTCCACCTGTTTTATATGCCTCTGCCATATACAAATAACCTTCATTCGAATAAATACAGAAAGTGATTACATTTCGATTCCCCTGGTAAACATATACCTTATTTGTTTTTAGGTATGTGTTTTGCAATAAGGATTGCCGTTTTTGTTCTTCTTTAAAAGCAAAAAATTCATCATAATTGTCAAGATCATTTGCTTTAATAGAATCTATATTCCTTGAAATCAAATAATTAACATATGCTCTGTGATTTTCCTTGCTCTTACTCTTTCTCTCTTTAGATAAACTACAACTGATTACCAAAACGAATAGAAGCATTAATGCAACTATTTTACTTATTTGCTTCATTATTCTTTTTGTTTTTTTCATCCAATTCATAAAATTCTTTCAATAATTTCCCTTTATCAGATTGTCCAGCACCAATATATGTATTTAGTCTGTCCAAATCCTTCTTGTTTTCTTCTTTGTACACCACATACAAATGATGAAAAGTAGGGCTAGATTTTAGTTGGTTACTAACATTATAATTAATCTTGTCTGATTCGTATGTCTTTAGGTCTTTTTGATATTGGCTTTTTGCCGCATCGTATTTGTCTACATTCGTATAGTCTGATTCTTTTGGTGTTATCGGTTCTTTGGGCACTTCTGGAAAAGCAATACTATCATGCATGGCGTTGGTTGGCCAAAAAGTACCGTAACCAAACTTGGTTTTGGCTGTCAGTCTTCCGTTGGCATCGGTAATTGAGAAGGTTTCTTGCCCGCTGTTGAGCAAAACATCAAACAATTGTTGATAATCATAATTTTGTCCATTTATTATTTTGTCATTATTATAAGTGTTTTTGTTGTTCGATTTACCGTAATACATATCTACAGCGTAAGCAGCATTAATACCCCCTGGTAATTTTGCTTGCATGTTTACGCCCGCCGACCAATATTGATCAGAGCCCATACCAAAAAACAATGGAGGTTTGTAAATATCGTTATAAGAAGCTATCATAAAATCCCCTATTTTTATCGCTGCCCCTCCAACTATTTGGTTTCTAGTGGGGTTGTCGTCAGAATTGTAACGATTATTCCCAAGCTGTCCTGTTTCGGGATTAAACGCCTTAGATACGCTACCCGAACTCAAAATTCCCGTCGCTCCTAGTGTAAACGCATACTCATAAGGATTATAAACTCCAGATCCTGCATGTTGATTAAACAAATTCATATTGAGTGCATTGCCCGTTAAATACCCTAATGTGATTGAAGGAGTGGCGCTCAGGGTAACCAAATTAGGACTCATGTCTGATGTTCCAATAGAACCTTTTGCGTACCAAGTCAAGGATGTGTTAAGACTTCCCATGACGCCAAAATTCCTAGCACTTACACTCTTCGAAACGCCTGCATACACACCTACCGTAAAGCCAGCCTTGAGGCTGTAACTAAACTTTATTCCTATATTGGGTGTTTTAGTAGGTGGGTCGCCAGGACCCTCATAAGAACCTCCTCCGCCACCTGCGTTTGGCCCGTGGGCTCGTGGATCCTTTTCTGGTTTCCATTCTTGTTTTGGTGGTGTTGTACTTTCACTTTCAGGAAAAGAAATCTCTAGGTTTCCTTTGTATGTTGGTGTTTCTACTTTTCCTATAACCACCGTTTCCGTACCCATCGCATCAAACCGAAATAAGTCATAACTGTAAGCTTCAAAATTATTTCCAGAGCTTATATCCTTCAAGCAAACGTTAAGATATGCACTATAGGATTCTACTAGTGCCTGAATTAATTTTATTTTTTTATTCTCGTTTTTTTCTATTCCTAGTAGATTTATATCCCAAATCACTATTTTTTTCTCCTCTAGGTCATAAGAAGCAATTTTACCGGGATGAAAATTTTTAGATACCGCAATAGGTGGATTTACAATTTTACCATCGGTTATTGACTTATAAAATTTATAAACAATACTAGTGTCATCGATATTGAACTTTGGCATCATTTCCTTTGCCTCTTTCAAAAGATGGTCATGTACATAAGTGCTTTCAAACTTATATGTACTCTCTATGATTTCTTGTTTAGGAGGACTTTTGGGCTCGCCATAACTAATCCCTTTTTCAACACCAACTTCTGTAATCGTTTTAGCAGATGTGGTTACAATATTTTCTTTGGCATACATGTTATAATCGCCACCTGTAGTTTTAATTATTTTTCCGCCTACAATTCGTATTCTGCTCATAATTCGATAGTAAATTTAAGATTCATAAAATCATAAACCCGCAGTTGTCCTTCGTCAAAAAAAGTTTTCTCTGCAAGTTCCTGAATGTCTTTATCACGCAAACAGGCAATCATAGTTCCATCGTTCCTATTTATTGTTTGCCCCAGATGGGTCAATTTAAAAACCTCAAAATTTATTGAAATGGTTGAGCCGTAATTCTGTACCATATTTCCATTTGAATCACTAAAACTAACAGATCCGTCTTTTGAATCATAACGAAAACGAGCTCTGTTTTTGCCGTTAGTAAGCATCAAAGTATTGTTATTGATTATAATGGTTGTTTCTTCTACTGTTTTTATCATTGCTTAATGTGATTTAGTTTTTTCACCGCTATTATTTTGTATCTCTTTTTCAGAATGTTTATTTATCGCTCCATTGCTTGAAGATTCAATCCCTTTTTCACTCGATTCTTGTCTCTCTTTCTCGGTGTGCGATTTAATATCCCCCTCAATATGCTCCATATAACTCCCTGTCACATTCAGCATACTATCTCCGCCTACAGTAGTATTGAGTATTGCTCCAACGGTGGTAGATTTATCAACTCCTGCACTTTCAATAATATTCGTTACTGCGGTAGTCCTAATGTCTTTTCCAGCACTGAAAACAATATCCTCCCCAGCTTCAAATTCTATATTCTTGGGCGCTTTAAA
>NZ_VJZS01000014.1 GCF_007097385.1 Flavobacterium sp. ZT3R18
ATAGGCAATGTTATTAGTCATAATGCCATAATAACCATAGGGGCATCCCGACAACATGTCTATTTGTTGGTCATTTCCTAAGGAACGGGTAACTACAATTCGATACGATTTATCACCGCCAAAAGGGGTGTAATTTGTGGTAGCCACTTCTTTTTTTTCAAAGTTAACTTCAATGGTTTCCCATGTTTTTATCAGAGCACAATGTTTTCTAAATGATTCGGAATTTACATTTCGGATATAAAAACAAGTAGCTCTTTGGCTTACCAATTCGACAACTAATTGTTGATAGGATGCTGAATCTGCTCTAAAATGCCCTATCTTCACTTTATTAGCATCCAAATTATCGAAACATCTTTTCAAAGTTTCGCTTTGTTTATATTTTGCAGGAGTATTACCATTATGATTTTCGATATGTACAGGTAAGCGACCGATGAAAGCAAAGTTAGGATGATAGCCATTTGTCTTTTTGTAACTCTTTTTTGCGTCTTGTTTTGCAGTTTCAACTACCACATTGTCAAAATCTAAAGTGTAATTTTTAACCATTGGGTCTAATTGTTTTGTTTTTACGCAAAGTGCTACAATAGAATCATTTAGACCGTTGTTGAAATTGATTTCATGTACAATCCCCTTACTGGTTACCTCTTTAATTGTTGTTGTTTTTAATTCTTGACAAGCATATTCAACGGTGTCTGCCGATGGGATATTAGCGAAGAATTGGTCGCTAAATTTAGATTTAAACTGCTTTAAATCAGAAATATAATCCCCTTGACATACAGCGTTCCCGAATAAAGATAAGATTATGTCAGAATACGAATATTCCGCTCTAAAATGACGAAAACCTATTTTATTATCAAGGAACTGAGGGATGCCTGAGCGATTTATAGCATTATAAATTAAATTTAAACCTCCAAAAGGAGTGACATTCTTCGAAGATATTATAACTTTGTCCATAGTCGCATTTTGTGTTTTCGCAAAGACAATTTACACCTTTTTGGTGAGACTATAACTGCCCTAAAGCTAGATTTATCAACACTTTGGGGCTTTTTATTGCAGTAAGTTGCGACTACTGGGAGATATTTAAACTAATTTCTAATGAAAAAAATTGCATTGCTAATGGCTGTATCTACTTCAATAGTATCTTTTGGCCAAAGCCCAAAAGAAAAAGGTATGAACTATCCTCAGACTCCAAAAGGAGAAACTGTCGACGTTTATTTTGACACCAAAGTCAGTGATCCCTATCGTTGGCTCGAAGATGATAAATCTACCGAAACCGCTGCTTGGGTAAAAAAAGAGAACAAAGTTACCTATGATTATTTGGACAAAATTCCCTTTAGAAATGCTTTAAAAATAAGACTTGAGAAACTCTGGAATTATGAAAAAATAAGTGCACCATTCAAAGAAGGGAATTTTATTTATTATTACAAAAACAACGGATTGCAAAATCAGTCGGTTTTGTATCGAAAAGATGGCAAAGGGAAAGAAGCCGTTTTTCTGGATCCGAATACCTTTTCAAAATTAGGAACTACTTCTTTAGGTGGAGTAGATTTCTCTAAAGACGGTTCAAAGGTAGCATATTCTATTTCTGAAGGTGGAAGCGATTGGCGAAAAGTAATGGTGATGGATGTCGATAACTTCAAGATTCTGGAAGATACTTTAGTCGATGTGAAATTTAGCGGTATCTCTTGGAGAGGAAATGAAGGCTTCTATTATTCCAGTTATGACAAACCAAAAGGAAGCGAACTCTCGGCCAAAACAGACCAGCATAAATTGTATTACCATAAATTAGGAACTGCTCAAAAAGACGATCTAGTGATCTTTGGCGCAGACCTAAAAAGACGTTACGTAAACGGTGGAGTTACCGAAGACAATCATTATTTAGTTATTTCGGCTGCCAATTCTACTTACGGAAACGAATTGTATATTCAGGATTTAACCAAACCCAATAGCCGTATTGTTTGTATAGTTGACAATTTTAATAGTGATAATGGTGTGATTGATAATGAAGGCGAAAAATTATTTATAGAAACCGACTTAAATGCACCCAACAAACACATTGTGAGTGTAGAGGTCAACAATCCAAAACCAGAAAACTGGAAAGACGTTATTCCCGAAACCGAGCATGTTTTAACCGTGTCAACAGGTAGTGGGTTTATCTTTGCCAATTACATGAAAGATGCTGTATCTATTGTAAAGCAATATGACTATTCTGGAAAATTAGTGCGTGAAATTCAATTGCCAGGTCTAGGAACTGTTAGTGGTTTTGGTGGTAAGGCAGCAGAAAAAACACTTTATTATTCGTTTACCAATTACACTACACCGGGAACTATATATTCTTTTGAACCAAAATCCGGAAAATCAGCAGTGTATCAAAAACCTGAAGTAGATTTCAAAAGCGAAGATTATGTTTCTACCCAAGTATTTTATACTTCCAAAGACGGGACAAAAATTCCAATGATAATTACCCACAAAAAAGGATTGAAACTCAACGGAAAGAACCCAACGATTCTTTATGGATATGGCGGATTCAACATTAGCTTGACGCCTAGTTTTGGAATTTCTAATGCTGTTTGGATGGAAAATGGTGGGATTTACGCAGTGGCCAACCTTCGTGGAGGTGGAGAATACGGTAAGAAATGGCACGATGCAGGAACCAAAATGCAAAAACAAAATGTCTTTGATGATTTCATCGCAGCAGCCGAATACCTAATTGCCCAAAAATATACTTCTTCTGATTTTCTGGCCATTCGTGGTGGATCAAACGGAGGGTTATTGGTGGGCGCTACCATGACACAACGACCAGATTTAATGAAAGTGGCCTTGCCAGCGGTGGGCGTAATGGACATGTTGCGTTACCACACTTTTACCTCTGGAGCGGGTTGGGCTTTTGATTACGGAACATCGGCAGACAATAAAGAGATGTTTGAATACCTAAAATCGTATTCGCCAGTTCAAAACGTAAAAGCAGGAGTTCATTATCCAGCAACTATGGTTACCACAGGGGATCATGACGATAGAGTAGTTCCTGCGCACAGCTTTAAATTTGCGGCTGAGTTGCAAGAAAAACAAACAGAATCGAATCCAGTATTGATTAGAATCGATATCAATGCAGGCCATGGAGCTGGAAAATCGGTTGCGGCAACGATACAAGAGAATGTCGATATTCAGGCTTTTGCACTCTATAATATGGGGTTTACAGAACTGCCAAAATAAAAATGGTTTAGTGACACAAATCCAGAAAGAGTAAACTTTTTCAGGACGAGACACTATCCTTTTCGTTTTCAGACACTTCTGTTTACACTTCAAAAAATGGCTGTATTCTTTCATAATGTTTTGCTAAAAGGAGAAAACTTTAGGAAATAATTTTTAACTTTGAGATATATCAATAAATATCAGAATATGAAAGTACAAATCAACACAGACAAGAATGTAGAAGGTAGCGAAAGACTTGATGCTTATTTTTCAAGTGAAATACAAAGAGTATTATCCCGTTTTGATGATAAGGTTACCCGCATAGAAGTGCATTTTGGAGATGAGAATAGTGTAAAATTAGGATTAAACGACAAGCGTTGTCTTATAGAAGCCCGACCAGCCAACATGCAGCCTATAGCGGTAACAGAACATGCCGAAACCATCGAAAAAGCTTTTAATGGGGCGCTGGATAAAATTAAGAAAACGTTATCTACTGCGTTTGAAAAACAAAAAGCATATTAAGACCAATCAACGCCAAAGAGCGAAAGAATATATAAAAGAGAGGCTGTCCCATAACGACAGCCTCTCTTGTTTTTGTAGCTATTCAGGTAGTTTTCAGTTTTTAGTCGCAGTTTTCAGTCCAAAAAGCGTGTTAATTTATAATTGACTCTCTTTTTTATAAATATTGTTAAGAAAATGAATTGCAATGTTTACAGATACCTATGAAAACTGAGACTGAGACTGAAAACTGCGACTTGAATAGTACTTGTATTTTGGGCCATAAAAAACTATTCATCAAACAACAAAGGAGCCAATTGCTCATCTCTCTGGTACACATCATCATAAAAACGAATCACCCCATCGGCATCTACCCAAGTAGTAAAGTAACCAATGAACACTGGGATTTTGCTTTTTAGAGTGTACCAGTTTTCTTCTCCTTTATTCATGGCGGCGTCTATTTTTTCGGGAGTCCAGTTTGGGTCGTCTTTCAGGATTTCATTCGCCAATTGTATGGGTTTGGCTACTCGAATGCAACCGTGGCTAAAAGCTCTTTTTTCACGGTTGAACAACCCTTTAGAAGGAGTGTCGTGTAAATAAATTGAATAGGGGTTGGGGAATAAAAATTTCACTAATCCCAACGAATTTTTTGGCCCTGGTTTTTGTCTTATAACACCGTTTTTACGTTCCATGTTGTGTTCTTCAAGATAATTTTCGTTTTCGGCTATGCCCGGCTTGATTTCTTTTTTGATAATACTAGAGGGAATGTTCCAATAAGGACTAAAAACGATATAGCGCATATTGGCACTAAAAATCACAGTTTTGTTCAAGTCTTTCCCCACGACAACCTTTGATGTCAAAACGGTTTTCCCCTCCTTAAAATAAGTCAACTCATAGGCGGGAATATTGACTACTATTAATTCTTTGGATGCAGCAATGTCGGCGGTTATCCAGCGGCAACGCTCCATATTGACCATAATGGTTTTGATGCGCTCTACAATAGGAGTATTCAAGGAAGCGATGGTTTTTTTGGTAATATGATTGTTTTTGAGACTTCCTGTACGGTTTTTGTATTTCAAAATTCCGGTAATAAGAGAATCGTCATAATTCGCGCTTTCAGAATCGTTCGCTAAATCGCCCAGTACAAACAAACGGTGTCTTATTTGTGCAATGGTTTGGGAAGAATCGCCAGGCTTAAAGGCGATGAAACTAGTGTCGGTCACAATAGGATCCCAAGAGTTGTCTTTTGCTATTTTTTTATATTTTTGAAGTACTTCTTTTAGACTATAATATTGCCCAAATACTTCTTTTTCGTTCTTTTCAATCAATGAAGGATTGGCCATTATAGAGTCTAAATAATTGATGTAGGATTGTTTTTTTCGAGGTAAAAACCAACCCAATTCAATAGTTTTTTTGGTATCCAGCCCTTTTAAAACTTTATGGACATATAAAAAATAAAAGGACGACATGAATAACTCATCCGTTGCATTTGGTTCTGAAACGGTTTCCGAATTTTGAAAAATAGCATCCAATTTTTTTTTGTAAGGGATGGTGGTTTTAATCCCTTCCTCTTCCAGATGGTTGATTTTATTATACAACAAATGCCCCACTTCTAAAACTCCTTTTTTGTCATACCAAATATATTGGTAGTTGCGTTTAAGGTACAACTGGGTTACTTCTTTTTGGTATTTTTCTAATTCAGGATATTTTTTAAAAAACGGACGAACTAAGGTACTATCAAAAGAAGGGCCATTGTTGACTTTAGCGGCCTTTAGTTTAGAATCTTTAGCGTTTTTTTGTTCACAGGAGAGAACGAGAAAAGAAAAACCAATTATAATGAGGGATAACAGTAATTTTTTCATGTCAAGGTAATATTTTTTTGTAGAATCCCGATTGTAGTTTTTTATTAGATATGGCATAAAATTACAAAAATAAACGCACTATTAAAATCATTATGACTGCTTTATATACTAAAAAAGCTACCTTAAAAAATGTATTTTAAGGCAACTTTTTTAGTAGTAAGAATTGTTGAATGCTTTCTTAAAATTGGAAAGCAGCTCCTATTTGAAAAACTTGGCTTTTTCCTTGACTATTGTAGTCTCCCTCTTTGAATACGCTATTAAAACTACTAATGAAACGACCATTTATAGACAGTCCTAAAGGCAGGTTCAATGATGCACCGAATGCCCATGCTGGATCAAAAGTTTCATAGTTAAAGTCTGGATCAATAAGTTGATTTTTAGGGTCTGATTTATCACCTATTTTAAAACCGAATTGTGGTCCTGTTTCAAAACTCAACATTTTTACCACATATACTTTCGCCAATACTGGTACAGTGATGTAGTCAATCGTGTAGTCCCCTATACTGTTACTGAAACCCTGACTAGAATACTGTAGCTCAGGCTGTATAAAAAGTAGACTTTTTATTAAAGGAATTTCCTTGTAGATACCCGCGTAATATCCCGTTTGAGTGCTTGAGTTGTAGTAATCGCCACTTATAGTCGATATATTTACCCCTGCTCTAACTCCGAAAGCTTGTGCTGAAACTGCATTAGATGCCAATACTATAAAAGCACCTAATAATAAAATTTTTAATGATCGCATAGTTTTTGTTTTTAGATTAACAACCCATTTGTAGGGTTTATTGACCCCAAAAGTACTATAAATTTCATTGATCTTTTGTGAATTTTGAATAAAATAGCATTAAAATCACTTCTGGATAAGGGTAAAACCTCCATTTTAGTTTTAAAAATAGGAATACTATATTGTTAAGATTTTTCAGGTATAATCGATGGAGTTGTGTTTTATTATACTAACTTTGATTTGTAGTGAATTATGATTTTTTTAAATAATTGTCTGATTTTATGTGATTTAAACAGGGATTTTTTACCCTATTGTACTTTTTAGAAAAAAAATAACAGCCATGAATCAAATTGTAGAAAAAAGGAAAGCGTTTTTAAAAACGAATCGATTTAGAAAGGTTTTGAAAATAATTGGGTATTTCTGTATTGGTTTTATAGGGTTGTTGCTTGTCTTTTTTATCGGATTGAGGGTTTATTTTAATCAAAATAAATCGGAGATAATGACAGAAATCAATCAGAAAATCAATGATAATATTTTGGGTCATGCCAGTATTGGCGATGTGGGTTATAAGTTCCTGATTGGTTTTCCTAATTTTACAGTGGTGCTGAACAAAGTAGAACTTCGAGACAGCTTGTATGCCATTCATAAAAGAAGCGTGCTTAAAGCAGAAGAAATTGAAGTGCGATTGAATGTGCTGAGTTTGTTGAATAAAAAAGTAGCTATAGAAAAGGTTGTATTAATTGATACTAAAATTGATTTGTTTAAGGATAAAAATGGAGTTTCAAATTCCAATATATTTAAACCAAAACCTAAAACAAATCAGCCAAAAAGCAAAACCGAGACCGAAATCGATGAGGTAGATTTTAAGAATGTGGTCTTTATTTCCCAAAATTTGCAAAGAAATAAATTATTCCATTTTGAAGTAGCGTTTTTAAAAAGTAAAATAAACTATACAGATGACGGCTGGCAAACGGATCTTTTTCTGGATGTTTTTGCCAAAAGCATGGCTTTTAATACCATCAAAGGGAGTTTTATAAAAGACAAAAGAGTACAAGGGAAGTTGGCTGTTCAATTTTCGAAAGAAAAAAATAGAATAGACGTGCTTACCGAAGGACTTGGAATTGGCGAGGATGATTTTGACATCAAAGCAAGTTTTGGTTTGGATAAAGATCATCCTATGATGGATATCAATATCAGCACTCAAATTTTATGGCTGGATGCGGCTCATTTGTTAGACCCGAATTTGTTTAAAATTCTGAATCATTTTAATATTACCAAACCACTCGATGCTCAATGTAGCATTATTGGAGATATGAATGCCAAAGGGGATCCCGAAATCATTGTTGATGCCCAAATAAAAGACAATGTTTTGGTTACTCAGGATGGTACTGTTACTGACTGTAATTTTTCGGGAAGATATATTAATAATTTCAAAAATGGGTTGGGATACAATGATATCAACTCTGCAGTTATTGTTAAAAACTTCACAGGAAACTACGAAGGAATTCCAGTGAATATACCAATAGCAGCGATTAATAATTTAGAGAAGCCTATAGCAACTGGAGATTTACATTCTAAATTTGATGTAGAGAAATTAGGAAGTATTTTTGGAGAGGATGTCTTTAAATTTAACGGAGGAACCGCTAATGTCGATTTTAAATTTAATGTAGATATAGTTGCATTACGTATTTCTAAACCTCGTTTTACGGGTAAAGTGAATATAATAAATGCCAACCTGCTTTATAAACCCAAAAACCTTGCTTTTCTAACGAACATTCTCCTTGATTTTACAGATGAAGCCTTGCATATTAGAAATATTAAATACCAAAGAGACAAAAACATCGTTTTCCTCGACGGAAAAATAGATAATTTTCTGAATCTGTATTATGATGATCCAGAAAATATGGTAGCGGTACTCAACCTCAAAAGCCCATTTATGGATTTAAAAAAATTAATGAGTACTTTGGCTTACAGTGAAAAAAAGGCGAGAGTTAAAAAAGTAACTGCTAAAGGAGGAAATAAAAAAAGAATAGCTCTTCTTCAAAAATGCCAAGTGGTTTTGAATTTGAATTTGGATAAAATGGTGTACGCAAATTTGACTGCCAAAAAGGCTAAAATTATTGTAGTAGCCAAGAATAGGCAGTTTTTTATCAAGCACGGATCAATTGAAACTTGTGGTGGGGAAATTGCATTTGCTTCTCAATTGATTCCGCAAAGTGATTTTTTTAATGTAAAAGCAAATGTAAATATTACAACTGTTGATATTCCTCAGTTTTTAACTTCGTTCAAAAATTTTGGAATTACATCATTTAAACCCAAAAATATAAACGGAAATCTTTCGGCAAACGTTGATTTATCTCTAAAAATGACAGCAAACGGCGATTTGGTAGATGAATCTGCGAATGGAAATTTGCAATACGATATCAAAAAGGGATCACTAACGGATTTTAAACCAATTATGAAAGTGGGTAAGTTTGCTTTTCCGAATAGAGATGTAAAGCATATCGTGTTTAATGATTTATCGGGACGATTAAACATGGATGGAAGTAAAGTGAATGTTGATTACTTCAAAGTGAGTTCGAATGTTTTGAATTTTGATGTAGAAGGTATTTATTCCTTTAAAAAAGGAACTAATTTGGGATTGACAATTCCACTGAGAAATCCAGAGGACGATTTTAAAATAAAAGATAAAAAGGAAAGAGCTGCCAAACGATACAAAGGGATAGTGTTGCATTTGTTGGTTGTGGATGGAAAAGATGGTGAAATGAAAATAAAAATGGGAAGTCTTCCAGATAAAAATAAAGTAACGGTTAAGTGATTCGATGTACTTGGAAATTCAGGATGTAATTATCAATGTCGTTTCCTTAAGGTTTGTTTTTGTCATTTCGACGAAGGAGAAATCACATATAGATTGCGTAATGTGATTTCTCCTTCGTCGAAATGACAAACTGGAGCCGATTAAATTCTTAAGGAAACGACATTGATATAATTAGTACCAAAAGCAATCAAAAACAAATATTATCCATATATGAAAACATTTTTTTTAAGTTTAGCCCTATTGGCAGTAGTTAGTTTTGATTCTTTGCAATATAAAGAATCAGATGAAAAACAACAGGTCAATGCAACCCTTGATGCTTGGCACAAAGCCGCTGCCGAGGCCAATTATAATGCGTATTTTGGGATGATGACCGAGGATGCAATTTTCATCGGAACGGATCCAACGGAGAATTGGGATTTAAAAGCCTTTCAAGCCTTTGCAAAACCTTATTTTGACAAAGGAAAAGCTTGGGATTTTAAAGCCATGGAACGCCATGTTTATTTTGATAAATCAGGAAAATTAGCATGGTTTGATGAGCTGTTAAATACACAAATGAAAATTTGTAGAGGCTCTGGAGTGCTTGTCAAAATTGATAAAGAATGGAAAATCAAGCATTATGTTTTGTCTATGACGATCCCAAATGACAATACCAATGAAGTGATTAAAATCATTGCTCCCATTGAAGATGCCTTGATTCAAAAAGGGCGATCTAAATGATAATTTTTGATTTTTTTGTTTTTAACAAAGCCTAAAGCTTTCGGTCTTATATAATTCCTTAATTTTGCCGAAATTGTAATTATATCGTGGGAAGTAAAAATAAATTAAAAAGGTTCAAAGAAAACGAAACATTTACTAATGTTTTTCAACCAACAAGAGAAGAAGTAGTAGGAGATTTGTTTCCGCTAAGAGGGAAATGGAATTCGGAATTTTTTAAAAACGAGAATCCATTGGTGTTGGAATTAGGTTGTGGTAAAGGCGAATATTCTGTTGGCTTGGCCGAGAGATATCCCAATAAAAACTTTGTAGGAATCGATATCAAAGGTGCTCGTTTCTGGCGTGGTGCAAAAACTGCCGTAGAGACAGGATTGCATAACGTGGCTTTTATTCGAACTCAAATTGAATTGATCAACCACATTTTTGCCGAAAATGAAGTCGATGAAATTTGGATTACTTTTCCGGATCCCCAAATTAAATACAAAAGAACCAAACACAGAATGACCAATTCGGAATTTCTGCAATTGTATAAAAAAATCTTGAAAAAAGAGGGGGTTGTCAATCTTAAAACCGATAGCGAGTTCATGCACGGCTATACATTAGGATTACTACATGGTGAAGGTCATGAGGTATTATACGCGAACCATAATGTGTATGTAAACGAAGGAAGTCCAGAGGAAGTTACGGCTTTTCAGACATTTTACGAAAAACAATATTTGGAAATTAACAAAGCAATTACGTATATTCGTTTTAAAATAAAATAGTTTTCAGTCGCAGTTTTTCGTTTTTAAACTGAGACTGCAAACTGAGACTGCGAACTGAATATGGCTATAGTATTACCCTTTTTTTTTGGATTCATCGCTGCAGCGGTTGGTATTACGCCGCCTGGATTGATTAATATGACCGCGGCAAAAGTAAGCTTGAAAGACGGCAGAAACGAAGCGATCTCTTTTGCTATTGGTGCTACCGTAATAGTTTTTTTTCAAACTTTTTTGGCTTTGTTATTTGCTAATTTTATTGATAGTAGACCTGATATCATCAATAAACTTCAAGAATTTGGACTTTTTATTTTTTTTGCATTAACCATTTATTTTTTTTGGAAGGCGAAAAAACCAAAAATCTCAAAATCTGAAACTAAAACACGCAGTAAAACCAATCGGTTTTTCCTAGGGATGTTGCTTTCTGTTTTGAATTTATTCCCTATTCCGTATTATGTTTTTATAAGCATTACGTTATCATCTTATGGGTATTTTTTCTTCACTAAAGGATTTATTTTGTCATTTGTTTCGGGTGTAGTTATCGGATCTTTTTTGGTTTTTTATCTTTATATTTTGTTTTTTAAAAAAAGAGAATCTAAATCTTCCTTTTTGATGGATAATGGAAATTATATTATAGGAACTATTACGGGATTGGTTTCTTTATTCACAATATTTAAATTGATTAAGGTTTATTTAGGGTAAAAATGGAAACTACAAGTGACAATTTTTTCGAAAGGGTTTATGCAGTGGCAAGACGTATCCCATACGGGAAAGTGACTTCTTATGGAGCCATTGCCAAAGTTTTGGGGTCTGCACGTTCTGCCAGAATGGTGGGCTGGGCTATGAATGCGGCCCATAATCTAGAGGATGTCCCGGCACATCGGGTGGTGAATAGAAAAGGGTTGCTTACTGGGAAACACCATTTTGATGGAACCAATCTCATGCAACAATTACTGGAAAGTGAGGGAATTGTTGTGGTGGATAATCAAATTATAGATTTCGAGTCTGTTTTTTGGGAGCCGGAAATGGCAGTGTAACTAAATTACTGAGCCCGTTTGTACTTTGAATTTTAATGGAGTGCGTAACCTTCAAAAATGCAGTTTCTATTATAGTTTTTATTGTACAGCACTATCAATAAATCCAATCCAAATCCTTTACAATTAGAACTTAATCCGTTATCTTTGCAATCTAAAATCAGTTTAAATAAACATAGTCTTTTTTGCTGAACACTGTCCCGATAGCTATCGGGAGAACACTGAAAAATTAAAAAAAATGAAATTAGATAGAAAAGATATTCTTAAAGCATTAGAAACAATCACTATTGCTGGTGAAGGTAAAAATATGGTAGAAAGCGGAGCCGTCGCAAACGTAGTCACTTTTGGAGATGAAGTTGTTGTAGACTTGGTATTGCATACACCAGCGATGCATATCAAAAAAAGAGCAGAGGACGATATCAGGAAAACGATACTTGAATTAGTTTCTCCAGAGGCCAAAATTAAAGTAAATGTAAAAGTTGAAGCTGCTGAAAATCCAAATCAAATCAAAGGGAAAGCCATTCCTGGAATAAAAAACATTATCGCTGTAGCTTCTGGAAAAGGAGGTGTTGGAAAGTCAACAGTAACGGCAAATTTAGCGGTGACATTGGCTAAAATGGGATTTTCCGTGGGTGTTTTGGATGCTGATATTTATGGGCCATCCATGCCAATTATGTTTGATGTAGAGAATGAGAAGCCAATTTCGGTTGAGGTTAATGGGAAATCAAAAATGAAACCGGTTGAGAGTTATGAAGTAAAAATGCTTTCTATAGGATTTTTCACTTCGCCAAGCCAAGCCGTAATCTGGAGAGGTCCAATGGCATCTAAAGCCTTGAATCAAATGATTTTTGATGCAGATTGGGGAGAATTAGACTTTATGCTAATTGATTTGCCTCCGGGAACAGGAGATATTCATCTGTCGATTATGCAATCATTGCCGGTAACCGGAGCAGTTGTGGTTAGTACCCCACAAGCCGTTGCCCTTGCCGATGCAAAAAAAGGAGTTTCAATGTTTTTATCTGATGCCATAAACGTGCCAGTTTTGGGGATTATTGAAAACATGGCTTATTTTACACCTGAAGAATTGCCTAACAATAAATATTATATCTTTGGGAAAGAAGGTGCAAGAGACTTGGCTCAAGATCTTGGCGTTTCCTTTTTAGGAGAAGTACCAATTGTGCAGTCTATTCGTGAGGCAGGAGATTATGGTCGTCCGGCTGCATTGCAAACAGGATCTGTAATTGAAAGTGTTTTTGAAGAAATTACACGTAATGTAGTAAGTGAAGTAGTGAAGAGAAACGAAAACTTAGCGCCTACTGAAGCTATAAAGATTACAACAATGGCTGGATGTTCAGCTGTTAAGAAATAAGATTCTAAACTTCTAAAGGAGAATATAAAAAATGATGAAAACAGAAGAATTAACAAACAATGTTTTAAAAGCGCTAGATGAAATCAGGCCTTTTTTGAATTCAGATGGAGGAGATATTACGCTTATTTCAATTGATGAAGGAAAACATGTGAAAGTACGTCTTGAAGGAGCTTGTACTAGTTGTAGTGTGAATCAGATGACTTTAAGAGCAGGGGTAGAAACGACTATCAAGAAGTATGCTCCACAAATAGAAACGGTTGTTAATGTTTTGTAAAAGCATGGCAAAAGTGACTGTTGTTTGGTTATAGCAGTCGCTTTTTTATATAGGGATACCATAGCTGTAATTTTTTAGTGAAATAAATACTACTATAAAATGATAAGATTCTGATTGTCCCTTGTTAAAGCTTTGGTTTACACTTGTTAAATCTCAATAAAAAACGAAACTTTTTGGCAATTATCATTAGAGAATTGCCAGTAAAACAGAGGCTTTTTCTATTTTAACTAGGAATTCAAGCAAATAATTCAACTTTTTTTTCTTTGAAAATTCAAATAAAAATTTACATTTGTAAAACTAACTTACAACCTTGAATTATGAAAAAACAGTACTTATTAATTATTCTATTTTTATGTTTTTATAAAAATTATGGGCAAGAGCCAATACAAGAATCATTTGTGTCCAAAACGTTAGTTAATATTGACGAAGAATGGAGTGAATTGAATTTTGGATCTATGGTTAATGTTTCCTCAAATAGTAAAGGGCAATTAAAGATAACCAATGCTGAATTTTTGACGGATCTTAGTGGAGGTAAAGCTAAAATGTTGGAGGGAAGCGCCTATAATTCGGCCGAATTTAGCTCACAAACATTGACTAAAGAAAAAACAGAAAAAAATGGTTTAGTAAACTTAACTTATGAAGGGAAGTTAATATTTAAAACTCATGACGGAGTTTATGCGCCCTCTTCAAAAATTATTTTTATAGTGAATCGAGCAGATATTATTGGGTTAAGAATTCTTAATAATGAAAATAGAAAAGAATATGTATTAAGCCTTGAAATTAAAGAATAAAAAATTGGAGTTTAAACGACTTCGATAAAAAAAAACACAAATTACACGAATGGACGTTTTAATAAAGATTAAAGATAGAGAAGGAGTTGTTCATGAATTGCAGGCGCCAACGGACATGGCAATGAATATAATGGAATTATGTAAAGCTTACGAGCTCCCTGTTGAGGGTACTTGCGGCGGTATGGCCATGTGTGCTTCTTGTCAATGTTATGTTCTTAATGATGTCGCTTTGCCTGAAATGGGAGATGATGAAGAAGCAATGCTCTCCGAAGCGTTTTATGTAAAATCGAATAGTAGGCTGGGATGTCAAATTCCAATTACCGAAAATCTTGAAGGCTTAGAATTAGAATTAGCACCAGAGAATTAGTATTCAGTTTTCAGTCTCAGTTTTCAGTAAGTAACTGGAAACTGAGACCGTGACTGAGCAGTTTTTAAATTATTGCTAGATGTTGTTCGTGAATGTGCTCTTCGATTGCATCCCAAAGGCCTATTCTTTTTTCTAAGGCTAAAATCGAAATTCCCTGTACTTCGGACCATTTTTTCGGATCCTCTCCACAAAGTTCAGTAATCATTTTCATTGCCATTGGTCCGTGTTCATCGGCATCCAATTCGATGTGTCTTTCAAAATAATAAATTAACTTACTTAAATCGTTAGCTGGAAAATTTTCTTGAAAATTTCTCAGTATTTCAGTAAACATACTCGGAATCAAATCTTCCCTGCCAAAAGTAAATGCAGCTGCAATTTCATGTGATTTTCCTTCTTCGATTACTCTAAAAGTAAAATCAAGGAACGCTTTAATATTGGGATGAAGATCACTTTTTTTAATAGCAACAAATATATTTTGAAGTGAATGAAGCTCTTCTAAAAAATGTTCTATTGCTGTTGTACGGGCTCCGCAATCTTGCATGGCCTCTAGATACATTTCAAAATGACTCAGACGTCTGCCGTCAATGGTCAAATCACTTTCCTCTGCCAACACAATTTCGTTAATTAAATACCTAGTTTCTGGATTAGAGGTCGCAAACCATGGCGTTGTAGTACATGTTAATTTAGCTTGTAAGGCTTTTAATAAAGACATAAAATCCCATACCGCAAAGACGTGATTTTCTAAAAATCGATGTAAATCTTCAATTGTATTTACTTTTTGGTATAAAGGATGGTTTAATAATTGTTGTTTTTGGGTTTCAATACCAGTATTTATTGTTGCAATATTCATTGGGGGATCTTTTTTTAGTGCAAAAATAAAAAAGCTTCTCGTTACCAAGAAGCTTTTACTATCAATTTTATAAATACTTTAATAGTTGTTTAGAACTATTTGAAAGCAGAGATTCCAGTAACATCCATTCCTGTGATTAGCAAGTGAATATCATGAGTTCCTTCGTAGGTAATTACCGACTCTAAGTTCATCATGTGACGCATAATAGAATATTCTCCAGTGATTCCCATACCGCCTAACATTTGCCTAGCTTCACGAGCAATATGGATGGCCAT
Organism: Flavobacterium sp. ZT3R18; assembly: GCF_007097385.1. Classification (GTDB taxonomy): domain Bacteria; phylum Bacteroidota; class Bacteroidia; order Flavobacteriales; family Flavobacteriaceae; genus Flavobacterium. The sequence continues at coordinate 15,521 of NZ_VJZS01000014.1, forward strand.
GTCTACATTATTTCTTTTGGCCATAGAGATTTGAGCAGTTGTAGCTCTTCCTTCATTTCTTAAAACCCCAAGTCTCCAGGTTAACAACTGTGCTTTGGTGATTTCAGTAATCATTTCGGCTAATTTCTTTTGTTGCAATTGCGTTCCTGCAATAGGTTTGTCAAACTGAATTCTTTCTTTAGCATAACGCAAAGCAGTGTCGTAGCAGTCCATTGCGGCACCAATGGCACCCCAGGCGATTCCATAACGAGCCGAATCCAAGCATCCTAGTGGCGCTCCTAAACCTGATTTGTTCGGCAGTAAGTTTTCCTTAGGTACTTTTACATTATCAAAGATCAATTCTCCAGTAGATGAGGCACGAAGCGACCATTTATTGTGCGTTTCTGGAGTGCTAAAGCCTTCCATTCCACGTTCTACGATTAAACCGTGTATTCTTCCTTCTTCGTTTTTTGCCCAAACAATGGCTATATCTGCAAAAGGAGCATTCGAAATCCACATTTTGGCACCATTCAATAGATAATGATCTCCCATATCTTTAAAGTTGGTAATCATACTTCCTGGATCCGAACCATAGTTTGGTTCTGTCAAACCAAAACACCCCATGAATTCTCCAGTGGCTAGTTTTGGTAAATATTTCATTCTTTGTTCTTCGTTTCCGTATTTCCAAATAGGGTACATCACCAATGAAGATTGTACAGAGGAAGTAGATCGAACACCAGAATCACCACGCTCAATTTCTTGCATGATTAATCCATAAGAGATTTGGTCTAATCCAGCTCCACCATATTCGACAGGGATATAAGGGCCAAAACCGCCTATTTCACCCAAACCTTTTACAATTTGTTTTGGAAATTCCGCCTTTTGGGCATATTCTTCTATAATAGGAGAAACTTCGCGTTTTACCCAAGCACGGGCAGAATCACGAACCAGTTTGTGTTCTTCACTTAATAAATCATCTAGATTGTAATAATCCGGGGCTTGAAATAAATCGGGTCTCATAGTTTATAGTTTTTAATGGAACAAATTTACATAAAGAAATATAACAAAAGCAATCTAGAATGTTATATTAATTCAAATACATTTAAATATAGTATTTCTTCTCTTTTTCGACCAGTAATTTTTCTTTCAATATTTGATTTTCTTTCTTTAAAGAATCGATTTCTATTTTTAAAATGTTGATATACTCTTGTTGATTGTCCACCATTTCTTTAGGGACGCTATAGTAGTGATTAGTATTTGTTTCAGGAGTTGTACTTATTGAATTGTCAATTGACGTACTTTCAGGTTCAAAAATGGTCTCAAAGGGAACGGATAAAATACTAGCTAATTTTTTCCATTCCTGATTGCTAATTTTGGTTTTTCCATTTTCCCTTCGTCTATACGAATATTCTTCTATGCACAGCAAATCTGCAATTTCTTTACAGCTTAATCCTAGGTTTTTTCGAGTTTTAATCAATTTTGATTTTTCCATAAACATTGATATTTTATCACGAATGTAGGGATATTTTTTATATATGTTTAAAATATGTGCGAAAAATGTTTGCTTTGTGTAAGTATATGTTTTATTTATAAATATAAATTTGAAAATAATTTTTTTTATTTATAGCAAAGTCAATATAAATAAAGGGATGTTTTTTTTTAAAATTAACAATAACCAACCACACTTCTTTAGCAATTGAAGTAAAGAAGCAAAATAGTAATCCGATTAATGATAAAATTAGTAAACCAATATCTTAGTTTAAACTTTTATTTAAATATAAAAGAAGAGTTTGAAGAATCATTTCTTTCCCATCCCAATTATCCAAGTGTATTCGCAATAACGGATTCTTTAGATATGTTGTCTATAGAAAATATAGCGATAAAAGTTCCGAAAGAACAGCTAGGAGAATTACCTATTTCATTTCTTGCACTTTTTGAGGGCGATTTAGTTTTAGTGACAAAAAATGAAAAGATGATCCAAATTGAGTCCGAAAGGGGAGTGAAAACCACCTTAGTTATAGATGATTTTTGCAAAGGCTGGAGTGGAGTTATAATAGCAATAGAACCCAATCAAGTTATTACAACAGAAAAGGAATCCAATATCAAATGGATGGCTTACAGTTTTCCTGTTTTAAGTTCAATCCTTTTATCAATTTTTTATAATAATTATAGTGTAAGCAATGCGATATTACTTTTTACTTCTTTAGTTGGTGTTCTGGTCAGTATTTTTATTGTTCAAGAAAAGTTTGGAGTGAAAAATGAAATAGTTTCAAAATTGTGCAATATCAATCCAAATGCTTCCTGTGATTCGGTTATTCAATCTCATGAAGGGGAGATTAATAAATGGATGAGTTTTACAGATTTGCCATTGCTTTTTTTTAGCGTTAATATAGTTTCGGTTTTATTGAACCCAACTTATTCCAGTAAAATAATTGCTTTACTCAGCGTTATATCATTTCCTATTATTGGTTACTCCATTTGGCTTCAAAAATTTAAAATCAAGAAATGGTGTATGCTCTGTTTGGCAGTATCGACTATACTTGTTCTGCAAGGTTTGGTGGGTTACTTTTTAGAACAGCCGTTACTGTCGAATGTGATTTTTAATGATTTTAGTTATTTGTTTTCTATAGTGGCTTGCACTTCGTTATGGTTTATGATAAAACCAGTATTAGAGTCTAAGTTTAAAGCGGAAAATGAAGTAAAAGAATTGAAGAAGTTCAAAAGGAGTTATACTGTTTTCGAATTTTTATCAAAAGAAGTTCCTGTAAAGGAAGGGTTCGCTAAGCTACAAGGCCCACAGTTCGGTAATCCTAAATCGAGTATAGCACTTACAATTATCCTTAGTCCAAGTTGTGGTCATTGTCATAAAGCATTTGAAGAAGCCATTCACTTAGTATATAAATATCCTGAAAAAATATTTTTGAATGTTCTATTTAATATTAACCCAGAGAACAATGACAATCCTTACAGAGCTGTAGTGGAAAACTTATTAGAAATCAATAATATATTTCCTGAAAAAATAGAAAAAGCCATTTCGGATTGGCACATCCGTAAAATTGGATTGGATCCATGGTTAAAGAAATGGAAAGTGGGTGTTATCTCCATGAAAGTGAACCAACAAATTCAGCAGCAATACGATTGGTGTTTAGAAAATGAATTCAACTACACTCCCGTTAAAATTGTAAATGGAAAATTATATCCAAATGAATACAGCATCAGTGAATTAAAATATTTTTTAAATGATTTTTCTGAGGAGAAAGATGCTGCAGAAATGGAAAGTTTAGTCCGACTTTAAAATATAAAAAATATTCTTGCAAGGATAGACTCAAACCCCAAGTGTCTTAAAACGATTAGGGTATTAACTAAATATTAAAAACTATAATCATGTTAAAAAACATTTTAAAATTAGAAGGAGCTCAAAAATTGAGTAAGAATGAGCAAAAATCAATCATTGGTGGTGGCTCATGTGAAAGGATTAATTGTGGATTGGACTTTGAATGCAGGTATGGCCGTTGTTTTCCGACAGAATAATATTTGAGTGATTTAACTCGTTGGCTTGAGTTTTAATCAGTACTTACAACAAGGGTGGGTATTTATATTTTTAAAGATAAAAAATGACAATGGCAATAGCTGTTGTCATTATGACTTTTTAACATTGTCAAAGACATAAACTCCAAGTGTCTTAAAACTATTGGAGTATTAACTAAAGAATAAAAACAATAATCATGTTAAAAAACATTTTAAAATTAGAAGGAGCTCAAAAATTAACTAAAAAAGAGCAAAAGTCAATTAACGGAGCGGGAGCATGTCAAGGTATAGATATTTTTATTTGCTGTCCAGATACAGGATTGTGTTCGTGTGCTCCAAAAGGGACTCCATGCATGTTGAGTTAAATAACATTGGACATAAACCTCAAGTGTCTTAAAATGATTGAGGTGTTAACTAAACTATAAAAAACTATTATCATGTTAAAAAAGATTTTAAAATTAGAAGGAGCTCAAGAATTGACGGAATTGGAGCAAAAAGTTATTAAAGGAGGTCTTCCATATTGCGAGTTCGGATATCCAATTCGTATTTTCGAAAACGGTCGTTGGAAATGGATCTGTAGTGGAGAAGAGATTTAATGTTTTCAAACTTATAATACAGAAACTTTTTACTAAGATTACAATTGAAGTAAATAGTCTTTTTTGAAGTTATTTTAAACATAAAGACTCAAACCTCAAGTGTCTTAAAATGATTGGGGTATTAACTAAACTTTTAAAACTTTAGATTATGTTAAAAAGAATTTTAAAACTAGAAGGGGCTCAAAAATTAACTAAGAATGAGCAAAAACAAATTGATGGAGGTCTATTGATTAGAAAATGTCCATGGGGAACTTACGACTGTGAAGGTGATGGCAGATTTTGTATAAAAAGTGGACAATATTGCCCATAAGAAATCAAACCTAAATTCATTTAAGTTTTAACACTAATCTGCTTTATTTTAAGCATGTATTTCATTTCGACAGAGGTACCCTCCCCCTAAGTGTACTGATATGATAGGGGATTAACCAATTTCTAAAACTTTATATTATGTTAAAAAATATTTTAAAACTAGAAGGGGCTCAAAAATTAACCAAAAATGAGCAAAAAACTTTAATTGGCGGGATACTAATAGGTTGTCCGGCTGGAACACATCAATGTGAGGATTCAGGTCCTTATAGATGTGTAAAGAATGGGATGATGTGTCCATAATTTAGATTACTATAAAGAGGGAGCTATGTGATAAGGAGTGTTATTGCATAGCTTCTTTTATTCGGAATTTCAAGTGACACAAAACTCCAAGTGTCTTAAAATGATTGGGGCATTAACTAAATTATTAAAATTATAAATCATGTTAAAAAACATTTTAAAATTAGAAGGAGCTCAAAAATTAACTAAAAAGGAGCAAAAAAGTATTTCGGGTGGGTATGTGCCGATCTGTTGTTTAAGATGGAATCCTAGAACTAGAGTTTGTTCTCTATGGGATGACGCTTGTTTGGGACAATAATATAAAGTTGTAGTAAAACAATTCATTTAGGAGCTATTAAATTTTCTTTATTAGCTCCTTCTTGTAAAGGTATTCTATTAATAATTCTACTTATTTAAAGTCATTGTATTAAACTCTAAATATAATAACTGCTTTTTTTAGAGAGAAAGTAAGTTTCTCAAAAAAAATTGGGTATTAATTAAACTACTAAAAACGTATAATCATGTTAAAAAGCATTTTAAAATTAGAAGGTACTCAAAAATTAACTAGAAATGAGCAAAAAAGCATTTGCGGTGGAGATACACCTCCAAATTGCTATGATCCTGAAACCGAAATGTATTCATGTCCACTTCGTATAGGCAGAACTTGGATCTGTGTTTATTGTTAAAACGGTTTAATACGATAGATAGACACAAACCTCAAGTGTCTTAAAATGATTGGGGCATTAACTAAATTATTAAAACTATAAATCATGTTAAAAAACATTTTAAAATTAGAAGGAGCTCAACAATTAACTAAAAAGGAGCAAAAATCAATTAATGGGGGATATGGATGTATTAGAACCTTTTATTGGACAATGACAGCAGCCGAATGTGCTGATGAAGGGGGCATTTATAATGCGAGTACTGGAAAATGTCGCGTTAGTGAAAACATTTGTCTATAGTTCAATTTTTTCATAAAGATAGTAGAGAGAAGATTTATTTTTCTCTCTATTTTTTTATAGTAGTTATATGAAATAAATGTCTTAATTTGCTTTCAAAATAATAAGTGTTACATTGAAGAAATTTCCCAACTACAAACAGGCCGATTCTAAAGACTGCGGCCCTACCTGCTTAAAAATTATTGCCAAGCATTATGGCAAAACGATAAACATTCAAGAATTAAGAGATTTTAGCGAGACCACTCGCGAAGGCAGTAATTTATTATTTCTAAGTGATGCTGCCGAGAAAATAGGCTTTAGAACTTTGGGAGTAAAACTCAATTTAAAAAGTCTAGAAGAAGTGCCTTTGCCTTGTATTTTGCATTGGAACAAAGAACACTATGTAGTCCTGTATAATGTTAAAAAAGGAAGGTATTTTATTTCAGACCCCGGTTTTGGGTTAATTGAGTATAATGAATCCGATTTTATAAAATTTTGGATAGGGAATAATGCCGATGATACTACTCAGGAGGGTATTGCTTTATTACTGGAAGCTACGCCAAAGTTCTTCCAGTCTGAATTTGACAAGGAAGAAAATAAGGGATTTGGATTTGGATTATTGTCTCAATATGTATTGCGATACAAATCCTTCTTAATGCAGTTAAGCGTTGGTTTATTAGCCAGCAGTTTGTTGCAGCTTATTTTTCCTTTCTTGACACAAAGTATTGTCGATGTTGGGATTCAGAATCAAAATATTCATTTTATTTATCTCATACTGTTTGCGCAATTGTTTCTTTTTGCGGGAAGAACAGGACTAGAACTCATTCGGAGTTGGATACTTTTGCATCTTTCTACAAGAATAAATATTTCCCTAATATCAGATTTCTTTATTAAATTAATGAATTTGCCCATTTCATTTTTTGATGTTAGAATGACCGGAGATATCATGCAACGCATAAATGATCACCATCGAATAGAAAAAATTTTAACTACTTCTTCCTTAAATGTATTGTTTTCTGTAATCAATATGTTTATTATGGGAGGGGTATTGGCCTATTATAACCTTCAAATTTTCTTTGTGTTTTTTGCAGGAAGCATACTGTATTTTGGTTGGATTACCCTATTTCTTAAAAGAAGAAAAGAGTTGGATTACAAGAGATTTTCGGAAGTAAGTCAGGAACAAAGTAAAGTGATGGAGCTCATCAACGGGATGCAGGAAATTAAATTGCACAATGCCGAAAAACAAAAACGCTGGGGATGGGAATACGTACAGGCGAGATTGTTTCGGGTTTCTATAAAAGGATTGGTACTAGAACAAACACAAACGATTGGTTCATCGGTTATAAATGAGTTAAAGAACATTTTTATTATTTTCCTTTCGGCAAAATTAGTGATAGACGGATCCATTACTTTAGGGATGATGATGGCAATAAGTTCTATCGTGGGGAGTTTGAATGGCCCAATTACCCAACTTATTGAGTTTGTCCGTGAATTGCAAGACGCCAAAATTTCCTTGGCTCGTTTGTCTGAAATTCACGAAAAAGAAGATGAGTCCCAACAAGAAATGCATCAAACACACGATATTCCAAAAGACAGTGCTATTGTTATAAAGGATTTGTGTTACCGTTATCTGGGGTCGGATATTTCTGTTTTGGACAATCTGAATTTAACGATTCCTGCCCGAAAAGTTACCGCTATCGTGGGCGTTAGCGGAAGTGGAAAGACTACCTTAATGAAACTATTGCTTAAATTCTATGATCCGGACAAAGGGGAAATCAATTTAGGAAATACCCAACTCAAAAATATTGCACAAAAATCTTGGAGAGCCAACATAGGTGCTGTAATGCAAGAAGGCTTTATTTTTAATGATACGATCGCCAATAATATAGCCGTAGGAGTGGATTTAATTAATAAAGAGCGTCTGGTGTATGCAGCAGATGTGGCCAATATCACGGAATATATCTTAGGATTACCACTAGGATATAATACTAAAATAGGTAGTGAAGGAGTAGGGATGAGTACCGGACAAAAGCAACGATTACTTATTGCCAGAGCTGTTTACAAAAACCCTGAAATGTTGTTTTTTGATGAAGCTACTTCAGCCTTGGATGCCAATAATGAAAAAGTAATTATGGGTAAACTGGATCTTTTTTTTAAGAATAAAACGGTAGTGGTTATTGCGCATCGATTGAGTACAGTAATGAATGCCGATCAAATTGTGGTGCTAGACAAAGGGAAAATTATCGAGATGGGAAGTCATTCGGCATTGGTAGAACAAAAAGGAAATTATTTTGAATTGGTTAGAAATCAATTGCAATTAGGGAATTAAGAAGGAGATGGAAGTTGGAAGAAGGAAGAAGGAAGAAGGAAGAAGGAAGAAGGAAGATGGAAGTTGGAAGTTGGAAGTTGGAAGATGGAAGTTGGAAGCGGGGGTGTTCTCGATATTGCGATTTCGAACTTCCAGCTCCCAGCTTCAAACTCCCCGCTAATAAACACACACTATGAGTTTTAAATTTGAAAGATTAATAATCTGGCAAAGAGCAATGGATTTTGGAGGGGATATTCATAAGCTTTCGATACAATTTCCTAAAAATGAAACCCACAACAAAAGACATTTTTCTTCCGAATAAAAAAAAGTGGGTTCCTGACAACCAAATTGCAAATGTTTTTTCGGAAGAAATGTATAATCTTTCGTCACAAATTCTTAGAGCTTCAGATTCTGTAGCTTTAAATATTTCGGAAGGTTCAATTTTACAATCTAATCTAGAATTCAATCGATTTTTAGGATATTCTGTTCGTTCATTGGCAGAAACAATAACTTGCTTATATAAAGCGGAGAGAAGAAATTACATTAGTAAAGAAATATTTGATAAACATTATAATGAAGCTTTTAATTTAATGAATATGTTAATAGCCTTCAAATCTAAAATAAAACAATAAAAATGCCTGAATTACCAGCTACCAGCTCCCAACTCCCAGCTCCAGACTTCCAGCTTCGCAGTGAAGAAGTACAAGATATTCTTACTCGTGTTCCGCACTGGATGATTCGCTGGGGAACCGTTTTGATTTTTGGAATCATCATGATGCTTTTTTTTGTGTCTTGGTTTTTAAAATATCCGGATGTAGTAAGTACCGAAATTGTCATTACAACTACAATTCCACCTGAGAAAATAGTTGCTAAAACTACTGGAAGAATCGAAGCTATTTTAGTAAAAGATAAAGCAGCAGTTTTAGAAAATACGACACTTGCCATAATTGAGAATAATGCCAATTATAAAGACGTTTTTATTTTAAAAAACGGTATCGATCATTTTGATTTAAATGGGACTGTAAAATTTCCGTTTCATTTACTGGAAAAAGCACAATTAGGAGATGTTGAAAGTGCGTATGCCATTTTCCAGAAAGAATATTCTGCCGAAGAACTCAATACACAACTGCAACCTTTTCAAATAGAAAACAAAGCGCAGCATTCTGAGAATACTCAAATAAAAGAGAGGTTGAGGCTATTAGAGCAGCAAAAAACAATAAATGAAAGCGAATTGCAACTCCAAAAAAATGATGTCAATCGTTTTGAAGTTTTGTATAATAAAGGAGTAGTTTCTACCCAGGATTTTGAAAACAAGAAATTAGGTTATCTTCAAGCTGATAAGAATTATAAAAGTTTATTATCCTCGATTTCTCAATTAAAATCATCTTTAATTGAGAACACAAAATCAAGTCAAAGCTCTCAAATAAATGGGACTAGAGAAACAGTAAATTTAGATCGTAGTGTGATGCAAGCTTTTTATCAATTAAAAAAAGCAATAAAAGATTGGGAGTTGACCTACACTTTAAAGTCATCTGTTTCTGGAGTGGTTACTTTTTTGCAAGTTTGGACAAAGAACCAATCCATAGCCTCGGGAGACAATGTATTTTCGATCATACCCACAATAAAAGAAGGATATGTAGGCAAAGTAAAGGCTCCTGCATTGAATTCTGGAAAAATTAAGGTGGGACAAAAAGTAAATATTCGATTGTTCAATTTTCCTGACAGGGAGTTTGGTGTTTTAAGGGGGAAAGTAAGTAATATTTCATTGGTGCCAGACAAAGACGGTAATTTACTAATAGATGTGTCTTTGCCAAAGGGATTAGAGTCTTCCTATAAAAAGCAGATTCCTTTTCAGCAAGAAATGAAAGGATCTGCGGATATTGTGACCGAAGATTTGAGATTGTTAGAACGTATTCTCTACCAGTTTAGGGATGTTTTCAAAACAGAGTAGTATTGAGATTACCTTATATGTCAAAACAAAACTGACAATTAAAAGGTATAAGAAAGTAAGCAAGAAGTGTTGGATAGAGCGATACAATTTTGTAATATTGGGGGATAAATTAATAGATGTTAATCAGCTGTTTTCCCCAAATCAGCCAAAATCAAAATTATGAAAAAACAAATAGCGCTTATTTTATTATTATTAGCAGGGTCAATCGGGTATTCACAAACACAAACACAAACACAAGCTCTGGATTGCAGTAAACTTAAAAACTTCAAAGCGTATAATCCAGACTATCCTAAAAGGACTTTTGTGGTAAAAGGTGCCACTCAAGAAAGTTATGACAACGGAGTGCTTCAATTGGTTTGGAGTGTTAAGTGGATCAGCGACTGTGAATATGAAATCACTTGCGTTAAAAAGCTTGGAGAATCTCAGATGGAAATAGGGGATAGAATTATTATGACAATTGTGAGTATTGACGATGACTGTTTCACTGTTAAAAGAACTTTTTATAGTAAAAATTTTCCAGAAGGAGATGTTGATCCAGGTAGCACATACTGTCTAGCAAAGTAGTAGATCAGTTTTAAAAAAGTTGAGAAAGTTAAAGGATTTTTATTACATCTTCAAATAAAAATCCTTTGTCAGCTCAATGTATTCAGGAGTATAGACGTGTCGAGCCGTTTCAATAATCAATTCATTTGTAAGTACAGTTGCGTTTTCTTTTCGGCTAAAAGCCAATAAGCTACGCTTGATTTCGGTGGTTGGAGTTCCTTTGACTCTAGTAATTTTTATAGGATACAATTCGTATTCTTTGGCAAGAGCCATAAAGTTGCCCTCTTCTTTGAATGGGATAATGACAGCGAATACACCGTTTTCCGAAAGCAATAAATCGGCAGCTTCGACCAAATCCTCAAAAGGCATAGCATCGGCGAAACGTGCGATATCGCGTTGTTCGTTTTCGGATTTGTAATCGTCGGTATAGAAAGGAGGGTTAGAAACAATTAAATCATACTCATCCTCAGGTTCTTCGACAAATTCGTCTAACCCGGCATGAAAGCAAAATAAGCGATCACTCCAAGGGGAATTTTCAAAATTGTCTACTGCTTGTTCGTAAGCTTCGTCATCAATTTCCAGTGCATCAATTTGTTGGGCGTTACTTCTTTGCGAAAGCATTAAAGCAATAATTCCAGTTCCGGTTCCAATGTCCAAAACACTAAATGGATTATTGTCTATCGGAGCCCAAGCGCCAAGTAAAACACCATCAGTTCCAATTTTCATGGCGCAACGGTCTTGTTCAATGGAGAATTGTTTGAATTTAAACATTAGATTTTTGATTGAAGATTAACGATTGCTGATTTTTGATTTAAAAACATAACAACTGAGAAGTAGTATCAAAAAGTCATCCTATTTGGTTAATCAAATAAACTTTTCTACAAATACATCTCGATCAGCCCTTCCGGTAAATCCATCACGACTTTTTTGTTTTCACGGTCTATTTTAACCAAGAAATGATCAATCATAGGAATAAGAATTTCAACATCGCCTTTCAATACTTCAAAAAGAGGTTGGGCAGTAGTGTCGTTGATAGATTGAATTTCTCCAACAAATCCTAGACGTTTGTCTTCTACTTCAAAACCAATAACTTCGTGAAAGTAGAATTTGTTACCTGTAAGTTTAGGCAACATTTTAAGAGGAAGGTAAAGGTCGTTGCCTATAATGGCATCGGCTTCTTCTTCGGTATTCAAATCTTCAAAACGAATTCTGAGGAAATCATTTTTGTGCAACGAGCAATTTTCAATAAAAAAAGGAACCAAGTGTTTGTTGCATTCAACAAACACTGATTCCAAGTTTTCGTATAACTCAGGTTCGTCCGTGTCTAAATAAGCCAGAACTTCTCCTTTGAAACTAAATTTTTTGGCGATTTTACCCAAATAGAAACAATCTTCTTTACGCATCTTCGCCTTCTAAATTATGCTTCAGTTGTTTCGTTATTTTCTTCAGCAGCAGGAGCTTCTTCAGCAACTTCTTCTTCAACAGCAGGAGTTGCAGCAGCAATAGCATCCGCTTCTGCTTGTGCAGCAGCAGCTAAACGTTTTGCGTTTACTTCTTGTTCTGCTTTGAAAGCTTTTGCTTTATCAGCCGCTTGAGCTTTAGTCAAACCTTCTTTTTTAGCATCAACTTTTCCAGCTTTAGCTTCTAACCAAGCAGCTAATTTTGCGTCAGCTTGTTCTTGAGTTAAAGCTCCTTTACGAATACCTCCATCAAGGTGGTGTTTCAATAAAGCACCTTTGTAAGAAAGAATTGCTTTAGCAGTATCAGTAGGTTGTGCACCATTGTGCAACCATTTTACTGCGCTATCAAGGTTCAATTCGATAGTTGCTGGGTTAGTATTTGGATTGTAAGTACCGATTTTCTCTAAGTATTTACCATCTCTTTTTGAGCGAGCATCTGCTGCTACAACCCAGTAAAAAGGTTTTTGTTTTTTACCGTGTCTTTGTAATCTAATTTTTACTGACATAATCTTGTGATTAAATTTTGAGGTACTCGACCTCGATTAATTAAGGGTGCAAAGATACATCTTTTATCGAAACAAACTAATTTGGTTGTTACTTTAATGAGTGATAATGGGTTAGAGGCGTTTCTGTCTTTGATTTTTGATGAAAATTTAAATAATTAATTTAAAATCCTTTATTTTTGTGTTTCAAAATCAATTGTATGAGTAGATTTTTTTGGGTTATCGCCTTGTTTTTTGTTTTGGTTTCTTGCGAAGATCAAGTTCAGTTTAGCGACCCTTCTTTTCAGGGATTGAAAGATAATGTGATATGGAGGGCGACTTTGATTGTTGCTGTTCAATATCCTGATGGATCTTTGGTTATGGATGCTTATAAAAAAAATGAGATTTTAACGTTAAAAACGAAGTCGACAAAACCTCAAGTATATAGTCTAGGAGTGGACCTTATAAATAGAGCCACATTTGCTCAGGAAATATATGCCGAAAAAACTGCTTTTTCGACTGGTACTAATAATGGAAATGGTCAAATTGAGATTACAGAATACGATGCCGTGAATAGTACAATTACAGGCACTTTTAAATTTAATGCAAAAAATGAATCGAAAGATCCTCTAGCCAGTCCTAATGTCAATTTTCAACAAGGTGTTTTTTATCAAGTGCCGCTCACTATCATTGCAAAATAGATGGTTTTTAGGTTGAGGAAATAGTTGTCTGCATCAGACAAAACAAAGTCAGAGGCGACAACGAATGTCAGACTAATTTTTTTGAAATTTCAGGCATTGAAGATCGATTTTAAAACTTAAGGTAGGGGGGTCAATTTTCTATTGTAAAAAAAATAGTAGAGGGTCTTGGGAGTGCTATTCGGGTTGTTTCGGAAATTGATAAACCGACTAAAATTAGTTTTTTAGTGCCAAAATAGTGATTCGCTATAAAGTTAAAAGGCTCTATATCACAAATTATTTCATAAATAAGCTAATTTATAGTTGTTTAGAAAAAAAATAGAGTACATTTGCTTCAATTATTATAAATAAGTACTTATGAATATTTTTGTTGGAAGCCTTCCATTCAGTATTGAGGAAGCAGATTTAAGAGAGTCTTTCGAGGCTTACGGAGCAGTTGATTCAGTTAAAATTATCACAGATAAATTTACAGGAAGAAGTAAAGGATTTGGTTTTGTTGAAATGACAAACGATGATGAAGCTCAAAAAGCAATTGACGAATTGAACGGTGCTACTGTTCAAGGACGTGCAATCGTTGTAAACAAATCTGAACCAAAACCAGAAGGTGAAAGAAGAAGTTTTAACAATAACAGTCGTGGTGGAGATTCACGCGGTGGTTATGGTGGTGGAAACAGCCGTGGTGGAGACAACCGTGGAGGTGGAGACAGAGGAGGAAGATATTAATATTCTTTTCAATCATATATTAAAAAGGTGTCAATGTAAATTGACACCTTTTTTGTTTCCTCCATCCCTACTTAATTGTAATTAAGTTGAGGATTTTTGATTGTGGATTAACGATTTTTGATTGTAGATTTGGTGTTAGTAAATACAAAATTACTTGTTTTCAGGGATTCACCATCAGCAATCAAAAATCGTTAATCAAAAATCTACAATCATTTTTTTACAAATTAGCAACTAACCAGTCACCAACTTCGCTAGTTTTGTATGCTTTTACTCCTTTGGCAACTAAATCTTCGGTTACAATTCCTTGCTCCAATGATTTGTTCACTACGGCTCTAATGGCTTTGGCTTCCTCTTTTAATCCAAATGCATCTTCAAACATCATCGCTGCAGATAGAACAGTCGCCAATGGATTGGCTATATTCAATCCCGTTGCTTGTGGATAAGAACCGTGGATTGGTTCGTATAATGAAGTATGTTCCCCTACCGATGCAGATGGCATTAATCCCATTGATCCTGAAATAACAGAAGCTTCGTCAGTCAAAATATCTCCAAATAAATTCTCTGTAATCAATACATCATAAGAGTTTGGCCATTGTACCAAACGCATCGCAACCGCATCTACGAATTCGTAGCTTACTTCAACCTCTGGGTACTCTTTTTCCATAGCTTGTACCGTTTCTCTCCACAAGCGAGACGTTTCCATTACATTGGCTTTATCAACACAACATAATTTTTTGGTACGTGTCATGGCTAATTCGAATCCTTTTTTAGCCAAACGTTGTACTTCAACACGAGTATAAACACAGTTGTCGAAGGCCGTTTCTCCATCGTCTCTTCTTCCTTTTTCTCCAAAATAAATTCCCCCAGTTAATTCTCTCAAGAAAACCAAATCAGTTCCTTCAATACGCTCTCTTTTTAATGGAGAATTATCAATCAAAGAAGGGAATGTAAAGGTTGGACGCACATTGGCAAACAAACCTAATTTTTTACGCATTAACAATAACCCTTGTTCCGGACGAACGGGTGCGCTAGGATTGTTATCGTATTTTGGGTGTCCGATAGCTCCAAAAAGAACAGCATCGGCAGCCATACAAATTTCGTGCGTTTCGTCAGGGTAAGGAACACCAACGGCATCAATGGCACAAGCTCCTGTAAGTGCAGGCGTCCAAGTAATTTCGTGGTTGAATTTTTTGGCAATGGCATCTGAAACTTTAACTGCTTCGTTAATTACTTCTGGTCCGATTCCGTCTCCGGCTAAAAGGGCAATATTGAATTTCATTGTTGTTTATTTTTAATTATATTTTTTAATTGAATTTTAATTTTTTGCTTCTACTGGAAATAGTGTGAACATTCATTGTTTTTTTTCAAACCATTAAGATATTAAGTTTATTAAGAAAAGCGACAAACCTTAATTTTCTTAATGTCTTAATGGTTCAAGATTTTTGAAAATTGTATTTAAATGTTTTGAGTTCTACACAAATACCATAAGAATCATTTTTTTAATCAGAATTTGAAAATTTAAACTACCACGACATTCAGCATTTTTTGTGTGGCAATGATAGCGGCAACCGTTTGATCGGAGTCTAATCCTCTTGTTTTAAATTCTTTTCCGTTGTGGGTCCAAGTGATGATGGTTTCGCATAGTGCATCCGAGCTACTGCCTGGAGGGATACGAACCGCATAGTCGATCAATTTGGGCAAAATCATTTTTTTTGTTTTATAAATCTTGGAAAGTGCATTCATAAAAGCATCAAATTGACCGTCTCCTTGTGCATTTTCTTCTATAATTTCTCCGTCAATTTTTAAACAAAGAGTTGTTGAAGGGCGTAATCCTTTGGCATGAACCAATATGTATGATTCAACTACAATTTTTTCTTCATAGGACTGACTGTCTAATACGTCTGAAATGATGTACGGCAAATCTTCTTTGGTAACCGTTTCTTTTTTGTCTCCCAATTCGATGATTCGTTGGGTAACCAATTTTAAATCTTCGGGGTTTAGTTTTAATCCTAATTCTTGAAGATTTTTTTCGATATTGGCTTTACCAGATGTTTTTCCTAAAGCATATTTTCGTTTTCTTCCAAAACGTTCCGGAAGTAAATCATTAAAATACAAATTGTTTTTGTTGTCACCATCAGCGTGAATTCCTGCCGTTTGGGTAAAAACATTATCGCCCACAATAGGTTTGTTGGCAGGGATTCTATAGCCTGTAAACGTTTCAACCAATTTGCTTACGGAGTACAAAGACGATTCTTTAATGTTTATTTTTACTTCGGGCATGAAATCATTAATCACGGCTACGGTACTCTCAAGCGGTGCATTTCCAGCGCGTTCTCCCATTCCGTTTACGGTAACATGCAGTCCGCTGATGCCTGCTTTTACGGCTTCCATCACATTGGCAACACTCAAATCATAGTCGTTATGGGCATGGAAATCAAAATGAATGTTAGGGTATTTTGCCGTAATTTTAGAGATAAATTCAAAAGTATCCGATGGAATAAGAACGCCTAAAGTATCGGGTAATAATATTCTTTTAACGGGTTGTGTCGCCAAAAAATCCAAATATTGAAAAACATATTCAGGGGAATTGCGCATACCGTTACTCCAATCTTCGAGATAAACATTGGTCGCAATTCCGTTTTCATTGGCCAAAGCAATAGATTGTGCTATTTCGGCAAAATGTTGTTCGGGTGTTTTTTTTAATTGATGTGTCAAATGATTTAGAGAGCCTTTGGTCAACAAATTTTGAACTTTGGCTCCTGCATTTTTCATCCACTCGATAGAAATTCCACCATCGACAAAAGCCAAGACTTCGATTCGATCGGTATATCCTTTTTCGGTAGCCCAAGACATAATTCCTTTTACCCCTTGAAATTCACCTTCGCTTACGCGAGCAGAGGCAACTTCGATTCGGTCAATGTTTAATTCTTCCAGCAATAATTGCGCAATGGTTAATTTCTCTGCGGCAGAAAAAGATACTCCCGAGGTTTGTTCCCCATCGCGAAGTGTGGTATCCATTATTTCAATTTTTCTTTTTTCCATGTTTGATAGTACTATTTGCTTTTGGCTAGAATATTCTAATCGTTTTTGTATCCAATTTTTACTCGTGGTTTTTCATCTTCCGCTTTTGCATTTAGTTCGTCTAAATAGGAAAACACCAATTCAATATTCTTATCGTGATTTTCGAGTTTCTTCTGTATTTGCACTATGTTAATCTTCATCTCACTAGTGTCCAGAAGCATTTGCTTTACTTTTGTGAAAGTACGCATGATTTGAATATTTGTTTGAATAGCTTTGTCGCTTTTAAGTATACTAGAAAGCATCATCACACCATGTTCCGTGAAGGCAAAAGGAAGCTTTCGGGTTCCACCCCAACTTGATGTCACAATTTGTGATATCAAGTTGTCAAATTCAACTTTTGAAACCTCAAACATAAAGTCATCAGGAAATCGCCCGATATTTCGTTTAACGGCTTGATTTAAAACTCTTGTTTCTACTCCATAAAGTGTTGCCAAGTCTCGGTCTAGCATTACTTTTTGATTTCGAATAATGTAAATCTTATCCGTAATTGTTTCTTCTGAAATTATCAAATTACTACTCATCGGTTATATCTTTTTCGCTTCAATTTCAAATAAGCTCAATGTTATTCCTTCATAATGTTTGGGTAAACCTTCATAATCTGGGGTAATAATTCCAAGGAAATTAAAACCACATTTTTGATAATAGTCAATTAAAGACTGATTGTCTCCCCAAGTATCCATTCTCAAAAAATCCAAACCATTCTCTTTTGCAAATGGCAATCCCCAATCGATTATTTTTTCTACAAAATGCTGCCCTCTAAATTTCGGATGCGTTACTATTCGATGAAAATAGACGGCTTTGTCTTCATTGTTCTCTTTCCAAATACTTTTGTCCTCAAATGTTATGGCAAAGACACAAGCAATTTCGTTATCAATTGTAATTTTCCATTGGCGATTTTCAGAGATTTCTTTTTCTACTAATGCTCTGTCAAAACCTTGCCATTGTTTGTTGAATTTGGTTTTTTGATAGTCAATCGCTATATCATAAAATTCAAAAATGGAATCTATATCTTCAATCGTGCTGAGTTTGAAATCCATCGTATGTATTATTTTATACCTCCAAACACGGAGAAATTACTATTTTTATGTAAAACATCTACATACGAAAAGCCTACTTTTTTCAATACATCTAATTGATACATTACAGACCGCGGTGTGTCTTCTTTGGCGACATAAGCAAATACATTTTCTTGATACGCTTTGCCTCCAACACCTTCCAAATAGTCGGCATAACGCTTCCACATCAATTGGTCAATAGCGGGATGGTCGTGTTTAATTAAATCTGAAATCCAGAAACAACCTCCCTTTTTTAAACTTTTATATATTTTGGTAAAAACCATTTCCCATTCTTCATCTTCTCTCAAATGGTGCATCGCAGCTCCAGTTACCACAATATCAAATGTATCATTAGGCAATTCCATATTCAAAAAATCCGTTTGAATAGTAGTGATTTTCCCTTCTGAAACTTTAGAAATTCTTTCTTTTGCTTTATCCAACATCGGTTGGCTTAAATCAATCAAAGTGGAATCAAAATCAGGAATAAGCCCTAATAATTTCAAAGAATAATTACCGGCACCACAGCCCAAATCCAAAACTTGTTTGGCGTGAGGACAACAGGCACTGGCCGCTTGGGTCAATAATTCTAAACTCAAAGTCGCATCAACAGTACTGATTTGGCCCGTTTCTAAATTAGAAAAACGCTCTACTTCGTTGTCAAAACGCTGTTGTATTTCAGATAATGTTGATTTCATTTTTTATAATTTAAAATTATTTTTTATGTTCCAAAACCATTTCATAATGTTCCACAACCGGGAACGGGTTATAATAATGGTGCAACAATTTTTTCCATTCTAAATAGGTTTCTGATTCTCTAAAGCCAATTGTATGATCTTCTAATTTCTCCCAATCAACCAGTAACAGATATTTATTTTCTTCCTCGATGCATTTTCTCAAACTGTGACTCACAAAACCCGGAATGGATTGGATATACTGACTGGCAATCGCGAAGTCTTTTTCAAAATGATGTTCTTCTCCTTTTATTACCTGCAGAATGGCCATTTCTAAAATCATATTCATTTTTTATTTATAAACCCGACAGATTTTAAAAATATGTCGGGTTTCTTACTAAAACTAAATTGTATTAATTTTTTAGTAAGGCAGTTTGTCTGCAAATCCGGTGATTTCTTCTTTGATGTTTTGTAAATAGTCAATATCATCAAAACCGTTAACCATATTGTCTTTTTTATATCCAGAGATGTCAAAAGACTCTTTTTGACCCGTAGCTTTAAGCGTAATGGTTTGCTCAGGCAAATTGATCTCCAATTCTGTTTTTGGATCCGCTTCGATAGCTTTGAAAATAGTTTCGGCAAATTCAGGGCTTACTTGTACCGGTAATACACCAATGTTCAAGCAATTCCCCTTGAAAATATCTGCAAAGAAACTAGAAACAACCGCACGAAATCCATAATCGTAAACCGCCCAAGCTGCGTGCTCTCTAGAAGAACCTGAACCAAAGTTTTTTCCGCCTACTAATATTTTTCCGCTATAAGTTGCGTCATTCAAAACGAAATCGGTTTTTGGAGTATCATCTCCATTGTATCTCCAGTCTCTAAAAAGGTTGTCTCCAAAAGCTTCCCGTTTGGTAGCTTTCAGGAAACGAGCTGGAATGATTTGATCGGTATCCACGTTTTCTATTGGTAGTGGCACTGCACTACTAGTAAGGATGGTAAATTTATCGTATGCCATGGGAATTTTAGATTTTAGATTAACGATTTTAGATTGTTGATTTCTGTGTAGAAATCAAATCTTGACCGCTAATTTTTGTATAATATATATTGTAAAAAGTCACTGCAATAAAGAATTTAGTATTCCAACGAAATCTGAAATCAAAAATCGTTAATCTACATTCTTAAATCATCAAATCTCTAGGATCTGTCAGTTTTCCAGTAACGGCAGCGGCAGCAGCCATAATTGGACTAGCCAATAACGTTCTTGAACCAGGACCTTGACGACCTTCGAAGTTTCTGTTTGATGTACTTACCGCATATTTTCCGGCAGGAACTTTGTCATCATTCATGGCCAAACAAGCTGAACATCCCGGCTGACGCAATACGAAACCAGCTTCAGTAAGAATATCCAAAAGACCTTCTTCTTTAATCTGCGCTTCCACAACGTGAGAACCTGGAACTAGCCAAGCCGTAACATTGTCTGCTTTTTTTCTGCCTTTAACAATTTCGGTAAAAGCTCTAAAATCTTCGATACGACCATTGGTGCAACTTCCCAAGAAAACAAAATCAATTGGTTTGCCAATCATTACGTCATTTTCGTGGAAGCCCATGTAAGCCAAAGATTTTTTATAGGTTTCCTCGCCACCTTCC
Source organism: Flavobacterium sp. ZT3R18 (assembly GCF_007097385.1). GTDB lineage: Bacteria > Bacteroidota > Bacteroidia > Flavobacteriales > Flavobacteriaceae > Flavobacterium. The sequence continues at coordinate 35,769 of NZ_VJZS01000014.1, forward strand.
ACTTGGTTGGCATTCGGAATATTTTTTGAGATACCAATTCCCATTCCAGGATTGGTTCCGTAAGTAATCATTGGTTCAATATCCGCTGCGTCGATATTCAATTCAGCATCAAAAACGGCGTCAGCATCAGTTTTCAAGGTTTTCCAATATTCGACTGCTTTTGTCCAAGTTTCTCCTTTTGGAGCATACAAGCGTCCTTCCAAGAAATCGAAAGTTTTTTGGTCAGGAGCAATCATACCACCACGAGCACCCATTTCGATACTCAAGTTACAAACCGTCATACGACCTTCCATAGACATTTCTTCAAAAACATTTCCGGCATATTCCGCAAAATATCCTGTTCCGCCCGAAGTTGTCAATTGTGCAATGATGTACAAAGCCACATCTTTAGGACCCACACCTTTGCTCAAAGTTCCGTTTACGTTGATACGCATTTTCTTTGGTTTTGGCTGCATAATACATTGCGTAGCCATAACCATTTCCACCTCCGAAGTTCCGATACCAAAAGCAATCGCTCCAAAAGCACCGTGAGTAGAAGTGTGGGAATCACCACAAACGATAGTCGCACCAGGCAATGTAATTCCGTTTTCAGGTCCTACAACGTGAACAATACCATTTTTTTGATGTCCCAATCCCCAGTGTGAAATACCATATTCAGCTGCATTGTCTTCCAGCGCTTTCAATTGATTGGCAGATAAAGCATCAGCAACCGGTAAGTGTTGGTTTATAGTAGGAGTGTTGTGATCGGCTGTTGCAAAAGTACGCTCAGGGTACAATACCTTGATGCCTCTTTCTTTTAAACCTAAAAAAGCTACAGGACTAGTCACTTCGTGAATAAAATGACGGTCAATAAAAAAGACATCTGGTCCATCTGCTATTTTACGCACCACGTGCGAATCCCATACTTTGTCGAATAATGTAGTACTCATTTTAACTATTTTTTAGTGTATTTCTCTTTTATAATCTGGACAATTTCCTAACAATTATATCATTGGCCACAAATTTAGAAAAGAAAAGAAAGTGGTCAATTTCGAAAAGTCGTTTTATACGATACCCAAAAGGTGTTTACGACTCCGTAGTACTTTAGTTGGTTGTTATGACTAAAATTCACTCTTTTCAATTTGACTTTCAATTTCTTTTCAAAGTTGTTTCGATACTGTTTGTTGTGTTTTTGATAATTCGTAAATTTATCGTAAAAAAAGCATGTAAAACGGAGATTTGTTTAAAAAATAACCACAAAACATTTAAAAATGGTGATTATTGTTGTGGTTTGTATCGTGGCTGTTTTGTAAAAATGAATAGAAAAATCAATTTATTGAGCTATAAATGATGTGTTATTGGCGTTTTTCGCCTCCCTTTTTTTTAGAAAAAACTACGACATCCAAAAAGGAGAAGAAATAAATATTAGATGTTTTGAAGAGCTGTTTTTGAAAGAAACCAAAGTTGTAAATCAGTTCAAAAATAAGTTGGGCGTGCCACCATTAGGAAAAGGGGCCAACTGATTATTGCGCTCATTCGGCCCCTTTCCCTAATACTGTCGGGCTATCTGGGCTACTTCGGTAGCTTCCGTCTATCCCTCACGCGCTCGCAACAACATTTGAGGGACTCAAGAAGTGTTTTTTCACGAATGAAATTTAAAACTTACACCTTAAACTTTATTTTGTGAAATGCCATTTTTGTTAATAACTTAAGGGCCTCAATCTATATAAAAAACCTAAATTTGACCCTCCACCATTTTGTGTTTCAATACTTTTTATAGTCCATGAAATCAATATTTTAAGATTACGAAGTACTATGACTTGAACCCATTGGACGAACAGGCGAAGCAATTTGGAATTTGGAATTTTTTAATTTGTTTTTTTATAAAAGTATGTACTTAATATTCGATACCGAAACCACAGGATTACCCAAGAAATGGGGTGCACCCATTTCTGACACAGACAACTGGCCAAGATGCATACAAATCGCATGGCAGTTGCACGATGATATGGGGAAACTCATTGAGCATCAGGATTATTTGGTAAAACCAGATGGGTTTAATATTCCGTATGACGCCGAACGTATTCACGGAATCTCTACCGAGTTGGCCGAAGCCGAGGGTATTTCTTTGGGTGAAGTTTTGGAGAAATTCAACGTGACGCTGGGCAAAGCCAAGTTTATTGTGGGTCAGAATCTAGGTTTTGATATCAATATTATGGGCTGCGAATTCTATAGAATGGGAGTCGATTCCCCTATGGGTGCGATGCCAATTTTGGATACCTGTACCGAGGTTACTGCTTCTTTATTGAAATTACCCGGAGGACGTGGAGGGAAATTTAAATTACCTACGTTAACAGAATTACACTCTTATCTTTTTAACAAACCTTTTGCGGAAGCGCACAACGCCACTGCCGATGTCGAGGCAACTACCCGTTGTTTCTTGGAATTAATCCGTAGAGATATTTTTACCAAAGAAGAACTCGATGTTGAAGTAGGTTATTTCAAGGATTTTAAAAGTAAAAATCCGCATGAAATTGAGCTGATAGGTTTAAAACATATCAATCTAAAAGAAGCTTCGGATAAAATCCGACTTCAATTTGGAGAGAAACAAGCTGTTTCGGTTTCCAAAGAAGAACTGAATGAGAATAAAAAGGTATTAGTCGATGCGCCTTTTGTGCATTTACACAATCATACACAGTTTTCGGTTTTGCAATCCACCATCAGTATTGCGGCATTGGTCAAAGCAGCGGCACAACAAAAAATGCCTGCGGTGGCGATGACGGATCACGCCAATTTGATGGGTGCTTTCCATTTTGTTCGCGATATTTTGGCTCATAATAAAAATGCCAATGCCAAGAATAAAGCAGCCATAGAAAACGGCGAGGAACCTACCGAAGTTCCTATGAAACCAATTGTAGGTTGCGAATTTTTTGTCTGTGAAGACCATAAAAACAAGTCTGTTAAGGATAATGGGTATCAAATAGTACTTTTGGCGAAGACCAAAAAAGGCTATCATAATTTGGCCAAAATGTCTTCTATCGCTTATACCGAAGGGTTTTATTATGTACCCAGAATAGATCGAAAAGTCATTCAGCAGTACAAAGAAGATATTATTGTCTTGTCTGGAAATCTCTATGGTGAAATCCCAAACAAAGTCTTAAATCTTGGAGAAAACCAAGCCGAAGAAGCTTTGCTTTGGTGGAAAAATGAATTCCAAGAGGATTTCTATATCGAGTTGATGCGTCACAATCAAGAGGATGAAAATCGGGTGAACGCTTCCTTGATTACGTTGGCAAGAAAGCACGAAGTAAAACTGATTGCGACCAATAATATTTTTTATATTGATAAAGAGAATGCCAATGCACACGATATTTTGCTTTGTGTGCGCGATGGTGAAAAACAAACTACGCCAATAGGTCGTGGTCGTGGCTATCGTTTCGGATTGCCAAATCAGGAGTATTATTTCAAATCGGGTGATGAGATGAAACAGCTCTTTGCCGATTTGCCCGAAGCTATTTCGAATATTTCGGAGATTGTCGATAAGATAGAAATTTTCGATTTAGCACGAGAAGTATTGCTTCCTAAATTTGAAATTCCAGTTGAATTTAATGATCCCGAAGATGAAAAAGACGGCGGTGTACGAGGGGAAAATGCCTATTTGAGACACCTTACTTTTGAAGGCGCCAATCGCAGGTATCCTGAAATTACAGAAGAAATTCAAGAGCGATTGGATTTCGAGTTATTGACCATAAAGAATTCGGGTTATCCGGGGTATTTCCTGATTGTACAGGATTTAATTGCCGAGGCCAGAAGCATGGGCGTTTCAGTGGGGCCGGGAAGGGGATCTGCGGCGGGATCGGTGGTGGCGTATTGTTTGAAAATCACCAATATCGACCCCTTGATGTACAACCTGCTTTTTGAGCGTTTCTTGAATCCCGATCGTGTGTCACTACCCGATATTGATATCGATTTTGATGATGAAGGACGTAGTAGCGTAATGGATTATGTGATTCGAAAGTACGGATCCAAGCAAGTGGCACAGATTATTACCTATGGTAAAATGGCAACCAAATCCGCGATTCGAGATACGGCGCGGGTACTGGATTTGCCATTGTTTGAAGCCGATAAAATTGCGAAGCTGATTCCGGGAATGATGCCATCCAAGTGGAATTTGGCTCGTTTTTTGAATGAGAAAGAAGATGTAATTAAGAAAGCGGTTCGCCCAGAAGAGTATGATAAGATTAAGGAATTAATCGAAATTGCCGGCCAAGGAGATTTAGGAGGAGAAACCATTCAGCAGGCCAAGGTCTTAGAAGGGAATTTACGAAACACGGGGATTCACGCCTGTGGGGTGATTATCACGCCAAGCGACATTACCAATTTCGTTCCTGTAGCTACCGCCAAGGATTCGGATTTGTTTGTTACCCAGTTTGATAACTCGGTGGTTGAAAGTGCCGGTTTGTTGAAGATGGACTTCTTGGGTCTGAAGACCCTTACTCTGATCAAAGACACCGTTAAATTAGTAAAATACAGAAGCAACATAGATCTCGATCCCGACACATTTCCTATTGATGATTTAAAAACCTATGAACTTTTTCAACGTGGAGAAACGGTAGGGATTTTTCAATATGAGAGTCCGGGGATGCAAAAATACATGAAGGAATTGAAGCCAACGGTTTTTCCCGATTTGATTGCCATGAATGCCTTGTACCGTCCAGGACCGATTGCCTATATCCCAAGTTTTGTAAAAAGAAAAAATGGCGAAGAGGAAATTATTTATGACTTGGATGCCTGCGAAGAATTACTAAAAGACACCTACGGAATTACCGTTTACCAAGAACAGGTAATGCTTTTGTCCCAAAAACTGGCGGATTTCTCTAAAGGGGATGCCGACGTTTTGCGTAAAGCGATGGGAAAAAAACAAAAGGATGTACTGGATAAAATGAAACCTAAATTTGTGAATCAGGCTGTCGCCAAAGGGCATGCCGCAGACAAATTAGAAAAAATATGGAAAGACTGGGAAGCCTTTGCGGAATACGCCTTTAATAAATCGCACTCGACTTGCTATGCTTGGGTGGCTTATCAAACGGCTTATCTAAAAGCCAATTATCCTGCTGAATATATGGCGGCGGTTTTGTCTAATAATATGAGTGACATTAAGCAGGTTTCTTTCTTTATGGAAGAGTGTAAACGTATGGGATTGCAGGTTCTTGGGCCTGATGTCAATGAATCGTTTTACAAGTTTACCGTAAATGATGATTATGCGGTACGTTTTGGAATGGGAGCCATAAAAGGGGTGGGTTCTGGAGCTGTTGCAACCATAGTAGATAACAGAAAAGACGGAAAATACAAGTCTATTTTTGACTTGACCAAGCGTATTGATTTGCGTGCGGCGAATAAAAAAGCACTGGAGAATTTGATTCTGGCAGGTGGATTTGATTCGTTTGAAGGAACCACAAGAGCTCAATATTTTCATGATGATGGGGACGGAATTACGTTCTATGAAAAATCGATTAAGTATGGATCTAAATTTCAGGAGAATGAAAATTCATCGCAGGTAAGTTTGTTTGGCGAAAGCAGCGATGTGCAAATTGCCGAACCCATAGTACCTCCTTGCGAAGACTGGAGCACGATGGAAAAACTAGCCAAAGAGAAAGAGGTGGTTGGGATTTATATTTCGGGTCACCCGCTGGATGACTATAAGTTTGAGATGAAATATTTTTGCAATGCCAAATTGGAAGCCTTAAAAAACATGGAGTTTTATGTAGGGAAGGGCCTCACTTTTGGAGGGATTATTACCAATGTGCAACACCGTGTGGCTAAGAACGGAAAAGGATGGGGGACTTTTATGCTCGAAGGATATGACGAAAGTTATGAATTTAAAATTTTTGGTGAAGAGTATTTAAAATTCAGGCATTTCTTTATTCAAAACAATTTTACGTTTATGAAAGTGATGATAAAAGAAGGTTGGGTGAATCAGGATACAGGTAAAAAAACCGATCCTAGAATGCAATTTGTATTGGTGCAATACTTGCAGGATGTGTTGAGCACTTTTGCCAAAAAGTTAATCCTTTTGTTGAATGTAAATGACTTGGAGACCGAATTTATTCATAAACTGAATCGGCTTTTTCAAGAAAACAAGGGAGATAACACCGTAGCTTTTGAAATTATGGAGTTGGAAAAAACAAAGCGAATCGTAGAAACGGCAACGGAGTTTACTGAAAATGAAGAGGAATCTTTTGTGGATGAAAATGAAGAAGCGGTCGAAACGACACAGACTAAAACAGTTACAGAGGTCGAAGAAATAAAAGTGGTAACCAAATTGTCGATGCCAAGCCGAAAGCTGAAAATTCAAATCTCGAACGAATTATTGTTCGAATTAGAGAAAATGCATGTTAATTTTAAATTGAATTAAAGGAAAAACGAATTATTTAACATAAAAGCACTTAGATGAAACGATACAAGGTTTTGTCTAAGTGTTTTTTTTATGTTAAATAATTGATGAAATTGTATGCGTGCATTCAATTTATTGATAAATCAAACGTTAAAAAACATTTTTTTGTTTTTGTTATAATATTATTCTGCTTAAACTGTAAATTTTAGATTCTAAATATTAGCAATTTACTTATGGAATTATAGTGATTTTAACTATATTGATGCGTTATGTTAAAAACAATTAATACAAAACAATTATTTTGTGTTATTCCGTATTGCTATGTTTTAGGTATAGTGAAATAAATATATTTTTGTTGAAATTAAAATTTCAAAAATGAAAGCAAAAATATTTTTATTCGGATTATTAGTTTCTACTATGACTATGGTAGGACAAACTACAGGTACTACAGACAGTAAGCCAGAAACTTGGTATTTTAAATTAGGAGGTTCTTATTTTGTACAAACAGCTGCGACAGAGTTTCCAACTGTTTCTGGTGCATTGCCAAACACTGATGTGTATGCTGCAAACGGGAGTACTTTAGTCTCTAGAGAAACAAATCATGGTTCTTTTGGAGAAGGATTCCGTACAGGTTTAAATGTTGGATATCGTTTTTCACCACGTTTAGGTGTTGAGATGGGATTTAATTATTTCACTGGAAAAGACAAAACTATGGTTGAAACGGTAAATAAACTAGCAGGAGCTGGGCCTACTTTTGCAACAGGTACAGCTGAAGGAAAAATCACTGCTTTTGATTTAGCTCCAGCAATTGTTTTGTTTTTAGGTGAAACTCATGGTTTTGAACCTTATACTAAAGTAGGAGTTATTGTTCCTATAGTTGGAGATTTGACGATTGAAACAAATAGAACGTATACTAATCCACTTGGAACTACAAATACTTATTCTAAAGATGTTGTATTGCCAAATCCAACAGTTGGATTTATGGCAGCTTTAGGTACTTCTTATAAATTAGGTAAAAACATTTCTCTTTTTGCTGAGTTGGAATACCGTAACTTTACTGTTCATGGAAAAACTAAAGAAACAAAAAAATACACAGAGAATGGTGTAGATAAATTGAACACAACTACATCTTTTAGAGATGGATCTTATTCTTCAAATCATGTAAATTATGTTGAGCAAATTAATACTACTTCAAATACTAAGGTAACTAATTCAGCTGGTTTTGATAAAGATAAGGCTACCGATGATATTAGTTCTTATGTTGGAATTAGTGGATTAGGTTTGACTTTTGGATTGAAATACAGTCTATAATCAAATGCGATTGAAATACACTAAAGACCTTCTGAAAAGAGGGTCTTTTTTTTAGGAGTAAATGTCTTGAAATCCCTGATGTCCTAGCCCTGATAGTAGTGAAAATCCTTTTATTACCCTGTCAGGGTTCAAAACCCTGACAGGGTAATAAAAGATTGCAACGGATAGCAGGAAATAGCTCCTAATCATGTAAGCCGATAGTTTACGGTAATAAAATGCAATTAGAATGAAAACCAATTATTCTGTTTGATAAAATCATAAAGAGTCTTTCGGTTCTAGAAGTGATTGACCTGAAAATAAAAAGTAAACTTAAAAAATAGCTGTACCTTTGCCGCTTTTCCCAAAGAAACCCCAATGAAAACTTATATAAATACCTACATAAATAACTTTAGAGGTTTCTCTAAAGAGATTTGGATACTAGCTCTTATTACCTTTATTAACCGTGCTGGCGCAATGGTAATGCCGTTTTTGGCCAAATACTTGCACGAATATCTTTCGTTTTCTTTTGAAGATGTGGGTTGGATGATGGCTTGTATAGGACTTGGGTCTCTTGTAGGGACTTGGATTGGCGGGAAACTTACGGATAGAATTGGGTTTTATACGATCATGCTTTTGAGTTTGCTACTGGCGGGGTTTGGGTTTATATCCTTGGTGTTTCTTTATGATTTTACCGAAATTTGTATTGGATTGTTTGTAATTAGTGTCATTGCAGATATGTACAAGCCTGCAATGTATGTGGCTGTGGGGAATTTTAGCACCAAAGAAAATCAAACAAGATCATTGACATTGATTCGTCTTGCGGTAAATCTAGGGTTGGTTTCTGGGCCTGTTTTGGGAGGACTTATTGTTGCTTCTGGTAATTATGAATACCTTTTTTGGGCGGATGGACTGACTTGTGTTATTGCAATTGTAGTTTTTATGTTACTCATTGATGAACGTAAAATTACGAATTCACAAATGCTTAAGGTCGAGGAGGCTAAGGTTAGTTTTAGTGTTTTTAGTGATTCTAATTACATCGTTTTTTTGTGTGCTAGTTTTGTTACTGCATTTTTGTTCTTTCAATTGTTTACGACCATTCCGGTTTACAATACGACTAAATTTCACCTCAATGCAATCGAGATTGGGTTGATTTTATCTTTAAATGGGTTGCTTATTTTTTTGCTAGAAATGCCTTGTGTAAGCTATTTAGAAAAAAGAAAAATGGAACCTTCTAGAGTTATACTTTTCGGTTCGTTTTTTATGCTATCAGGTTTCTTTTGTTTGCTTGTTGCTAATTGGATTCCAGTGCTGTTATTGAGTATTGTCTTGATTACGATTGGAGAGATTTTGATTTTTTCGTTTTCGAATACCTTTGCATTATCCCGAGCCAAAAAAGGTTTCGGCGGGCGATATATGGCAATGTACACGATGAGTTTTAGCTTAGCCCAAATCTTGAGCCCCAAAATAGGATTTGCTGTAATTGGAAAATACAGCTTTATGACTAACTGGATACTGATGTGTGTCATTGGAATTTTGGGTATTGTTTTGTATTTTTCATTAAACAGAAAAATTAATACCGAAAAAAGAGCTTCGGTTGTCCTTAAATAAGGATATTTAGTAGTTATTCAACCTTTTGTTAGATTTGTAACTTGTTAAGAGGGCGAAATTTAGCACGGATTTAAATCCATGTAATTTCTGATTGCAATTTTCTCAAATCATTTGTATCTATAGTATAAGTAGTTATGTGTAATTTGCCTTTGAACGAGACAAAAAGCAGCAAGATCTCATTAAAAAACGGACTTAGATTGAGCTTTTTTATGTAAATTTCGGACACATTCATGCAGTGACTTACAAATCTCCGATGTTGTTTATTACTAGTTGAACGCAAGACTTATCATTAAAATAAAATCCGAAAAAGATGGAAAATGAACAATTGAGCAATAATTTAATCAATAAAAGTTTCAAAACGGTTATCGTTATATTGATATTAGTACTATTAAGCGGGTTGTTTTATGTTTATAAAAGGGCGGATCGTTCTAAAAGTGTCATTGTAACACTCCAAAATCAAAAGGCATATACCTTGAAAGAGTTGCGATTATCGGAGTCGAAACTTAATAAAGTCATGGTCAACAATAACAACTTGTCTAAGCAACTAGCAACTGAACGAGCCAAATTAAAAAAACTAATCGCAGAGTATCAAAAAGCAGATGTGACTGAAAGCTTGAATTTAAAGTTTCAGAAAAAATCGCAAGACCTTCAGAACAACGTTTTTTTCTTGATGAAAGAATTGGATAGATACAAGAAAAAGGCCGACAGTACAAGCGTAGCACTAGTTACAACAAAGAAAACTAACGATAATTTACTGTCTAAGAACAGCGACTTGAAAACTCAAAACAAGAGTTTGAATACTAAAATTGAAGGAGCGGCAGTATTATCGTATCTTGATTTTAAAATTACTCCTTACAAGTTAAGAAATTCAGGAAAGCAAATAGAAACTGACAAAGCAAGTAGAGCTGATTTGTTGAAATTAAGCTTTACGATTGCCGAAAATAGATTGTCTAAAGCCAAAGAGAAAAAATATTACATTCAAGTTATAGACAACACTAATAATGTTTTGGGCGATAATAAAACCATACTTTTTGGCAAAAAAAGCCTTAGTTACAGCATAGAGAGCAACGTAAATTATAAAAACAAGTCGGTTACAATTGACACTGAAATTCCGGTAAGTGATTTGACCAAAGGAATGTATTATGCCAATGTTTTTGATGATTCTAATATGGTTTTATCAACAAGCTTTGATTTAAAATAAACGGCTGATTTCATAAAATAAAAGTGTGATAAATGAATTAAAGCTAGATCTCGAAAACCGGAGTAGGGTTGAAAATAGCTATTAGCAATGCTTTTATAATGAAAACTAATTTAGGAATGGCATTTGGTTGGTTTTTAATTTCTAAATTTGTTCCCTAGTTAAAAATAAGTATTTAAATATAAAAAAAAAATAGTATGGCATTAGCAATAACAGACGCTACTTTTGAAGAAGTAGTTTTGAAATCAGACAAACCGGTAATGGTAGATTTTTGGGCAGCTTGGTGTGGACCTTGTAGAATGGTTGGGCCAATCATTGACGAACTAAGCAACGAGTACGAAGGGAAAGTAGTTGTAGGGAAAGTTGATGTAGATGCAAACCAAGAATTTGCTGCAAAATACGGTGTTAGAAACATTCCAACAGTATTGGTTTTCCATAACGGAGAAGTAGTAGGAAAACAAGTTGGAGTGGCTCCAAAACAAACGTATGCAGATAGCTTAGACGCATTGTTGTAATTAATAGTTACAGGAAGCAACGTTGTTTTACAATATAAAGACAAAAGGTTTGGCGAAAGTCAAGCCTTTTTTTTATTTTTAACCAAATTTAAAGATTTTAGTACAATGAGAATTCCTAGTTATTTACTTTGTTTCTTTTGGATGGCCGTTTCGGGTCAAGTGATTCAACCTTCGGATGTGTTAGCGCAGGAAGGAGTTTCTAAAGAATTGACGGGTTTTCGTAAAAAACAAGTTTCGGAAGTGTCTTATAATTTATCTTTTGCCATTCCTAAAGATAAAGAGCAACCGATTCAATCGAAACTTATAGTAGAACTCAAAATAGCGGATATAAATCAGCCTTTGTATTTTGATTTTAATGAGAAGAAAGAGAATCTGCAATCGGTGGTAATAAATAGGCAGTCAATAGCGATACTTCATGAAAAAGAACATCTCATTATCCCGAAAAAATGGTTGAAATTAGGGCTAAATACTATTGAAATTGCATTTGTAGCGGGGAATTTGTCATTGAATAGAAATAGTGATTATCTCTATACCTTGCTGGTACCTGATAGGGCAAGGACTTTATTTCCTTGTTTTGACCAGCCTGATATCAAAGCTACTTATACTATGGCAATTACAGCACCCAAAGAATGGGAGGTTTTGGCTGGAGCCGAAGTGGTTAAGCAAACCAGTCAAGATGATTTTGTAACCTATCAATTTAAAAAGTCGGATAAGATGAGTACGTATTTGTTCTCGTTTGTTGCTGGGAAATTTACGAAGGCTACAATGAATCCGGGGCATTTTAATATGACAATGTTGTATCGTGAAAGTGATACCGCAAAAATAAAAGCGAGTGCTAATGTGATTTTTGATTTACACGAAAAGTCTTTGTCTTTTCTAGAAAAATACACGCAACAACCTTTTCCTTTTCAGAAATTAGACTTTGTAGCTATTCCTGCTCATCCCTTTGGAGGAATGGAACATATAGGAGCAATACAGTACAAAGAAGCTACTTTGTTCTTGGACAATAGTGCTACTAATACCGAAAAACTGGAAAGAGGGAAGCTAATAGCTCATGAAACTGCTCATACTTGGTTTGGTAATTTGGTTACCATGAAATGGTTTGACGATGTTTGGATGAAAGAAGTGTTTGCTAATTTTATGGCCGACAAAATTATGAATCCGACTTTTCCAGAAATTAATCACGACTTGCAATTTTTGTTGGCTCATTACCCAACAGCTTATAGTGAGGATCGTTCGGCGGGAACACACCCTATTAAACAAACACTGCCTAATCTGAAAAACGCAGGGTCGCTTTATGGAAGTATTATTTATGATAAAGCCCCCATAATGATGCGTCAACTAGAAACAACGATGGGGGTTGATCGTTTTCAAAAAGGAATTCAGCAATACATGCAGCGATTTGCTAATGATAATGCGGATTGGAATGATTTAGTCAAAATTTTAGATCAAGAAACACCATTGAATATAAAAAAATGGAGCAAAGTTTGGGTTAATCAATCGGGTAGGCCTTTGCTAACTGACATTGTAGAATATGATGCTAAAAATAAAATCAAAAGTTTTAAAATCCATCAAAAAGCCGAAGATGGTTCGTCTAATGTATGGCCACAAATTTTTGAAATAGGATTAGTATATCCCGATGGTGTTAAGGTAATAAAAGTGGCATTAGAAGGGAAAATCACTAAATTGAATGAAGCTATTGGTTTAACAAAGCCCAGCTTGATTATTTACAATTACAACGGTTATGGTTACGGTGTGTTTCCTGTGGATGCTTTCAATTTGAGTCAAATAGCTGTTATATCTAATGAAGTGGCTCGGGCATACAGCTATATAAATTTATATGAAAATGTATTGACAGGAAAAATAACTCCTGCAATGGCTTTTGATTGTTTTTTGAAAGGAATTGAAGGGGAGAAAAACGAATTAATAGTGCGATTGTTGTCTGGTCAATTGAGAGATATTTACTGGATGTATTTTACAGAAAAACAACAACAGGCCAATCAAAAAGGGTTAGAGAATCTTGCTTATGAATCATTGAAAAAAGAGTTGCCTCCCAATATCAAAAAAATATTTTTTGGGCTATTTAATGCTGTTGCATATTCAGAAACAGGAAGGGAACGATTGTTTCGAATTTGGAATAAAGAGGATGTTTTTGATAGCCTAAAACTTAACGAAGACGATTATACGAATATAGCAATGGATTTGGCGGTTTTTCAGCATCCGAAAGCTGTAGAAATTATGGAGAAGACAAGGTTAGCAACTACAAACCCCGATAAACAAAAGCGATTGGATTTTTTGATGCCGTCACTGTCAAATGACCAAGGAGTTCGAGATGCTTTTATGTTATCTTTGAAAGAGGAGCAAAATAGAGTCAAAGCACCATGGGTAATATCGGCTTTAGGCTATTTAAATCATCCGTTGCGTCAGGGAAGTAGTCAAAGACACCTTCGCCTCTGTCTGGATTTAGTTGAAGAAATTCAAAGAACAGGAGATCTTTTTTTTCCTAAAAGATGGTTGTCAGCCAGTATTGGAAGATATTCTTCTGATTTTGCCTATACTGTTGTAGCGGTTTTTTTAAGAGAGAATCCAAATTTCAGCCCTGTTCTAAAAAGAAAATTATTGCAGGCTACAGACGGCTTGTACCGTGCTCAAAAAATTAAAAGAGATACCGAATGAAAATCGAATCGCAAATAGAAAAAATATCCAGTTTTCAGCATTTAGAATTGTTAGCCAATCAAGTGGTTGAAGGTTTTATTTCGGGTATGCATAAAAGTCCGTTTCATGGATTTTCGGCAGAATTTGCCGAGCATAAAGTGTATAATATTGGCGAAAGCACCAAACATATTGATTGGAAATTATTTGCCAAAACAGATCGTTTGTACACCAAATGTTTTGAGGAAGAGACTAATTTGAGGTGTCATATTATTATAGACAACTCCTCGTCGATGCATTATCCTAAATTGAAGGGTAATCAGCCGTTTTATGAGAATAAAATAGGTTTTTCGGTATTAGCGTCGGCGGTTTTAATGAACCTGTTGAAGAAACAACGCGATGCGGTTGGTCTAAGTGTTTTTTCGGATAGTTATGAGTATTACGCGCCAGAAAAAGGGAGTGATCGTCATCATAGAATGATATTGAACAAGCTCGAAGGGCTTTTGGAAGACACAAAAGAAAAAAAGCAAACCGATACCATTACCTATTTGCATCAGATAGCCGAGAAAATTCACAGGCGTTCGATGATTATTTTGTTTACGGATATGTTTCAGTCGGAGAATGAAGAAGCACTTTTTAATGCGTTGCAACATTTGAAGCACGACAAGCACAAAGTTGTTTTATTTCATGTGGTAGACAATGAAACGGAGCTAAAATTTGATTTTGATAATGCACCAAGGAAGTTTATTGATGTAGAAACTGGAGATGAGGTAGTGATTTTTGCCGATAATGTGAAGGAAGAATACGAAAAACAGGTTGGGAGCTACTTCAAAAAGTTAGCTTTGACCTGTGCTCAGAACAAAATAAAGTACATTCCTGTTGGGGTTGGCGAAAGTTTCGAGAAAATTCTAATGACCTACTTGGTTGAAAAACAAAACTTTGGATAATGCTATGAAAAAACATTCAAAATTCTTTAGTAAAAGGCTTGTGTAAACGAAAATCTATTGTATCTTTGCCACCGCAATAAAGCAGAGGTTTGGTAGTTCAGTTGGTTAGAATACATGCCTGTCACGCATGGGGTCGCGGGTTCGAGTCCCGTCCAGACCGCTAATATTGGGGAAGCCTTTCGTAACAGAAAGGCTTTTTTTGCCAATATACAGTATCTAAAGCTAGTTGTGTTGTTTTCTCGTCAAATGACGAGATCGGTTTGTAGTTAGACCAATGAAAAGCTTTCCACTTTGTGGATAGCTTTTTTGATTTACAGAAGTTTGTAATTCGCTTAAATGGGATCAAGTTCAAAAGTTTGGATCCGGAATAAGAAGGATTCTGTCTTTTTTGATGCTTAAAGTCTCTTTTGATTGTCTAGATTAGCCCTGAATTAAGGGATTAATGGACGATTGTAGGTGAATTTGTTTAAAAATTCATATCGGTATTCTTTGATTTTAAGGGAGTTGAATTTTTTTTTGATACTTGTGTTATAAAATAGTTGCGTAAACGAAAATCTATTGTATCTTTGCCACCGCAATAAAGCAGAGGTTTGGTAGTTCAGTTGGTTAGAATACATGCCTGTCACGCATGGGGTCGCGGGTTCGAGTCCCGTCCAGACCGCAAATATTGTTTAAAGCCTTTCTTAACGGAAAGGCTTTTTTTATGGATGAAAATTAAAATCTATAGCACACTACAAAACTTAATTTTCTTAATATCTTAATGGTTCAAGATGCTTGAGAATTATATTTCAAAATGTTTTGATTTTTTAGGCAAATACTATAAAGAATAATAGTTTTTAAAACAAAGCCGTTTTATTCTGCCATACTATCCAAAGAAACAATCCCAGATACATCATGCACACCACAAACGTCATAAAGGAAGAAGCTAAGAAGCCTAATAGCGATCCTGTCGCTGCTTTCAATGCGCGTTGGTGGTCTTTGTAATCATAAATAAGTTCGCCTATCAAAGCGCCAACAAACGGACCGATAAGAAAGCCCAAGGGAATTGGGGCGAAGATGCCAACAATCAAACCGATATTGGTTCCCCAAATGCCATAGGAACTCCCGCCAAATTTTTTGGTTCCCTTCGAAGGAATGATATAATCCAGAATAGTTAGCGCAATAGTGATCAATGCCGAAATACCAAGAATCCAATAATTGGCAGGAACGGCAGTAGTAAAGTACAGCAATACGATACCAACCCAACTGATGCTTGGCCCGGGTAAAACAGGTAAGAAACTGCCAAAAACACCCACAACAACACAAATAAGTCCTAATAGTAAAAGTAGAATATCCATAAAAATATTTTTAGTAATTTTGAAGTCGAAAATACAACACGCATTGCATATACGAATATGAGAAAAATAATTGTATTTTTATAGCATTTTAGTCCCATTCAAAAAACAAACATTGAAGCAGTATTCCCTTTTTCTAGTCTTTATACTTTTTAATTCCTGTCAATATTTTGACAAACAAGTTCCTTCTGAAAAGGAATTGTTGCAAAAGGAATTGAAGTCAATCAATTGGAAAGAAGTCGATGAATACCCATCGGTTGTTGATTGCGATAAAATTGAAGACAAAAAGCAACGCCAGCAATGTTTTTTTGATGTTTTGACGCAATTAATACAAGAGAAATTGAGTAACGACACGCTGGCAATGCTTTATCCAGAGTTAGACACCATAGAAGTTAAAGTGACTATTTTCCCCAATGCAACCATGCAATTTGAGCCGCAATTCCCCAAAGATTCGGTGGCTTATGATAAAATAAAAATTGACAGTATTCTAAAAGCTCGTTTGGTAGATTTCCCCAAAATAAATCCAGCCATCAAACGAGGATTACCCGTAAAAACCCAGTTTATACTTCCTGTAATTCTAAAAGTGGAGTAGAGTAGATTTTAGATTTTAGATTTTAGATTTTAGATTTTAGATTTTTGTGCGAACTCAAATTTTATACTGGGATCAGATTTTTGATTTCAAAATGTTGAAAATGAATTGTTTTCAACTGATTGTTTAGTGCGATTCATCAGAAATCTAAAATCTAAAACCTCCTCCCTTTCCACTCGTATTTCCCAAACAGGCAATATAACGCCACAGCCGTACTAAAAAAAGGATACCATAAACTGCTTAAAAGCAAATAGCGGATTTTCTGTTTCGTCAAGAAACGATTGGTTTGTAGTATCAATACAGCGTCTATTCCAAATTTGATTAGGAAATACAATCCAAGAATCGGAAAGGAAATCAAACCAAAAACAGTAAGTCCAAAGCAACAAACCAAACCAAAATTCGCCATAAAGACAAGCAGTCCCAACCTTTTTCCAAAAGTACTTTCATAGGATGTCGTTTTAGATGCCCAGCGAACGCGTTGGTAAAACAACGATTTCCAATCATTTACTGGTTTTGTCGTTACAATGGTATTCTTCGATTTTAAATAGGCCACTTTTTCAGGGTATTGGGCTAACGCTTTTTGTAATAGAAAAACATCATCGCCACTGGCAATTGCACCATTTCCCTCGAAACCATTGAGCTTTTGAAAAAACGATTTGGTATAAGAAAAATTAGCGCCATTGCACATAAACCCTTTTTTAATTCCAAAACTGCCTATGGTTGCACCTTGTAAACTGGCCAAATCCAATTGCTGAAAATGATGTAAAAAGGAATTCTGACAATCGTAAGTAACCGCTCCTGCAATCATCGAAACGGGGTGCAACTGAATGAAATTATCTAACGTTAATAACCAGTTTTTAGGAACCACACAATCGGCATCGGTGGTAATGACCCAGTTGGTTTTTACGTTTTGCATGGCGGTTGTAATAGCGTCTTTCTTGGGGGAATTAGAAACCCGAATATTGTCTATGGTAGTAATCTGAAATGCTTCGCCAGTTCGCTGTCGCTCGGGTTTAAAATCTAAAATCTGCAATCTAAAATCGGAAGCATCATCAACCAAAATCACCTCAAACAAATCCGTTGGGTAATTCAACTTTGAAAAACTTTCTAATAAAACCGGCAAATTTTCGGCTTCATTCCGAAAAGGAACAATAATGGTAAAGCTGGTTTTTGGTGGTAAGCCAAGGTATCCAAAGGAATTTATTTTGGCAAACCCAAAAATAAGCCAACCAATAGCGATCAGATAAATAAGCAAAATCACGCTAAAAATAATTGCAATCATACTTTATGGGGTTAATTTGTTTTGTCAATATAATCCCCATTTAGAGGGCGGGGGGTAAAATTCAACACATAATAACTCCCAATAACCACTGGTAAAACCACGTTTAGAAACCACATTAGCGTCGTGACAAAAACCACCACCCACTCGTTTACGCCCAATATCCCGAAGAAATAAACCGCCACACTTCCCTTTACGGCAAAATCCAAAAACTGAAAAGTAGGCAAAGAAGAAGCTAGAAAGTAAACACTGGATACAGCTGATATTAAAATTAAATAAGGTAAATCGACATCAAACGCCAAAAACAAAAAATAGTACTGATGCGAAAAAACCAAATACCTAAGAATAGCCAGAAAGGTATTTTTTTCATGAATCGATTTTGGAATTTCGTTAGTTTTATGAATGAGTTTTTCTATAGAATAGCCTTTGATATTGACTTTCTTTGAAAAAAATAAAATTCCAAATAACAAAAAACAAGCGCCAAAAAGAATGGCAATAGTTTTTGGGGTAATCACATTGTATTGTGCATTAAAATACAACAATCCAAAAACACCAAAAATCACAGTCAAGATCATTTGTATTCCGTTGCAAACCAAGTTTAAAAACACGACTTTTTTGGTGTCTTTTTTATCAAAATACAATGCTTTTCCGGCATATTCCCCCACGCCGTTTGGAGTAAATAATCCGGCGGTTAATCCTGCCAAAACCTGCTTGGTTGCTTCTGCGAGAGAAATTGGTTTGAGATAGGAAACCAAATATTTCCATTTTAGAATTTCAAATAAGCGGTTTAAAACGCTCAAAAGAAGAATAAAACCAATTCCTAAAACCGACTGGTTTTTATGAAACAACACCAAGAATTTCTGCCAGTCGAGTTTGTCGTTGTTGGCCAGTTGATTGTAAATAAAATAAAAGGCGCCGCCTACAATCAAAAGTTTGACTAGAAGTACAAGGAATTGCTTAGTTTTGTGTGGAATTGAAATCATACCGCAAAGTAAAGGAAAATCGTCGTGAAAATGGTGTTTTGCGAAGATTCACGAAGGATTTGTAAAAGAAGGCAAATGTTTTATAGTGAAATTAAACTTTGTGAATCTCTGTGTTGGCAGTGATTTTCCTAGTAACCAAGAAAAATCGTTTATAAACAACCTAAATATCTTTTTTAAATAGTTTTCTTCTATACAATTGCCTAACGTAATAAAAACAAACAATTTAGAAGCTATATTTTTTAACATTTGATATTGTAATTTTGTCCTATGAACAATAAAGTAATAAATAAAGAAGCAATTATAAAGTCCTTAACCAAAATGGTTTCAGACAAGGCTTTGGTTCGTTCATTCTTGAAAGGCAACACTCCTATTGAAAAATTAACTGAAAAAGGAATTAAGTTTGCCAAACCTATATAACTACACTTTCAACGAATCCGCAAACACCTATACCTTCTCAACTAAAAACAATATTGAATATAAAATAGTTTTTATTGTTGATGAAACCCTTGACTTTGCCTCCGATATTCCTATTCCAAATGTCTTTCAGATTATTATTGAAAAAGTAACTGATGATATAGAACCTTTTGACAGTTTAGTTTCAAAAACCATCGAAAATATTGTGACAATTTTCTTTATAAATGTAGAAAATTCTCTTATTTATATTTGTTCACAAGATGAAGAAAGAGCAGAAAAAAGATTCAATGTTTTCGATAGATGGTATAAAAAAAGCACTTTAAAATCTGTTAAAAAAGCGGATAATATTGTAAGGTTTGAATCTGGAGGAAATACATATATAATCTATTCCTCTTTACTATACCACGATGAAAACCCAAATATCGAATTTATTCTTAGTGCATATGAAAATATCGAAAGAGTTGTAAATGGAAAATAAAAACCACTGCCAAGTGGCGTTTAGCAATTTCATGTAATAGCTACCGTGTAACAACTTAAAAACAAACCTTGACAAAAGAACGCATCATATTAGGAATAGACCCCGGAACTACCATTATGGGTTTTGGATTGATAAAAATTGTCAATAAAAAAATGGAATTTTTGCAACTCAACGAATTGCAATTGTCCAAATACGACAATCATTACCAGAAATTAAAAATTATTTTTGAACGCACTATCGAGTTAATAGAAACACATCATCCCGATGAAATTGCGATTGAGGCTCCTTTCTTTGGTAAGAACGTACAATCGATGTTAAAATTAGGTCGCGCGCAAGGTGTGGCTATGGCAGCAGGGCTTTCCAGAGATATTCCCATTACCGAATATGAGCCCAAAAAGATAAAAATGGCCATTACCGGAAACGGAAATGCCAGTAAAGAACAAGTAGCCAAAATGCTCCAACAATTATTGGGCTTGAAAGAATTACCCAAAAATCTGGATTCTACCGATGGATTGGCAGCGGCAGTTTGTCATTTTTTTAATTCTGGAAAAACGGTTGGGGAGAAAAGTTATACCGGTTGGGATGCTTTTGTGAAACAAAACGAAGAACGAGTAAAAAAATAGTTTTCCGTTTTCAGTCTCAGTTGTCAGTGCATAACAGGAAGCTGAGACTGAAAACTGAAAACTGCGACTGAATACTAAATTATGTCAGGAATCTACATACACATACCATTCTGCAAGCAGGCGTGTCATTACTGCGATTTTCATTTTTCGACTTCGATGAAGAAGAAAGACGAGATGGTTTTGGCTATTGCCAAAGAATTGCAAATGCGCAAAAATGAGTTTCGGAATGAACTTGTTGAAACCATCTATTTCGGAGGGGGAACGCCATCGGTATTGACTACGGCAGAAATAGAATTCTTGATTGCCGAGGTTTATACCCATTATACCGTTGTTGAAAACCCGGAAATTACCCTCGAAGCCAATCCTGACGATTTATCGAGTGAACGAATTGTTGAATTATCAAAAAGCCGTATCAACCGACTCAGCATCGGAATTCAATCTTTTTTTGAAGATGATTTAATTATGATGAACCGAGCGCATAATTCGGCGGAAGCCCAAAAATGTTTGGAAGAAGCTACTAAATATTTCGATACTATTTCTCTCGATTTGATTTATGGAATTCCAGGAATGAGCAACGAGAAATGGAAGCAAAACATAGAAAGGGCTTTGTCTTTTGGGGTGCCACATATTTCGAGCTATGCCTTGACGGTGGAACCCAAAACAGCTTTGAAGAAACTCATTCAAACGGGAAAAATTGCCAAACCCAATGACGAATCGGCTCAGGAACACTTTGCGATTTTGGTAGAAACGCTCGAAGCCAATGATTTTATCCATTATGAATTGTCGAATTTTGGGAAAGCCAATTATTTTTCTAAGAACAATTCGGCCTATTGGTTGGGGAAAAAATACTTAGGAATTGGCCCTTCCGCTCACAGTTATGATGGGGTTTCTAGAAGTTGGAATGTTTCGAATAATGCCCTTTATTTAAAATCGATTCAGGAAGATAAACTGCCCAATGAAATAGAAATACTATCGATTGCAGACCGTTACAACGAATACATCATGACGGGTTTGCGAACGATTTGGGGTGTCTCTTTGGTTAGAATCGAAACCGAATTCGGAAGCGAATATTTAGAGTATTTACACAAACAAGCTCAAAAGTTCCTAAACGATGATCTGCTTTCTATTGACAATAATATTCTAAAACCTACTCCAAAAGGAAAGTTTTTGACTGATGGAATTGCAAGTGATTTGTTTTATTTAAATTTGGAGTAGAAACAATCGCAAAGAGGTTAGTTTAGAAGTAATAGATGAATTGTAACTATAATTGAAATAATAAATGAAAAAATATTTTGTGTTTCTTATTTTGACAATGGCATCAAATAGTTATGGTCAAAGAACGGATGATACTGAAATTGTACTGAAAAGTTACGAAGTCGAAAAACAACCAGTGTACAAGGGTGGAATAGGAGAATTTGATAAGTACATGAATGCAAATTTTCGGATTGATGCAGAAAAGGGATATGAAGGAAAAATGATTCTTGAACTTATAGTAGAAAAAGACGGATCATTATCTAACATAGCAATTATTAGAGATTTTGGGTATGGGACTTCTAGGGAAACTTTGCGCTGTTTAGAAGCGTGTCCAAAGTGGGAAGCAGGAGAAAAAAACGGAAAAACGGTTAGAACTTTATGTATGGTTTCGATTGATATAAAGGATAATAGATAAAAATTATTGTCCTATTATAAGGCTGCAAAATACGTCATAATGCGAATCAAGAGTTGGATATGCAACCTTTTGGTTTTGGGCAGAGACCTAACAGGTTTTTAAAACCTGTTAGGTCTAATTAGAAGTATAACAACATTTTATTTTTACACTTGATTCGCATTCGTAATCATCAAATAAACAAATAACAAAATGACAGAATATCAGCTTGCAGAAATAAATATTGCTAGAATGAAGGGTGTAGCTATTAACGACCCAATTATGAAAGAATTTGTCGATAATCTAGACAAAGTCAATGAAATTGCCGAGCAAAGCGAAGGATTTGTATGGCGATTAAAAGACGAAGACAATAATGCGACCAATTTAAACCCCTATAATGATGAACAAATTATTGTAAATATTTCTGTTTGGGATAGCATAGAATCGTTGGAACACTATATGTATAAAACCTTTCATTCGGAGTTTTTGAAACGCAGGAAAGAATGGTTTCAATCTTTTGGACAAGTTTCTACTGCAATGTGGTGGGTTAAAAAAGGAGAAATTCCAGACATTAATCAAGCAATGGAAAAATTAGATTACTTGCAAAAAAATGGTGTTTCGGAAATTGTTTTTAACTTTAAACAAAAATATCCTAAACCGATTGATTAGTTTATGCTCGCAACAATCCAACATAACAACCAGATTATTAAAATTGACCTATCAAAACCCATTGACATTTCAATCCCAATAACCAATACAGACGAGAATCCTATTGCGTGGTACATCGAAAAACCCGTAATAGAACCCGTTGTTTTTGGCGATTGGATCGGTAAAGTTTCAGAAGGAAAATCATCGACCAACTTCAATAATATTTTCTTCAACCCTCATGGACACGGAACTCATACCGAATGTTTGGGACATATTACAAGAGAATTTTATAGCATCAATCAATGTTTGAAGCAGTTTTTTTTCATGGCAGAATTGGTTTCGGTTCAACCCGAAATACTAGGAGAAGATTTAGTGATTACTAAAAATCAGATTCAAAGAGCATTAAGCACTGCGACTTCACTCAGTGTGACACCTGAAGCAATTATCATTAGAACATTACCCAATTTAGAGAACAAAAAATCCCTAAAATACTCAAATACCAATCCGCCTTATCTGACAGAAGATGCTGCGCGTTTCATTCGCGAAAGCGGAATCAAACATTTATTAATAGATTTACCGAGTGTGGATAAAGAACACGATGAAGGAAAGTTATTGGCACACAAAGCATTTTGGAATGTAAAAGATGTCAATAATTTAAATGCCGATGCGAGATTGGATTGCACCATTACTGAAATGATTTATGTTGCCGAAGAAGTACAGGATGGAAGTTATTTGTTAAACCTACAAATCGCTTCGTTCGAAAATGACGCGAGTCCGAGTAAACCTATTTTGTATCGTCGTTTGAACATTAATGAGTAAATAGAAATTTAAAATAAATAGGTATGATTGCCGTTTCAACAGATAAGCAGAAGCTGAATATTCCTTTCATTCAGCATTTTTTGAAAGACATTTATTGGGCAGCAGGACGAACCATTGATGAAGTGCAAAGAACTATTGATAGCTCGGTTTGTTTTGGGATTTATCTCGATGACGTACAAATTGGCTTTGCCAGAGTGATTACTGATTATGTGGTTTTTGCCTATGTGATGGATGTTTTTATAAGTGAAGAACATAGAGGAAAAGGATATTCTTCGATCTTAATTTCGGCGATGATGGAAGAACCTGTTTTAAAAGAGGTTAAAATATGGAGATTGGCTACAAGTGATGCTCATTTTTTGTATGAGAAATTTGGTTTTAAAGCATTGGCACACCCAGAAAAAATGATGGAGAAAATAAAAATATGAATCTAGAAACCTATTACGAATATTGCCTTTCTAAAAAAGGAGTTACGGAACATTTTCCATTTGATGAGGATACGTTGGTCTTTAAAGTAGGCGGAAAAATGTTTGCTTTGTCCTCCTTATTGCAATGGGAAAAGGGAACTCCTGCTATGAATCTCAAGTGTGATCCGGAACGCGCACAAGAATTGCGTGCCGAGTACGATGCCATAAATCCTGGTTTTCACATGAGTAAAGTACATTGGAATACGATTGGAGTAAATAACGACGCCTCGGATTCTCTGGTTAAAGAGTTGATAGATCATTCCTATGACTTGGTTTTTAAAAGTTTAACAAAGAAAATTCAAATCGAAATTGTAGAATTAGAAAATTAGGCATTACTTTTGTTCAACAAGTAAAAAAAACGCTCAGCAACTTTATAAAAAAATGAAAGAACAAATTAAAAAGTTTTTAAACGAAGAACAAGATCCAAAAGCGATTGAGAAAGTCACTTCAAAATTGCAGGACATCTTAATGAGAAATGAAGAAGTAGGGTATATTGCGGTTCAAAAAAAACCAGCATTGACCGTACTTCCAGATAGTATTGTGTTGACCAATAAAAGAATCATCATTTGTCAGCCCAAAAACTTGGGTTTGTCTATGAGCTTTATAGATTACACTTGGGATGATATTGACGGGACTTTTGTAAAAGAAAATATTCTAGGATCAGAATTCTCTTTTTCGACCAAAACAGATATGCAGGTGTCAATTGATTATATCCCGAAGATTCAAGCGCGTAAAATATTTACCTATGCCAAAGAACAATTGGATATTTTGAAAAATGGTGTGGCAGCCTCTGTAATAACTGAGGAAATTGCTCCATCATTAATACAAGAATCAGAATTGATTGAAGAAATGGAAACCGAAGAAGTGACTGATTTTGCTGAAATAATGCCAGTCGTTTCTAATTACGCAGAGCCTATTATAGAAAACACAGCTACTTCTACAGAGAAAAAGTCAAATGAATTAACGCAAGACGAACTTTTTGCGAAACTTCAAAATTATAAAAAATTACTTGATAACGGTTTGATTTTGCAAGGCGAATATGACGCTCTCAAAAAAGAGATCTTAAGCTATATGTAGTCTAAACTGCAACTGCATGCATAAAAACAAAACCCGACAAATTAATTTTTGTTGGGTTTTTTGTTTTTTTATAATGTTTTATCCAGATTCCGCATTAGCAATCATTGGTATTTTCGATTGTTACAGGTTAAATGCCATCTTTGATGCCTTCTGGAAACCCTGAAAGGGTAAAATGATTATCGAAATAATTAATTTCATCATCCCAAAACCCTGAAGGGGTGGTATTTTTATATCTGAATGTATTGATTATTAGGATGTTTTTTTTTAATAAAAAAGTTAAATAATTGCACCCCACCTTCAGGGTTTGCTCACAGATGTTATATATTTTCTATAATCATTGCACCCCTTTCGGGGTTTGGATGAGTTATACCAATTGTTTTTGGTAATCCAATAATCCCAAAAATTTCGGGACTGGTAGGATAACGATTGTAATTTGTGTTGGGCATGAAGTCTAGCGGATTTTGGGTTAAAGATTCCTTAGGTGTTTAACTTTCTATATTGTAATGGAGAACTGTGTTTCAATTCTTTGAATTTTCTGTTGAAATTAGAAATATTATTAAAGCCACATAATTCGGCAATTTCTATAACAGAAAGTTCTCGATTCTTCAATAATAATTTACTTGCTCGTTCTATACGAATATCAATCAAGAACTGAAAAAAAGTTTTGTTGGTTCTTAATTTAAAATAGCGACAAAAAGCATTTTTAGTCATATTAGACAAGGAGGCAATTTCCTCTAGAGAAATGTCTCTTTGGTAATTGGTCATCACATAGTCAAAAACCAATTGCATCCTCTTGCCTTCTCTATCCGTAAAGGGTTTGTCATAGATAAAATTGGAAAGCGCTTTTTTCTCATGGAGGCAAATGCTTTTAATTAGTTTAAAAAACAGTATAAAACGATCAAACTCATTGGCTTTTTTTAATTTATTGAATTGATTTACAGTTTTTTGCGAAATAGCATCTATTTTGAAGCCATTTTTTATAGAAGTAAAAAAGGATTCAAGTATTTTGAATTCAGGCAGATCAAAGAAATTGTTGCCGAAAGAATCTGCTGTAAAAAACAAGGTCATCATAACAGATGTTTCATCAGTATTGATTTCGCTTCTAAATACATGGGGTAAATTGCTTCCTAATACAATAACATTTCCTTTTTGATAGCCGGTAATTGTATCTCCAACAAGAATATTCCCTTCGCCATTGGCAATGTAGCTAATTTGGATTTCCTCGTGTTGGTGTAATTTTCCATAAAAAACAACTTCTTTATCTTCTTGATAAATCAGCGCCTCTTCTTTAGGTTTCGGTATTTTAAAGGGAAAAATTTTCATGTGGTTTTTTGTTTTTGGTTGGTTATATAGGTTTCAAATATAAATTAAATTTGCATATATTACTCAATATTAGCGTATTTCTTTTTAAACAAGATAGTATAGTATTAGTTCTGGGTAATTTACTAAAGGTTTTATAGGGGTATAACATTTAATTTTGGAAAAAAAAATATTAGCGATTATGAGTATTCAATGGAAAGGCGTAATGCCGGCAGTCACTACCAAGTTTACTGCGGATGACAAATTAGATTTCGACATGTTTGAAGTGAATGTAAAAGCACAGCTTGAAGCAGGAGTTAGCGGAATAATTTTAGGAGGGACTCTTGGAGAAGCCAGTACCTTATTAGAAGAAGAAAAAAGAGAATTAGTTAGAGGTACTGTTGGAATTGTAGG
Source organism: Flavobacterium sp. ZT3R18 (assembly GCF_007097385.1). Taxonomy (GTDB): domain Bacteria; phylum Bacteroidota; class Bacteroidia; order Flavobacteriales; family Flavobacteriaceae; genus Flavobacterium. The sequence continues at coordinate 62,418 of NZ_VJZS01000014.1, forward strand.
TGGGCAAGTTCCTATTATTATGAACATAGCAGAGCAAACGACTCGTGGAGCCATTGCAGCAGCAAACCAAGCTGAAAAAGATGGAGCAAAAGGATTAATGATGCTGCCTCCAATGCGTTATGCTGCCTCAGAATATGAAACGGTTGTTTACTTTTCGGAAGTTGCAAAAAACACTTCATTACCCATTATGGTGTACAATAATCCAGTTGATTATAAAACCGAGGTTACACTGGATATGTTTGAAGAAATATTGAAGTTCGATAACATTCAGGCCGTAAAAGAATCTACTAGAGACATTTCGAATGTGACTAGAATCATTAATCGTTTCGGCGACCGTTTGAAGATTCTTTCTGGTGTGGATACTTTAGCTTTAGAAAGTATATTGATGGGATCTGACGGATGGGTATCTGGTTTGGTTGATGCCTTTCCGAAAGAGACCGTTGCTATTTTCAATTTAGCAAAAGCGGGACGAATTGACGAAGCTTTAGCAATCTACAGATGGTTTTTGCCTTTGTTGGAATTGGATATTAATGCCTTTTTGGTTCAGAATATCAAATTGGCTGAGGTTGCCACAGGTTTAGGAACAGAATATGTTCGTGCCCCTAGATTGCCGCTTCAAGGAGCAGAAAGAGAAAAAGTTTTGGCTATTATTGCTGAAGGTCTTAGAACAAGACCAACATTACCAGATTACAAAAATTGTAATGGTCAAGTGTTGGTGTAATTTTTTTTAGTTCCCAGTCTCAGTTCCCAGTTTTCAGTCTCAGTTTTCAGTCCAAAAAAGGTGTTAATTTTTAAAATTGACTCCCTTTTTTATAAATTAATAAATTGGATTGTTTTAGACAAATTCTGAGAACTGTGACTGAAAACTGAATAATCAATATTTTTTAATTTTAGGTTGTTGGTTTGTGGGGTAGCTTTTTTATAAGTTACCCCTTTAGTAAAAGTTTTGCAGATACAGATATAAATAATGATTTGGGTTTATGTTTTGGGAAGAAAGATAAAACAAGTGAATCAAAATTAAATAACGCACAATGATAACAGGTAAAAATTATATAGGAAGCCAGTTAAAGGCTAGTGGGAATAAAACGTTTAAAACGTTTAACCCTCAGTTAAACACAGAAAATCCATGGTTATTTGTTGAGGCAACTCCAACCGAAATTGAGGAAACAGTTGCTTTGGCAAACGAAGCTTATAAAGTGTATAAAAACTGTCCGGGTAAAGAAAAAGCAGCTTTTCTAAATGCCATAGCCGATGAAATATTGGCGCTTGGAGACGAATTGTTAGCAGTATATTGTGCAGAATCGGGTTTCCCAAAAGGCAGAGCCGAAGGGGAAAGAGGACGTACGATTTTGCAATTGCGCTCTTTTGCAGATATGGTTGCTGAAGGAAATTGGGTAGAAGCAACAATAGACACAGCATTGCCGGAAAGACTGCCTATTCCAAAAATTGATTTACGCAAAATGGTAGTTCCTTTTGGACCTGTAGTGGTTTTTGGAGCCAGTAATTTCCCTTTTGCTTATTCTACAGCAGGAGGTGATACGGCATCGGCATTAGCGGCTGGTTGTCCAGTAATTGTAAAGAGTCACTCTATGCATGTTGGAACCGGTGAGATGGTAGCTTCGGCAGTGATTAAAGCAGCACAAAAAACAAATATGCCAGAAGGGGTATTCTCTAACCTGAATGGTGGCGGAGTAGCTGTAGGAGGTAGTCTTGTTAGACATCCACTGGTAAAAGGAGTTGGATTTACAGGAAGCATAAAAGGAGGTAGAGCCTTATTCGATTTGGCTTCACAACGCCCAGAACCAATTCCTGTTTTTGCCGAAATGGGAAGTATCAATCCAGTAGTTTTATTGCCTCAGGCTTTAGAACAAAAAAGTGCTTCTTGGGCAACGGCTTATGCGGGTTCCATCACTTTAGGGACGGGTCAGTTTTGTACCAATCCGGGACTGCTTTTAGGAATAAAAAGTGATGCATTGAGTCAATTTGTAACGCAATTGTCTAGCGAAATTGAGAAAATTGCTCCATCCTGTATGCTGCATCCTACGATTTTAAATAACTTTACAAATGGCAAAAAAGAATTGCAACAACAAGACGGAGTTACTACCGTTGCTGAAATCAAATCGGAAATAGCACCTAATTATGCTGCACAAACAGTGTTGGTTGTAAATGGAAAAACCTTTTTAGAAAACTCAAGTCTTCATCAAGAAGTGTTTGGGCCTTTTTCGCTTATTGTTCAATGTGAGAATGAAGCGGAACTAGTTGCCATAATAGACAAACTAGAAGGGCAATTAACAGGAACTATCATTGCGGAGGAATCTGAAATTGGAAATTATACCAATGTGATTGCGGCTTTACAAAATAGAGTTGGACGATTAATTTTTAACGGAGTGCCAACCGGTGCCGAGGTTTGTCCTTCAATGTTACACGGCGGGCCTTATCCTGCATCATCTGATTCTCGATTTACAGCAGTTGGAATTCATGCCGTAAAACGATGGATAAGACCGGTAAGTTATCAAAATTGGCCCAATGCCTTGTTGCCAATTGAGTTGCAAGACGAAAATCCATTGGGGATTTTAAGGTTAGTAAATAACAAACAAACGTATTCACACATAGAAAAATGTCAAGAAAAACCTTCTTTTGCGTAGATGCACACACTTGCGGGAATCCCGTAAGAGTTGTTGCCGGTGGTGGACCTAATCTTGTTGGGGCAAACATGAGTGAGAAACGGCAACACTTTCTTTCCGAATTTGATTGGATTCGAAAAGGATTGATGTTTGAGCCCCGTGGTCATGATATGATGAGTGGTAGTATTTTATATCCGCCAAGTAATCCTGAAAATGATTTTGGAATCTTATTTATAGAAACATCAGGTTGTTTGCCAATGTGCGGACACGGAACCATTGGTACCATTACCATTGCTATCGAAGAAGGTTTGGTTACCCCAAAAGTTCCCGGAAAAATCAAGATGGAAGCTCCTGCGGGTTTGGTTGAAATAGAGTATCAACAAACAGGCAAAAAAGTAGATTGGGTTCGTTTAACGAATGTAAAATCCTATTTGGCTGCCGAAGGATTAACTATTGATTGCCCTGAATTAGGAGAAATAAAATTTGATGTAGCCTATGGAGGGAATTATTATGCTATTGTAGATCCTCAAAAAAACTTTTCAGGTGTTCAGGATTTTACGGCTGGTAAGATTGTGCAATACAGCCAAGAAGTTCGTAAGCGTATTAATGAGAAATATCCAAATCTTTTCATTCATCCGGAAAATGATACCATTCGTGATGTGAGTCACTTGTTATGGACAGGAGAGCCATTAGATCCAAGTTCTTCGGGTAGAAATGCTGTTTTTTATGGAGATAAAGCCATCGATCGTTCGCCTTGTGGAACAGGGACTTCGGCGAGATTAGCGCAACTACACGCTAAAGGAAAATTAAAATTGGGTGAAGACTTTATTCATGAAAGTTATATTGGCAGTAAATTTATCGGTAGAGTAGAGGAAGAAACCTTAATTGGAGATATCAAAGCAATAGTACCAAGTATTCAAGGTTGGGCAAAAGTATATGGATACAATAACATCATAATTGATGGCGAGGATGATCCTTATGCGTTTGGTTTTCAGGTAATTTAAGAAGATAATAGAACAAAGAGAAAAGAATAGAGAGAAAAAAGCTAAATGAATATTAAAAAGACATACTTGTTTACCATTTATTGTCTTGTTTCTTACCTCTTGTTTCTATTCTCTTAATTCTTGTTTCTTCTCTCAAATAATAAAAAGTAAATGAAAAAAGTAAGCATAATAGGAGGAGGAATAATAGGGTTGTGTACCGCTTATTATTTGGCAAAAGAAGGCTATCAAGTAGTAGTTTTTGATAAATCAGATTTAAGTGACGGCTGTTCTTACGGTAATGCCGGAATGATTGTCCCGTCACATATTATTCCATTGGCACAACCCGGAATGATAGCACAAGGCATGAAGTGGATGTTTGATAGTCAAAGTCCTTTTTATGTAAAACCTAGGTTGAGTTCTGATTTAATAAAATGGGGGATACAATTTTACAAACACGCCAATCTTAAACACGTCGAAAATTCGATGTTGGCATTGCGTAATTTGTCTCTTCTGAGTAAAGAATTGTATCGTGATTTTGCTCTCGAAAACAATTCGTTTTTTTATAAAGAAAAAGGACTTTTGATGCTTTATAAAACGGATAAAGTGGCAGAAGAGATTAGTCATGAGGCTAAATATGCAGAACATTTAGGATTAGAAGTTGATTATCTTTCAAGAGCAGAAGTGGCAAAGCTGGAAACAGGAACTAAAACCGATGTTATTGGTGCAGTACATTACAAGAGTGATGCGCATTTGTATCCGCAAAAGTTTATGCAATTTATAAAAGAGGAACTAACCCGATTAAACGTTCAAGTTCTGCCTAATATTTTAGTGCAAGATTTCACGTTGAACAACAATATAATTTCTGAAATTATTACAGACAAAGGTACTTTTTCTACGGATGAGGTTGTTTTGGCTGCCGGATCTTGGAGTCCTGAAATTGCTAAAAAATTAAATGTTAAACTAAGTATTTTGCCAGGGAAAGGGTATAGTTTTACTTTGAAAGATCAAGAGAAAAAACCAGCCATCCCAGCTATTTTATGTGAAGGAAAGGTAGCTGTAACTCCAATGAACACCGACATTCGTTTTGGTGGAACCATGGAAATTACACACACCAATGATACGCAAATCAATGCAAAAAGACTTCAAGGAATTGTAAATAGTATCAATGAATTTTATCCTGATTTAAAAGTAAATAGACCAGTAGAGAAAGATACTTGGTATGGATTTAGACCATGTACACCATCAGGAATGCCAATAATAGCGAGAGATAAGAAGATAAAAAACTTGGTATTGGCAACAGGACATGCTATGATGGGATTAAGCCTTGCACCTGCTACAGGCAAAATAATTACCGAAATAATTTCGGGGAAGCCAACATCTGTAAATACTAATATGTTTCAAGGTTAATTATGAGATACCCAGCTATAGTATCCTCTTTATTTAAAAAAAACAGAAGTAATTTTTGTAATGAAATGACTTCCAATGCCATTGCGATTCTTTCTTCTAATGATGTAATGCCTACTAATTGTGATGATGTAATGGGTTTTGCACAAAATAATGATTTGTTTTATCTCTCAGGGATTGATCAAGACGAAACGATATTGTTACTGTACCCGGATGCTTTTAAAGAAGAAAACAGAGCCATTTTATTTGTAAAAGAAGTAAGCGAGCACACTAAGTTGTGGGAGGGAGATTTTTTAACCAAAGCAGAAGTGTCTAAAATTTCAGGTGTTAAAAATGTAAAATGGATTACTGAATTCGAGAAAACGGTACAGCTTTTCGCTTTTGAAGCCGATATTTTTTATTTAGGACATAATGAACATATCAAAAGGGTTACTTCTAAAATGACTACAAGGCAGGACCGCATGATACAATGGTGTAAAGAGAAATATCCTTTGCACCATTATGACAGAGTTGCTAAAATAACACGACAATTACGACCAGTAAAATCCGATGAAGAAGTAGAGCTTATTAAAAAGGCGATTTCTATAAGTATTAAAGGATTTAAAAGACTCTTGAAAGCGGTCAGGCCTAATAGTAAAGAGTACGAATTGGAAGCCGAACTCACTTACGAACTAATTAAGAATGGTGGAACGCGTCAGGCCTTTAAGCCAATTGTGGCTTCGGGGAAAAATGCTTGTGCGTTACATTATAATTCGAATGACGGTATTTGTCAAGACGGCGATATGATTTTAGTCGATTTTGGGGTTTGTTACGGAAATTATAATTCGGATACTACAAGATGCGTTCCTGTAAACGGAAAGTTTTCTCCTCGTCAAAGAGCGGTATATCAGTCCGTGTTGAACTGTTTGAAAGAAGGTTCTAAGTTGTTAAAACCAGGTGTTTTGTCTAGCGATTATGAAAAGCAAATGGCTTCTTTGGTAGAAAAGGAATTAATTGAATTGGGTTTGATTACCAGAAAAGAACTTGTTTCTCAAAATCCAGATGCTCCTGTTTATAAAAAATATTTTATGCACGGTACGGCTCATTATTTGGGACTGGATGTTCATGATGTAGGACTTTATTCCCGTCCATTTGAAAAAGGAATGGTGCTAACTTGTGAACCGGGGATTTATATTCCAGAAGAAGGAATCGGTTGCCGATTAGAAAACGATCTCCTGCTTACGGAGAATGGGAACTATAATTTAACCGGCGCTTTACCTATCGAAATTGAAGAAATTGAGTTTTTAATGAAGCAATAAAATTTATCATTTACACAAAAAAAGGAATATTTCATTCCTTTTTTTGTGTTTTATTTTAACGAAAAAAAGACAATTCCTTTCCAAAACAACACTGCTGTGTCCACTTCGATAACCCTAAAGTGTTGAATCTTAGTATTTTTTAAATAAAAAAAGCTCTGATAGTTAGTTAGTTACAGATTGAAAAAATCTCTTTTTTAGATAAAATGAGGCTGTGGGAGCGGACTCACAACTTATTTTTTTGTGATTTACAGAGATAACCAAAATAACGACAAAAACTATTGAATTTTAAATCAGTATAATCTTGCATAGAAAAATATTTAGGTTACTGGTATGGTTTTTAAAAAGGGTTTTTAAAAAATAAAGCTGTATAAATATTTTTTTTTTTGGAGATAATATAGTATCATGAAAAAATCATGTTAGTAACAAGTTTAATAACAAAATATCTGTCAGTTAATCATTTTCTATTCCTTTTTTACAAATAAATTACCTACGACAAATCTAAAGTTGAGAATTCAGAGAGTTGTTAAGAAATCGTTATTTTATGGTCTTTTTTATGTTTTTAACTGAAATAGTATAGGTAAAAAACAAGCATAAAATCCTAGTATTTTGTTCCTCTATTGAGTAGAGTATAACGGCTCGGAGTTATTTAAAATTAAGTAGAATTAATACGAGTAGATGAATTTTCATTAAATTAAAAAGTAATCATATAGTACCATTTTAAAGAGAGACAATTTAAAAAGAATAATTTATTTGCGTCTTTTTTAAAATACTGGTAGGGACTGGTATGAGTAATTTCAAAACCTTTATAAGTTTGTAAAATATATTTATCATCTATATTAAAATAGGAACAGTTAGATGTAATTCTGACAGTTACATAATGGAGTGTCTTTTTTAATTAGAGATGGTATTATTAAAAACACACAAAAAGGATTAACCCCAAAGAACCCAAAATTAATGAAACAGAAAAACTACTTAGTATTAGTCTTTTTCTTTTTGCTGGCTTTAAACGCTACCGCCCAAAAAAATCCAGGCTGTGGAACAAAACTGTCAGAAAAGGAAGAAGCTATTTTTAGACAAGCGTTGCCTAAAATAGAAGCAGCCAGAAGAGCTGGCCTTGGCAAAAAAAAGGCGTCAGGTCCTTACATTATTCCTGTTGTATTTCATATTTTGAATAACGGTGGTATCGTAACTAAAGAAAATATGAAGTGTCGAATAAACGACGCTCTACTTACGGTAAATAAGGATTTTAATGGTTTGTATCCCTATTTTAACAATGTTAGTCCTTTATTTGAAGGAGTCAAAAGTAAGATGGATATACAATTTGTTGCGGCAACAGTTGATCCCGATGGTAATTTATTAGAAACTCCAGGAATGGATTGGCATGCTGATGCTCATGTTGATTATGGCTATGATCCTAAAATTTTTGATTATATATGGTGGGGTAAAAATGGCAAGTTTTATTTGGATATTGTTATCGTAGATCAGCCCAATAAAATTGGTGAAACGAATGGCTCTGGTCATGCATTTCTTCCAGTTCAGGAAACAATACCTCGTGTAACTTACAACTGGCGTTATATCGGTAGTGCTGCGGCCTGCGGGTCGTATTCAGGTCCAAATTTTGAGAAAGTAATGACACACGAGTTTGGTCATTATTTTGGATTGAAACATACTTTCGAAAAAGATTGTGATCCTATTAATGACGGAATGGCTGATACACCTCCTACTACCCAAGCATTTGGTTGTAACCTGAATGCAGTTAACAGTTGTGGAGTTATTGCCAACTATGAAAATCACATGGATTACAATGTTGAGTGTCAAAAAATGTATACCAAAGATCAAACCATTGCCATGACGTATTGGCTAGATGATTTGACTGTTGCCAAATATCCTAGAGGGTTATTATGGCAAACAAGTAATCTTAGCTCTGTTGGGGTGATAGCAACTGCTCCTATTGCTAAGTTTTCAAGTAACACCACCTCTATTTGCGCAGGGAAATCTATAATTTTTAAGGATGTTTCCCTTGGATTACCAACAGCTAGAACTTGGGAATTTGAAGGAGGAACACCTGCTATTTCTACAGAAAAGAATCCTACCGTAGTTTATAACACAGCAGGGAAATACAAAGTAAAACTGGTGGCTTCAAATTCTATTGGAGATGATCCAGAAGAAATAATAGATTATATAGAGGTTGGTCAAAAAACGTCTGCAGATTTATCGGAGAGTTTTGATGGGATTTTCCCTCCAAAAGGATGGAGTATTACCAATCCTGATGAGAGTTTTGCATGGGAAAAACGCAAAGATGCTGGACACACGGATAAAACTTGTATGGTAATGAATAATGCCGATAATTCCGTTATTGGAGCTAAGGATTATATTAGATTGCCATTTTTCGATTTATCAGCTGGAACCAATAGTCAAATGTTTTTTGATGTTGCTTATACTAAATTTGATGATGCCAGCCCTGATATACTTAAGATACAAGTTTCGACAGATTGTGAAGTGACATGGACTGATGTGTATTCTAAAACGCATACAGAACTGCAAACCACAGAGATTCCAACTGAATTATCAAATGGTTGGATTCCCAAAACCGATGAAAATTGGAGAAAAGAGGTAGTAGATCTTAGTCAATACGTGGGGCAATCGAATGTTACTATCCGTTTTGCCAATATTTCTGGTTATGGTACCAGAATTTGGATAGACAATGTAAATGTTGTTGTCAATAACAGTCCAACTCCAGTTTCGGATTTTACATCTAATGTAAGAAGGACAAACTGTAATAGCTTGAGCGTGCCCTTTGTGGATACTTCTTTAGGAAATCCTACCTCTTGGGCATGGACATTTACTGGCGGAACACCTGCAACTTCTACAGAAAAAAATCCAATAGTTAGGTATAATACGCCAGGATTGTATTCGGTAACTTTGCAAACTTCTAATGCAAATGGAACAGGAACTTCCCTTGGGAAAAACAATTTTATTAACGTTGCTGATCCAGAAGAGACTTCATTTACAGAAGGTTTTGAAGGTGTTTTTCCTCCGGCAGGATGGGAAATCACCAATATAGACAATGCTCTGACTTGGGAGAAACGTTCAGATTCGGGTCATAATTCTGCTTCTTGCATGATTATGAACGATGCCGATAATAAGGTTGGGGACATAGACGAAATTACAATGAAACCTTTGAATTTATCTACAGGGATAACTGATTTTTCTTTTGATGTAGCGTATGCTAAATTTGATAAGGATAGCCCAGATGTTTTAGAAGTATTAATTTCTAAAGACTGTGGTGTAACTTGGAATAAACTATATACTAAAACACATACTATACTTGAAACAGCAGTTAGTTCGGATCCTAATAATTGGATTCCAACTCTTGATTCACAATGGAGAACGGAAAGAATTCTATTGGATAGCTATAAAGGACAATCAAATGTGTTAATTAAGTTTAGAAGTATTTCCGGATTTGGTTCTAGAATTTGGGTCGATAATGTGAAGTTTACTTTTGATAGTAAAGAAAAACCATTTTCTGAATTTAATGCTAGCCAAACAAGTACTAAATGTACTAGCACGAACATTTCATTTTCTGATGTATCTACTGGCAGTCCGATTTCTTGGAGTTGGATTTTTGAAGGAGCAACACCTGCAACTTCTACAGAAAAGAATCCAGTGGTAACTTATAATACTCCCGGCTCTTTTAAAGTTACTATGACAGCAACCAATGCTTATGGAGCTGGAACTCCAAACGAAAAAAGCGGTTACATTAAGATTGTTAAACCAGATGGTGTATCTTTTACACAAGATTTTGAAGGAGCTTTTCCTCCTACAGGATGGGATATTAATAATCCAGATGATAAGTTAACTTGGCAGAAACGATCCGATATTGGCCATAATTCTGCTTCTTGTATGATTATGAACGAAGCTGATAATAATGTAGGTGATATTGATGAAATAATGTTGCAGCCAGTGGATTTGTCCAAAGGGATTACAGACTTTTCTTTTGACTTGGCTTATGCGAAATATGATGAAGTAAGCCCAGATGTGTTAGCAGTTTTGATGTCTAAAGATTGTGGGGTTACTTGGAAAAATGTATATAATAAAACGCATACGGTATTAGAAACTGCGGTAGCAGTTAATGATCCGACTACAGATCTTAATGAAATAAATTTATGGACGCCAACGAAAGATTCAGATTGGAGAACAGAGAGAATTTTGCTAACTGAATACAAAGGAGAGGCTAATGTTTTAATAAAATTAAAAGCGACTTCTGGATTTGGTTCCAGAATTTGGATTGATAATGTGAAATTCACTTTCGACAGTAGCGAAAAACCAGTTTCGGATTTTATTGTAAAAGGAAAAAGTTCTTGTAGTGATCTCCCAATTGAGTTTTCAGATATTTCAACAGGAGAGGCTTCATCTTGGGAATGGTCATTTCCCGGAGGGACTCCAGCAACATCTACGAGCAAAAATCCGAAGGTAATATATAAAAAATCAGGAAGTTATGATGTTTCTTTGGTGGCTGCAGGTGTCTTTGGTGTGGGAAACAAAGCCACTAAAAAGGATTTAATTGTCATTAAACCAAAAAACGAACTTCCTTTTACGGAAAATTTTGCAAATGTGTTTCCTATCCAAGATTGGCAGGTTCTTAATGTTGATAATGATACAATTACTTGGAAAAAAAGTATCAAAGCGGGAAGAGGGGACTTAAAGTGTTTGGTAATGAACAATGCTGATAATCCTTCTAATAAGATAGATGAGTTGATTATGAAATCATTTGATTTCTCCGCTACAGAAACACCGTATTTGCATTTTGACTTGGCTTATACGCAGTATTTAAATGCTTCTGATCCAACACCAGCACCAGACAAAATTGATATTTTGGTCTCCTCAGATTGCGGTGTTACTTGGACAAGTGTGTATTCTAAAAACCAATTGCAATTGCAGACCGTGTCGCCTCCTATTCAAGATGATCCAGCTACAAAACAAGCTAATGAGACCAATGATTGGATTCCTACTCATGATTCGGATTGGAGAAGTGAGGTAGTTGATTTAAGTATTGTTAAAAATCAGCCTAACGTTCTTATTAAGTTTAAAAACACTTCTGGATACGGAACTAGAATTTGGTTTGATAATTTTAATATAAATGATTCGGCAGATCTTAATCCCATTGGTGCCACGATTTCTCAAACTACTGTAATTTGTAGTGGAGGAAATGACGGTACGGCTACTGTAATTGCCACAGGAGGAACTGGAAACTTAACTTATTTATGGTCACCTTCGGGAGGGACAGCAGCCACTGCAACAGGGCTTACTAAAGGGGAATATAGCTGTAGAATACAAGATGTTAGCTTAAGAACGCTTGTAAAAACGATCACAGTTGGAGATGCTGCACCTATTGCTGCTTCCGTTTCAATAACATCAGGAGTTATAACTGTTAATCAAGTTGGTGCTACTTACCAATGGACTAAATGTCCAAATGTAAATATCACTGACGCTATAAATCAATCGTTTCAACCTGTTGAGAATGGAGATTACAAAGTGACTGTTACTTTAAACGGCTGTTCTGCTACTTCAAATTGTATTACTTTTTCAACATTGGGTACTTCTGATTTTGTGGCAAGTCAAGACTTTGTAGTTTATCCTAACCCAAGTTCGGGTATTGTGAATTTTAAATCTGATTTTGATGGAGATTTCAGTATTGTCAATCAATTAGGTCAAACGGTTAAGACCTTTAAAGTAAAATCTGAGGGTGTTAATGTGATCAGTCTGGAGCAACTTAATGATGGAGTGTATTACATTCATGGTAAAAGAGAGAACAAAAAAATATCTCGAAAACTGATAATCAAAAAGTAGTCATGACACGTCATTTCTATTAAATTAAAACTTGCAAGGTTTTGACAACCTTGTAAGTTTGTTTAAATAAGATAGCTTTCTTATTTATTTTATTTCCAATTGTCTGTCTGATAAAAAATAGCTTCTGTTTTTTGTCAGGCAGACAATTGGTTTCATTTTATTTCAAACCGAATAACATTCTTTCAAGCATGTATGCAGATAAACTGTTTTTAAATTCAAAAATATCTTACTAATGTTTAATTTTAAATATAATAAATAATAATGAAAAAGACTTTTATAATCATTTACCTTTTTACCCAAACGATTTTTGCTCAAAACACAATCAATATTGATAGACTGGATTGGTTGCCAAATTCACATTTATTTTGGGTAAATGAGCAGGATAACATCACTGTTTATGATGCAAACGAACTTACTGCAAAGAAAGTAGTTTTAAGCAAAGAACAACTCAAGTCAGCTGGGTTTCAAGGTAAAATTGAGAAACTGGTTTGGAATAAAACGCAGGACAAAGTATTGATTTTTACCAATTCTAAAAAAGTATGGCGTGCCAATACCAAAGGGAATTATTGGTTTTTTGATCTCGTTTCTGGAAAAGGAAAACAATTGGGGAAAAACTTTGAGCCATCATCGCTTATGTTTGCCAAGTTTTCTAATGACAACAAAAATGTTGCTTATGTCTACAAGCATAATATTTATGTGGAAAATACTGAGACTGGGACTGTCAAACCGCTTACGAAAGACGGGACTGCCAAAATAATAAACGGAACTTTTGATTGGGTTTATGAGGAAGAACTCAATGCAAGAGACGGTTTCAGATGGAGTCCAGACGGTAACAGTATTGCTTTTTGGCGTGTAGATGCCAGTGATACAAAGTATCATTTGATGATGAATAATACCGATTCGCTATACTCTTATACTGTTCCTGTTGAATACCCGAAGGCAGGGGAGAAACCTTCGGCTGTGAAATTGGGTATCATAAATATTAATTCAGATAAAACGAACTGGTTAGACATCCCTGGCGAGGCAGATAATAACTACTTGGCTAGAATGGAGTGGACAGGAAATAATGAATTGATGGTTATACAATTAAATCGTCATCAAAATGAGGTTAATGTCTATAAATGTGAAGCCAATACTGGGAAAGCAAACCCAATTTATCAAGAAAAAAACAGCTCTTGGATTGATATTTACGATACTTCTTCTGGAGTATATGATGGTTTTCCGTGTACTATTGTAGATAACGGAAAAGCATTCCTATGGAGTTCGGATGCAGACGGTTGGATGCATGTTTATAAAATTGCGATGAATGGTAAAAGCAAGGAGCTAATCACAAAAGAAAATTTTGACTCTTACTTTTTAGCGTACAATCCCGAAACCAAGACGATTTATACAGCTGCCAGCCCTACCGATGCAACTCAGCAGTATTTATATGAGACTAATTTAGATACTAAAAAAACAAAGCGCAGTACTCCTAGTCAATTTGATGGTACCAATACTTACAAATTTTCTCCAGATGCCGCTTTTGTAAAACACAGCAATTCTAATATCAATCGCAATTGGAATTCACGATTGGTTTCTTTGCAAAAGAACAAGAAAATTTATCCAAACGATGCTGATTTGTTTTCTGCTCCCAAAAGGGATTATACTTTAGAGAAAATTAAAGTCAAAACGATAGATGGAGTTGATATGGATGGTATAATGGCAAAACCACTTGATTTTGATGCTTCCAAAAAATATCCATTATTCTTTTTTGTTTATGGAGAGCCAATGTCGGCTGTTGCCAATGATGTACCTTATTTCAATTCTTTTATTTCGAAATTAATACCAAAAGGATATATCGGAATAGCATTAGATAATCGAGGAACACCAGTATTTAAGGGAACAGAATGGCGTAAATGTATTTATAAAAACATAGGGATTATAAATACACGAGATCAAGCAATGGCTGCCAAAGAAATTTTGAAGTGGCCTTTTATAGATACGGATCGAGTTGCAGTGCATGGCTGGAGCGGGGGAGGAGCGGTGACTTTGAATTTAATGTTCCAATACCCAGAAATTTACAAAACAGGAATTGCCATTGCAGCAGTGACGGATCAACATTTTTATGATAACATATATACCGAACGTTATATGGGCTTGCCTACAGAAAGTGAAGCAGCATATAGTAAAGCATCACCAATTACCTATGCCAAAAATCTAAAGGGAAATCTATTGTACATTCATGGTACTGGGGATGACAATGTGCATTACAAAAATGCCGAAGTCTTGATCAATGAATTGGTAAAGTATGATAAAATGTTTGATTTAATGGTTTATCCTAATCGTACACATAGTATTAATGAAGGAGAAGGAACAAGTCAACATCTAGCCCATACATTCGAAAAATTTATTGAGGAACATTGTCCAGCTGGAGCGAAATGATGTAGATTCTATTTTTTGTATAGTATTCAAAACCAATTAAACGATCTCGTTTAGTTGGTTTTCTTTTTTGAACTGTAGCAGCAAATTTTAATAGAGGAGTGGGGTGTTTTGTTCTAACTAAAACTATGATAAATCGCATTAAATGTAAAATAGATAATATAGTACAATTTAACAGTAAGATAGCATAAATAGTTAGATTAGAACTTACATTAAACTTGTTATTTTAGTATCAGAATCGGATAATTTTTGTATGTAAATTAATCATAAATTTGGCGGATTTTTATAAAAAATTAAGTGATTAATTATTTTATAAATAAAAAAAGCGAATTTTTTTATCCTCTACTAGATTGAATATATGAAATCGCCATGACAGTAGTTGTCGCAAACACCAATGAAGATCTGGCGATACCATATTCCAACAAAAACAATATAATCTACATATGAAAATTAAATTACTTCTACTATTACTTATTTATCCTTGTCTTTCTCAATCGCAAGATATCCTTTGGGAAAAATCATACGGGGGACTACATTCCGACTACCTTTTTGACGCACAACCTACTGCCGATTATGGATTTATTTTGGCAGGAAGTTCCTTGTCTGAAAAAGCAGGTAATAAAACAGAGGATAATCATGGCGATTTAGATTACTGGGTATGGAAAATGAATGAAAAAGGAGATCTTGATTGGCAAAAGAGTTTTGGAGGAAGCGGATTCGATTTACTTCAAAGTATCAAAAACACCAAAGATGGCGGCTTTATTTTGGCGGGTACTTCTAGCAGTCCTCAAACTCCAAAAGGCAAAATTGGAAACAAAAAAGACGACTGTAAGGGATTAACCGACTTTTGGGTCATCAAACTCAACGCCAAAGGAGAAGAGCAATGGCAAAAGACAATTGGTGGCAGTGGGCAGGATGAATTAGTTTGTGCTTTTCAGACTATAGACGGAGGTTATATGTTGGGAGGGTTATCCAACAGTATGTCAGATTCTATGATAGAAGCGAATGAGAGTGGAATCATGGATACAAAACAAGATTTGCCAGGTAAGACTGAAAATTTCCGTGGTAATATGGATTATTGGATTGTAAAATTAGACAATAAAGGAACTGTGCAATGGCAAAAAACATTTGGAGGCGAGTATGTAGACCTACTTAGAAGCATGGAACAAACCTCAGACGGTGGTTATATTATAGGAGGTTATTCAAATTCTCCACGCTCAGTAGACAAAACAGATGATGTAATAGGAATTGGAGATTATTGGATTATAAAAATTAACAATAGTGGTAAAATCGAATGGCAAAAAACGTATGGAGGCAATGGCGACAATCAACTCTATGTGATTCATCAAACAGAAGATGGTGGTTATATCGCTGGAGGGAATTCAAACAGCACAACACCTCTTACTCCTACGGGAGGCAATGTTGCTAACGGAACAGATTGTTGGATATTAAAACTAAATGAAAAGGGAGAAGTCGTTTGGAGTAAAACCTATGATTTTGGAAAAGTAGATATTTTGACTTCTATGGTAGAAAATAAGGATCATACTTTTTTGATAGGAGGTTATGCTATGAGCGAAAGCGATCAAATTCCTAGAGGTGGCTTACAATTGCTAAAAGTAAGTGGAGATAAGGAAGGCATTAATGATTATATCGCTTTTAAAATTAGTGATACCGGAGAAGAACTTTGGAAAAAGACCGTAGGAAGCAAAGGCGAAGATATTCTAAGAAAGCTAATAGAAACCAGAGATGGAGGATATTTGCTCGCGGGGACTTCAAACTCTAAATCATCTAGAGATAAAAACTCAACAATTGGAGGAAATGATTTTTGGGTAGTAAAATTGAAAGACAAGCAAAAACCAGAAGAAGTAAAAGTCCGTATTGAGGCAATCCCAAATCCTGTCAGAACTTTTACCAATATCATTATTGGATATGATTTTGAGCAAGGAACTGCATCACTCTACGATATTACTGGACGACAGTTGCAACATTTTGAAATAGATAGCCGAACCGTTCCCATAGATTTAAGTAATTATCCAGAAGGAATCTATGTGGTTAGTATAAAGACCAATGTGCATACTGATGGGGTGAAACTGATTAAAGGAGGTAAAAAATAATGGTAAAAAACATGATGAAATTATATAATAAAAATACAATTAAAAATTTATTTTGGATTTTGATGCTTAGTTTTTCAGTAAAAACAGTTGGACAAATAAGTAATAGCCCCAACAAATTTTTGCCAAACATAATTCCGCCATCCCCAACTGCTTATCATTTGGGTAAATATGGTAATGTCCCTGTAGGGATGTTTACTGGTTCTCCAAATTTAAATATTCCTATTTACACTTATAAAACAACAAATTTAGAAGTGCCAATTACAATGTTTTATGGTAGCAATGGTATAAAGGTTGATGAAATATCTTCAAACGTCGGACAAGGTTGGAATTTAAGTTTTGGAGGGGTCATATCACGAGTAGTAAGAGATTTACCAGATGAGAGTAGAGGAGCTAATTTTATACCTCTCAATACAAACTCAACTTCAACAGATGTAGATTCGTTCTGTAAATCTATTGCTGATTATGATGATATTGACAGTGAAGTTGATTTATTTAGTTTTAATGTTGGGAATTACTCTGGAAAATTTGTTCTTGATAATGATAATTCTATAGTATTGATGCCAGCGCAAAATATTAAAATTGAAAAACAAATTGAAAACGATTATTTTAATTTTGTAATGACGACACCAGATGGCATTAAGTATTATTTTAATGATAGAGAAGTCACATTCCTTCCAAAAGAATCAGGCGGGAGGCCATTTCCGGTAATTTCAACATCTGCATGGTATCTAACTAAAATTGTTCATCCAAAAGGGGATGAAATTTATTTTAATTATTTTAATAAAAATGACCGATATATAACATCCAAGTCTCAGACTCTAACTATTCAATATCCAACGATTCAATATACTTGCGAAGGGATGGTTTCTATGCTTCCTGAATTAAGTACTATTTTTGAACATCGTATAAATGTATCGGGAAAAGCAATAAAGTCAATTTCTAGTAATAATGGTATTAATGGTGAAATCACGTTTAATTATTTAGACAATAATAGTGCGGATGTAGATTTCGGAAACAATAAAATAAGTGAAATAGTCATAACGAAAAATAAAATTGATGTACTCGAAAAAGTAAAATTCATATATACCACCACTCAAAATAAAAGAGTTTTTCTTGATAAAATTCAATATAATGATTTAGCTAAAAATTATCAATTTGAATACCTTGAAAAAGAAAAATTTCCAGATAGGCTATCGTTAAGTCAAGATCATTGGGGATATTATAATGGAGCTAACAACTCCTGTTTAGTTCCTAATAAGACAGGATTGGATACCGATAATATAGATTACAAAGGAGCTGATAAAGAACCTAATGGCAATTTTGCAAAACTAGGAATGCTAAATAAAATTATTTATCCAACCAAAGGCAGTTCTTCATTTGAATATGAATCGAACGATTATTATGGAGATAAAATAATAAGCCCAAATCTCACTAATTGTAGTTTGGATATATTTATAGATGGAGCATCAACAAAAGAAATTATCATTACTAGTTTATCTAAACAAGTAATAGAGCTAAATGCCAATGTTTTATTTTATGATCAATGTGCTGAAAGTGATTACGGAAAAACACAAGCTTTTATTAGAGCCAAAAATATAAATACTGGTAGTTATGAATATTTTAATGTTAAATTGTATAATGGAGAATTATCAAAAATTGAAAATACGATACAAATTAGCCCTAATAATGGAAGAAAAGTTTATTTAATCGCTGAAGCCAATCAAACATATATAATATCATTAGCATTGGGTAATTTTTCTCAGTTAACAGAAGTGAGATCTTGTACATCTGCATCCCTTAGATTTTCTTATTTAGCATCGGCTCCATATACAATTAAAACTAACTTAATTACTGGAGGTATAAGGATTAAAAATACTAAAGATTATTCAAATAATAATTCAACACCAATCTATAAAAGATATTTTTATGCAACGAAAAAGGAATTGTCAAAATCTTCTGGAGTTGAAGGAAATAATCCTCTTTATATAGATGATTCGTCAGTTATTGTGCAAATTGATTGTCCAAATGCGGGTAATTATTATACAACCGTTAGCTATTTAAGAACATATAAGAATGCTACCTCTAGTAGTATCACTTCTCTTTTTGGTAATGGCAATTCAAATATTTCATATGAGAATGTTACTATTTCTAATGGTGATGATAATTTTATAAATGGGGGAGAAGAACATGAATTTTATATTGATAAAAGTATTCAAGGTAGTCAAATAGTAGGCAAGTATAGGATGCTAAGTTCGCCGAGTAGTTATGGTCTTTTAATGAATGGATTACCTAAAACTATTTCATTTTTCAATAACTATGGTAAGACTATTAAAACAACAATAAACAGTTATGAAGACAAATTATTAAAAGTATCCAAATCCTATAGTACCCGAAAGTATTTTAATAATGAAGGAGTTATAGATTATTTCGAAGATATTCAGGATAATATAGGTGTGATTGAATACTACAATAGTTCTTATTGGAGTTATTTAAAATCTATGACAGATTCACTATTCGATTTAAATGGCTTAAATCCAATTACTACGACGACGAATTACAATTACACAAGCCCAAGACATTTGCAGATAACATCTCAAAGTACTACTTCGTCTATTGGAGAACCTCTAGAAACCAAATATTACTATCCTCCAGATTTATTAGCTTTAGGTATACAAACTTCAGAAATGCAGAAATTAACAGATCAAAACAGAATTAATTTGCCACTTAAAACTGAAACCTTTGTAAATAATGTACAAACTTCCGAAAATAACACTAAATATGAGGAAAGTACTGCTACAGGAAATTTACTGTTACCAAAAGAAATTCATGAAATTAAAGGTTTGGGTGATATAGATCTTACGACAATTACAAATAGGAAAATAATTTTCACTCTATATGATACTGATAGGATTAATGGATTACCAAAAGGGAATGGTAATATATTAGAGTATAAGCTTGAAAGCGGTACTCCTGTATCAATTATTTGGGGCTACAACAAAACCCAACCCATTGCTAAGATTGAAAACGCAGCTTATAGTGAAATTTCCTCTTATGTAGATAATTTACAAACTATTTCAAACACAGGAACGGAAGCTAATTTACTAACAGCCCTTTCTGTTTTAAGAAATGCTCTACCTAATGCAATGATTACAACCTATACTTATAAAACACTTATAGGTATAAGTAGCATAACAGATCCTAAAGGAGATACTACCTTTTACGAATACGATGAATTTAATCGTATAAAACTCACGAAAGATACTCAAGGGAATGTATTATCAGAAAATCAATACCATTATAAAAACTAAATAAGATAAGATAACAATGAAAAAACATGTATTTAGTTATATTTTATTACTGATTGTATCTTTAATGCATTCTCAGGTTACAAAAAAAGTTTTAATAAAAAGTTCTTTAGGAAACTATGAGACAAACGGAACAATTGGATCAAACGGGACAATTGGACCAATTGGGGATGGAGTGTATACTTGGTGGTATATGGATCGTGATGGTGATGGTTATGGAGGGTATATAAAAAATTCATATGGAGATGTTAAACCAATAGGATGTGTAAGCAATAATTTAGATTGTAATGATAATGATGCCCGAATTACTCCATATACCTTTTGGTATCTTGATAGCGACAAAGATGGTTTCGGGACACCGTCAAACATAAAAAGACAATGTGCTGATCCTAATATTGCAAATGGTGTGCAATATGTTTTAAATTCTGAAGACTGTAATGATGGGAGTGCACTCTTAAAACCAACAACCGTATGGTATCTTGATAGCGACAAAGATGGATTTGGAACCCCTTCTACCTTTTTGACACAATGTGAGGATCCTAGCATTGTAAATGGTGTGCAATATGTTTTAAATTCGACAGACTGCAACGATGGGGATGCCCCACTAAATCCAAACACCATTTGGTATCTTGATTCTGATCGTGATGGTTTTGGTACAAGTACCTCCACTCTTACCCAATGTATCCAGCCTATAAACTATGTTCGAAATGCAAGCGATTGTAATGATGGAGATGCTTCGTTGACTCCTAACACCATTTGGTATCTTGATTCTGATCATGATGGTTTTGGCTCTAGTGCCACTACTCTTGCTCAATGTACCCAACCTACTAACTATGTTCGAAATGCAAGTGATTGTAATGATATAGCTGCCACTATAAATCCCAATACCAAATGGTATCCTGATACCGATGCCGATGGACAAGGAGAACCTTCTAGTTTCCTTCAGCAATGTGCTAATCCGGGAGGGAATTATGTGCTTAATAATACTGATTTATGTCCTACTGTAAGAGGATCTGGTACCGATTGCGAAAGTATAAAAGCACCTTCTCTAGATCAAAACTATATAATAACTGCAACGTATAAGAAACCCACGACAAGTGTTTTTGTAAATCCAGATCCTAGCAAAGCTCAGGTAAACATCACCTATTTTGACGGATTGGGCAGACCTATTCAACAAATTGCCAATCAGCAATCTAATTCAGGAAAAGATATTATAACACATATCGGATATGATGATTTTGGGCGGCAAGCCATAGATTATTTACCGTTTGCAAGTACAGCAACCAATATGGGTTATGACACAAATGCTTTAACAAATACATTATCTTATTATAAAAAAGCCATTTATGATAATACCGACAATCCTTTTTCTCATAAAAAGTTAGAATCCTCTCCACTCAATAGAGTGTTGAAACAAGCTGCCCCTGGTACTGATTGGGCAATGGATGCTGGACATGAAATAAAACTCAATTACCAAACCAATACAGGTACAGAGGTAAAATTATACAAAGCGACTGCTACTTGGAATACTGGATTAGGTTTGTACGATATTGCTTTTTCTGACAATGGGAATTATGGCGCTAATCAATTGTATAAAACGATTACTTATGATGAGAATTCTGCTGCCAGTCCAATTGAATCTTTAGGATCAACTGTAGAATTTAAAAACAAAGAAGGACAGGTAATTTTAAAACGAACTTATGAATTGGGTGCCAAACATGATACGTATTATGTATATGATAGCTATGGCAATCTAACCTATGTTTTACCTCCATTAGTAACCAATCCTACAGCACAATTAGATGGTTTATGTTATCAATACAAATACGACAACCGCAATCGTCTTGTCGAGAAAAAACTACCAGGTAAACAATGGGAATTTATTGTATATGACAAACTAGATCGGCCTGTGGCTACGGGGCCAGTATTTTCTCCATTCAAAGGCGATACCGCTGTGGGCTGGTTAATTACCAAATACGATGTTTTTGGCAGACCCGTTTATACGGGTTGGTACAACTATGTTTCAAATACATCTACTCGAAACTCACTTCAATACACTCAAAATAATGCTGCAGTTTTGTTTGAAACCAAACAAGCTTCGGGGACAATTGATGGTATTCCAGCTTTTTATACCAATACCGTTGCCCCAACAAGTTTCAAGCTTCTTACGGTTAATTATTATGACAATTATGTTTTTCCAAAAGTTCCAGTCATTCCCACAATGGTGCAAGGACAAAACGTTTTGATAAACACCAAAACGCTAGCCACAGGATCTTGGGTAAGAATAATGACAACTTCTTCAGAAAGTTTGGGGGAAACAACAGCTATTTTTTATGATCTCAAAGCAAGACCCATAAATAGTGCAGTAATCAATTATTTGGGAGGATATACCAATACCGATAGTAAACTCGATTCTTTTTCTGGGCAATTGCAATATACAATAACGCGACATAAACGCACCACTGCCAGTGCAGAACTTATTATAAAAGAAGATTTTACCTATTCTCCACAAGGTCGTTTACTTACCCATACCCATCAGATAAACGGCGGTGCAATACAGCTTTTAGCAGCCAATACTTATGATGAATTAGGGCAATTAATGAGTAAAAAAGTGGGGAACACTTTTGCTGCACCATTGCAAAAAGTAGATTATAGCTATAATATTAGAGGATGGCTGACAGCGATAAACAATGTAGATAATTTAATTCAAGGAACTGATCCAAAAGATATGTTTACTTACAAATTAAATTATAACGCTACTACAACCGCTATTGGAGGGGTAACAGCATTATACAACGGAAACATAGCCGAGACCTACTGGCGTACTAGCGAAGACAACGTACTTCGCAGTTATGGTTATACTTATGACAAGCTTAATCGTTTAAATTATGCTACTTATCAAAGAAATAGGATGACTACTCATGCGTATGATGAAAATGTTACCTATGATAAGAACGGAAATATTATTACAATGAACCGATATGGCGATATCGATCCCGAAATTCAACCTTTTAAAATGGATGATTTAGTATATACCTACAAACAAGATAGTAACCAACTAGAAAAAGTAACAGAAGGTTTTGCAGGAAATAAAAGTAGTGGTTTCAAAGACGGCATCAATACGGGTATAGACTATACTTATGATAGCAATGGTAATTTAATTACCGATCAAAACAAGGGAATTACAAGTATTTCTTATAACCATCTAAATTTGCCCCAAGAAATTATTTTTAATGGTAATAATGAGACAAAAATAACTTATATTTATAATGCTCTTGGAGTCAAAGTAGAAAAGATAGTCAACTTTGTAGGATCATTTCCTGGAGGAACAGGGCCACGTGGTTTAATGGATAATATAGGATATTTGAACGGATTTCAATATAAAAACGGTGTTTTACAGTTTTTCCCGCATAGTGAAGGTTATGTAAAACCCGAAAATGGTTTTACATATGTTTTTAACTACTGCGATCATTTGGGTAATGTTAGACTTGGTTATAGTGAAAATAAAACAACTCATGCGCTTTCTAGAATAGATAGTAATGGTTTTTATCCTTTTGGGCTTCAACATAGCGGATATAATGTTTATAATGGAGGTGTTTATACGACCTCGAATACTGTTACCAGTACCAGCAAGTTAGCTACTACAAAAGGAGTAACTGGAGCGGCTGGATCCTCTGGACCACAACTTCCACCTCCTGGTCCATCTCCAACTTTGTCTATAGGTACTGATTATCCATTAAGGTATCAGTATCGCTTTGGAGCAAAAGAATACCAAGACGAATTAGGGTTTAACTCTTATGACTTTGGAGCAAGAAACTACGACCCAGCTTTGGGGCGTTGGATGAATATTGACCCAATGGCGGAGAAGTATTTTGGAGCAACACCATATAACTATGTTCTAAATAGTCCAGTTAATTCAATTGACCCCGACGGAATGGATGTATACTTGCTTACAGAGTCTGGAAGAAGTATACTTGCTTTAAAGGAAAAAGGTAAAAATACAGATACAATGTATGCTGTTAATAATTCAAGTATAACCGATATATCCTCTTCAAGTGGAACTAAAGAAACTACTTCGATATTTGATATGAAAGACACTAATGGTGATGGACAATTTAGCAAGGAAGATGGAGTGACGGTTAAATCAGGATTGATAGGGCAATTAGGTAAAGCTTCTAATAAAGGGGATGGCAGTTATTTATCAACAAGTGAATATAGTAAGGAAAATGAAAATAATTATTTAAGTCTTTTTAAATATATTTCAGATAATTCTCTACAGAGTGAATTCTCCTTACAATTTTTTAAAGATGGAGGAAAAGATAAGATTCAATTAGGTACTTATTATGAAAATATGGTGTCTCCTGGCGCAAACAACATAACTAAATCGTATCATAATCATTCCGATACAGATTTAATTGATGAAAGAATGTCTATGGGGGATAATGGAAGAGGTAGACCGAATTATGCTCATGGGGAAAATGATTTTAACCTATCGAATTCTGCCCAAGTATCTTATTCAAAGTATGTATACTTTGGAAAATCACATAGACTTTATGAGGTAACAAAGGACAATATTAATTATATCAAAAAAATTAATAATTCAAATGAATTAAAAACGAAAAAATGAAACTAAAAAAATTATTATTAGGGCTAATATTATTGTTTTTTTTTGCATGTAAAAAGGATGAAAATCTTGACAACAAGTTTAAAAATGTAATTATTGATTATCAAAAGAGATATCCTATTCCACTTAAAAAAAAGAGAAACGAAATTATATTTATATACTCAGCCTATTTCGAAAAAAATAAAAATGACACATTGTTAAAAATAACTAGAACTTCTAGTGGTATAAATAATATTATTTTTAAAAAAAGCGGTGGTTTTGGGGTCTATGAAGATAGTGAGTTAAAGCCAACTCTTTTATTTGACAACGAAAATTTAGGAAGTAAATTTATTTTGAAAAAATTCATCAAAATTGACAAAAAATATTACAAGAATAGCGATGTTTTTGATGAAGGATTCACACCTATTCATACTTATAAAATTAGTAACAAAAATATTGAACTTATCAAAATTGACACAGTTTGGAGGCATTGGGATTGAGGAACACAAACAAAGTCAATAAACACAAAAGCCACCCGCAAGAAGTTCTTGATAATTCATTAGAATTACCAGGTAATACTACTAGAAGAGTAGGAGTTGACACAGAAAATAAAGAGTTTAATGTTTTTGACGAACACGCTGAAGGAAAATTTCATGGGCATGTTAGAGAATGGGGCGAACTAACACAGCAAATGAAAAATGTATTAATCGAAGCAGGATTAGTAAATAGAAAAGGTAAAATTTTAAATAATTAAAAATGATATACGAAAATTATTCTTTTACTTCAAAATCCGAAGTTGAAAAGTTATTGAATGGTAATAATGAAGATATTAAAAAGGCTATTATAGGTGCTATAAACGGAATCAAAGAATGGGAATGGTTACAGAATTTATGTTTAAAGTATATTTTTCATAATGATTTTTGGGTTGCCAAGACTGCAATCGATGGAATAGGAGATATAGCCAGGATTCATAAAAAATTAGATGTTAATAAAGTTAAATATGATTTTAATCAAATTTCTGATGAGAGATTAAAACCAATTATTAATTCTGTAATGGATGATATCAAAGTTTTTTTGAAATAAGATATTTTTAGGTAATGTTCCAGATGTATTGGTACCTAATTATTTCATAAAACATTTACAGAGAATCAAATATTTAAAGTATTATCCCCTGCTCTCCGAAGAGTTCTTTAAAAGCGTACACGCTCCGCAAATGTCTCATGACTTTGCGTTTCATTTAAAAGTTCTTGAAAAGGATAAATTTGTCAAAGGTCTCCCGACCTTTTCCGTGAATGTCTTTAGAACGGTATGCGATGCAAGAGTTGTAGAAACCACAAAGTAACAAAGCTGTTATTTTGTGGTTTTTTTTACTTTATTTTGAGGATGTGTGTTTCGATTGATAAACAAGCGGTTTGAATTTCTGAGATATTTACGGGAAAAGTCGGGAGACTTTGCCAGCGGGATATATCGGAATAGCATTAGATAATCGAGGAACACCAGTATTTAAGGGAACAGAATGGCGTAAATGTATTTATAAAAACATAGGGATTATAAATACACGAGATCAAGCAATGGCTGCCAAAGAAATTTTGAAGTGGACTTTTATAGATACGGATCGAGTTGCAGTGCATGGCTGGAGCGGGGGCGGAGCGGTGACTTTGAATTTAATGTTCCAATACCCAGAAATTTACAAAACAGGAATTGCCATTGCAGCAGTGACGGATCAACATTTTTATGATAACATATATACCGAACGTTATATGGGTTTGCCTACAGAAAGTGAAGCAGCATATAGTAAAGCATCACCAATTACCTATGCCAAAAATCTAAAGGGAAATCTATTGTACATTCATGGTACTGGGGATGACAATGTGCATTACAAAAATGCCGAAGTTTTGATCAATGAATTGGTAAAGTATGATAAAATGTTTGATTTAATGGTTTATCCTAATCGTACACATAGTATTAATGAAGGAGAAGGAACAAGTCAATATCTAGCCCATACATTCGAAAAATTTATTGAGGAACATTGTCCAGCTGGAGCGAAATGATGTAGATTCTATTTTTTGTATAGTATTCAAAACCAATTAAACGATCTCGTTTAGTTGGTTTTCTTTTTTGAACTGTAGCAGCAAATTTTAATAGAGGAGTGGGGTGTTTTGTTCTAACTAAAACTATGATAAATCGCATTAAATGTAAAATAGATAATATAGTACAATTTAACAGTAAGATAACATAAATATTATGTTTTGGTTAAGGTTAGATTTGAAAAATGAATTAGAATCTAAAAATTGGAAGAATAATGTAAAGCCTAAAGCATCAAATTTCAATCATTTAGTTTCTAAATAATTACCATAATCTAACCAAAATTAATTAACCATGAAAAATTTTTTACTTTCATTAGTATTGTGCTGTCTTTGGAGTATTCAAGGAATTAGGGCGCAAGACTTAATCGACCCTTCGCACAGTTGTCGGACAAAAGAAGTCAATGACTTGCAATTGAAGAGGAATCCGAAATCACTAAAAGAGCGAGATGCGTTTAACCTTTTTAGTAAGGAATACGCAAAAAAATTAAAAACCCAAAAATCAGCGGCAACTACCACTTATATTATCCCTGTAGTTTTTCACGTATATGGAACATCATTTAATGGTAAAACGGTCACTTTAGAGAAAATCAAAACAGCTTTAATGCACCTTAATGAGGATTTTCAGGGGTTAAATGATGACTACAATACAGTAGAACCGTTCTTTCAAGCTAGAAGAGCGACTTTAAACATCGAGTTTAGGCTAGCTCAAAAAGATCCTAATGGTGGCTGTACCACAGGAGTTGTTTTTGAAGGCAAAAAAAACGGGTATGGAGGTATATCGGAAAGTGTTGAAAAACAAATTGCAGCAGACGCTTGGGATAACTATAAATACATGAACGTGTACATTCAAAATGATTTATATGCGGATGGGGCAACCAATAACTCAGGAGTTTGCTGGTATCCAAATACGGATATGTCTGACAATGGTTTGGCAAGATGCGTTTATAATGGGTATTATTTAGGAGAAAATACAAATAAGGAGTTTGCATCCGTACTTACGCATGAGTTTGGGCATTTCTTAAACTTGATACACACTTTTGATGGTGGTTGTACGGGGACAGATGAGGTGGATGACACCCCAATTGAGGATGGAACACATTCTTTGGCTTGTACACCAGGAACCAACTGTACTGGCGATAAGGTAAATATAGAGAATTATATGGGATACAATGCCGCGAAAGGATGTAGCAAGATGTACACACAAGGGCAAGTAGCCAGAATGCTGGCGGCTTTGCAGCACCCTGCTCGGAAAACATTATGGTCTGCACAAAATATTATTGCTACTGGGGTAGATGCTACGGGTAGTAGTTTGACTGCTAATTCAACTAAATTTAAAGAAGATGCTGCGAATAACGGTGCCATTGCAGGAAGCTCAATTGTTACTTTAACAGGCAAAACTTTTTCAAAATCGGCAGGTACTTTAACCGCTGGAGTTGATTTTACCGCTACTTTGCCTGCGGGTTTAACCGCTGTTGTTACTTTAAACAGCAATACACAAGCTACCATTACCATTACTGGAACTGCAACGAGTCATTTATCGGCAAATAATACAAACGTTGGAATTACTTTTTTAGCCCCATCAATTACTGATGGCGTGAGCGGTATGCTTTGCAATGGACTCAATTGGAACCTGATATTTAGAGATGCTTACGGTATTTTCTTTGTGGATATTGAGGATAAAACGGTTTCTGCTACTGCAACTTGGAAAAATGTGAATACAGAAATTGGAGATGACAAATTATATGGTGCATGGCAATATGCCACCAATCATTTAAAGTTTGAAACTTATGGTAAAAGATTGGTTACCAATACAGGAACAAGCAATATTACTCCGCTTGGTTTTAACACGGCAATTAATGCGAGCAGTAATTTTGTTGCTCCAGGAGCTTATCCAGGTCAGCTGGATATTAGAACTCCAACCTTTACCACTTGGGATGGGAAAACGGATTACTTTGGTTTTGAATATTTAATTGATGGCGAAAAATGCTACGGATGGTTCAAGGCAGTAGTTGCTGCGAATGGTTCAGGATATAGTATTACCGAATATGGTTATAATACAAAGCCGGGAGCAACAATCTATACCGGTATGACAGACAAGATTGCTTTAAGTGTGTCTCCAACCGCTCTTTCGGAAGCAGCTGTGAATGACGGAAGCATTACTCAAATTTCTTCTTTCAAACTAACCACTAATAATGGAACTTTTACGAAAAGCACCGGAACATTAATCCTTGGGACAGACTACACTATTACTGGAGTTCCTGCTGGCTTGACAGCAAAATTAAATGTTGTAAATAATGTCGAAGTGCAACTTGTTTTTACAGGCAAGGCAACAAATCATTTGAAAAACAATAGTACCTCAGTAGCTGTTGCATTTTTAAATCCTGCCATTACAGGAGGAATAGCCACTTTATCTAGTACAGGTGCTACTATTGCAATCAAGTTCAATGATCCTTATGGCATTGTACATGTAAAAGACGTTAATTTATCTGTTGATGCGGCCAATACCTGGAATTTTTTAAGAATTACGGCTGATGCAGATAATCAAGATTATGGTCTTTTTGTAGACAAAGGAGACTTGAAATTAGAAACCTATACAAAATCTATTGTTTGTGAGGGTAGTTCATTAAATATTACCTTGATTGGTGCAAACCAAATTATAAACGGCAGCAAAAATTTTGTAGCGGGAGGAGATTATCCAAATGAACACCTTTTAAGAGGGGCTAACTACAAAGTTTGGGATGGAAAAATAGGTTATATTGGTTTTAAATTCACTATAGGAGGTCAGCCTTGTTATGGTTGGTATAAAGTGAAAGTAAATGCCAAAGGTACTGGCTATACTTTGTTGGAATACGCTTATAATACAGAGCCTAACGCAAGTATTACTACCGAAGATATTCCAGCCGATCTTACGGTGCATTTGGCCAATACACCAGATGTTATTAATGAGGATCTTTTGAGTAATGATGGAAGCTTTAGTACAAAAATTGACATTCAGTTAACGACAAACGGAGGAACTTTTACGAAAAGTACAGGAAACCTTGTTTCAGGAACTGATTTTACAATTACAGGTTTACCTGCGGGATTAACGGCAGCTGTTGCAGTTATTGACAATAAAACGCTGCAATTAAGTTATACTGGTAAAGCTACAGCTAATGAATTGGCCAATGGAACTACAGCAACAATCACTTTCTTGGATCCTGCTATTACTGGAGGTGCAGCTGTTTTAGATGCCAATTATTTTACAACTAAGTTTGTTTTTATGAATGCGTACAAAATCGTTTATGTTGATTTCCCAGCACCTTTAACGGTTTCAGCTAGTAGCACTTGGACTCCATTCAATATTACAGCAACTGCGGATAACACAGCTTACGGATTGTATTTTGATGGCAGTAATTTAAAATTAGAGACCTATGAGAAAGATGTGGTTTGTAAATCTGGAAGTAATGACATTTCATTGATAGGAAATGGCGCCAAAATTGATGAAACAAACAATTGGAATGGTACTAGAGTTCCTACTGTAAGAAGTAGTTCTTATACAGTTTGGGATGGTAAAACGGGTTACATCGGATTTAAATACACCAAGAGTGGGTTCTCTCATTATGGGTATTTTGAAGTGAAAGTAAGTGCTGATGGACAAAGTTATTCAATAGCAAAATATGCTTACAATACCGCACCACAAGCTTCTATCACGACTCCTGCTCAATTGGGTTCTGTTAAGATGACGAATACTCCAGCTGTTATTGCAGAAGATGGCCTAACTAATGATGGTACTTTTAGCACCACTATTGCTGTACAATTGACAACAAATGGCGGGACTTTTACAAAAAGTTCGGGCAATTTAGTTGCAGGAACTGATTTTACAATAACTGGTTTGCCAGCAGGTTTAACCGCTAAT
This sequence comes from Flavobacterium sp. ZT3R18, assembly GCF_007097385.1. Classification (GTDB taxonomy): domain Bacteria; phylum Bacteroidota; class Bacteroidia; order Flavobacteriales; family Flavobacteriaceae; genus Flavobacterium. The sequence continues at coordinate 92,999 of NZ_VJZS01000014.1, forward strand.
ATCAGTTTAACAAACAATACAACGGCTGTGGTAAGTTATACTGGAAAAGCAACAGTTAAAGATATTGCTACTGCAACTATTACCTTTTTGGATGCCGCCATTACTGGAGGTACTGCAGTTTTAGAGAACAAATCGTTTACTACTGAATTTACTTTTAGTACTTTGAACACAACCGACTTTGAAACAACAGTAAGCTATACGAATTATCCAAATCCGTTTAATGAGACAATAAACATTAGCTCTAGTTCATTTTCAGGAAAAAAAGTTGAAGTTTTAATTTATAACAATTTAGGACAAAATCTGTTTACTAAATCATACGATAAAGGCAACGACACTATAGCTATTAACGGTAGTAATTTTGGAACAGGTTTTTACTTTTTGAAAGTGATCGTAGATTCTAAAGTTCAAGTTATTAAAAAGATAATGAAAAATTAAATTTTAAATAACAAATCTTTTCTCTTAGAGGTTGTCTGCAAAGACAGCCTCTTTTTGTTTCTTGTTTTATTGCAGTAAATTTTATGCTTGAATGGTATTATACATAGAATAGACAATTTTATAACAAAAAATAGGATACCGATTATGGTATCCTATTTCTTATTTGGTCTTGGCATTCTTCAAATTATATCAATTGAAGATCTTGATTATTTTTGGATTTTCACTTCATTTAAAATAATGTCTAAAAACCGAACCATTTCATCTGCATTTTGTTTGCTGAAAGGCATTGGTGGTTTTATTTTTAACACATTATGTAAGGGGCCGTCGGTACTTAATAAGTATCCTTTCTCTTTCATTTTTTCGACTACGATATCAATTTCAGGCACTGCGGGTTCCATCGTTGTTCTGTCTTTTACCATTTCGGCACCAATGAATAGACCGTGTCCTCTAACATCGCTAATGGTGGGGTGTTTTTGCATTAACTCTCTTAATCCGTCCATTAAGTGATTCCCAACTTCTTTAGCGTGTTTTTGCATTTCTTCTTCTTGTATCACATCTAAAACCGCTAATCCAGCAGTCATCGAGACTGGATTGCCCCCAAAGGTGTTGAAATATTCCATCCCATTATTAAAGGCATCGGCAATGGCATTGGTTACAATTACAGCTGCTAATGGATGTCCGTTACCAATTGGTTTTCCTAAGACAACGATATCTGGAACCACATCTTGAAGCTCAAATCCCCAAAAGGCATCTCCAACTCTACCAAAACCAACTTGTACTTCATCGGCAATACAAATTCCGCCAGCTTGTTTGACATGATTGTAAACCGTTTTTAGATAATTTTTTGGCAATGGAATTTGTCCTCCAACTCCCAACAAAGTTTCACAAATAAAAACAGCGGGTGCTTTACCTTCTTTTTCTAATTCTTCAATAATACGTTGCACATCGACTGCATATTTTTCGCCTGCATTTTCATCCCCATATTTAAAAGGGCCTCTGTACATATCTGGATTAATAGCTTTGTGAATCCAAGGCATTTTACCAAAGCCACCTTTGCCGTCAAATTTATACGGACTCATTTCCATGGCCACAGTTGAGGTTCCGTGATAGGCATGGTCTAACACAATGATGTCTTTCTGTTTCGTAAAATGACGACTCATTCGTATGGCTAAATCATTAGCTTCACTTCCGGAATTTACAAAATAGCAAACGCTTAACGAAGGAGGGAAAGTAGCGGTAAGTTTTTCGGCATATTCTAACAAGGTATCATTTAAATACCTTGTATTGGTATTAAGGGTTGCAATTTGTTTTTGCATTTTGCGAACCACTACAGGATGGCAATGACCTACATGTGATGGGTTGTTTATGCAGTCTACAAAGGTTCTTCCCTTATCATCATATAAATATTGAAGAGCCCCTTTTACAATTTTTAAATTTTCTTTGTAACCAATGCTTAGATTTCGCCCAACATTTTTTTGACGCTTTTTTAATAAATCGGAATAATCTCGATCATTGATTACTCCTTCAAAACCACACATTTTTCTAAAAGTATCTTGAGCTTTGATAGGGTTGATTTTAATGAGTTGGTACAATAGATTCCAAGCCGGTTTCTCGGTTATAAAGTGATGCTCATTATTACTGTCTAATGATGCATTATAAGCCGATTGGGTTACGCTGATACAAAGCCTTGCCGCTATCAAATAATACAAAACATCCAATTCTTGTACAGTAAGCGCATAGGATTCATGGTATCCTTTGACCACTAATGAAGCTGCGGTTAGCGGATCTTCATGGTTGAGCATCGCATACGTACAGGTTATGGCTAGGTTATTAATCAAAGCGGTATAAACCATATCGCCAAAATCAATCAAACCAGTTACACTTTCATCTTGTATCAGTATATTATAATCATTGGCATCGTTATGAACATACGCATGACGCAGCGTATGTATTTGCGAAAGCACTTCGGTGTCAAATTGCAAGAGGAAATAGCCTGCTATTCTTCTTTTCTCATGATCTTTTATGTATTTCACTTTGTCATAGGCATCACTCGCGTTACTGATATCCCAAGTGTAACGACGGTGCATTGCTGTATGCGAGAAATCCTGAAGAGACTTATCCATAGTTCCCATAAAGTGCCCCAATTGCTGGTATAAACGGATTGATTTGTTTGTTTTTTCAAACCAGAAAGTACCCTCAAGAAAACTGAGAATCCGCAGGTAATATGTTTTCCCATCTTCCAGAATTGGGGTTAATTCATTTCCTTGGGTGTTGATACAAAACTGTTGAAAGTTTTCTGCCAAAGGACTATTTGATAAATGTTTGACGATTTTAACCTGTGCGTCCAGAAATGGGTACGATTGGTTTTTATCAGATACTTTTAATATGAATTTTTTATTATTCGTATCGGTTAAAAAAAAATTTAATTCATCATAACCATTTAACATTTTTGCTGTAGCGGATAATCCGTAATGTTCTTTTGCTAATTGTTGAATGTGTGCTTCAGTAAAATTCATTATTTCTTTTGTATTAAAAGATTATTGTTTTGTCTTGGGTTTATCTAAATTTTCATTTCCAAACAATGGCTTGAGCAGGCTCTAACGGGTTTTGTCCAATCAAAATTTGGCTGCCTTGAGGAATGGGTAAGTTTATGGGGTCATTGGTATAATTAACCCCCACATAAAATCCATCTCTCCATTCTATAGTTACCCCTTTTGGCAAATCTTCTATAGTTACTTTGGCTTTTTCATAAATGGAACGAACAATTTGTCGCTCTAATTTTCCGTCTTTGCTTTCTACTCCAATATAGGTAATGGTTCCCTTGCCTAATTTTCTTGTGGTCACTGCAGCTTTACCTTTATAAAATTGATCCGAATAAGTGGCTAAAACTTCGGTTTCTTGCTTCGGTTTTAAAACATCTGCCCAGGTATTCCACTCATAATTATTGTTTCCAGCTTTTATTGTTCCGTTTACATCGGCTGCCAACATATCAAAAAATTCTACATCGGCACCTATTAATGGAACAATCGGAGCACTCCAATTCGCTTCAAAAAAATGACCGTTTTTGTCTTTTTGTCCTGTTCGGCATGTTAAGATTAAGTTCCCTCCATTTTCTACATATTTAGTCCATTTGTCTACCAATTTTTGATCAATAAGTTGGTAGGCTGGTGCTAAGATAAAGGGATAGGCAGAGAAATCATCATCTTCTGTGATGAAATCCATCGGAGCGCCTGTTGATTTTACAGCGGTAGTATAGGTATTACGATGTCTCCAAGTACTCCACGCTTCGGTTTGTTTCTGGTTTTCCAGATCCCAAAGGTTTTCGTGACTCCACAAAAAGGCTGTTTTCCTTTGTGCAATTTCTTTTGGAATTACCGCTTTTGGATTGTACTCTTTTCGAAGTAATTTCATGTCTTGGATAGCTTGTACAAACTCTTTTCCTCCAGTAGAAAGTGTTACGCCATCGGTTCCAACAATTCCGTCATGATACATCTCACTACTCCCCAGCGGATGCCGATATCGGTAAGTGCAGGCAAAAGAGCAGCCGCCTCCAAAAGCATTTGTCAACCACATGTGAACGGTACCCGGTAATAATTGTGGATTGATGGATGCCCAGTTTACTTGTCCGGGCTGCATTTCCATAACACCCGTCACTCCATTTATGGATCGGTAATAATCATTGGCTTCCGATATTTTAGTGGGAGATCCCATTCTAAAACTATTTCCGCCTAACGGATTCCTACCACTTACGGGATACATGGTGTAAGTAGCAAAATCCATTTTGTCTGTTCTTCTGGGATCTGCACCGTAAACAACGTTGGTGTAATTGGTGGTAATCCACTGTTTGGGATCACTATATTTTCTAAGTATTTCTGCCTGTACGTTCAAATACTCCGCTTGCGAATCAGCCGTAAATCGTTTAAAATCTAGAACGGCATGTGGACTCAATTTGTCTTCGGTATAAATCTCAGCATTTGGAATCGCAATTTGCTCGAAATTATTGTATCGAATACTCCAGAAACTGGCAACCCATTCTTTATTTAGGTTCTCGATAGTTCCATATTTGGCTTTAAGCCAATTTCTGAATCCTTTTTGTGCCGATGGACTGAAATCATCTGGTGCGCCAGGTTCATTATCGACTTGCCAGCCCATAACGTTTTTGTTTTTTCCATATCTTTTTCCAAGTTCAGTAACAATTTTGGCTACAAACTCTCGGTATTTTTCATTAGAAACCGATTGGTTAGCTCTGTTTCCATGTTCTCTACGGCGACCCGAAGCATCTACCAAATAAATTTCGGGATATTTTTCTCCCATCCATGCGGGAGGTGCGGGAGAAGGAGTGCAAAGGATTACTTTCAAACCTGCTTTCTCTGCGAGAGCCAATGATTTGTCAAGCCATTCAAAATCGTATTTCCCTTCTTCGGGTTCCATAAAACTCCAGGCAAATTCTGCAAAATGGGTAAACTCAAATCCTAGTTTTTTAATGTTGTTCAAATCACGTTCCCATTGTTCTTTAGGCCATTGTTCAGGATAATAATACACCCCGATTTGCATTAAATCAGGTTTTGAGAAAAAACGTTGTGCTTTGTTTTTATCCGAAGCATCAGCTTTTTTCGCTTGAGCAAATACAAATGATGAATTGCAAGTTAGGATTAGCAAGAGTGCGAATAGAGGTCTGGCAATGAATGAAATGGGCTTGTTCATGTTCTATTTGTTAAATAAGTTGATCAATTATTGAATGGAAATTTTAAATTTCATGCTTATCCGTAATCATGCAAAAAAAGCGGATACTCCCGATAGACCAATGACATTAAGTTAAGAGTTGTAATACTTAACAGGTTAAAAAAAACCTGTTAGGATTAGCGTTTCCTAACAGGTTTTTTTTAACCTGTTAGGTATTAATTTCTTAGCATTTTTCCTTAACCTTAATAACATTGCCCGATACTATGGGATTCACATATTAGCCCGGATTTTTAATATAAATGAATGTTTAATTTGTGAAAATTTGTGAAATCTGTGTCAAAAAAATCCTTTTATCCTTTATTCTTCCAAAAGAAGCATCAAATAATGGGCTGCTGACCAGCTAAAATTATAGGATTCTAAACCTTTACCCGAAAGGGGTTGGTAATTTTCCCGAATAGCTTCCCCTTTTTCCAAAACTCCTTCTGCATTGTGAATGAGTTTGTGTGCCAATTGATTTGCCTCGTTCGTGTAGCCATATTTTTCTAATCCGTTTATAGCAAAATAACTTTGATCTAGCCAAATGGGACCTCTCCAATAACCGCCTTCGGGTTTGAATTTTGGATGATTGGCCGCTAATGTCGGTAACGGAATAAAAGTATTAAAAGTAGCAGGATTGAGCATGTTTTCTTTTATTGCTTTAGCCTGCTGAGGTGTTGCCACTTCTGCCCAAAGCGGCAAGTATCCTTCGCACCCCATTTCTTTTACAAAGGATTTTCCATCCATTGAAGTATCATAAAACCAGCCGGTAGACGCATCCCAAAACTGGTTTTGAATTTTTGTTTTTAATGCGAAAGCCTCATCTTGCCATTTTTTGGATTCTTGGTCTAGTTTTAATACTTGAGCCATTTGGTTTAAATACCCTTTTTCGGCGTATAAATAGGAGTTTAAGTCAACACTTTCCTGATCTATAGAAAAAGCTTTTTCTCCATTTTTCAATATTTTACTGTTGTCAAAACGAACAGCATTATCCATTCCGCTTTCCCATTTTCCAGCAACCAAAGTACCGTCTGTCGAACCAAACTCGCATAGAGCATCTTGGTCGTGATCTCGATCTTTGTACCACCAGTTGTGATAGGATTTTAGTTTTGGATAAAACTCTTTCAAGAAATTGTCATCTTTCGTTTTTTCATAAATTTTCCAAACAGCCCAAGCAGCAAGAGGCGATTTTGTGTTTCGGTAATTATTGGGTTCAATTAGAGTGTCTCTATAAATACAATCTGGAATGAAACCATTTGGTTTTTGACGGTCAAATAAGGCACGGATTTGGTTCTTGGCCAATTCGGGATTGTAATTTACAACGGCGGCGGCGTGTTTCCAGCTGTCCCATGCCCAAAAACCATTAAACCATTCGTAATTATAACTAGGAAAAATGCCTTCATGTTTCAATCCTTCTGCTGCAATTCTGGAATTGTTTTGTAACGTCAGTACTAATTTTGCTATTAGATTTGAATAAATGGGATCTTTATAAATCCCTTTTTTATGGGCTATTAATTGGGTTAGTTGATTTTCTTTTTCTTTTTGGACAGTGTTAAGAACAGTATTGAAATTTACTTTAGCTAAATTTTGCCCTTCTTTTTGCCAGGAGTATTCTGGAAAAATAAAAGTTTGGGAAACTATTATTTCTTTGGTTTCATTGGGCTTTAGGGTTAGTTTTTCAATTTGGGCATTATATCCATTTTTTGTGATTTCAATCGTGGCTTTAGTATTCAAAAACTGGGTATATCCAATCGCTTTGCTTTTTGTGGAAACGATTTTTAGCATTTGACTTTCATTGGAAAGTTTTAAATTATCTAAAAATAGTTTCGAATCGAATGAGGGATATAACGTTATTATTTCTTTTGATCGATTGGTAATACTCGTTTTTTGAATTGCCGAATGTCCAGAGGAAAATACTAATAGTTGTTTTACCTCTATTTTCTCATTCTTAAATTGCTGTTCTAAATGACTGTTATAGCTATTTTGGGTTACTAAAGCCGTTTTCCAGTTAACTAGCTCCTGTTTATTTTTATCATTGAGATGCAACGAAAGAAACGAAGAACTTAGCCAAACACCATTTTGTTCGGTTAATAAATAAGGACCAGAAAAACCGCCTTGAACTTCGGAAGGTTCCAAAAAACCAAATCCAAACCAAGCTCCTTTATCTGAGAAAGCCAAATATTTTCTGTCGGTTGCGCTCGTTGGATTTCCTTTGTAATTTAAACTGTTTTTACCGGCTTCTAAGTTTGAAAATGTCTTTTGAGCGATAATAGTGTGAGCAAAAAGCACTAATAAGAATGAAAATGTTGTGATATGTTTCATATATGTTGAATTTTATTTGTCAGCGGTCATATATGTTATCGCCTTTTTATTTATTGGTGTTTGCTTGCGCAAACTTGTTGTTAATGGCGATTTCATAAATTACCTCAGAATAAATCCGTTTTTCATCGGGTCATTGGGGTCAATAATAAAAGTATTCATTCCTGTTATGTGAGCAGTTCCTTCTACTTGAGGAATAACGGCATTGAAAGAACCAAAGTCTTTTTCGGAAAATAGAGAACAATTAAAAACACTTCCTGTAATACTCTCGATAGCTAATCTGCTGTCAAAATCTATTGCTTTTCTAGATCTTTCTATGGCTATTCTACCGGAAACTCCCGATCCTGTTGGGGAACGGTCTACTTCGCCTTCGGCAAAAACACACACATTTCGACTGTGGTTTTCTTTTTCTTGAGCATTATCAATAAAAATAGTTCCATATAGAAAACTCAAATCGTTTTCAAAGGGATGTAGTATTTCTTTGTCTTGTAACATGACCGCATGTTTTATCTCCATACCAATTTGAATGATGGTGCGATAATCAGAATCGGTTAACCCAAATTTCAAAAGGTTGTTTTTTCTTAAATCAACATACCCATAGAATGCACCTCCATAGGCCAAGTCGTAAGCTATTTTACCAATTCCAGGCACTTCGACTTCACGATCCAGACCCACTACAAAACTGGGGACACAATGAAAACGGACTCCCGTAACGGCTCCCGATTTTATAGAGACATAAGAAGTTATTCGGCCACAAGGGGCATCAATCTCTAGTTTGTTTTCACCTTCTATAACGGCAATCCAGTTCATATTTGCGGCTAATGTGCTGATAGCAATAATGGCGTGGCCGCACATGGTACTGTATCCTTCATTGTGCATGAATAGAATACCAAAATCGGCAGTTTCATCATTTGGCGGAAGCAAAACACAACCATACATATCAGCATGACCACGAGGTTCAAACATAAGCGCAGTACGTAAATAGTCGTAATTTTCTTTGATGTCTCTGCGGTATTCTAACACCGATTTTCCTTTCAATTTCGGAAATCCAGAAACGATGACGCGCAATGGCTCACCGCCAGTATGCATGTCTATAGTTTTAATTTGTGTCCAATGATTTGGAACAGTATAATTTGTTTTTGAAAGTATGTTTTGATAAGTACTTGACATGTTTCTTTTATTTGATGGAAATAAATTCATTGTAAAAATAGGAGGCAGCAACTAAGTCTTCTAAAGCATGACCAACCGATTTAAAATAGGTAATTTCTTTTTCAGAAGTTCTTCCTTTTTTGGTGCCATTGCACAATTCGAATAAATCGGCTTTGACATCTTCGGTTTTTAAAGTGCCATTGTTTAACGGAATTACAATATCTCCGCTCTCTTTTAATCCTCCTTGGTACGTATCCAAAAACACTGATGACTTTGTAACAGCTTCGTCATCAGCTTCTCTGGTGTCTTTTTTATAAGCTCCAACCAAGTCAAGATGTTGTCCCTCTTTCAACCATTTTCCAAAAACCAATGGGGTAGGAGATAATGTGGCGCAGGATATAATATCAACCTCCGAAATTTTGTCTTCTATAGCCGTAATAGCGGTGCAACTGTATGATTTGTTAGTGAGAGAATCACAAATGGCCTGTGCTTTTTCTAAAGTTCTGCCCCAAACGTACACTTTTGTAATAGGTCTAATACTGGCATGGGCTTGGATTAGATTTTTTGCCAAAGCTCCCGTTCCTATCATTAAAAGAGAAGAAGAGTCTTCTCTGGAAAGAAAACTACTGGCTAATGCAGAGGTCGAAGCAGTGCGTTTTGTGGTTAATGATTTTGCGTCCAAAATGGCTTTGATGCTTCCTTTGTGAGCATCCAAATAAATATAAGTTCCTTGAATGGCTGGAAGATTGTATTTGCCGTTATTTGGACTTACCGTCACAATTTTTACGCCTGCATCCACACCTGGATTAAAAGCGGGCATTAGCAATAAAGTAGAGTCCTTATCTTCTTGAGGATTGGGGTAATCATGGTGATGACGCATCGGTACTTGTATGGATGGAGTTGCAAAACCTTCTTTTAAGCGTTCGATAAGTTGTTTGAAATTACAATTGTTTTCTATAAAAGAATCAGGTATGAGTTGTATGGTTTTCATTTTAGGAATAGATTTTTATAAAAATAAACTAATTTTTTTTCTATCCGTATTTTTACTCTAAAGTCGATAAAATACAACAACATTGGGTTAACATAGTATCGTTTTAAGCCGCACTGTGATTGTATTTTTAAAAATTAATTTAACCTATATTAATCATGAAAAAGATATTTAATCTTTTAGTTTTATTCGCTTTAGTATTTCAATCCTATTTTGGATTTTCTCAAACTGCTTTAAAAACCAAATTGATAGAATTATTTCCAAATGCAACCATTACTCAGATCAGTAACTTGTCGGGATATACAGAAACCTATCAGTTAATTGTAAATGAACCATTAGATCACAATCATCCAGAAATTGGAACCTTTAAGCACTATGTTTATTTATCTCATGTTGATTATAATAAACCAATGGTTATAGAAACTCATGGCTATGATACAGGAAATATAAAAAGTGAAGTAAGCAAATTGCTTAGTGCCAATCAAGTGGCAGTAGAATATCGATTTTATGGCAATTCAAGACCCAATCCAATCCCTTGGCAGTATTTAACCAACGATCAAGCGGTAGCAGATTATCATGATATCACTATGAAACTAAAAGGACTGTACAAAGGAAAATGGATTTCTACTGGAATAAGTAAAGGAGGAGAAACCGCTTTAATTTATAAAGCAAAATACCCAGATGATGTTACTATTTCTGTGCCTTATGTAGCTCCTATCATAAATACACTCGAAGATTCAAGAACTACAGCTCGCATAAATAGTAATGGAACCGCAGATTGTAGATCAAAAATTGTCGCTTTTCAAAGAAGTTTATTGACAAATAGAACAGCTGTTTTGGCAGAATTTGCTAAATACGCCACAGCCTACGGAGTAAGTTATACTGAGGTTTCTATGGAGGAAGCATTAGAATATGCAACTTTAGAATTTCCATTTTCTTTTTGGCAGTGGGGCGGGAATTGTGGTTCGGTTCCTAGTAGTAATGCCACAGCGCCACAACTTTTTAATTATTTAAATACTATTGTAGGTGTTGATTTTTATGGAGATGAGAAGTATGATGAATATTTACCTTCTTTTTATCAACATATGATTGAGTTGGGATATTATGGTTTTGACTTGTTTCCTGTCCAAGATTTATTAACCATCGTGAAATCACCCACAAACATGCGGTTTGCTCCAAAGAACACTCCTGCTTACAATCCAGATTATATAAAAGGTGTTAGAAATTATTTAGAAACAAAAGGAGAAAAAATAATGTATATCTACGGAGGAAATGACCCATGGGGTGCTTGTTTTGTCACTCCAGATGCAAAATTAGATTATAAAATGATGGTTTTGCCTGGGGGAAGCCACAGTACAAGGATTGGCAGTTTTTCCTCACAAGACCAGACCCAAATTATGAGCACTTTAAATAGGTGGCTGGCCGAAACGAACTTGAAAGTTTCGGATAATGAAACTAAATTAAATGGAATTGTAGTATATAATCATATTTCTAAAGGATTATATACTATTGAGGTTCCAATTTTAAATGAGGATTATTCAATCAAAGTGTACAATATATTAGGGCAAATAGTTTATCAAAAAGCGATGTCTGGCTCTGAATCAGGTTCAAAATCAATTGATTTGACGGATAAACAAAATGGAGTGTATATTCTTAAAATTGAATCATCAAGAAATTTAACATTCACACAAAAATTAATAAAACAATAATTTTATTTACGCTATTTACAATTAAAACTGTCTATTACATCTAATTCTAAAATACAATGAAAAAGTTTAAAAATGTCTTTCTTTTAGTACTCTTTGTTTGCTGCTCCTTTTCGGGGTTTTCCCAAACGGAGACTGCTGTTCAAACGGATTTAAAGAAAAAATTAATTGAGTTGTTTCCCAAGGCTGAAGTTTCTGAAATAAAAAATCTTGAAGGTTACACGGAATCGTATCAGCTAATTTTAGAGGAGCCTTTGGATCACAAGCATTCTGAAAAAGGCACTTTCAAGCATTATATTTATCTTTCTCACGTTGACTTTAATAGTCCAATGGTAATTGAAACGCATGGTTATAATGCGGGGAATATTAAAAGCGAAGTGAGTAAATTACTAAAAGCGAATCAAGTGGCTGTAGAGTACAGATTTTATGGAAAATCGAGACCCAATCCTATACCTTGGCAGTATTTGACCAATGATCAAGCGATTGAAGACTATCACAACATCACTACAAAATTAAAAGAGCTATACAAAGGGAAATGGATTTCGACTGGAATTAGCAAAGGTGGAGAAACGGCTTTGATTTATAAATCAAAATATCCAAATGATGTAGCTGTAGCCATGCCTTATGTAGCGCCACTTATTAATACACAAGAAGACCCTAGAACTGTTGAGCACGTAAAAATTGTTGGCACTCCGGAATGTAGAGCAAAAATCACTCATTTTCAGAGAGCTTTATTACAAAATAGAGAGGGGCTGCTGAAAGAAATTACAGCGTATGGTGATAAAGAAAAAATGACTTTCACTGAGGTTTCTATTGATGAAGCTCTTGAATATGCAACTCTAGAGTTTCCGTTTTCATTTTGGCAATGGGGAGCAAAATGTGAGGACATCCCTGTTGAAGGGGCTAGTCCTGCAGCATTATTTGATTATTTGAATAAGGTAGTTGGAATTAGTACCTACAATGACCAAAAATATTTTGACTATTTACCCTCTTATTATCAGCATATGACTGAATTGGGTTATTATGGTTTTGATTTTGAACCTGTAAGTGATTTATTGAAAACGGTAAAAAGCACTTCGAATTCCCGATTTGCACCTAAAGGAGTTGACAATACCTATAATCCTGAGTACATAAAAAAAGTAAGGAAATTTGTAGAGACTAAAGGTAATAAGATACTTTATATTTATGGAGGATATGACACTTGGGGATCCTGTTCGCCAACTCCTAACCCTAAGTTAGATGCTTTAAAAATGGTTCTTCCAGGTGGTAGTCATTCTACAAGGGTAAAAAATTTCCCAAAAGAAGATCAGGAAAAAATTAGGGCAACATTAGATCGTTGGTTGAAATAGAAAAACCAACCCCGCAGTTTTTTTGTACGGAATTGGTGGGTTGCTCCTTGAAATAAATTGACTATGCAATTGGTAACAAGTTGTTTATAGAAAATGATTGTGAATATTTAATAGTTGCATGAAACCGAATGACAAGCGTTACGTAAAATTTCAACATTTAGCCAATGAATGGCATATTAACAAAAAGAAATGACGAAACGGTAAATATAAAGTCTATTGTAGCGGGAAGAACTTCCATATTGGAGAAAAAACGCATTAACCCGAGACTGCCTAAAAGTGCCAGAAGTACTTGCGAAGGTTGAAGCAAAAAACAAACAAATGAAAATAAAATTAATGTTATGTTTTAGTGTGCTATTCACTAATTTTTTAATGGCTCAACAGCAATCGGTTACTATTAGTGGTCCAACATCTGTAGAAGTGGGGGTGCCTTATAACTACACTTTTGAATTTAAACCAGTCATGCCTTGGTTAAATGGAGTTCAGGCAGATGGCTATATTATTACCAATTGGATAGTCTCTACAGGAACAAATGGTAGCTCAGGCTCTATTTCTGGATATATTGGAAATCCTAGTAATCAAAGTAGTTATCTTAATGATGCCACATTTAATAATTCAAATCCAAAGACAATTCCAATCCAATGGGGTAATGGTACTTATTTGAGTAGCGACAAAATAACTGTAAAACTAAGTGGTATTTACATAAAAAAAAGCACTGGTCAACACATTGGGTATTTTAATTTTCAACCTCAAGCAGAGCAATCTGTAACCGTAGAAAGAATCGTAAATCCAGCTATTGGAGGAAGCACATCTGTTTTGAACTGCGACCAAACTTCTTCAACTTATTTTATTTCTAATGCAACTAATGCAAATAACTTTCAATGGGAAGTAACCAATGGAGCTCAAATTTTGGGTTCAAACACTGGTACAGCTGTTATTGTAGTACCTCCTTCAACAGGAGATTTTTATGTGAGTTGTACAGCCAAAAGAGCAGGAGGTAATCCAAATTATTACGTTGGCTCTGACAAGAAAATAACAAGGACTTCACGTTCAGTAGTATCGTCAACCAGTCCTGCCAATCAAGGTTTCTTATGCAAAGGTTCTGGACTCATATTTCAAATAGACAATCAAAGTGATATTGTAAATGCAATATGGAATGCGCCAAATTGTACGGTATCAGCAGAAACAATTGTCAACGGAAAGCGACAAGTTATTATTTCTCCAAATAATTCAGCCTCTACTGGTTCAACAATATCAGTAAACGCAATAGTCAACTTTGTTGGAGGATGTTCGGCAACAACATCAGTCAAAGGGTATGCTGTTTTTGACGGTTCTGCACCACCAATACCAAATGGATATATTAAAGTTGGAGATTGGGAATGTTACCAAGATTCGCCTATAAAGCTGTCATTTGTACCTTATAACCCTTTTACAAACGGGAGTATAAATATTTATCCGTCTGTAATGTCTCATCCGAGCGTCTCAAGACTTGTTAAGGTTACCGTCACTTATACTAACTTCTGTACTGGAGCAAAAGCTAGTGAAATATACACAATACATACCCCTACACCTTGCCCAGAAGCTAGATTAGCTTCAAAAAGTGAGGCTACGAGAGTTACAATTTTTCCAAACCCTACAAACGGAAGTGTCAAAGTAAAGTTGCCCTAAACGCTTTCGGGTAATTATCAGCTTTTTGATAAAAATCAAAAATTAATTCAAGAGGCTAAATTTGACAATCAAAACGAATTGCAAATAGAACTCCAGAGCCGATTAAATTCAGGGATTTACATTCTTAAAATAATAACCGAAAACACCATTTTTACTGACAAAATAATTTTAAACAGATGATAATGAAAAAGTTTCTAGTAGCTTTCATCTTGGGTATTTCCTTTATAGGAAATGCTCAAGATATAACAGATTGGCAGGTAGGTTTTAATTTGAATCCGTTCTTTTTTACCCGAATAAATCCTGGTTCCTCTTTCTCAAAGGACAGACAGGATTTACCAAATGGTTTTGGATATGGCATCACAATTGAAAAAAATTGGAATGATCAGTGGGGTGTAAAAACAGGATTTGAATATTCCAAACAAAACGAAAAATACTTTTTTGATGCTATCGGCGATAATACAAGTATTAAAACAAATTTTGAATATTATAAAATGCCAATAACTATTCAATATTATTATCCTTTAAACGATAAGTTGTTTTTAACATTTAACCAAGGCATTCAATTTTCATTTCTTAAATATTACAAAACGGTTGATGAAAACGAATATCAAATAAGAACTCAGACTTCTGATTATTATGAATACATTTCTTTTGAACACCCAGAAAGCAATCAATATTCTAAAGAAGAGGGAATAATGCATAAAAAAACATTATTCGGTATTATTGGTTCAATTGGTTTAAAAGGGTTTTTGTCAGAAAAAATTTCATATTCTACAAGTTTAAGATATGAATATGATTTCACAACTGCGGATAATTTTCCTTATTATTCTAGTATTCCTGATGGTAGTGATACTGAAAAACCAACGCATAATTTCCGTTTAGGTTTAGAATTAGGCCTTCAATATCATTTTTCAATAAACGACCGTTTTAACAAAAATTCACATAAATTGTAAACATGTGGTAATACAAAACATTATAAAAAAAGAGGCGTAATTGCCTCTTTTTTTTATAATGTTTTCATTTGCTTCTCTACAAAATTATAGGATTGCTGTTCCAATAATTCGATTGTATTTTTCCTTTGCAAATTGTATAAGTTTTTATCTTCTACAATATCAGCATAGACTTTATCATACATCGATGCGCTAGTTTTTAGTAATAGGATGCGTTGGTATTTATCTTGGTCAATTGTAGCTTTTAATGCAGTTTCTAAGTCTTCCAACTTAAAATCATATTCTCCTCTAGGCGATAATAATTTAGCAATAATTGGCGAAGTTTCAATCGCTAAGAAAAGTAACATTATAAAAAAGGAAGGAAGCCAAGGTAATTTATTCAAGGCATTGATCCGAGCCATCAAACCATCAAAACCATCAATGACAGGTTGAGTTTCAGTAACTTTTTTGTCCAAATCGGTTTGTAATGTTTTGGTTCCTTTTTCCAGAACTGCAATTTTGGCCAAGCTATTTTTCCGAATGGTATCCAGTTCTTTAGAGGCTAAATTGTGTTTGGCTATTTTTTCTTTAAAAACAGGCCCTTTGCCCAGTCTCTTTGTTCCTGCTGTTCCTTCGGCTTCTTTAATATAGGTTTCATAAAGCGTGTTGACTTCTTTTTCTTTATTGGCAATTTCGGCTTTAAGACCCGTAATTTCAGTTTTGTTTTTGTCTAAGTCCGACTTGAAATAATTGGCCACTTCTTTTTTGTTATTCAGAGCCATAGCGTTTTTCTCTTTCAATAAAACGGTATTGATTTCTTTTTCGAAAATTTTAATTTCCAAGGGTTTTGAAATCACAATAGCAATGATGATGGCTAATATAATCCTAGGGGTTGCCTGCATTATTTCACTGCTAAAGCTATCCCTTTTTCTAATAGTCGAAACAATAAAACGGTCGAGATTAAAAATTAGCAAACTCCAAACCAGTCCAAAAAGCATAGCGGGATAAATACTGTCGAAAACAGTAAAAAGAGCATAGGCACTGGCTATAAAAGCCATAACAGCCGTAAAAAAAACAGTGGCGCCAATACCAACAAATTTGGTTTGTTCGCCATCGGAGCAACCTTCAAGGAGCTGTTTGTCTGCTCCTGAGCAGAGGATGAAAAATTGTTTTAACATGATTGATTTGATTTTGATTGATTGAGGCTGCAAATTTAACACCAAAAAATTAATATTGGCATAAAATGTTGATTTGTTTTTGATTAGGTATTCTGCAAAAGTGTTTTTGGTTGTTTCTTAAAAACAAAAAAGAGCTGTTCGATTAGGAACAGCTCTTCTAATTTTGAATTAATAGTAACTTAAGCAATCGGTGCGCCAGCCATTATTTCGGCATTGGCAAACTCTTCAAATTTTGCAAAATTAGCTTTAAATTTATGAGCTAATTCAACGGCTTTTGTATCATATAAATTTTGATCTTCCCAAGTATTTCTTGGATTTAAGATTTCGCTAGGAACATTTGGACATGATTGTGGAATTGCAATACCAAATGATTTGTGATCTACATACTCAACGTTGTCTAATTCTCCGTTTAATGCAGCAGTGATCATAGCACGAGTGAATTTTAATTTCATTCGGCTTCCAGTTCCATAAGGACCTCCTGTCCAGCCTGTATTAATAAGCCAAACTTTTACATTGGCATCCTTCATTTTTTTGCTTAACATTTCAGCATATTTAGTAGGGTGTAATGGCATAAATGGAGCGCCAAAACAAGCTGAGAAATTCGGTTGAGGTTCTGTAACCCCAGCTTCTGTTCCTGCAACTTTAGCCGTATAACCAGAAATAAAGTGGTAAGCTGCCTGACCTGGTGTCAATTTTGAAATAGGAGGCAAAATACCATAAGCATCGGCTGTTAAGAAAAATATATTTTTAGGATTTTGACCAATAGACCCAGGTTGAATATTATCAATATGGTTAATAGGATAGCTTACCCTTGTGTTTTGAGTAATAGAAACATCTTGAAAATCAACTTCATTGGTTCCTGCTTTGAAAACTACGTTTTCTAGAATAGCTCCTTTTTTGATAGCTCTAAAAATGTCGGGTTCATTCTCCTCAGTAAGATTAATTACTTTGGCATAACAACCACCTTCAAAATTAAAAACTGTATTTTCGTTAGTCCATCCATGTTCATCATCACCGATTAGTTTTCTTTCTGGATCGGCAGATAAAGTTGTTTTTCCTGTTCCAGATAAACCAAAGAAAATAGCGGTATCTCCATCTTCACCAACATTCGCACTACAGTGCATTGGTAAAGTGTTTTTGAAAACGGGTAAAACAAAATTCAAAGCAGAGAAAATTCCTTTTTTCATTTCTCCTGTATAACCAGTGCCGCCTATTAAGGCGATCTTTTTTGTAAAATCTAAAATAGCAAAATTGCTCTGACGAGTACCATCTACCAAAGGATCAGCATGAAAACCTGGAGCGCAGATCACAGTCCATTCAGGTGTAAAGCTGCTCAATTCTTCTTTTTCTGGTCTCAAAAACATATTGTAACAAAACAAGTTTGCCCAAGCTGTTTCGGTAACCACTCTTACATTCAATCTGTAGTTTGGGTCGGCACATACATAAGAGTCTCTAACAAAAACTTCTTTGTTTGATAAATAAGCTGTTACTTTTTTATAAAGTGCATCAAAGGCTGCAGGTTCAAATGGAATATTTACTTTCCCCCACCATACTTTGTCTTCAGTAATACTATCCTTGACAATAAATCTATCTTGAGGAGATCGTCCAGTAAACTCGCCTGTATTTATAGCTAATGCTCCAGATGAATTTTCTACTCCCTGCCCAGATTGGATTGTAATATTATGTAACTCGTTCGGGGTTAATTGATACTGAATTTTGGCATTCTCAATTCCCAGTTCATTTAACGAAATCGATTTCGCAAATAAGGCATAGTTGTCCATAAAAAATTAATTTTTGTGAGTGTTGTTTATTTACTGCAAAAGTATAATTTTTTTTAGAACCACATTATATTTTAATTTTCTTTTTCATTGGTGTTAAAATGTCAATGAATAGTTTAATCCAAGCCGAAATAAGAAATAGACCTCCAATAGGGGTTATAAAGCCAAATACTTTGAAATCTATTGACGTAAGGTTGTTTGTAGCCAATAAATAAATAGAACCCGAAAAGAAAATTGTTCCAATAACAGTTAAATTATAAATAATTTTTTTTGATTTTTGATTAATCAAATGTGTCGTTCCTATGAATAACAAGAACAATGCATGATACATTTGATACCGTACTCCTGTCTCAAAAGTGGAAAGTTGTTCTAAGGAGAGTACATTTTTTAGGGCATGTGCACCAAAAGCTCCTAGAATTATTGCAATCATACCCATTAGGGCTCCAGTTGAAATTATTTTTTTCTCCATTGTCTTTTTCTCAATTTTAGACAAAAGTATTTCTTTATTTTTAATCTTAAAGTATTTGTAACTACTCAAGTTCGTTTTACCACAAAGAAATCAAACAATATTGCCCGCAAAGGCACAAAGAATAAATAAGTCATTGAATTTCTCGAATAATTATCGAGTGTGGCGGAAATTTGCTTAGTGTTTGTGGTACTGAAGGTTTACAAGTATTTTATAACATACTTGGGGGTCAGAATGTAATTAATAGCGTTAATTTTGCTACATATTATAGTGTATTTTACGATTGTCTAATTTATTTTCACAAACTGTTTGTTATAAATACAACAATATTGTATGTTTGTGTTATATTTATAAAGTTATGAGAACAATTCTTATTATAGGAGCAGGAAGGTCTGCTTCATCTTTGATACAATATCTTTTGAATAAATCGGTATCAGAAGATCTACATCTTATTATAGGTGATTTGTCTTTGGCTCTAGCCGAAAAAAAGACCAATAATCATCCTAATGCAACTCCTATCGCTTTAGATATATTTGATGAAAATCAAAGGAAAAAGGCAATCGAAAAAGCAGATATTGTTATTTCAATGTTGCCTGCTCATCTTCATATAGAGGTGGCAAGGGATTGTGTTGTTTATAAAAAGCATCTCGTAACGGCATCTTATATAAGTGATGCCATGCAAGAGTTGGATGAAGCTTGCAAAGCAAACAATCTTATTTTCATGAATGAAATAGGGCTTGATCCTGGAATTGATCACATGAGTGCCATGAAAGTGATCGATGAAATTCGTGAAGAAGGTGGGAAAATGCTTTTGTTTGAATCTTTTTGCGGAGGTCTTGTGGCTCCAGAATCAGACAATAATTTATGGAATTATAAATTTACTTGGGCTCCAAGGAATGTCGTTCTTGCCGGACAAGGCGGTGCTGCGAAGTTCGTACAAGAAGGCGCTTATAAATACATTCCGTATGTGAACTTGTTTCGTAGAACCGAATTTTTGGAGGTGGAAGGGTACGGCAAATTTGAAGCGTATTCGAACAGAGATTCTCTAAAGTATAGAAGTGTTTATGGTCTAGACGATGCGCTTACCTTATATAGAGGAACTATTCGAAGAGTAGGTTTCTCTAAAGCTTGGAATATGTTTGTGCAATTGGGTATGACAGATGATAGCTATGTCATGGAAAACTCAGAAAACATGAGTTACAGACAATTTGTGAATTCATTCCTGCCATATCACCCAACCGATTCTGTAGAAATAAAAATGCGTTTGATTCTAAAAATTGACCAAGATGATATCATGTGGGATAAACTTTTAGAATTAGATTTATTCAATCGAAACAAAAAAGTAGGATTGAAAGAGGCAACTCCTGCACAAATTCTTGAAAAAATACTCAGCGAAAGTTGGGCTTTACAACCTCATGATAAAGATATGATTGTGATGTATCACAAGTTTGGATATAAGCTCGATAATGAAGAAAGACAAATAGACTCAAAAATGGTATGCATTGGCGATGACCAAACCTATACCGCTATGGCAAAAACCGTAGGATTGCCAGTCGCAATGGCTACTTTGTTGATTTTGAACGGTAAAATCACAACTCCCGGAGTACAGCTTCCAATACGTAAAGAAGTGTATCTGCCAATTTTGAAAGAGTTAGAAGAGTATGGAGTTGTTTTTAATGAACAAGCCATGCCGTATATTGGGTATAATCCCGATAAAGTCTTCAGTTAGCATTTTTTTTAGTTTTTTTTAGATTTTTTTTAGACTGAATCCGCTTCGAAAGAGGTGGATTTGTTGTTTCAAGATGTTATTTCGAAGCTTCAACTTGAATGGGTAAACTGTATTTTACTCTTACGGTTTCATTGTTTTCTTTTCCGGGAGTCCATTTTGGGGAAAGTTTTAATACCCGAATGACTTCTTCTCCTGTACCAAATCCAATATCTTTTAGGATTTCAAATTCAGAAAGGCTACCGTCTTTTTCTACAATAAAAGTTAAATATATTTTGCCACCGCCTTTTAATTCAGCAGGAACTTTAAAATTAGTGCCAATGAATTTATAAAAAGCAACTATGCCTCCTGGGAATTCAGGTTGAGTAGTCTCAGTTATAGGTTGAGTTTTTCTAGCAATAGTATCTGCAAGTATGTTTGAGTTGGTATCATTGGTGTTGACCAGAGGTTTTGCAACAGCTGTTTTTTCAATTACTTCCTTTTGTAAAACGGTATTCGCTTTTGTTAATTTATTTTTAGAATCTCGACTTTTTGTTTGGATTGAATGGGATGGTGGATTTTCCATAGCCACTGTTTTAAAAGAAATGCTATAGAAAAGTATAGCAAAAACAGGAATTAAAGCTATCTGTTTTAAAATTGCTTTGGTTTGTGTTGTGGTTTTTGTCATCATGAGTAGTCTTTTTTTGGTTACTAAAAAATTCAGGTTGCTTACTAAATAAAGAGGCTGACTTATATTTGCTTTTGAGACTAATAATGATTGGTAAAATGGAATGTCTTCATAGTAGTGAATCACAAATTCATCAGCTAGAAATTCATGATTGAGTTGGATGGCTTTTTTGTAAAAAATAAATATAGGGTTAAACCAAAATATCGTTTTCAAGAATTCGATCAACAATATATCATGACTGTGTTTTTGAGTTACGTGAGTAAGTTCATGGGTGTATAATTCGGCTTCAATGTTTCTATTTTTATAATCGGTTTCATTGATAAAAATGTAATTTAGAAAAGTATGTGGCAAGTTTTTTTCGGGTATCAAAACTAGTTTTGCACCATAGTAATCTATTGTTGTATTCGTTTTTGTTTTAGAGGTGATTTTCAGAATATTTCTAATGAATCGAATACTACATACGAGTGTGACTAATCCATAAATAGCCCAAAGCAAATAAGCGGTATAATTTGTTTCTGCAATTATTTGAGAACTTCCTTGTGCAAACAGCAGATTGCTAGTATTCACAACAGGTTGTATGATTTTGGATGCTATTTCTATAGTGACGAATGGAATGACAAACGAAAATACAAGGCTAAACAATAAGTAAAACCTTTTGAATTGATGCATTCTTTCTTTTTCAAGAAATAAGTGATACACCATCAAAAGCAAAAACAAGGGTAGTGTTGATTGAATAAGAAATAGAATCATTTTCTCTTTTTTTGAATTTCACCATCTATTATTTTCTTGAGTTCTTCCAGTTCCGATTCCGATAAATTTGTTTCGGTGGTAAAGAAAGAAGCAAATTGCGAAGCCGAATTGTTAAAAAAATTACTAATCAATCCGTTTACGTGTTTCGAGAAATAATCTGTTTTCTTGACTAATGGATAATATTCTCGGGAATTTCCAAATTCAGTATAAGCAACGAATTTCTTGTCAATCATCCTTTTTAACAAAGTGGCAACCGTTGTAGTGGCAGGTTTTGGTTTAGGATAGGCTTCAAGTAAGGCTTTCATAAAA
Organism: Flavobacterium sp. ZT3R18; assembly: GCF_007097385.1. Taxonomy (GTDB): domain Bacteria; phylum Bacteroidota; class Bacteroidia; order Flavobacteriales; family Flavobacteriaceae; genus Flavobacterium. The sequence goes on from NZ_VJZS01000014.1 coordinate 115,132, forward strand.
GCCTTTTCTAGTTGCCAAAGATGTTCCATTAATTGTTCTTCGGAGTTGGATAGTTGCATTTGGTTTTATTTTTTATATTTTAAAATTGAAATTGCCATTGAAATTGACATTGAAACCGCCATTCACATTTGAAATCTTCATTTTAATTAAATTCTACTTCCGAAACTAGTTCGCCATTACTGTATTTTCTTGTGACAATCAGTTTTCCTTTTTCATCGAAGAAATTCCAATTCCCATCATAGAACCAATGAATCTCCATATTGTCAGTGGTTGTTTTTGTCTGTCCTTTTGATTGGATTTTTCCGTTTTCAAAATAGTTTGTTGTTGTGCAAATGTTACGCTTGTATTTTTCTCTTTTGATAATTTTTCCGTTTAAGTAGTAACGCCACTTTTTTATTGGGTCATCTAGATAGTATTTTCCAACCGACTTATATTTTGCGCTGTCAACGGCATAATTCTCTATCCAAAGTCCTTCCCTTTTTTTGTTTATCTTTTGATTTATGGGAGCCGTTTTGCAACCGATCAAGGTTAATATAAGGAATAGGTAAATGAATAGATGTCGCATATATTAGTTTTACTCTACAAAGGCAGACGTTGCTCTACAAATGTAGAATAAAAATTAATACGACCAAATTTTTGATTGTTTTTTTATACTAACAGGTCTCCAAGACCTGTTAGGTATTTATGCGTTTTGTTTTTCTTGCAAACCTTTATTTTAGTTAAAGTATTGTTTTTTAGAATTTATTGTTTAATAATCTATGAAAAAGGTGCAATTCAACTATCCTTCATTTTGAAATCTGCGTAAATCTGCAAGATCTGCGTGCCCATTTTTTCACGCAGGTTTGAAATAGGTATAAAATTCAATGTCTTATGAAAACCAAATGCCCTAGCCCTGATAGAAGTGGAAATCCTTATGAGCCGGTGTTCGGCTTATAAGATTGTAACGGATAGCAGGAAATAGCTCCTTCCTTTATTTTGAACAAGACATAAAAAAATCCGCTCAAGGAACGGATTTAGTTATTTTGAATGAAATCTTATTTGCTCAATTCTACAAAATATTTGTAAAATAGAGGAATAGTTTCAATTCCTTTTAGGTAATTAAAAATCCCGAAATGTTCGTTTGGCGAGTGAATCGCATCACTGTCAAGACCAAAGCCCATTAGTATCGTTTTGCTTTTAAGCTCTTTTTCGAACAAGGCAACAATAGGAATACTTCCTCCGGAACGCACGGGAATCGCAGGAACACCAAAAGTTTCGGTATACGCCATGTTTGCCGCTTTGTAGCCAATGCTGTCTATTGGAGTTACATAACCTTGACCGCCGTGATGTGGTGTGACTTTTACGCTAACTCCGGCTGGAGCGATGCTGGTGAAATGTTTGGTGAACAATTCAGTTATAACTTCCCAATCTTGATTTGGTACTAAACGCATGGAGATTTTGGCGAAAGCCTTGCTTGCAATAACGGTTTTTGCGCCTTCTCCTGTATAACCACCCCAAATTCCGTTGACATCTAGTGTAGGTCGAATAGAGTTTCTTTCATTGGTCACATAGCCGCTTTCGCCATAAACATCATTTAGGTCTAAGGCTTTCTTGTAATTGTCAAGATTGAAAGGAGCTTTTGCCATTTCGGCTCTTTCCTCTAGAGATAACTCTTCAACATTATCATAGAATCCCGGAATGGTAATATGATTGTTTTCGTCGTGCAATGAGGCAATCATTTTAGATAGAACATTAATAGGATTGGCAACCGCACCACCATATAAACCAGAATGTAAGTCGCGATTTGGTCCTGTAACTTCAACCTCTACATAACTTAGTCCACGAAGTCCCGTTGTGATCGAAGGTTGTTGATTGGAGATCATTCCGGTATCCGAAATCAAAATCACATCATTTTTCAGTTTTTCGGTATTGTTCTCTACAAAGGTTTTTAGGTTAACGCTACCTACTTCTTCCTCGCCTTCAATCATGAATTTTACGTTACAAGGTAAAGTGTTGCTTTGTATCATGTACTCGAATGCTTTTACATGCATGTACATTTGGCCTTTGTCGTCACAAGCACCCCTGGCAAAAATCGCTCCTTCGGGATGAATGTCCGTTTTCTTAACAACAGGTTCAAACGGGGGAGAGGTCCATAATTCTAATGGATCTGCTGGTTGAACATCATAATGTCCATAAACCAGAATAGTAGGTGATTTTGGGTCGATTGTTTTCTCTCCATATACAATAGGATAGCCCGCAGTTTCGCAAATTTCGACAAAATCGCAGCCTGCTTTCACTAAACTTGCCTTAACAGCCTCGGCAGTGTCAAGAACATCTTGAGAATAGGCAGTGTCTGCACTCACAGAAGGAATTTTTAAGAGGTCGATTAACTCATTGATAAAGCGGTCTTTGTGTTCTGAAACGTATAACTTTATGTCTTCCATGGAATCAATTTTTTTTTAAGAATCAAAAATACAAAAAATAGAATGAATATTTTTTTAAAAAATGTTTTGAAAATTGAAAGTTATGATTATCTTTGCACCCACAATTACGCGGATATGGTGAAATTGGTAGACATGCCAGACTTAGGATCTGGTGCCGCAAGGCGTGTAGGTTCGAGTCCTATTATCCGCACTAAAAGCTTCTCATCTAGAGAAGCTTTTTTTATTTAAATCTGCTGCATTTGCAAATCGTCCTTTAGATTGTAAAGTAATAAAACTGTAATAGTTTAATAACTTGTCTTGGTTTGATAATTTTCAAATTAATTTACATCTACTATATAAGGACGCAAATTTCCTCGGTCAAAGCCATACGTTTCAATTAAATTCAAATAATTGCCACCCTGAGCGGAGTCGAAGGGAGGGGCTATTTCCCGCTATCCGCTACAATCTTTTGGGTTCGCAGAAAAAGCGAACCCAAAAGGATTTTCACTTCTATCGGGGCTAGGGCATCGGGTTTCATAAGAACGATAGTTTTTTAAAGTTTCAAAAACGCCATACCTTATATATAGGAGAGTATATTTGGGATTGCCAATCAAAAAAAACTGTTTAATCCATACAGTCAGTGTCCCATTTCAGGCACCAGTAGTCCAGACGATCTAAAGGAATCAAAACGCCAAAGAGCAGTAAGTCTATGAAATCAACAAAAACACACCATTTCAAATTACCCATTGAATAAAAATAAATCTGCAAAGAACAACATATCAGCGACTTGAAAAATACTTTCAAAATAAAGCAAAAAAGTCATTGTTTACGCGAATAAACCCACTACTTTTGCACCCGCAACAACGCAGACGTTCATTAACAGATTGACAAGCCCGCCGAATTAATACTGGAAATTTATTTTCAAAAAAGATTTCAAAAAGCTTGTGAGATTCGAAAATGAAAGTTACTTTTGCACCCCGCTAA
>NZ_VJZS01000015.1 GCF_007097385.1 Flavobacterium sp. ZT3R18
TGCATCCTAAAGGTATAATTCAAAGAGTTTCCTTCGCCTTTAATTTCGTTGTCCATCTCCTGCCCTTGGAAGCCATAACGGTAACTGTCGCTTTGTCCGTGTCTAGTTGGGACTAACATACCAAAAGGGTAATAGTCACTATAACTAAGAACGTCTGGTACAAAAGTAGTAAAAGCAACTGTATTAGTTATAGATTCTCTAGTTGTTGTTACATTATCTAAAGTAAACACTTCCTCGATACCATCTTTGTCTCTGGTACGTTCCCATTGTATCATGGTTACAACTCCCGTGGCGGTAAAGCTTATGTTTTGTCTGCCTGTAGCGGTATCAATTTTGCTGGTTAATATAGTGCCAAAATTAGAGGCTTTTACTTTTATTTCTGGCGAGCTCACTAACTCTAAATCGTAGGTTACGGTATATTTTTTGCCTGCTTCGGTAAGCATACCATAAGACATACCTTCCTGTATGTCATCAACTGCCATTACCAATTTATCGGTGTTGGTGGTGACTTTTGCTCCCGAGTTTGGATTCCAATTATTATCTACTCCTATGTTTTCCCAGCCTGTAAAATCAAACTGTTTTAGTATTTCTTGGCTTGGCAAATTCCCTAACCCTGCTAGTTTCCTGTCGCTAATTACACTTAATACGTTTCCTAAATGATTAGACAACTCATAACGTTTGTCTCCTACATAACGGTAATATTCTTTGAACGCTCCAATTGCGGCTACTGTTCCAGCTCCTTGATCCAAGCCTTCGCATAGATCGCCTACGCCATTATGATTGGCATCGGCTTGATCGGGATTGTTTATCGTACTACAATTGTCGCATACATCGCCTATTCCGTCTTTGTCAATGTCGCTTTGGTCAAAATTTGCAATTAATTTGCAATTATCGCAATCGTCGCCCACATTATCTTTGTCGGTGTCGGTTTGTGAGGGGTTTGCCGTTTTGCAATTGTCGCACACATCGCCTGTGCCATCGCCATCGGTGTCTTCTTGTTTTGGGTTGAAGATGTTGGGGCATTTGTCATTGATGTCTTTTATACCATCGCCGTCTTTGTCTCCTTCGGCCGAGCCACAATAGCCTTCCACAAAAGTAACGCTTGTAGTATTCATACTAATCGAGCCGTCTTTGGATGAAGTGTTGTTGGCCGTACTATTGGCAGTGCCATCAAAAGCAAACTCATTCCATACAGGGTGTTCATCATCATTATTCTCGTTGATTACTTGATAAGTAAAATCACACATACTGTTAGGGACGCCCTTGACAATAGGATTTGCACCCAAAGCATTATCAAAATCAGTAGGAATCAATCCAGTTCTCCCTTTTCCATTAGAAACACTAGAAATATCTTTGGTTGCTGTTATCCCTTTATTGCTAATTGCAAATTTATTGCCGTTTATAAAAACAACAGGTTCAAATTTGTTTGTGGCAAAATTTCGTTGAACTACTACATCCAAATCCCATTCCGATTCTGGAATTGCAGTGTTGACTACAAAGGTTTCTGTATTCAATCTATCCGTTCGTTCATCCCAATAACGCCATTTTGGCCAAACTCTTTTTCTTTTGGCAGACGAATTTCTTTGTAATCCTTTGGAGGAGAAGCTCAATTTGTAGGTTTGATTTTTAGAATCGCGTTCTATCATTACTTCAAAAGAGCTGTAATAATCAATAAAATCATTCCCTCCGCCACGGGTAATGGCATTTTTAAGTTCGAACAAACTTCTTTTAGAACCTGATGTAAAAGTAGTGTTATCTAATTTTAGGTGCGCCTTAAAATTGATTGTATTGGTTATAGGTGCATCAAAATCAAAAAAGTTCAAATTACTTTTCGTATCCTTCCAAGTGATGCTATTTTTTCCTGTAAACAGCAAACCTGCAATTGTAGTAGCTGTACTACTTTGCATGGCAGACAAGTTTGGTGTACTGGCAAGTTGTCGCTCTGTATTTTTTAAGGTAGAGGCAAAGGCATCAGCAGTAATTTCTTTTCGACCTTGTTCTACACCGAGTCGGCTACTGCCGTAAATAGTTTGCTCTACAAGAAAATACTTTGTTGTTCCGCCCTGGGTTACCATTTCATAAGTACTCAACACATTGCCTTGAGCATCGCGCTCATAATACGTGATGGTTGTTGCTGTTTTTGTAGGATTCACTACTTTTTTGGCAATTCGGTTTCCTAAACCATCATACTCAAAACTAATAACTGCACCATTCCTTTTGGTAATTTTGCTTACTTTACCATCCACACGCCATTCAATCTTGTCTAATTGTTCTTTCGCATCTTTAGTCAGCTGCCCTATTTCGTCATAAGCATAATTATTAGGGTCTTGGTCATCAATATCTAAAGAAGTATCATTGTCAACGCCATTCGTAAATGCTTTATTTGGCACGGTATCATCTACATTTCCTAATTGATTTGTAGGCAAAAACACCCCTGTTTTAACACCCGCTTTTGTTATAACCTCTTTAGTCAAGTATTTATAAGTTAGATTGTCCATAACTGCAATAGTTCCATCTTGTTTTGGAGCAGTATTATACAATGTCAATAAATTACCGTTTCTGTCGTAACTATAGCTTGATTGGTAAGATGGCTTTGAACCACTAAGCGATATCGCTTCGGTATTCATAGTCATGATGCGGTTGAGCTGATCGTAAGTATAACGATTAAACTGTGTTGCTAATGACTGCTGTTTGGTGTCTAACAAGGAGGTAACCATCTCCTTGATGTTTCCGTTGTACAGGTTTGCATTGCCTTCTTTTTTCCCTTCTTTGCTAAGACTGAATACATTTTTGGTAAATTCAGTGTTTTTTCTAGATTGATAATCTCCTGTATAATAATTCAAAGCAAAACCAAAGGCATCTTTGGCTACATTTAAACCATCTTTTCCAGCATCATAAGCGGTATTCAATTGTTCTGAATTGACCCCTTTTAACCAACCTTGCAAGGTGTAAATATAATCGAGTCCTTGTACTTTCTTGTCTCCAATTTCTACACGAGCCAATGGCCCATGGTCGTAATAGAGATAGTTGGCTTCTTTTTCCCAAATAATGTTGTCTTTACTGGTATAAACCTGATTGATTCTATTGTCGGCATCATACTCATATCGATGTATAAATTGGTCTGTTTTGGTAGGCTGATATGTTACTTTGTTTACGTTTCCGCTTATTAAATCATAATCGTATACAATTTTTTTAACTATTTTTTTCTGGTTATCAAAAGCAATTGCCTCTTTAGTATTCGTATGGTGGAGCATTTCTTTTACATTTCCGTGCACATCATAATCGTATAAAATAGCATCTTCATAGGCCGAAGAAAGGGTCTTGCTTTCCATTGCAGAAAAGTAGAGAACAGCCGTGACTCTTTTATGACTGTTGTCTGATCCGTAAGAGGTAAACAAAGCCGATGTACTTGCAAGTGGAGCATCATACAACGTTTTGGTAACTTGCTGGGTGTATTTTCCTAAATTATATGGAAAAGTATCGGCAATAGCATCTACGGGAACTTCTTTGGCATCAATGGGAACTGGTACAACATCACCGTAAACCAATCTTCCATTATCATTAATGCTTACCGCAGTAGTTGCCTTTATTTGCCCTGCTTCGGTAATTCGACCTAAACCATCATAACGAGTATAACTCAATTGGGCAGCTGGTTTTTGTTTTGCATTTTGAGACGATACAATTCTTCCCAAAGCATCATACGCAAATTGGGTTTCTCCTCCATCTGGTGTTTTTTGCCAAACCAATTGATTTAATGAATTGTAACGGTATTGCGTTTGCAAAGTATTTGCTGGAACAACAGCTACACCATCAACAAGCGTTAAATCCTCTTTTTCAGAATCATTTTTTCGAACTGTGTTTATAGTCTTATCCGAGTTGGGTGTTAATCTGTGAACCCCTTCTGGCGGTACTGTTTGTATCAAATTACCCGCTTGATCATAATAATACAACGTATATTGATACTCTTTGTCTGCAGCAGTTTGGGTCAAGGTTTCGGTTATCCCTTCTAATGCTTCCTTTAAATAATTCTGAATGAATTCTTCTTTTTTATTTGCATAAAAGGATTCTTCCAATTGTTGTTTATTGGATGCTTTTATTGACGCTGCAAATAACTCACAAGGAGTTAATATAGCAGGGTTCTCTATTTCTAAACTAAAAGTTGGCACCATCATTGCTGGTACACATTCTTTATTATCCAAAATATACTTGTCGGCAAATTGCGACCAAGTTAATGCTTCTTGTGTTGGAGTTTTAGGTTGAGCTTCCAGATAATTGAAATAATAATTGACTACCAGTTGAGTTTTACTATTACCATAATGCAACTTGGTAGCACCAAACTCGCTAATAGTTAGAAACAAAGGGTTTTTAACACTCGAAATTCTTAACTTATTCAAGTAATAAATATACTCTTCACTAATATATCCATAATTAGCCTCACAAAAAAAGAGACCCTCTTTGTCGAGATTAGTTGAAAATACATAATCTGCAACTTGTGATTTCACATTCGATCGAAATGACATCCATTTATCCCCACAAACTATAGGGGCAACTGTTGGAGGAATACAAATATTAGAACAATTAGAAGCAACTGGAGCAGGAGTTATTGGATCACCATCACGCAAAGCAAATAACCTCCCTGAAGTCGCTTTTCTACTCATAAAAGAGGATGGCGATGTACTATTTTGATAATCAATCACTCCCTGATTAGAGAGGGTAACATATATATCACCTAAACCAGCCAAAGCATTTTTGCTTGATAATTTTGGAGGGTAAATTTCCGAAGCAAATTGACAATAAGGTACTGCAATAGCTCGTGCTTCATGTTTTGTTATTTCTACAAAAGTATAATGTGAAATTGCACTACCGACTTGATTTACTGTTTTACCTTGGTTATCGGTAAAATTGACAACAAAACTTAGGTCACTTTTTATATCAATATAATTAATCCTTTTAGCGCTCTTTAAATTTACATCATAAAAATTAATGAAATTTTTATTGTTTACACTTCCCGAATTTTCATCAAAAGTAATACTCATCAAACCATTCTCGATAACAACAGAATAGCGATCCATGACCACGCTTTTCAAATTATTTACTCTATAACGCGTTCTTTCTGCTTGAAAATGGGATGCCAACTTAGATTGCTCCACAAAATTTTTGATTGATGTATCGTCTGAAATACTTCCTGCTTTATAGAAATCCCCATCTTCATTTATAGCGTAATTATTATTCTCTAACAGATTATTTAAAATATCCTTAACTCTTTGCTCATAAACAAACTCATCATTAGCTACTACCTCACAAGAAGTTACAGGAGTGTAAGGAGGATTTGTATCACATGGTAAATTTTTTGGAATTATAGGACAGGGGTCGCATAAATCAAAAATACCATCACCATCAGTATCTACAGGCCCACAGTCTCCAGGCCCACCAGGTCCGCAAATATCTCCATATCCATCTCCGTTATAATCCGTATCACCACATGGGGAACAACAGGCAAAATACAAAGGCATAGTTACAACACTAGAACCTATTATACCCGTTATTTGTCTATTTCTAAAAAACCTTGTTTTAATACGGATGTTTAGCAAATTACTACTGTTCCCAGATTGTGCTCCGTTAATGAATACACTTTTTATTACATCGTTTCCTAAACTGTAGTTTCCAAGATTCACAGAAACTCGTTTCAAATCATTTACTGTAATAGAAATGCCCTCTGAATTGTTATGCCAATTCACTCTATCTCCAGCTTTGACACCGAAATATTCGTACAAGTATCCATTTACAAAAGTAGCATCAGCAGCAATATTTAAATCCGCACTTTTTAAAGTACTGTTCGCTTGCAAATGAAGTACTAACTCATTGAATGCTGTACTAAACTTTTGCTTTTTATCGCATGGTGCAACTACAAGTGCTCCACATTCTGAAATATTTGCTTTAGTAATTCCATCAATAAGTATTTCTTCGGGGGTGGTACAACTTGATACAGTTCCCTTTCTATTTATAATCCCTACGATACGAAATCTATAGGTTTTAAGCACCTTGTCAAAAGACTCTGGTATGGCATACATACTTTTAAATCCTATAATATCCGCCCATTTTGGTGGAGTGACAGTTGCGCCACAAGGATTTTGATAGTTTATAAAACTCTTAGCAAAACTCAATTCTATTGGAGTAGAAATATCATTTCCGTCTTGGGTAAAAACAATATTTAGTTTACCTCCAACCTCGCGGGTGGTAATTTTTGGGCTATTTACAGAACCCTCTAAATTAAACCCTAGATTTGCCTGAGCATTAAATACACTTGAAGTTAAATAAGGCATACTCCAGGTATTAAAACCATTAATCAACAACCCTTTATCCTGAATAGTAGTATCTACTAAACCTTTTAGAAAATTTTCTAAATCAAATGAGATAGGACATCTTCCTGTTTCTGCATACATTTTAGAATCTGTACTTGCTTTTGTAGCGGCCAAGAATTCCGTATCGCCAATAGCGGAATCATAACCAAAATCCGCAGGAACAAAACGCTTTACTTTGTCTTTATACAAAGCTGATGTTACACTAGAACAAGCCAATTCAATTCCAGTACCAGCTGGAGTTGTAGCGGGTAAAACACCATCTTCGGGAATTGAATTAATAAGTGTTATGAGACTCTCGTAATTATTTGGGGATGCTACATTATATTTTATAAATAAAGTAACAAAAGTATCTTTGCTCTCCGTATTCCCGATACAATCATTATAATTATTGTTTTTGCTGGCATAAATATGAGCAAAAACAGTGCGGGTTTTTTCTTTCAACGCAGTATAATACGAGCGGAAATTAGACCATATTCTTTGTTTAATAGTTAAATCTGCAATATTGCCATTCTGCCCCAATTTGTCAATAATATCCAATAATTGAGAATTAGTGGCATTTGAAAAAGTAGTATAGGCAGATTGTGGGGCAATCCCGTTGGAGAAAACAGCAAAATAATAAGCTGCTTGCAACATATTCAGTTTTTTACCCGATGATAAAGTCATACCGTCAAAATTCACTTCTAGTGCTTCTTTCATCAAAGCTTTTCGAACAGTGTATTCTCCTGATATTAATTTATCATCATCATTTATAGCACTATAAAATGGGTCGCCATTGTTGGCGTCACTATCAATATCCAATAATTGAGCAATTGTACCAGTACTACTAAAAATGGTGTTATTTATAGCTTTGGTTTCTGCATCATAAAACTCTTTTTTACGCAAATTCTCATTAAAACCATCTGAGTTAAAACCCTCTCCATTTGTTTTGCTACATAAATTCAAATTGTAAGTGTAATACGCGTACTCAGGGTGAAACTGCACCAATGATTTAGCCCAACTCGGTTTCCAAAGAGCTACAAACTGAGCTACATTTTTTAAATACTTTGGTTGAACTAGGTAATCATTAATGTCATCACTTTCTGGATCATGTTCTAAATCTGTTAAGGTAACACTATCCTCCAAAGCAGGCTCATAAACGTTTAACTTAGGGTTTTCAGCATATTCACTAACAAGTTTAACTCTAATTTTGGAGACAGAACCATCCTCTTCCTTATAAGAACCATCAAATGGTTTTTTCCAATTGTAGTTAGAAATATTCTCTGTTACGTCTTTATCAGCAGCATCTTTATAGGTATGTATTGTATATCCTCCATACAGCAATTGATTGTTTTTGTTAAAAAGACTCAAAGGATCAATTATTTTTGATGCAGCTGCAGCAGCATCAGCAACTTCTTCATCATCTTCCGTTTCAATCCCCACAACAGAACCATACTGACCATGTGGACTAACATCATCCAACAACGTATCAAAATTAAGACCACACAAGTTTACGGGTTGCTCGCATAAATTTCTACAGCCAGTTAGCAAACTGTTGAATTCAAATTTAAAATGTTTTTCATCATTAGTAGCTCCCGACCCTTCCTGTGCCTGAACCGTAAGCCTGTTTTTTTCAACATACTTAGCCTCGGCTTTTACAATATAGGATTCTCTTGCGGCAACATTTCCAAGTTTATTAGATTCGGTAGCAAGCAGTAATTGAAAAGCAGTACACTCCTCTGGGGTTAGATTGTCACAAACCAATGATTGTTCACAACTTTTACAAGTTATGTTACAATCCTTCAAATTAATTTCTGTGTCTAATGAAGATAAATCGGGTAAACACTTCGTGCTTTTTCTTAATTCAGCGATAAAATCTGTCGCATATTTATCTAAAACATCAGCATCGACACGGAGGTCTTTGCTTAAAGGATAGGAACCCACCTTTAAAAATTCGCCTCCCTCTTTGGCATTAAAAACCATATTCTTAAAACTTAATTCAGACGCAGTAGTTGCACTTAAGCTAGAAGATCCAATTTTTGAAATCCTTGGATTATTACCTGTAAGTAACTCCAAGGCGCAATCATTTTTTAAACTCATAGACCAATCATACACAAAAGGGTAAAACTTACTATTCAAACAAGTATCCGAGTAGCCTCCCTTGGCTTTGACAAAAGAATATTCTATTTTGACATTTCCTTCTTTTACTACAGCAATAGGAGTATTCAATTTTATTCCATCTTGAACAACGCCATTTTCTCCAGACACATACTTATCATTATTAGACAACAAGTTAGTAGTGGTCATCAGGTGTAAGGTTTTATTCTTCTCATCTTCAAGGGATACTAAACTTCCTTTGTCGTTATTGTCTCCTGCAAGAGCCGTTGCCACTGTTCTACCTTGTGGATCTAAATAGCTCACACTCACTTGACCATTAGGATCAATGACCGTATTCTTTTTATAATGAGAAAAATTCCCTACTTTATAACCAAAAAGACGGTTTAACTCTTCTTGCTTTGGTTGAGAATAAAAATACTGCATTTCATGTCCTGAACCTATTTGATGATTTGAACCCACCCCGCCTTTGCTTTTAATTCTTCCTGTATTATCAGGAGTGTACACGATTTGAGAAAAAGGATAGCCGAAAGCATCAGGAACAAAATCTTGGTAATTATTCTGTGCATCATTCTTTTCGGAGTAATATTTACTAGCCCCTGCTCTACTAGACATTTTAGGAACTGGTATTGGATTACAATCCTTAACACTGGCATTATCCCAATCAAAATCTTTATGAGAATATAAAGAACCCGCTTCATTGGTATTTAAATTAGTATAAAAACGTATCCCAGAAGATTCAATTGGAGTGGGCAATACCTCAATAGCTGCTCTTCCTTGATTATCATAAATAACTTCTCCTACTATAGCTTTGTTGTTTGTATTTACCTTAGTTACCGTTTGACGGTTGCGCAAAGATCCATCAAAATAACTTACGACTTCTTTTTTCTTACCATCTTCTGCAAATGAAGCTTGATATTGCCAGTTTTTTAAACCCGACTCGTGTGCTTTATTAATTTCTATACTATGAGGCCATTCACTTACGTTCTTATAATTATCTGAAATACCCGAAGACCAAACTCCATAATAATTCTTTGAAGTATCATCTAGAAATCGTCCAACAGGTCTTATTCTATACACCAAATATCCATTAGAATACACTAAGGGGATTCTATAACTAACGTCTTTAGTTTGAATTCTCGTACTGTTTTGTTTAAAATCCTGTTCGGTTAACGCAATTTCACTAGGCAATAATTGACCGCCATCTTTTTTATAACTATCAATCCAAGTCCATTCCAATTCATATTCTACAGCGGGTGCTTTGGTGTCTTTTGTCCATTTAATGACAAGCTCTTCGGCTGCATCACTAACTTTAGAAACAGCCTCTTCTTTTGTGCCATTGTATTTCAATAATTGGTAAGATATCGGCAATACCAATGAGTTCGAACCACTCACTTGCAAATTGTAATAACGCTCTGTGTTAAACTTCAAGGCTAAATAGGCTGTAGAAACTGGTACTGACTTCGAATATGTAATCGACACTACTTTAACATCTGCTTTATGAATTCCTGGAAGTTTATAAACAACATAATCATTAAACTCCAATCCTTTCGAACTATTATCATGTACGATAGTAAGTGATACTGTTTTTGGATTTATACCATCTCCTTTACTATCATAAGAAGAAGTTACGCTTAACATTATTGTACAAGTATAAACATCTTTAAAGTCAGAGGCGTCTTTATTAGTATTATCAAATCCAAAATGAATGGTCACATTAGGATTTATAGAAGCAAATAAATTTTGCTTATTTAAATCATTAAACTTAGAATCAACAACTTTTAATATTGCTCCAACTTTTAAATTGTTTCCAGATTTAGAATCAATTACAGGTTCTTCATTCTGTCCAAAGGCAAACAATGAAAAAAATGTAAATACAAAAACTATTATACTTTTATTGATATACATATATCTATTTATTTTAATTATTGGAATTATTTCTTTGATCGACAATCTCATACTTCTGCAAACGCGGAGACAAGACAATTCTATCTTTCCCGAAAGTCGAAAAATAGCTACTGTTTTTAAAAACCGAAGCATTAACCGCTTTCCTGTTGTAATTGGCATAAATCACCTCTAATCTGGGGTAATGCACATCGGGTTTTCTAAAATCCTGCGAAAAATTGGTAGCCGTATTGTAATAAAAAACTTGTTTTTGTAAAAAATAAGTTTTAGAAACCCTAACCTCAATTTTAGAATAGGGAAGACTCGAAAATGGTTTTGCGGTCATGGTAATTTCCCAATATCCCTTATAATCAACGAACTTATCAATTTTGCATAATTCCAGTAATGGCTTCATATCAAAATCACCAAAATAAGTAGGCACAGCAGTTGAAATTTCTATAGCTTTTTCGGGATGGCTAACCTTAAGATTTACCGATTTTGAATTCAGAATCTCTGTTTCGCCAATTTTCATATAGATTTCATTTTGATTGTTTTTATAAAAAACACCGGTATAACTTTCCATAATCTTTTTTGAATCAAAATCCTTGTATAAAACATATTTTGATTGATACTGCAACGGCTTTGCCATACTATATTGTTGTCCTAGTTTTTTAAAAACGGTACGCACTGATTGTGCATTACCCATAAAACCAATAAATAGAAGCCAAACACAAATTATTATTTTACCAAACATACCTTACTCTTTTGTGTTTATATAGCTCCCTGAACGTGTTTCCTGAATTGTTTTAACACCCTTGGCAGTTTCTTTTTTTACACGAACCAGCCCGCCTTCGTTATCATACTCATAGAAAGTACTGTAATTATTCTCATCCAATTCAGACATCAGTTTAAAAGTTTCTGGGTCATAAACGAATGACTTAATGCTTCCTGTTAAAGGGTGTATTCTAATATCATCAAAGTACACCGGAATACTGGCACTTTTGTTTTCTAAAGAAAAACCGATAGTTATGGTAGTAGTAGGCACCTTAAATTTCCATACTATTCTTTGCCAACCATCAATAATTTCTCCAGAAGGATTAGCAGTTTCTGTAGCAATAATATGTCCAGGCACATCTAAAGCTTCTTTTTGTCTATAAAAAACTATGTTAATTGCTGAATTCATATACGATTTTACCTGAGTAAAAGATTCCTCTTTGACCCACGCACTTATTAAATATTCATGACCAGGTTCTGGCTTGAAAGAAAAACAATCATCACAAAAATCCTTAACGGCAGATGTACCACAAATAATTTCATTATCAATCAGTTTGTCTGAAAAATAAGTTTCATCCGAAGCCAATAAATTAAAATTATCATGACCGAAATAAGTCGCGTTCTTAAAATCAATTATACTCGATACCGGAAACTCCGTCTCAGGAAATCCTAATAGATAATGTAAAGACTTGGTCAATCTAGCAGCCACCTTTCCCGTCAAACTTCTTTTTTGCAAGGCTGGATTATAATTAGGATCTTCATTACGATCTAAGGTTTTACCCGTAGATGGTCTATCTACATAAAACCCGTTTTCAATACCTACCACATATAAGTGAGGTGATTCTGGGCTACTCCCTTTAGCATTATTAAATCGACTCATCGTGGTTTTAAGAGTCGTAACATCTGCCGTTTGGCAACCATCGGTAATCATAATAACCACATCTGGTTTTAATGTATAACTTAAGGCTCCGTCCAATCCGCTTTTCCAATAATCAGAGCTGGCGCTTATTCCTGTTGTTTGACCATTTCGCATTCCTAAATTATCAATCCAATCGTAAAATTTACCCAATACTAATATATCTGTAGAAGCTTTAATTGGCTCTACATAATCGGTTCTAGTATTGGTATCACTATCAGACATTCCGGTTAATGAGACATGTATATTAGACCCAATCTTTTCATTAGTCACTCCTTGTTGGTAAACAAATCTTTTTAATTGTTTCTTGATTTTATTCATTTCACTCGAATCTATAGAACCCGATTCGTCTAGTACAAGTGCCACATGCGATACACAGGATAATTCCTTAATACAAAAATCAATATTTCGTACAAATCCATTCGTAGCATCCGATTTTCCATTGCTAAATGCAGTAATAACAGGTGTTTTTGTAGTGGCATCTGTATATTGGCTTAAATCAATATCTACTATAGAACCCGAAACTGGTTTGGGCAGTTGCACATCATTCTCTAAACCGCTCTCCGAAAAAGAAAAACTTATTGTACTAGCGGTATTGATTACATTATAAATGATTGGTTTTTTATCCACCGTATAAGGTGCAAATGCTGCTATTTCTTTTTGTGCATACGTATTGGCATCACTTCCGTCTGGAATGTCTTTTAGTTTATTAGCCAAATTTAACAACAACTTTTTGAGTACTGGAGTATTCTTATTGTCCTTTGTACACGATTGGACATCTACACACAATGCCAACACATCTTTATGTCCTTTTTCTAAAAAGGTAGTAAGCACCTCTTTAAACCCTACTTTGGCAATATCCAATTTCGAAAATTGAACATAATCTGAACTTAAAATAGAATTGGTATCCGAATAATTTACAGGTACTGAACCCATCATTTCGGTTAGAAATTCTACTGGCGTAATGAATGTTTTTTTAGCGGGTAACCCCACTCGTTTTGTTATATAACTAAACTTCCCTTCGTTTACCAAAACAAAAAATATTTTTTTGGCTTTGCCAGAAGCCAATAAGTCTTGATAGGCTCGTTTGGCTCCATCTAATGTAGCGGTATTGTGATCTTCGGAAATAATAAAGAACGAAACATCAACAGGATCCTCTTTCTTCAATGAGGTATTCTTAAGAATTCCATTATTAATCAAAGTGGTAAATGAATTGCTAAAAGTCTGATCCTGGATTCGTATTACTGTTGGCTTATTATTCGAAATGTCATTTGTAGTTCCCACTTTATACACATCACCTGGACTAACTGTAATTTCTTTATTGACAATAACAGCGTTAATAGTCCCTTTATCTGACAAATCAAATGTGGTAGCAAACAATTTTTTGTTCGTGCTGTTTTTCATAAAATCAACAATACCGTTGGCAATATTCATTCTAGAGTCTAGGTTTAAAACTAAACCTCCAAAACCTTTCTTTATATCCGGAATCTTAAAATTGAAATTAAAATGAACCTTAGTACAATACGTAGGCGCACAAGATGCTACAGTTACCTTTTTGATAAACGTTTCAGAACATTGGGTTGCCGTATCTGTTGCTACCATGGTGATGGTATAATCGCCAGGGATAGCAAACGACACATTGTATAAACTAGAAGGACTAGGCATTGAGGAATTTACAACAACTCCAGCAGCATTGGTACTGGTCCAAACATAACTTAAGTTGGGTGCGGTGGTCTCAAACGAAAAGAGTATGTTCTCATTTAGACATAACACTTGTGCTTTTATAATCACTTCTTTTGCAGGAATATTGGCTGGACAACCATTCTCATCGATAATATCCAGTTTTACCAGATATTTTCCTGGGGTAGTAAATGCATAACCATAACTTGTGGTTGTCGTCTCCTGCTTGCTTACCTCTTTGCCTGTTTCATCTGTAATAGTCCAAGTATATTTTGTGCCAGGTAAGCTGTCTTTATTGGCTAGTGCGCTTATTGTCTTACCGCCCACTGCTTGCACCATTTCCAGAAACGAAAAATTTACCGTTTCATTGACTGACAATTTCTCTGACATTACTTTTAGTTCCCCCTCTTTTGGGGTGCAGTTAGTTACCGATAAATGGATTGGGTGTCTTTGTAATGTAAGATCCGTTATTTGGGGATTTTTTGAAACACAATAATAATCTCCAGCATTTGCAGCTGATAAATTCGAAATTGTGTAACTTCTATTATTAATAGACACATCGGTTACTGCAACACCATTCTTAAACCACTGAAAAGTATCAACGTTGGGAACATATCGACCGTCCTCACACATTGTTAATGTTACAGTGTTTCCTGAAACCCCAGCAACTGTTTTTTCTGAATCTGTTTTAGATTGCCAAATATAACTAAAATCAAGAAATTTAGACATATTAGTTTGATATTCGTCAAAGAAATCAACAAATCGAAAATTATTATAGCTAAAATTCAAACTTTTGAGTTTAGCAAGACTGGTAAATATCTTTGGAATTGGACCACTCAACTTATTTGAATATACACGTAAGCTATTAAGATTTAAAAGATTACCAAATTCAGGAGGTATTCCGCCACTCAGTTGATTATCTTGTAATTCAAACATTATTAAATTTTTATAACTACCTATTTGTGAAGGGATTTTTCCTTGTAATTTATTTCTATGCAAATAGAAATGTTCTAATAATGGCATTGTGCCTATCTCAACTGGAAATCCACTAAATTGACAATTTTGAAGCTGAAGGAATTTTAAATTATTCATTTTGAATATCCCTGAAGGTATAGTACCCTCAAAATTATTTCCAGCTAAACCAAGCCATTCAAGATCAACTGAATCCATGAAATCTGTCGGTAATTCTCCTGTAAATTGATTAGTTCCCAATCCTAAACTTTTTAAATCTTTTAAGAAATTCATTTCCTGCGGAATTTTTCCTGAAAATTGATTAAAATTCAAAGAAAGAAATTGTAATGACTTTAGATTGCCAATAGTCGATGGGAGTTCACCTATTAATTTGTTATAGGCTAATGAAAGATAAGTTAAACTTTTCAAAGCTCCTATCTCTTTTGGTATAAATCCATCTAGATTATTATTATTAAGATATAAACTTATTACTGAACCATTAAAAACTCTAACACCAAACCATGTAGAAACATCCGAATTGGGATTATTAACATCCCATAATCTTTCTGTGTTTTCCCATTTAGATCCATTAGTACTTTTATATAAGGCAACTAATGCCTCACGTTCAATATCTGATACCTTAGCAGTTACAAGTCCCTTTCCGCTTGATTTATTATTAATTATCTGACCTTTAATTATTTTACTCTTAATTTCATTCGATATTTTTTCAGAAATTACAAACAGTGATTTTTGCATCTCTCTAGTCAATGCAATCTCTCTATCCATATCTTGTTCTTTTACGCCATGTTCTTTGAGCATGGTGGTAGTTCGAGCCACATCAAAACCTATTTGCTGATCACTTAAATCCTGAGCAAAAGTTGCCAAAGAACAAAGTACCAAACAAAAAGTAAGGATCCAGTATTTTTTTATTTTAAAACAATTTGTCATATTTCCTAATATGTTATTTTTTTATACTTTTTGTTTGTTTATAAACAATTGTAAGCTTGCTATTGCTACGTCAAAACTTATTTAAGCGCTGTTCGATTAAAATCAGTCAAGAGGAATTAATTTTCTGGAACAATCACTGGGTCAGTAGAATCGCAATCTGTTGTAACTCTAATAATGTATCTACCCATAAAAGTTATTTCATCACTATAAATAATACTTTCTATTGTTCCTGCGCAATTTAGGAATGAAGCATTATAACACAAACCTGCCATCCTTGGTCGCAGTTGCAACTCTTGGCAAGGAGCACAAACACTAGCATAATTAGTAGCGACAATACTTGCGGCAGCAATTTCTTTACAACCATTTTCGAGTGCACCAACGAAAACTCTTTTCTGAATACCATTTTCATCGATATAATCTACCCATGAATTGCTTTGGGGGTCATATTTTGTATCAAAAGCAGACCAATACCCTTGATATTTAAAAACACATGTTCCTTTAGTATTGGCATTGGCTTGCCCTTCGGTATTAAATTTAGCTAATCCTTTGGCATTTGCATCGGCTTGAGATAGCGTAGAAATAACTGCTCCAGCAGGAAGACTAAAGTTAACGCTAGATCCTGAATCAACTTCGCAATTATTTCTAGTAAATGAACCACTTTGGGCTACACTTTTAAATGTACAAATTCCTTTGGTATTGGCATACGCCTGACCATTGGCGGTTACATCTGCCAGTGCTTGTGCATCTGCAGCTGCCTGAGAGCTGTTCGAATGATACTTGCCTGCCTCTACGGTATAGGTTACTGCTACTGATGTGCCTCCACCGCAGTTTCTAGTAAATGAACCACTTTGGGCTACACTGTTAAATGTACAAATTCCTTTGGTATTGGCATACGCCTGACCATTGGCGGTTACATCTGCCAGTGCTTGTGCATCTGCTTCTGCCTGAGAGTTGTTCGAATGATACTTGCCTGCCTCTACAGTATAGGTTACTGCTGCTGATGTACCTCCTCCGCAGTTTCGAGTGAATAAACCACTTTGGGCTACACTGTTATATGTACAAATTCCTTTGGTATCGGCATACGCCTGACCATTGGCGGTTACATCTGCCAGTGCTTGCGCATCTGCAGCTGCCTGAGAGCTGTTCGAACTATATTTGTTGGCCTCTACGGTATAGGTTACTGCTGCTGATGTGCCACCTGCCCCACAGTTTCGTGTGAAGGAACCACTTTGGGCTATACTCTTAAAGTTAAAAGTACAAATCCCATGGGTATCGGCATACGCCTGACCATTGGCGGTTACATCTGCCAGTGCTTGCGCATCTGCAGCTGCCTGAGAGCTGTTCGAACTATATTTGTTTGCCTCTACGGTATAGGTTACTGCTGCTGATGTGCCACCTGCCCCACAGTTTCGTGTGAAGGAACCACTTTGGGCTATACTCTTAAAGTTAAAAGTACAAATCCCATGGGTATCGGCATACGCCTGACCACNNNNGTTTCGTGTGAAGGAACCACTTTGGGCTATACTCTTAAAGTTAAAAGTACAAATCCCATGGGTATCGGCATACGCCTGACCACTGGCGGTTACATCTGCCAGTGCTTGCGCATCTGCAGCTGCCTGAGAGCTATTCGAACTATATTTGTTGGCCTCTACGGTATAGGTTACTGCTGCTGATGTGCCGCCTGCCCCACAGTTTCGAGTGAAGGAACCACTTTGGGCAATATTCGTATAGGATTTGGTTTCTACATTGATACTAACATTAATTGGCGTGCCAGAGCAATCACCTAATATAGGAGTTATGGTATAAACTGCAACACCTTTAGCACTACCGGTATTTGTTACTAATTGCGCTATAGAATTCCCACTTCCTTCTGTGGCTCCAGTTACGCCTGTTTGTTGTACAGTCCAATTAAATGTTGTTCCAATGGCTGTACTGCTCAACATTATATTGGTTGTTTGTCCAGAAGAAATAGTTTGAGAGAAAGGAGTCGCCATAACATTAGCCTGACATCCAGCATTACCAATTTTGATGGTTCCCGTTATAGCAGTACAGGCGGGTAATACTGTTGTAAAAGTTTCAAAAGGAGTTATACATCCTTTCTCATCCTTAACATTCAACACTACTCGATACTTTCCTGCTGCGTTAAAAGATTGTGTTGCAATGGCAGTTGTAGCTTTGGCTAACTCTGTCTTATTGTCTAAATTATAAAAAATCCAATCGTAAGTTACATTTGTTGCCGTCGTCTCTAAAGAGAAAGTGGCATTTACATTTGCATTTAGAACCTGTGGTGTAGATTTGAGGGTTCCTGCTATTGAAATACAATCCACAGGACAAAAATCGATATATCGAACCTCCGACTCTAATTGACAATCTCCAGGCTGCAATACAACTCTATCTGGATTTGCGTTTTTACCCTCTTCCACTTGCCTAACATAACACGATACTAAATAGTCATCTGAAGTACTATATTGGTCCAAATTAAAGTAAATAATTCGCTCTATATTAGAATTTAATTCGGCTGAAGTCCAATTGGCGTCAAAATTAATCCCTCTTGGAATCGAAAGGTGAACATCATATTCTCTATTTGGAGCAAATGAAAAATCAATTTTGGTAATTTCTCCGTACTGGTTCTTAGTGGATACAAAATTATATATTCTGTCTGCAATTCCATTTGTAATATAAGGCTTTAAGGCTTTCAATTCTGCAGAAGCTTCACTTGTATTAATCTGAGCATCGGTCTCTCCAAGAAGTGATCTTGATATTAGGTTTTTTAATAAATTAAAATACAACTCTTTAACTACAACAGCTTTTGGATTTAATGTTGTGCAACTCTTATCTATTATGCACCCAACCATTACAGTACGTTTAGTAACACATCCTTTACCATTGTCAATCTCTAATTCAACTTTGTGAAATCCTGCTTTAGTAAGAGTGATCGGAAATCTTTTTTGATTACCCTCGCTAATTAATACAAAGTTTGGGTCGTATAACTTCCATTTGAAAGTATAAAGGGAAACTTCACGATAATCTTCAGCATTTAAAAATTTTGTCACGTTTGCTTTAGCAAAAAATGTAGGCCCGTAGGTATATTCATCATCTGCGCTTATACTTACACCGCCCTTATATATCCAAAAATAGTCACATGCATCAATAACTTGATATTCTTTTGAATAATCCGTGGTACAACCATTAGGGTCTGATATTTTTAAATTAATTATATAATCACCGATTACAGTAGGATTTACAGTAAATTTTTCTTGTTCACCCGAAAAAACTACAACTCCATTTTTAACAAAATCCCATTTATAACTAAGACCAGCAGTGTAAGAGTAAGAAGGATTGAAAGAAATAACTGTTTCGGAATTGACCGAAAGTTGGTTACCGCTCCCAGGAGCACTTATATATCCTTCACGTTCATTTGCAGGAACAACACAAACAATTGCATCTCTAGTTTTTAAAGGTCTTTCAAATGAAGAACAGCCAGTAGCATCCGTAACACGCAAAGTAACTTTGTAATCCCCCGCAATTGTTAATGTAATAGGAAATACGACCTGATTACTAGACGCTATTAATAAATTACTTGAGTTATATAAATTCCATTGATAGGATAAGTCCGTACTAGATGAATAATTGTTAAATGACAAATTCGTTACTTTATTAAGTATTACTCCAACTAAATCTCCATAAGGATAAGGTGGATTTATACTACCATTACGGTTTGGAGAATAGGAATCAACACAATTATCGATGACAGTTACTGTATATTCTGGAAGAGTAGTTGTGCAACCATTAGCATCTGTAACTACTAGTTTTACTTTATAAGTGCCTGGTACAGTATAGATTTGAGATACCTGTGCAGTTGTTGCTTTGGCTTTCTCTGTATTGTCTAAATTATAAAAAGTCCATTCATAAGTTAAGCCTGTAGCTGTGGTTTCGAATGAGAAATTAGTGTTTTCGTTTATTATTGGTTTCAAAGTCGATGCTTTGATTGTTCCTTCAATAGAAATACATGGTTGGGTTACAATTACTTTATAATCAGGAAACTTTGTTATACAACCATTAGCCTCAGTAACCTCTAGTCGTACTAAGTAAGTTCCAGCTACGCTATAGGATTGTGTTGCTGTTGGGGTGGTTTGAGTGCCATCTTTTACAACAGTCCCGTTTGCGTCATTAAAGAATGTCCATTTATAGGTTAAGCCTGTTGCTGTAGTGTTTAAAGAAAATGTAGTACTGGCATTGACAACTGTACTCTCCGTAGAGGCTTTGAGGGTTCCTACTACTGTGCTACAAGGAATTACTTTTAGTGTAATTGGCTCTCGCTCTAAGACCAACGATGACATGTCTGGATTTTTTGCGTGATACGATTTACATACATAAGTAGCCGCATCTGTTGCCAATAGGCTTGATATGGTATAGACACTACTTTCTGCTTTATCAATTTTAATACCATTTTTAAACCATTGGTAGGTATCATCTGCTAAATAACGAGTATCTCCATCTGCAAACATTTTTAAGTCAATAGATTGTCCAGTTCCTTTGGTGAGGGTTTCTGGGGTGTTGATTTTGGCTTGATTGTAGTACTCAAAATTTACTCTTGTAGGCATTTTTATTTTTAAATATTGAAATACATCAACAAAATCTACAAAACGAAATTGATTATTTTGTAAATGAAAATAAGTAAGACGTGTCAATTTTCCTACTTCCGCAATACTGCCAGAGAATTGATTAAAAGATAAATACAGATTTTCAAGACTCGTTAATTTCCCTATTTCAACAGGAAGACTACCAGAGAATTTATTAAACCTTAAATCCAGTTGATAAAGACTCGTTAATTTTCCTATTTCTGCGAAACTACCAGAGAACTGATTTTCACTTAAATTCAGATCCTTAAGACTTGTTAATTTCCCTATTTCAACAGGGAGACTACCAGAGAATTGATTTCTCTGTAAACTTAGATTAGTTAGACTCGTTAATTTTCCTAATTCTGCAATACTACCAGAGAATTGATTAACACTTAAAAACAGATCCCTAAGCATCGTTAATTTTCCTATTTCAACAGGAAGACTACCAGAGAATTTATTACCAGATAAATTCAAATACCTAAGACTCGTTAATTTTCCTATTTCTGCAATACTACCAAAGAATTGATTAGCACCTAAACTCAAAACCGTAAGACTTGTTAATTTTCCTATTTCTACAGGAAGACTACCAGAAAATTGATTACTTGTTAAACCCAAATACGTAAGACTTGTTAATTTTCCAATTTCTACAGGAAGAATACCAGAAAATTGATTAGCTTCTAAACTCAAAAACGTAAGACTTGTTAATTCCAATATTTCGGCAATACTACCTGAGAATTTATTAGAACTTAAATTCAGAAACGTAAGACTCGTTAATTTTCCTATTTCTGTAATATTACCAGAGAATTGATTAATAAATAAATTCAAATAGGTAAGTTTTGTTAAATTACTTATTCCAATAGGTAAATTACCAGAGAATTGATTCACA
The DNA here is from genome assembly GCF_007097385.1 of Flavobacterium sp. ZT3R18. Lineage (GTDB taxonomy): Bacteria > Bacteroidota > Bacteroidia > Flavobacteriales > Flavobacteriaceae > Flavobacterium. The sequence continues at coordinate 21,115 of NZ_VJZS01000015.1, forward strand.
GATAAATCCAGCTTCGTAAGACTCTTTAATTGTCTTATTTCTGCAATACTACCAGAGAATTGATTATTATTTAATTCCAGATGCGTAAGACTCATTAATTTCCATATTTCGACAGGAAGACTACCAGTCAAGAGATTATGAGGCAAATAAAGAACTTTAAGAAAACTTAAATTACCTATTTCTTTAGGTATTGTACCAACAAGATTATTAGTCGCAAGACTCCCCACATTATTAAACATACCTAATCCTACTACATGTCCATTTTCTACGGTAACACCAAACCATTTGGATACATCAGCGGTAGGATTAGTGATATCCCAAACACTATAATTGTATTTAGTACTTTTCCAATTTGCCCCTCCCGTACTATTGTAAAAAGCGATAAGCGCATCCCGCTCTATTTGTGGGATATCAACAAATGCTGCTTTTGCAGTATTAGAGTTACGACTTGTATTGACTTTAGCGGTTTGCTCTGCCATAATTTTCTGCAAAATACCTTCCTCTATTTTTTTCATCTCCACATGTCGGTGAATCTGCATCTCCCGCATCATAGCAATTTCTCGAGCAATATCTTGGTCTTTTGCTCCATGCTCCTTAAGCATAATGGTCGCGCGAGCCACATCAAACCCTATCTCCTGATCACTAAGTTCCTGAGAAAATCCAGCAGTGGTAATAAAAAAACTTATAATACTAAAAACTAATGTATATTTTAATTTCATCTTGGTTTTATTCTTATTTAGTGATTACTCCTGCTGCGCTACAGCTAACAACTTGTTTTTTTAATACTGCTTTTTTACTCGGTTCTACTTTTAAACTTTTCCTTCCGGTGTGGGATTGTTTGGTAGAGACGCTCACTTCATTGACTTTTAGTTGCGCTTTAAAATCAAAATGAGATTCCTTCGCACAGGCAATGGAGTCATAATCCTCAAAACCATCCGAGGCTAGCTCACTGTATTTGGTGTTGGAAGCAACAGCTACCGGGAAACGATTGTTGTACCCGTACAAAGCAGCAGAATAGCGGTTTAGAGCATCCTTGTTTTCTACTTCCTGCCCATAAGGATTGTATTGGGTAACCTGTGAGGCAAATGTCCATCGCTTGTAATTATCGACCGTAATCCCCCATTTTCCGCCTGTAAGTATATAAAACGGAGAAAAATCAGCAAAATATCCTGTTTTACGAGGGGTTGGGTCTATGGTGTAGTTCCTTCCGGTTAGGTAGGCGTATGATTTATTGGCTCGCCAATTTCCTAATATGTTATACAAATACGGGTTATAAGAACGCTTGATAATATCGTCTTGCTCGTCCTGGCTATTGCCATTTTCGTATTCAAATTTCAGTTTATCACCTGCAAAAAACATTTTAGGCAAATTACACTCACATTGCGACGGCCATACATTATTGTACTCAATAGCGGAGGCATTGACAATTCGATCACTTGCAGTGGTCGATAAGAAAGGGTTTTCTCCTATATTCTTTTTTACTGTCGTTATTTTGTTATTGGCATCATAATCATACAAAGGGTTTCGCATAGAAGTTACACTCGCCATAGAAGCCATTTGCATGTTGCGATGTCCGGAGCGTATGACTTTTAGGGTTCCTGTAGTAATGGTACTTGCCTTAACCAGTAATCCGTCTTTATCTATCAACTGAAAACCAGAATCTTTTACTTGTACAACCCAAGCCTTAAGTGCATTTTTGGTTTTACCATCAGGGGCTGTTCCGCTGAACCAAACTTCGTCACCATCAATCAAATAATCAGCAGCCTTGTTTCCTGTAAACTGATATTGATTATTACCCGTTTGGGAAACACCCCATTCGAGTCCAATATTTTTTGCGGCCTGACTCATTCCATCATAACTCCAATAGGCCGGGAAATTAAAATTAAAGTAATTATCTTTGTATTCATTCACCGTTTCGGTCAGCAATACCTCTCCAGTTTCGGCATCCCAAGCCAGGTTTTTGGTAGATACTACTGATCCTAGGTCATAAGCCACTTTCTCTGCAAGGATTCCAGAGGTATGAATAACCTTTGTGGTCACAGCTGTACGCATTTGACTTTCGTCACCCGAATAACTCGGTAAGGGGATAGGAATTACGACAACTATAATAGTAAATGGCAAAATTGCAGTATTATAATGAATTCCGTAAGTAGAACTATTAGACTTACAGTCTCTAAAATCATTGACTACATCATAGTCAACACCCACTATTTTAGGTGCTATAACGCCTTTGGAATCTACCGTTTGTATCGTATTGTTTAATAAACCCTTGTTTTTACTTTCTCTATTGGAAACCGTATTATAATTATAGTCCACTCCAGATATGGCATCTTTTTGTCCTTCACCATACACTCGTTGGCTTTTCATTTTACCATCCATATCATTGGTATGTATAGTGTAACCCTGTGAATAGGTCAAATTATTCCTGACCTTTAAATTTAGGAAACTAGCCAAAGCACTAGATTGTTTAAACCCACCAGACATAATTGTTCTATCAGCAATGGTTGGAAAATCATTGGCTGTGTAAAATTCGGTCACAACTGTACCTGTTGCGTGTTTTTTTACAGCCATTGTTACTCCATCCTTGTCGTAGGGATCTCTGGGTAAATTACTAACGGTTACTCTACTATAGGTTACCTTTGGCGCTGGGAAAAAAGATTCCCCAAACGGTTCTTCGACATAATTATCGTTTTCTGGCCCTAACAGCAACTCTCTTTTCTTTAAATCATAAAATGGTATTACAAATGGGTTTTCTTTACAGCCTAGAGGTTCATAAGTGGCTACCCCAGAAGACTTTTCTGTAGGATTCCCGTATAGATCAACTGCATTATACAAATACTTTTGACCATAAAATTGTTTGTAGTTAGCGTTATTATCATGCTCCGTCATCACATCCCATTGATCATGAATGCGGATGTCTTTTATTCTACTGCCACCTCCTAGTTTCTTGGCATCAGGTTGCATCAAACGTATCCACGATTTACCAGTAATAAATCTACTGGCAATCCCTGTTTGTTCTAATTTAGCATTCGGACTTTTAAAAATATCAAGTAAGGTAGGCAACCAACCAATCAATTGTACAACAATACCTTTTAAATTATTAGTGTCTTCCTGGTTGTCCATACTATAAACGAGCCTGTTCAAATTATGCCTTCCAAAGTTCCAACCTGCTTTTTGGATGGGGTTTGCTTCTGCATCACTATTAAATCCATCTCCTTTCCCTACATATTCGAGTGGTATGGCCACATATTGTTTTCCATTTATTTCATTGAAAACATATTCGCCCCTATTTTTTTTATTAATCTTCATATAGCCCGTAACATAATCGTATTTATCCGTCCCATTAATCCCTGGAGAGGGATTTGGATTTGCCATATTAAGTAAGAACCTGAAATAGAGTGGATTCTCTTCATTTCCTATAGTTTTGAGATACTGATCATAAAAAATGTCTGCGATAGAACGGTTGCTATTGGAGGACTTATCTACTATTTTGTGATCAAGTTCTACATAAATGTAATTGCCCAACTCTTTTATAGCCCTTTTTTCTGAATCGTTGATGTTAGCCGCTACAAGTCCATTTTTATTACCGCTACCTACAACTTTAAACATTTGCATGGCATCTTTGTTCTGTACCTTAGCATAATCATCCGATTCATAATTTAATTCCATCTGTCCGCCTGATGGTAAATGAATCGATTTTAACAACCAAGCCGAAGTATATTCATTCGTTTTTACCTTGTCTTTTTGGTCAACAAAAGGATATTCGGCATTTGATAACGGAGCAGTAGTAGCTAGACTAACGTTATTATCAACAGGTTTGTAGTTCCCCCAAACATCATAAGCCTTCATGTCATAAGAAGGATTAAATCCATAGTTAAAAACATAGGGCGTAAATTTACCCATGTTCGAATTTTTATAGGTAAAATAAATTTTGCTAAGGGTTAGTTTTCCTTGTTGACCCTTAAATTCTACATCTTTACCTTTATTTATATTATTATCAATTCCTTGGCAAAGACTATAATTATATTCAAAATGAGCTTCTTTTATTGGTACTGCTTTTTCTCCATTGGCTAGATATTCTGGTTTTGAGTACAGTGAGATTTTGTCTAACTTATACATTTTTGAATCATCACCTCTTCCACCATTCTCATCTTTCACTCCGTAACCGTCATTTCTTTCGGAAAGATGAAAAATAGCAATATGGGTTTTGGTCACTATTTTCTTAATGTATAAGATTTCTTTTTCGCCATACAAATAATTGACTTTATTGTCTTTTTTGCTAGAGCGTAAACCTTCGTCAAAATTGGCTTGATTGGCATCAAATGGAATTCTCCATTTATAAATGTTATCCTTTGTTTTATTTTCATATTCAAATTTGGTATAGGTGCCCAAATCATCATCTGATGGGCCATCTGCTTTCAAATCTTGATAATCCGAGGATAAAACAGTTGTCAATAAATAGGAATGGGCATAGCCTGGGGTAGTAACTCTGTTAAAATACTGGTCCCCTCCTTGACTATTTCTTGCTGAATTATCTTTACCAGGGACATATTTTGCCAATCCTTTTTTAGAATCAACTTCTGGAGTAGTTCCTACATCAAATGTTGCTTCTTTCTTGATAGAATTATAGGCGGCTCTCCCATAAATATAGCGTTCACCCCCTTCTTTTGTGATTCTTATCTCGGCAGTATGATTATCCTTGGCAAAGCGACTAAACTGTTTTGCAAATCCAAATTTTTTAGCCTGTGCTTTAGTCAATTTTTCAATAGATTGATTTCTTGCTAATCGATTTTCTCTAATTACAGCTTTACTATTTGCAATACTTGCTTTATCGGTAGTATAATTTACATCGGTTCTTCTAGAAAATCCATCTCCAGTAATTCCCAGTTTAATTGGGTCATATCCGCCTAATTTATCATTAAATAAACCATACTCCTTATCGGTATGAAAACCTCCAATATTCTTAAAAAAAACTTTTTCATAATCTGGTTTATTTCCATTTCGCTGTTCTTTGAATCTCCCTAAAGCAGGATTTGAATCTTCCCATAACGAAGTACTACTTTTTCCAATAGTTACTGTTGCATCAAAACCAATATGTGCCCCAGGACCAACCCCAATTTCAAGCCCAAAAGTACCACCAAAACTTCCATCAGTAACTTCATTGTCATAAACATATCCTACCTGTGATTTGTATGGGCGAAACATCCCTGAGACTCCTTGTCCTTGAATACTGTACAAATCATAGGTATTATTTGTAATGGGTAATGAAGTTGTGTTTTTATTGAATGTTCTGTCTTTTTCCCTGTTAAAATCAAGAATATCGGATTTTCCTGCATTGTAAGTGTTCTCAAAGCCATATCCTTTTTCTACTTTGTATTTCTCAGAGTCTTTAATTCCTTGACTGGTTCTAAATCCTGAAAAATTTAGTGTTGGCTCAATTCCCCAAATTTCTCCACCAAGAGAAAGGCTAAACATGAAATTATTAGACACCATACCTACCCGTTTAGTGGGAGTATATGAAGCGTCTAAAAAGGACACAGATCCAGAAATACCGCAAACTCCACTTTTATCTGCTTCCCACTTTGACTTAACGGTCGAGTTATCCGATTTCTTTTTAACGGAAGCAGACAATGTCATACTCTCTACCCCTTTTCTACTGTTATAACTAACGCCTGCGTTAAGACCCACATCAGTATTTTTAGAAGTTCCATCTTTGTTTTTATTACTAAAAGACAAAGTAGGAGAAGCGGTAACGCCCTCGGCGGCTGAAGATTCTAAATTCATTCCTACTCTTAAACTATTTGCAATTTGAACACTTAGTCCACCATTTACAGAGGCCGTAAAACCATCATAGTTATTATATTTAATTCCCATTCCAAGATTCGCTTTCAACTCTCTTAGACCTGTAAAGCCGACATATATACTAGCTTTAGAACCTACTGTCACATTGGGCTTCATGTTATTCTCATAAATCATTTCATCCCCATTAAAATCATCAGGCAATCCCCTGAGCTGTCTTGAAATTTGTCCTACATTAAGATCCCATCCCAATCCCACCCAGGACGCTTCTTGATCCATAGATACACCAGAACTATAAGCCAAGTTCAAAGGATACCCGCCTACATCCATAACAGGAATATTATAATTCAAATCGCCACTGGCTAAGTCCACCATATCTGAGGTCCCGATAGGCGTGAATGACTCAAACTCTGGTTGTGAGGGGCCTCCAGTTAATGCATACAGTTGCATAGGCTGAAACGTTTCTAAAAGAATCATCATCGCTAAATAAATAGCAACTGTTTTTTTTAACTTACTTTTTTTCACTTGTTGGATCATAAGGCTATAGGGGTAAAAGGATCTTTGAATTTAAATTTTAATGTTCCCTTTCTAAAAAGGTAATCATTGTAAATCAATTGTATTTTATCGTTGGGGGCTATTCCGGAGAAGAATAATAGTACTTTTTGATAAGGAGCTATTTTATAATTGCGTTCAAAATTTACACCGGAACAAAGAATTGTATCTTTTTTTGAGGTCACTACGTAGAAATCTTTATCAAGACCAAAAGACATATACTTTACAGCAGCGGTGTAATCCATACCTGTAAAATCTTTTCCTAGTAAATCTTTCTCTTCATCTTGCTGAAAAACGAATTCGATCACTCGCTCTGTTTTATTTGCTTCATACAGAGAATCTACCTGTTTGAGGTTTTCATTTCCTAGATCTTTTAATAAATAATATTGAATGGGAACTTCGGTAGCGGTAAAACCAATATCATCGACTTTTTGGGTGTATGCACGGGATTTCCAACCTGTTTTTTCAAGGTTGAAATATCGATCTCTAATTTCAGAATCTGGTTGACTGTTTTTCGGCTCTTTTTTACAAGAAACAAGAAGAAATATAAAAGAAATAAAAAATAACGTATTACAGACCTTCATACTTTTTATTTAAATAGTTAAGAAGATCATTGGTAACATCAATTTTTTCGTCTGCAAACAAAACGGCTTGTTTATTATCTGACCCAACCACTAATTGATAGTTCTTATCTTTAGAAAATTCAGCTGTATAACTTTTTATTCTTGACCAAATTTTATCCGTTTGCTCAGCAGCAAAAGTTTGATTGAACTGCTCCAATTCTTCCTTTCCTTGAATAAATTGTCGCATGAGTTCTTTTTTTTCTGAAGCAGAAATTGTAGCAGATTGCAAATTGGAATACAAGTTATCTAAAACTAATTTTCTTGAATTAAATTCTTTTTCTCCTACCCTCTTCATCTCTTTGGTCATCACAAAACCATCAAATAATTTTACATTATCTACATAGACGATTTCTTTATCCGATTTAAAAAAGTAAAAAAGTAAAAAAAGAGTCAACATACTTATTAGCAGAACGTTGACTACAAACTGAAAGGTAAATTTATTTTTAAGCACAAATAACTTGTTAATTTTTAAAAATGCAAAAATAGAATTATTTAAGAATTTACAAGCAAAAAAATACAAAACTTTAAAATAAACATGAAAAAACTTAAAAAAAAATTATTTAGCAGAATAAGTAATGTTAAAAAAAGTATTCTCTAGCAAATTAAATTAACATGTATTTTTAACAAAAAATCAACCAAAACAAACTTTAAAACTATTTAGTGTCTATTTTTTGCTTGGAAGGTATTTCTTAAAAATTGCAGCAATTGTACCTATTTTTTTTTTGTGAAAAAACATTCAAAATTAAATGTATAAGTACTATTCTTGCATTCCAATTAAAATAATTAATTTAGCCATTCAATTTTTAAATTCATGAATAGATTCCTATCTTTTTTTATAATTTTTGCTTTATGTTTTACGGGGTATTCACAAGAGAAGCCTCTATGGAAAGCAATAACTAAAGTAAACTATACCTCATATCAAAGGCTTGCCAGCAATCCCCGTTTAAAAGAGAATTTACTTTACACTTTGAATGAAATAGACTTAAAACAAACACTTGACGGTTTTCAAAATGAATCTAAAAAAAATGAAACCATAAAAATCTCAATTCCAAACAATAATGGAACAATGGAGGAATTTTCGGTAAAAGAGTCTTCAAATTTTTCTCCAGAATTGCAAGCACAATACCCTAATATTCGTGCCTATTCAGGAACTGGAATTACAGACCCAAATGCGTCTATTAGCTTTAGCTTTTCTCCAAATGGCATACAGACCATGGTTTTAAGAGGCGATAGCGATTCAGAATATATTGAACCATTGACCGAAGATAAATCAATTTATGTGGTATCAACTTCAAAAAATAGAAACAAAGATGTTTTGGCTTTACGATGTAAAACTTCCGATCTTGCATTAAATAAAGATTTAACAAAAAAAAGCGGCCAATTAAACTCCAGTAATAGTATTTTTAAAACCATGCGTTTGGCCTTATCCTGTACAGGTGAATATGCAAATTATTTTGGAGGAACTGTAGCAGGAGCTTTAGCTGGTATGAATGCTACTCTGACAAGGGTAAATGCAATTTTCAACAAAGACTTGGCATTAAAATTAATACTAATTCCTAATAATAACTTGATCCTATTTACCAATCCCATTACGGACCCTTATTCAGATCAAACAATAGGATTAAAAACAATTCCTGGCTGCACGGGAGACTGCCCCGGAACTTGGAATAAAGAAGTTCAAAGTACAATTTCCAATGTGATAGGAGAAGGAAATTATGACATAGGTCATTTATTTGCTGCCTCTGGAGGTGGCGGAGATGCTGGCTGTATTGGGTGTGTTTGCAGCTCAATAACAAATACAAACTCAACACCAGTTTACACCAAAGGAAAAGGTAGTGCCTATACATCACCTGCCGATTCAAAACCAGAAGGAAGTACATTTGATATTGACTATGTAGCCCATGAAATGGGACATCAGCTAGGGGCAAACCATACTTTTTCATATGATGTGGAAGGTACAGGAGTAAGTGTTGAGCCTGGTAGTGGGTCAACTATTATGGGATATGCTGGCATTACTAGCTATGACATTCAAAATCACTCTGATGATTATTTTGGATATGCTAGCATATTGCAAATACAAAATAATTTGTCCTCAAAAACTTGTCCCGTAAACACAATATTAAGTAATCAAACACCAATAGTAAGCGCAGGATTGGATTACACCATTCCAAAAAAAACTCCATTTATCTTAACCGGTTCGGGTTCCGACCCAAATGGGAATGCTATGACTTATTGCTGGGAGCAAAATGATTCAGCTACCAATACTGAAAGTGGAGAAAAAAGTATCGCTTATGAAACGAAACTCAATGGCCCCCTCTTTATATCAAAACTGCCAAGTATATCTCCCATTAGATATATGCCTGAGCTTAATAAAGTTTTATTAGGCCAATTAAACACTACCTGGGAATCGCTTTCATCAATAAGTAGAGCACTGAACTTTACTCTAACAGGAAGAGACAATGCTCCTTTGGGTTTAGGACAAAGCAAAACCGATGCTATGCTGGTAACTGTAAATGCTAGTACGGGTCCATTTGCAATAATCTCACAAAATAATCCTAATTCAAATTGGGTTGGCGGAACCGCAGAAACAATAAACTGGACTGTAAACAATACGAATACTTTACCAGGTTCGACTAATATAAACATCAAACTTTCAACCGATAAAGGTTTGACTTTTCCAACAATATTAGCGTCTAATATACCAAATAATGGATCTGCACAAATAATAGTACCAAATAGTAATGCAACAGATTGTAGAATATTGATAGAACCAACAGCAAACATTTATTACGCTGTGAATAGCCAATCTTTTTCGATTACAAATTCAATTGCTTCTCCTTGTAACACATACACTTTTACAACCCCTTTTTCAATACCAGAATCTGAAGTATATACTCCATTAATAATAGACGTACCATCATCCACAGAAAAAATAGCAGACATAAATATTGAAGTAAAACTTACGCATCCCTATTTACCTGATGTTCAAATAGAATTAGTCAATCCCCAAGGAATAGTTGTAAAATTGTTTGATAGTTTTTGCGGTGCTTCAAATGATAAACTATTTATAAATTTTGATGATTCTGGAATTGCACTTTCTTGCACTAAAGCAACCTTACAAACAGTCATCCCAACTCAACCACTAACTGCATTTAATAATCTCAATCCTGAAGGTAAATGGTCATTACGAATAAGAGATGCGTTTCCTGGAGACAAAGGAATATTAGAGTCTGCCTCATTAACAATCTGCACAAAATCAAGTTCTTTAGCCTCTTCAAGTTTTGAAGCCGATAATTTCAATTTATATCCAAATCCAAACAAAGGGAATTTTAATATCCAGTTTAATAGCACTAGCACAAACGACATAAAAGTTTCTGTTTACGATTTATTAGGAAGGAAAATTTTTAATAAAGTATATAAAAACGAATCAAATTTTAAACAAAACATACAATTGAATAATATTCAAACGGGGGTGTATCTATTAAAAATAATTAATGGAGATAAAGAAACTGTGAAAAAAATAGTGATTGAGTAAAATCGAATCAAATAATGCTACTAACTAAATTTTGAATAAAACAAAAAAAAGAAACGAACCCTAACGACAAACCAAATAAAAAGGCTACAATCATATTTAAAAAACTAAATATTATACTATCTTGTACCCATTTATAAACCTATTTCACTTTGAAAACAAAAATAACACTTCTTTTTTTATATTTCCCCATAATATTTTTATCCTATTCTTTTTCAGACCCCTATAGCATAAAACGTATTTCTGATGAAAATTTCAGGTATGAATTTTATGTTACAGATAAAAGTGTTACTCCAAAACCGAATAAAGTATATTATTGGTTTAAAGGTGGTGCTATTCATAGTGCTCAAGGTGGATCTGGAGGAGATCTACTAAATGAAATGTTTTTAAAAACCTACCATAGTAATCAAATCGCCGAAAAAGGAAACTTTAAAAATGGTTTAAAAATAGGCATCTGGAAAACATGGCATCCCAATGGTTCAATAGAAAGTACTCAAAAATGGACTAAGGGACTACGAACAGGCATGTATTACAAATACGATAAAAATGGACTTGTTGCAGAAACAGGATGTTATAAAAACGATAAAAAACAGGGAAAATGGTATGATCTTGCAAAAAAAGACACTGTTTATTATAACAATGGAATCCAAACCGTGAAAAAACAAAAATTATCAAAACTAGATAAACTAACATTAAAACTACAAACGTTAAAAGACGATGCAAACAAAAAAATGTTGATCGAAACTGAAAAAAACAAAATAACTGCTGCAAAAAACACTGAAAAAGACTTTATAAAAGCACAAGAATTAGCATTAGAAAATGAAAAAGCTAATGCCAAGATTCGCAAAAAAGAAGCAAATGAGACTAAAAAAACAACAAGATTAACTAACAAGACAAACAAAAAGGCTGAAAAAGAAGAAAAAAAGAAGAAAAAAGCTTTAGAAAAAGCAAACAAAGAAGCCAATATAAACTCTGGAACTATACCTAAAAAAGAAAATTTATTTAATCAATTTTATAATAAATTATTTAAAAAGAAAACAAGTAAATAAAAAGAAATGGTTAAGGCTCACAGTTTATTATATGCTATTTATATTTGCTTGATTGTCTCTATAATTTGTGGTGCGATATTATTTTTTTCGAATTTATATGGGCAACTCAATTTATACTATAATCTTCAGGAAGAATTATATATTAACAATCAATCAACAGTAAATTTTGCATTAGAGAATCAAGAGGTAACACAAGAACCTATTGAAGATGAAAAATCAGGTATTACAGGAAGTTATATAACTAGACCCTACGGCCTGCTAAACCTTTTGCTGGTAAAATCGGAAACCAATAAAGACACCATCCAATCTGCTCATTTTATAGGTCTTTATACCAAAGACAAAACAGCATTGTTTTTAGCCAATTTCTCTAAACCTCTTACTTATACTGGCACTGTAAAATTAATCGGAGACAATTCACTCCCATCAACCTATATTGAAACTGCTTATATCAATAATAGACCCAATCAACTCCTGATTGATGGAAAAAACACTATTTCTGAAAATCAACTTCCAGAGATTAATCCTAATTTTAAGAAAATATTCTACGGAATACGTGCTGAGAAAACAAATTTATCTGATGTAGAAAAACCAAAAGATTCTTTATACTTCAACTCTTTTTTTAATACTACTAAAGAAATCTATCTAAATTCCAACGTTTCTAATGTGATTTTTAAAGGCAATTTTATTTTACGTTCCAAAGATTCGTTGCACATTAAAAAAAACACCGTTTTAGAAGATGTAATATTGATAGCCCCAAAAATAACATTTGAATCTGGATTTAAAGGAACTGTTCAGGCGTTTGCATCGGAAAGAATAGAATTGGAACAAAATGTTATTTTAAACTACCCTTCTGTACTATGCATTTATAATGAAACTAGTGATGAAAGTAAAATAAAAATAAAAAAAAAGTGTAAAATAACTGGCTCCGTAGTGCTATTTGGCAACACAAACGAAATGATAGACAAAAATAGTATTGAAATAGAAGAAGACGGTTTGTTATTTGGAGACATATATTGTACTGGAAAATTATTTTTAAAAACTAAAGTATATGGTTCTGTTTATACCAACCGGTTATTTCATAAGACAGAATCTGCATCCTATGACAACACTATTTCGGATATAGAAATTAATGCTAAAAAAAGACCCAACTATTTTATTTCAATTCCAATATTTGATTCAAAAAGCCTATCTCATGGTATCATTAAAAAAGTCTTATAGCCTTAAAGCAAATTCTATATTGGAATCCATAATTGCTTTGACTATTATTTCAATTTGCTTTTATTTTACAATTCTGATTTTCGCAACCGTATTTACGTCAAGAACATCTGCAAAATTCTATACTACACAGAATAAAGTAAATGAATTATTCTTTTTATCACAAATAAAAAACGACTCATTATTGAATGAAAACGAAGACGAGAACCTCATAATTGAAGAAGAAGACATAAATAAAGGCTTAAAAAAAACAACCATACGATTTAAAGACAGCACACAATTTGAGTTTGAAAAAAGTTTTTATATTCAAAAGAATCATGAATAACAAAAGAATGATATCCGCCTTTTCAATAATAGAAACTATTGTTGGCATGGCCATAACGGCTATAATTATGAGTATAATCTTTGTCGTTTTTTCTATTGTAACAGAAAGAATGATAGATTACAAAAACCAAAACGAACTTATTTGCGATTTAAACCGGTTGACCTACAGTCTTAACAAAGATATTTTTGAAAATGAAAAAATGACTGTTATTGACAATGAAATTACTTTCAAAAGCTATTCAGGTGAAATTATAAAATACAATTTCCTTGAAGACTATACATTGAGAAATAACGAAATATTTATAGATACCTTTAAAATAAAGCTAAAACAAATAACCATTGATACCGTAAAAAGTAAATCTGAACAAGTTGTTTTTCAAAAATTAAAGTTCAACATAGAAGTAAACGAAAACAAAATGGACTTGAAATTCTACAAACGCATTTATGCAAATGAATTATTAAACAAAATTAAAGACTAATGAGTTTTGATTTAAACACCTATAAACCTGTAAAATCTGAAAAGAAGCCTGTTAAAATTGAAAGCATTAACCTTCAGTTTTCAAAATCTCTATCCGACAAACAAAAAGAAGTATTCTACAGAGAGCTGAGTATGCTTTTAAAATCTGGAGTAGATTTTAAAAAAGCATTAGAAATATTAGGTAATCAATCTACTAATAAATTTGAAAAGGAAATAATTATTGAACTTAAGAATAAAGTTGTAGAAGGAAGAAGTATATATGAATCAATAAAAGAAACAAAACAGTTTTCACCCTACGAATATTACAGCATCCAAATAGGGGAAGAAACTAGAAAACTAGAAGAAGTATTAGCCGAATTACAAAAGTATTTCAACAGAAAAATTCAAATGAAAAGGCAAATCATTTCCGTTCTAACTTATCCTGCAATTGTAATGTTAGTCACGTTTTTAGTACTTTATTTCATGCTCAATAAAGTAGTCCCAATGTTCAGTTCTGTTTTTAAACAATTTGGAAGTGAATTGCCTAAAAGTACACAAATCATTATAAAATTATCAAATCATTCAGGGGCAATTTTCACTGTTGTATTAGCTGTTATAATTGGGCTAATTACTACACATACTCTATTGAAAAAAGAACAAAACTATAGAGCATTTACCTCTAAAATAATTTTAAGGACACCGTATTTCGGGAACTTAATTCGAAAAATTTATATTTCTCGATTTTGTCAAGCCATGAATTTATTAATTACTTCTAAAACGACACTAATAAATTCTTTAACGTTGACCGCAAAAATGATTGGCTTTTACCCTATTGAAATTGCGATTCAAGAAATAAAAGAAAACATAACAAGAGGCGCTTCCTTACATGAAAGTTTAAAAAAACATAATGTATTCGAGAATAAAATGGTTTCTATGGTTGAAGTAGCAGAACAGGTCAATCAACTTGAAACTATGTTCGAAAGATTAACAGAGCAATATAATGAGGAAATAAGTCATCAAACCAAGATGATAGGTGTCATTTTAGAGCCCATGATTATTATAGTAATTGGAGTGATTGTAGGGGTTATAATGGTGTCAATGTATGCACCAATGTTTGATTTAAGTAAAATAATAAATAAATAACAATAATTTGATTACTATTTGTATTTTTGCCGTCATTGAAATTAACAAGTTTTAACGAATAAAATAAGATAAAGATGTTGTATAACATTAAGAAACACTTTCAAAACAATAAAAAAGCAATGGTTAAAGCCTACTCTCTAACCGAAATTTTAATTGTATTATGCATCATTGGAATACTGCTTTTAATGGTATTACCTAACCAAACATCAGTGATTGGTCAGGCAAAAGCGATTGAAGCTCAAGCAATGTTAAATCAAGTCTATGGATTAGAAAAAAGCCATTTTTATAGACATTCAAAATATTCAAGTAACCTAGAAGAGCTTGGTTTTGAGACAGAACTTACTGTTGAGGAAGGTGGACAAGCGGTATATAAAATTGAAATTGTTGAAGCTTCAAATGATTCCTTTCTAGCCCGTGCAACAGCAACATCAGATTTGGACGGAGATGGAACCTTAAACACTTGGGAAATTGACAGTAAGAAAATGTTAACAGAAGTAACAAAAGAATAAATTGGATATAATTTTTATAGGTTTATTACTTTGTTTACTAATTGTATTTTTTCAAGATTGGGAATACCGTGCAATTCATGTGCTTTTACCTATACTGATTTTTCTCTCGTCCTATTTGATAGTAAAGCTTGAAAATAACCTTTCTAACAAAATAATACTACTAAATGCATCCTTTTTTTTAATCACTCTGAGCATATTAACCATTTATATGAGTTTAAAAAACAAACGCTTTTTAAATCCTTTTCAGAACTATTTTGGATTAGGTGATTTGTTGTTTTATATTACAATTACCCCATTATTCAATCTTAAAAACTACATTCTCTTTTTTATACTTTCAATGCTTTTCGCTATTTGTTTACAGTTTACATTGAGAAAAAAAATGAAACACAATACGGTTCCTCTAGCTGGATTTTCGTCCTTATTTTTATTTATAATTCTTGCAATGGATAGTTTATTAAGCCTCCCAAAAATCTCTGTGCTATAATGCAAACTATAATAGTTCATCCAGAAAACCAGCATGTTTTGTCCAATGACATAGCAAATCAGTATAGAGTATTACCAAAAACCACATCAGATTCTGGTTTAGAACTTTATATAGATGAATCGAATAACAATCTAGACACGAAAGAAGAATTAGAACTTTTTCTTGGAAAAAACATTATCTTAATCTCGTTTGATTCATCAGAAATTGAAAAAGCATTATCAATTTACTATCGTAAAGAACGACATACGAGTTCAAGTAAATCGATTAATGTTGACAAAGGTGATTTTCTTGAAAATTTATTAGGAGAAGCAAAATCTCTAAAATGCAGTGATATTCATTTTGAAATTTATGAAGATTCGTCTAGAATTCGGTTTAGAATTGATGGCCAATTAATCGAGCGTTATAAAGTTGAAAGAGACAATTATCTAGAATTAGTCAATAAAATAAAGATAAAAGCTAAACTCAACATTACTGAAAAACGTTTGCCTCAAGATGGAAGAATTACAAACGATTCATTTGACATAAGAGTCTCTATTTTACCCACTTTATTTGGGGAAAAAATAGTCATGCGTTTGCTAGGACAAGATGCCTCAAATATTGATTTGAATACTCTTGGTCTTCAACAAGAAGAATTAGAAAACTATTTAGAAGCAGTAAAAAAACCGAACGGAATAATTTTAATAAGCGGTCCAACTGGATCTGGAAAAACAACAACTCTATACGCTACTCTGAGATTACTCAATGACAGTAAAAGAAATATTGTTACGGTAGAAGATCCAATTGAATATACACTAAAAGGAATCAATCAAGTTCAATTAAAAGAGGACATCGGACTTACTTTTTCAACTGCTTTAAAATCGTTTTTACGACAAGACCCTGATGTAATTATGCTAGGAGAAATTCGTGATTCAGAGACCGCATTAATGGCGATTAGAGCATCATTGACAGGTCATTTAGTATTATCAACCATTCATACCAATTCCGCAATTGGAACCATTTCAAGATTAATCGACATGGGAGTTCCATCGTATTTGATCGCCGAAACTTTAAACCTTTCGGTTGCTCAACGATTAATAAGAAAATTATGTGATGATTGTAAAAAAGAAATTGAGTGTAATAAAAAAGATTTTCCTAATAATTTTCAATTCCCTTATGAAATTTCTAGTTATTATAAAGCAGTAGGGTGTAACAAATGTTACCATACTGGCTATAAAGGAAGAACAGCTATTTATGAAGTTTTACCGATTGAAAACACTATCGTTGAAGCCATAAAAAACAATACAATATCAAAACAATTTAACACTAACGATAACTACAAATCATTGTCAGAAAAGGCATTTGATATCTTATCAAAAGGAGAAACGGCACTAGAAGAAATTTATTCTATTTTAATAAACATATAAATGCTCAAACAAATTATTTACGTTCTAATTGGTTTATTTTTCACAAATACTATTATTGCGCAACAAGATATAAATGAATTAGTTAAAAATTTTGATGCAATGTCAGCACAAAATAAAGGACTTGAAGAATCTATAAAAATTGATATAAATGGACTTACACTTCATGACTTCATTTCAACTATCGCAGAAGATCATCAATTAAATGTTGATGTTGATCAAAGCTTAAATCAAATGGTATCCAATAATTTTTTTGATGTAAAAGTCAAAGACGTATTTATACATTTAGTTCAAAAATATGATCTCGAAGTAACTTTCAGAAACAACATTATCATTTTCAACAAAAGAGTAGAAAAAATTGTAGTTCCGAAAAAAACTGCCAAAATAATTGATGTTACCTATAATCCGTTAAATGATTTCTTGTCTGTTAAACTAGAAAACGACACCTTATCATCTGTTATTAAAGAGATTACAAACAAAACGAATAAAAATTTAATTTTGGCACCAGCCATAAGAAGCATAACGGTTTCTGCCTATATATTAAATCGACCATTTGATCAAGTAATACAAATGATTGCAAAGTCAAATGATTTATTAGCTACAAAAGATGATAATGGTATTTATTATATTGAAAAAAACAATATAGAATCTACCATGAATTCAACAAATAGCAATTCAAATTTAAAAGCCAAACAACCTAAAGCTGCAGTAGGGCTACCAGGGTATTATGATGTTTTGACAAATAAGAATGGATTACTATCTGTAAAAGCATATGCAGCTGATGTTGCAGATTTAATAACTGAATCCGCAGAAAAACTAAAAATTAATTATTTTTTTTATAACAAACCAGAAAACGAAAAAATAACACTATCAGTAGAAAATATAACATTTGATGACCTTTTAGAACAAATCCTTGAAGGAAAAAAATACACCTTCAAAAAGCAAGGCGAATTTTATTTAATAGGAGAACAAATTGCTGAAGGATTAAGAGTAACTGAACTAATACAGATGGAAAACAGATCCATAGAACTGGTTCTTGGCTCTTTACCAAAAGTATTTTCAGATAAATTAGAAATAAAGGAATTTACAGAATTAAATGGATTAATAGTTTCTGGATCAAAAAATACAGTTGATGAATTAAAATTATACATTAAACAAATAGACAAAATTGTACCTATGGTTCAAATTGAGGTAATTATTGTTCAATATAATAAATCCTATTCTATTCAAACAGGAATGAAGGCTGGGATAGATAGATTAAATAAGGTAGTTACCAGTGGGACAGTATTCCCCACCACAGATGTTGTAATTAATTCATCTTCTCTAAATACTCTAATTGACGCCTTTAATGGTTTTGGCATTTTTAAATTAGGAAAAGTTGCAGAATCGTTTTATGCCAATTTAAAATTACTTGAAAATAATTCTATAATTAATGTAGAGTCAACACCAAAAATTGCTACAATCAGTGGTCATGAAGCTAAATTATCAATAGGTGAAACCAGTTACTATTTCGAACAAACTAATCGATTAATAAATAACAACATAGGAAATGACGTTTTGAATTCAGGCACTTGGAAATCTACAGATGCAAATCTAAGTTTATCCATAAAACCCTTTGTATCAACTGATGAAAATGTAACTTTAACCATCGCTGTAGAAAAAAGCTCCTTTTTGGCAAGAGCTGGTCAAGATGCGCCTCCTGGAAAGGCTACGCAAAAGTTTGAATCCCTGGTTAGGGTAAAAAACAATGAAATGATTTTATTAGGAGGGCTAGATGAATTAAAAAAAGAGAATTCTGGAACAGGGACTCCCTTAATTTCTAGAATACCTGTTATTAAATGGTTTTTCAGTAGTCGACAAAAAGGTAAAAGCACGTCAAAATTACATTTATTCATCAAGCCAACGATAGTATATTAATGATTCCGATTCTAACTAAAATAATAAAAATCAACGAACTACATGTTGTAGGAATCATTAAAAACGAAAATGAAGAGCTATATCATGTCTTAACTGTTAAAAAAAGGGCAAATAAAGTAGATATTGTCTCTATGTCATCTTTTTCTAAATTTGAAGACCTCAAAAAAAATATAGATCAAAATTTTCCGTTACTATTATTTATTGATGGAAAGGGGGTATTAAACAAGGCTATTGATTTCAATAATGAAGCAGATGTAAGCTGGTACAAAAACATAGATTTAAACTCAATATATCACACCAGTCTAAAAGGCTTAAACATTGACTTTATAAGCTTTAGCAGAAAAAATATTATAAATGACACCATTACGAAATTTAGAAAAAACAATTTTCAAATAATTGATGTTTATTTAGGAGCTTTCATATCAGCAATATTGATTAATTCTATAAAAAAAGAAACAATCCTTTCAAATGATTTATTATTAGAATTCAAAAATGGCAAATTACATAACTTTGTAAAACAAACTGATTTTACAAAAAAAGAAGATTACATTATAGGAAAAGAAACAATTACTAACACATACTTGCCTTTATATGCCACTGTAATTGATTTTTTTATTCAATCTAAGGAAATTTCAAAAGCAAAAATTGAAACTTTAAACACAGATGAAATTATATATAAAAAAGCTTTTAAATATTTGGGGATCTCAATTCTAATTGGCTTTTTAATTTCCCTTTTGGTAAGCTTTATTTTAATACAATATTATTCATCAAAAAATGCTGACCTTACTATTCAAAATATTTACACCGATAAGAATTATCAGCAAACTTTAGATTTAGAAAAGCAAAAAGAAAACAAACAAAAAATATTATTAGAGTCTGGCTTTTCCTCTTCAAAGTTTCTATCCTTCTACTCTTATGAAATCATTAAAATAGTCCCACAAGATGTCTCTTTAACTGTTTTAGAAATAACTCCATTAACTAAAGAGCCAAAAATAAACCAAAAATTAATTTTTGAATCAAATACTATTAATGTAAAAGGAGAAACTTTGAATGAATCATCATTTAACACATGGATGGAGCGTTTAAAAAAAATGAATTGGCTAGAAAATTTTGAAATTATTAGTTTTAAAAAAGACAAAAAAAACGTATCTCAATTTGAAGTAAAAATTGCAATCAAAAATGTTTGAAAAATATTCCTATAAGAAAAAAAATTTAGCATTACTAGTTTTGACTTTTATAATTGCAATAACAGCATACAAAAGATCATTTCACACATTAGTTCAAGTAATGAAAGAGTACAATACTTTATCAAAAAAAAATGAAGATGTGAATAAAAAATCTGGTAATTCAAATAATTTACATGAAGAAGTAGCCTATTTAGACAGGATAATTGGCAAAGAGGGTGTGTCAAAAGAGGCTATTCAACAAGAAATTGTAAACTTCACATCGAAAAGACATCCTGAAGTATCAATTAACATTTTAGAACCAATACACCTTTTTCAAGATGAAAACCATACTATTATCACAAAT
Organism: Flavobacterium sp. ZT3R18; assembly: GCF_007097385.1. Lineage (GTDB taxonomy): Bacteria > Bacteroidota > Bacteroidia > Flavobacteriales > Flavobacteriaceae > Flavobacterium. Next base: position 41,649 of record NZ_VJZS01000015.1, read on the forward strand.
CAACTGGATGTTACAGGTAACGTTAATCAACTACTACAATTGGGTTATGATTTTGAGAAAAATTTTAGTTATTCAAGAATAGTAAATATGCATTACTACATCTCAAAAAAAAACAACAAAACAGATCTTTTACATTTTAAAATTATATTTCAAAATTATGAAAAAAATAAATAGAGTTTCATTAATCGCAATTGCATTACTTTTATTTTCTTGCGACGACATCTTAGAAAAAAACATAATAAATGATATGGTAGAACTTATTTCTCCTATAAATTTCAAAGAAACAGAAAGTAACGTGGTGATTTTTAAATGGAATAGTCTTACTAAAGTGAATAAATATCGCATCCAAATCTTTAAAGTAGACAAAATAAAAATATTAGACACATTGATAACCAAAACAAATTTAACATATCCACTGCCTCAAGGTGAATACCAATGGAGAGTAAGAGGCGAGAATTTCGCATACCAATCTTCCTATTCAATTCAAGCTGACTTCTCTGTAATTGAATCAACTGATTTGAGCAAACAACAAGTAATTTTAAAAAGTCCCGCAGATAATTATTACACCAAAAGTAGCACCCTAACATGCAGTTGGACAGCGCTTACATTGGCCGATTATTATAAGTTTGAATTACTAAATATGACCAATGGAGAAACTGTAGTTTTTCAGGATACAAATATAATAAATCCTACTCTTATAATAAACAACACTAATTTAAGTGCCGAGGCTAAATACAAATGGAAAGTAAAAGGAGTAAATGGAACATCTGAAACACTATTTAGTACAAGTACATTTTCAGTTGACAGAACCAGTCCTAACCAACCTAGTAACACTCTTCCTGCACAAAATGCCTCCTTTACAATCAATCAATCAATCAATTTTAGTTGGTCAATACTAGCAGATATAGGTGCTATTCAATCGCCCATTTCATATACAATAGAATTCTCAAACGATGTGAATTTTACAACTATAATCCAAAAAAACATCGTTTCAACCGCTACATTTGAAAAATCCTTTACATTAATTGGAAATTATTATTGGAGAATTAAAGCTACTGATCTAGCAGAGAACGTGAGTATTTATAGTACTCCCTTTAAATTCATAATTAAATAATCAAATTTTTTAAATTTTCAATCATCAATATGAAAAAGAAAATAAATATTGCTTTAATCTTAATTGTTTTGACAGTGTGGGGTTTTGTTGCATCAAAAACTTTAAGCCAATATTTCTTTTTAGATAAAAAAACGATTAACGGTGCGAAATTTAATTCCAAACTAACCATTAACAAGATAAATAAGGACACTTTCGCCTTAGGTAATATTGCACGAGATCCTTTTTTAAACAAAGAAAGCAAAACATACATTTCTTCATCCTCTAAAAAGCAATATTTTAAAAAAGTAACTATAAAAAAAGAAGTTAAAAATGCACTTGTAAAACAAAAAGAGTTTGTAATCTGGCCCCAAATTTCGTATCATGGCTATATTAATTCTAAAGATAGAAATAGCGAGTTATTGATTCTAGTCGACGTAGATAAAAAACTATACAGATTAAAACTAAATCAGCAATCGGATGGAATAACATTGAAAAAAGTGTTTAAAGATTCTATTGAATTAGATTTCAATAGAGAAAAAAAAATATTTCGATTAAATTAGTTTTGAATTCCTAAAAAATCTATCTTATCATGAGAACAAGAATAATTTACTAATCACACCTATAAACACAAGCTTTTCTTAGTTCGGTTTAAGCTAGCATTTTTTAGTACACAATGGTGTTCAATAATAAATCTGATAGTTTTTGTATCTGCAACACCTTCTCAATTAGATCAACAAAACATATAAAAACATTAGTAAACAAATATTAATTTATGTTTTTATTACAGCTCCACTTTTCTTAATAATGATCTAACCAAAACATGTTTCAACAAAAATCAATCATTATTTATTTCATGATGATCAATTTTCATCTACTTTTAGCAATATAGAAACTTTGAAAATTACCCCATTGGTAACACTATTCTTAAATAGCATATTGTACTCCCCTAAATTACTAGAAAAATAATAAAGGCTGCGGAGCCTTTTTCTCCGCCAGTAGGAAAACAAATGGTTTCAACGCCTCGCAAATCTTATGCGTACAGGTTTTCCACTGGTGGTTATACCAATAAAGTTCATTAGATGCCTTTCAGAGATCAATTTTAAAATCTCAAAATAAATCACTAAAAATTGCTGGAGCGCTTTTATAATTATATAACTGTTCGACTGTAGCCCCATCGATTCCACTGGGAAAGATAATCCAATTATCTTTCTTAAACTTCTGAATAGCTCACTCAAAACCCTCTAAGAATAGGACGCATCTATCCTTCGACAAGGAAAATTATATAATGTTAAATTATTTTACACCTTTATTACAACTATTTTGAGAATATTTTCTTTAAAATACTTCAGAGGAACAATAAACGACATCCAATGGTATAGATATCTGTTTATGCTTTATTAATAAAATCATGAGCTGCGAATTACATTTAAATTGATTGCTTTTGATAAAAAAAACGAGGAATAAGAGGTGAGATTATAAATCCGCACATTATTTCTATCTAATGTGGAAAACCGTAAAATTAAATAAAACACAAAGGCTATTTTTGATTTTCTGATTGTAATGAACTGATTATAAATATCGAGCAATAGTTTATAGAAAACACCTAGCTAACTGTTCATTATTTGAATAGGTTATTGATTCAAAAATAATTAGTTTTACGTTTTAACGGCTTTCAACTTCCATAATTTTAAATTAGTATATGTCTTTAGATTTATCAAAAACAGTAGTTGAAGTAATACCTTTAGGAACAACTATTTATCCGACCTCATCACCATTAAACGAAGTAAATAGTAATTATAGATAAAAACCACAATGGCTATATGATTTTTTGATACGCCGTTGAATCTTTAAGAAATCGAATAGTAGAAATTTTATTGTGGTTTAAAAAAAACACGAAGAAAACAAATAATTTATAATGACAAACGAACAACTCAAAAAACTAGAAAATGACCTTTGGGCATCTGCTAACTCTCTTAGAGCGTATGGTGGATTAAAAGCGGCTGATTATGCTGTTCCCGTATTAGGTTTAATTTTTCTACGATTTGCAGAAAATAAATACACCCATTACGAAGCCGAGATCATTAAGGAATACGAAGCCGACAAAGGAACGCGCATGGAACGCTCTTTAGCTTCTATTGCTTTGGCTAAATGTGGGTTCTATTTACCCGATCATGCCCGTTATGATTATTTACTTACACTTCCTGGCGACCAAAGCATGGCAAAAGCCTTGCGACAAGCTATGGAAGGCATTGAAGAATACCAAGACGAAAAGTTTAAGGACGTTTTGCCTAAAGAAGCTTATTTTGACATAGAAAAAAAGAAAGCCGATATACTACCACAATTACTAAAAACATTCTCTGATATTCCAATGGATGCTACAGGGGATATTTTTGGGAAGATTTATGAATATTTCCTTGGCGAATTTGCCATGAGTGAAGGACAAAAAGGAGGCGAATTCTTTACGCCAACTTCTGTCGTTCGTTTTATTGTAGAAGTTATTGAACCCTACGCAGGAAAAATTTACGATCCTGCCTGCGGTTCCGGTGGAATGTTTGTGCAAAGTGCTACGTTCGTACAAGAAGCCAAACATGACCTCAGCGATATTTATGTATATGGTCAGGAATATATGGGCGAAACCGCTCGTTTGGCCAAAATGAACTTGATGGTCAATAATATTCGTGGCGAAATTACCGAAACCAACTCCTATGAAAATGATCCTTATAATGGTTTAGGAAAGTTCGACTTCGTAATGGCCAATCCGCCGTTTAATGTAAAATCTGTAAAGGAAACTACCGTAAAAAACGATGAACGCTTTTATAAATACGGTCTACCCAAAAACAAAGGCAAAAACACCAACGACAGCATTACCGATGCCAATTACCTTTGGATTTCTCTGTTTGCCACTTCGCTAAACAAAAAAGGAAGAGCCGGTTTTGTAATGCCCAACTCCGCTTCTGATGCTGGAAATTCGGAATACGACATTCGTAAAAAAATTGTAGATAGTGGCATTGTAGATTGTATGGTTTCTATGCCTTCTAATATGTTTTTTACCGTTACATTACCAGCAACACTTTGGTTTTTTGATAAACAAAAAGTAAACACAGAGCGAAAAGACCAAATTCTTTTTATTGATGCCCGAAATACCTATCACCAAATAGATCGTGCGCATCGTGAATGGAAAGAAGAACACATCCAAAACCTGACTGCCATTGTGCGCTTGTATCGTGGAGAAAACGAGCGTTACCTGGAATTAGTAAGCCATTATATAGAAGAAGCAAATGAAGCGACACAAGCAGTGCCTGCTTCGTTTGAGGTTTTCAATAATCAATTAAAAACAGTTGTTACAAACTTGCAACAATATGCTCTAGACAGCAAAGCCAAACACAAAGGCGATGCCCTAAAAAAACTAAATGAAAGTGGGGTACTCCAAAAAATAAACGATTTGGTTTTACCGGAATTGTCTTTACCAGTCATTGCGAGGAACGAAGCAATCACATCCAACAAACAGCAGCTGGCTTTTTCAAAAAAATTAGCCGTTTACACCACCCAACTAAAAGAACTAGATGCCACGCTAAAAACCAACAAAGACACTTTAACTGAAATTTGGGGAGCAGCAGATAAACTATTAAAAATTAAAACCGACAAAGACTGGGCAAACTTAGGTCTGAACCAAATGAAAGCCTTGGACGAATTGCAACAAAAATGGAAAACTGCTATTGAAAAAGTAAATTATTGGTTTACCAATTTAGATTGGTTACAATCTCGTTTCCCAGAAGCAAAATATATTGACGTAGTGGGTCTATGTAAAGTAGCTGATAAAATAGAATATGCTGAGGAACAAGATTATTCTTTGAATGCAGGGAGATATGTCGGAATAGAAATTGAAGATGATAATACAAGTGTTCTAGACTTCAAAAATAAAATAATAACTCAATCTAAAAAACTTGACAAATTAGAAGAAAACGCTACTAATTTAGGAATTTTGATTAAAGAAAATATTAAATCTTTATTTGTATGATCGAAGAGTTGAGGTTAGACGATTTAATTACCCTTCAAAGAGGTTTCGACATTACTGTAAAAGAGCAAACGGCCGGTTCAATACCTATCATATCTTCTGGAGGAATTTCAAGTTATCATAACGAATTTAAGGTTAAAGGACCTGGAGTTGTTATTGGAAGGAAGGGTACTTTGGGCAAAGTGTATTTTTCATCTGAAAACTATTGGCCACATGACACTACTTTATGGATTAAAGATTTTAAGGGTAATGATCCTAAATTTATTTATTATCTATTACAGGTTCTTCATTTTGAAAAATTTGATGCTGGTGCAGCAAACCCTACATTAAATAGAAATCATATACATTCACTAAAATTAAAAGTCCCCAAAAAGGAATATAGAAGTAAAATAGCCTCCATCCTATCTTCTTATGATGAATTGATTGAAAACAACAAGCAACGCATCAAGCTATTAGAAGAAATGGCAGAAGAAATTTATAAAGAATGGTTTGTAAGGTTGCGTTTTCCTGGTTTTGAAAATGCTAAAATCATTGAAGGGTTGCCTGAGGGTTGGAAAAAAAAACCTATCGATGAATTTTCTTCATTTAGTATGTCAAAAGCTAAACTAAAAAAGTTTAATGATACTAAAACATATATAGCTACAGCTGATGTTACAGATATTAATATTACAGGACAAGGTGAAATTATTGATTGGGAAAATAAACCATCTAGAGCACAACTTGTACCGGAATTAAATTCTGTTTTTTTTGCTAGAATGAGTAATACATACAAAGTTTTAGTTTTTTCAGAAACAAATAAAGAACTCATTGAGGAATTAGCTTTAACAAGTGGTTTTCTTGGTTTAAAAGCTCCAAATGAAAAATTTCTACCTTATTTATTTTGGTTAATAAAAAGCAATTCATTTCACAATTACAAAGATGTATTTGCAAATGGAGCAACACAAGTTTCATTGACTAATGAAGGCTTTCATAATATCAAATTAATTGAGCCTTGTATAACTGTTATTGAGAAATTTGGTGAAACAACATTACCTTTTTTAAATGAAATAATTACCTTGAACAAGAAGATCCAACTCCTTCAAGAAACCCGAGATTTGTTATTGCCACGATTAATTAGTGGTAAATTGAGTGTGGAGCATTTAGTGGAGGAAGAAAAAAACTTAATGGCAGCAGAGCCCGTTTCAGCTTATGGAAAAAACTAAAAAGGAAACTTTTTTACTCTCGCAAAGCTTTAAAGAAACCTTGTCGTTAGAAAAATTAAATGCATTAACAACAGCATATAACGATGCAATAGCCAATAGTAATTTATTTTTTCCAAATCAGGAAACCTTGCAAGTAATGCTTTGGGCAAAAAGAGAAAAAATAACTTTTGGCCCTTATCAAGACTTAACTTTTTTTTGAAATTAGCAATCGCATCTATTCTGATTTGGTTTTGTTAGAAGCAGCTCAAGTTTTGTTTAGAGAACACAAAATAAAAAGCATACAACTAAACATGAGCAATCATGCAGGCAATGACTTGTCAGTAATTGACAAAGACAATAAAGCACTTGTTGGAGAAGCTTTTAACACGGCTCATTCCTTTTTTCAAGTAAAAATGAGAAGTGAGCTGAAGAAATTTAGTGATGGTAAATCCGGTTAAATTGCCTTCAACGAAACTGCACTAAATGATAGAAATAAAATATTTCTTAATAAAAATAGAAAAGAATTTCCTAATATTGAATTTGTAATTTGTAAGATCTAATTAAAAAAATGTAAATGGATTATAAATCAACCATTAGCGATATATTCAGTCCTCGTAAAAATCTATTTTCAGTACCCAATTATCAGCGCGCCTATTCTTGGGAAAAAGAAAAACAAATCAAACAGTTTCTTACGGATTTAAAGGAACATCCGATATCTGTTTCCCAATATCACTTAGGACATTTTCTATTTGAGGCTGACGAACACAATAAAAATAAGTTCTGGATTATTGATGGTCAACAGCGACTTACAACTGTGGTTATTTTTTTAAGCTGTGTTTACAACAAAATTAAGAATTTAGAAAACTACAAATCTGTCGCAACAAATATTTATAATGAGTATTTGGAAAACACAGATGGAGAACAAAAATATTCTACCGTAAGCTATGATGATAATTTTTTTCGAAATCTAATTATTAAACCTGTTTCAGATACAATAGATACCCGTTCAAGAAGAAGAATTTCAGAATCATTTGAATATTTCACCGATGAATTCAATAAAAAAGATGTTTCAATTGAAGAAATTCTTCGTTGGAAAGATTTAATTGAAAATGCTAAAATCACTACTGATTCCGTTTCTGATAAATCAGAAGCTACTCAATTATTCACTTTCCAAAATGATAGAGGAAAAGATTTAACAGAACTAGAAAAATTAAAATCTTTTCTAATGTTTAATATTTATCTGGATTGTACTGTTTCAGGTATAAATCCAAATAGAGATATTTCCTATGTCGAAAAAGAATTTGAAACTATTTATCAATTATTAGAAGTTATAAAAATTGCTGATGAAGATCAAGTTTTAAATTATCACACCATTGCTTTTATTTCAAACGATGGCACTTCTCTGGAAAGAGTAAAAAAAACCATCAAGAAACAAGATGATAAATCACAATGGGTAAGAGAATTTTCGGTAGCATTAAAAACGAGTTTCACTTCTGTAATTGAAATCCAAAAATTAAAAAACAAGGAAATTTTATTAGCTGATATACTTTACCTCGATCAATATAATAGCTTCCCTATTCTTTTAAAGCTTTTTCATTATCATAAGATAGAGCAAATTCAAAAAACACTTAGACTTATAGAAATTATATTGTTTAAAATGGAATACACAGTTGGTAATTATCGAACCAATAGACTGCATTCAATGGCTTTGAATTATAAAGGGGATTCCGAAAAATTAGAGAATTCACTATTGGTAATTGCAGAAAATGGGTTTAAAGAGTATTGGAATTTCACAGGTGATTTTGAACGATGTTTAAAGGGAGATTATCACTATTGGTCGATTACTAAATATCTATTATGGAAATATGAAAATAAGCTGAGAGCAGAAGATAGAGAACCGGCAATGAAGTATTCCGATTTCGCAAACCTTTATGGAAAACATAAATTAGAGAATACGTTAGATCATTGGACTCCACAGAAACCAAAAGGAGTTGAATACACACAAATTTTTAAAGACAAATTTTTAAATAATTTAGGAAATTTAGTGTTGTCAACCAGAGGACGTAATGCAAGTGATAGTAATGATATGCCTTCTGATAGAGAAACACATTCAGTTTTAATTCAAAGACAAAAGTTAGAACCTTTTAAAAACAACTGGAGTGATGTTGAAATAAAAAATCGTCAAGACGACATAGTAACTTTTGCAAAAGAATATTGGAATCCAAATAAAATAGTTTAATAACATGGCCTATCTAAACGAATCACATATTGAAGAAGCCGACATTAATTTCTTTGTCGAAAAATTAGGCTACACTCATATCAATGCATGGGAAAAACAACTTATCGGAAGACACAGCCTGAAAGAGGTGGTTTTAAGAGATCGGCTAAAGACTAATTTAATAAATTTAAACCAACATTTACCGGAATTGTGTATTGACCATGCGGTTAGCGAAATAACCAAAAGCAGAGCTACGCTAACTCCTGTGATTGCAAATAAAGAAGTTTATGATCTCATTAAAAATGGCGTTCAAGTAGATTACATCAATGAGCATGGAAGAGAAGAAAACGATTATGTGAAAGTGATTGATTTTAGTCCTGAAAATGGCAATGATTTCTTGTTAGTATCCCAATTAAGTATTGAATACCAAGAAACACAAAACATTACCCGCAGACCCGATTTGATATTATATGTCAATGGATTGCCATTGGTAATGATTGAGTTAAAAAATGCTACAGAAAAGGTAAAAGCAGGATACGATAAAAATCTAAAGGACTATCAAAGAGATATTCCACAATTGTTTTGGTTCAATCTCTTTGTGTGTATCTCAAATGGCATCCAAACAAGGGTAGGATCTTTTAATTCCCCTTGGGGTCATTTTTTCTCCTGGTTAAAACTAACAGACACGGCCATAACGCATGAGCAACCCACAAAAGAGGAAATAGAAGAAGAAAGTGAAAGAACTGGAGAACATTTAAGTCTCAAAATATTCGGTGAAGGGCTATGTCAAAAAGAGGCTTTGATTGATTACTTTGAAAATTTTGTATTGTACCACAAAAACAAAGTCAAGATCATTGCCAAAAATCACCAATATTTGGGGGTGAATAATGCTTTAGTTGCTCTTCAGTATAAGAAAACTAATAAGGGGAAATTAGGTATATTTTGGCATACACAAGGTTCTGGAAAATCGTATTCTATGATATTTTTCTCCAGAAAAATTCAACGCAAAGTTATTGGCAATTGGTCCTTCTTGATTATTACCGATCGTAAAGATTTGGATGGTCAGATCTATAGAAACTTTCTGGAAACAGATACAATTGTCGAAACCAAAGACCAAAAAGAAAACTATTTCAGACCTGCAAATAAGGAAAAACTCGCAGCATATCTACAATCAAACAGAGCTTATGTATTCTCACTTATTTTTAAATTTGGCATTGAAAGCGGTAAAACCTTCAAGCAGCTTACTGACAGAAACGATTGGATTGTAATTGTAGATGAAGCCCATAGAACACAATACAAAGGCTTGGCCGAGAACATGCGAATTGGTCTGCCCAATGCGCAATATATTGCCTTTACGGGTACCCCTTTATTAAAAAGCGAGCTCACAAAAGATTGGTTTGGCAAGTATATTTCAGAATATAATTTTGCACAGAGTATTGAAGATGAAGCTACGGTTCCATTATATTATAGAAAGAGTGTTCCAAAAGTAGAACAGGTTAACCCTGATTTGGTTGGAGAAGCAGCCGCTATTCTGGAAGATGAAAATCTAACCGAAGAGCAAAGAAAAAAACTAGATAGAGAATATTCAACTTTACTCAATGTAGTTAGAAGAGATGACCGTCTGGAAGAAATAGCAAAACATATTGTAAAACATTTTCCCTCTCGTTTAGATGTAATAGACGATGAAAAAAGAAGAAGACCAATGAAAGCGATGGTTATCAGTATTGATAAATTCACCGCAGTGAAGATGTATGACAAAGTGCAATATCACTTGAAAGAGGAAATAAAAGAGCTGAGAAAAAAGATAGTCATTGAAACAAATCCGGAAATAAAAACGAGGTATGAAAAAGCCATTGTTTTTATGAACGAAACAAAAATGGCAGTTGTAATAAGTCAGGAAGGAAGTGATAAGGAAGAGGAAGAAAAATTTCACAAAGAAGGATTAGACATAAGACTTCATAGAAAATTGATGGATAGCCCTGATGATGATGGGCGTAATATTGAAGATTATTTCAAGGATCCGAACAACACGTATCGTATTGTTTTTGTAACTGCCATGTGGATGACCGGTTTTGACGCACCATCAGTATCTACTTTGTATTTGGATAAACCATTACAAAATCATACGCTAATGCAAACCATTGCAAGAGCAAATCGTGTAATTGAAGGCAAGAAAAACGGTTTGGTTATTGACTATTTTGGGGTTTTTAGAAATCTAAAAATGGCTTTGGCGGCTTATGCGGAAGGAACAAAAGGAAAAGCGAATGATGGCCATGATGAGGAAGAGTATCCTGTAAAAGAGTTTGAAGAATTAATAGCATTATTAAATGAAGGAATTGCCGAGGCAAAAGTATATTGCAAAAACTTGGGAGCAGATATTGACCATATTCTAAACCTGGGAGAAAAAGGATTTAAAGAAATTGAATTATTTCAGGAATACGCTAACATCATTCTGGGTAAAGATGAATTTAGAAAGCAATTGGGGTTATTTGTTAATACCATTGCATCATTATATGATTCTGCGAAACCAGAAGTCTATGATTTTCCTGTAATCAAAAGGCACAGAGATGTATTTCTATATCTGAGAGCTGTTGTAGATAGAAATGTAGATCAGGATGAAGCCGTAGAAAGAGCAAAAAAGAAAATTGATGCTTTATTGGACTCCAGCATTTTGGGCAAAGGTGATTTACAAGATCCAAGCGAAAAATACAGTATAGACTCTTCAAAACAAATCGATTTGAGCAAATTGAATTTTGCTTTACTACGAGACGAATTCCCAGAGAAGAAACATAAAAACATTCAATTTGCAGACCTTAGGGAGTTATTGGAAATTAAGTTGAAACAAATGATGGCCCAAAACAAAACAAGAGGTTCATTTTTAGAAAGTTTTCAAAAAGTCATTGACGATTACAATTCTGGAAGTTTATCAATTGAGCAGGCTTATGAAGATTTATTGAAACTAGCAGAAGAATCGAATGAAGAGCAACAAAGAGCTGCCAAAAACGAAATGACCGAGGAAGAACAAGAATTATTTGACTTATTAAAAAAAGACAAACTAACTAAAGACGAAGAGAAAAGCGTAAAACTGGCCGCTAAAACATTATTGGAAAAACTATATGATGCTAAAAATAAAATATTAATTCAGGAATGGCATAAAGAAAAAGCTACTCAAGAAAAAGTAAGATGGGAAATTCAAATGGTATTGGGAAATCTTTTACCGGAAACCAGTTATGATAGAATGATATTCTCTCAGAAAGTGGATGTTGCTTTTCGGCATTTTTATGAATTGGCGCAAATAGGAAGAGGTTTTGCGGCTTAAAACGAAAACATTCATTAAGGTGGGTTGAATGAGGAAGAAATTGTATAGAATAGTAAATAAAAATAGTTCTAATGAAAATCATCAAAATTATAGTTGAAGAAACAAAAGACGGATTTACCGCCTATGCCGATAACATTGAAGGCATTTATGCTGGTGGCGACACATTACAGGAAGTTAAACAGTCAGTTTTAAATGCTATCAGATTACTAAAGGAAAACAATACGCCCGAAAACGTTCCCGATGTTTTAAAAGGAGATTATCAGATAACTTACAGCTAATTCTTTTTGATATGGAAGAACAACAAATACAATCGATTCAACACTATAGAAAATATGGGTTTGAATTTTCTAAAGTTTCAGAAGATACTATTGTAATAAAGCAAGAAAGAGTATTAAATGGTTATGTCCTAAATCAAAAACAATTGGTTGAAATTGCCAAAAGTATCTTTCCGGATTATCATATAAAACCAGCAGTCTATAATTTGGACGTTGCTACTGTTACTATTGATTGGATTGAAGAAAAAATGAAAGAATACGGAATTAAGAGAAACGATTTAATAAAACAATTAGCAATAGACAAATCGAATTTGAGTTTAATTTTATCATCAAACAAAGAACTGACAAAACCAATGAGGGCTTTGTTTTTCTATTATTTTCTTAGTTATGAAATAAATCGAGATATTAGAAATGATGACAATTTTATGAATATGGGAAATTAGATTATGGGAAATTTAGAAGTAAAAGAAAAAAATATCAAAATCGATCACAGCAAATAGCAATTTACGATTTATCCAAAGATAGTATAGAGAAAATCAGCCCATTCAAATAATCCGATACGGAAACAGAATAGAAATCAAAAACCCGGGATTTTCTTTAAAACCGGAAGAGCAATTGGGAGAACCAGGATCTAAAAATAGAAACCCATTTATAGCATCAATATTTCACGAAACAAACCTTGCGGAAACAAAAGGAAGCGGAATTAGAACGATGAGAAACTTGATGGAGAAATCGTCATTGGCACCACCAACTTTCGAAAGCGATCACACGGCAAATTTATTTACCACAAGATTATTGTTGCATCATTTTCTCAACGAAAGTGATTTACAATGGTTGAATACTTTTTGTAAATTTGACTTGAATACGGAACAAAAAAAAGGATTAATCTTTATTCGTGAAGCAGAAGCAATAGACAATTCTACTTACAGACAACTAAATGCATGTGATGTTTTAAAAGCAAGTAATGAATTAAGAAACCTACGGGACAAAGGACTTATAGAACAAAAAGGGAAAGGAAGAGCCACTTATTACATCACTGGAGATAATCTTAACACAGAACCTAATTTGCTTAACACAGAACCCCAATCACTAACACAGGAGTTACCTTCTGTGATAAGAGAACAAATAGAAAAGTTAGGTGTCAGAGAAAATGACCCTAATAAAATTAAAGGTGTTATATATGAACTTTGCAAACATAAAAGTTATTCCGTTAAACAAATTGCTCTAATATTGAATAGGAACGAAAATTATGTGTACAGAAATTATATCCTACCAATGAAAGAGGAAGGAAAACTGCAACACACAATCATTCTTTTTTACTAAAAAACACTTTTGTTTATAAGAATAGCATCTGAACTCCTTGAATCGATTTTTCTCAATAGAATTATTGCTATTTTTGCATCATAAACAAACAAATCAATTTTATGCTCATTATAGGAATTGCAGGAGGAACAGGATGTGGAAAAACAACAGTCGTTCATCAAATCATGAATGAATTACCCGAAGCGGAAGTTGGGATTATCTCTCAAGACTCCTATTATAAAGAAACCCATGACCTTAGCTACGAAGATCGTTCCAACATCAATTTTGACCATCCAAGAGCCATTGATTTTGAATTACTGGTAGAGCACCTCAAAGAATTGAAGGCCGGAAACATTGTAAATCAACCCGTCTATTCTTTTGTGCAACACAACAGAACCGATGATGTAGTTGTCACACATCCCAGAAAAGTAATGATTGTTGAAGGAATATTAATCCTAACAAATCCCGAATTAAGAAATCTTTTTGACATTAAAATATACGTGCATGCCGATTCAGACGAACGCTTAATTCGCCGCTTGAAAAGAGACATCGCCGAACGTGGTCGCGACATGAATGAAGTTTTAAACCGCTATCAACACACTTTAAAACCCATGCATGAGCAATTTATAGAACCTACAAAAGCATTTGCCGATATTATAATACCCAACGACAGATTCAATACCGTGGCTATAGATGTAGTTCGTGCCGTAATTAATCAACGTATTTTATAATTTTGTTGTAATTTTATTGCGGATTCAAAACACAACAATTCTTTGATTTTAACATTAAAAGATAAAGAATTACAACTAAAAACAGAGACTTTTCCATTAAAAAATAGGTAAAAAACACCCCAATGAAAAATCCTTATAAAGACAAAACTTGGTTTAAACTTTTAAGCAACAAGTACGTTTGGGTCTCACTATCTTTCTTGACTTGGATGGTCTTTCTAGACAACTATTCTTATTTTGAACATCGTTTTTTAAACAAACAAATAGAGGAACTAGAAGACAATGCGACTTATTACCAAGGCGAAATAGAAAAAGATGAAGAGCACATCAAGCAATTGAAAAACCCTTTGCAAATCGAAAAGTATGCTCGTGAAAAATACTATATGAAAAAAGATAGTGAAGATATTTACATCATCGAATTTGAAGGTGATACTGTTAAAAAGAAATAATCGTTAAGTATTACAATCAAAACTAATTACAATTAAAAATGGCTAAGAACTTATTCGACGATTTCAGCCCTGTTTCTGCGAAACTTTGGAAACAAAAAATTCAATTTGAACTCAAAGGAGCCGACTATAATGAAACCCTGATTTGGAATTCTCCGGAGGATATCAAAGTAAAACCATTTTACGACAAAGAGGATTTTACTAAAAAATATCCCGTTTCCACAAAAGCTTCGCAATTTAAAATTTGCCAAAACATCTTTGTTTTTGATGTAGAGAAATCGGTCGAAAAAGCGTTGGATGCTATAAATCGTGGTGCCGAAAGTCTTCGCTTTACTATTCAAGATGACACCATTGCTATTGCAAAACTGTTAGAAAAATTGCCTTTAGACAAAGTTACCACTTACTTTAATTTCAATTTTATTTCAATCGATTTCGTAAAGACTATTGATGCTATTGCAAAAGAAAAAAAAGCGACTATCTATTGTAATATAGATCCAATAGGACAATTGGCCAAAGACGGAAATTGGTTTGTGACCAATGAGAAAAATAATTTTGATACGCTAAACACACTATCAAAAGAAGCTCCAGCTCTTTCGATTATCAGCATAAATAGTGGTTTGTATCAAAATGCCGGTGCCAATATGGCACAGCAAATCGCTTATAGTGTAGCACACGCCAATGAATATTTTAACCGAATAACGGATATCAATCAACCAATTGTATTTCAAGTTTCGGTAGGAACCAATTATTTTTTCGAAATCGCAAAACTACGTGCTTTACGAATCCTTTTTAATACAATAGCACAAGAATACAATCACAATCAAGATTGCCATTTGCTGGTTACTCCAACAAAACGTAACAAAACCATCTACGATTATAATGTAAACATGCTTCGTACCACTACCGAATGCATGAGTGCCGTTCTTGGAGGTGCTGACGCCATTGCCAATTTACCGTATGATACCTTGTACCACAAAGACAATGAATTTGGCGACAGAATTGCCAGAAATCAATTGTTGATTCTAAAAGAGGAAAGCTATTTTGATAAAGTAGATAATCCTGCTGACGGCAGTTATTATATCGAAAGCTTAACGAATCAATTGGCCGAAAAAGCATTAGTATTATTCAAAGACATTGAAGCCAATGGAGGTTTTCTTAAACAACTGAATGAAGGGATTATCAAAAGAAAAATCCAAGAAAGCGCCGATGCCGAACAAGCTTTATTTGATTCCGGAAAAGAACCACTATTAGGTACCAATAAGTATCCCAACAAAAATGACAAAATGAAACAGGACTTAGAATTGTTTCCTTTTGTAAAAGTAAAACCCAGAAAAACTTTGATCACTCCAATAATTGAAAAACGATTGGCCGAGAAATTGGAACAGGAACGACTTTTGGAAGAGTAATCTGCTGTCGGTTTTAGTATTTAATATAAAAGCATAAAAAACTATCTTTACAGTATAAAAAAGCATCATGGAAGCAATTAGACAAATAGTTACCGTAAAAAACCACCAGATCAATATCACTTTACCTATTGATTTTATTGCTGATGAAGTAGAAGTTATCATTTTACCAACCGAAAAAAAAGAAATTATTATTCCGGAATGGCAAATAAATGAAGTTAGAGAAAGAACAAGCGAATATTTAAAAGACCCATCTACTGCCCAAGACTTTTTTGAAGCTATGAAAGAAATTGAAGATGAATTATAGTTTAAAAATTCTTGCAGTCTCAAAACAGGATATTAAGGAAATTGCACTTTGGTATGGAGGTAAACAAAGTAATTTGGAAAAAAAATTTATTAATGCTGTAAAAAAAGAGGTCAGTATTATCCATAAAAACCCTTTTTTATACCAAATTCGATATGATGATGTTAGAATTGCATTTACAGCAACATTTCCATATTCAATTCATTTTACAATTTATCAAACTACAATTGTCATAAAGGCCGTTTATCATACTTCCAGAAATTCTAAAATTTGGGTTAATCAAGATTAATTATGGTAATATAATTCCCATTGCAAAAAAAATGAAAAGAAAAGATCTACAACACATAACACTTGGAAATTCCAACAACTTGGAAACTGCTCCCTTAAACTCGGAACAAAATTTTCAAACTGCAGAAGGAATTGAACTCCACAAAACCTATACTGAAAAAGACATCGAAACGATCGAGCATCTTGATTTCGGAGCCGGTTTTGCACCAAATTTGCGTGGGCCTTACGCTACTATGTACGTGCGTAGACCTTGGACAATACGTCAATATGCCGGATTCTCTACAGCCGAAGAAAGTAATGCTTTTTATAGACGGAATCTAGCGGCTGGTCAAAAAGGACTTTCTATCGCTTTTGATTTACCCACACACAGGGGTTACGACTCTGATCATGAACGAGTTGTAGGAGATGTCGGAAAAGCAGGAGTAGCCATAGACTCTGTTGAAGATATGAAAGTATTGTTTAATCAGATTCCACTTGACGAAATGTCGGTTTCTATGACTATGAATGGTGCCGTTTTGCCTATTATGGCTTTTTATATTGTTGCAGCTGAAGAACAAGGAGTAAAACCCGAACAACTTTCAGGAACTATTCAAAATGACATCTTGAAAGAGTTTATGGTACGTAATACCTATATCTATCCACCTACTCCATCGATGAAAATCATCGCCGATATATTCGAATTTACCAGCAATAAAATGCCGAAATTCAACTCCATTTCCATCTCAGGATATCACATGCAAGAAGCCGGAGCCACTGCTGATATCGAATTGGCCTACACCCTTGCCGATGGATTAGAATACATTAGAACGGGATTGGCAACCGGAATGAAAATAGATGATTTTGCGCCTCGCCTATCCTTTTTCTGGGCCATTGGGATGAACCATTTTATGGAAATTGCCAAAATGAGAGCTGGCAGAATGATTTGGGCCAAACTGGTAAAACAATTCAACCCAACAGATGATAAATCATTGGCACTTAGAACCCATTGCCAAACATCGGGCTGGAGTTTAACAGAACAGGATCCATTCAATAATGTGGCTCGTACGTGCATCGAAGCAACTGCCGCAGCCTTTGGAGGAACACAATCTTTACATACCAACGCGCTAGACGAAGCAATAGCTTTGCCTACCGATTTTTCGGCTCGAATTGCCAGAAATACCCAAATCTATTTGCAGGAAGAAACCAAAATCACCAAAACAGTAGATCCTTGGGCAGGTAGTTATTATGTTGAAAGCTTAACCAAAGAAATAGCCGATAAGGCATGGAAACTCATTGAAGAAGTAGAAGAATTAGGCGGAATGACCAAAGCCATTGAAACCGGAATTCCAAAGATTCGAATTGAGGAAGCGGCAGCCCGCAAACAGGCCCGAATCGATAGCAGTCAGGACATCATTGTAGGAGTCAACAAATACCGTTTAGAGAAAGAAGATCCTTTGCAAATTCTCGATGTTGACAATCAGATGGTTCGACTACAACAACTCGAACAACTTGATCGAATTAAAGCAACTAGAGACTCTGACAAAGTTCAGGCATCACTCCAGAAATTAACACTTTGCGCGCAAACAGGAGAAGGGAACTTGTTGGAATTTGCCGTTGAAGCTGCGAGAAATCGCTGTACATTAGGAGAAATTAGCGATGCATTAGAAACCATATTCGGTAGGTATAAAGCACAAATTAAATCTTTTAGCGGTGTGTATAGCAAAGAAATGAAAGACGACAAAAGCTTTGAAAAAGCAAAACAACTAGCAGACGCCTTTGCCAAACAAGAAGGACGTCGACCAAGAATTATGATTGCCAAAATGGGACAAGACGGTCACGACCGTGGTGCCAAGGTGGTGGCTACTGGCTATGCCGATGTAGGTTTTGATGTGGATATTGGTCCTCTTTTTCAAACTCCTGCCGAAGCGGCCAAACAAGCTGTAGAAAATGATGTCCACATTTTAGGAGTTTCTTCACTCGCCGCAGGTCATAAAACATTGGTTCCCCAAGTAATCGAAGAACTAAAAAAATACGGCAGAGAAGATATTATGGTCATTGTTGGCGGAGTAATCCCTGCGCAAGATTATCAGTTTCTATTTGATGCTGGTGCAGCGGCTGTTTTTGGACCTGGAACAAAAATAAGTGAGGCCGCCATCAAAATATTAGAAATTTTAATTGATTAATAGCATTTGATTTAGAGCTGAATTTACTAAGATTTTAAAAATTAGACCCTGCAAATCCCCCCCTAAAACTATCGATAACTATTCACTGGCTCTATAAAAAAGTGAATAGTTACTCGATTTAGACCACTACTTTACATTCTATTTCATCCAATATAGAGTGTCACTTTTTCATGTTTGACATAGTCCTATTATACTTTGTAATTAAATTGTATTACGACTCACTATCTGAATAAAAAAACGAAGTAAAAAACCCTCTTAAATTAACAGTGATTAAGTAAATCATTAACACTCAGTGCTTTATAATTGCATTAATTTTATAGCTGGTATTTAAAATAAGTAAAAATAACAAGAAGGGGAAGCAATTACAAAAACCTTAGTGTTTATTTTAAACCTAAATTTTCAAAATAATATTAATTAAAAAAAAATATTATGAAATTATTTATCATTATTGTGCTGTTTTTAGGAATGTACAATACTTCTTATTCTCAGAATAAGAACAACGGAGGGAACGATGAGGGCACAATGAAATCCATAGACCTACCAGAGATCGTAATTAAAAATGCAGGAAAAGATTTTTCATTTTACCTACCCGATAAAAATCCAGACCCAAGTGTAAAAAAACTTCAAAGCGAATTTATTGCCTATAATTTAGGAAAAGACTATGAAGGTTTCGAGAATTATCTTGTTATTCTAGAAGGAGAAAAAGGAATTTTATCCGCTACTTATGATTCAAATGGAAAACTCACTAGCGTTGTTGAAAAATACGACAATGTACAATTACCTGCACCTGTCATTTATTCCATCTACAAAGCGTACCCAGGTTGGCAAATTGTAAATGACAAGTTTCTTTACACCCAAGAGAATGGGGATGTAACAAAAAAAGAATACAATTTAAAACTCAAAAAAGACAAAGAAACAATTAAATTAAAAGTAAATCCGCAAGGAGAAATTATAGCTAAAAGCTAAACAAAAAAATAAGAGGCCGTTTGGAATTAATTTCAAACCGCCTCTTACTAATAAAATTGAGATTCAAGAAAATTTAAATTACACTTGCAGAGCTGTCAGCAATAATAAAGGACGTATCATACCCTCCAAATTTCTTTAGATAACTTCTTAACGAAGTTCCATAAGCATCTTTGAAATAACGCTTCCCTTTATATCTAAAATATTTTTTTACTGATCCTACACCGCCAAGATGCGCTGCTGCCAAAATACCAGATTCCGTAATCCTAATTCCGTTTATAACGGCACCTTCATACTTCTCTATGACATCTCTTAACTCCCATTTATTTTTAGACAAAAGGGCAATAAAAGCTTTTTCTTGCATTCTGGGACTGTTTAGGAAAGCGTTTCTATTGTGGATTCCAATAGTTTTTAACGTTTCTATACCAAATTGGTATTTTCCTAAATAGCCGAGGGAATTAATTTTTTTGTATTTTCCTTGTGACTCTTTGAAGCCGATTGCTTCTTTATAACCAATAAAAAAAGTTCCAGTATAGGGAATCTCAGAATTGGTATAATCGTCAACATTTAATGATGGTAGTAAGTAGGATGAATCATCTGCTTCGTGAATTAGAAACCATGGGGTTGATTCTAATTTAGAGGGTTTAAAACCGGAGCTTAAAAAAGCTACAACAACAATCAAACTTGCGCAATAATACCATTTTTTTATCATAATTTGGATTTCTTCAAAACGCTGTCCCGTTATGAAATTTCTACGCACAAAGATACAACTTAAAAAATAAAGCTGAAAATCAACACTTTAAACTTAGCGATATTTGAAAGATAAAACCCTTAAGTTCCTAGTAGTACGGGCATTCCAGTTTTGAAAAAAAATAGAAATAAACAAAAAACCTGTAAATAAACAGCCTAAATAAATCAGTTTATTCGTATTTAAAAAAAGTAAAAACGTCTAGAAAAGCAGAAATCAAGGATATCTGATCGCCAATTCCCTATTTTACAATATCGTTTCAAACAAAAACACACTATTTATCTATCAAAATTTCGCTATTTAGGCATGACCACAATCCCGATAACTATCGGGAGAGCTGTCCCTCATGCAATCTCATTTTCATAAAACCATTGTTGGTTACATTTAATTTGACCAACAATAAAACAAAAAAAAACTTCAAAACTGTTACTAAACAATTTTGAAGCTTTAAAAAAACCCGTCAATACTAAAACACTAACGTTGAACTCCTTGGCTATTAATCCAATCCGAGTATTTTTTGGCATTACTATTATGCTCTGGCAAAGTAGCCGCAAATTCATGATACCCGAAACGATCTACACTTGCACAGAAATAGATGTAATTATGCTTTTCAGGATTCAAAACCGCTTCTAGTGCCGTAATATCAGGCATAGCAATTGGACCTGGAGGAAGACCTATATTTACATACGTATTATAAGGATGACTCATAATCAGATCATTATAGAAAACTCTTTTAATAACTTGATTAAAATCATTCGATTTCTTTTTCATAGCAAAAATAACTGTTGGATCAGCTTGCAAGGGCATTTCAAGTCTCAATCGATTCAAATAAACTCCCGCTATTCTTGGTCTTTCATCTTTTTTAACTGATTCTTTATGTACAATCGATGCCAAAATTGTAGCTTGAATAGGTGTTAAACCTTGTGCAGCTGCTTTGGCCGTGCGTGCTGCATTCCAAAAATTTCGGTATTCTTTAATCATTTTATCTCGAAACTTCTCCGCAGAAGTGTTCCAATAAATATCATACGTATTTGGGATAAACATTACCAAAACATTTTCTTCGTTAAATCCGTTTTCTTTCAAAAAAACAGAATCTTTAAACGTATTCAACAATTCCAAACTATCCGGTTCTATTTGAGAACCAACACGTCCGGCAAAATTTTCTAAACGCTCTTGATTGTTAAAAGCTAAACTTACGGGATCATTAATTCGCATAGTTCTAACCAAATCATAACTGCTCATTCCTTTTTTAAACAAAAATCGCCCTGACTTTACGTTTTCGGGATAGCTAGTTTTTCCAGCAACCATTTCAAAACGATCCATATTTTTCACATACGGAGCAATTATTTTCTTTACCTGCTCATAATCCGAGTCCGTTGGTACATAGACATATACCTCTTTTTCGGCAAATTTTGTGTTGTCACTAAAAATTTGTGTCATCAAAACAAAACCGTAAACGATTAAAACGGATACAATTACTACAGCCCCTACGGATACTATTTTCTTTACGTTCAAAATATATTAAATTTAAAATTGTTTCTAATTCATCCCGAAAATTATCTGGACTTATTTAGACGTTAATTAGTTGATAAATCCCTTCGTCTTTGTATACTCCATTGACAAAAGTCCAATCTTTCTTTACGCCTATCTTTTCGAAACCAAATTTAGTAAAAAGAGCAATACTAGCCTTGTTTTCGCATCCAATATTTGCATATAATTGGTGTAAATTAAGATTATAAAAAGCATACTGAATAAGTAAGTCCAATGCTTCCGATCCAATATTCTGATTTCTATGCTCAACACCCTGAATTACAATGCCAACACCCGCTCTATTATTTTTGGGGTCAAAATCGAACAAATCAATTAACCCTAAAGCCGGAAAATCCTGATCTTGACAAATAGCCAATCGCAATTGCTTGGCTTCATAAATATCCTGATGGGCATTTTCTAAATACTGCTTTACCAAAAACCGACTGTAAGGTGTATGCGTGTTACTCACTTCCCAGATGCTTTGATCATTTTCTATGGCATAAATAAACTCCAAATCATTGGGTTCGAGTGCTCGAATGTAAATGGTATCGCCTTTTAATGTTTTCATTGAGGAATTTTTGATTTTTGATTAACGATTTTTGATTTTTGAAATGAGCAACAGCGAACTACAGATAACTTCTGATTTTCGATTCTACGTAAATCTAAAATCGTTAATCTTCTCCCGAAAGCTTTCGGGACTCAAATCTTTATTACCCCTTTAAACACAAATTCCGCTGGGCCTTTCAAGAAAACATTCGTAAACCCATTTTGATTTTTATCAAAAGACACCACCAATTTCCCTCCTTCTACATTCACATTAACAGTAGTGGCAGCGGTCTGTCCTGTAGCATTCATGGCGATTGCAACCGCTGTAGCTCCAGTTCCGCAAGCCAAGGTTTCATCTTCAACCCCTCTTTCGTAGGTACGAAGTCTGAAAGTAGTATCGTCTATTTTCTTTACAAAATTAATATTGCTTCCTGCTGCGCCATACAATTCGCCATAGCGAATAGCAGCGCCATTTTCTTTTATATTATAATGTTCTAAATCTTCCACCATTTGTACATGATGCGGAGATCCTGTATTCAAGAATGTATGATCATTTTTAATAGTTATAGTGGGAACATCAATCATCTGCAAAGAAACCACTCCATTATCCTCGAATGAAGCATGATGCAAACCATCCGTAGCAATAAAAGTAGTTTTATCTTCAATCACTTCTAGATCTTTGGCGAAAGCCACCAAACAGCGTCCTCCATTGCCACACATTGAACTTTGATTACCGTCGGAATTATAATAGACCATCTTAAAATCAGTATCCGAATCGTTTTCTAACAATATAAGTCCGTCTCCTCCTATTCCAAAACGTCTGTCACACAAATGAGCAATCAATTGTATGTTTTCTTTTGGGAAAAATCCAGAACGATTGTCGATCATCACAAAATCGTTTCCAGCTCCTTGGTATTTATAAAATTCTAATTGCATTTTATTTTAATTTTAGTCACACAAAAGTACAAACTATTAATGAATTGTTAATCATTGTTAAAGAGCGTTAAACCATATTGCGCGAAAAAAAATTTCCGCTAAATTCGTAATCAAATAACTAATAAAACTTAAATATATTATGAAACAAATTTCAAAATTATTCTTGGTATCCTTGTTAAGTGGCGCAACAACCATTGGCGCATACAAATTATTATTTGAGAACAATGGTTATTTTTCGTCCAACAAAAATGGAATTACAACAGTTGCTCCCGAATCCTATGGAAGACAGGCTAGTTTGGGTGCCGAAAACGTTGATTTTACAGTCGCCGCAGAAAAAACGATTCATACTGTAGTGCACGTAAAAAACGTATCGGTAAGAACTATTTCTAATCCCATAATGGAATATTTTTATGGCTATGGCGGACAGCAACAACAAGAACAAGTAGGAACAGGATCGGGTGTTATTATCTCCGAAGATGGTTATATTGTAACCAACAATCATGTCGTGAAAGATGCTACTGATATTGAAATCACCTTAAACAACAAGAAAACGTACAAAGCAAAACTCGTTGGAACCGATTCTAAAATGGACATCGCCTTGCTGAAAATTAATGCCGACGAAAAATTACCGTATTCCACATTTGCCAATTCCGATTCGGTTAAGGTTGGGGAATGGGTACTGGCAGTAGGAAATCCGTACAACTTAACTTCAACCGTAACAGCGGGAATTGTTTCGGCCAAAGCCAGAAATCTAGACACTAGAGGAATTCAATCGTTCATACAAACCGATGCTGCCGTAAATCCCGGGAACAGTGGTGGCGCTCTTGTAAACACTCGTGGCGAATTGATCGGAATCAACACCATGATTTCATCTATGACAGGTTCTTATGTTGGCTACTCCTTTGCCGTTCCATCCAATAATGCTAGAAAAATAATCGAAGACATTATGGAATTCGGTAATGTACAAAGAGGAATTCTAGGCGTTGAAGGTGGAGAGTTAAACGGAAATGCTTCCAAAGAACTAGGTATCACACAAACACAAGGTTTTTACATTAATAAGGTAAGCAAAAACTCGGGTGCCTACAACGCCAAATTACAAAAAGGAGATATCATCATCAAATTAGACAATCAAGATATTGCCACTTTTGCCGATCTTTCGGGTTATGTAAACACCAAAAGACCAAACGACAAAATTCAAGTTACCTATTTACGAGATGGAAAAACCTCGGTTACTCCAGTTGTATTGAGTAAAAACGAGAACTTTAATAGCGAATTCAAAGGAATCGAAATAGAAAATATCGATGCTGCCGACAAAAAGAAATTCAAATTGGATTATGGTGTAAAAATTAAATCCATTACCAATGAAAACTTACTGCAATACAGTGAAGAGTTAAAAGGGAATATCATTTTGAGCATTGACAATGTCAAAGCAACAAATATTGAAGAAGTTTCTAAACTTTTAAACAATAAGGACGAAAAACAAAGTATCCGCATCGAAATGATTAATAAAAACGGAGAAATCATTCGAATAATTATCTAAAACGTTAAAACTATAAACCAAAATCCAGGTCAAACGCCTTTAAAAAAAGAAAAAAAAAGTTGCCACGAATTTCACGAATAAACACGAATTTTCACATCTTTAAATTACACAAATTCATTAATAAAAAAAAACAGAAAATTCGTGTAATTAATTTTTATTAATTCTTAATTTGTGTTAATTCGTGAAATTCGTGGCTAAAATTTTCTTAAAGTCGTTTGCCCTGACCAAAAGCCGACTTACAATTGTAAGCTGGCTTTTTTTTATCCAAAAAAAATCATAAAAAAAGTTACGAAATCGATTGAAATAAGTACTTTTGCACCAAATTTTAAAAATTGCTTTAATTTATTTTACAAATTTTCAATTATGAATAACATGGATTTATACGAAAAAGAGGTTTCGTTTCAAGCCGACAGAAGACGTTCAGGAGTAGAATTAATCAAAATTATCAGCGATTTGTGGTACGACAAATCGATTGAATTGGTTTTGTTCCGAAATCAATTAATTGATAGAAACGTAAGCGAAATTATCAACTTACACGAATACGCAGGTAAATTTGTAGGTAAACCAATTTCGGTTTCTGACTCAGTAGAAATTGCCAATGTCATTCTTACTCTAGACTTACCACCATCAAAATTGGATATTGGTAAATTGACTTATGAGTATGGATTAGAAGATGAAAAATATCCAGATGCTAGACATTTTGTTTTAGATAAATTAAAAGAAGCTAAATCCTCTGAAGAAATTCAACCCAAAGATGTAGTTCTTTATGGTTTTGGTCGTATTGGTCGTTTATTGGCTAGAGAATTAATGTCAAAAACAGGTAAAGGAGAGCAAATGCGTTTGAGAGCTATCGTTACGAGAGACAAAAACGATGCTTCAAGCCTAGAAAAAAGAGCTTCATTATTACGTTACGATTCAATCCACGGAGATTTCCAAGGATCTGTAGTTGCCGATGTCGAAAACAATGCTTTAATCATCAACGGTACCACCGTTCATATTATCACAGCAAACACTCCAGAAGAAATTGACTATACTCAATACGGTATTGACAAGGCGCTAGTGATCGATAATACAGGTGCTTTCACAACAAAAGAGGCTTTGAGTCGTCATTTAACTTCAAAAGGAGCTGACAAAGTATTACTTACTGCACCAGGAAAAGGCGTTCCAAACATCGTTCATGGTGTAAACCAAAACGAGTACAATCCAGACGAAATAGATATTTTCTCTGCTGCTTCTTGTACTACCAATGCAATCACTCCAATCCTAAAAGCGATTGAGGATACTTTGGGAGTTGTAAAAGGACACCTAGAAACCATTCACGCTTACACCAACGATCAAAATTTGGTCGATAATATGCACAAAAAATACCGTCGCGGTAGAGCTGCAGCACTCAATATGGTTATCACCGAAACTGGTGCAGGTACCGCAGTTGCAAAAGCATTGCCTTCATTAGAGGGTAAATTAACATCAAACGCTATTCGTGTTCCAGTTCCTAATGGTTCATTGGTTGTGTTGAATCTTGAAGTAACCAAAGAAACTTCGGTTGAAGCCATCAACGCCATCATGAAAAAGTATGCGCTTGAAGGAGAATTGGTAGAGCAAATCAAATATTCTTTGAATAACGAATTGGTTTCATCAGATATCGTGGGAACTTCGGCACCATCAATATACGACAGCAACGCAACTATCGTATCCAAAGACGGAAAAAATATAGTATTATACATTTGGTATGACAACGAATACGGTTACAGCCACCAAGTGATTCGACTTGCCAAATACATTGCCAAAGTAAGACGTTTTACGTATTACTAGCATACAGTTTACAGGTTGGGAATTGTGCTTTTAGTTTTAATTTTAGTTTTTTAGATAATAATTTTACAATCCAACCTGAATTCAATAGAAATCCGCCAAGTTGCAAAACGAGGCGGATTTTTTGTTTTCTGAAATCTTGGTTCTGAAATCTAAAATCTGAACTCATAGATCTAAAATTACTCTGGGCGTGCCACCAGTAGAAAAGGGACCCAATATACTTTACGCATATTCGACCCCTTTCCTACTGCTGTCAGGCTATACGCGCTACTTCGGTAGCTAGCTTCTATCCTTCACGCAAAAACTGCAATTCATCAATTTTACTATATTAATTACCTTTTACAATATTGCCCAAATACTTTGCGGAAGTGTATCGCTTATTCTCCCGATAACGGATTTGCAACTCTCTCCTCAAAGTCATGAGACTTTACCCGCACGACAATGTTATGTATGTAAAAGAACAAGGTTTTAAAAAACATGTTCTCTGTTTTTCATTTACCTATAAATACTACAATAAGAATCATATTGATCTAGAAACACTATTTTTTCACTGTTCCTGTTTTTTTTTAATGCAACCACATCGTCCGTATTTATATTCGACTTTTTCGTTTTCGTTTTAATTCTCTGTCTCGTTTCTTAGTTCCTGTATTTTTTCAATTGTTAAACCTGTTGATTTTGATATTATTTCATCATTCAATCCAATAATTATTAGATTTTTAGCAATTTCAATTTTTTCATCTTCTCTTACTTTATACTCCGCTTCACTTTGCAACGAAAAAATTTCGCTTGCTTTTAAACTCAAGCTATCCATGTATCGATTATAACCATATTGATCGTCAGCAGGAAGTCTCATTATATCTAAAACTTCATTGGCTTCTTTTAGTCCTTTAGCATTAAAGCTGTCTTTTACCTCACTGTTTTTTAGGAAATAAATCCATTCATCTAGCGTATCTTTGGCGATATCATTGAATTGGTTTACTTTCAAGATATAATACTCTGGAAAAATTTCATACACTTCTTCTTTAGAAAATGTTTGTTTTTGTTTTTTTGATAATTCTAAAATATCGTTTTGGTGCAGTCCTTTAAAATCGGTTTTACCTCGGTATATGTAATCTTGCCCGTGTCCAAGATCAAAATAAACAATGTTTATCGAAATTACTTTTTTAACTTCAGAATATTTATTTCCCAGGGTATGGTGTTCTGAAATAGATTTCGAAACTCCATAAGCCATTCTATGAAAATAATCAATTTCATAAGTATTTTGAATCTCTATTATAATTAATTCATTTTTAGAGTTTTGAGTTAAGATATCTACTCGATTAAATTTATCATCATCGGTTTCTTGATTACCTTCGCTTTCAAGAATTTGTTCAATTTTGATGTCATCAAATAAAAGTTCGCTCAAAAAACCTTCTAATACAACAAAGTTGGCTTTGTTTCTCAAAAGTCGTTTAATTGCCCAATCAAATCGTACCAGTTTCTTGCTCATTGGTCTGTATATTTTATAGTGCAAATATACAAATAGATTGAGGCTATTTAAATGCAAGAGAACAAGTTTTTAAAAAACTTGTTCTCTGTTTTTCATTTACTTATGACCACTACAATATGATTTACAATCAGTGCCCATTCCAATTATCAAGTCTATTTCAAAATCTAAATTCTAAATTCTATCCTCTAAATTCTAAATCGGCAAAACCGTCGTACTCTTCACTTCCGAAATAATAAAAAAACTATTAATCAAGGACACTTCAGGCAAAACCGACAATTTCTTTTGATGAAAATGATGATAGCTTTCCATATCTGGTAAAACAATTTTAAGCATATAATCAAAACTCCCCGAAACAAAATTACATTCCACCACTTCGGGTAAATTCAAAATAGCTTGATTGAATCCATCCGATATATCAAAAGTCTGCCTAACTAATGTTACCTGACAATAAACCGTTAAGTTTTTACCTAGTTTTTTCTTATTCAAAATCGAAACATATTTCTCTATAACACCCTCTTTTTCAAGACGTTTAACCCGATCGTGAACCGGAGTAAGAGACAGGTTTATTTTACTCGAAATGTCTTTTAAAGTCAAATGCGCATCTTCCTGCAAGAGGCGCAATATTTTTCTGTCAGTTTCATCTAAAATCATAGCATGCAGCGATTCGTTAAACTTCAAATAATCCGATTAATTTTCTTTTTAGAAATAAAAAAAGCTTTAAATACAGAATTATTTTATGCTAAATTACTAAATAAAAATAATATTTTCTTATTTTAAATAGATATGCACTAAATTTTTCTTTATGCCTTAGATTTGTATTTCAATTTAGAAACAATAACTTAATACTATTGATATGATAATCGGTGTACCAAAAGAAATCAAAAATAACGAAAATCGTGTGGCGTTAACTCCAGCAGGTGTTGCTGAGATGAAAAACCACGGACATAGCGTTTACGTTCAAGCAACTGCAGGTGAAGGAAGCGGTTTTGAAGACGAAGAATATACTGCTGCCGGAGCTGTAATCTTACCTACTATCGAAGAGGTATATGCCATTGCTGAAATGATTATCAAAGTAAAAGAGCCAATAGCTTCTGAATACAATTTAATCAAAAAAGATCAATTACTTTTCACGTACTTCCACTTTGCATCATCAGAGCCATTAACTCATGCAATGATAGAGCGTCAAGCTGTTTGTTTGGCTTACGAAACAGTTGAAAAAACAGACCGTAGCTTACCTTTATTAGTACCAATGTCTGAAGTTGCTGGTCGTATGGCGATTCAACAAGGTGCTAAATATCTTGAAAAACCATTAAAAGGAAGAGGAATTCTTCTGGGTGGTGTTCCAGGTGTTCCTCCTGCTAAAGTATTAGTACTTGGTGGTGGAATCGTAGGAACTCAAGCGGCAAAAATGGCTGCAGGTTTAGGAGCTCATGTAACGATTATGGATGTGAGTTTAGCACGTTTACGTTATTTAGATGACGTTATGCCAGCAAACGTAACTACAATTATGTCTAATCATTACAACATTAGCAAAGCGATTACAGAATCTGACCTAATTGTTGGAGCTGTATTAATTCCAGGGGCAAAAGCACCTCACTTAATCAAACGTGACATGCTAAAATTAATGCGTCCCGGAACTGTTGTGGTTGACGTAGCGGTAGACCAAGGAGGTTGTATCGAGACTTGTACTCCTACAACTCACGAAAACCCAACTTTTATCATTGACGATATTGTACATTACTGTGTGGCTAATATGCCGGGTGCAGTTCCTTATACATCTACATTGGCACTTACCAATGCTACTTTACCTTACGCTTTGCAATTGGCAAACAAAGGATGGGAAAAAGCATGTGCTGAGAACGAAGAATTAAACAAAGGATTAAACATTGCCAACGGAAAAATCCTTTACAAAGGTGTTGCCGATGCTTGGAACCTTCCTTTGAATTAAGAGTTAGTATTAAGAACCCGTTTCCTAATATTAAATAAGTGCTTACTACACTAGAAAACCCCGTTTTATTCCTCAAGAAAACGGGGTTTCTGTTTTTTAAAAACTAAAAAATCCGTCTCACTTTTATATGAGACGGATTTTTTGTTTTAAACATAATTCACTTAATAAGCACTCAGGGAAAACACATGAGTTTTAAAAACAACCGCAGATTCGCAGATTTATTTCTTGAAAAGCAGAATTTTGCAATTTTATAGAAACTAATTTGCGCTAATTCAGCTGAAAGCGGTTAATTCATGATAGAAATTTTCATTAAAATCTGCGAATCTGCGGTAAAAAAACTCATGCGTTTGCCCTAACTGATCACTAAAAACTACTCCTTCGGTTTAGTCAAATAATACACTGGAATTCCAGTAAGCATTATCAAGACTCCCCAACCACAAGTTGAAAATTTAGTAAACAATAACCCAACACAAATTGCAGCAGCTATAATAATGTAAACCAATGGAAGGAATGGATATCCAAAAGCTTTATACGGTCTTTCAACCTCAGGCATTTTCTTTCTAAGAATAAAAATTCCATAAATAGTAAGGATATAAAAAATCAAAACAATGATGATTACAAAATCCAACAAATCACCATATTTACCCGTCAAACACAATAGCGAAGCCCATAAACATTGAATCCACAAAGCCCATGCTGGCACACCTGCATTGTTCAGCTCCCCTGCTTTTTTAAGAAACAAACCATCTTTTGCCATCGTATAATACACTCTCGCTCCAGCCATAATCAATCCGTTATTACAGGCAAAAGTCGAAATCATAATCATCAACGCTATAATAATCGTCCCCATGTCGCCAAAGGTATATTGAGAAGCAACCACCGCTACACGATCCGACTTTGCCGTTGCAATTTCTTGAAAAGGAATTACCGCAAGGTACATTAAGTTGGTCAGGATATAAATAACAGTCACAATCAACGTTCCAAGAAACAAACTCAATCCCACATTACGCTTTGGATTTTTAATCTCACCCGCTATAAAAGTAACACCTACCCAAGCATCACTAGAAAACAAAGAACCCACCATGGCGGCTGAAATCCCCGTTAACAAAGCTGTTCCACCAATAGGCATCCAAGATCCCTTTTCTACATCGAAAGCTCTTGAACTCCAGGCGTCAGTCCAGTTGGCATTCCAAATATCAGCTTTGGCTGCCAGAATGAATCCAAACACAATTAGACCAAAAAGAGATAAAATTTTGATAACCGTCAAAACCGTTTGAAGAATTTTACTGTTTTTTACCCCTCGGCTGTTAATATACGTCAACAAAACAATCGTAATTATAGAAACTATCTGAGCAGCATTGAGCTTAAAAGCACCCAATTCATACAAAACATTTTCGTCACTTAATGGTGGATACAAATAGGCGGCAAATTTAGAAAACCCTACCCCAACCGCTGCGATAGTACCGGTTTGAATTACTGCAAAGAAACTCCAGCCATACAAAAAGGCTATCAATTTATTATACGCTTCTTTCAGATAAACGTATTGTCCACCTGCTTTTGGAAACATAGCGCTCAATTCTCCGTAACTCACGGCAGCAATCATAGTAATCAATCCTGAGATCAGCCATATTAATATAAGCCAACCCGCAGACCCCACTTGTCTGGCGATATCGGCACTTACAATAAATATCCCTGAACCGATCATGGAACCTACCACAAGCATTGTTCCATCTAATAATCCTAATTCCTTTTTAAATTCTCCAGGTTTGTTTTCTTCCATTTTTTTTGGTTTATTTTTTTGGTTGGCTAAAGATATACTTTTTTTTAGAAAATGATTAAAAATAGCATTTCTACAAAGAAATTAAATCCTAAAAACAAAAAACTCTTAAGTTTCCTTAAGAGTTCAATTCGTTTATATTTTAAAAAGATATCATTTCACAACCCGATTTACCTGCGCAAAGTTACGTTGGTAATAAGGCTCTTTAGTAGAGGAAACAATCACTCCGGCATGTGTAGAGGAATGAATGAATTTAATTTCTCCATCTACCACTTCAACAACCATCCCTACATGATTGATTCTACTTCTACCGTTTGTTTTAAAGAAAATCAAATCCCCCTTTTGTACATTTTCGGTTTCAATTCTTTCTCCAAAACTAGATTGCTCGATAGAAGATCTTGGCAATTTTATATCAAAACCTCCAAAAGTAGAACACATAAAACCAGAACAATCAAATCCTGCGGTTGTCGTACCACCACTTCGGTATCGTGTCCCTATATTATCAGAAGCCGAAGCGATCAATTGATCAATTAAGTTTTCATTAGATATTGTTATTGTAGAATTAGATTCCGTTTCTTTAGTCTCAATAACTTCCTCATTAGTGGCAGTTCCAATAGTCGAATTTGGAACACGAATAGTAAGTTTTGAACCAACCAATAATTTTTGTTGAATGGCAGGGTTTTGCTTTTCTAAAACTCCTACTGTAATTCCATATTTTTTGGCAATACCGTATTTGGTTTCTTTTGGCAATACCTCATGAACAAGATCAGTACCTGCATTTTGAGTATCTGTCTCTATTCCTTTATCTTCTTTTGTACTTTCCACAACAACTGGAACCGATTCTTTATTATCTGAAACAACAGATTCTCCCTCTAATTTTCCATTGCTTGGAATCACAATCATCTGCCCAACACTCAAACCTCTTCTTCCTGCTTTTGGATTGGCTTGTTTCAATTGTTTCAAGGTAATTGCGTATTCTTTTGCAATCACATACAAAGATTCTCCCGACTTGACCTTATGGATCAATGGCGTAATTTCATTTGGAGTACCTGCTTCAGTTTCTTTTGTAACTACGCTCTCTTTTTGCGCTATTTCTTTATTTTTAGGAATTACAGCTACATTCGATGTCTCTTGAATTGCTTTTTCTTCTGCAACAACAGCTTCAGCAGATGATTTACCATTACTTGGAATCGCAATCATTTGTCCTACACTCAATCCCTTCTTACCAATTTTAGGATTGGCTTCATTTAATTCTTTAATAGTAACGGAGTATTGTTTGGCAATGGAATACAAAGATTCCTTCGGTTTCACCTGATGCGTCATTGGTTCAGTTGCAACAATTTCGAAAGTATTTTTATTGGATAGACTTGCGACTTCTTTTTTGGTCAATCCTACTGTTGGAATAGTAATCGTTTGACCAACTTTTAAACCTTCCGTTTCTAATTTTGGATTAGCTTTATAGAGTAACTCGGTAGTCGTTTTGTATTGTTTTACAATTCCGTAAAGTGTTTCTTTGGATAAGACTTCGTG
Organism: Flavobacterium sp. ZT3R18; assembly: GCF_007097385.1. Classification (GTDB taxonomy): domain Bacteria; phylum Bacteroidota; class Bacteroidia; order Flavobacteriales; family Flavobacteriaceae; genus Flavobacterium. The sequence continues at coordinate 75,199 of NZ_VJZS01000015.1, forward strand.
ATTAATTTCTATAGTTTTCTCAGGAATCGCAACCACTTTATTCGTTTTTTTTGCATCCGAATTTGGAATCAATAGTACTTGATTCAGTTGCAAGGTTTTTTTAGCTTTTGGATTGAGCTTGTAAATAGAAGCGGCAGAAACATTATATTTTTCAGCAATACTAGAAATTGTTTCCCCTTTTGCTATGCTATGTTTGATATTTTTATCTTGCGAAAAAACACTAACACTACACAAAGTCAGGACAAAAACAATTACTCTAAAATACTTCATACATTTTTAATTTCTACCTCATTTTTACAAATACAAGCGATTTCGAGGCGAATTATTGAATTTTGCTGTATTTTGTCTCTCAAAAATGTTTTTTTTCAAGATTTACAAATATAAGTTATTTGTTAGATTAGAAAGTTAAAGGATTACTAAAATTTTAGAAAATACAACAATTCCATCCTTTTTAAAGCAAATCACAACCCATTAAAAGAATTTTATAAACTTATATAAATAGCGATATAATGAAATACCGTTCCCAAAAGAACGAAGAAATGCCAAATAGTATGATAGTAGCGTTTATCTCCCTTTACAAAAAAATAAACACCAAAAGTATAACTTATTCCGCCGGCAAGAATCCAAGCAAGTACAGCTGTAGGAACAGTATGCCACAATGGTTTTATGACAAAGATGATCATCCAGCCCATTGCTAAATAAAGTAACGTGGAGACAAACTCAAATCGCTTGGCGCAAAAAACTTTAAAAACAGTTCCCAAAACCACAATAAACCACATCGCTCCAAGAAAAACAATCGCAGTATCATGATTCAAATACTTCACCATAAGCGGAGTATAGGTTCCTGCAATAAGGCAATATATACTAATATGATCTGCAGTATTAAGCAGTCGCTTTGTCTTTTCGTCCTTAGTCAAATGATACAAAGCCGAAGAAGTGTACACCAATAACATTCCGATACCAAAAATAATAACAGACAATACCGTAATTGGGTCGTCCCGTCTATAAGCAGTCGCAATCACAAAAGGCATTGCTATCAAACAAAAAAGCACTCCTAGGATATGTGAAATTCCATTGGCTAATTCCTCACTTCGTGTTTGCTCTCTATGTAACATTGTATTTGTTGTTTACAATCTCCCTTCCTATTCAAAATAAGATAATTGATTAAATTTAATCATTCTAATTTACGAAAAACATCTCAATTTCAAACCATTTCATTCAACAAAGTATTTTACCCTTTGTCATCTTTATTGATTAACGATTACTAGTGTCGGGTCGTTTTCTTTGATTCTTATTCGACATGATTTTTCGATTTCAAGAACATTATTAATCCCTGAAATATTGATCATATCACACACAAACTTGTCTGGACTATTTTTTCTACTTTCCATTTCCCTAGTCCTTATACCAAAACCATTGGACTATAATATAACAATTAATGGTAATTAATTAAAACTCAATAACACCTAGAGTCACAAAAAAAACTCTCAAGTTATCTTGAGAGTTTTAGACATAAAAATATGTTTTAAAAGCTTATGCGTTACTAGCAGCAGCAATCAAATTCAATGCTGAACCCGCTTTGTACCAACCAATTTGTCCTTCGTTATAAGTGTGGTTTGCCAAGATGGTATCTTTGCTTCCATCAGCGTGAACGAATTCTAAGGTTAATGGTTTTCCTGGAGCAAAATCAACTAAATCAATGAAGTTGATCGTATCATCTTCTTGGATTTTGTCGTAATCCGCTTCGGTAGCAAATGTCAATCCTAACAACCCTTGTTTTTTAAGGTTTGTTTCGTGGATACGCGCAAATGATTTTACCAATACAGCTTTTACCCCTAAGAAACGAGGCTCCATAGCGGCATGCTCACGAGAAGATCCTTCTCCGTAGTTATGATCTCCAACAACAACAGAAGGAACACCAGCTGCTTTGTAGGCACGGGCAACTGCAGGAACTGCATCGTACTCACCTGTCAACTGATTTTTAACCGAATTTGCATTTTGATTGAATGCATTTATCGCACCAATCAACATATTGTTTGAGATATTATCCAAATGTCCACGGAAACGCAACCATGGTCCTGCCATAGATATGTGGTCTGTAGTACATTTTCCAAAAGCTTTGATCAATAATTTAGCTCCCGAAATATTTTTACCGTCCCATGCATCAAATGGAGCCAACAATTGCAAACGATCTGACGTTTCGCTTACGGTAATTTGAACACTTGATCCATCTTCGGCTGGTGCTTGAAAACCTGCGTCTTCAACAGCGAAACCTCTTTTTGGCAATTCATCTCCAAACGGAGCGTTTAATTTCACTTCTTCCCCTTTATCGTTCAATAAAGTATCAGTCAATGGATTAAAATCCAATCTTCCTGAGATAGCCAATGCAGCTACCATTTCTGGTGAAGTTACAAAAGCGTGAGTATTTGGGTTACCGTCTGCTCTTTTAGAGAAGTTACGGTTGAATGAATGTACGATAGTGTTTTTCTCGCCTTTATCAGCACCTGCCCTATCCCATTGTCCGATACAGGGTCCACAAGCATTTGTAAATACTTTAGTTCCCATTTTTTCGAAAGTGGCGATGATACCGTCTCTTTCAATAGTGTAACGAATTTGCTCAGAACCTGGATTAATTCCGAATTCAGCTTTTGGAGTAATTCCATGCTCTACCGCTTGGTTTACGATTGAAGCAGCACGTGCCATATCCTCGTAAGAAGAGTTGGTACAAGAACCGATCAATCCCCATTCTACTTTCAATGGCCATCCATTTGCAGCAGCTTCCGCTTTCATTTTAGAAACTGGAGTTCCGCGGTCTGGCGTGAAAGGTCCGTTGATGTGTGGCTCTAATTCAGACAAATTAATTTCGATAACTTGATCAAAATAAGTTGCTGGATCAGCGTATACTTCAGCATCCGCAGTCAAGTAAGAAGCCACTTTATCAGCAGCATCTACAACGTCTTGACGACCTGTAGCTGCCAAATATCTACGCATAGAATCATCGTAACCAAATGTAGATGTTGTAGCACCAATTTCGGCACCCATATTACAAATAGTTCCTTTTCCGGTACAAGACATGTTCAAGGCACCTTCTCCAAAATATTCTACAATAGCACCAGTTCCACCTTTTACAGTAAGAATATCGGCTACTTTTAAGATAACATCTTTAGGAGCTGTCCAACCAGATAATTTTCCGGTCAATTTTACTCCGATTAATTTAGGAAATTTCAATTCCCAAGACATTCCAGACATTACATCTACTGCATCAGCACCACCAACTCCAATGGCTAGCATTCCTAATCCACCAGCATTTACAGTATGAGAATCAGTACCAATCATCATTCCTCCTGGGAAAGCGTAGTTTTCTAAAACAATTTGGTGAATAATACCTGAACCTGGTTTCCAGAAACCAATACCATATTTATTTGAAACTGAAGAAAGGAAATCAAATACTTCTTTTGACTGAGTATTTGCTACAGCTAAATCTGTGGAAGCACCAACTTTGGCCTGGATCAAGTGATCACAGTGAACCGTTGTTGGAACAGCAACTGTTTTTTTTCCAGCATGCATAAATTGCAACAAAGCCATTTGAGCAGTAGCATCTTGACAAGCTACTCTATCCGGAGCAAAATCCACATAGTCAGCACCTCTTGTAAAAACTTTAGATGCAACTCCATCCCAAAGGTGGTTGTATAAAATTTTCTCTGTTAAAGTAAGTGGGCGACCAACTATCTCACGTGCTGCATCAACACGAGTCGTCATGTTGTCGTACACTTTTTTAATCATTTCAATATCAAAAGCCATAATAATAAGTGTTTTTTGTTATTTTATTTAGACTTCACAAGGTACAAAAAAATTGAGTAGATATAAAGAAAAAGCCTGAGTTTATGGCTCAGGCTTTTGAATATGATTAACTAATTATGTGATTATTTTACTAGCAGCTTATGTGAAGGTGCAAACTTAGTCAAGTTAATACCTTTCACTGCAGTTTTATATTCTTCTATTGTTGGAGTTCTACCAAGGATTGTAGACAAAACCACAACCGGCGTAGAAGAAAGCAAAGACTCTCCTTTTTTACCCTCAGTATCTTCTACCACTCTTCCTTGGAAAAGACGAGTAGATGTTGCCATTACCGTATCTCCTTTGGATGCTTTTTCTTGATTACCCATACAAAGATTACAACCTGGACGCTCTAGATACAGCATGTTTTCGTATTCTGTACGCGCCGAAGCTTTAGGAACATTATCGTCGAATTCGAAACCAGAGTATTTTCTTAAAACATCCCAGTCCCCTTCGGCCTTAAGTTCATCAACAATGTTATAGGTAGGTGGTGCTACTACAAGAGGTGCTAGAAACTCTACCTTACCTTTTTGCTCTTCTATGTTCTTAAGCATTTGAGCAAGAATTTTCATATCCCCCTTGTGAACCATGCAAGAACCAATAAATCCAAGATCTACTTTTTTAACCCCTCCATAGAAAGATAGCGGTCTGATGGTATCGTGCGTATATCGTTTAGAAACATCAGCATTATTCACGTCAGGGTCAGCAATCATAGGCTCAGCAATCTGATCAAGATCTACAACAACTTCAGCGTAATACTTAGCGTTTGCATCCGGTCTTAGAGCTGGTTTCTCACCTGATTTAATCTCGGCAATTCTCTTATCAGCTATAGCAATCAATCCTTTAAGAACTTGATTTTTGTTATCCATACCCTTGTCGATCATGATCTGAATTCTACCCTTCGCAATCTCTAGTGATTCAATCAAGGTATCATCCTCAGAAATACAGATGGAAGCTTTTGCCTTCATTTCTGCAGTCCAGTCCGTAAACGTAAATGCTTGGTCAGCATTAAGAGTTCCAAGGTGAACCTCAATGATTCTGCCTTGAAATACATTCTCGCCACCAAACGTCTTAAGCATCTGAGATTGTGTAGCATGAACCACATCACGGAAATCCATATACCCCTTCATATCTCCCTTGAACGTTACCTTCACAGATTCTGGAATTGGCATTGAAGCTTCACCAGTAGCAAGTGCAAGAGCAACTGTTCCTGAGTCAGCACCAAAAGCAACACCTTTAGACATTCTGGTATGAGAGTCACCACCGATGATGATAGCCCACTCGTTTACAGTAATATCATTAAGTACTTTGTGAATTACATCAGTCATTGCGTGATAAACGCCTTTCGGGTCACGAGCTGTGATCAATCCGAAGTCGTTCATGAATTTCATAAGTCTAGGAATATTTGCCTTAGATTTATTATCCCATACCGAAGCAGTGTGACAACCCGATTGGTATGCACCGTCAACAATTGGCGAAATCACAGTAGCAGCCATAGACTCCAATTCCTGAGAAGTCATAAGACCAGTTGTATCTTGTGAACCAACAATGTTTACGGTAACACGAACATCTGAACCAGCATGTAAAACTTTACCTGGAGTTGAACCAACCGCGTTTTTATTAAATATTTTTTCTACTGCTGTAAGACCTTGTCCTTCAATTGAAACCTCTTTTGATGGAGCAAATACAGGTACAATATCAATACCAAGAGTCTTTGATGCAAATGTTTGAAGTTTTTTTCCAAATACAATTGCGTATGAACCACCAGCTTTTATAAATTCAATTTTCTGAGGAGTAAATGCCTTAGAAATATCTATTAATTCTTTATCTCCGTTATAAAGTTTTTTTGTTTTTGTGTTGATTGTAAGAACAGTACCAGTAGCAACAGAATACACTTCCTCAAGAATAGGATCCCCACTTTCATTACGAACAGCGTTACCATTTTCATCCAGTTTTTTTACCCAGTTTTTAAGATCAAGACCAATACCACCAGTAACGTCAACAGTTGTTAGGAAAATCGGAGAAATACCGTTTGTTCCTGCAACGATTGGAGCAATATTAATAAATGGAACATAAGGACTTGCTTGTTTACCACTCCAAAGCGCCACGTTGTTTACACCTGACATTCTTGAAGAACCCACACCCATAGTACCTTTTTCAGCAATTAACATCACGCTCTTATCAGGATTCGCTTCTGCTAATGCTTTGATTTCAGCTTGTGCTTCAGGAGAAATTAAACATTTTCCATGAAGTTCACGATCTGAACGTGAGTGCGCTTGGTTTCCTGGAGATAGTAAATCAGTTGAAATATCTCCTTCACCAGCAATAAAAGTAATTACCTTAATTTCTTCTGCTATTTCAGGTAATTTAGTAAAGAACTCAGCTTTAGCATAGCTCTCTAGAATTGCTGTAGCTATTCCGTTACCGCTTTTAAAAGCTGCCTCTAAACGATCTGTATCTGCTTCATAAAGAAAAACTTGTGTCTTTAAAACAGCTGCAGCGTCATTTACAATAGCAACATCATTACCTAAAGCTAAATCAAGTAAAACGGCTATAGAAGTTCCACCTTTCATGTGTGATAACAACTCTAAAGCAAAAGCAGACGTAATTTCAGCAACTACTGATTGACCTAGAACGATTTCTTTTAAAAAATTAGCTTTTACAGTAGCAGCAGGAGTAGTTCCAGGAACAACATTGTAAATAAAGAAGTTAAGAGAATCTGCTCTGTACCCGTTATTCAAATCTTTAATTTGCGCAATGATTTCGCTTAATAATTCAGCGCCATCAATCGGTTTCGGGTGAAGCCCTTGGCTTTTTCTTTCTTCAATCTCTTGGATGTAATCCTTATAAGTATTCATAATAGAGGTCTTTTCTAATGTTAATGGCAGATTTCCTTGATTATTTCAATGTCAAAAGCCACAATAAATAGGTGTTTTTATTTTTTGTACGCAAATTTAGGAATTAAAGACGAGAATTTAAAAAAATTTAATAGAAGTCGCCTTTTTAAAAATTATTATTGTAAAATAATCATTTTACATGAATTATATTGAAATAAAATTGAATTCAGGCCTCCAAAGTAAGAAATCCGTAATTTAAAATCTATTTTACAATAAAGCCATAATTTAGTTTTAAAAAAAAATGCTGCATTCGATTAAGAACGCAGCATTTAATTAAAAATAGCACAGTAAATACTTATATCAATTTTGAGATTATCATTTCTTCGGTAATTCCTTCGGCATCGGCCTTGTAGTTTTTAATAATTCTATGACGCAATATTCCAGTTGCAACCGCTTTTACATCCTCTATATCCGGAGAAAATTTACCATGAAAAGCAGCATTGGCTTTGGCAGCCAAAATTAAATTCTGCGACGCTCTTGGCCCTGCCCCCCAATCTAAATAATTTTTCACAAACTCATTCGAAAGTGCATTATCCGGACGCGTTTTACTCACCAGCGTTACCGCATATTCTACCACATTATCCGCAACGGGAATACGACGGATCAAATGCTGGAAATCAATAATTTCCTGAGCCGTAAACAGTGGATTTACAACATTCTCTGAATCCGAAGTCGTGCGTTTTACCACTTGAACTTCTTCTTCAAAAGAAGGATATTCTAGTTTTATAGCAAACATAAAACGGTCTAATTGAGCTTCTGGCAAAGGATAAGTTCCTTCCTGCTCAATTGGGTTTTGAGTGGCTAGCACAAAATAAGGCAAGCTTAATTTGTGATTTTCCCCTGCAATAGTAACCGAACGCTCTTGCATAGCTTCTAATAAAGCAGCTTGTGTTTTGGGCGGCGTTCTATTGATCTCATCAGCCAATATAATATTCGAAAAAATTGGACCTTTTATAAATTTAAACTGCCTGTTCTCATCCAATATTTCACTTCCTAATATATCCGAAGGCATTAAATCCGGAGTAAATTGTATCCTCTTAAAGTCAAGCCCTAATGCTTGCGCCAAAGTATTTACCAACAACGTTTTTGCCAAACCCGGAACTCCTACCAACAACGCATGACCTCCAGAAAAAATACAAAGCAAAATCTGATCAACGACAGCTTCTTGCCCCACAATGATTTTTGCGATTTCGTTTTTTAGCTCGTTACGTTTTTGAACTAAATTCTGTATTGCTGCTACGTCGGACATATTGTAATTTTAGATTTTAGATTAACGATTTTAGATTGCAGATTTCAAATAACAGATTACAAATTTTAGATTAAAATGAAGACCACAAGAAATCTAAAATCAGTCCCGATAGCTATCGAGAGTTAATCTTCAATCCTAAATCCCTACTTCTTAAGCCAATTGTTTGTAAAAGTACAATCTCTATACTCTCCTACAATTTTTATATAAGTATCTTTTATTTTGGTATCAAACCATTTTCCGATAGCTTTAATCTGCTTTTCCTTCAAGGCCAAATCTTTAATTTTGACATAATCCTTAGCATAATCAGCGGTGTGTGCATCAATTCTATTGGTTACAACCATAATTTTATAATCTTTCTTCCCTTGTTCATCTTCCAAAAACGGTGAAGAAATCTCATTGTCTTTTAAATTAGACACTTGACCATAAATTTTAGGATCCATTTTTGTTAATTCAAAATGGGTATCTTGTGTTTTAGTATTTACCAATGCCCCACCATTTGCTCTTGTTTCTTTCTCATCAGACATCGTTCTTGCCGCTTCCGCAAAAGTGATGTCTTTATCCATAATCTTTTTTCGTATTAAAGAAATTTTTTCTTTAGCCTCTTTCAACGACTCTTGAGTAACTACCGGACTTATCAAGATATGTCGCAACTCTATCTCTTGTCCTCTAATTTTTTCTGCATAAATAATATGATACCCAAAAGTAGTCTCAAAAGGTTCTGATATTTCCCCCTCAGCAAGACTAAATGCAACATCTTTAAACTCTTTGACAAAAGGAGTTTTACGAGTCATTTTATAATAGCCTCCGTTTTTACTAGAACCCGGATCTTCAGAATACAAAACGGCTTTCGTTGCAAAACTGGATCCTTCTAGACATTCTTTTCTAAAACTATTCAATTTATCAATTACTTTTTGCTTATCGGCATCCGTAACTTTAGGCTTAATCACAATTTGAGCCACTTCTAATTCTGCACCAAAAACAGGTAAATCTGCAGCAGGTATTTTTTTGAAGAACTCGCGAACTTCCTCTGGCGTAATCTCTACTTTATCTACAATTTTCTTTTGCATTTCACTAGTTAGCTTTTGCTCTTTCAACACATCAAAGAAATAAGTTCTAAACTCCTCTTCCGAATCTTTTTGATAATACTTCACCACTTTATCCATAGAACCAATTTGCTCTACCATATAGTTTAGCCTTTCATCCATCATCCCTTTTACCTCGGCATCACTAACGACAACACTATCTTGAACCGCTTGATGGGCATATAATTTATCTTCGAGTAATTTACCCAATACCTGACATCTGGTAATATCTTTAATAGACCCGCCTTGACTTGTGATTTCAAGAAAAGATTTATCAATATCCGAATCCAAAATAATATAATCCCCAACCGTACCAACAACTCCGTCAATTTTTAATTTTTTCCCAGACGGCACCGTCAATTTTGTAGTAGCAACAACACTGTCTTTTATAATTACTTGTGCATTCACAAAAGATAAAGACAAAAACAAAAGAAAAAAAGTCAACACAACTTTATTGGTTATGGAATTCATTTGTACAATTTTTAAAGGCATTATTTATTATTTATAATATTATTTAAAAAAGAATCTGTTTCGAACAAAAAACATACCGCTCTAAAATACAGCGCTTTTAAACCAAAACAAAAGATTTATTTAAAGTTTCGCGCGATTAAAATACATTAATTCAGCAAAATACTTACAATTCTCGAAACTTAAACCGAACAAAAATAACAATTCGAATGCATTAAACAAGTTTCCCCAGTACTATTAACAAAAAATTATTAAGTTCTTTTTCTGGCTCCTTTTTTTAAAGAAATGGTTTTTAGAATCAATTCCGCCATCAAGATTCGAATTCATTAAAAAACAACCTTGCTTTAAAACGCAAAAAAACTATAATTTCAAACATAGTATAGTATTCTTTTTGTTAATATGATTCCCCCTGTCCCGACTAAACAACTTTATAAAAACTGCTTTAAAAAATTTTATTTTAAATACCGAAAGAAAATATCATAATTAAAACCGCAATTTACTACATAATATGTTTTTTCATTTTTTTTATAAAAAACGCAAAACACCAAAATAATAATCAAATAAAACTCATAAAATTAGCAATTCACACAAATTAGAATAAGTTTTTAACACTACAACGTAATAGTAGACAAATAAAAACAGTCCATTATTGAGCACGTAAAAATTTATATACATTAGCAAAAAAAAGTTGTTTTATCATTTAAAAACAAAGTAAAACACTTGATTTTCTGACAAATAGAAACAAAATTCCATTATAATGACGACCCAATTATTCGAAATCCTAAAATCGGATTAAAAAAATAGCCCAATAACCAAACCCTAATTATTAACCTAAATTACTATTTAATGAAAAAGCAAAATTTTAAGTTGTATTTCTTAACCGCATTAACTATCGGTTTTTATTCTTGTAATTCGAACGAAGATTCTACAAAAGAGCCTTCGCTCACTGAAGTACATGACAAAATAGTCAACGTTACCCATCATGACGGCCATCCCTTTAGTACAGGCAAAACAACTAGTTCTTTAACAGGTAAATATGTTGCAAATCCTGGTGGAGGCGTTATGATGCAAGCCTTTTACTGGGATGTTCCTGCAGGTGGAAACTGGTGGAATACGGTTGCCACCAAAGTAACAGAATGGTCAAATTCAGGAATTGGATCCATCTGGTTACCTCCAGCGTCTAAAGCACAAAACGGAGCCTTATCAATGGGATATGACCCTACCGATTATTTTGACTTCGGAGATTTCAATCAAAATGGTTCAACAGAAACCCGATTTGGTTCAAAAACAGAATTAGTCAGTTTAATTACCAAAGCACATACTGAAAACATGCAAGTATATGCCGATATAGTAATCAATCATAACAGCGGAGGAGCTTCTGAAAGCAATCCATTTACAGGAACCAATACTTGGACAAATTTCACTGGGGTAGCTTCAGGAAAGTTCAAAAGAACGTATGCAGATTTTTACAAAAATTCCTTCGGAAATAACGACGAAGGTGCTTTCGGAGGATTTCCAGATTTGTGTCATGCAGCGCCAAATGTGCAAGATTGGCTTTGGAAAAGAACAGACGGTGTAGGTAAATATTACAAAAACACCATGAAATTTGACGGATGGAGATTTGACTACGTAAAAGGTTTTGGCTCTTGGGTAATAAAAGACTGGAATGCTAACGTAGGCGGATTCTCTGTTGGCGAATTATGGGATTCTAACGTAAACGCCCTAAATGACTGGGCAAACAACGCAAACAGCTCTGTATTCGACTTTGCTTGCTACTACAAAATGAATGATGCATTTGACGGTAACAATCTTAATTTACTTAATGATGACATGATGTGGAAAAGAAACCCATACAAGGCGGTTACTTTTGTCACCAATCACGACACCGATGAAATTTGGACTAAAGAACTTGCTTATGCTTATATCCTAACACACGAAGGTTATCCGACTATTTTTTACAGAGATTATGAAGAATGGTTAAATAAAGCCAAACTAAATAACCTTATCTGGATTCACAACCAGAAAGCCACTGGAACCACTTCGATTTTATATACTGATAATGACGAATACATTGCCAGAAGAAATGGATACAATGGTAATCCTGGATTGGTAGTTTACATAAATAATTCAACGTCTTGGCAGGAAAGATGGATTCAAACCAATTGGAGCAATGCTCAGATTAAGGATTTTACAGGTGCCTCATCTTGGATTCCGACAACCCAAGGCGACAAATGGGTGAAAATTCAATGTCCACCAAAAGGATATAGTGTTTGGTCTATTAATATGTAGAACCTAAAATAGAATAACAATTCCCAAGAGGCTGTCACAAATAGGCAGCCTCTTTTTTTTATCCTATTGCTAACACAAACTAAGCAATCATAAAGCAATTAAAACTACACGGCAAACGCTTTTAAAAAAAATCAGACACGTCCCGATGGTTATCGGGATACACAAATTCACACGAATAATTATTTGTTTAAATTACACAAATCCTTAGAATTCGTGACTCGAGCGAAGCGAACAGGCGAAGCGAATTAAATTTTAAAAAATCAATAAAATTTGTGATAATTCGTGTAATTGCTTCGCCTGTTCACTATCGCTCGAGTCGTAGCGAAAAATATTAAGGCGTTTGCCCTGATTAGAACTAATACCCAAGAAACCAACATTCACAATTAGATTCTACAATTTTTTTAATTGGCATTTATAAATAGTACTTTTGCAAACTATTTATATAAAATATGAGTTTTTTAAAAGAAATACAACGAAGACGAACTTTTGGGATTATTTCACATCCCGATGCCGGAAAAACAACATTAACTGAAAAATTACTTCTTTTTGGAGGAGCAATTCAAGAAGCCGGTGCTGTTAAGAACAATAAAATAAAAAAAGGAGCTACGAGCGATTTCATGGAAATTGAACGTCAGAGAGGAATTTCGGTTTCCACTTCTGTTTTGGCATTTAATTACAAAGACAAAAAAATAAACATTCTTGACACACCCGGTCACAAGGATTTTGCCGAAGATACTTTTAGAACCTTAACTGCCGTTGATAGTGTTATCGTAGTTATTGACGTTGCCAAAGGGATTGAGGAACAAACTGAGAAACTCGTTGCTGTATGTAGAATGCGAAAAATTCCAATCATTGTTTTTATCAACAAATTAGACCGTGAAGGAAAAGATGCTTTCGATTTGATGGATGAAGTAGAGCAAAAACTTGGACTTACCGTTACACCTTTAAGTTTTCCTATCGGAATGGGCTATGACTTTCAAGGAATTTACAATCTTTGGGAACAAAATATCAATTTATTCAGTGGAGACAGCCGCAAGAACATTGAAGAAACGATCGCTTTTTCGGATGTTAAAAACCCTGAATTAGAAAAAATAATTGGTCAAAAACCTGCCGATAGACTTCGTGAAGAATTAGAATTAATCGATGAAGTCTACCCAAAATTTGACCGCCAAGATTATTTGGACGGTAAATTACAACCTGTATTTTTTGGTTCAGCTTTAAATAATTTTGGAGTTAGAGAGTTGCTTGATTGCTTTGTTACCATTGCACCATCTCCTAGACCTAAAGACTCTGAAACCCGATTAGTAGATCCTAAAGAAGAAAAAATGTCTGGATTTGTGTTTAAAATCCATGCCAACATGGATCCAAAACACAGGGACAGATTAGCATTTATAAAAATTGTTTCAGGCACATTTGAAAGAAACAAACCGTATTATCACGTTCGACAAAAGAAGAACTTGAAATTTTCTAGCCCAAACGCTTTCTTTGCTGAAAAGAAGGAAATCGTAGATATCTCCTATCCGGGAGACATTGTAGGATTACACGATACTGGAAATTTCAAAATTGGAGACACTTTGACCGAAGGAGAAATAATGAGTTTCAAAGGAATTCCAAGTTTCTCTCCAGAACACTTTAGATACATCAATAATGCTGATCCTATGAAAGCCAAACAGCTTGACAAAGGAGTTGACCAGCTAATGGATGAAGGTGTAGCGCAATTGTTTACCTTAGAAATGAACAACCGTAAAATCATTGGAACTGTTGGTGCTCTTCAATATGAGGTTATCCAATACCGTTTAGAACATGAATATGGTGCTAAATGTACCTATGAAAACTTCCCGGTTCACAAAGCGTGTTGGGTTAAACCAAATGACCTAAAAAGTGATGAATTTAAAGAATTTAGAAGAATCAAACAAAAGTTCTTAGCCCATGATAAATACGGTCAATTAGTATTTCTTGCTGATTCTGATTTTACGATTCAAATGACACAAAATAAATACCCAAATGTCAAATTATTTTTCACTTCTGAATTTGAATAATCTAGAAGACACAGGGACATAAAAAAAACGCCAGCTTTTTAGTTGGCGTTTTTTTATTATGAATTAATTAACTTTATGTAAACCTAACAAAATTTTAAATTTATAGTTTTTTTTAAAAGTGTTTTCATTAACAAATGATTAGGCACAGTTCCTGTGGAAATAATTTGATTTTTAGTGTAGATCCCCTCATTAGACATGCTTTTACTTGGACCGACTTTAGTACCCATAAACCAAAGTATAAAATTAGTATTAGAATTTAAAGTAGCAGAAGAAGACGTTTTAACTGGCAATTCATCTGTTGCAATATTAAAATCTTTAACTGACACATTCAAGTCAGTACTATTGAAGGATGCTTGAGCAAAACTTGAAAAACCAAAAAACACGAACACAACAAGAAAAAACATTCTTCTATCGTTAGTATTATATTTTTTGAAAAAAGTTTTCATACCCTTTGTTTTAAAGATTAAATATGTTCACATCTTATTACGGGTACTAAACTAATAGTATAAAAATCGAGAAAAAAAAATACTCGTTTAAATGTCTGAATACTCGTTTAAGTACGCAAACTTGATCATCTGAACGATCAGATCATACCAACTAAATTTGCAGTCAAAAAAATATTGAGCAAAAAAAAAGCCTCTCGAAATCGAGAGGCTTTTAAAATTATGCTTGACCTGCTGGTCCAAAATTAAGTGGAATTTGAGGTTGTTCAACATCTTTAATTTCGCCATGAGCGACTTCAAAACGATGAATATTTTCTCCAATTGCTTTCAATAATCTTTTGGCATGTTGAGGTGTCAAAACAATTCTTGATTTCACTTTAGCTTTAGGAACACCTGGCATGATACATACAAAATCCAAAACAAATTCAGAAGAAGAATGATTGATAATTGCTAAATTGGAATAAATTCCTTCAGCAATTTTTTCATCTAACTCAATATTAATTTGTTCCTGTTGATTAGAATTATTCATAGCTATGTTATTTTCCAATTCTCCCTCCGCCGAGACGGAGAGAACTATTTGGGAAAGAATTAATAAATGTACTCCTCTTTATTTGCCATCATATCATTGTAATCTTCTCTTGATCCTACAATTGTATTATCATATTCTCTCATACCCGTTCCGGCAGGGATTCTATGTCCTACAATTACATTTTCTTTCAATCCTTCTAAGTAGTCAATTTTACCTGCAACTGCAGCTTCATTTAATACTTTAGTCGTTTCTTGGAACGATGCAGCAGAGATAAACGATTTCGTTTGAAGTGATGCTCTTGTGATACCTTGTAAAACTGGAGTTGCAGTTGCAGTGATAACATCACGAGCCACAACTAGGTTTTTATCAGTACGTTTCAACAATGAATTTTCATCACGTAATTCACGAGGCGTAATAATTTGCCCAGCTTTTAATGCGCTAGAATCTCCTGCGTCTTCAACTACTTTCATTCCATATAAATTATCGTTTTGAACGATAAAATCTTTAGTATGAATCAATTGATCTTCTAAGAATAAAGTATCCCCTGGATCTTGAACTCTTACTTTACGCATCATTTGACGTATTACTACCTCAAAGTGTTTGTCGTTGATTTTTACCCCTTGCAAACGGTATACTTCTTGAATTTCATTAACCAAATACTGTTGAACAGCTGCTGGCCCTTGGATTCTTAAAATATCATCTGGAGTAATAGCTCCATCAGACAATGGTACACCCGCTCTTACGAAGTCATTTTCCTGAACTAGAATTTGGCTTGATAATTTAACCAAGTATTTTCTAATATCACCAAATTTAGATTCGATAACGATCTCACGGTTACCTCTTTTGATTTTTCCAAAAGAAACAACACCATCAATCTCAGAAACTACCGCTGGGTTTGAAGGATTACGAGCCTCTAGCAACTCTGTAATTCTAGGTAAACCTCCGGTAATATCCCCAGATTTAGAAGAACGACGTGGAATTTTAACCAATACTTTACCGGCTTTAATTTTCTCACCATTTTCAACCATCAAGTGGGCTCCAACTGGTAAGTTATAAGAACGGATCAATTCTCCTTCTTTACCGTAAACCAATAAAGTAGGGATTAATTTTTTGGCTCTAGATTCAGAAATTACTTTTTCTTGGAAACCAGTTTGCTCATCAATTTCAACCATGAATGATTGTCCTTGCTCTAAATCTTCGTAAGCAATTTTACCGGTAAACTCAGAAACAATAACTCCATTATATGGATCCCATTTACATATAGTATCTCCTTTAGCGACAGATTGACCATCTCCAACAAAAATACTAGAACCGTAAGGAATGTTATTAGTACTTAATAAAATACCTGTTTTTTCGTCAATTAATTTTAATTCAGTTGAACGAGAAACTACAATATCTACTGCATTACCTTCACTATCTTCACCTTTAACAGTTTTTAAATCCTCAATTTCTAGTTTACCTGCAAAACGAGTTACAATACTAGACTCTTCAGAAATACCACCCGCAACCCCTCCAACGTGGAACGTACGTAATGTTAACTGTGTACCTGGTTCTCCAATAGATTGAGCTGCAATTACACCAACTGCTTCTCCTCTTTGTGTCATTTTTCCGGTAGCTAAATTTCTACCGTAACATTTAGCACAAATACCTTTTGTAGCCTCACAAACTAAAGGTGAACGCACTTCTACTTTCTCCACTGGAGAAGCTTCAATTGCTTTCATCAATACTTCTGTAATTTGCTCACCAGATTTAACTATAATCTCACTAGTTAAAGGATTGATTACGTCTTGTAATGCTACACGACCTAAAATTCTTTCCCCTAATGATTCAACAATTTCCTCGTTTTTCTTCAATGCAGAAACTTCAACACCTCTAAGAGTACCACAATCTTCGATGTTAACAATAACATCTTGAGAAACGTCATGTAATCTTCTAGTAAGGTATCCAGCATCGGCCGTTTTCAAAGCCGTATCCGCAAGACCTTTACGAGCACCGTGAGTAGAAATGAAATACTCAAGGATAGAAAGACCTTCCTTAAAGTTGGAAAGAATCGGGTTTTCAATAATTTCCCCACCACCAGCAGTAGATTTTTTAGGCTTAGCCATCAAACCACGCATACCGGTTAACTGACGAATTTGTTCTTTGGAACCCCTCGCTCCAGAATCAAGCATCATATACACCGAGTTGAAACCTTGCTGGTCCTCTCTAATGTTTTTCATTGCTAATTCAGTAAGCTGAGCATTTGCAGAGGTCCAAACATCAATAACTTGGTTGTAACGCTCGTTATTGGTAATAAGACCCATGTTATAATTGGCAGAGATACCTTCAACTTGCTCTCTGGCATCTGCAATTAATTTTGGTTTTTGATCTGGAATTCTAATATCACCAAGAGAGAATGACAATCCTCCTTTGAAGGCGAATTTATACCCCATATCTTTCATATTGTCCAAGAAAGCCGCTGTAGTAGGAACATTTGTCGAACTCAAAACGTGTCCGATAATGTCTCTAAGGTTTTTCTTAGTCAATACATCATTGATATATCCAGCTGCTTCAGGTACTACTTCATTAAATAATACACGTCCAGCAGTAGTTTGAATGATTTGGTACACTAATTCACCCGCTTCGTTGAAATCTTTTGCTCTAATTTTCACTTGAGCATTCAATTCCAAACGCCCTTCATTCAAAGCAATATTTACTTCTTCAGCAGAGTAGAAAGTAATTCCTTGTCCTAAAATAGTTTTCTCTGGTGTTGACAAACGTTCCTTGGTCATATAGTAAAGACCAAGTACCATGTCTTGAGAAGGTACCGTAATTGGCGCACCATTTGCAGGGTTCAAGATATTGTGAGAAGCCAACATTAACAATTGTGCTTCCAAAATAGCTTCTGGCCCTAATGGTAAGTGAACTGCCATTTGATCCCCATCAAAATCCGCATTAAATGCAGTACAAACTAAAGGGTGCAATTGGATTGCTTTTCCTTCAATTAATTTTGGTTGGAATGCTTGAATACCTAATCTGTGCAAAGTAGGAGCACGATTCAGTAATATTGGGTGACCTTTAATAACATTTTCAAGGATATCCCAAACTACTGGCTCTTTTTTGTCTATTATTTTCTTAGCAGATTTTACAGTTTTTACAATACCTCTTTCTATCAATTTACGGATAACGAAAGGCTTGTATAATTCGGCTGCCATATCTTTTGGGATACCACATTCGAACAATTTCAATTCAGGTCCAACAACAATTACCGAACGAGCAGAATAATCCACACGTTTTCCAAGTAAGTTTTGACGGAAACGTCCTTGCTTACCTTTTAGGGAATCAGATAATGATTTTAATGGTCTGTTTGATTCCGTTTTTACTGCAGATGCTTTACGCGTATTATCGAAAAGTGAATCTACAGATTCTTGCAACATACGTTTTTCGTTACGAAGGATTACTTCAGGAGCTTTAATCTCGATTAATCTTTTCAAACGATTGTTACGGATGATTACACGACGGTATAAATCATTTAAATCCGAAGTTGCAAAACGACCACCATCAAGAGGCACAAGAGGACGCAATTCTGGTGGAATAACTGGAACCACTTTCATAATCATCCATTCAGGACGATTTTCTCTGTTCAAGTTAGACTCACGGAAAGACTCAACAACTTGCAATCTTTTTAATGCTTCTGTTTTACGTTGTTTTGATGTTTCGTTATTTGCTTTGTGTCTCAAATCATATGACAATTCGTCAAGATTGATACGAGCCAATAAATCCATAATACACTCTGCTCCCATTTTGGCAACAAACTTATTAGGATCAAAATCATCAAGATATTGGTTGTCTGCAGGAAGTGTATCTAATATATTCAAATACTCTTCTTCTGTCAAGAAATCTAATCTTTGTACTGATTCTCCTTCAGCATTTTTAGCAATACCAGCTTGGATAACTACGTATCTTTCGTAGTAGATAATCATATCTAATTTCTTAGAAGGAAGACCAAGGATATAACCAATTTTGTTGGGAAGAGAACGAAAATACCAGATATGAGCAATTGGCACAACAAGGTTGATGTGACCTACTCTGTCTCTACGTACTTTTTTCTCAGTAACTTCTACACCACAACGGTCACAGATGATTCCTTTGTAACGTATTCTTTTATATTTACCACAAGCACATTCAAAATCTTTAACTGGGCCGAAAATACGTTCGCAGAAAAGACCATCGCGCTCTGGTTTGTGAGTTCTGTAATTGATGGTTTCAGGTTTCAACACTTCACCTCTAGACTCTTTCAAGATAGATTCTGGAGAAGCAAGTCCTATTGAAATTTTATTAAACCTTTTTACAGGATTCTTATCTTTATTATTATTATTTCTATTATTCATCATAGTTTTTACTATTGATTTATTTGCAATTAAAAATTGATTTTAAATGTAAAGACGTTGCATGCAACTTCTCTACACCACGGATTACTTCTCTAAACTTTCAAAAACGATATTTTGAAGTGCTAATTATAAAGAGACGTTAGCATAACGTCTTTACTATAAAAAATCGGAACGGGTTACGGGTCTAAATCCTAAAAACTCTTATAAATGAGTAATCAGTTTTCAGGTATTGCTACCTAAAAACTGAATACTGCAAACTTTTTTCTATTCTTCTAAACGAATGTCAAGTCCAAGACCTTTCAATTCATGCATTAATACATTGAATGATTCTGGCAATCCTGGTTCTGGCATAGATTCACCCTTAACGATTGCTTCGTAAGTTTTAGCTCTACCGATAACATCATCAGACTTCACAGTCAAGATTTCTCTAAGTGTACTTGATGCTCCATAAGCTTCAAGTGCCCAAACCTCCATCTCTCCAAAACGTTGTCCTCCAAATTGCGCTTTACCTCCTAAAGGTTGTTGCGTAATCAATGAGTATGGTCCGATAGAACGTGCGTGCATCTTATCATCAACCATGTGTCCTAATTTTAACATATAGATCACACCTACGGTTGCTGCTTGATGGAAACGCTCTCCAGTACCACCATCATAAAGATGGGTATGTCCAAAACGTGGTACTCCAGCTTCGTCAGTCAATTCATTGATTTGATCTAAAGTAGCTCCGTCAAAAATAGGTGTAGCAAATTTTCTACCCAAGTTTTGTCCAGCCCAACCAAGAACAGTTTCATAAATTTGACCAATGTTCATACGTGAAGGTACCCCAAGTGGATTCAACACGATATCAACAGGTGTTCCGTCTTCAAGGAAAGGCATGTCTTCATGACGAACGATACGAGCAACAATACCTTTGTTACCGTGACGTCCAGCCATTTTATCCCCAACTTTCAGTTTACGTTTTTTAGCGATATATACTTTAGCCAATTTCAAGATTCCTGCTGGCAATTCATCTCCAACAGTGATCGTGAATTTCTCTCTACGTAAAGCTCCTTGCAAATCGTTCAATTTAATTTTATAGTTATGAATTAAATCATTAACCATTTTATTAGTCACATCATCTGCAACCCATTGACCTTTACTTAAGTGAGCAAAATCTTCAACTGCATAAAGCATTTTTTGAGTATATTTTTTACCTTTTGGTAAAACTTCTTCACCCAAATCATTCATTACACCTTGAGATGTTTTTCCGTTTACAATATTGAAAAGTTTCTCAATCAATCTATCTTTAAGCTCAACAAACTTCACTTCAAACTCCATTTCAAGTGCTCCTAAAGCATCTTTATCTTGAGTACGTTTGCGTTTGTCTTTTACTGCTCTTGCGAATAATTTTTTATCCAAAACTACACCATGCAAAGAAGGAGAAGCTTTTAATGAAGCATCTTTTACATCACCTGCTTTGTCCCCGAAGATTGCACGAAGCAATTTCTCTTCCGGAGTAGGATCTGATTCCCCTTTTGGAGTAATTTTTCCGATAAGAATATCACCAGGTTTAACCTCGGCTCCAATTCTAATCATACCATTTTCATCTAAATCTTTAGTAGCTTCTTCAGAAACGTTTGGTATATCATTCGTTAATTCTTCGTTACCTAATTTAGTATCTCTAACTTCCAATGAATAATCATCAACGTGAATAGAGGTAAAAATATCGTCACGAACCACTTTTTCAGAAATTACAATCGCATCCTCAAAGTTGTACCCTTTCCATGGCATGAACGCTACTTTTAGGTTACGACCTAAAGCTAATTCTCCATTTTGAGTAGCATATCCCTCAGATAATACTTGTCCAAGAACCACTCTATCCCCTTTTCTTACGATAGGTTTAAGATTGATACTTGTACCTTGATTGGTTTTTCTAAATTTAATTAGATTATATGTTTTCTCATCAGGCTCAAAACTTACCATTCTTTCTTCCTCAGAACGATCGTATTTGATAGTGATGATATTAGCATCTACATATTCTATAACTCCATCACCTTCAGCGTTAATTAAAACTCTAGAATCTGAAGCTACTTGACGCTCTAAACCAGTTCCAACGATTGGTGCTTCAGGACGTATCAATGGTACAGCCTGACGCATCATGTTAGATCCCATCAAGGCTCTATTCGCATCATCATGTTCCAAGAAAGGAATCAAAGAAGCCGAAATAGAAGCAATTTGATTTGGAGCAACGTCAGCATAATCCACTTTAGATGGATCAATAACTGGGAAATCTCCTTCTTGACGTGCAATTACATTATCGGCAGTAATTTTTCCAGACTCATCCATTTCGATGTTTGCCTGAGAAATCATCATACCTTCTTCTTCTTCAGCACTCAAGTAAACAGGAGTTGATTCTAAATCAACCACTCCATTAGTTACTTTACGATAAGGAGTTTCAATGAAACCCATTCCGTTTACTTTAGCATAAACACCAAGAGAAGATATCAAACCAATGTTTGGTCCCTCGGGAGTTTCAATTGGACATAAACGTCCGTAATGCGTATAGTGAACGTCACGTACCTCAAATCCGGCTCTCTCTCTCGAAAGTCCACCTGGTCCAAGTGCAGATAATCTCCTTTTGTGTGTGATTTCAGCTAATGGATTCGTTTGATCCATAAATTGAGACAACTGGTTGGTACCAAAGAAAGAGTTGATAACAGAAGATAATGTTTTAGCATTAATCAAATCTATTGGTGTAAACACCTCGTTATCTCTAACGTTCATACGCTCTCTAATAGTTCTAGCCATACGAGCTAAACCTACACCAAATTGTTGAGACAATTGTTCACCTACTGTTCTCACACGACGGTTTGACAAGTGGTCAATATCATCAATATCTGCTTTCGCATTTATTAATTCAATCAAATACTTAACAATAGTGATGATATCTTCTTTGGTAAGCACTTGCTTTTCCATTGGAGTATCAAGACCAAGTTTTTTATTAATTCTATAACGACCTACTTCACCTAAGTTGTAACGTTGGTCCGAGAAGAATAATTTATCTATAATACCACGAGCAGTTTCTTCATCAGGCGGTTCTGCGTTACGCAATTGTCTGTAGATATGCTCAACAGCTTCTTTTTCAGAGTTTGTTGGATCTTTTTGTAGCGTATTATGAATGATTGAATAATCAACAAGATTATTATCTTCTTTATGCAACAAAATAGATTTAACGTTTGAATCGATGATTTCTTCAACATTATCTTTGTCGATAATAGTATCTCTATCAAGGATTATTTCGTTACGTTCGATAGAAACAACTTCGCCAGTATCTTCATCAACGAAATCTTCATGCCATGTGTTCAAAACACGAGCAGCTAATTTTCTACCAATATATTTTTTAAGTCCAGTTTTAGAAACTTTAATTTCTTCAGCTAGGTCGAAAATCTCTAGGATATCCTTGTCTCTTTCGAAGCCTATTGCACGGAATAAAGTAGTAACTGGTAATTTTTTCTTTCTATCGATATAAGCGTACATAACGCTATTGATATCTGTAGAAAATTCTATCCAAGATCCTTTAAAAGGAATTACTCTGGCAGAATATAATTTTGTTCCATTTGCATGGAATGATTGTCCGAAGAAAACACCTGGAGAACGGTGAAGTTGAGAAACAACAACACGTTCTGCACCATTGATAACAAAAGTACCACTTGGAGTCATATAAGGAATTGTACCTAGATAAACATCTTGAACAATTGTTTCAAAATCTTCATGTTCTGGATCTGTACAATATAATTTTAACCTAGCTTTTAAAGGCACACTATAGGTAAGCCCTCTTTCAATACATTCTTGAATTGTGTAACGTGGTGGATCTACAAAGTAATCGAGGAATTCCAATACAAAGTTATTTCTTGTATCTGTAATTGGAAAGTTTTCCATGAAGGTGTTATATAAACCTTCGTCGCCTCTTTCGTCAGATTTGGTTTCCAATTGGAAAAAATCCTTAAACGATTTAACCTGAACATCTAGAAAATCTGGATAGTCAGGGATGTTTTTTGTAGAGGCAAAATTCAATCTTTCAGTCTGATTTGTTATCATCTATGGACAAAATTTTGATTAAAAAAAAGTAAATTTTTGTGTAAAACACTGTTTAACCAATACTTTCTTTTTTAATCAATACCTCTTTAAAAATAATGAAAGAGCAAGCTCTTTTATTTTATTTTCTTTCATCGTATTGATTTAAAAACACTTTTGTATTTTAAACTATTTTATAATAAAACGCAATAATTTTATTATACGAAAAAGGGTTTAGGTCTTTGGAAGTTAATCCAAGACCTAAACCTAATTCTTAAAACTGAGTAGAACTATTTAAGCTCAACAACAGCTCCAGCTTCTTCTAAAGATTTTTTAAGCCCTTCAGCTTCTTCTTTAGTTACACCTTCTTTAACGTTACTTGGAGCGCTATCAACTACATCTTTAGCTTCTTTCAAACCTAAACCTGTAAGTTCTTTTACCAATTTAACTACAGCTAATTTAGAAGCACCAGCTTCTTTCAATACAACTGTAAATTCAGTTTGAGCTTCTTCAGCAGCAGCTTCTCCACCACCTGAAACTACTACAGCTGCAGCAGCTGGTTCGATTCCGTACTCATCTTTTAATATTGTTGCTAATTCGTTAACTTCTTTTACAGTTAAATTAACTAATTGTTCTGCGAATTGTTTCAAATCTGCCATTTTTTCTATCGTTTTAAAATGATTTGTAAAATATAATTTATTTATTGTGCGCTTTTCTAAATAAAAAAGATTGACTCTTTTTTATTATGCTTCTGTTTCAGCCACTTCTTCGCTGTTCGCGAATTGGTTTTGCAAAGCAGAAATAACTCTTTGAGCTGGTGATTGTAACAATCCAATGATTTCGCCGATAAGCTCTTCTTTAGATTTAATAGTAGCTAATGCTTCTAATTGATCATCACCAATGTAAATTTCAGAGTTAATATAAGCTCCTTTTAATACAGGCTTGTCAGATTTTTTTCTGAAATCTTTAATGATTTTTCCAGGTGCATTTGCAACATCTGAAATAAAGATAGCGCTATTACCTGTCAATACAGAAGGTAAATCACCATAATCATTATCTGAAGCTTCCATTGCTTTTGCAAGCAAAGTGTTTTTTACCACCTCTAATTTAATACCTGCTTTAAAACAAGCTCTTCTCAAGTTTGAAGTTGTTTCTGCGTTTAATCCAGAAATATCAGATACATAAATAATGTTTGTACCAGCTAACTGTGCAGTTAAATCTTCAATCGCGATTGATTTTTCTTCTCTAGTCATACTAAAAATTATTAACTACCAATTATACTGCTTTTGGGTCCAATGCAATTGCAGGACTCATAGTGCTTGTAAGGTGAATTCCTTTAATGTAGGTACCTTTAGCAGCAGTTGGCTTAAGTTTGATTAATGTTTGAATAATTTCGTGTGCATTGTCATAAATTTGCTCAGCTCCAAAAGAAACTTTACCAATTCCTGCATGTACAATACCAGTTTTATCAACTTTAAAGTCAATTTTACCAGCTTTTACCTCTGCAACAGCTTTTGCAACATCCATAGTTACAGTACCTGTTTTAGGGTTTGGCATTAAACCTCTAGGTCCTAAAATACGACCTAATGGACCTAATTTACCCATTACAGCAGGCATAGTGATGATAACATCAACATCTGTCCAACCGTCTTTAATTTTTTGAAGGTAATCATCAAGACCAACATAGTCTGCACCAGCTGCCAAAGCTTCCGCTTCTTTATCTGGAGCAACTAATGCTAATACTTTAACATCTTTACCAGTTCCATGAGGTAATGTTACCACACCTCTAACCATTTGATTCGCTTTTCTTGGATCTACACCCAATCTAACAGCGATATCAACAGACTCATCAAATTTTGCAGAAGCTATAACTTTAATTAATGCAGCAGCATCTTTTAAAGAATATAATTTGTTCTTTTCAATTTTTGAAGCAGCCTCTTTTTGCTTTTTTGTCAATTTTGCCATGTCTTTCTCTTAATTAAAAAGGAGAATCTCCTGATACAGTTATACCCATAGATCTAGCTGTTCCAGCAATCATGCTCATAGCAGATTCGATTGTGAACGCATTTAAATCTACCATTTTATCTTCAGCAATTGCTTTGATAACGTCCCAAGTAACGCTTGCTACTTTTTTACGATTTGGTTCACCAGATCCTGACTTTAGCTTTGCAGCTTCCAATAACTGGACTGCCGCTGGAGGAGTTTTTACAACAAAATCAAATGATTTGTCTTTATACACAGTAATTTGTACTGGGCATATTTTGCCGGGTTTATCTTGTGTTCTAGCATTGAACTGCTTACAGAACTCCATGATGTTTACCCCAGCAGCTCCTAAAGCAGGTCCAACCGGTGGCGACGGATTCGCAGCACCTCCCTTAACTTGTAGTTTAACTACCTTACTAATTTCTTTAGCCATTTTTTAAAAAATTTAACACGACAATCATTGGAAGCGATTGTGGTGGTTATTATAGATGTAACAAAAATTATACTTTTTCAACTTGCATAAAACTCAACTCTAATGGTGTTTTTCTTCCGAAAATCTTAACCATTACTTCTAGTTTACGCTTTTCTTCATTTATTTTTTCAACTGTACCGTTAAAACCATTAAAAGGTCCATCAACGACCTTAATAGTTTCTCCCAAGTTGAAAGGAATAGAACGAGTATCTGTATTTACAGCCAACTCATCTACTTTACCTAGCATTCTGTTTACCTCTGAAATTCTAAGCGGTACCGGTTCTCCACCTTTTGTTTCACCTAAAAAACCAATAACACTTGTTATAGACTTAATAATATGAGGTATCTCCCCTACTAGATTCGCTTCGATCATAACATAACCAGGAAAATAAACCTTATCCTTAGATAATTTTTTCCCGTCTTTTACAGTAACTACTTTTTCTGTAGGCACAAGAACTTGAGAAACATAATCCTCCATCCCAAGACGAGTAATTTCAGTTTCTATATAAGCTTTCACTTTATTTTCTTGTCCGCTTACTGCACGAACGACATACCACTTCTTTATATTATTATCTGCCATTACAAAAAATTATGCTTTTATCCAGTTAAAAAACACAGCTAATGTTTTTGCAAAAACTTCATCTACTCCCCATGTTGCTAAAGCGAATACCACTGAAAAAACAGCAACAACAATCGTAAGACGTTGTACTTCAGCCCAAGCTGGCCAAGTTACATTTGATTTTAATTCTTCAAATGATTCCGATATATAATTAACAACTTTTGTCATCGTGATTAGTTTATTTTGCACGGGCGGAGGGATTCGAACCCCCATCAACGGTTTTGGAGACCGCTATTCTACCCTTGAACTACGCCCGTAGTTAATAAAAACCAGTGTCGTCTAAACGACACTGGTTTAGCAATACATTATAATTAAGCTACAATTTCAGTTACCTGACCTGCACCTACAGTTCTACCACCCTCACGGATTGCAAAACGTAAACCTACGCTCATTGCGATTGGGCTTAACAAAGTAACATTAATAGTTAAGTTGTCTCCTGGCATTACCATCTCTACACCTTCTGGTAAAGTAATAACTCCTGTTACGTCAGTTGTACGTACGTAGAACTGTGGACGGTAGTTATTATGGAATGGAGTATGACGACCACCTTCTTCTTTTTTCAAGATATAAACCTCAGCTTTGAAAGTAGCGTGTGGTTTTACTGATCCTGGCTTAATGATAACCATTCCTCTTTTGATAGATTCTTTATCAACACCTCTTAACAATAAACCTACGTTATCTCCTGCTTCACCTCTATCAAGGATTTTACGGAACATCTCAACTCCTGTAATAGTAGAAGTTAATTTCTCAGCCCCCATACCAATGATTTCAACAGCATCTCCTGTATTAGCAATACCAGTTTCGATACGACCTGTAGCAACAGTTCCACGACCAGTAATAGTAAATACATCTTCAACTGGCATCAAGAAAGGTTTTGCAGTATCACGAATTGGTTCTTCAATCCATGAATCACAAGCAGCCATTAATTCAATAATTTTTGGTACCCAAGCTGGATCATTATTCAATCCTCCAAGAGCAGACCCTTGAACAACTGGACAATTATCTCCATCATATTCGTAGAAAGACAATAAGTCTCTAATTTCCATTTCAACAAGTTCCAATAATTCCTCATCATCAACCATATCCACTTTGTTCATGAATACAACCATTCTAGGAATACCTACTTGACGACCTAAAAGGATGTGCTCACGTGTTTGTGGCATTGGTCCATCAGTTGCAGCAACTACAAGGATAGCACCATCCATTTGAGCAGCACCAGTAACCATGTTTTTTACGTAATCCGCGTGACCAGGACAGTCAACGTGTGCGTAATGACGGTTAGCAGTTTCGTACTCAACGTGTGACGTATTAATTGTAATACCTCTTTCTTTTTCTTCAGGAGCATTATCAATTTGATCAAATGATTTTGCTTGACAGTAACCAGCATCCGATAACACTTTTGTGATTGCTGCTGTTAATGTAGTTTTTCCGTGATCCACGTGCCCAATTGTTCCAATGTTTAAGTGGGGCTTATTACGGTTAAAGGTTTCTTTTGCCATTTTACTTAATTTTTAATCTAGTTTATATATTTATTTCAATTTCCTACTTACTTGAGCCAACTACGGGAATTGAACCCGTGACCTCTTCCTTACCAAGGAAGCACTCTACCTCTGAGCTAAGTCGGCAGAGAGTTCATTTAAGATTTTAGATTTTAGATTTTAGATTTTTCAATCTACAATCTAAAATCCGAAATCTAAAATTCCTTCTAGTGGGGAGAGCAGGATTCGAACCTGCGAAGTTCACACAGCAGATTTACAGTCTGCCCTCGTTGGCCGCTTGAGTATCTCCCCAGACAATTTATGATTTTAGAATTACAATTTTAGATTAAAACCTAAAAACAGCATCTTCATCCACAAATTTAAACTTTTTTATTTACTATCCCGAAAATCTAAATTTTCAATCCTTTAGAGCCGGCGGAGGGACTCGAACCCACGACCTGCTGATTACAAATCAGCTGCTCTAGCCAACTGAGCTACGCTGGCATTTTCAATAAAAAAAGTCCGCTATTTCTAACGGACTGCAAATGTAGAGATTTTATCGTTTAATCAAAACATTTTTTGAAAAAAATTTTAATTAAATATGCGTTCTTAACTTTTCTTTACGTTTTACCAACAATCTTTCTATAGATTCCGCCGCTTGATCCATCGCTTCCTCAAAGGTTTTACACTGCTTTTTTACTAAAAAATCATCTCCAGGAACATTGATTTTCATTTCAACTATTTTATTTTCCTTATCACTTGTCTTTTCTACTTTTAAAAAAACATCCGAAGACACTACTTTATCATAAAACTTCTCCAATCCATCCATTCTGTCTTGAACGAAATCTACTAGCTTTTTGTCAACAGTAAAGTTAACTGCATGAACATTTACCTTCATAATCAATCTTTTTTAATGGTTAAACTTATTTTGAATTATTTTCCACCCCTAGGATGCGCTTCTTTATATACCTTTTTTAACTCTGATAAGCTATTATGCGTATAAATCTGTGTCGAAGCTAAACTGGAATGTCCTAACAATTCTTTTACTGAATTTAGATCAGCTCCGTTATTTAATAAGTGAGTTGCAAATGTATGTCTTAAAATATGCGGACTTTTTTTTACTTTCTCGGAGACAGCACTAAAGTATGAATTTATTAGTCGATACACAAAAGAATCACTCAATTTTAACCCTTTTTTTGTGAGAAATAAATATTCTTGATCAACAACACATTCCAAAAAAGTTCTCTCCTTATTGTACAACGACAACTGTTTTACCACAATAGGCAAAACAGGAAGTATCCGCTCTTTATTCCGCTTCCCCAAGACCTTGATTGTACTGTTAAATAAATTCACATCAGCACATTTCAAATGAATCAATTCCGTCCTTCGCATGCCTGTAGTGTAAAACAAATCGACAATAAGCCTATCTCTTATTTCCTGAAAGCCGCTCGATTCATTAACCTGACCTAAAACATCGGCCAGTTCTTTTTCCGAAAAAGGAATTTGTAGTTTTTTAGGCGTCTTTAAAGCTTTATGCTTCAATAATGGACTAACCTCAATTTGTTTTGTTTTTAATAGAAATTTATAAAAAGCTTTTAAGGAAGCTATCTTTCTATTGACTGTAACATTAGAAACCGAATCATCTACAAGAGAAACAATCCAACTTCTAATTTGGCTATAATTTACATGCTCTATGCCCTCTTGTTGAAAACATTCTTTATTAAACGACTCAAAGTAAGCAATGTCATTTAAATAGGCATTTACAGTATGGGGAGAATATTTTTTTTCTAATTGCAGATAATCTCTAAATGCGTCTTTATTTGTTGCCATAAAAAAAACCGTTAGCATCAAAGTTAATAAACTTTAATGACTAACGGCACTTTATTTTAATAGAATTCGACTAGATATTTTCTAAACCATCTTTCATGTTTTGAATATAAGCAGCTTTTTGAAATTTCATTCTATTGATAACTGATGGCTTTATAAAAGCAGTACGTGCTCTTAGTTGTCTTACAGTTCCAGTTTTATCAAACTTTCTTTTATAGCGCTTAAGTGCTCTATCGATATTTTCTCCGTCTTTAATTGGTATAATTAACATAATTTTATCACCCCCTTTCGTTAAGTGTGCAAAAGTAATTAATATTTTGAATTCTAAACACTTTATTTTACTTTTTTTTAGACTTGTTTTTTTTAAGTATCACATAACAATTGGATTGATACCACTATAATAAAGTCAATATCATTAAATCCAGAAAAAAATTGCAAAAAAGCCTCTTATCTCCCTGATCATGCGTGAGGGATAAAAGCTAGCTACCGAAGTAGCGCGGATAGCCCGACAGCATAATACTAAAGGGGCGAATAAACGCAAACTACTTTAAGCCCCTTTAGTATTATGGTGGCACGCCCAAATGGTTATTTCAACAAATTTCTAGATATCACCACTTTTTGAATTTCGGTAGTTCCTTCGCCTATGGTGCATAATTTTGAATCTCTATAGAATTTTTCTACAGGATAATCTTTGGTATACCCATAACCTCCGTGTATTTGAACCGCTTCATTGGCTACTTTTACACAAACTTCCGAAGAATACATTTTGGCCATTGCTCCTATTGTAGTCATTGGTTTGTGCTGTTCTTTTAGGAAAGCTGCTTTGTGCAATAATAACTCTGACGCTTCAATTTCGGTAGCCATATCGGCCAGTTTGAATGAGATTCCTTGAAACTCACAAATAGGCTGACCAAATTGATGTCTTTCTTTAGAATATTTTAACGCTGCTTCGTAGGCTCCTTTTGCGATTCCTAATGACAATGCTCCAATGGAGATTCGGCCACCATCGAGAATTTTCATGGCTTGGATAAATCCTTGCCCCACTTCGCCTAATCTATTAGCATCTGGAATGCGACAATTGTCAAAAATCAATTCAGCAGTTTCACTGGCGCGCATCCCTAATTTATTTTCTTTTTTACCAGATGTAAATCCTGGCATTCCTTTTTCGAAAACGAAAGCGGTCATCCCTTTAGAATCTCCTTTTTCGCCCGTACGAACTATTACAACGGCAACATCTCCAGAAATGGCGTGCGTAATAAAGTTTTTCGCACCATTAACCACCCAATGATCTCCGTCTCTTACGGCGGTTGTATTCATACCACCCGCATCCGATCCTGTATTATGTTCTGTTAAGCCCCATGCACCGATATGTTCAGCGGTTGCTAATTTTGGGATCCATTTTTTCTTTTGTTCTTCGCTTCCAAAAGTTAAAATATGGTTGGTACACAAGGAATTGTGCGCCGCAACAGACAACCCTATAGAAGGATCTACTTTTGAAATTTCCTCGACAATGGTAATGTACTCATGATAGCCTAATCCTGATCCTCCCAATTCGGTTGGAACCAGAACTCCCATAAAACCCATTTCGCCAAGCTTTTTAAACAATGGAATTGGAAAAATTTGAGCTTCATCCCATTCCATTATAAAGGGTCTTA
This sequence comes from Flavobacterium sp. ZT3R18, assembly GCF_007097385.1. Taxonomy (GTDB): domain Bacteria; phylum Bacteroidota; class Bacteroidia; order Flavobacteriales; family Flavobacteriaceae; genus Flavobacterium. The sequence goes on from NZ_VJZS01000015.1 coordinate 106,489, forward strand.
TGTTTTTTTCGGCAAAATCCCTTATAGACTGCACAATCATTGACTGCGTTTCGTTATAATCAAAGTTCATAGTAAATGTATTTTATATTAAAAGTCCAAATATAAGGCAATAAAGTTTGCTTTTTCAACAGGAAAGCCGTTAATTTTTATCAAATCCTCAATATTTTTAAAATTACCATTCATGCTTCGGTATTTTACAATTTGTCTTGCCAAGTCGTATTTGAAATAAAAAAACTGAGAAAGCTCTTTTAATGACGCATTGTTAATGTCAATTTTATTCAAATTAGGAAGCTTAGCAATGGCAAAATGAGTATTTAAATTCGCAATTACTTCTGGAGACAATCCCCAAACATCGTTGAGCTGCTCCATAGAGACAAAACCGCCTAACTTTTCTTTTTGCGTTAAAATCCGAATCGAAATTGCCTCTCCTATTCCGTATATTTTAATCAAATCTTCTTTGGTCGCCTGATTAATGTCTATTAAAACTACTTTTTGTTTTTTGGCGAAAGCCGTATTTGAAAAATCTCCATACTCTTTGAACTCTTTTTTATGATTTACCCATTCGGGGAATTTAAAAAAAGGAGCGATTGCAGTTAATAATGAGTCTGAAACTTTAGTTACGTTTTGAAACTCTTTGGTAGAATTTACAAATTTATTGTTTTTTCTAAAAGCAAGAAGCCGATCTATTTCTTGAACAGACATTCCTAGTTTGTACCCTTTGTAATCTGAAATAAAATTGGGATTGAAAGGATGCATTTTAGGCGCATCATTATGATTCTCTAATTTTTCAGCATCAATTTGTGATTGCAAAGAAAGCCATTTTTGTTTATCAGGATATTCTTTTTCAGTCACGCAAAAATCGACAAAAAAATAAATCCATTGCAAAAGGACTATTATTCCGAACAGCACTACAATTCCCGTTCGTTGTTCTTTCGTAAATTTGAAATAATCTTTGATTGTATTGAAAGCCATTCTTTAAAAAATTTTTTTTTAATTGAATATTTGGAATCTAAAAATATGAAATTATTCACAAACTAGCGCTTTTATAAGAAAAATAATATTTCTTTAAAAAAAACAGTAATACATTTTTTTATACTAAAAAATAAGGACAGCATTGTTAATTTATCAGTTAAATGAAATTATAATTTTTATTTTTTATAAAAAACAATACATTTGACACTTAATAACATTTAAACCGTAAAAACCATGTCTATTTGGAAAAGAAAACCATTAGCTCAACTATTAGCAGAAGCTGCTGATTCTGAAAAAGGATTAAAAAGAACACTAACCGCTTGGTCATTGATTGCACTGGGAATAGGCGCTATTATTGGAGCAGGACTCTTTGTAAGAACTGCTACAGCAGCAGCCCAAAATGCCGGTCCATCCGTAACTTTAGCATTTGTTGTTGCCGCCATTGGTTGTGCGTTAGCAGGATTGTGTTATGCTGAACTTTCGTCTTCTATTCCTATTTCTGGTAGTGCCTATACTTATACTTATGCTACAATGGGTGAATTTCTAGCTTGGATTATTGGATGGGATTTAATCCTTGAATATGCAGTAGGTGCTGCAACAGTAGGGATTGCATGGAGTGAATACCTCAATAATTTACTGATCAATGTGCTTCACGTGAGTCCAATACCCTTCGAATTCTCGCACTCCCCATTTCAAAAAATAGTTGATCCAGTGACACAACACGTAACACACGGGATCATCAACTTACCTGCTTTGTTTATTGTTGGAGTAATCAGTCTTATATTAATAAAAGGAATACAAGAATCTGCATTTATAAACGGAATTATTGTTATTATTAAAGTTACAATTGTAATATTAATCATCGTTCTTGGATGGCATTTTATCAACCCTGAAAACCACAAACCCTATATTCCAGCACCATCAATTTTTACAGATGAGCACGGAGTTGGACATGCATATGGAGGAATAATGGGAATATTAGGAGCCGCTGGTACCGTTTTCTTTGCCTTTATTGGTTTTGATGCTGTAAGTACAGCAGCTCAAGAAACTATTAACCCTAAAAGAAATATGCCAATTGGTATTTTAGGATCTTTAGCAGTGTGTACCGTTTTATACATTCTTTTTGGACATGTATTGACAGGTTTAGAGCCAGTAGAATTTTTTAGAACAAGTGGTAAAGAAGCATCTGTTTCAAATGCAATAATACACGCTATGGGAGCAAGTTACAACTGGCTAGCACAGTTTGTTACTGTAGCCATATTAGCTGGATTTTCATCTGTTATTTTAGTAATGTTGTTAGGTCAATCCAGAGTTTTTTACTCTATGGGTAAAGATGGTTTATTACCAAAAATGTTTAGTGATTTACATCCTACATACAAAACGCCATACAAAGCAAATCTTGCTATTTTAGTAATCGTTGGAGCTTTTGCCGCTTTTGTACCTGGAGATATTGTTGGAGACATGACCAGTATCGGAACTTTATTTGCCTTTGTTCTTGTTTGTATTTCTGTGATCATTTTAAGAAAGAAAGAACCTAATATGGTTAGAGAATTCAAAACACCTCTTGTGCCTTTCGTACCACTTTTAGGAGTATTTGTATGTTGCGCTATGATGTACGGTTTAGGTTGGACTAACTGGTTAAGACTTTTTGCTTGGATGGCTATAGGAGTTGTTTTCTATTTTGCTTATGGAAAGAAAAATAGTGTATTGAATAATCCAAAAGAATAAATTCAATTGATATACAAAAAAAGGGATTTTAAAGCTTAGCTTTAAAATCCCTTTTTTTTGCTTTAAAATTATCTATAAATCAAAAACAGAAGTTCGTTTGGCACGAATTAAATCTTTAAGTCGGATCCAGAATGCCAATGTAAGATAGACCCCAAATCCCAATCCTGCAGTAACAAACGAAATATAGATAAAAAACAAGCGAACACTTGTTACTCGCATTCCTAATTTATCAGCCAATCTGGAAGAGACGTGAAAACCGTATTTTTCTAAAAAATATTTTAATCGTATTACTGCTCGCATTGTTTTGAGTTATGGGTTATGGGTTATGGGCAAAATTACAGAATCTTTCGATACCAAAATCGAATACCTAAAAAGTACTTCAACACATTATCTCAAAAAGAAACCAGAATATTGAACAATCAACAATTGCTCACTAACTGCCTAATTGCTTTTCAATAATTCCATTCCAATAGCGCAATCCAAACATTTACTCTTATTACAATACTCATTTTTGAGTTGTAAAAGTGACTGGGTTTCAAATGCGTTTTTAGGCTTTAAGCCAAAAGAACTGAACTTATCAATAATTGAATTTTTCTCTGGCTCAACCTCATTTAAAATATTGATTAAATCCTCCGACACCTCCTTTCCCTGGCTTTTGGCGTAAGCAAATTGAAGTGGAATAATCGTATTTAAAACTATCAAATCAAGAAACGATTGAGACAACGCTTTCTTTTTCTTTGGGCTTTCTTTGTCAAATTGATAATGAGTTTGCCAATATGGAGCGACCGAAACACTAAATATTTCATAAATAGTTTCAAGGGAATTCAAGTCGCTTATTTTTGAAAATAGATTTTGCTGCTTGTGGTATAAATTGGCTAATTGGGAAAGCCGAATCGTGGGAAAGTTATCGGGACGGTGTTTGAAAAACTGAACGGGTTCGATGCAACTTTTCTCTATTTGGTATTTATGAAGCAAATAAAAATACCTGAATTTTAAATCTTTAAAGTAATTATCTTCTTTCTCGGCATCTAATAATCCCGCAGAACCAAAAAGCAGAGCCTCTAGATTCTCGACTTCAAAACATTCTTTACGGATTACCGAAAACGGGATAGACTGAGCGATTTTGAGAAATATTTCCCCATTGGTATTCAAACCAAAATTCTTTGCCAAAAGGCAGAATAAAACCGCTTCCCAATCGTTGTTGGTTGACTCTAACAACTCCAAAATGGGTTTAGATTTCCTTTCTAAGCGTTCAAAAAACAAACGTTCTTGCCAATTTATTAATGCAAATTGAGGAATTTCTTTTAATTGCTTTTCGCAAAATATCCAAGACTTGGGAGATAATAACTTTTGATAATTGTTGACCGTAGCTGTACTAACATAGTTTTTGAGTTCGAGAACAGGAATTTCGGTATTGTTACTTCTGTAAATTTCAGAATCGTGTTCCCAAACTACATGCAGAATTACATTTTCATAACCCGCATCTTTCTCGTGATGATGCACATACCAATCGGATGATTTGAGATGAATTTCGACATTTCCCGCCCATTTTTGGTTTCCAATAGTAATTTGGGCATTGAAAAAATCGGGGCCTGCTAATTCTAAATACTGCCCTACATTACTGATAGTGATTTCCTCCTGATTGGAAGTTTTGAGATTCAAAGTATCAAACTTTTTGAATCTCCAGAGGTAGTGGAGAAAATCTTCTTTCATGTCTTTTTAGATAATAGATAAAAAGATGAGAGATAATAAACTCATCCTAAAGAACTAAAGTAGTAAAAAAAACTAATAACTTGTCTTACAAATACAAAAAAATCATTGTTAAGAAACGCTAAATGAGATTGCTTCGTTCCTCGCAATGACTAGCGGAGCAAATACAATTTGGCACAAGCTCTCGCATCTGATAAAGCTTCATGATGGTTTAGTTTTATATTCATTTCACGGCAACAATCACTGAGTTTTGTTGGTTTCAATCCTTTGGCTTTGTATATTTTTACGGTGCACTCCCAGCGAGAACCAATATTTAAATCCTCGTAATCAAGACCATAAAGTACCATTGATTTGACCAAAACATTACGGTCAAAGCTTTCGTTATGAGCCACTACGACTCTGTTTTGCAGCCGTTTTTTAATCTCAGGAAATACTTGTGCAAAGGTTTTTGCATTGACCGTATCTCTTGGATAAATCCCGTGCACTCGTATCGTAAAAGGATTGTATTCATTATTGGGCGGTTTGATTAAGGTAACAAACTCATCTACAATAACACCATTTTCAACAGTAACAATCCCTACGGAACAGGGATGATATGCAGTGGCGGTTTCAAAATCTATAGCGGTAAAAGTCATGTGATTTTAGATTGTTGATTGCAGATTTTAGATTTAAAAAAAGATTGGGATTTTATGTGAATCATAAAATCCCAATCCAAATAAGATTACTTCATCGATCCAATAATATCGTACTTGGTAATAATATGGTGATGCCCGTTTCCTAAATCCACCAAGACGGCTTCATTTTCTTTGGTAAACAATCTGGAAACTTCTTCGATTGGCGTTCCCATTTTTACGATTGGATAGGGTTTTCCCATCACTTCACGAATGGGTCTTTTGGCCGAGTTCTTGTCATGCACGTAACTTCTGAACAAATCACTTTCATCCACCGAACCTACAAAACCTGTTACATCGATTACCGGAATTTGTGATATTTTGTATTTACGCATTCTTTCGATAGCGTGCGAAACCAATTCCTCGGTACGAACAATTACCAATGGTTTATCGATATGATCTTTGATCACATCCTCGGCTTTGGTAATATCATCGTCCAGGAATCCTCTTTCTCGCATCCAGTCGTCGTTGAACATTTTACCCACGTAACGACTTCCAGAATCGTGAAACAATACCACAACCACATCTTCTGGCTTGAAATGCTCTTTGAGCTGCAACAATCCTTTTATGGCAGCACCAGCCGAATTTCCCACAAATATTCCTTCTTCAAGGGCAATTTTTCGAGTATAAACTGCCGCGTCTTTATCGGTTACTTTGGTAAATCCATCGATCAGAGAGAAATCAACATTTTTAGGTAAAATGTCTTCCCCAATGCCTTCTGTGATATAGGAATAAATTTCATTTTCGTCAAAAATTCCAGTTTCATGGTATTTTTTGAACACTGAACCATAAGTATCAATTCCCCAGATTTTGATGTTTGGATTTTTCTCTTTCAAGTATTTTCCAACCCCAGAAATCGTTCCACCTGTTCCCACACCCGAAACGAAGTGAGTGATTTTACCTTCGGTTTGTCTCCAGATTTCAGGACCTGTTTGCTCGTAATGTGCCAAAGAATTCGATAAATTATCGTATTGGTTCACATACCAAGAGTTAGGCGTTTCTTCGGCTAATCTTTGCGAAACCGAATAATACGAACGAGGATCAGTAGGCTCCACATCGGTAGGACAAACCACCACTTTGGCACCAACCGCACGAAGAATATCCATTTTCTCTTTAGATTGCTTGTCGGATATCACACAAATCAATTTGTATCCTTTGATGATGGCCACTAGCGCCAAGCCCATTCCCGTGTTCCCCGAGGTTCCTTCAATTATGGTCCCTCCTGGTTTTAATCTACCATCAGCTTCGGCATCTTCAATCATTTTTACAGCCATACGGTCTTTTACCGAATTCCCTGGGTTGAAAGTCTCTACTTTGGCCAAAACCAAAGCATCTACTTCCGCAGTTACTTTATTGAGTCTCACCAAAGGTGTATTCCCAATAGTTCCTAATATATTTTCTGAGTATTGCATTATGAGTTTAGATTTTAGAATTTAGATTTTAGATTTCTTTAGAATTGTAAAACAAAAGCAATATTGCTCAGGCCTTACACCTTCAAATTACAATTTCACTTTTTACAATTTACAGGCTACATTATACAATTTACATTTACACTTTTTCAAAAAAATTAGTTGAAGAAGTTCCAAACTAATCCAAATCGGATTAAGAAATCACGATACGGATAATCGGGAGCCGAAAAATAATTATTTTTTGAAAACAGTGAATTAAAATGTTCCGCTTTCAAATAAATTCGAGTACGTTGAATTCTTGTATTTATAAAGAAATCAAGATTCGGATAATTTCCTATCTTCACTTTGTCTTGAACAAAAAACTCTCCAACCAACGGATTATAACCGTCACTATAATAACTGGTAAAGTAATTCAACTCTATCCCTGTTTGCAGATACAACTTTTTCTTAAAAAAATAATCCGACACATACAAGGTGTTTCTGGTTACAAATTCTGGAACATTCAAAATAGAATTAGATTGCTCTACTTTTTGAAACAACAACGTATTGTCTAATGCCCATTTTCCAAACACAAACTCTCTAGCAACCTTTAGCGAAGCATAATTAATCACGTTACCATATTGAGCTGGTGTTACTATTTGCTTACCTTCATTTCTTTCGATTGCTGTTGTGATATCTGCAAAATACAAATGATCTTTTATCGAATTGAGTTGCAAAGAAAGTGAAACCCATTTTGTTGTGGCATTGACACTAATGGCGTTAATTTTTTCATTCTGAAAATCGTTTGACCAATTGTATGCCTTATAACTACTTTGATACAAATTATAATTGTTGTTTGGCAATTTATTCATATTCTGGTAACGGAAAGAGATTTGATTCTCGTCATTAATATCATACTGAGCCGAAGCATCTAAGTTCGATAAATTTTGATCCGTAACCGATTTCGAATATAAAAACTTCCCATTCCATTTGTCTTTCCGATAATTATATTGTCCACTAACCGTGTTTATGTTTTGACTTAACAAATTTGGAATAACCACATTATTACTAAAATACAGTATTTTGTTATAGTAATAATTAGAGCGAAAATCATCTACAAAAAAAGTAAAAGTTCCTAAAGTGGTGTTCTCATACATCAACCCCAACTTGTTGTACATTTTATTGTATTTTGTCTCATCGTTGATGCCGCTTGTCACGAAAGATTCCCCGTAACGATACACCTGTTTTCCTGCAACTGAAGAGGCTATCGTTTTCTGTGTATAATTAAAATGTATATTTTCATAATTAAACTGTTCGGTCACATATAAATTATTGGCATCTTTTTTTCTATTTACTCTAAAGGCTTGATCCACAAAAATTCGGTTTCCTTTTAGCAAAGACATGGCATCTTCAAAATAAACCCCCAATCGGGCTCTATTGTCAAAAGCAGTTTCACCATTTTCAAAATCACTTACAGAGCTAATTCCACCATTTTCCTCGTTCTGAATCTTCTGACCGGTATAATGTGTATTGGCAACATAACGACCATCCTTTGTATTATAACTCGTTGTGAATCTAAAATTTCCGGTTCGAGACTCTTGGTTAATATACCTTCCCTCCGATCGTAATGCTCTGTACGCAATAGAAAAATTCAGTCTTGGAGACGTATTCAACGTAAAATAAGAATCCGCCGATTGCCCTCTTTGTATCGTCGTTTTAAAATACAGCTCGGTTACTGGAGTGGCTACATTTGCATATTTAATTTCATTGGCTTTGATGTAATCAAACTGTTTTGCTGTAAAACCAAACTCGGGATAAGGCGAAAAACCATTTATTCCGTACTGCAACGTATTGTATGTTTGTCCCACATTGGTAAAACGCAAAAGACCAAAAATATCTTTCCTCAAATAATTATGACTATATTCTTTCTTTATAGACTGGGTCGTATCAATATAAGTCGTATCACGATCTACCGAAATAAACTGATACATATCAATAGTTGCCACTGGCGCTTTTTTCTTTTTTATAGAGTCCGTAGCATTGTATTTGCTATTATAATCTATTTCTTTGGCACTATTTACTTGAGAAAACAGGAGAATTGGGAAAGCTAAAAAAAATAAAGAAAAGAAAATTCTCATTTGAAAAGGTTATAATTAGGCAATTATTTCACTGATATATCGAGCAAAGGTAAAGGATAAAAACGTATAAATAAAAAAACACCTCAATTTATAGAACAAACAACAAAACATAATTTAGTTATAAACTACAACTCCACTATTCCGAATAACCTGGGCGAGCCACCAGTAGAAAAAGGGGCTAACTCACAGTACCGCTTATTCGCCCCTTTCTCTACTGCTGTCGGGCTATCCGCGCTACTTTGGTAGCTAGCTTCTATCCCTCTCGCAACTCACAAGAACGATAGTGCAATCCCTAGATAATTCGTTTTCAGGCTGCAGTTTTCAGTCGCAGTCGCAGTTTTCAGAATTGTCTCTAAACATTGCAATTTGCTTTCTTAACACTATTTTTAAAAAAGTGAGCCTGTATTAGAAATATTTTTAAAATCAACATCTCTTTTGCCCTGAAAACTCAGACTGAAAACTAGCTCAATATCCACTATAATTCTTTTTCCGAAATCAATTTGCTCCACAAAAAAAAATTCAAGAAAAAATCACAATATTTGCCACTCGAAAAGATTTCAACATGCTTCTAAATAACTTCTCTACTTTTCTACTCGAAACTGGCACCGACGAAGCCGGCCGTGGCTGTCTAGCCGGTCCAGTAACTGCTGCAGCAGTAATTCTTCCTATAGATTTTGAAAATACAATCCTAAATGACAGCAAGCAACTATCCGAAAAAGCGAGAGAAAAACTAAGGCCCATTATCGAAGAACACGCCATTTCATTCGCCGTAACCCATTTGTATCCGAATGAAATTGATGAAATAAACATTCTAAATGCTTCGATGAAAGGAATGCAGGAAAGCATCCTTAAATTAAACCAAATTCCCGAATTCATTATTGTTGACGGCAACCGATTATTAAACGCAAAATTGGGTTTGAAACACAATTTTGGAAAAAAATTCTCTAAAGCCGAAATAGAATTGTTAAAATCAATTCCAAATCAAAGTATTATAAAAGGAGATTCGAAATATTTAAGTATTGCAGCGGCATCAGTACTAGCAAAAACCTATCGGGATGATTATATGAATCGCATCCATGAAGAATTTCCCATGTACAATTGGAAGAAAAACAAAGGCTATCCCACCAAAGAACATCGTGAGGCTATCCGAAAATATGGTGCCACAAAATACCACCGAATGAGTTTTAGATTGTTGCCAGAGCAGTTGAAATTGGATTTTTGATTTTTGATTAACGATTTTTGATTGCAGATTTCTTATCTACGAGAAACAATGTAATTAAATCATTATAAATCAGATTAAAATAAAAAAAAAAAAAAAACAATTCAACAACAAGCGTTTAACTTTTTTGAAAATTCAAAAATCCAACAATCACAAGTACTACTGACATCTTAAATCTAAAATCGTTAATCAAAAATCTTAAATCAGAAACTTCGCCTCAAACAAATCAGAAAAATGTTTCAAGATTTTTTCTTTGACCTCTTGCTCATCTACTCTATCCACTCCAAGCTCTACATGAAGTGAAGTAACTGCTTTACCACGAATTCCACACGGAATAATGTTGTCAAAATACCCCAAGTCGGCATTGACGTTTAGGGCAAAACCGTGCATCGTTACCCAGCGGGAAGCGCGAACTCCCAAGGCACAAATTTTTCGGGCAAATGGTGTTCCTGCTCCTAGCCAAACTCCGGTTTCGCCGTCGCTTCGACCACATTCTATTCCGTATTCTTGTAAAGTCAAAATAATGGCTTCCTCCAGAAAACGCAAGTATTTATGAATATCCGAAAAGAAATTCTCCAAGTCCAAAATAGGATAACCCACAATTTGTCCCGGTCCATGATAGGTAATATCCCCTCCACGATTGATTTTATAAAAAGTAGCGCCTTTGGCTTCCAACTGTTTTTCGGATAAAAGTAAATTACTCAAATCCCCGCTTTTTCCCAGCGTATAAACGTGCGGATGCTCTACAAACAAAAAATAATTGGGCGTTGCAATAGTGGTTTCTTCTCTCCTGTTCTGGATTTTCAAATCCACAATACCTTTGAACAGTTCTTCTTGGTATTCCCAAGTTTCTTTGTAATCTTTATTTCCTAAATCTTGAAGTTGGATGGTTTTGTTCATTTTTCACTGAGATACTAAGGCTCTTAGACACTAAGATACTAAGATATATTTTTTGCAAAGATACAAAGTTTTGAAGGATGTTTATGGAACGTAAAAAGTATGTATTTTTTGTCATCCTAACAGGTTTCTTTTAACCTGTTAGGTGGGGTGTCAATTATGCGGCTTTTTTAATATTTTTTTTCACCCTTATTTCTTTATAAAGAGCTGCTCTTTTTTT
>NZ_VJZS01000016.1 GCF_007097385.1 Flavobacterium sp. ZT3R18
TGCCGTTGCAAATCCCGCAACAGCACTCGTGGTACTGCTTTCCCATAAATACACATAAGCACCGCTTCCGCCTGTTGCTGTGCTTCCTGTTAATGCCGCTGGTGTGGTTGCCGTACAAATAGTTTGGGCAGCACTTACCGTATTGCTTGCTATTACTGGATTTACCGTCACTGATTGTTGTGCACTTTTTGTTCCGCCACAACCTCCTGTAATGGTATAAATAATATTAGCCGTTCCTACTGCAACTCCTGTTACTAACCCCGCAGCGCTTACCGTCGCTATTGCTGCGCTACTACTACTCCATGCTCCTGTTCCGCCACTTAAAACGACACTGTTTGCTGAATAAGTAGCTGTTCCAGCAATACACAAAGGGCTTGTTCCTGTCACAGATGCAACACTAGCATTAGTTGGATACACATTAATAACAACCGAAGCACTAGTTACAGAACAAGTACCACTAACAGCTTTTACAACTCTTCTATAATATGTTGTAGTTACTGGTGCAGGACTATAATCTTCTGTAGTAACCCCGGTATTAGTCCAAGTTGAATTATTAGGTGACGATTCCCATTGAAAAGTCAAATAGGGATTTGCAGCCCCATTTACAAGATAGCTAGTTCCATTCAAAGCTACTGTAGTACCACTACTACAAACTGTAGTCGTAGCAGGCGAAATAGTATTTGTCGAAATATCAAATGGAGTAATTGTAAAGGCAACAACATTTTGCCCTCCATTTTCATAATAGTCAAAAATAAAATCATCATTCCCGTCTAAACTAACCAAAACATTATTATATGTTGTAGAAGACTGTTCAATCCATTTATCTAAAATCAATGTCCCATTTAAATATAACCTTACACCATCATCCCCAGTAATATTAATTAAATAACAACCATTTTTAGTTGTATTCATACGATATCTAACTGCAAATTGTTCTGTATAAATACTCGCACGTTGTGTCCCGTTAGAAAAAACATTAAAACAATTATAATCGCCACCAAACCCTTCATTAATAGACTCAGAACCAACATTGTAATAACCAGAATATTGCGTGCTAGAAAAAGGATTTGAAGCCGCTGGTGAAGCTGGTGAGGCTCCACCAGGAGGCGGTCCAACAGTCCAATTATAAAGATGACCTGTCCAAGTATCAGTTCCTGCAGTTACTTGAGAATCCTGAGTATTACCTATAGAATTAAGTGTTAAAGTTATTGTACCCGTACTTCCGCTCGCAGTACTAGCACAAGTATTACCTCGAAGCAATAATACTTTAACCTGACCTGACAAAGTGGACACCCAATTATTAATTGAAGTCCCATTTGTTCCATTATTTTCAATTAAATATGAATTTGTAGAATTATCAAATACGCCTAAATATTCACGATTAGTTCCACCTGACCATATATCACTAGCTTGAAAACTATAAGTATATCCTTTGATAACATTTAGGACAATATAATTTTGAGCTAGCACATTATTAATAACAATAGGGCTATTACTATCAATACAAAATGTTTGATTTGTACTAAATTGAGTAGTCGTAAAACCTGGATACCCACCACTACACTGCCCATAGTCATTAGAATAAACAAAAAACAACAAGACAAATGAAATCACAAAAGACTTACCTAAACCTTTCTTTTTATATCGAGTATTATCCGACAAACTATCTTGACTAACAACTTGCAAAAACAGTAATACTACTTCCTTAAGCCTATGTAACTGAGAAGAAAAAATAGCCGTTATTAAAAGTAAAATTCTATTCATATTATTCGTAGGTATTGGAACTATTGTACAGCTGCGAAAGAAATTCATATTCAAAATGCTCGTGAAAGAGGTTACGCTTGACATAACTGTACCAATACGAAGTGCATCAGTTATAGATGAAATAATAAAAAACAAAAAATTAAAAAACATTTTAAATTGGGCAAATTTGTTTCTGTTTTTAATCTGATTATGTATAGAATATTTCATATTATGCTATTTATTTCATGTTTTGTTTTAAAATCTGACACTATACAACAACAAAATGAATTGCCTTTAGTATCAAACTCAGAACTAGCAATACGATTGTGAGTAAAAAAAATTTGTAAAACTTATTGATTTATTCCCATACTTTCCAAACGAGAAAACATTCGTGCCAAAATAATTTAAAGTAACCTGGGAGGTTACACCTAATAAGACATCAACAAAAAATAATGACTTAAAGAAATTAAGCCTTTTTATAGTAAAGTTTCTCATAGATAATTTCGCATTAAGAATCTGTAGTTTGGATGACACAAAACTAACATTTTATTAACCACTTATTAACAAATTCCGATTAAGTACATATTTCACCGCTAAAATACATTTTTTATTTATAAAAAAAGGAAAATAACCTATAAAAAAACCATTAAACTACTAAATATCAAGCACTAAGTAGTCGTAAAGCTATAATCTATTGATTTGAATTGAGAGACCGAAAGTTGGCTAAGCGCAAAATATTTATAGAACCAAAGTAAAATACTCTAAAAAACGAGCAGTAGTCCACAAACTTATCAACAAAAAAAACCGCATTATCTTTCGGAAAGATAATGCGGTTTTACCAGCAGAGAGGATGGGATTCGAACCCACGATGCAGTTGCCCACATACTAGCTTTCCAGGCTAGCTCCTTCAACCACTCGGACACCTCTCTTTTTATTTTGGTTTGCAAAGAACACTAAAAAAAATGAGTTTCGAAAGTAAAAAAGCAATATTCTTGCATTTATGACAGTCCGCAAAACATACCAGGCATTTTTCGCCACTCCCGATAGCTCAATGTCATTAAGTTAATGTTTATTGTGTCACCGCAATAACCAAATATATCCTTAATCTTAATGACATTGCCCGATAGCTATCGAGACACTGATTTTTAATTTGATTCCTTTTAGAAATGGCGCTGATTTATAAGCTTAATAAGAAATCTACGTGTTTATTGTTGTCAATAATCTAATTTTAATCGTGACCCGAACGATACTGAATAGACGAAGAAATCTGCGGCAAAAAAAACTTATGAGTTTGCCCGGGTGTATCAAACCGTACTGCAGTACTGTGATACGGTTTTTTTGTATATTTGCATTATTATAAATCTATCATTATGACAACTATAACCATAAAAATTAACGAACGCACCAAAGCAGGAAAGGCATTTATGGCAATGACGAATTTTTTTAGAGATTCAAAAGCAATAGAAATCATAGAACCTGCAATGACTAGTAAAGAGAAAGCTTTTTTAAAAGATATTGAAAACGGTTTGAAAGAAGTAAAACTTATTCAAGAAGGCAAATTAAAGCCGAAAACGCTAAAAGAACTTTTGAATGAAAATTAATATCATTGCGTTATCCCCTTTCGCAACTGCTTACAAGCGATTTTTAAAAAAGTTCCCAAACCTCAAAAAAGAATTTACAGAATTAGAAAGAACATTGACCGCCGAACCCAAAACAGGCGAAAGCTTAGGGGCTGGATTATACAAAATAAGATTAGCCAATAAAGATAAAAACGCCGGAAAAAGCGGAGGATTTAGCGTAATCACATATTTAGTTACTGAAACAAAAACAGAAACAAACGTATACTTACTTAAAATTTACGACAAATCCGAAGACACAACATTCAAAACTCCATTTTTGATAAAACTTGTAAAATCAATTTTCGGATAACAACCACGCTACTTACAGCGTGATTTTGTATTTCATGCGTGTGACACAATTTTGGCACAGCTTTAAAAAATCAACATTATTGCATTTCACCCCGCAAAGAAGTCTCAAAAATAGTCTTGAAATCTTTTTGAGCAACATTTTGCCCTAATAAATACATTAGTTTGGTAATGGCAGCCTCAGTCGTAATATCTTTTCCAGATATAATACCGAGTTTTTTCATAGAAGTACTCGTTTCATAATGTCCCATACTCACACTTCCAATTGAACATTGAGTTACATTTACAACATACACTCCCTTAGTAATTGCTTTTTGCAAAAAATCCAAAAACCACTCTTCGGTAGGAGCATTACCTGCACCGTAAGTTTCGAGTACAATCCCTTTTAGACTTTCGATGTTCAAAATAGCAGCAAGCACCGCTTCACTTATTCCGGGGAACATTTTTATGATAGCCACATTATTGTCTAAATGAGTGTAAACCTTCAATCGCGATTCCTTTTGCGTAGGCAAAAACAACTCTGAATTTATTTTTAAATGCACTCCAGACTCCACCAAGAAAGGATAATTAGGTGAAATAAAAGCCTTAAAATGTTCTGCATTTATCTTTGTGGTTCTATTGCCTCGGTACAATTTGTATTCAAAGTAAAGACAAACTTCTTTAATCAAAGGCTTTCCATTTTCTTGCAAAGAAGCAATTTGAATCGCGGTAATTAAGTTCTCTTTGGCATCCGTTCTCAAATCCCCTATTGGCAATTGAGATCCTGTAAAAATTACGGGTTTCGAAAGATTTTCGAGCATAAAACTCAATGCCGAAGCCGAATACGACATGGTATCTGAACCATGAAGTACCACAAAACCATCAAAATTTGCGTAATTATTCTCTATTGTTCGAGCAATTTCGGCCCAATTTTCGGGGTTCATATTCGAAGAGTCGATGGGCGTTTCAAAAGAAAAAGTTTCTATCTCACAATCCAACAACTTTAATTCGGGAATATTATGAAGTAGTTTACTGAAATTAAACGCCTTGAGAGCGCCTGTTTCAAAATCCTTTCTCATACCAATTGTACCACCAGTATAGATTAAAAGAATTTTAGGCTTAGAGTTCATCAACATATTTTAATTTATTGACTACTGGGTTAGCGTACATATCCAAAAAGCCTTGTTTGGCAACTGGATGTTCGTGATCTATTCTTAGCTCTAATCGTCGCTCAAAAAGCAACTTTTCATTTTCGGTGTACAAATGAGCAAATGTTTTAGATTTATTCAAAATATCATAAGCGATATAATTGGTTGTCCATAACTTGTAGTTTCTCAAAATAGAATCATCAATAACTTGTGCCAAAGCTTGAATTTGCTTGTTTGAAGTATCAACATTTATTTTAATATCTTCTATTTCTTGATCCAACACATCGCCAATATGAATGTGGATTCTTTTCTTTTGACCAATAATTCCACTCAATAAAGTCTTGAAATCTTCATTTTTTTCTTTAATGTAAATTTCATTATTTGCTTCGGCCAATAATTGCGGCATTTTTAAAGCATCTGTAGGATCATATTCGTAGGAGATAGAAACAGGAACGATTTTAATTTTCTTAAAATAGTCCATTATATTAGGTTCATCAGAACCCATCGCGATCATTTTTAAAACTCCTGGGTTGGTTTCATCATTTCCGTCTTTGGTTCTTCCTTCTCGTTGTGCAATCCAAACCGAGCGGTTTTCATGCAATAACAATTGCGCCATATATTCGGCTAGCAATTTAGAACTCATTAACATTTCTCTTGGAGTCAAACCTCGTTGCACCAAAAAATTCCTATTTAATTTGGCTAATATTTTCAGGAATGATTTCTTAACCAAATTATCTCCTATGGCAGAAGAAGTCATGTCTAAACCGTGCTCAAACAAACAAGCATTTAAAAATGTAGTATCTAAAACAATATCTCGATGATTCGAAATATACAAATAGGCTGTGTTTTTTTCCAATTTTTCAAAGCCTGAAGTAGTCAAACCCTCCGAACTTTTTTCTAACACTTGTTGAACACCGTGATAAATAAAATTACATTGAAAATCGCGTATGGAATGCGTTTTTTTGAGTTGTTCTTTCCATATATCATCCTTAACTCCAGGGAAACAAAAGTTCATCAATGCTTTCATCATCGGATGATCAATAACTTTTATTATTCCATCATTAATTTCGGAATCATAAAATGGCCGAATCGCGTCAAATTTATTCATTGGGGTAAAAAATTTAGTTGGACAAAAGAACAAAAAAAATATTAATTTTTGGTGAAATCCGCGTTAAATCCCGAAAATTACTTTAGAATTATCAGTTGTAACTCTCGCAATCTCATTTGCCGAAAGGCCATATATTTGAGACAACTTATCGACTACGTTAATTAAAAAACTACTCTCGTTGCGTTTCCCTCTATACGGAATCGGAGCCAAATAAGGCGAATCGGTTTCTAACACAATATGTTTCAAATCAATTTGGCTCAGAAATTGGTCTATCTTTCCGTTTTTAAAAGTAACCACCCCACCAATTCCTAATTTCATATTATAGGAAATAGCCCTCACGGCTTGCTCATACGTTCCCGAGAAGCAATGAAAGATTCCAAACAATTCAGGAGATTTTTCTTCTTCTAAAATTTCAAATATTTCGTCGAATGCCTCACGACAATGAATCACTATGGGTAGTTTGAGTTTTTTTGCCCATTGAATTTGTGTTCTAAAGGCAATTTGCTGCTGAGGCAAATGGGTTTTATCCCAATACAGATCAATCCCTATTTCGCCAATAGCATAGAATTTTCTCTTGGCCATTTCGTTTTCAACATGTTGCAATTCCTCCAGATAATTATCTTTTACATAAGTGGGATGCAAACCCATCATCAAGAACACATTATTGGGGTAATCGCGTTCCAAGTCATACATACTCTGCGTACAGGTAGAATCTATCGCAGGAACAAAAAAACGCGTAACACCATTATCGATGGCGCGTTGCATCATTTCGTTTCGATCCTCGTCAAATTCTTCTGAATATAAATGGGTGTGGGTATCGGTAAGTATTGTTTTTGTTTCCAAGTGTAAAATTTAATACTGCAAAATTACTCGAAAAAACGGGCTTTACCAAAAAAGGAATTACACAAAGACAATCAACAAATGCACCACAAAACACTTCTACCACGAATTAAGTAGGTTTTCACAAATAGTTTAGAAAAATTTCGCCACGAATTACACGAATTTGCACTAATTCCCTTAATTTTAAAAAGAAAAAATTCGTGAATAATTCGTGTAATTCGTGGCGAAAAAATTTTACCCACGCTCCCGACACTTCGGGACGTGGTAGAACCAACAAAAAAGCTAAGAAAAATTAATCCAACTCCTCCAACAAAGCATCAACTTGGTCATTCCCTTCATAATCTTCGGGGATCGTCAACAAGAGTTCCTTACACGATTTATAGTCTTTTTGTTTTAGTTTACTCAAAGCCAAACTCCAAATTGCTTTGTTTTTATAAATAGAATTACCTGTTTTCAAAGTTGTAAAAACCGCTTCTGCTTCTGGTAATCTATTTTCATCAAGCAATGCTATTCCGTAAAAATACTGAATCTCGGCACTTGTATCCGTTTTCAAAATAGTTTCAAAAAGCGGAATCGCCTCTTTATATTTTTTTTCATTAAAAGCATCCTGAGCCAACTTCAAATTATCATTCGCCTCCCCTCTCTCCGTAAAAAATGCAGTTTCGGGCTGATTGTAATCCTCGAACACAGGATTTGAATTCTGGTTCAAAAAGAACAATCCAAACAAAACCACAACCGAAGCCGCAACCGCATAATACCACGGTTTGAAAGCTATTACCTTAGGTGTAGACATTTTAAAATGCGCTTTAGAAATCCCTTTCAGATTTTCTTTGAAAGCCTTTAGTTCATTGGCTTGACCAAATTTATTTTCCAAATGAAGCTGCAATTCCTTATACGTTTCAAAAGCCATAGCCAAATCAGGCTGATCTCTCAATTGTTGCTCAAAAGCCAATTTATCTTCAACAGCCATTTCGCCTTGAAGATATTCATCAAATTCCAAAAAGTGTTCTTCGTTCATGGCTAGGTATTTTTTATAGATTTAAAACGATTGGTTTCTTGAATCCACTGCGTCAATTGACCAATGCAAAGCGATTTTTTCTTGCGCACATAACCGTATGTTACCGCCAGTTTTTCGGCCACTTCCTCCATTGACGGGAGCGTAAAACTCAGTTTCAATACCTCTTGGCATTTCTCCCCCAGTTTTTCAAACATCACATCATACAGTTGTTGCTTCTCATCGAAATGCTCGGTTTGCCAAACCATCTCATCAGCAGATTCATGTATAGATGTCAACTCTTCCTTAATTGTTACCCCTTTATTCGAATGTTTTTTCAATTCATTGAGCCATTTTCGCTTACACAACAAAAAAAAGTACGCATCAAACGGGCACGTCAATTGCAGTTGTTGCGCTTTCGCCTGATTAAAAAGCAAAATCATCACTTCCTGAATCACATCCTGCGCCTTATCTTCATCCCCAGAATTGTTCCTTATATAGTGAACCACCTTTGGCACAAACTTTTTATAAATAGCATGAATAATCGCCGAATCATTATTCGCCAATCCTTCAATATAGATTTGGTCTGGATGAACAGTCATTGGAGCCATAAAAAAACTTTTCCCCGAAAATACAAAAAAAGAAGGAATCCTATTTATTTAATATCACGTTAGCATTCCAAAAATCATCTGGGCGTAACCCCATTATAAAAAGAGGCCTACTCTACTTTGCGCGTATTCGGCCTCTTTCTATAATGCGGTCGGGCTATCCATGCTACTTCGGTAGCTTACTCCTATCCTTTACGCGCATCCCGTAAAACGAGGCATTTAGAACTAAAATCAAAAAACAGGGGTAACAATTATCAGACCACGTTGATATAACGGTATAAATCAATAATTGAAACTTTTTAAAACTTATAGATTATGGAAAATATTAAAAAATTAGGAATCACTTTCATCAATAAACTTTGGACATTAATTACTCGATGATAAAAAAAATCAAAAACAAGGGTAACAAATCACAACGAGAGTTGATATAAGAATGAAATTAAAATTAAAAAAGAAATTTCAAAAACAAGGGTAACAATATCAAACCTTAATTGATATAAACAAAAGAAACAATAATTAACAACCAGAGTCTGAAAAACCTCTTGAATCATTTCAAGACAGATTCAAAAAAAATTAGAAATCATGAACACAAATCTAAAATCAATCGCACTTTTATTTTTAGGAACAATGACAATGGTAAGCTGTACAAACGAGGACACTCCAAAAACGGACATCCCAACCATTCCCGCAACAGCCTCCGAATTGAAAGAAGTTAGAACCCAAGCCCTAACCAAATTAAAGCAAACCTTCACCATTACAGCAGCTTCTGGATCAGTTACACTAACAACTGCAAAAGGAGTAAAAATCACGATCAACAGAGACTACCTTAGAAAAAATGGGGTTGCAGTAACAGGCCCTATCAACATTGAGTACGCAGAACTGTTTGACAAAGGACACATGCTAGTGGCCAACAAACCAACGATGGGATTAACTACAGACGGAAAGAAAAACTTATTAATCTCTGGCGGAGAATTCTACATCAAAGCAACACAAGATGGAGTTGCCTTAGAATCAATAGCCAACATGACCCTTCTTGTCCCAGCTAACTTAACCGATGGAATAAAAACAGGAATGCTTCTTTGGACAGGCAATTTAGAAGATCCAGAAAATTTAGTTTGGAGAAATGCAGCTGATGCAGCAGGAACCAATGGCGGAAAAGGTGGCGTACAAGGAGAAGGAGGAAACTACTATGTGTCATTTGGCACCTTTGGATGGACAAACGTAGATAAATTTTACAGTGACCCGAGGCCAAAAACTACCATTCTTGCTGCTGCGCCAACAGGTTATGACAACACCAACAGTGCCATTTATTTATCGTATGACGGAGAAGGTCAAAACGCACTTGCCAAATTAGACACCTATACTGCAGCAGGTTTGTTCAGCGAACATTACGGTCAAATTCCAATTGGATTAGCTTGTCATGTAATTTTTGCCACCGAGGACAACGGACAATGGAGATACGCTATCAAAGCCGTAACAGTAGCCGCAAATGATGTTTACACTTTCACATTAGCCGAAACAACTCTAGGCACAGAAGATCAATTAGTAGCCGCAATCAATGCTATCCAATAAGTTACCAATTCAAATAAATAAAAAAAGCGATGATTTGCTCATCGCTTTTTTTTATATTTAAAAATAATTTGAATTTCAGAACGTTACCAAAGCTATAATGACCGACAAAAATAACCAAACATGAACAAATCACTATTCGTCTTTTTTCTAATTACTGCTTTCCCATTTTACGCCCAAGTCAAAGTAAAAGACACCATAACCAGAAGAGCCAATATTGGATACGATCAAAAAGGAAATTTAGTCAGTTTTAAACCAGAAACACCTCCATTAATTCCAATTGCAGGTGCTCCAAAACCGAGTTACTCCTATTTGTGGGAAATGGGAGATGGTCATTACAGCAAAGAAGCCGAGCCCAAACACGTCTATAAAAACAAAGGAACTTATACCGCTAGACTTGCCGTAACCAATAATTACGACAACGGAAAACCTCCCGCTACCCGTCCCAAAAAAGTCGTAGTCAACGATATTGAAGACCTCAATTACAAAGACATTGCTTCTATTGCCGATCAAAATGGATTGTCGATTTTAAAAAACTGCGACCCCATTCCGGAACAGGAAATGCAAGTGGTTGTGAGTTATGAAAACCTGGAAAATTATGTCACCAACGGAAAACTCTATCTTTTTTACAATGAAAAACAATTCAAAAACAACAATTTCGATTTACAGGAAGTAAGACCCTATGCAGGAGAAAGAACCGTAAAAGAAAATAACATCGTTTCAACCGATGATGTCGATAATTCGAATCGCTATTTGGCATCTAATGAAACTTTGGCTTTCACCAAAAGATATATCGAAACTACTAATGAAACCGACTTGGATTCGACTTTATTAGAAGCAAAAAACATGTATAAAGAGGTTTCCATTTTAGAAATAGACGATCACAATCCGGGAGAATCCAGAAATGTGTTTTACACTTTCAAAACTACTCCCGAAATGATCAAAGATACCAGCGCCACCATAACCATGCGTAGCATTTATGTTCCCAACCGAAGTTTTAAAAACCACAAAATAAAAAACCTAGAAATGGAAATCGTCACTTCCCACGATCCCAACAAAATGGGCTCAAACGGAAGTTTTATGAATTACAGATTTGTGCGTTACAAAAGAGTCAAATTCAAAACCAGTTTCCAAAACAATGGCGAAGGGCCTGCTCGAAAAATACAACTCGAAACCGATATTCCCGACATGTTTGACAAATCCAGTCTAAAAATAGAAAGTATGTATCCTGAATGTCCTATTTGTCCAAAAGGCGAAGAGGCTACTACCAGTTGTTTGGATATTATCGAAAGAGAAACCCAAATTTTCTTTGTTTTCAGAAACATCTATTTACCAGGAAGCAACCAGAAAAATGTGAAGGAAATTGACAGCACCAAAGGATTTGTAAAATACTCTATGAAATTCAATGAAGACTTTCACAAAATAAAAACCAAAAGTAGAACAGCCATAATTTTTGATAAAAATGACCCCATTATTACCAACTATGCCACTACCCGATTCACACCAGGCTTATCCATTGGAGCCAAAGCGGGTTACACATTTTACCCGAATTTAGACCAACCCAGAAGCTATTTTGTGGGTTTCACCATTTCGCCATTCAAAACCTACCGCTATTATGGACAAGCTGAGTTTATAAATAGCGTGACATCTTACAACGGAGCCACCACCAACACCCAAAGAATTGATCAGAGTACTAATGGTACTGCCAATCTAAAAAAAATCACAACATCCATTGAAAACAAAAATATAAATTGGGAAATCCCGTTATTGTTCCGATACAATATTTCCACCTATTTTGGAGTGGGTGCCGGATTTCAAGTCAATATGAATGTATCCGAAGAACAAACACAAAATATCAAAACCGATGTGTACGAAGGAACCTCGGATAAATTTTTATTGCGAACGGAATACTCAACCGCTACAACAAAAAATGCATCACCCCAATTAAAATCAGGCATACTACTCGATTTTACTGCCGGTTTTGCACGAATTGGTCCTAGCTTAGGAGCGCGTTATGTACTCAACTTTGACAATAATTTTAATTGTTTTCAGCTGTATGCTATTTGGAAGTTTTAGTATTTGACATATCGAAAAACGAAAAGGTTTCAAAATTCCATTTTTTGATCAGGACAAACACTTGAAAAAAAAGTTAGCCACGAATTTGCGCTAATTTCTTTAAATTAAAAAGAAAAAAATTCGTGAATAATTTGTGTAATTGCTTCGCCTATTCACTATCGCTCGAGTCATGGCTAAAAAATTTTGCCAACACAATTCGTAGTAGAACCAAAAAAAACTACCGCCGTAAATACATGCCAGCAAAATAAAATGCTATGATGAAAAATATTGCTTTCTTTTACCTCTTTGCATCTCTGACCCTATTCGGACAAAAAAGACACACCCAAGAAGACATCACTTATGAGGCAATCGACTTCTTTGTAGCCAATCCAACCTTGCAAGGCATTCAAAACCTCAACACTATTGAAACTAATTTTTGGAAAAACAAAAATCAAAAATCAAAAACCGCATTGCTCTCCATCGTTGTCTTAAACTGCAACAAAGCCTATTTCGAAAATAAATTAGGCAAAACAAACCAAGCCATTGCGAGTTATGAAAAAGCTTGGAAACTATACCAAACCTACCGACTCACCAATTATGACATTGTTGAATTTTGCTTAAAACCATTAGGCAATCTCTACACCATCATTGGGGATTATGACAATGCTGAGAACACTATCAAGCATTATTATTTTATTGCCAATCAAGAAAAAAACGAAGTCAATACAATAGCAGCGATTCTCAATTTGTCCAATGTCTATCAAAGTTCTGGCAAAAATATTTTGGCTATCGATTTATTAGAAAACACCTTAAAAACCGCAAAACTTTCCCCCGTTCAAAAAGGACGTTTATTGAATAATCTGGGCAATACTTATTTGCTTAGCGCCAAAGAATTAGCTTTCGATCCGCAACCCTATTTCAAAGCCGAGAACAGTTACCAAAGTGCCATTCCCCTTTTAAAAAATAAAAAAAATCAATCCGAAGCTTTATCCAATTGCTATAGAAACTTAGCTTCCCTAAATGGGCAAAGAGGCGATTTTAAAAAAGCAAATGCCTATTTCGAAAAAGCAAAAATACTTTTCTTTACCTCTAAAAGCAATGGAGCTCGAGCCATTGCAAAATTGTATTACGAAGAAGCCTTGCTGTTTTTTGAACAAAGAAAAACAAACCAGGCCAATCAATCGATTCAACTGGTTTATCAAACCTTAATTCCTTTATACAACAACCAGAAGAGAATTATTCCGCTACAAAGTTCTTTGTATGCCGAAACGATTTTACTCGATGCTTTAGATTTACAGGCCGAGATTTACAACCTGCAAAACCAACCCAAAAAAGCATTAGAAGTTTATGCACTTTGTTTTCCTATCGAAGCGTTGATGAGCAGTTTGTTGCTTTATGAAAATTCTAAAATCATCAATCAAATACGGATGAGCAATCGCACCGAAAAATGCATTGCCATCTACAATAATCTGTATCAAAAAGAAAACAAAATCAGCTATATCGAAAAGGCTTTTCAACTTGCAGAACGCACCAAATCGGGGGTTTTAAAAAGTGAGCTTTCGAGAAACAGCAGCGCTTCAAAAAAGGAAAAACAAAAGATTCAAGAACTACAATTTTGGAATAACGAAATCCTAAAAGAACAACAAAAAGGAGCGTTCGCCAATATTTACAAAATAAACAAATCCATCAAAAAGCAAAATGAAACCATGCTTTTGCTCAAAGAATTTCAGTCTAAAAACACCGATTTTAACGAAAAATCCATCGATTTAAATGCGTTATATTCCAAACTGAATGCTGACGATGCCCTAATGATTTATTATTTTTCGGGTTTCGAAAAAATGTATTATTTTACTTTGGGCGGCACCCAAAACGAAAAAATAGTCTTGAATTCTTTTAGCAATGATGCTCATTACTCTATCTATTTTTGGCAGTTTATCGGGTATTTCAATGATGCCAATGCCATTACCAATGATATAAAAGGATACAATCATTTTGGAAAAATAGCTTTTGACAAACTTCAATTACCCAAAAGTAAAAATCAAGAAAACCTGATTATCATTCCAGATGGCGTACTCGACTTTCTGCCCTTTGAAGCTTTAATTACCGAAGAATCTAACACAACCAATTTTGAAAAAATGCACTATTTACTGCATGATTACAAAATTGCCTACAATAATTCGGCTAGTTTTTATTTGAACACCAAACCTTTTTCTCCAAAAGAAAAAACGGTTTTGGGCATTTTCCCCGTTTTTGAAAAAACCAATTACGCACTGACCTATTCCAAAACCGAATTGCAATCCATTAAAAACAGTTTCAAAGGTCGATTTTTTGAAAACTCCAATGCCAATTTTAAAAACTTCAAAGACAATGCAGCATCCTATTCGATACTGCATTTATCAACCCACGCCACAGCTGGTAACACTGAAACACCTGCCAGCATTAAATTCTATGATCGAGAAGTATTGTATTCAGAACTGTATCCTCTTAGTATCAATCCCAATTTGGTCGTTTTGAGCGCTTGCGAAACAGGGATTGGCAAACTCTACAAATCCGAGGGCGCTATGAGTATCGCCAGAGGTTTTCAGCTTGCGGGAGCTCAAAATTTGTTATTCTCTTTATGGAAAGTCAATGATTACACTACGGCTGTATTTATGGGGGATTTCTACAAATACATCAAAAAAAACGATTCTTATTTTGAAGCCAATGCCAAAGCAAAACTTGATTTTTTAAAAAACAAAAACATCTCAAATGCTGAAAAATCCCCTTATTATTGGGCTGCTTTTGTGTATTATGGCAGTCTGGAAAACAAAGAAAAAAGCAATTATTTGATTGTGGGATCTGTAATTATCAGTATGCTTATTGGCGGTTTTTTACTATTCAGACTGACTTTGAAAAGAATAAAAAAGAGAAAATTTACACTCAAAAAATAAATTGTATCGTTACTAATGCTACTTTTACTTTGCGAAAAATAGCTGTTGTCAAGATGAAAAATTTACACGAAAAACTAAAGAAGGAAGATTATAAAAAAGTCAAGTTTAAAATCACCAAAACACAACATCTTTTGATCAAAGCAAAAATTAATGGTGTTAAGGGAAATTTTATTTTAGACACAGGCGCTTCGAACAGTTGCGTAGGATTTGAAAGTATTGGACATTTTATATTGGAAGCTAAAAAATCTAAAACCAAAGCTTCGGGAGCGGGTGCAACGGGTATGCTAACACAAACCTCCTCCTCAAACAAGCTGCAATTGGGCAATTGGAAAAACTCCAATTTCGACCTCATCATCTTTGATTTATCACACGTCAATGAAGCGCTGAATCATTATAAAGTAAAACCTGTACACGGCATTATTGGCGCCGATATTTTGATGAAAGGCAAGGGAATAATTGATTATTACAATCATTGTTTGTATTTGAAGAAATAAAAACAATGATTTCTATATTCAAAATCAAAATGATTAAACCAAAATCCCACTTGGCAAACCAAGCGGGATTTTTTATATATGAAAATTCTGAATTAATCTATCTACTAAAGATTCGCTGATGGGTTAGGAAGAATACATCCCGCCCAGTTGAATGCTCCATTGGCAATATTAGCATACGTTACATAAAAGAAACCGCCACGTCCCCAGCCTGAACCCCAAGAATTCTGCACTTTAAAAAGCTGCGTGGCATCGTCATATCCTACAATACATACACAGTGACCTCCCTGTGTTGATCCATAAACACTAGACCAAACATAATTGTTATTACGAATATCAAAAAAACTTTGATTCACGTTGAAACATACCGCTACAGCATAATTCTGATTGAGATAGTACTTTATATCGGATGCACTTCTTGCATTCACATTAAACCAACCACTTGATTTTCTCGCCGCTGCCCATGTTTTTTGCTGTACTGATGGCTGTGTATAACAACCACCCGCAATGTAAGGCATTTGTGAATTCCCACATTCTCCTTGGTTTTTTATTAAGTTCATAGCATCATTCGGATAAGAACCTGCACCACAATCCCCTAATTTGATTTGATTATAAACATAAGCCGCACTCCTTGAAGCTCCAGCCCAATTGCTTTGATGTACCGTATTGTTTATATATCTAGCGATACTATGTGCTGCATAACCTACTCCCCAACCCACACATGAACCTTCGCTTCCTTGATCTCCTACTGGAGGAGTTGGTAAGTTTTTAACCGCAGCTACCTTAGCAGTCAAATCAGATTTTTGAGAAAGCGATTTCAAATCAGGTCTGAATTTGGCAATTTCTAAACGATATTCATTTGGGGAAATGGTTACAATGCTTTTCAAATACTCCTCAGACATTGGAGCAAGTCCATATCTTCCTTTATCGAGTAAATTAACCTCTCCATCCATTAACTTTCCTTGAACCTCTTCAGACTGTTCATTATTCTTCTCACAGGACACAAATGCAAGTACAGCTACAAACAGAATTGCAATGTTTCTAGCAATGTTTTTAATAAATTGTTTTTTCATAATCTTTAGTTTTTTTTGGTTATTGATTTATTTAACAAATTTATACGTAATTTTAGCATTATATTAACACTAAATTAATCACAACTTTAACACAAGTCATACATAAAAAAATAGCCGAAGCCCCACTTCTCTAAAAAACTAACCATTCTTACCCCAAAAACAGCATGGAACTCATTATTGAAAAACTAACAAAAACGGTCAAATCACACCCTACAATACAGAACAGCACTCTATCCGGCACGACCGAATGGAAAAGAGCACACTATATTATACTGTCTGAAATAATCTCGGATTGTTTGCAGAAATCAGAATTTATGGCTGGTGCCAAAAGAAATGAATTGGGTTGCTCCATATCAAGCATAACTCTTCAAAGGATATTTACGAATGATCCTTCTAAAACAAAAAAATCAGATTTGCGTTTCCTAAAAAGCTTAGACAAGTTGGCTATTTTTATTGGACACCCCTCCTTAAATAGCTTTCTAAATAACGAGGCAATAGATCTTAGTAAATCCTCTGAATTTGAAAACAAAAATGAACCAGCTTCCTTTTTTGAAAAACTCATTACCGATTATTGTCAAGAAGAATTCAATTGTTTGCAAAAGCTACCCGAAGTCAATGTAAGCAGTTTATCAAACTTCATATTCACAGATGGCCCATTATCCAAAAGAATCACAGACATTATAGAAAACTATTCGAAATTAAATTACCATTTGAATTGCACCAATAACCGATCTAATTTTGAAGTATATGACTTTAAGGTTTCTAGCATATCCGAATCAATTGCTATCATTACCGCAAAAGAGTTTTGGAATTTAGAATGGAAAGATGAAAATGATACTGTTACAATTGTTTTTAACAAAGTAAATAGACAAACCTATTTCATCAAAAAAACAGATGCTGTTTGGAAAATCTGGGACAACTACAATCCCGATTACAATGAAATAGCGACAAAAATAAAAGCAGCTATTGAAGAAAAACGGAGCATAAAAAAAACCGTTTAGCAAAACTAAACGGTTTTTGTATTTGAATAATTTGTTGAATCTACAACTCAAATGCTTTTTTAGGATTGTTATCACATAACAATTCTAGTGGGTTTTCAAGCGCTTCTTTAACCGCTACTAAGAAACCAACAGACTCACGACCATCGATAATTCTGTGGTCATACGAAAGTGCCACATACATCATTGGGTGAATTTCTACTTTCCCGTTTACAGCAATTGGACGCTCGATAATGTTGTGCATTCCAAGGATTCCAGATTGTGGAGGGTTGATGATTGGCGTACTCAACATACTTCCAAAAACACCACCGTTTGTAATCGTGAATGTTCCACCAGTCATATCATCAACAGTGATTTGTCCGTCACGTGCTTTGATAGCCAAACGTTTGATATCCGCTTCTACTCCACGGAAAGTCAAGTTTTCAGCATTACGAACTACAGGCACCATAAGTCCTTTTGGTCCTGAAACCGCAATAGAGATATCGCAAAAATCGAAAGCGATTTTATGGTCACCATCCATCATAGAATTTACGTCTGGATACATTTGTAATGCTCTAGTAACGGCTTTGGTAAAGAATGACATATATCCTAAACCTATTCCGCCATGTTTTGCTTTGAATGCATCTTTGTACTCATTACGCAACGTATTAATTGGCGTCATGTTTACTTCATTGAAAGTAGTCAACATAGCCGTTTCGTTTTTGGCAGCTACTAATCTCTCAGCAACTTTACGACGCAACATAGACAATTTAGTTCTTTCTGTACCACGAGATCCACCAGTAGGAGTTCCCATAGATGGTACAGCATTTACTGCATCATCCTTAGTGATTCTTCCTGCTTTACCAGTT
Organism: Flavobacterium sp. ZT3R18; assembly: GCF_007097385.1. Taxonomy (GTDB): domain Bacteria; phylum Bacteroidota; class Bacteroidia; order Flavobacteriales; family Flavobacteriaceae; genus Flavobacterium. The sequence continues at coordinate 18,310 of NZ_VJZS01000016.1, forward strand.
CCTGTAACAGTCGCTGGAGCAATGTTTTTCTCGTCTAATATTTTTTTGGCTGCTGGAGATGGTGTTCCAGCTGCGTAAGAAGCAACAACAGGAGCCGCTTTTGGAGCTTCAGCCTTCGCTTCTGCTTTTGGAGCTTCGACAACTTTAGCAGCCTCAACAACTGGAGCTGAACCAGATGGTTTTACTCCATCAGTATCAATAAGACAAACTACAGCTCCAACAGCAACTGCATCCCCTTCTTCCGCTTTTAGCGTAATAATTCCGCTTACTTCAGCAGGTAATTCAAGAGTTGCTTTATCAGAATCAACCTCAGCAATGGCTTGGTCTTTCTCTACATAATCTCCGTCTTTCACTAACCAAGTTGCAATTTCAACTTCTTTGATTGATTCCCCTGGTGATGGGACTTTCATTTCTAAAATCATCCTTTATAATTTTATTTGTGTTCTTTAATTATTAATTCTATTTGACAATCTAATTCAGGAATTCTGTTTTGAATGGTATCCCAAACAATTTCATAATCTACCCCTTCATAGTGGTGAATAATTTTATCTCTCATTCCTGCCATATCTTTCCACGGAATGCTATTGTATTTTAATCTAAAATCTAAACTTACCCTTTTTGAAGCTTCTCCTATAATCTCTAAACATCTTGTAAAAGCTCTTTTTAAAACTTGATCCTCATAGAAAGCCTCTTCAACTAATCCTTTAGAATGTTCCAAAATAAATTCACATTCTTGTTTTATATGCCTCAAATATTCAATTTCAGATTTCGACATATTCCACTTCCTTTAATATGTATGGGCCTATAAACTCACTTAATCCCTTTTTGGAAACAACGTCTACTTTGATTTCTTTAAACATATCGTCCATATAATAACAGAAATCTAAAAAATTACTGAGTGTTTTTTTGTCTTTTTCAAAATCAATCAACAAATCAATATCACTATTTTCTGTTTGCTCATTTCGAACATAAGAACCAAACAAACCAATTTCATTGACTCCAAATTTTTTTATGGAATCTCTGTTATCAATTATCTTTTGAATTATGTCCTGTTTATTAAGCATTTGAAATTAATTTATATCAAAGTTACTCTTTTTAGCCCTGATGGAAGCGACATCCTTTTTCTTTTTCCTTTAAAAAGAAAAAGATACAGCGGACAGCAGGAAATAGCTCCTATATTTCTATCTAAATAAATTCTTGTCAAATACCATTCGTATAGCATCTGCCTGACGGCGTTTTGCTCTAGTATAACTTCCAGAAGCTGGCGCTGCATATGCTTTTAGCGAAGCCAATCTCCATTTTACCAAATCAAAATTCATTAACATATAACTGTAGGCTCCCATGTTTTTCGGCTCTTCTTGTGCCCAAACATAATCGTCTGCATTTGGATATTGTGCGATAATTGCTTTTAACTGTTCAACAGGCAATGGGAACAATTGCTCGATTCTAACCACCGCAACATCTTTACGTCCATTATTTTCTCGCTCCGCAGTAATATCATAGTAGAACTTACCAGTACAGAAAACTAAGCTTTTCACATCGGCTTTATTTACGGTAACGTCATCAAAAGTCTCTTGGAAACATCCAGTTTCAAAATCTTCGATTGGAGAAACTACTCTTGGATCACGCAATAAACTCTTTGGTGTAAACACTATAAGCGGCTTACGGAAAGTAGTTTTCATTTGTCTTCTTAACAAATGGTAGAAATTCGCTGGAGTGGTACAATCGGCAACAAACATATTTTGTCTGGCGCAAAGTTGTAAATAACGCTCCATTCTAGCCGAAGAGTGTTCTGCCCCTTGCCCCTCGTATCCATGAGGCAATAACATAACAATTCCGTTTTGATTGTTCCATTTGTCTTCCCCACAAGAAATGTATTGGTCAATCATGATTTGAGCACCATTACTGAAATCCCCAAATTGTGCTTCCCAAATCGTTAACGCTTTTGGATTTGTCAAGGCATACCCATAATCAAAGCCTAGAACTCCATATTCTGATAAATGGGAATTAAAAATAGTAAACTTACCTGTTGCTCCTTCTAGATTGCTTAGTAAAGTAACTTCTTCCTCTGAGTCTTCTACCTTAACAACGGCATGTCTGTGAGAAAAAGTACCACGCTCTACGTCTTGTCCAGAAATACGAACATCATACCCTTCTTTCAACAATGAACCATAAGCCAAATGCTCAGCCATAGCCCAGTCTAACTTATTGGTTTCGAAAAACATTGTTTTTCTGTCGTTGATTAGCTTTTGGATTTTATTGATAAACTTTTTATCCGTTGGTAAATTACAGATTACATTGGCAATTTTTGTCAATTCCTCTCTCGGATAAGAAGTATCTACTTTTTCAAGCATTTTCTTATCATTCACTTGTTCAAATCCGTTCCATTCATTTTTCATAAATGGAGTAATGATTGTCAAATCTTTTTTGCGGGAAGCTTCTAAATTTTCTTCAAGATTCGATTTATAGTCTTTCTCTAATTGATTTACATAAGTGGCATCAATAACACGCTCTGCCAATAATTTTTCGGCATAAATATCTCTTGGATTTTGGTGTTTTGCAATGATTTTATACAAAACTGGCTGTGTAAAACGAGGCTCATCCCCTTCGTTATGACCGTATTTTCTGTATCCTAATAAATCAATAAATACGTCACGACCAAACTGCATTCTGAAATCTAATGCAAATGACATGGCATGAACCACCGCTTCGGCATCATCCGCATTTACGTGCAATACAGGCGAAAGCGTTACTTTGGCCACATCAGTACAATAGGTAGAAGAACGCGCATCAAGGTAATTGGTAGTAAAACCAACTTGATTATTGATTACAATATGTATGGTTCCTCCCGTTTTGTATCCATCCAATTGCGCCATTTGCACAATTTCGTAAAGGATTCCTTGACCAGCAATTGCAGCATCCCCGTGAACGGCGATTGGCAATACTTTAGAGAAATCGTTTGGAAAATATTTGTCTTGTTTCGCTCTTGTGATTCCTTCAATAATCGCACCTACTGTTTCTAGATGCGAAGGATTTGGAGCCAAATTAATGTTTATCTTTTTGCCTGATCTCGTTACTTTATCGGCAGTAAGACCTAAATGGTATTTTACATCTCCGTCAAAATATTCCTGATCATAATCTTTACCGTCAAATTCTCCAAAAATGTCTTGAGTTGATTTGCCAAAAATATTAGCCAAAACATTCAAACGACCACGGTGTGCCATTCCCATTACAAACTGTTCGACACCTTTTTCGGCTGCTTTCTCGATTAAAGCATCAAGAGCAGGAATTACCGATTCTCCACCTTCTAGAGAAAATCGTTTTTGACCTACATATTTAGTATGTAAAAAGTTTTCAAAAGAAACTGCTTCGTTTAACTTACCAAGAATTGTTTTCTTTTCATCCGAAGAGAAAGTAGGTCGATTGTCATTTACACCCAATTTATTCTGAATCCATTCCACCACTTCTGGTTTACGAATGTACATATACTCGACACCAATGTGTTGACAATAGATCGTTTCAAGATGCACAATAATTTCCCTAAGGGTACATGGTGCATACTTAAGCACTTTTGCCGCATCAAATACAATATCTAAATCGGAAACACTTAGTCCAAAATTTTCAATATCTAGTGTAGGAGACGAGACCCTTCTATCTCTTACGGGATTTGTTTTTGTAAACAAATGACCTCGAGAACGATATCCATCAATCAATTTTAGTACATTGAATTCTTTTTGAAGTTTTTCAGAAATCGCACTAGTATCTACTGCACTTGGAGCAGCAGTACTTGAAGCTACATTTGAAGTATAGGCAACTGGATTCTCCTCATTATAAGTGGTCATTCCAAAGTCGAAACCCTGAAAAAAACTTCTCCAACTAGGCTCAACGCTATCTGGATTTTCTAAATATTGATCGTATAATTGAGCGAAAAATTCGGTATGTGCTGCGTTTAAAAATGAAAACCTATCCATAATGTTATTGAATATACTTTGTTAAATAGTCCGGCAAAAATACGATAAACCAATTTATTTAAATCAATATTTTACGTACTTTTACCTAAAAAATTGTTAAAAAAAAGCCCCTAATATGAAAAAAAACTCTTTTCTACCTGTTACAAAGTTTATTTTTATAGCCATCGTCTTATTATTCTGCGAAAACGTAATAGCTCAGTACCAAAGTGCTCCACAATCTAGAAGTCCTTTTTGGGAAAAAGTACAATTTGGAGGTGGGTTAGGGTTAAGCATCGGAAGTGGATATACTGACATCTCTATAGCACCGAGCGCCATGTACAATATAAACCCTTATTTATCAACAGGATTAGGTTTGCAAGCAAGTTACGTATCATCAAAAGGATATTATGACTCTGCAATTTATGGAGCGAGTATTCTTACTTATATAAATCCGATTCCGGAAATTCAGCTATCCATAAACTTGAATGAATCTAGAGTCAATAATAATTATCAAACCGTTGGTGGCGGCAATTATTCCGAAGATTTTTGGAATACAGCCTTATTTTTAGGAGCGGGATATCGTACGGGGAATGTAACCATCGGACTTGCCTATAATGTTTTGTTTGACGAAAACGACAATGTGTATGGCGATGCTTTAATGCCTTTTGTGAGGGCGTACTTTTAAAGACACCCAATTCGACTTAAAAATAAATTATCTTTGTAAAAAACTCCAAATGCGATATTTAGACCCTAAAAACGATTTGACATTTAAAAAAATATTTGGCGAGCATCCTCACTTGGTCATGAGTTTACTCAATTCATTACTACCATTAGATGTCCCGATAGTCGAGGTGAGTTATCTTACAGCAGAGCAGGTTCCGCAAATTCCTGGTCTAAAAAACTCTATCGTAGATGTACGTTGCATAGACCAAAACAAACGAACTTTTATAGTCGAAATGCAAATGTTTTGGACGGATAGCTTCAAACAAAGAGTTATTTTTAATGCCTCAAAAAGCTATGTAAAACAAATAACCAAAGGAGGCGAATACAAAGGATTAAAAACAGTCTATGCTTTAAGTCTTGTTAATGAAATTTTCGAACCTAATTCAAAACACTATTACCATCACTATAGTTTAGTTCACTCTTTTGAAACTCAAAAAAAACTGGAGGGACTAGAATTTGTTTTTGTGGAACTACCCAAATTCGTACCTGCGAATTTCGAAGAAAAAAAAATGAAAGTACTGTGGTTGCGCTTTCTAACAGAAATTCTTGATGGCACTAGTCAAATTCCAATTGAATTATCAGAAAATTCAGAAATAAAAGAAGCGTTAGACATTCTAGAAGAATCTTCTTTTTCTAAAGAAGAACTTGAAGAGTACGAAAAATACTGGGATTGGGTTCAATGCGAAAGAAGCCTTATATCCGAAGGCGAAGAAAGAGGAAAAATCGAAGGAAAGATTGAAGGAAAGATCGAAATGATTCTAGAAGGTCATAGAAATGGATTTACAATTGAACAATTAGCTACAATTTCTAAACTGACACCTGAAGAAGTTGTCAAAATAATATCAGCAAATTAACAGAAATCATTCAAGAAAAAACTTCTACTTAATACTTATTCCTAAACCACACCTTCTGCCATTCTCTTTTTAGAATCAAAAAGGCAACTTCTTCCGCTAGAATCACTAAATCTGATCCATCCAGTTTTTTTATCTCGTCTTCGGAGACATCAATAATGTATAGCAAATTGAGGTACTCAGCAAATTTGTACTGAATAAGTCGGTATATTTTTTCGTGCAACTCAATTTTCAATTCGTCTGGCGAAAGACTCAAAGGAAAATCTACTGCTTCGTTTGCCAGATTAAAATCCTTATTCATTTGAGTAATCAAATTGACATAAAGCGTTTCTTTCTCGGCTTCTTGGAGTAGTAAATCGGTATTTTTTGGAGCTATAAACATGAGGATTTTTGATTGGTGATTAACGATTTTTGATTGCAGATTGAAGAAGGATTACACTCAATGGATTTTTGATTTTTGATTAACGTCCCGATAGCTATCGGGATTGATTTATTATTTAAAAAGAGCTCGGTTTAATCGAATGCAAAACTTCTAAAATCAAAAATCTTAAATCTAAACTTCCCTCCCCATCAGGTTTTCTCCAAAAGCTCTTAACATTGCTTTTTTATCCGGTTCGATATTCATTTTTTCTAAAGTTTCAAAAGCTTTAAACGTATATTCTTTTATGGTTTCTTGTGTTGCCTCAGAAGCTCCTGAAGCATTGAAAATAGCTTTTACTTCCTCTATCTTTGCATCATTATCGTTTGAATGAATTTCAAATAAATCATTCAGTTGCTGTGCTTGTTTGTCATCCGAAAATTCTACAGCTTTCAAATACAAATAGGTTTTCTTGTTTTCGATAATATCTCCTCCTACCTGTTTTCCAAAAGTTTCCGGATCTCCAAAAGCATCCAAATAATCATCTTGTAACTGGAAAGCCAATCCTAAATGAAGTCCGAAATCATAAATTAAATTGGCATTTTCCTCAGATGTTTTGGCAATAATGGCACCCATTTTCATGGCAGCGGCAACCAAAACAGCCGTTTTATACTCAATCATTTTGAGGTATTCTGGAATAGTAACATCTTTACGGGTTTCAAAATCGACATCCCATTGCTGACCTTCGCAAACTTCAAGAGCTGTTTTGCTAAACAATTTGGCTAAATCTCTAAAAACGATTGGCTCGTATTGTTCAAAATATTGATACGCCAAAATCAGCATGGCATCTCCCGAGAGAATTCCAGTGTTGATATTCCACTTTTCATGTACGGTTGACGAGCCTCTTCGCAGTGGTGCATCATCCATAATGTCGTCATGAACTAAAGAAAAATTATGAAAAACCTCAACTGCCATAGCCGCAGGAAGTGCTTGTTTATAATCCGTATTAAAAACTTCGGCAGTCATTAATGTCAAGACTGGACGCATTCGCTTCCCGCCTAACCTTAGTATGTAATCTATGGGTTCGTATAGATTTTTTGGGTTTTTATTAATCGTTTGACTTTCTAAATAAGCAATAAAAAATTCTTGATACTGATGAATGGCGTGCATAAAATAAGATCTTGTTTACTTTCTCCCCTGTCTTTTGGACTCAAGTTTGAAAAGCCCAAAGATACAATTCAAAAGTGATTATCAGTTTCAAAATAAATCTAATTTCTAACTATAGTTTTTCCTTATAAAAGAATTTTAAAAAAACATTGGAAACTTTATTGGTGTTTAAAGTTTCCTGCATATATTTGCATCACTAAAATTTATAAAACCAAGCATCAGGGAGCAACATTACTAAAACAATAACCATGGAAAATGAATGGGCAATTGATTCAAACGAATCAGACGTATTAATAAAATCTAGACATTCTCTCATAGACTATATGTCAGGAACCAAAAATAATTTCAAAGGACATGTAGCCATACAGAACGATGAAGTCGAAGATGCTTCGATTGAATTTTCATTGAATGTGAATGACAAAGGAATCAACTCAACACAAAAAAATAAGGATTTAAAATTGATTGATTTTTTTGATAAAAATGAATCTCCTGTTATAGAATTCAGATCGACTTCTTTTCAGAAAATAAATAAAAACATCAATTTCTTGAAAGGTTTTCTAACCATCAAGAACATTACGAAAGTGGTGGAATTAGATACTGAGTTTATCGGTTTCAACAATTATAATGGCGTTCAAAAAGCCTCATTTGAAATTACAGGAAACATCAACCGTAAGGATTTTGGATTGAATTACAATATGCTTTCCCAAAATGGAGGTTTTGCAGTAGGCAAAGACATCAGACTCATTGCCAATTTAGAATTTACACATTAAGAATAACCAGTTCTTACAAAGCATACAAAAACTCATTTAACAACTAACTTTTACTGTAGTATTTAATTCAAATTATTAATTACAACAAGTTACCCATAAAATGAAAGATAAAATAATCACAAAAGCGAAAGATATGTTCTTGAAACTCGGTTTCAAAAGCATCACGATGGATGATATTGCTTGTGAAATGTGCATTTCTAAAAAAACAATTTATAAATATTTCGCCCATAAAGAATTGTTGATTGAAGAAAGCACACAATTAGTACACAAAGAAATACATCAAATAATTAATAGTATTGTGGCCAAAAATCACAATTCGATTGAAGAGAATTTTGAAATCAGAAGAACATTTAAGGAAATGTTTAAAACAAGCGATACTTCTCCAATTTACCAATTAAAAAAGCATTATCCTGAGATTTACAAAAAGGTTTTAACCCAACAAATTCAAGAATGCGAAAGTTGTTTTAGACAAAATATTGAAAAAGGAATTGCTCAAGGTTTGTATCGCAAAGACTTGAATGTTGAAAATTACATCAAATTTTATTACACCCTAATTTTCAGCATCAACGAAAACACCCAATCTGAAAAAGAAGCGCTAAAATTAGAATTAGAAGCATTAGAATACCACACCAGAGCCATGGCAACACCCAGTGGAATAGCGGAACTAGAAAAACAATTACAAAACCCTAATATATTATGAAGAAAATAATTTTATTGACATTCTTGACTTTTGCGGTCACAGCAAAAGCACAAGAAGTGAAGACGCTTACACTAAAAGACGCTATAACGTATGCATTAGAGAATAAAGCCGATGCCAAAAAAGCAAAACTTGAGGTAGAAAACAGTGAATACAAAATTCAAGAAGTTCGTTCCAGAGCCCTACCGCAAATCACGGCAAACGGAAGCTTAATGTACAATCCTGTTTTGCAAACTAGTGTTATTGATGGAGCAGCTTTTGGCGCCCCAGGAACTACAATGCAAGTTTCTTTTGGACAAAAATGGACTTCGGGTGCTGGAGTTTCGTTAAACCAAGTACTTTTTGACCAATCTGTTTTTACGGGATTGAGAGCGGCAAAAACGACTCGTGAATTTTACCAAATAAACAATCAATTAACAGAAGAACAGGTTATTGAAAGAGTAGCAAACAATTATTACTCCGTATATGTACAACGTGAAAGGTTGACTTTATTGGACAGCAATTATGTGAATACCTCAAAAGTTAGGGACATCATAAAAGGTCAATTTAACAATGGTTTGGCCAAAAAAATTGATTTAGACCGAATCGTAGTAAAAATGTCAAACATTGACACGGAACGTCAACAAATCAAAAATGGAATTCAATTACAAGAAAATGCATTGAAGTTTTATATGGGAATGCCTATTGAAACTCAAATTGTGATTCCACAAACTGAATTTGAAGTAACCCCAGCAGCATTGACCGAGGCTCCAAATACAGCCAACAGAACCGAATATCTGCTTTTGAAAAAACAAGAAGAATTATTAGAGTTCCGAAAAACAGCCATTAAAGCCGAATATTACCCAACGCTTTCTTTAGTAGCAGGATACAATTATATAGGACAAGGACCAGAAATGCCTCTTTTTGCAAAACCTGAAAATGGTGTGTATTGGTCTGATTACTCATCCATTGGATTGAATTTGAGAGTCCCAATTTTTACTGGTTTTGGAACTCGTGCCAAGGTAAGCCAAGCTGATGTTAGCATTAGATCACTTCAGGAAGACATTAAAGACACCCAACTTTCACTTGATTTAGAGTATAGAAATGCAAAAACTCAAATTGAGAATAACATTATAACCATCGGCAATCAAAAAGAGAACATGCGTTTGGCTGGAGATATTTTAAAAAACACCAAAAACAATTATCTTCAAGGATTAGCCTCATTAACTGATTTATTAGATGCCGAAAATGCATCACTTGAAGCACAGAACAATTACACCAGAGCAGTATTAGCCTATAAAATTGCTGAAATAACATTAATCAAATCTAAAGGAGAACTTAAAACATTATTAAACTAAAAACAAGATGAAAAAAAACATAATAACCGTAGCTGTAATTTTAGGAGCATTAGGGCTTATTGCTTTTACTTTAAATACAAATAAAATTGAAAACAAAGCTAAAACAGATATTGTTGCCGAAAAAAATGCTTCGATATCCGTAAAAACACAAGAAGTAAAAACACAAGAAGTTTCTTTAGACTTTGTAGCGAATGGTAACTTCGAGCCAACTCAAGAATTAACTTTTTCTGCGGAAAAATCTGGAAAAGTAATTAGCGTTTTGGTAAAAGAAGGCGATTATGTAAATGTTGGACAAACATTGGTAATTGTTCGAAGCGACGTTATAAATGTTAATGCTCAAACCGCCAAAGCAGCGTATGACAATGCAAAATCGGATTATGATCGTTATGAAAACGCTTATAAAACAGGTGGTGTAACCAAACAACAATTGGATCAAGCCAAACTAGCCTTAACTAATGCAGGTTCAAACTTAAAACAAGCCAACATCAACGTAGGCGATACCAAAGTAAAAGCGCCAATTAAAGGATTTATCAATAAAAAATATATTGAGCCAGGTTCTATTTTAACTGGAATGCCGGCAACAGCAATGTTTGATATTGTAAATGTTTCTAAACTGAAACTAAAAGTTACCGTAAACGAAAGTCAAGTGGCAAGCTTACAATTAGGAAACAGTGTAAATGTAACTTCTAGCGTTTTCCCTGACAAAACTTTTGCTGGAAAAATCACTTTTATCGCTGCAAAAGCAGATCAAACCTTGAATTTTCCTGTAGAAATTGAAATTGCAAACAACGCCAACAACAGCGTAAAGGCAGGAATGTACGGAACTGCTAATTTTGGTTCTAAACAAAAACAACAATTAAAAGTAATTCCTAGAAATGCTTTTGTGGGAAGTGTGAGCAGCAACGAAGTTTTTGTGGTTGAAAACGGTATTGCAAAATTCAAAAAAGTAACTTCTGGAAGAATCTTGGGAGATTTAGTAGAAATAGTTGACGGATTATCTGATGGAGATACTGTAATTGTTACAGGGCAAATTAACTTGCAAGATGGTAATGCAGTAGAAATTATTAAGTAAAAGTAATTAGTGATTAGCTATAAACTACACTTGCATTCAGGGCTAATCACTATTTACTAATCACTTATCACTATTTAAAAGAAAAACATGAAATTAGCAGAAATATCCATAAAACGTCCGTCGTTAGTAATTGTATTGTTTACAATTCTAACCCTTGGTGGACTGTTCAGTTATAGCCAGTTGGGCTATGAATTGATTCCTAAATTCGAACAAAACGTAATTACAATTGCTACGATTTATCCTGGAGCTTCTCCAAGTGAGGTCGAAAACACGGTTACCAAAAAAATAGAAGATGCCGTCGCATCATTAGAGAATATCAAAAAAATTGACTCTAAATCTTATGAAAGTTTGTCTATCGTATCGATTTCTTTGACTTCAAAAGCCAAAGTGGATATTTCGATGAATGACGCGCAACGAAAAATAAATGCCATTATTAGCGATTTACCCGATGATGCCAAAACACCATCGCTTACTAAATTCTCCTTGAGTGATTTGCCAATTATGACCATTGGTGCCAACGGAAAAATGGATGAAGCTACTTTTTATGATTTAATTGATAAAAAAATCACTCCCGTTTTATCTCGTGTCCCTGGTGTGGCACAAGTAAATATTATTGGTGGTCAAGAACGTGAAATTCAGGTAAATCTTGATGCTGTAAAAATGCAAGGTTATGGACTTTCAATTCCGCAGGTACAACAGACTATTTTGACATCCAACTTGGATTTTCCAACAGGAAACATTCAAACTCGTGATCAAAAAATATTAATTCGTCTTGCGGGTAAATATAAAGATGTAGCAGAGTTAAGAAACTTAGTTGTTTCGTCTAAAGGCGGAATTCAGATTCGTTTGGGAGAGATTGCCGATGTGCAAGACACTCAAAAAATTGCTGAAAAAATTTCGCGTGTAGATCAAAAAAGTGCCATTATACTGCAAGTAATTAAACAATCTGATGCCAATGCCGTAGCGGTAAGTGAGCAATTGATCAAAACCATTCATAGTCTGGAAAAAGATTATAAAACAAATGCTTTAAAATTAGAAATTGCCAAAGACAGCACCGTTTATACCTTAGAAGCCGCCGATTCTGTGGTACACGATTTATTAATTGCAGTAGTCTTGGTTGCTTTTGTAATGTTGTTTTTCTTGCACAGTATTCGAAATTCATTGATTGTAATGGTATCGATTCCGTCTTCATTAATCGCCACCTTTATTGGGATTTATTTAATGGGATATACTTTAAACTTGATGAGTTTATTAGGATTGTCATTGGTAGTTGGTATTCTGGTCGATGATGCCATTGTGGTATTGGAAAATATCTACAGGCACATGGAAATGGGTAAGAGCCGTGTTCGTGCCGCTTTTGATGGAACTGCCGAAATTGGCGGAACCGTAACTTCGATTACCTTGGTAATTGTGGTGGTATTTTTGCCAATTGCAATGAGTTCTGGATTGGTATCCAATATTATTACACAGTTTTGTGTGACGGTAATTATTGCAACCTTATTTTCTCTTTTGACATCTTTTACCATTATTCCGTGGTTGTCTTCCCGTTATGGAAAACTAGAACATATTGAGGGTAAAAACTTATTTGGAAGAATTATTCTTGCATTCGAAAGTTATTTAACTCGTTTTACCCACTGGGTTTCTGGATTGCTAAACTGGTGTTTGGATCATTATTTGAAAACGATTGGTGTGGTGTTGATTTTGTTTTTCGGTTCAACAATCGGATTGCTTGGAGGAGGTTTTATTGGAGGAGAATTCTTTGCCGCTTCGGATAGTGGAGAGTTTTTAGTTCAAATAGAAATGCCAAAAGATGCTTCTCTGGAACAAACCAACTTTATGACGCAAAAAGCAGAAGCCTTTTTGAAAACCGAAGAGTATGTTCACAGTCAAATTACGACTGTAGGACAAACCAGTGAAGGATTGGGTGCTGCGCAAGCCACTGCTTATAAAGCCGAGATTGACGTAAAAATGATTGACCAAAAAGAGCGTACTGATGACGCCTCTGTTTACGCAGCCAAAATTAAACGTAAACTCGAAAAAGTATTGGTTGGAGCCAAAGTAAAAACAGTTCCCGTTGGTATTCTAGGAACAGCCGAAGATGCTACTCTTGGATTAATCGTAACAGGTCCTTCGGTAGAAAGTGCGATGAAATTTGCCAAATTAGCGGAAGCTGAATTGCGCACCATTCCAGGAACTACCGAGATTAAATTGACTGTAGAAGACGGAAATCCTGAAATTAACATAAAAGTAGATCGTGATAAAATGGCTGCTTTGGGACTAACCCTTCAAACGGTTGGTATGACGATGCAAACCGCATACAGTGGAAACACCGATGGAAAATTTAGAGCTGGCGAATACGAATACGACATCAACATTAAATACAATGCTTTTGATAGAAAAAGCATCACTGATGTTAGTAACCTTATCTTTATCAATGCTGCTGGACAACAAATCAAATTATCACAATTTGCAAGTATTACCGAAGGTTCTGGCCCTAGCCAATTAGAGCGTAGAGACAAAACGGCATCGGTAACTGTCAAGGGACAAAACGTAGGGGTTCCTGCGGGAACAATTGTGACCCAATGGCAAGCAAAACTGGACAAACTTAAAAAACCTGTTGGAGTAAATTACATTTGGGGTGGAGACCAAGAAAATCAAAGCGAAGGTTTTGGTACTTTGGGAATCGCTTTATTAGCCGCTATCATCTTAGTTTATCTAGTAATGGTTGGTTTGTATGATAGTTTTATACACCCGTTTGTGGTATTGTTTGCTATTCCGCTTTCGTTTATTGGAGCGATGCTAGCTTTGGCATTAACCAATAATACGTTGAACATATTTACCATTTTGGGTATCATTATGTTAATTGGTCTGGTGTGTAAAAATGCGATTATGCTTGTGGATTACACCAACCAACGAAGAGCTGCTGGCGAAAGCATAAGAACGGCATTAATTCAAGCGAATCACGCTCGTTTGCGTCCGATTTTAATGACGACCATTGCGATGGTATTTGGTATGTTCCCAATTGCATTGGCTTCTGGAGCTGGAGCCGAATGGAAAAACGGTTTGGCTTGGGTAATTATTGGTGGATTGATCAGTTCATTATTCCTAACCTTGATTATTGTTCCTGTGATTTATGAAATCATGGAAAAAATAATTGCTAAATTCTCTAAAGAAGAAAAAGTGGATTACGAAGCCGAAATGGTTGCTGATTACGATCACAAAGAATTAAGCGAAGATGGATTTAATCCGAAGCATACGGTTTAATACCTCTGAATTTAATTTTATACTTAAGGAAACCACCAGAAATCTGATTTTTGGTGGTTTTTTTATCTTTGTAGGAATAGAATGGGTATATTTGAAATATGATCCTTTAACAAACCTTATACAGATTCAAACCCAAATGGTTGAATCTGTGGAAATTTGTTTAGGATATATACAAGTTGATGGCTCGTGTTACTAGCAAGAATAACATTTTTTTAATGAGTTTCAGAAACTATGAATTATTCAAACTTACAAAATAACGATAATCTACAAGAACAAATGGAAAACATGAAACAAGCCCAACTTGAAATGAGAAATAATTATATCTGTGGAGCTACTGGCATTGTAGTTTCTGGATTTATGTGGTTACTTTCAGGTTTAGTAGCCTACAATTATCCTCCAAAGCAGGCTGTTTGGACACTTCTTATTGGAGGGGTATTGATTCATCCTATAAGCACAATTTTCAATAAGATACTTGGGGTTAGCGGAACTCATAGTAAGAACAACGCCTTGGGTAATCTTGCTATGGAAGGAACATTTTTTATGCTAATGTGCATACCACTTGCTTACGGACTTTCACTGCTACGAATTGAATGGTTCTTTCAAGGGATGCTTATGATAATTGGAGGCCGATATTTAACTTTTAATACCCTATACGGAAACCGATTATTTTGGATTATAGGGGCGACTTTGGGAATTGCGGGGTATTTACTATATTCATTAAATGCACAATCTTATGTGTCTGCCTTGACTGGTTCAATAATTGAAATTTCCTACGGCGCTTTTATGTATATCTATTCCCGAAGAACACAAACAATTGTATAGAACTTTGCGAATATAGACCTGAATCAGCCACTCAAAATTCTAAAAAAGCTTCTTCAAAAAAAATAATCATTTTGGAATCAAATCCAATAAAAACATGATTATTTTGGAATACAGCAAAAATGGGTTGCTTTCTAAAGCAGAAAAAAATAGTTGAAATGGTTGCCGATTACGATCACAAAGAGTTAAGCCAAGACGGTTTTAGCCGCAAAGACTACAAAAGAAGCACAATGTTCGCAAAGCATAGCGAACTTTGCTGTATTCATTGTGCACTTCGCAATTAATTTTTATAGCTAAATCATTTAGACTCTACGTTTTGTTAAAAAAAAGCAAAAAAAAAGGACTTTCAAATATTTTGGAAGTCCTTTTTTTATGGAGTTATCTGTAATTCCTAATTTAAAAAAAAAGCTAATTCCTTAATTTTAAACACAATCTAAAAAAAGACATGGGAAACTTATTCTGTTTTTAACGTTTCCTTATTATATTTGCACTACAAAATTATTACAAAAACTAGAAATCACGAAGAATAGGCAACAACTTCTGATAGTATGCTTATTCCTATATTTAGAATTTAAACATCATTAAAAACAAAAGGAAACACTTTTTAGGGTATTCGTTTTCTTATTATATTTACACCAATACATTAATTAACAAATAGTTACCACACAAGATGAAAGACAAGATTATATCAAAAGCTACTGATTTATTTTTAAAACTAGGTTTTAAAAGTGTCACTATGGATGATATTGCAGGGGATATGTGCATTTCAAAAAAAACGATTTACAAATACTTTTGCAATAAAGAAGTCTTAATTAAAGAAAGCACCGAAATGGTTCACATAACCGTTCACGAAATCATTGATACCATTGTTGCCAAAAATCACAACGCAATAGAAGAGAATTTTGAAATCCGAAAAATGTTCAAAGAGATGTTCAAATCTTCCGACACCTCTCCATTATACCAATTAAAAAAACATTATCCCGAAATTTATCAAAACGTAATGTCTAGAGAAATTAATAAGTGTAATATGTGTTTTAAACAAAATATAGAAAAAGGAATAATGCAGCATTTGTATCGAAAAGATCTCGATGTTGATGTCTATGTGAAATTCTATTACACTTTGATTTTTAGCATTAACGAAAATACCCCCTCCGAAAAAGAAGCGCAAAAATTAGAATTGGATGCACTAGAATACCACACCAGAGCTATGGCAACAACAAAGGGAATAGCCGAACTTGAAGTACAATTATCTAAAACCAATATATAATGAAGAAAATATTTTTTGTAACCCTTACTCTTTTTGCCTTGAGCGCCCATGCTCAAGACTCGAAGCAGAGTTATTCTTTCTCCTTGCAGCAAGCCATTGACCATGCGCGTGAATACAACTATTCCGTCATTAATTCGGGACGTGATATCGAAGCGGCCAAACAAAAAAAATGGGAAACCACTGCAATGGGTTTACCTCAAATTAATGCCGGTCTAGATTACACCAACAATTTCGTTTTGCAAAAATCTGTCGTTCCTGCCGAATTTTTTGGAGGTACCCCAGGTGAATATGCTGAAGTGGCATTTGGAACCAAACATAATATGGTCGCACGTTCCTCTTTAAGTCAAATTATTTTTGACGGCTCCTATATTGTGGCACTTCAAGCCTCTAAAACATACTTGAAGTATTACGAAAATGCAAAGCAAAGAACTGATATAGACATCAAGGAAATGGTCATTAACTCTTACGGAAATGTATTATTGGCCAAAGAAAACATCGCTATCCTAGAAAAAAACATCGCTTCCTTACAAAAAACGTTAAACGACACTAAAGCCATTTACAAAAACGGTTTAATCGAAGAAGAAAGTGTCGAACAACTAGAAATTACCCTTGCCTCATTAGAAAGCACCTTAAACTACAACAAACGTTTACTGGATATTACCTATAAAATGTTGAAGATCAATCTGGGTATAGAAATCTCCGACCAATTAACACTGACCGACAAACTAGAAGACTTGACGCTTCAGAATATGGATTTGGCCTTTTCGGCAAACGAATTTAATGTAAATGACAACATAAACCATAAAATAGCGCTGAATTTCGAAGAGCGAAGAGAGTTGGAATACAAATTGGAAAGAAGTAAAGCTTTGCCTTCGTTATCCGCCACTGTTAATTTTGGATACACTGCTTTTAAAGATGAGTTTCAATTTTTTACACAAAACCAAAACTGGTTCAACTATTCTAACTTAGGGGTTAGCCTTAATGTGCCAATATTTAGCAGTTTGGCCAGAAGTTCCAGAACCCAACAGGCAAAAATTGCTTTAGATCAAGCCAAAACACAATTGAGCGAAACAGAGCAAAAATTAAAATTACAATATGCTACTGCCAAAAGTGAATATGAATACAGTATTGCAGACTATGCAACAGCAAAAAACAATTTAAACCTAGCGGAAAGAATAGAGAAAAAGCAGCAAATTAAATTTACGGAAGGACTCTCTACCAGTTTTGACTTTAATGATGCGCAGCGTCAATTGTATACCGCTCAACAAAAATACTTAGAAACTATGGTCAACATAGTGAACAAAAAAGCCAGCTTAGAAAAAATCATCACTCAATAACGATTCTCAATAAAAACACACACATGAAATCGCCATGACTCCGTTTGTCGCAAACACCAATAAAGATCTGGCGATACCATATTCCTTTAAAAAACAAATATTATCTACATATGAAAAAAATAATCATCCTAATCACACTTTCAGTGGTATTGATTGCCTGTAATTCATCAGAAAAAAAACAATCCATCGACGCCCTTATTGAATCGAAAGATATAAAAGCGATCACCGCAAAAAAGGCAGAACTTCAATCGCAATTAAGCCAACTCGATGACGCATTGGCCACATTGGATGTAAACAAGGAAACTGTGGCATTGGTTTCGGTAGTGCAATTGAAAGACACGGTTTTCAACCATTATCTTGAAATACAAGGTAGCATTAACACCAATGAGAATGTTTTAATTCAACCTGAATTTCCGGGAAATCTTGTTGAACTGAATGTAAAAGCTGGGCAAAATGTAACCAAAGGGCAAGTTTTAGGTCGTACTGATGACGGTGGTATGAGCCAACAGCTAGCTAGTGCCGAAAATCAATATGCATTGGCCAAAACGACTTTTGAACGTCAAAAAAATCTATGGAAACAAAAAATTGGTTCAGAGATACAGTACCTCCAAGCTCAAACACAAATGATTTCGGCTCAAAAAGGAGTGGCGCAAATCAAAGCACAAATAGCCAAAACAGTAATCAGAGCTCCGTTTTCGGGAACTATAGACGAGGTTTTTGTAGAAAAAGGAGAAGTAGTTGCTGCCAGTCCACAAGGATTAATGCGAATCGTAAATTTAGGAAATATGTATGTTTCGACTTCTATTCCGGAAACCTATATCGGTAAACTAAAAATAGGCACAGAAGTAGATGTATTCTTAACTTCATTGGGTAAAACCTACAAAGGAAAAGTACGCCAGATTGGTAATTTTATCAATCCAAACAACAGAAGTTTCGGAATCGAAGTAAGCGTTCCCAATCCAGAAAACTTATTGCGCCCTAACCAAGTTGCCAAACTAAAAGTTATCGATTATGTTAGCCCAAATGCGGTGGTTGTGCCTACGAATGTGATTCAGCAGGATGGGCAGAAAAACAGTTTTGTATATACGGTTACCAACTCGAACGGAAAAACGGGAGTTGCCAAAAAAGTGATTGTGAAAACAGGTCAATCCTCTGATAATGCAACCGAAGTTTTAAGCGGTTTAGATGCCAATGCCATAATTGTTACCGAAGGGATGAATACCATTTCGGATGGAATGAAACTGAACTTTTAAAATGATTTTTGATTGCAGATTAACGATTTTCGATTGCAGATTTCTGTGGCCATCAATCGTTATTCATATCAATAAATCGTACATAGTAACGATTACGAATCATACATCAAAAATCTCAAATCGTTAATCAAAAATCTCAAATCAAATGAGCCATCAAAATAAAGAATTCGGAATATCAAGTTGGGCTGTCGAAAATCGAGTTACAGTATATATCTTGACTTTATTGATCGTTATCACTGGAGTTATTGCCTATGTTACGATGCCCCGAGAAGATTTTCCGGAAATTATAGAAAACAAGATTTACATCTCTTCCGTTTTTCCTGGAAACTCGGCTGAGGATGTAGAGAAATTGATTGTCAAACCACTCGAAAAGGAAATTAAAAACATCAGCGGAGTAGACAAAATTACTTCTAGCTCTTTTCAGGATTATGGAATGATCATCGTGGAATTTGGAGACAAAGTAACCATCGAAATTGCCAAATCAAGAGTTAAGGACAAAGTAGATATCGTAAAAGCAGATACCGATTGGCCTAATCTTGACAATGGAAGCAAAGTGGAGCCGAGTGTATTTGATTTGAACATTTCGGAAGAAGTGCCCATTCTAAACATCAATTTACAGGGAAATTATACGACTCAACAACTAAAAAAATACGGAGAACAACTTCAAGATGATATTGAGGAAATTGCCGAAGTAAAAAAAGTAGACATACTGGGTGTAGACGATAAAGAGGTAGAGATTGCCGTTGACATTTTCAAAATGACGGCTGCACAAGTATCTTTTGACGATATTCAAAATGCAGTGAAATATGAGAATATGACGCTTTCGGGCGGAAATTTAATTTCGCAAGGTTCTAGAAACAACATTAGAATTGTTGGGGAAATCAAAGACCCAAAAGAACTGGAAAACATCATTGTAAAACACAATGGCGGAACCGTGTACCTGAAAGATATCGCAGTAGTTAGTTTTAAAGAAAAAGAAAAAACTACTTATGCCCGTGAGAAAGGAACCGAAGTTGTGATGCTGAGCGTAAAAAAACGTTCCAATCAAAACATGATTTCGGCTATTGAACAGGTAAAAGAAAAAATCGAAGCAGCCAAAGCATCGTACTTGCCTTCTAACTTGAAAATTGAATTGACAAACGATCAATCTTCACGAGTTGAACATCAAGTAGATGAACTTTCGAACCACATCATCTTCGGAATTGTGTTGGTAATGATCGTGTTGATGTTTACCATGGGATTACGAAACTCTTTGTTTGTGGGTGCTGCTATCCCTTTATCCATGCTAATGGCGTTTAGTATTCTTTCCGCCTTTGGCTTGACCCTAAATACCATGGTACTTTTCGGATTGGTTATGGGACTGGGAATGCTGGTAGACGACGGAATTGTAGTGGTCGACAACGTATTTGCCAATATGAAAAAAGGAATGAATCGTGTACAAGCCTCGAAAGTAGGTATTGGCGAAATCGCCTGGCCGGTAATTTCCTCAACAGCAACTACCTTAATGGCATTTTTACCATTTGCCTTGTGGCCTGGAACTATGGGAAAATTCATGAAATATTTCCCAATTACATTAACCGTTACCCTATCTGCTTCTTTATTTGTAGCAATGGTAGTCAATGCGGCAATGACAGGAGGATCGATGGATATTGAAGACAAAAATGTGACTAAAAAAAGTTTGAAATTTTACACCAAAACATTTCTTGTTCTTGCAATAGTTTTTGGATTATTAGGGCATTTTTCAGGAATTTCTTTTGGCTTCCTTGGTATAAATTTTAATAGTACATTTCAAAAAGCTATTTGTCATATTTCCATCATATCTCTTGGATTAATGTGGTTGTATAAATTGAAGTTGTACCAATGGACACAAGATTTCCAACACGACTTTTTTCCAAGAATGGAAGACAAATACAAAATCTTTTTATCAAAAATCCTTACCAAAAAGAAAGCTTGGATTGCCTTGGCAGGAATTATAGGAATGTTGTTTTTCTCTTTCATCCTTTTGGGGATATTCCCTAGAAAAGTATTGTTCTTTCCAGACAATATCCCGAATCAGGTTATTACCTATATCGAGTACCCACAAGGAACCGATATTGATAAAACCAATAAGGCTACCCTATTTGTAGAAAAACAGGTTATTGAAGTTTTAAGCAAATATGTCGACAAGAAAACAGGCAAAAACT
This sequence comes from Flavobacterium sp. ZT3R18, assembly GCF_007097385.1. Lineage (GTDB taxonomy): Bacteria > Bacteroidota > Bacteroidia > Flavobacteriales > Flavobacteriaceae > Flavobacterium. The sequence goes on from NZ_VJZS01000016.1 coordinate 39,358, forward strand.
ACTTGGCGGAATCTATCGTGTCTCAAGTGGGAGTTGGTGCTGGAAATCCAAACGTAGATGCAGGATCTGCTTCCGAAACTCCTTTTAAAGGTAAAGTGACTGTCAATTTCTCCGAATTTAAATTCAGAAGAGGAATCAACACAGGGGATATTCTGGAAGAAATTAGACGCAAGGTAACCGGAATTGCCGGAGCCACCGTAACGGTAGAAAAAGACGCGAACGGACCACCAGCCGGTTACCCAGTCAGCATACAATTAACAGGTATTGATTATGATGAAATGCTGAAGGAAGCCGACAAAATGATTGCGTTTATCAATTCTAAAAATATTCCTGGTATCGAAAGATTGAGCATCGATGTCAATAAAGAAAGCCCTGAACTAGAGGTAAAAGTAGACCGTGTAAGTGCGGGAAGTTTAGGAGTTTCTACAGGACAGCTGGGATTCAATTTGCGCCGTTCGGTGTACGGACAAGAGATTTCAACGTACAAAGAAGGAGATGATGATTACAACATTACCATGCGCATGCAGGATGATCAACGTAAGAATGAAAACGTGTTGTTCAATCAGTCTTTAACGTTCCGAAATCAGAACAACGGGCAAATGATGCAAGTACCCATTTCGGCTGTTTCCGAAACGGAGAAAACAACCACTTACAATCAGATCAAAAGGAAAAACCAAAAACGTATCATGACGATTTATTCAAACGTCTTGACGGGTTATAATGGTGATGAAATTACCAAACAAATCGCAGCTGATTTAAAAGGATATGAATTACCAAAAACCGTAAGTTATTCCTTCTCTGGAGTACAGGAAGAGCAAGGCAAAAACCAAAGCTTCTTGATGTATGCCCTGTTTTTGGCGCTGTCTGGAATTACCATCATTATCGTGTTGCAGTTTAATTCGGTTTCAAAATCTATGGTGATTTTATTTACCGTATTACTGAGTTTCAGTGGGGTGTTTTACGGATACGTCATTGCCAACATGGATTTCGTGATCCTAATGACCATGATGGGAATCATTTCCCTGGCGGGTATTGTGGTAAAGAACGGAATTGTATTAATGGATTTCTTTGTCTTATTGTTAGACAAAAAAGTAGCCGATAATCATTTAGAAAGCCATGACGATCTAACTTTAGACGAAATCAAAGAAGTAATCATTGAGTCTGGTAAATCAAGGTTGCGTCCTGTATTGCTAACCGCTTTGACAGCTGTTTTGGGATTAATCCCACTGGCCATCGGACTGAATTTTGACTTCTTCTCCTTAGTAACCGACCTGAATCCGCACATCTTCATGGGAGGAGACAACGTGATCTTCTGGGGACCATTGGCCTGGACCATCATCTTCGGATTGACCTACGCCACGGTATTAACCTTGGTAATGGTGCCGGTGATGTTCTATCTGGTTAAGAGAACCAAATATTGGTTAAGAGACCGCAGAAATAAAAGAGCCGCACTGGAAGATTAAACCCCAGTACAGCTCTAAATAAATAAAACCACTCCGCTCTACAATTTGAGCATGGAGTGGTTTTTTGGTTGGCGGATTCAAGTCATAAAAACAACTTATTTTACAAATATCATTTGGGCGTAACCCCATTAAGGAATCAAGAAGTCTTTCGTAATTTCAATCAAATATTTATACCCAACAGATCTTGAAATTTTCGCTTATCCTAACAGGTTTTTTCAACCTGTTAGGTATTCCTTTGTTTAGTTCAATCAAATATTTAGACCTAACAGGTTAAAAAAAACCTGTTAGGTACAACACAAAACCTATTAGATATTAGAATTTACCTAAAACTTCAGATGTCAAAAAAATCCAATATAGCAAAGAATTGATATTGGAAAATAAAATATTTCACTTTTTGTACTTTACCTTTGCCGAACTTATAAAACAATATTTCCATTAAAGTCAAAGGCACCGAATTCAATATGAAACGAGAACACTACATCCCATTTGATAAGGAATTCTTACTCGAACAACAACTTGTAGAATATGCTGAAGATAAAAAAGAGGTCGAAGATTTCAAAAAGCTATTTGATATAATTGAACATTATTTTCATTACGAAGCATTTAATCTAATCCGTAATTTAAAACAAAATTATGCGGCATTCAACCCAGATATACATCCAAAAGAACGAGCGGCATATATTGACAAAAGCAACTTTTCACTTTTCAAAGAAACACTTCTTAAGGTCCTAGATAGAGGTAATTACAGTCGTGTAGATCAAGAAACTTTAGACAATGCTTTCAAAGATTCCGATTTAATAGGGCTAAAACTTGCCATTGACTTAGATGCCTACAAAGAGCATGAAATATATGTTCGAGGTCAGCATACAACGATAGAAAAAGTGAGCAAGTTCATTTTTTGGAAGAAAGAAATTGAAATTGAATACTATGATCGTGTTATGATTTATCTTAATTATCACGATGCAAATTACTATACCAAAAAGAAAGTAGGCTTAGACAAAATGCCCATTGATCCTGGGTCTATAGTATTAAAAATCTTCAAACGGGTACCTAAAAACGATCTAGAAACCATATTCCCGAATGCAGTTCCAAAAATGTCATTAACCGACAAAATACTGTTATGGGTTCCTGGACTTGTCGGAGGAATTTCATTATTGAGTGCCAAAGTCATTCCAGCATTGATTGCAATGCAGGTGGCATACCAATCTGGCGAAACTATTGATTTATTAAACAGTAAAACGTCTCTAAATCAAGGTTTAATTGCGCTTGGCATATTGGGTGCGTACTTGTTCCGTCAATACAATAACTTTGTAAACAAGAAGATAAAATATTCAAAAATGCTTTCGGATAGCCTTTATTTCAAAAATCTAGGAAATAATAGCGGCGCCTTTTATTCTTTATTGAACTCTTCCGAAGAAGAAGTGCTCAAGGAAACCATCTTGGCATACTCCTTTTTAAACAGAAGCAAAACCCCATTAACAGAAACAGAACTTGATCATCAAATTGAATCATGGTTTAAAACAAAGCACAATACAGACCTTGATTTTGATGTAAAAGAGGCACTGCAGAAATTAAAAAACGCTGGTCTCGGATCAGAAACCAATGGTAAATGGGAAGTTATTCCTTTGGACAAAGCCCTCATTAGAATAGACGAGATATGGGATAGCGTCTTTGAGTATAATCAAGTAAGTACGAATTAGTAGGCTATTAGAAAAACGCGAAATAGAAGCGATACAAGCAGCTCCGCTCCCGATAATTATCGGGATTAATACCATGACGCTTAATTTTTGTTGAGGCCATTTTCTGAATTGTGTTTTCAGAAAATAAAATGTAATGTTTATGTAGAAAATCAATCCGATTTTAGCAAAAGTTTATTTATGCTTTTTGGGTCTCTTCTGTCGTCTATAACGATTTTGACAAAAATAGTATTGTTCTCAAAAGAAAAAAATACCGAAATATGGTTATAAGTAAAATAAAAAAGATTTTCAACAGATGTTCTTTGAGGCAATGCAATCGAAAAATCCAGTGTTCTTAATTCCTCTTTAATCTCTCGATATAACTTTGTACTATACGTTTTACTTTTATTTCTTTGGGTGTAATAACGCGTTATCTCAAACATATCAAGCTCTGCTTCTCGTAGCCAACTTACTTTTCGTTTAGCCATGCTTCAAACTTTCTGTCCATTTCCGCTTGGTCGATATAATCACCATCCAAAAGTTGTTGCTCCGCAATTTTAAGCTTGTCCAATTGTGCCTCCGAAAGCACATAAACTTTTTCGTCTTTATCAACCAGTTTTTTTATCTTTCCTAACACCAAATCATCATCTATTAGATTGATTTTTGAAACCAAATACTTTTTTAATTCTAAAGTTGCCATAACTAATTTGTTTCTACAAATTTACATAGTATTTTCTGTTTATATTTTTTTTAGCTTATTTTTTTCTTTCACATCAAATGAAATCGCTCCCCACAATTATATGTTTCATGAAAATTACTTATAATTGTTTGCTATAGAAAAAAAGACCTTAAAATCTAATTATTAATACTTTACAAATAACTGCATACCAAGCCCTATATTATATTTTTCTTTTCTTGGCTTCCATTTTTCTAAATGGTTTGCTCTTAAATAAAAAGGACCGCAAAAAACATTTGAACAAAGATATTTCAAAAAAAACCACTCCTTAATTTGAGATCGGAGTGGTTTTTTGTTTTTCTAAAGGGCAGTATTTTTTTACGATGCCAGTATTTTAGTGCTCAACATTATAAATTCATAGTAACAAAAATTTCATTATTGCTTTTAGCATTTGCGTTGAGAGGATCTGTATTTAACAAAAATGAATTTCTAATCCCTAATCCAAAATCAGCATTGAGGTTGAATAGAGAAAAAGTAAAAATCGTCTCCACTCCTGTAGAATTCTGTTTGAATTTAGTATTGAACCGCTCTGTCATTCCGCCGTCAAAAAATAGATTGGCATGTATTCTTTTAATAAATATAATTCCACCAAAACCCGAATCAGGATAGCAAATCGGGAAACTGTAATTTGCCGAATAAACGGTTTCTTGATCACTATTTAAAGGGCTATACCCTCTTGCGTGAATAAAATTATCGACATATAAATAATCATTGGTAATTAATTCTTTCTTATATCTAAATGAAAAATCAAGCCCATGATTTTTTGAAAAACCTGCCGCACTTAAATTTACAGTAGCCGATATTTTTTCGCTTGAAACACTATTATCTAACGATTTAAAATAATCAACCTTTACGCTTTGTGACCATTTTGCCGAAAGATTTTGCACGGCTCTCCTCCTAGTGTTAGAAAATGAAAAACCGACATGAGCTGAATTGAAATTCAAATTTTCGTGTGAATATCCAACCTGATTACTGCTGTAATTATTTGTTTCTATAGCTGAAAATGTGGGAGCTAACAGAAAACTTGTCGCATAATTTGAATGTAACCAACTCAATGGCACTATAAATCCAATGTTTTTTGAGACTTCATCAAAATCAACTTTTTTAGTCCTATACCCATCACCCGGATTAAAACCACTTACATTATACGTGTTACTCCTTTTTGCAGTAATTAAGGATGCGGTAACCGGCAAAAAATATTTGGCATAAGTCACGGCCGCATTATAGGACATCCGTTTCTCATTACCATTGTATTGCGTAGAGGCATCGATAGAAAAGTCATTAAGAATATTACTCATCGAACCTCCAAGGCTAAATGAGTTATTACTCCCTATAGTGAATCCCCAAGTATGTAATTTCATTCCTCTAAACAATCCTTTATACTCTTTGACCTCATATTCGTTAACAGGAATATCATTCAAAATTGGTTTTTCAATCTCGTTTGTTTTTACATCAAAACGCTTCAAATCAACAGGTTCCATTATCGTTACAGGATTTGAACCTAGTTCAGAAATACCTTCTTCGATATTTATTTGGGTTAATTGTTTCCCCATATCGGTTTGTTCAGACATATAAAGCACCGTGCCATCAGCAGTAACCTCTGGAAAATCTGCACCCACCTCAACCGAAGTAATGGCTTTTATTTGCTTACTGCCATCATCCTTTAAACAATAGATGTTGCTGATTCCAGTAAATGAAGCCGAAAAATAAATTTCATTATTTATTACTTTAGGCATTCCAATGGAGTGACTTGTCCATGGCATCAACTCCGTAATTATATCATTCTTGAGATCATATTTCAGCATACATAATTTTGAATTGCGTTTTGATAAATACACAATCGCATTCTCATTATCCAACCATTTAGGATAGGAAATAAAATCATTCTTTGGATTGGGAATCGTTTTTAAAACTGCTCCCGTTTTAGCATCAAGAATTTTAATGTTGTTCTCCAGATTTTTGTTTGCACTGACAGTTACAATCTTCTCTCCAGTAGCAGAGAACATCGGGCTGAAATATTTGCTTTTCTTTGTTATGACACTTTTCTTAGAAGTTTTCAAATTATAGGAAACAATCACAGAGTAAGTCCTTTCTTGTCTTCTACCATCATTTCGTATTTCCGTCCAGCATACATTATTGCCATTTATGTCTAAATAGGGTTCTGTTCCAATACCAATTGGGGTCAATGCTTTCTCAGTCCCGTCTATAATTTGAACTAATTGTGTAGTTTCATCATAACTGTTTTTGAGGCAAATAATCGAACCATCAGCCAATGCTTTTGGATACGTATAATTTGTTACTACATTTTTAGGCTTAGTCGTTATTGGAGTAGTTTCGGTAAGGGTCATTGTTTCCAATTCCTCCATCCATTTTTCTTTTAATGCTGCATAGGAAGCCTTATAAAAACGGCTTGTGCTAAGACCAGTCTCTTTCTTTAAGGCTTTAGAAAAAGGATAAAATGAATGAAAAGCACTTCCACCGGCCAATACCCTTGCCCATATTTTCTCATCATACTGATTTCTTCCGTAATTAATCATGTTATATCCCATCGTGTAATGGTCTGGTATGAGATTTTTGAAAGAACCATTTCGCATTTGCATATAATTGTAATTCCTGTTATTTACAAACAAAGCTCTTTGCTCCTCAAAAAAGCTAGGCAATCGTCCCCTACCATTTTCTGACAACAGTGTTTCAGAATGTACGGCATCCCCTTCCCAGTACCAACTAGGAATAGAGATAGCATTAACAAGACTCCAAGCCGACTCACCACCTATATAGTAAGCAAAATTAGTAAGTCCATGTCTTGTGTTAGAATACTGAAGTGCATGTCTGTATTCATGAATAGAGAGATTATCCAACCAGTTCATCGTACCTAAAAACTGTTGGTTTTGCATTCCTGTGGCATAGAATTCACTTCTAAAAGGTGCTAAAGCAACATATCCATTTGCTATAGCGTTATTGGTGTTTAACAACAAATCCAGTTTGTAGCTTTTATCTCCTACCGAAATATGTTTTTCTTTATTGATATACGCAATAACATCGGCGATACGCTTTGCCTGTTCAAGGGTAGAATCAGGAAATATCACCTTGATTTTGTCATTTTTTATGTATTTCCATTTAACTGTTGAGGGATGATTTCCAAGTGTATTGTATTGTGCATAAGTAGAATGAAAAGAAAAAAGGATAAAGAAAAATAAATAAAAGACGGAATGCTTCATGTTGAATAAATGTTTTTTAACGTATTGTTGGTTTAATAAATAGTACTTGATTGCTTTTTATTTTGTTTATAATCTAAAGCACTTACTATTCCTAATTATCGTGGTAAGGTATTTATTACCGCCGTTTAAGAAACATCAGAAAACAAGTATTATTGTATTCGCTAAGGTATTTAATTTTAAAACATTTTATACTACACCAAACTCTGTTTACCCCACAAATCAAAATACTTCCCTTTTTGTTCTAACAAAGCAGAATGATTTCCGGATTCTACGAATGAAGACCATTAGCACTTCCTTACCATAGACAGGTTGATACTACTTGACAAACTACAGATTTCTTTCAAAAAACAAACCCAATAAAAAAGGAGAAAATCATAACGACTTTCTCCTTCTTTATAAATCAACTTACTATTTCTACTCCGCAGTAGTCGGATCAATGATTTCAGAAACAAGGCTTATTTTATTGGCTGGAAACCCACCTTGATTGGCATGTTCCCGAACCATTTCTACATTGGGGGCAATGTAGACACAATAGATTTTATCATCGGTCACATAACTGTGTTTCCATTGTATTTCGGGCCCCATTTTTCTTAAGACATCACAAGACGTATTCGCAATCTCTTTTAATTGTTCTGGCGTCAACTTCCCTGCGTTAGGAATTTCCCTTTCAATAACATACTTAGGCATACTAATTAGATTAAAAAATTAGAATAAAACAACTATCGAAAAATCTCTTTTTAGTTTCGCATTAGCAATTACTTAAAAGGAATCAAAGAGATTTATGCAAAAAGGGGCAGTAGATACAATTGCTTTTCAGATGCAAAAAAACTCAAAAAGCACTAAAACAATCAAAATCGGCTGATACAATAACCTGTAACAGCCGATTTCTTCACAGACGCAAACCTTATAATCTAAAGCACTGACAAATAGATATTTATTCTTAACTAGTTCTCTATTTTGCCTCAAACAATGCGCTGTGTTACCATGCTAAAGATACAACAAATGCACTTAAACCGATTGCCACTTAACAAATTTATAACACCTTGTATATCAACACATAAAATGACTAAAACAAAGAAACCCATTCTGAATTTACAGAATGGGTTTCTTTGTTTTAGTCATGTAATTTAGTTAGACGTAGCAAATGCCTCTTGTCTCCAGTTTTTCACTTTAGAAACCTTGTTATTAGAATAATCGACTTCACTAAGATTGTTTCCTTTCCAGAAAAACCATTTGCCGTTTTTTACTCCGTTTACATATTCTCCAGAAGAAATTTTATCTCCAGCTTCATTATAAGAAACCCAAATTCCCTCCAGTTTTCCGTTCTCAAAAAATCCCTCTTGTTGCACTTGTCCATTTTCATAAAAATAAGTGGCTTTCACTTTTTTTCCAAAAGGTTCTAAAACAGGTTTTGCATCTTGTGCAAAAATTACTCCCGAAAACAACAGCGCTACTAAAATTACATACTTTTTCATATCGTTAGTTTTTAAATGTTTACATCTTATATCCCAAAATTAGAAAGAAAATTTACATTAAAAAAACAATTGCTTAACAATTTCGTAACACAATCGAAAGCTTAACATTGGAAATTTAAAAACACAAAAAAAACCAACACTTTCGCATTGGTTTTTTTGTATTTTTTAACAGACCCTTAGTTCAAAAGTACATCCAACTCTTTAACTAAATCATCTGACGAAGGTCGTGCTGCACTAGATTTTACAATAATTCCATTTGGGTCAATCAAAATAAACCTAGGAATGCCCGTAATTTTATAATCTTGAACGAACTTAGAATTCCAGTCATTGTCTGCAAAAAGCTGCACACCACCTAATTCTTTCTCTTTAATCATTGTTTTCCATTTTTCTTGATCTTTTAATTTATCAATAGAAATGCTGACAAAAGCTATATTCTTACCATGATACTTTTCTTCCACTTTTTTCAAGAATGGGATTTCTTGACGGCAAGGTCCGCACCAAGTTGCCCAAACATCAATATACACATATTTCCCTTTTAAATCTTCTAATTTGGTAGTTCCCCCAGCATAATTAAGATAATCAAAAGATGGCGACGGCAAATTATTCATCTTATTATTCTCTTGCTCCTGTTCATAATACTTATTCAAACCAACAAGAGACTCTTCAATTTCCTTTTTTTGGACATTTACAAAGTTAGGATCAAGTTTGCTGTTTTTTAATTGTAACAAATCAGTCGCTATTTTCTCTTGCGAAAGGCGTTTAAAATCTACAGGACTTGCTGCTAATAACCTATCATAATCATACTTAGCGTCTAAAATTGTTTTTTGAGCCAAACAATTATTCTCAAGAGCACCCTTTCCGGTATAAACAATAGATTCATCAAACTGTTTCGCATCCATTTTCAATTTTAAATCATATCCGTTTTTAAGATATAAACTGGTATACTCTACTCCATCAAAAAGTAAATACGGTCCTTCTACAACTTTTAAAGTATCCTTAAAAATCCCATTTTTATTAACTTCAATCTTCTTAATAATTTTTTGATTTTGACGAATAAAAATGAAATCCCCATTTCTATTTGCTATTTCAGCCTGAAAAGTAACATACTTCTTACCTTGTGCATTACTTAAAAAAGAAAATACAACGGCAATTACGACAAACACTATTTTTTTCATAAACTATTTCGGTTAAATTTTGGTTTATCAAATCTAATCCTAAATGTTAAAGCGTTTTAAAAATTAACAAAAATTTAATTTCATTGAAGTTGAGTGCTTTTCGAGATTATTTTATTTTTTGAGTTTAGTAAATATTTCAAAATAAACCCTACAATTACTTCACTATGTTTCTATTTTCATTGGAGTTCAGTGAACTTCGTTTTGCCTCGTTCTTTTGTCCTTTTTCTTCGTTAAAAAATATTTCAATAGCCCCGCTATTCAAAGCCAACGCTCCTGCTCGCCCATCCTTTCCTCAAAGGATGTCGTCTTGAAAAAGACCAAAATAACTTCGTCAAATTATGCATGCTTTATTTCAAAACCTTTACTTACTTTTGTACTCAAAAATTAAAAACATGTACAGAAGTCATAATTGCGGCGAATTGAACGCCTCACATATCAATACAGAAGTTACACTTGCCGGTTGGGTTCAAAAATCACGTGATAAAGGTTTTATGAATTGGATCGATTTACGAGATCGTTACGGAATTACGCAATTGATTTTTGACGAAAGTCGTTCTATAAAAGAAGTTTTTGAATTGGCCAAAACCCTGGGTCGCGAATTTGTGATTCAAGCTAAAGGCACCGTTATTGAGCGTGAAGCCAAAAACAAAAACATTCCTACTGGGGAGATTGAAATTTTAGTTACCGAACTAAACATATTGAATGCGTCTTTGACTCCTCCGTTTACCATTGAAGATGAAACAGATGGTGGAGAAGACATCCGAATGAAATACCGTTACTTGGACATTCGAAGAAATCCAGTAAAAAACAGTTTGCTTTTTCGTCACAAAGTAGCGATGGAAGTGCGTAAATACCTTTCGGATCTAGATTTTTGCGAAGTAGAAACGCCATACCTAATCAAATCAACTCCCGAAGGAGCGAGAGATTTTGTGGTTCCTTCTCGAATGAATGCAGGACAATTTTATGCTTTACCGCAATCGCCTCAAACTTTTAAACAATTATTGATGGTGGGCGGAATGGATAAATATTTCCAAATCGTAAAATGTTTCCGTGACGAAGATTTGCGTGCCGACAGACAACCGGAGTTTACACAAATTGACTGTGAAATGGCTTTTGTGGAGCAAGAAGATATTTTGAATATTTTTGAAGGTCTTACTCGTCATTTGCTAAAAGAAATAAAAGGTACCGAAGTAGACAAATTCCCAAGAATGACCTACGAACATGCTATGAAAACATACGGAAATGACAAACCGGACATTCGTTTCGGTATGGAATTTGGTGAGTTAAACCAATTTGCGCAACACAAAGATTTCCCGGTTTTCAATGCAGCCGAATTGGTTGTAGGAATTGCTGTTCCTGGGGCAGGTAATTACACCCGTAAAGAAATTGACGCCCTGATTGACTGGGTAAAACGTCCTCAAGTTGGCGCCAGCGGAATGGTATATGCAAAATGTAACGAAGATGGAACTTATAAATCATCTGTGGATAAATTCTACGATCAAGACGATTTGACCAATTGGGCAAAAACCACAGGGGCAAAACCAGGCGACATGCTTTTTGTGCTTTCTGGACCTGCCGATAAAACAAGAGCCCAATTAAGTGCCTTACGTATGGAACTAGCCACTCGTTTGGGCTTAAGAAATCCAGCGGAATTCGCACCTCTTTGGGTTGTCGATTTCCCATTATTAGAATTTGATGAAGAAAGCGGTCGTTATCATGCGATGCACCACCCATTTACCTCTCCAAAACCAGAAGATATGCACTTACTGGAAACCAACCCTGGAAAAGTACGCGCCAATGCCTACGACATGGTTTTGAACGGCAACGAAATTGGTGGAGGTTCTATTCGTATTCACGATAAAGCGACCCAACAATTAATGTTCAAATATTTAGGATTTACCGAAGGCGAAGCCAAAGCACAATTTGGATTCTTAATGGATGCCTTTCAATTTGGAGCACCACCACACGGAGGTTTAGCTTTTGGATTAGACCGTTTGGTTGCGATCTTGGGAGGACAAGAAACCATTCGAGATTTTATTGCTTTCCCAAAAAACAACTCAGGAAGAGACGTAATGATTGATGCACCATCCAATATTGATGACTCTCAATTAAAGGAATTACATATTAAATTAAACACAATAATATAACTGAAATCGTTGAATATCAATATTTTTACAAAAAAAATATGTAAGAATGACTTTCGTATTATATTAAAGATTACATTTGCCTCATTATAAATTATTATTACTATTACAATGCGTACAGGTACAGTTAAATTTTTCAATGAATCTAAAGGTTACGGATTCATTACAGACGAAGAAACAGGAAAAGACATTTTTGTTCATGCATCAGGAATCAACGCGGAAGAATTACGCGAAGGTGACAGAGTTAGTTATGAAGAAGAAGAAGGAAGAAAAGGAAAAGTTGCAGCTAAAGTAGCAGTTCTTTAAGCATAAAAATAGTTTACTGTTTTTTTGCACAAATGTCTAAAAAACGTTTCGATTTATTTCGGGACGTTTTTTTTTGTTTGCACCCCAAAATCCACTCCAAATAATTCTTATTTATAATCAATAAAAATTAGATTTCAATCCCGCCAATCATCCAACTTAATTAGATCCAAAACTTGTGTTTTAACAACACGAAAGCTATCTTTGCGTCTTATTCCAAAGCAAAACATTTACGATTATGCAATCAGACCAATTCAATTATATTCCTATTTTAATGCAGTTTATACTGGCTGTAGGATTTGTAGTAGCTACGATAATAGTTTCTGGAAAATTAGGCCCAAAAAGGTCTTCAGAAATTAAAGACAAAAACTTCGAATGTGGTATTGAATCTATTGGAAACGCAAGGATTCCTTTCTCAGTAAAGTATTTCTTAGTAGCCATCTTATTTGTCCTTTTTGATGTCGAAGTAATCTTTCTATACCCTTGGGCAGTGAATTTCAAGGAGTTAGAAATGGAAGGAATGATAAAAATGATTATCTTTATGTTATTACTTTTGGTGGGTTTTTTCTACATCATCAAAAAGAAAGCTTTAGAGTGGGAATAAATTAAGAATGCAGATTTTAGATTTTAGATTTTAGATTTTTACAATTAGAAAATTTAAGACTTGAAATTTAAAATTTAGAGTTTTTAAAAATATTAAAAATTGATTTTTTAAAATGTTGATTTTATTTTACGATTCGCCTGAATCTAAAATCTAAAGTCTAAAATCTAAAATTAAAATGAGCGATTCTAAAATAAATATGGTTGCCCCTCCAGAAGGTGTTGTTGGTGAAGGTTTCTTCGCCACAAAACTGAATGATGTAGTAGGTTTGGCTCGCGCCAACTCACTTTGGCCTTTACCGTTTGCCACATCATGTTGCGGTATCGAATTTATGGCAACAATGGCTTCCCATTATGATTTGGCCCGTTTTGGATCTGAAAGAGTAAGTTTTTCTCCTCGCCAAGCCGATATGCTAATGGTAATGGGAACTATCTCTAAAAAAATGGCTCCTATATTACGTCAAGTATACGAACAAATGGCCGAACCACGCTGGGTAATTTCAGTAGGAGCTTGTGCTTGTTCCGGAGGTATTTTTGACACTTATTCAGTACTTCAAGGTATAGACAAAGTGATCCCAGTAGATGTATATGTTCCGGGTTGTCCTCCACGACCAGAACAAATTGTTGATGGAGTAATGAAATTGCAAGAATTGGTAAAAAGCGAATCTGTAAGAAGAAGAAGCTCCCCAGAATATCAAGAATTATTAGCCTCTTATAATATCAAATAAAAATGGCTTTAGAGACAATAGAAATTCAAGAAAAATTAACTGAAACTTTTGGCGAAAATGTTTTTCGCTTCACTCAAGAAAGAGATATTTTCTCTTTTGAAGTAGCTTCGGATAAAATAACGGCAGTTATTCTTTTCTTAAAAAACGATCCCACTTTACGTTTTCACTTTTTGACTGATTTGTGTGGTATTCACTACCCTGACAATGAAGAAAACAGGCAATTTGCTTTAGTTTATCACATGCACAATTGGTACGAAAATAAAAGAATCAAAATCAAAGCTTTTATAAACGGGACAAATCCTGAAATAAAATCAATTTCAAACATTTTCTTGTGTGCCAATTGGATGGAAAGAGAAACGTATGATTTCTTCGGAATCAATTTCATCGGTCATCCCCAATTGAAACGTATTTTAAATATGGATGAGATGATTTCTTTCCCAATGCGAAAAGAGTTCCCAATGGAAGACAGCGGAAGAACAGACAAAGACGACAGGTATTTCGGAAGAACAACAATAAATAGTTAATATAAATATACACCTCATTTCTCCCGATAGCTATCGGGAGAAATGAGGCTTAATTTTTCACATTAAATAAATGTCTGAACTATTATTATCACCAGAGCATCGCTATGCTAAAATTATCAAGGAGAGACACAATGAAGATGGAAGCGAACTTTCGATTCTTAACTTAGGTCCTACGCATCCTGCAACGCACGGTATTTTTCAAAATATCTTGTTGATGGATGGTGAAAAAATTCTTGAGGCAGAGCCAACCATTGGTTACATTCACAGAGCTTTCGAGAAAATTGCCGAAAATCGTCCTTTTTACCAAATTACACCTCTTACCGATAGAATGAACTACTGTTCGTCCCCTATCAATAACATGGGATGGTGGATGACATTAGAAAAATTATTAGACATTGAAGTTCCAAAAAGAGCGCAATACTTAAGAGTTATTGTAATGGAATTGGCTAGAATTACCGATCACTTAATCTGTAATTCAATTCTTGGGGTAGACACAGGTGCCTATACTGGTTTCCTTTATGTATTTCAATTTAGAGAAAAAGTTTACGAAATCTACGAAGAAATTTGCGGCGCTCGTTTAACAACAAATATGGGAAGAATTGGTGGTTTCGAAAGAGATTGGTCACCAGAAGCTTTCCGAAAATTAGATGTGTTTTTAAAAGATTTCCCAGTTGCTTGGAAAGAATTTGAAAACTTATTTGAAAGAAACAGAATTTTCATTGACAGAACGGTTAATGTAGGCGCAATTACAGCTGAAAAAGCGATGGCTTACGGATTTACAGGCCCTAACCTTCGTGCTGCCGGTATTGATTATGATGTGCGTGTTGCGCAACCCTATAGTTCTTACGAAGATTTCGATTTTATCGTTCCTGTTGGAAAGTCAGGAGACACCTACGATCGTTTTTGCGTTCGTAATGCCGAGGTTTGGGAAAGTTTGAGCATCATCAGACAAGCCTTGGCAAAAATGCCGGAAGGAAATGAGTTCCATGCTGATGTTCCTGAATATTATCTTCCACCAAAAGAAGATGTTTACACATCTATGGAGTCGTTAATCTATCACTTTAAGATTGTTATGGGAGAAGTTCCCGTTCCAGTTGCCGAAATATATCATGCTGTTGAAGGTGGAAACGGTGAATTAGGTTTCTATTTGGTAACAGATGGAAGCAGAACTCCTTACAGATTGCATTTTAGAAGACCTTGCTTTATTTATTATCAAGCTTATCCAGATATGATCAAAGGATCTATGTTATCGGATGCAATTGTTATTTTATCAAGTTTAAATGTTATTGCTGGAGAATTAGACGCTTAAAGATTTTAGATTGTTGATTAACAATTTTTAGATTTAAGATTAAAAAAACCGTGCCTTTGCGCCTTTGTGGCAAAAAATATAAAAATGGAAAGAACACATTACAAACAAGAAATAAACATGACCGAAACATTGATGAATCGCATCAATGAATTGATCAGTCATTATCCTGAAGATAAAAGAAAATCGGCTTTGCTTCCCGTTTTACATGAAGTTCAAGATGCTCACGAAAATTGGTTGAGTATTGAATTAATGGACAAAGTCGCCGAAATTTTACAAATCAAACCGATAGAAGTATATGAAGTGGTCTCATTTTACACGATGTACAATCAAAAACCTATTGGAAAATACATGTTTGAATTTTGCCAAACCTCTCCATGTTGTCTTAACGGAGTAGAAGATTTGATGGATTACACCTGCGAGAAGTTAGGTGTAAAAGTTGGAGAACCTACTGCTGATGGATTATTTGAAGTTAGAGGTGTTGAATGTTTAGGCGCTTGTGGTTATGCTCCTATGATGCAGTTGGGTGATTTTTACAAAGAACACTTAACCAAAGAGAAAATAGACCAGCTAATTACCGATTGTAAAGACGATAAAATAATAGTACACGATAAATAATATGTCACAAAAAATATTATTAGACAAAATAAATATTCCTGGGATTAAAACCTACGAAGTGTATCGCCAAAACGGTGGTTATGCCTCTGTAGAAAAAGCCTTGAAAACATTAACCCCAGACGAAGTAGTCGAAGAAGTTAAAACTTCGGGCTTACGAGGTCGTGGTGGAGCAGGATTCCCAGCCGGAATGAAATGGAGTTTTATTGATAAAAAATCAGGAAAGCCAAGACATTTAGTTTGCAATGCCGATGAATCAGAACCAGGAACTTTCAAAGATCGTTACTTGATGGAATTTATCCCTCACTTATTGATTGAAGGAATGATTACTTCCAGTTATGCCTTGGGTGCCAACCGTTCGTACATCTACATTCGTGGAGAATACATGTGGGTTTATAAAATATTGGAAAGAGCCATTAACGAAGCAAAAGCTGCTGGATTTTTAGGTAAAAACATATTAGGATCTCGATTTGATTTAGAACTATACGTTCATTGTGGTGCAGGAGCTTACATCTGTGGTGAAGAAACCGCTTTGATCGAATCATTGGAAGGAAAAAGAGGAAACCCTCGCATCAAGCCACCATTCCCTGCAATTTCAGGGCTTTGGGCAAATCCTACCGTTGTAAATAACGTTGAAACTATATCTGCTGTGCCATGGATTGTAAACAATTCTGGTGCAGAATATGCCAAAATCGGTATTGGAAGATCTACAGGAACCAAATTAATTTCTGCTTCAGGACATATCAAAAACCCTGGTGTTTATGAAATTGAAATGGGACTAAGCGTTTATGAATTCATGAACTCCGATGAATATCTAGGAGGAATGAGCTCAGACAGACCATTAAAAGCATTTGTGCCCGGAGGAAGTTCTGTTCCTGTTTTACCGGCACATTTAATCTACAAGACAGCAGCAGGCGAAGATCGTTTGATGTCTTACGAATCCCTAAGTGATGGTGGTTTTGCTACTGGATCTATGTTAGGTTCCGGTGGGTTTATCGTGTACAACGACACCTCTTGTATTGTTCGTAATACATGGAATTTCTCTCGTTTCTATCATCATGAAAGTTGTGGTCAATGTACCCCATGTCGTGAAGGAACGGGTTGGATGGAAAAAGTTTTACACCGAATAGAGAATGGTCATGGACGTGAAGAAGATATTGAATTGCTTTTGAGCATTCAAAGCAAAATAGAAGGAAATACCATTTGCCCATTAGGTGATGCCGCAGCTTGGCCAGTAGCCGCAGCGATTCGTCACTTTAGAGAGGAATTTGAATACCATATCCGTTTCCCGGAAAAAATTAAAAATAGAGACCATTTCGTTGCTGAACCTTTCGAAAAAGTAAAGCATTTAGTTTCTAAAGTAGTGATTTAAGATTTTTGATTAACGATTTTAGATTGCAGATTGAGAGTTCAGATTATCAGAATTAAAGAGATACTCCTTGTGAGTTAAATATTGGGTAGAAAATGAAAGTAACCATAGACGGTCAAGAAATTGAAGTAGAAGCAGGAACAACCATCTTGCAGGCTGCGCGTATGATTGGTGGAGAAGTTGTTCCGCCAGCAATGTGCTATTATTCTAAACTAAAAGGGAGCGGTGGAAAATGCCGTTGTTGTTTAGTGGATGTAACCAAAGGTAGTGATGCCGACCCAAGACCTATGCCAAAACTAATGGCATCTTGTGTAACTGGTTGTCAAGACGGAATGGAAATTGCCAGCAAAGCATCGCCAAGAGTTCAAGAAGCAAGAAAATCGGTAACGGAATTTTTGTTAATCAACCACCCACTTGATTGCCCTATTTGTGATCAAGCTGGAGAATGTGATTTACAAAATTTAAGCTTTGAACACGGAAAATCAGCAACTCGTTTTATAGAAGAAAAAAGAACTTTTGAACCTGAAGATATAGGTCCGAATATTCAATTGCACATGAATCGTTGCATTTTATGTCAAAGATGTGTGCAGGTTGCGGATCAATTGACAGACAATAGAGTTCATGGAGTGATGGATCGTGGTGATCACGCCAACATTTCGACCTGTATTTCTAAAGCGATAGACAATGAATTCTCTGGAAACATGATTGACGTATGTCCAGTTGGTGCATTAACTGATAAAACTTTTAGATTCAAATCGAGAGTTTGGTTCAACAAACCGTATAACGCTCATAGAGATTGCGACAAATGTTGTGGAAAAACAACCGTTTGGATGTTCGGCAACGAAATTCAACGTGTTACGGGTCGTAAAGACGAATACCATGAAGTAGAGGAATTCATTTGTAACGGATGTCGTTTTGACCATAAAGAAGTTTCGGACTGGGTAATTGAAGGGCCGAGAGAATTCGAAAAAGATTCAGTTATTAATCAAAATAACTACACTCAAAAATTAGAAAAAGTAGAAATCGCTACTGAGAAAAACATTCTTTTGGGTAGAGATCAAGACAGAAAAAAAATCAGTATGGTAAGTAATCCATTAGATACTAACAACAAAAATTCTTAAGAAATGGAAAGTGCATTTATTATAGAAAAAAGTGTTGTTATCGTAGTTGTTTTTGCTCTTACGATGTTAATGGCAATGTATTCTACCTGGGCAGAACGTAAAGTGGCAGCTTGGCTACAAGATAGAATTGGACCTAACAGAGCTGGACCATGGGGTTTATTTCAACCTCTTGCCGATGGATTGAAATTATTTTCGAAAGAAGAATTTGAACCAAATACTCCTAATAAATTTTTATTTGTAGTAGGACCTGCCATTGCCATGAGTACTGCTTTGATGACCAGTGCCGTTATTCCTTGGGGAGACAAATTACATTTATTTGGTAGAGATATTATTTTGCAGGCTACTGACATTGACGTTGCCTTATTGTATGTTTTCGGAGTAATTTCACTTGGTGTTTACGGCATCATGATTGGTGGATGGGCATCAAACAATAAATTCTCTTTGTTAGGCGCCATTAGAGCAGCTTCTCAAATGGTTTCTTATGAAGTGGCTATGGGATTGTCTGTAATTGCATTATTGATGATGACCGGTACTTTGAGTTTAAGAGAAATATCTGCACAACAAGCGGGGATGAATTGGAATGTTTTTTACCAACCATTATCCTTTTTAATCTTTTTGATTTGTGCTTTTGCAGAAACAAACCGAACTCCTTTTGACTTAGCGGAATGTGAATCTGAATTAATTGGTGGATACCATACGGAATATTCATCCATGAAAATGGGATTCTATTTGTTTGCTGAATATGCGAATATGTTTATCTCCTCTACTATTCTTGCGGTTTTATTCTTTGGAGGATACAATTATCCAGGAATGGCATGGGCAGTTGAAAACTGGGGTGTAAATATTGCCAATGTAATTGGAATGATGGCTTTGTTTATAAAATTATGTGGCTTCATTTTCCTATACATGTGGGTTCGTTGGACTATTCCGAGATTTAGATACGATCAATTAATGCATTTGGGTTGGAGAATACTAATTCCGCTTTCCATAGTTAATATTATGATTACTGGAATTGTGCTTTTGAGAAGTGAAATAGCAGCTTATTTAGGATTTTAGTCTTTTCTTTTTTAAAGTTGAAAAAGTTAATGAATATTGTTTTTTTGAATTCTTACTAAATATGAGGTGGTCGCGAATTGTGACTAGTTAGAAATAACAAATAAAATGAATTTCAAATCTTGAAGTCGCAATTTGCGACTTCAAATAAAAAAAAGGTATCACAAATTGTGATACCTTAAAGTAAAAAGAAAGGGTTTTTGTTTAAAATTCAACCCCGTAATTAATATCTAACTTTCAAGTAAACAGCAGACTAACTAACATATCTTAAAGCACGACTAAAGGTATCGCAAATTGCGATACCTTATGTAAAAGATTACAAATTATAAAGCGCTAAAAAACTTGTGATTATGGATAAAATCATCATTCCTGACGAAATAATTTCTAATAAAATTTATTTAATCAGAAATCAAAAAGTGATGTTAGATAGAGACTTGGCAGAACTTTACGAAGTAAAGCCTTTTAGATTAAGGGAATCAGCAAATAGAAATATTGAAAAATTTCCAGAACACTTTATGTTTCAATTAAATCAAAATGAAGTGGACATTATGGTATCGCAAAATGCGATACCTTCAAGACAATCTCTTGGCGGTTCTCTTCCGTATGTTTTTACCGAACATGGAATATTGCAATTGTCTAATGTGGTAAAAAGTGAAAGAGCCACTCAAATGAGCATTAAAATAATAGAGATATTTGTAAGTTTGCGGGAGTTTATAAATAACAATTTGAGTGTAAAATTAGAAATTGAAGAAATAAAGAAGAAGTTGACGAATCACGACAAAAACATAGAATTGGTTTTTTCGTATTTGGATGAGTTGATGGAGAAACAAGACAATAAGATTGAAAGAAATAGAATTGGGTATAAAAACTAAAGTTAATTAGTTCCCGAATGCCCTAGCCCTGTCCCGATAGTTATCGGGAGAAGCGGCATCCTTTTATTTTTTCCTTTAAAAAATAAAAGATACAGCGGATAAGCAGTCCCGATAGTTATCGGGATAGCTTCAAATAAAAAATTATAAACAAGGG
The DNA here is from genome assembly GCF_007097385.1 of Flavobacterium sp. ZT3R18. Classification (GTDB taxonomy): domain Bacteria; phylum Bacteroidota; class Bacteroidia; order Flavobacteriales; family Flavobacteriaceae; genus Flavobacterium. Next base: position 59,890 of record NZ_VJZS01000016.1, read on the forward strand.
ATTAAAATAGAGGATACGAATGTTTCGTTCCTCGCAATGACTAAAAAATGAGTATAGAAACCATATCCTTATCGGGAAGAAAAAAAGTGGTCTCCAACAAAGAGATGACTTTTTTGGAACGCTTGTATCTTGTAGCAATTTTCAAAGGCTTGATGATCACATTAAAGCATTTGTTTAGAAGAAAAGTGACCATTCAATACCCAGAACAAGTACGTGAAATGAGTCCGGTTTATCGTGGTCAACACATGTTGAAACGTGACGAACTAGGCAGGGAAAATTGTACTGCCTGTGGATTATGTGCTCTATCCTGTCCTGCCGAAGCCATCACTATGAAGGCTGCGGAACGCAAACCTGGTGAAGAGCTCTTATACCGAGAAGAGAAATATGCCGAAATATATGAAATCAATATGTTGCGTTGTATTTTCTGTGGATTGTGTGAAGAAGCCTGTCCAAAAGACGCAATTTACCTAACGATTTCAAAAGAATTGGTTCCATCTAGTTACGATAGAGAAGATTTTATTTTCGGAAAAGACAAACTAGTTATGCCATTGGAAATGGCTATGAAAAACGCTCAACTTAAAAACGATAACTAATGTCAACAGTACTTATTATATTTTGCGTATTGGCAGCCATCACTTTATCTACTGCCTTTTTAACCATTTTTAGTAGAAACCCAATACACAGCGCTATTTATTTAGTGATTTGTTTTTTCTCAATAGCTGGACATTATTTATTGTTGAATGCTGAATTTTTGGCCATTGTACACGTCATTGTTTATTCTGGAGCCATCATGATTTTGTTTCTATTTACGATCATGTTGATGAATCTAAACGAACAAGATGAAGTGCATAAACCGAGATTTACCAGATTGGGGGCGATCGTTTCCTTTTGTTTAGTTTGTTTGGTTTTGATAAAAATCTTTATCGATTCTAAACCTATTGTAGAATACGATTATACCGGTGAAGATTACCAATCAATTAAAGTTTTGGGTAAAGTACTATTGAACGAATATATGGTTCCATTTGAATTTGCTTCTATCTTACTTTTGGTTGCCATGATTGGAGCGGTATTATTGTCTAAAAAAGAAAAACTAGAAAAATAATGAACAATATTTTAACTCAGATAGGTATAGAAAACTATATCTTCCTAAGCGTAACGCTTTTTTGTATCGGTATTTTTGGAGTTTTGTACAGACGAAATGCCATTATTGTTTTTATGTCTATTGAAATTATGTTGAATGCCGTAAACTTATTGTTTGTTGCATTCTCAACCTACCATCAGGATGCACAAGGACAAGTATTTGTATTCTTTTCGATGGCTGTTGCCGCTGCTGAAGTTGCTGTAGGATTGGCAATATTAGTATCGATATTTAGAAACATAGGATCAATTAGTATCGATAATTTAAAAAACTTAAAAGGATAAATGGCAATGGATACCAATTTAGCTTTAGTCTTAGTATTAGCTCCTTTTTTAGGATTTTTAATCAATGTTTTTTTCGGTAAAAACTTAGGAAAGTCCCTTTCGGGAATTATAGGAACATTATCTGTAGTTGTTTCATTTGTGGTTACTATTTGCTTTTTCTTGCAAATCAACCAAACCAAACAGCCTATTCAAATTGATTTATTTGATTGGATACAAATTAGCAATTTCAAGGTAAACTTTGGATTCTTATTGGACCAATTGTCTCTTTTGTGGTTGATGTTTGTAACAGGTATTGGGTCTTTGATTCATCTATACTCTATCAGTTATATGCATGACGATGAGAAAGTACATTCTTTCTTTGCTTATTTGAATCTCTTTATCTTCTTTATGATCACACTTGTAGTTGGAAACAACTTATTGGTAATGTTCATTGGTTGGGAAGGTGTTGGACTTTGTTCTTACCTATTAATTGGATTTTGGTATAAAAACCAAGATTTTAATGATGCTGCAAAAAAGGCATTCATTATGAACAGAATTGGAGATTTAGGTTTGCTAATTGGGATTTTCATCCTTGGTAGTATGTTCTCCACTTTGGATTTTGCTACTTTGAAAACAGCAATTGCCGGAGCTACAAATCTAGATACTTTTTGGTTGAGCATCGCTGCTTTTGCATTATTCATCGGGGCTTGTGGAAAATCTGCACAAATTCCTTTATATACATGGCTACCTGATGCGATGGCTGGACCTACGCCAGTTTCGGCATTGATCCACGCTGCTACGATGGTAACTGCTGGTATCTTTATGGTTACCCGATTGAACTTTATCTTCGACTTAACACCATACGTTCAAAACATAATAGCCATAATAGGAGCTGTAACGGCATTGGTTGCTGCAACGATTGGTTTGCTTCAAAATGATATTAAAAAAGTGCTGGCCTACTCTACTGTTTCTCAATTGGGATTAATGTTTTTGGCTTTGGGATTAGGGGCTTATGAAGTAGCTGTTTTTCACGTAATCACACACGCTTTCTTCAAAGCTTGTTTATTCTTGGGATCAGGATCTGTAATTCATGGTTTGCATGGAGAACAAGACATGCGTAAAATGGGCGGTTTGAAAAAAGCGATGCCAATTACGTTTTGGACTATGCTTATTGCTTCACTAGCGATTTCTGGAGTTCCTTTCTTTTCTGGATTTTTCTCTAAGGATGAGATTTTAATGGTGGCTTTCAAACATAATATTCCACTTTGGTTTATTGGAACTATTGCTTCTGTAATGACCGCTTTCTATATGTTTAGATTGATGTTCTTAACTTTCTATAATGACTTTAGAGGAACTGAAGAACAAAAGCATCATTTACACGAAAGCCCAGCTTTAATCACTTTCCCTTTGATTGTTTTGGCTATTTTGGCAACTATTGGAGGTTTAATCAGTTTGCCTTTCGCTGAATACAATTGGTTGAATGGCTATTTGGCTCCACTTTTTGCGAAAGCAACTACAGAAGAACACGGTTTAGGTTTCACAGAATATTCATTAATGGGAATTGCGGTTATTGGCGCTTTCTTAGGAATTTTGATTGCTTATAGAAAATACATCAAACAAAATACAGTACCAACCGAAGATGCTCAGATAACTGGACTTTCAAAAGTACTTTACAATAAATATTATGTCGACGAAATCTATGATGCCTTATTTGTAAACACTACAAACGGTTTATCAAGATTCTTTAGAGACTATGTAGAAACAGGAATTTCATCCCTAGTTTTTGGATTAGGAAAAGTAACCAGTGAACTTAGTTTTCAAGGCAAAAAATTGCAGAATGGAAGTGTTGGACTATACCTATTTGCTTTTGTTTTAGGCATGTGTGCCATTGTTTCATTTTTATTTCTCGCTCAATAATTTATACTATGAATGTATCTCTCATATTAATCATCCTTTTAGTTGGCGCATTTGCAACTTATTTAGCTGGTGACAAACTCGCTTCAAAAGTGGCGTTGTTTTTTGGATTAGCGGCATTGGGTTGCTCTATTGTTTTGTTGAATCATTTTAATTTGGGTGAAAACATCAGCTATATAAGCCAATGGATTACACTGCCTAAAGTTTCATTTGCATTAAAAGCGGATGGTATATCGATAGCAATGCTTTTATTGACGACAGCATTAACTTCTATAATTATATTTTCTTCTTTCGGGAATGACTATAAAAACTCAAAAGCATTTTATGCCTTGATTTTGTTTATGTCTTTTGCCATGGTAGGAACATTTTTAGCCAGCGATGGTCTTTTATACTACATCTTCTGGGAATTATCATTAATACCAATTTATTTCATTGCCTTGATTTGGGGTAACGGAGATGCCGAAGAACGTAAAAAAGCTGTGGTTAAATTCTTTATCTACACCCTTGCCGGTTCTTTATTCATGCTTATTGCATTTGTTTATTTGTACCAAAAAGCGGGAAGCTTCTTAATTGAAGATTTATACAAACTAAACTTAACCCTAGCCGAACAAAAATGGATTTTTACTGCTTTCTTTTTAGCATATGCTATTAAGATTCCATTAATCCCTTTTCATACTTGGCAAGCAAATGTGTACCAAAAAGCACCAACTGTTGGAACCATGCTTTTGTCAGGTATTATGTTAAAAATGGGATTGTATAGCGTTATTCGTTGGCAATTACCTCTTGCGCCATTAGCAGCCAAAGACTATATGTTTGTATTCATCGGAATAGGAATTGCAGGTGTTATCTATGGTTCTATAGTGGCTTTGAGACAAAAAGATTTGAAAAAACTATTGGCTTATTCTTCCCTTGCTCACGTTGGATTAATCGCTGCTGGAACCTACACTCTTACTCTTGATGGTTTTAGAGGAGCGGTTTTGCAAATGATTGCTCACGGATTTGTGGTAGTAGGATTGTTCTTTGCTGCTGAAATTATTTTTAGAAGATACGAAACTAGAGTTATTGCGGAGATGGGCGGAATTCGTTCACAATCGCCAAAATTCACTTCTATGTTTTTGCTTTTGGTATTGGCTTCTGTGGCTTTACCAACTACTTTTAACTTTGTTGGAGAATTCACGGTTTTATACAGCCTTTCACAAATTAACGTTTGGTTCGCTGTTTTGGGAGGTACTACTATTATTTTAGGAGCTTACTATATGTTGAAAATGTTTCAACATGTAATGCTTGGTGAAACCAATACTAAAATATTTAAAGACGTTACGTTTAATGAGGGGTTAACCATGGTAATCATTATAGCAGTATTGTTCTTTTTTGGGATGTATCCAAAACCAATCAATGATTTGATAACACCAAGTCTTGTAGAGATCTTAAAAGTAATCAACAGAGTTTAAGAATTTGATTTTAGAATGAAGATTAACGATTTTTGATTTGAGATTTTACATCGCATTAAAAACAAATCATTCAGTTATAAAAAATTAAATACAGTAAAAATATAATAAAAATTAGGCAAATACGAACTTTACGATGTCGCAAATTATTAATGCTGAATCTAAAATCTAAAATCCTAAATCAAAAATTTAAAAATGACAACATTAATAGCTATAATAGGATTAGGTGTTTTATGCCTTATATTTGAAATTTTCGATTTCAGAAAAGCAATTATTCCAATAACGATTATTGGTTTATTGGCCATTCTGGGTCTTACGGTTTCCGAATTTAATTCTCCTGCGAGTTACTATAACAATATGATTATAGTAAACAAATTCTCGGTTTCTTTTTCCTCTTTATTCATCGTGCTTACCTTGTTCTTGGTAGCCTTGAGTCATAATTTCTACGAAAACCATCAATCCAAACTTTCCGATTTTATTGCCATAAAAATATTCCTTTTATCAGGAGCTGTTGCAATGGTATCTTTTGGAAATCTAGCGATGTTCTTTTTAGGAATCGAAGTACTATCTATTTCTCTTTATGTTCTTGCAGCAAGCAGCCGAATGAATATAAAAAGTAACGAAGCGGGAATGAAATATTTCTTGATGGGATCATTTGCATCGGGAATTATCCTTTTTGGGATTTGTTTGATTTATGGTGCCATGGGATCATTTGACATCGTAGAAATTAGTGAAATGTCACAATCTGCTGAGTTACCAATTTGGTTCCCAATTGGAATTGTATTGGTTACTATTGGAATGTTATTTAAAATTGCCGCTGTACCTTTTCACTTTTGGGCTCCCGATGTTTACGAAGGTTCTCCTACATTGACAACTGCATTAATGAGTACCTTAGCAAAAGTTGTTGCTATTGCCACTTTATACAAATTATTAACGGCATTACATGCTGATGTTAATTATTCCTTTCAAATAGTTATAGTTGTTATTTCAATTGCCTCTATGACTGTGGGTAATATTATGGCATTAAGACAGACTAATGTTAAACGTATGTTGGCTTTTTCAGGAATCTCGCATGCTGGTTTTATGTTGATGACATTATTAAGCTTATCAACATCTGCTGGAAGTTTGTTGTACTATACAACTGCATATTCATTAGCTGGTATCGCTGCTTTTAGTGTAATCTTATACGTTTGTAAAAACAAAGAAAACGAAGACATTGTCAACTTTCATGGATTGGGAAAAACAAATCCATTGTTGGCGGCTATCCTAACTGCTTCTTTACTTTCTATGGCAGGTATACCTATTTTTGCAGGTTTCTTTGCCAAATTAGTTTTGTTCAGTCAAACAATTCAGGCGGGTTATTTAGTAGTGGTTATATTTGCTGTTATCAACTCCATCATAAGCGTTGGTTACTACTTTAAATTGATTTTGGCGATGTACACCAAAGAGCCAAACGAAGAACGTAAAGGAAAACCTTTCTTAATTTATGCTGTTGCTGTAATAGCTATTGTTTTGAATATCATTTTGGGAATGTTTCCTTCATTGGTATTGGATTTATTGGCATAAAAGCACAAAACTCTTATATACAGAAACCCATCAATTTTGATTGCGATCAAAATTGATGGGTTTCTCTGTATTTATGCCGTTGTATATTTCATTTTAGCTGTTTTTCTTGCCTAATTTGGAATACTAAACGGTATCAATTATTAAATCTAAATATTCACTCACGTAAAAAACAGTACGGAAAGTATAAAATCTAGATAAAAAAAAACAAGTAGATATACTCGCTAAAAATAGAAATTCACTTACTAAATTTGTTTGACATTTATTTTTTAAAACAAATGCATTTACAAAATGGAGTAATCTGAAAATCCTAATAACAAATAGAGTAAGAAAAATTAAAACCTAAAAATTATGGCAACAGCTACATTTAAATGGACATTAGAACCATATGAAGCACAAGGAAATCTGTGGATAAAATGGAGTACCAATGCTCCTTTTAGAGCTCAACAAGGGCAAATTCACGTTTACGACACAGAGCACTTCCCTACAAATCCACAGGATGATACTAAAAAATGGTCATGGGATGATCAAAATAATCATAACTGGAACACTGGTTTACCGTGGGGAACAAATTGGTATTGTGCATACATTGCAGAAAAGCCTTCAAACGGTCCTTATGCCTATGTAGTACAGTCAATAACTAGTAAAGAAATGGGACCAGACGTTGCAAAGAATGCGGAAGTTGTGTAAGCTAAATTAAAAAAAGCAAATACAGTTCTGTAACTAAAAACAACCGTTACAAACAAATTATTTATTTGCTCAAAAAATTAAATTTACACTATTGCCCAACTAGCATCTAATCCAGAGAATAGATTGCTTGCTGCAAGTTGAACAAAGAAGCATACCATTTAGACAAATAAAAAAAGTCTATCTCAAAATTTTGAGATAGACTTTTATATTTATACTATTTCCTCTCTAATAACCAAAGCATCCTACAAGCAAACATTCTTTAACTTCCTAGATACTATCTAAAAAGAGGTTGTTTCAAAAATTTAAAACAACCTCTTTTTTTTATACACTATTCTAACTTAAATTAAAAATCACTGAATGCCAGTCACAGTAAGGTTAGATGATTGCCAAATAGTTTGTCTTGCCACATGTTGCATCGCTGCATCCATGCGATTGGATTGCCCTACAGTAAACATTTTATAACAACCTCCAGCACCGGCATAGCCCATATAATTTTCAACATTCACGCGTTTCGCTGCGCAATTGGTTTGAGTAGAACAATTATCGGCACTTGTGGCTTGAGGTGTATCACAAACTTTGTCTCCTGTAGTTGAACATAAACTTTCATTACCTACAGAACATCCATCTTGGAAAGAGTGAATTAAATTTAACCAATGTCCAAATTCGTGGGAAAGTGTTGATGCAAATTCAGGATCAGTATTGCCATATAAATATCTTCCGTTATAAACTATACGGGCAATTTTACTATCAGACATAGCCTTGTCCGGATACCAGGCAACCCCAGAATTGTTCAGTTGATTGTTTGCATATAAATCCAATTGAATATATACATTACAGTATTTGTAATTATCCCATGCATCAGCCTGAATTGCTTTTATGGCAGTTGGCTTTGTGCCACCAAAACCCTTAGCATTAGGATGGTAAATAATCCCTGTCGTAGGATTTCCATTTGGATCCTTTTGGGCTAATTTAAAAGTAACATTGAATGTGGAACGGATAGCCTGAAAGAATGGATCAACAGAACCGTAATCCGGATTTAGCCCGTGAAAATCATCATTCACTTTTTGCAATGCTGTTATAATAGTTTGGTCATTTACCGTTTTACCTGCAAAGTCAGTCCCATAAACATGAAAGACAACAGGTATCGCATAGCTCCCTGCAAGAGCCTTACTGGTAGAAAGTCTCTTGATTCGATTTTGTGTAAAAACATCAAAACTTTGCATTTGTGCAAGAGCCACGGGATTTTTAGCATAATACTGCGTCATCATTTCATCAGAAAGACATTTACCGCTAGGCTGGTCATTTCCCGCTTCGAGATTAGAGGACGCCTTTTCTTGCTCACAGCTTAAAGCCATAAGCGCAAGGACCGAATAAAAAAGGATTTTTTTCATTTTTTTGTGGTTTTTGGTAGTTAATAAAAAATATTCAAAAATTAGAATAGTATAATAAACATTGAAAAACATACTCACATAACGAGCCTAAATTAATACTTGAAAACAAATACAACTCACTCCCCAAAAATAAAAAAGGATGCCTATAAAAAATAATACATCCACTTTCATCCAACTAAACTGTTTCGAAACATTCCGTTCTAACCGCTTCTACTTCATCAACAGTTATCGGTAAACGCTCTCCGATTTGTTGATATCCATCTTCTGTGATTAAGAAATCTTCTTCGACACGAATACCGCTAAAATCACGGTATCCATCTAGAGCATCATAATTGATAAATTCGACAAACTTATTCTCTGCTTTCCATTGATCCATAAGTTGTGGAATCATATAAATTCCGGGTTCTACCGTTAAGGTAAATCCAGGTTCAAGAGTACGTCCCAAACGCAATGATTTCATACCAAACTGAGTACTTTTTTTCAAAGTATCGGTATAACCAACATATTGTTCACCTAAATCTTCCATGTCATGCACGTCTAAGCCTATCATGTGACCCAGCCCGCATTGAAAAAACAAAGCATGAGCTCCTGCAGCAACAGCGTCTTGAGCATTCCCTTTCATCAAACCAAGCGACTGCATTCCCTCTACTATTTTTAGGCAAGCGGTTAGATAGACGTCTTTATAAAGTACGCCTGGCTTCAACATGTCAATTGCGGCATTATGGGAGTTCAATACTATCTCGTACACCTCTCTTTGCTTGGAAGTAAATTTTTCGCCTACTGGAAAAGTACACGTAAGATCTCCCGCATAATTCATATCATTGCTGGCACCCGCGTCGCATAAAATCATTTGTCCTTCACGAATGGTGTTGCCACTGTACAAATTATGCAACGTTTCCCCATGTATGGTAACTATGGGATTGAATGAAATAGCGCTATTATTCGCATACGCCACTTCTTTTACTTTGGCCATAACCTCATATTCTTTCATCCCGGGTTTTGCATAACGCATAGCAGCCAAATGCATTTTTCCGCTAGTCAATGTCGCCTGATGCATTTCGGCAACTTCACGAGCTTCTTTATAGGAACGCTGACTTACGATTGCCTTAATCAAAGTAACCGAAACCAATTCCGCTAAACCACGAATTGGTACGCCAAACCATTCTGATAATTTGATTTTGTTCTCAGGTCTATAAGGAGGAAGAATATGTACTTTTCTGCCTAAAGCCAAAGCTGATTTTATCTTCTGTTCGATAGCATTATAAGGGCGAGTAACCGTTACACCAACTTCTAGCGCCATTTCACTAATGGAAGGCAAAGATCCTGTCCAGACGATATCGTCAATCGTTAGTTCGTTACCGAAAATAATTTCCTCTCCGCTTTCAATATCAATAACAGCAACAAGTCCCGTAGTGTTTAACCCGAAATAATAAAGAAAGTTGCTGTCTTGCATGTATGGGTACCAATTGTGTTCGTAGTTCATACTACTTTCCTCATTCCCCATTAAAACGATCAAACCTGAACCAACATTTTTTTTTAAAACGGAACGTCTGTTTACGTAAACTGATTTTTCAAATAATCTAAATTGCATCCTATCTTTTTTATAATTACTGTAATCCGCACTTTACGGATAACATTTTTATCTTTTTGTCTAAAACACGGTCTCTTCAACAGGAAAAATAGTTTTCCTTTCAAAAAAACCATAAAGTAAAAGTCAAATTTAGAACAACCAATCAATAAAAATCAATATAAAATTATCTGAAACTAGTGAAATATAGGCTCAAATACAAACAAAGGCTTATTCTTAAAAATCAGATTCCCAATAAAAACCTAAAACAAAAACAGTGGTAACTATTCAGCCTAACAAAAATTCTACACGTCCCGATGGTTATCGGGATTCAAGAATTAACACGAATTCAGGATCAAAATTGAATCTAATTTCTTTATCTAATGCCGGAAAACTCAAATTATCAACCCATAAAGGTGACAGAAGAAAATGAATTAATCATTTGGGGAATTGTGACGTACGTTATAAAAAAAGTGTAAAGCAGAAATAAATCCGCTTTACACTTATAAAATAATTTTAACTAACAAAATTATCTCTTACCAAAAAATTGAATATAGTGCCACTAGAATCCCGCCTATAATCATACAACCTACGGCAAAACCGTTGTTGACCTTAAACATTTTAGTGTCAACTTCTAATCCTTTTACAACAACTCCTCTTTTGTTGTCTATTAAACTAATGACAATCATTAACAAAACACATATCCCGAATACAAACCCCATTCTGTCTATAAAAGGAATTTCATAAGCCAATGTTTTATCTTTTTGCTCTACCAAAACAGCAAATCCGGTGCTATTCAAGAATTCTAAATTCATTACTCTAGGCAAGAATTTAAAAATTACCGATAATACAAAACCTCCAATTGTAGCAAACATTGCTGCATTTGAACTAGTCTTTTTCCAGAAGAACCCCAGAATAAACATTGCAAAAATACCAGGGCTCACAAATCCAGTGTACTCCTGAATAAACTCGAAACCCCCTTTTTTATCAATTCCTAAAAACGGAGCGATTATCACCGCAATTAACATCGCCGCAACAACGGTTATTTTCCCTACTTGTACCATTTTCTTTTCACTGGCGTCAACTTGAATTTTTTTCTTGAAAATATCCAAAGTAAAAATGGTCGCAATACTATTTACTTTTCCTGCCAAAGACGCAACAACTGCCGCGGTTAATGCCGCAAAAGAAAGTCCTTTTAATCCAACTGGCAACAAATTCAGTAATACAGGATAAGCTCTATCTGGGTTCAAAACACCATCCGCTCCCAACAATTCCGTCTGTAGTCCCCCTTTCATGTGAATCACATAAGCAGCAATACCAGGCAAAACGACAATCACTGGCATTAATAATTTTAAGAAAGCAGCAAATAAAATTCCGCTACGCGCCGTTTTTAAGTCGGCACCCAAAGCCCTTTGAGTAATATATTGATTACAACCCCAATAATTTAAATTCACAATCCACATACCACCAAACAATACCGTTAATCCTGGTAAACTAGGAAAATTTGCGTTGTCTTTTTTGAATATCATGTGAAAATGATCTCCCGATTGACTCATCATATAGTTAAACCCACTTACCATTCCGCTTTGTCCGTTTAATTCGGCTACCTTGTCTAAGGCTAAATAAGTGGTCACCAAACCTCCGAAAATCAAAAACACAACCTGAATAACATCAGTGTACCCAATTACTTTCATTCCACCAAGGGCAATTACAATGGCAAAAAATGCTAATCCGTACATGCATAGATCAACCTGAATACCAGAAATCCCATTAATGGCCAATGCTCCCAAATAAAGGATAGAAGTTAAGTTTACAATTACATAGAGCAACAACCAAAAAACAGCCATAATCATAGCAACGTTTCCATTGTATCTTTCGCTCAAAAACTGAGGCATGGTATAAATTTTATTCTTTAAGTAAACTGGAATAAAAAAAACAGCAACAATTATCAGTGTAGCAGCGGCCATCCACTCGTAGGTTGCGATGGCAAGTCCCATTTTGAAACCATTTCCGGACATCGCTATAAACTGTTCAGAAGAAATGTTTGAGGCTATCAATGAGGTTCCTATTGCCCACCAAGTCAAAGACCCCTCGGCCAAAAAATAGTCGTGGGAAGCGGTTAAATTAGCACTTTTCTTTCGTCTATAAACCGAATACCCGTATCCTGCCACTATAAAAAAATAGATTAAAAAAACTAGGTAATCATACAATTGCAATGTTTTCATTGGTTTATTCTTTTTTGGTTAATTTTTAAATTATTCTAACTGTTTAACATCATTATACATTCCTAACCTTCTGCTCCCATTTCCATGCACTAGCTATGGCTTCTTCTAAAGTTGATTGTGTTTTCCAACCGAGAATATTGCTCGCTTTGTCTGTATTGGCAAAAGCCGAAGTGATGTCTCCCTCTCTTCTATCGACAATTTTATAGGCTAATTTTTGTTCGCTTACTTTTTCGAAAGCATTAATAACTTCCAAAACCGAACTTCCCGTACCTGTCCCAAGATTAAACGTTTCTATTTTGTCTACATTTTGGCAGTTTAATAATCGTTGCAAAGCAACCACATGCGCCTTAGCCAAATCGACAACATGAATGTAATCCCGTATGCAAGTCCCATCATTTGTTGGGTAATCTCCTCCGTAAACCGACAGTTCTTTTCGCAAACCAATTGCCGTTTGAGTAATAAACGGCACTAAGTTTTGGGGCACTCCAATAGGTAATTCTCCTATTTCAGCTGATGGATGTGAACCAATCGGATTAAAATAGCGAAGCAAAATAGCATTTATATTGCTTACTTTGGCCACATCAGTTATGATTTCTTCGCCAATTTGCTTTGTATTTCCATACGGCGACATGGCTGGCTTAATCGGTGCATTTTCGTTAATTGGCATTGTTTCAGCTTGTCCATAAACCGTACAAGAAGAGCTAAAAATAAAATGAGCCTCTGGTTTTTGCTCCAACTCCTGAAGCAGATAGATTAAGGTATTAATGTTGTTTTCATAATACAGTAAGGGTTTCTCTACACTTTCTCCCACTGCTTTTGAGGCAGCAAAATGAATGATACTGGCAACATCAGTATGCCTTTTGAAAAAATCTTGAACCGATGTTTTCTCCCTCAAATCTAGCTTTTCAAAAACAGGTGTTTTACCTGTTATAGCCACTATTCCTTTTAGAACTTCTTCGGATGAATTAGAAAGATTATCGATAATTACAACTTCAAAACCTTCGTTTTGCAACTCAACTACCGTATGAGAACCAATAAAACCTAAACCGCCTGTAACTAAAATTTTCATAATTTCTTTTTATAATGAATATCCGATTGTTCTTTTAATAATGTCGCACTTTTCTCTGCTGTAATATCCCTTTGTGCTTCTCCCATCATTTCGTAACCAACCATAAATTTTTTGACCGTTGCCGAACGCAATAAAGGCGGGTAAAAATGCATGTGAAATTGCCATTCTGTATGTTCCTCTCCATCGGTAGGGGCTTGATGAATTCCTGACGAATAAGGGAAAGACGTACTAAAAAGATTATCGTATTTCGTTGTCAACTGTTTCAAAATGGTTGCGAATGCAGTCACTTCATTCGTCGTAAAATCGGTAATTTTAGTAATATGTCTTTTGCTAATAATCATGGTTTCGTATGGCCAAATCGCCCAAAACGGAACCAATGCGGCAAAATGTTCATTTTCGATTACAATGCGTTCGCTTTTTTTTAATTCGGCTTGAAGATAATCCTGTAACAGATTACTTCCGTTTTTTTCGAAATATTCTTTTAGATTGTGTTGCGTTTTTTCGACTTCGGTTGGCAAGGACGATTGCGCCCAGATTTGTCCGTGCGGATGTGGATTACTGCACCCCATGACACTTCCTTTGTTTTCAAAAATCTGAACGTGATTGATATAATCAATTTTGCCTAAATCAGTATATTCTTTTTGCCAAGTTCGAATAATATTTTCAATCCCATCAACTTCCATTTCTGGTAATGTAAGGTCGTGTCTTGGCGAAAAGCAAACCACTCTAGAAATTCCTCTTTCGGGTTGTGCCTTAAAAAAAGTTTGTTTGATGTCGTCTTCAAATGCTATTTCGTCTTGCTTCATGGCGGCAAAATCATTTTCGAAAACAAAAGAACTTTCGTAGTCTGGATTGTTCATTCCATTGGCACGAACATTTCCTGGGCACAAATAACAAGTTGGATCATATTCTGGTAATTTTTCGACAGAAATAGTTTCGTTCTGACCTTGCCAAGGACGTTTGGCACGATGTGGCGAAACCAAAACCCATTCGTTGATTAACGGGTTAAAACGTCTGTGTGGATCTTCGTTGATGTCAAAATTTTTCATTTAATTCTGGTTGTTATAAAGTGATGTTCCGTTTCCGATTTTTACATCATAAATTTTTAATTCTATTCCCAATTCATCAAAATAAAGTGCTGCAAATTTTTCTTTAACAGCTTCTTCATTTCCTTTTTTAATTAAATTAATGGTACAACCACCAAAACCACCACCCATTAATCGGGAACCAATTACGGTTTCTTCATTTTTCGCCAACGCTACTAAAAAGTCTAATTCGACACAACTTACTTCGTATTCTTTTGATAAACCATCGTGCGTTTCAAAAAGCAATTGCCCTAAATATTCAATATTTCCGTTATCCAAAGCCTTGCAAGCTTGTGTAACACGATTGATTTCTTTTACCACAAAATGGACTCTTTTAAAAATAGTATCACTCATTTTATCTTGAATACTCAAAAGCTGTTCTTCGGTACAATCTCTGAAACTTTGTACTTCTGGGAAATGAGTTTTGATGATCGAAAGTCCTTCCTCGCACTCCACTCTTCTCGTATTATATTCAGAGGTAAAAAGAGAATGTTTTACATTACTATCAAACAAAACCAAAGAATAATCTTTAAAATCAGCATTATGATATTCAAATTCTAAAGTGTTACAGTCTAATTTGATCACTTTATCTGTTAATCCATGAACGCTAGAAAACTGATCCATGATACCACAATTGATACCCACCCAATGTTCGGCTTTTTGTCCCATTAATGCAATATCCACTTTGGGAATCGAAAGATTAAAGAGTTCCTTGATTCCAAAAATGGTTCCACATTCCAGAGCTGCCGAAGAGGACAATCCAGAACCAACAGGAATATTACTGCTAAAAACACAATTGAAACCTTCGAATAAAAAGCCATTATCTTGCAGTTGCTTGATTACCCCCAAAATATAATTCGTCCAAACGACATCGCTTAATTGAATATCTTTAGTCAAATCAACTTCAAATTCTTCGTCTAAATCGATGGCGATAATTCTCGATTTTTTGGAGTTGTTTTTCTCGAAAGCAAAACAAATTACTTTATCAATTGCAGCTGGCAAAACATAGCCGTCGTTATAATCAATATGCTCGCCTATAATGTTGATTCTCCCTGGGGAAAGCACCGTTTTTTCGGGCGAGGAACCAAAAGCTTCTTCAAAAAAGGCAGTCGTTTTTTTTATTAATATATCATTCATTCTTTTTAAGTTTAATCAGCATACTCGGCAAAACCCTATTAGTTCTTGCTTTTTATGGCTGTATTCTAAAATAAACAGCATAAATTTTCAACCATATAAGTCATATAAGAAAGCTTAAATGAACTTATAAACGATATGAGTTCATTCAAGAAAAAAAGTGAACTTATATAACTTATACCCGCACTGAACGATGTTGAAGTGTGTTTAAAATATACCGAACTATATTTCCGTAATTTCTAGAACTACACTCGTTTCAACCTTTGATGAAGAAACTCGCAAACCAACATTCATCAAGTAATCTCCCGTAAAAGATTCCCCGGATTCTTCAAGATATTTCTTTCCTTCTGGCATTACATTTATCTCCTCTACTTTGTAGGTTTTATTAGGGTCTAAACCTTGAAAACGAACTGAATTGTACTGCGGGTCGTAAAGCGGATGAAGGGTATAAGAGAATAACACCGCCTTACTTTTGGTCTCGTTAACATACATCAATACCGCACGGCTTTCCTCATAAGGAGAAATAAGTCGGTACATGTCGCCTTGCCAAATTACAGGGCTTAATCTCTTATAATTGGCAACTGCATCCTGACAATATTTCAATTCTTTTTCTTTAAGTTCTCTCACATTAATATCAAACCCTAATTTACCCATCATAGCCACATCTGTTTTGAATTTAATGGATTGATTACCCCAAGAGGTAACGTGATTACAAATTGAAAAGGCTGGGAAAAACTGTGAATACCCCCATTGTATGAATACACGATTGAATGGATCTGTATTGTCACTTGCCCAAAACTCAGTGAAATACTTAAGAAATGCATAATCCGTTCTACCCCCTCCACCTGAGCAAAGCATCATCGGCAGATTGGGATATTTTGTTTTAATTCGGTCTAAAACTTTGTACAAACCGTTGGTGTAATCAATAAACAAATGTGATTGTTGATTCTTTAGATAGGTTGAATAAGCATTGGTCATCATTCGGTTACAATCCCATTTAAAAAAGGCCACACCCGAATTGGTTTGCATAATGTCATCTACGGTTTTAAATACAAAATCTTGCACTTCTGGATTGCATAAGTCCAACACCAATTGGGTACGGTAATAACTCTCCGCTCTATTAGGCAGTTTCAAAACCCAATCAGGATGTTTCTCGTATAATTCACTTTTGGGATTTACCATCTCCGGCTCGATCCAAATTCCGAATTTCACCCCTGTTTTCTCTGCTTCTTGCATCAAGAAACCTAAACCATTCGGCAATTTTGTTTTGGTAGCTTGCCAGTCTCCCAAACCTGATTTGTCGCCGCTTCTAGGATACTTGTTGCCAAACCAACCGTCATCCAACAAAAACATATCAACTCCTAATGTCTTTGAGTCCGTAAACATGTCTGTCAATTTCTTTTCATCAAAGTTGAAGAAGGTCGTTTCCCAATTATTTAATAACGTCAAGCGGGGTTTTTCTCCATCTTTAATTCCGTATTTTCTAGCCCATGAATGCAAGCTTCTACTCGCCTGCCCTTTTCCTTTATTTGAAAAAGTATAAATAAACGAAGGCGTGGTAAATATTTTCCCAGGCTGAAGACTGTATTCGGAAGCAAATGGATTGATTCCAGAAGTTACTCGAAGTGAGTTCTTATTATCCAATTCGAAAGCGAGTTTAAAATTCCCTGACCAGGCAATAGTTCCTGCTACAAGTTCTCCCGAATTTTCATCCGCTTTTGAATTAAGCGACAGAAAGAAAACTGGCGTTTGATACATATTGTTACGAACTCCTAGTTTCGAGTCAATAACCTTAGTGCCACTTGTCAATTCGCTTTCCTGCATGCGAACTTCCTTGGCCCAATCTCCATGAAATTGGGTTAACCAATACTGATCGGCATCAAAATGCAACATCGAAGACGCATAATTGTAGAGCATAACGGGTTTCTTTTCGTGATGCTGAATTTCAGTCCATTGCTCAATTACGTTTTCATTATAAAAAGCTTTATAATGAAGCGTCACTTCTACCGGATATACAGGATCTTTTAATTTTATAATCGTTTCACTGGTGTTACCATCAATTTTTTCTGTACGATGACTCACATAAGTTAATTCCAAAGATGGATTGCCATCATTATGAGTCATTCGGATTGCCGACTCAAATAAATTGTCCGTTCCATATGTTGGATACGCTTGGTGTCTTAAATTAACCAACGGGTTTCCGTCATTTATCACAAATGATTTTGTGTTTTCCTTTGAAAGTGTATTGTATCCATAATTACCTTTAAGCTTTGTTCCTAAATATGCTTGATAAAGCAAGCCATTCTTTCCTGCTTTTAAAATCAAAGCTGTACTTTGGGTTTCAATCTGAATTTGTCCATCTTGCGCATTAGCTTCACAAAACAAGGTTGTAAATGCCAATAGAAGTATTATTTTTTTCATAGAAATTTGTCAGTAATAGTAAGTGGTTGTTTTATTTAAAAAATTTCAAATTTATATATGGTTTTTTGCCCATAGATTGCGTTCTTCTTTAGAACCGAACTCGGAAAATGTTTGTGATTGGGAGCGTCAGGAAAATTTTGGGTTTCAAAACAAATACCGCTTAAAGAATGGTAAAGCATATTTTCTTTTCCTTTAATGGCTTCACAATTACCGCCCACATAAATATGAACGGCTGGTTGATCTGTATAAACCGACATTTTCACCTTGTTTTTTTCGCTAAAAAGCGAAGCTGCCAGTTTTTTATCTTTGTTCAAGATAAAAGTAGTATCGATTTTGGCTGGACATTTTTTGAATGATAAAAAATCAAAAGAAGAATTAGCAACATCTAAAAACTTACCAGTTGGAATATTCTCATTTGTCGTTTCTAAAATTTCTTTAGAATTAATGCTCATTTCTAAGTTAGAAACATCTGAATAGTGTCCATCCAAATTAAAATAGCTGTGATGGGTTAGGTTTACAATTGTATCTTCAGTAGATGTTGCATGGTATTCAATAATCAATTCATTTTCTTCGGATAAAGTATAGGTTAGTTCTACCGATAAATCTCCTGGATAATTTTCATCATTATTTTGACTGGAATACACTAAAGTAATCGATGGATTATCTCCGTGATTGATGCTCTTAATATCCCAAACTACTTTACTGAAACCCAAATTTCCGCCATGAAGAGAATGAATATTGTTATTGATATTCAAACCAAATATTTTTCCATTCAATTCAAAAGTGCCATTATTGATGCGACCCGCAAATCGACCAATCGTTGCACCCAGATATGGTGCGCTTTCTAAATCAAATGATTTTAGATACCCCTCTAAATTGTCAAATCCTAAAACAACATCAACTATTTTATCTTTATCTAAAGGAATTTTTAAGGATGTTATAGTCGCCCCATAATTAATAACCTTTAATTGCATTCCATTTCTATTGATCAATACACAAGAATAAACAGCGGCGCCATTAGGCATTATCCCAAATAATTCTGATGCGAAATCCATAATAAAATGCGGTATCTTTTTTATTTCCATTGTTTAGTTGTGAAAAATGAAATCCAAAAATAGAACAATCCTATTTATCAACATACCAGTGCCTACCAGTTTTTTTTATATCTTGCAAAAAAATACAGTTTTATGAAATGAGCATGACCGTAAATTGGTCGCAAACACCAATGATGATATGCGACTCGAGCGATAGCGAACAGGCGAAGCAATTACTCCCGATAGCTATCGGGAGACCTATAAAAAAATAATAAATATCTCCATATGAAAATCATCTCAATTCAAAACAACCTAGGAATACCTAAATACAAACAGATTGTTTATTCTGTTGAAAAGGCCATCGAGGAGAAAAAATTAAAAAAAGACGAAAAATTACCTTCGATAAATAAAGTCTGTATTGCCTTTTCCTTGTCAAGGGACACCGTATTACAGGCCTATGAAGAGCTAAAAAAGAGAGGCATCATTTATGCCATTCTTGGGAAAGGCTATTATATAAAAAGTCTGGAAGTCACCATAAAACAAAGGATCTTCTTATTGTTTGACGAATTGAATATCTTTAAAGAAGACATCTATAATTCGTTTCTGGAAAATATAGGCGAAAATGTTCAAGTCGATATTTTTTTCCACCACTTTAATTATGAGATGTTCAAAAAATTAATAACCGAAAGCAATGGTAATTATACGAAGTACATAATAATGCCTACGAATTTACCCAATACTGCCGAAGTTATAAAAACCCTACCAGTGAATGAGGTATTTATATTAGATCAAACCAATTCGGAACTAGAATCGTATCCCGCTGTATATCAAAATCACAAGAAAGACATTTATGATGCCTTGCTAAAGGGAAAATCCCATTTAAACAAATACAAAAAACTAATTTTAATTTTTCCGGGTTTCAGAGAACCCGTGGGAATGAAAAAGGGTTTTGAGAATTTTTGCCATGATTATTCTTTCGAATATGAAGTGATAACAAAATTTAAAGGTAGAGAAATCAAGACGGGAGAAACTTATATTATTCCCAATGATAGGGACTTGGTCGATATCATAGAGCAATCAAAACTCCAAAATTTAAAATTGAGTGAAGATTTTGGAATTATTTCATACAATGAAACTGTTCTCAAAAAGATTGTAGGAAACGGCATTACCACCATTTCAACCGATTTTGAGGCGATGGGAAGAATATTGGCCGAAATGATTCTAAATGGCAAAAAGGAGCAAATAGAAAACAAATGCACTTTGATCATTAGAAATTCACTGTAGCAGATAAAAACTGTTGATCATGCGAATCAAGAGTTCAAATGTGCCGTTAGGCACTAAACATTGGTAGAAAAATAATTTCACCCGCATTTTTTGTCCCGTTAGGGACTAAACAATCTCTTTTCATATCTAATTGCACTAAATGTATAGTCCCTACGGGACATGTGCTTATTGCTAATTTAATTCACTACCAATATTTAGTCCCTAACGGCACAAAAACAGATTTTCAACCCTTGATTCGCATTAATCTCTTTTTTTAAACAAAAAAATAATCCATTTCAAAATTAATACACTCTAAAAGTATGTGTTTTTTTGTAACATCCTTATAATTAATCGTAAAAAATTAGACTAACCGTAAAGTAGATTTAAATTTAAACAAGCTTAGTCTTACACCAAAATCTAATTCATTTACTGGTATGGTTTTAAACGCCTAAATATTCTAGACAATAACAAAGCTTTAACAATAATAATTAATGATACTATATTACCCACTTAAAAGCTTTTATAGAGCAATGATTTTTAATACAATAACACACAAAAATAACTACCAAATCTTCATGTTTTATCCATTTTTTCAGGAATGAATTACAAAATACATATGTAAAATATAGCATTTGGCACATCGAAAATTGTCTTTGTTTTATTGCCATTCCCATATTTTTTCTTCAATATACTCTAAAAACCGAATAAACAAAACCACCCTCTTTTATTCCTAGCATTAAGTACAAAATCTCTATTCTTAACTCTAAAAAATTCAGCATATTTCAGCATAAATGATGATTTTCATCCCCGTAGTTTATATTCATATATTACCCACTTGCCTTTTCATATTCAATTAAATTATATCGATCCTTCACACTTACCATGAAATAACTGGTAGGTACTGGTGTGTTTTAGAAAGAAACGTTTCTAATTTTGGATTTCACATTTATCTGTTCTTCACAAACGATCTGCAACTATTAACGCATTTTTAGCTGTTCTCCAAAAAGGAAAGCAGAAAATAAAAACAGATACAATAGAGAGTACATTACTAACCAAAACCATTACAAAACCATGAAATTATTAATTGAAAACAAGCCAGACAATTGTCGGCTTAATTCTAAAACCTGGAAAGTTGCCAAACTAACATCTGGGTTGCTATTAGCTGTGACATTACAAGTTTCGGCTGCAACAGAATCAAAAGACATGAACTTCTCCGGGAAGTCAAACAACCCACCAACCACTGGAAGTAATTCGTTTTTTTCTGGACTACCAATAACAAAATATGCAAATATTTTATCCTCAACACAAAAAACAATAAAGGGTAAAGTAACAAATGCAAAAGGGGAGCCACTACCTGGTGCCACTGTACTTGAAAAAGGAACAAGAAATGCCGTAACCGCAGACTTCATTGGTAATTTTACAATTGATGTATCTGATTCAAATAGCATTCTTATCGTTTCATTTGCAGGATTTCTTACCAAGGAAGTAACTACTACTGATGCAGCAGGTTCTATGAATATTCAGTTGCAGGAAGAAAATCAAGCTTTAAACGAAGTGATTGTTGTGGGATATGGCACACAGAAAAAAGCATCTTCAACAGGAGCTATCGCAGCTGTTAAAGGGGCAGTCTTAACACAAAACGCATCTGCAAACGTTTCAAATGGGTTAGCAGGGCGTGTTTCGGGTGTAATAGCCACTAATCGTTCCGGAAGACCGGGTGATGACAACTCTACCCTTTTAATACGTGGATTCAATACGTTTGGCGGAGGTAGTTCTCCTCTTGTAGTGGTTGATGGTATTCCTGACCGCGATTTAAATAGAATAAACCCTGACGACATTGAGTCGGTTACCATTTTGAAAGATGCTTCGGCGGCAATTTACGGTGTGCGATCCGCCAATGGTGTAATCTTAGTTACCACAAAAAGAGGTAAAGTTAGTGCGCCAACCATCAAATATGATGGATCTTACGGCATTCAACAATTAACCCGAATGGACGAAAAAGTTAACTCTTGGCAATACATGACCTACTACAATGAACTCAATGCAAACAAAGGAACGTCCCTTCCTTACGCACAATCTGAGATAGACAAATACAAAGCAGGTAATGATCCTAATTACACCAGTACAGACTGGCTTAAAGAAGTGTACCGAAAAGACGCACCTCAAACCAATCATTCCCTTTCTGTAAATGGAGGTACGGAACAAGTTAAGTATTTTTTTTCTGGCCAATATTTAAATCAAGAAAGTAATCTTAGAAATAGCGATGAAAGATACAAGCAGTTTAATTTAAGATCAAACATTGATGTTAATATATCATCGAACTTAAAAGTAAATCTGGATATTGCTACGCGAAAAGAAGACAGAGTGTACCCTGTAATTGGCATTGGAACTATTATGCACGAAACCGTTAGTATGTACCCATTTATTCCTGCCTATTGGTCAAATGGACTGCCATCTTCTGGCGTTGCAAACGGCAGAAATCCAGCGATAATGACTTCATCTGCCGCAGGTTACGATAAAGTCGTTAATCTTATCGTAAATCCAAAAGTAGGATTTGATTTAAAATTACCTAGCATCACCGAAGGATTATCGGTAAATGGATATGCGGCATTTGATTACAATGTGCGTAGCCAAAAGAAATTCACAAAACCTTGGGATGCGTATTCTTATGACAAAACAAATGACACTTACAATAACGTAAAAAATAGCACCAGCGTAACAAGTGTTTTGCAAGACGAACAAATTACAAATCAGAACACTTACTTCATAAAATTAGCCTACGATCGCAAATTCGAAAAGCACGGATTTAATGCTTTTATGGGATACGAACAAACAACAAAAGACAAAACACAAACTACAGCCTATAGAAGAGATCTATTGAGTGATCAATTGGATCAAATTTTCACAGGTAGCACTAAAGGGCAAAATGCAACAGGTAGTGCGTACCAAGACGGAAGAGCAAGTTACTTAGGCAGGGTGGCATATAACTATGACAATAAGTATCTAGCCGAGGTTTCTGCACGTTATAACGGATCATTCAATTTCCCACAAACTAGCTCTAAAGCTTGGGGTATGTTTCCTGCAATATCAGCAGGATGGAAAATATCCGAGGAGAACTTTTTTAAGGACAATATAAAAGGAATTGACCAACTTAAGATAAGAGCTTCTTGGGGGAAAATGGGTAATGATGACTTGGGCGAATGGATTAATGGAGTGTTTTATCCGAACCAATATCTTTACTTGACAAGATACCAGTTAACTACGAATCAACAGGACTACACTTACTTTGGCTCAGATTACATATTAAACAACAGCATCTATCAATCTTCTACCCCTAATCCTAATATTACTTGGGAGGTTCAAGATTCAAAAAACATTGGATTTGACATTGGTTTCTTAAACAACAGGTTGACAGCTACCTTTGATTATTTCAGCAATAAAAGGTCTGACATATTGGTTGCAAGAAGTGCATCTATTCCTTTATACACTGGAATGACACTCCCAAAAGAAAACATTGGAGAAACTGTTAACAGAGGTTGTGATTGGTCCTTAAATTTTGCAGAAACAAGTAATGATTTTAAATATAATCTTGGTTTCAATCTTACTTATGCCCAAAGTGAAGTACTCTTCCGTGATGAAGCTGCAAATATTCCAGAATGGCAAAAATCAACCGGGAAATCAATCGAATCATGGTTAGTTTACGAAACAAACGGCATTTACCGCACACAAGCAGATGTTGACAATTCACCTCATTTTGCAGGAGCAAAACCTGGTGATCTTTGGGTAAAAGACACAGACAATGATGGTAGTATTACTTCTAATGATAAGGTTAGAATTCCAGAATCGGCTACACCAAAAATTGCTTACGGTATTCCTATGAGAGCTGAATACAAAAGAATATCGATAGACTTACTTTGGACAGGACAATCTATGGCTAAGCAAATGATACTTCCGCAAGCACAAGGATCTATCGTAGCCCCTCCAACATGGTTATACAACGACAGATACACCGTAGATAATCCAAATGCTCAGTATCCTGTAGCATTCAATGACACCGATACTAGAAACAATATTGAAGCTGACTTTTGGCTAAGAGACGCATCCTTCTTTCGATTGAAATCTTTAGAAGTATCGTACGTTTTACCGGAAAATTTACTTTCTAAATATGGAATATTAAACATGAGATTTTATGCTGGAGGAACTAATTTATTTTCTATCGATCATATGAAACAGTACAACCTAGATCCAGAAACCAACAACAAAACAGGAATTAATTATCCGCAAACCCGTATTTACAGAATCGGTGTAAATATTGAATTGTAACAATGCGATAAAAAAATTATGATCCTTTAAAAAAAAACATCTAGACATGAAAAATTATAAAACCAATAAACTAATGAATATAAGAAATAAGGCATTCATCGTCGCCTCCTTTTTTATGACAATTGCAATCCTTACCTCCTGTAATGAGGATCCTTTAGACAAAGCTCCTTTGGATTCTTATACGGATACAACCACATGGAATGACTTGAAACTGGCGGAAGCTTTCGCTAATAATCTTTATAACGTATTACCAACTACCCAACACAATTGGAACACCAGAACAAATCGTAGCTGGGCTTTATCCACTTCTTGTGATGAAGCGTATAATAAATTTGACGATTATAATTCATCGACCATTAATTCCGGGGCTCTCACACCAGACAATGCAGGCGATTTTGATATTTGGAAACCTACTTATTCCATCATTCAAAATTGCAACATATTTCTATCCAAAATTGACAAAGTCCCTGGAGATGAAGCTTGGCGCAATCGGTTAAAAGGAGAAGTGCTTTTTTTAAGAGCGTATGCCTATTTTAAACTGACCAGTGATTATGGAGGTGTGCCAATTGTTACTGTACCTTTTGATTTAAACAGCGATTTTAAAGTGGATCGTAGCACTTACGACCAATCGGTAGATTTTATTGCAACCGAGTTAGACAAAGCGGCAGATTTATTACCATTAACCACTTCTAGTCTTGGAAGAATCACAAAAGGTGCTGCTCTTGCCATAAAATCAAGAGTATTACTCTATGCCGCCAGTCCACAATGGAATCCGTCTAATGACATCAGCAAATGGAAAAAAGCATCCGATGCCGCAAAAGCTGTAATTGATTTAAATGCCTATGAGCTTTACAACAAAAATTATCCTGATCTTTTTACCACTAATAATTCGGAGATTATTTGCTCCCGTTTGTCTAGCAAAGACCCACAGTGGAATGCTTTTAACGGTGTAGAAATGTTCAATTCCCCAAGTGGTTTTCACGGTTGGGCATCATTTGCGCCAAGCCAAGGTTTGATAGACGCTTATGGAACCGCAGACGGTAAAGACATCACAGACCCAACATCAGGGTATGATCCTCAAAAACCTTATGTAAACAGAGATCCTCGTTTTTACAAAAACATTGTATACGATGGACGTGCCTATGGAAAACCCGAATTTTGTCAAGATCGTTATGACGCTGGAAGTTCAAATAAAGCAGAATTTTATGAAGGCGGATTAGATTCTCCTCAAGGGTGGGATACTTGGAACAATAGCGAAACTCGCTATACTTTCCGTAAATATTGTGACACTACGTATAATTTCAACAATGATACACAAACAAACAAAGCTTGGATCATTTCTCGTTTAGGCGAAATTTATCTAAATTACGCCGAAGCTCAATTCAAAACAGGAAACGCAAGTACCGCTATTCAGTATCTAAATATGATTAGACAACGTGCTGGAATAACAGTTCCATTGGCAGGTCTTACCGGTACTGCCTTAGAAAATAAAATCCGTAATGAAAGACAAGTTGAATTATGCTTGGAAGGACATCGTTATTATGATGTACGTCGTTGGAAAATAGCTGATGTAACAGAAAACAAGCCATTGATGGGTGTGGTTATCACCAAAAAAAATGATGGAACGAAGAGCTATACTTACACAAAAGTTCAAGATAGAATCTTCAAACCTCAACATTATTTATTACCTATCCCAAGGGATGAAATAAACAGAACAAGTCTTATTCAAAACCTAGGTTATAATTAAGGTTTCATTTTTAAGCACCCAATTTTTTAAGTATTTTGTTAGTATCAGTTGCGAAGTGAAATTTCAAAAAAACTGATGCGTTTTGTAAACCCACCATCTCAATTGTGTGGGTTTGCTTTTTAAAATTTTAGCCATAACCTAGAAAGGACGCACAATATCAAGGTATCGAACATATTTAATTAATCAACTATTGGTTTTCAGGCAAGTGTAGCCTGTAATTCCAGGAATTTTAAACATAAAATAATTACATGAAAAATGGTTTTATAATTATAGTCGCAAATTGCTGCATATTTTTTAATGCCTTTGGACAAAGTGAAGCGATCACCTTCAAGTCTTCAGATACTGCAATAGAAACAGCTTTTAACCGTGCAAAGACTATGGCTTTGAGTTACAAAGGAAATTCCAATGATCCAGTTGGTCCATGGTATGAAGCGGCATTACCCAGCCGCTCCGCTTTTTGTATGCGCGATGTAGCACACCAAAGCATTGGTGCCGAAATACTGGGGCTAAACAAGGAAAACAAAAACATGCTTTCCCTCTTTGCCAAAAATATTTCAGAAAACAAAGACTGGTGCTCCTACTGGGAAATCAATAAATATGGAGAACCAGCACCCGAAGATTACAGGAATGACAAGGAATTTTGGTACAATCTTGACAGTAATTTTGATGTCATGTTTGCCTGTTGGAGATTGTACTTATGGACTGGTGATGAAACCTATATAAAGAGCTCTGAGTTTGAAAATTTCTTTGAAAAATCGGTTACCAAATATATCGACCGTTGGGTACTGGATGCGGATTCATTATTGACCAGACCAGAATTCCCCAATGCTACAGTTCCGTTTAACAAGAAAGATGCTTTCCACAGCTGTCGTGGTCTGGCCTCTTATTCTGAAGGAATACCAACTTTAAAAATGAGCGTGGATTTGGTCGCCGCAATTTACCGCGGATTGTTGACCTACTCCTCTATTTTGAAACTGAACGGCTATACTGAAAAAGGCGAATTATACGAAAAAAAGGCAATGAAATACCACCAAAAAATAGAACAAATTTGGTGGGACAGCACAACTTCGACTTATAACACACTCTATACCAGTGATGGAAAATTTAGCAAGGATGGAGGAGAGCTATTTTTATTATGGTTTGAAGCTTTGACAGATACAACCCGAACTCAAAAAACAATCGAACACATTATTTCAGAAAAAGGAAATGTTGAAAGCTCATCTTACCTTCCCTTTTTATTATTCAAATATGGATTTAAGGATAAAGCCTATGATTATATTTTGCATCTTACTGACCCTGCTACCAAAAGAAGAGAATATCCAGAGGTTTCTTATGGCGTGATTGAAGGCATTGTACATGGCTATATGGGAATTGAACCAGATGCCACAAAAAAAATGGTAACTACTTTGTATCGTGGAAAAATTGGAACTGCATCCGAAGTGGACAATCTGCCTGTTTTAAACACAGTGTTGAGTATAAAACAAGAGAGCCAAAAAACAACGTTTCATAACAAAGGCAACACTTCTCTACAATGGAGAGCCATATTTTCCGGAAATTATGATGCGGTATTTATAAATAATAAAAAAGTTGTTGCCCACCATAATAAAGATGATAACGGGAATTCATTTACATTTGTTGATATCCCAGTTAACTCCAAACAACAAGTAAATGTCACTTGCAGATAATAATAAAATAAGTAAAGAGTTGGCAAAAAACTCATTCGAATGCTACTAATTTAATGGGTACAAAAAAATTAAAAACAAATTTAATGAACAGTTCATTTAAGAAAAAA
Source organism: Flavobacterium sp. ZT3R18 (assembly GCF_007097385.1). Lineage (GTDB taxonomy): Bacteria > Bacteroidota > Bacteroidia > Flavobacteriales > Flavobacteriaceae > Flavobacterium. Next base: position 87,957 of record NZ_VJZS01000016.1, read on the forward strand.
CGAATACATTCTTTATTTGCCGTTATTGCACTTTGCTTTATAACCGGCAAATCATTTTCGCAGGAGGATAACCGCTGGCAAATCAATCCCGACGGTTCTATTTCTTGGCAAATAAATAACACCATTCCACATGACGATCATATCGAAATGAGTGGCAAAAAAATCTCTTGTATTCTCCGATATGGCGTAGCAACAGACGGGTCTTTTCACGCCACCCGCAGCTTGGTGTGGCCTATGTTAAGAACCATTCCCAATAACACCCATGCAAGTCTTACCCGCCAATTTGCACAAGATGCCTTTGATCTGGTAACGGTTAATTACAAACCCATCGTTGCCGAAAAAGTGGTTTCAATAACCCTCAACGGGACATTGCTTGTCAAAAGTAAAGCGGGTAACACCCTCGAACTAACCAGACAATATTTCCCATCAACAACCTTATCTGGCTATTGCGAAATCTACACTATTAAAAATACCTCTGGAAAAACCTGCGCCGTAGAAATTCCAAAATCAAATGCTATATATACTTCAGATCCCGCAAAAGGAACCGAAGGCAGTTATGCTTTGCATGTAGATCTTTTTAATGAAGGCAATTTCAATCTTCAAGCAAATGATGCGATTAGCTTTTCTGTTTTTTATTCTGGGGTAAAGGCAAATGAACAAGTACCATCAGTGAATACAGATGAGGAGAAAAACAAACGCCTAAAATTAATCCATGACGTATGGGACAAACTTGTATTAGAAACGCCCGATCCTGTATTGAATACTGAATTTGCTTTTGCTAAAATTAGAGCTTCCGAAAGTATTTTCGAAACCAAAGGTGGTCCCATGCACGGTCCAGGGGGAGAAGCCTATTATGCGGCCATTTGGGCCAATGACCAAGCAGAGTACATTGGACCTTTCTTTCCTTATTTAGGGTATGATTATGGCAACCATGCATCATTAAATGCCTACCTACAATTTGCAAGATTCATAAACAAAGAGTACAAACCCATTCCGAGTTCAATCGTTGCAGAAGGAACGGATGTGTGGGATGGCGCTGGTGATCGTGGTGACGGCGCTATGATTGCCTACGGAGCAGCCCGATATGTCCTTTCCAGAGGAAATGCAAATGAAGCCAAACAATTATGGCCATTGATTGAATGGTGTTTGGAATACTGCCATAGAAAATTAAATGCTGAAGGTGTCGTAACTTCCGATTCTGATGAACTGGAAGGGCGTTTTCCTGCCGGAAATGCCAATCTCAATACTTCTTCTTTATATTATGACGCTCTTAATTCAGCTGTTTATCTAGGTCAAGCTTTAGGAAAAGACGCGTCGCAACTTAAAACGTATAAAGCTCAGGCTGAAAAATTAAAAATAGCCATTTCCAACTATTTTGGTTCTAAAGTAGAAGGATTTGAAACCTACAAATACTACAAAGAGAATGATATTTTACGAGCCTGGATATGCACGCCTCTTACGATGGGTATCTACAATCGAAAAGAGGGAACCATCGCAGCTTTATTTTCACAAAGATTATGGACTCAAGATGGCCTTGCCAGTGCTGCCGGTGATAAAACATTTTGGGACAGATCGACTTTATATGCTTTAAGGGGTGTATTGGCAGCAGGAGAAACAGACAAAGCGCTGGATTTTTTACATTATTATTCCAATCGTCGTTTATTGGGCGACCATGTTCCTTATCCTGTGGAAGCTTTTCCGGAAGGAAACCAACGCCACCTTTCGGCAGAAAGCGGATTGTATTGCAGGGTTTTTACCGAAGGACTGTTTGGTATTCGCCCTACTGGTTTACACAGTTTTAGTTTCACACCACGTCTTCCTAGATCTTGGCCCGTAATGAAACTGCGTCATATTCATGCATTCGAACATGATTTTGACATTACTGTTGAAAGAGCGAATCAGAAACTAAAAATAACGGTATCTGATGGTAAAAAAGTAGTAATCAATAAAGTTATTAAAGATGGAGATGAGGTAAATGTTAATCTTTAATAGAGCGACAAGAAAATTAATAAATATACAAAGAGAACGAAAACCTTCTAAAACCCAAAAAATCGCTTTTTTCGAGGCGGTTTTTTAGATTTTATTCCACTAAAAAAGACAATTTGTTGCAATGAAATCCTCTAATATTTATTAAACACTATTAAATTACAATTAGCCATAAATTAAATCTATTGATCGTAAGGTGATTTATAAATCCAAACTAATTATATTTGCACAATCAAAGTTATTCACAATTAGTATTATTTATTCACATTTTATATTCAGAAAGATGAAAATTATTTCAAAATTCTCGAAAAAGGCAAAGCCCCAAACAAGTACCAATACTACAGGGAAAGATATCAAAAATATCGATTTTACTTGTAATATTGTTCATGTTGGTCACGTCTTAACTATAAGTGACATTAATAAAAATAGATCTAGTAAGTATAACTACCTTTCTTTTTAATATCGCTATTTTTATAAATGATATTAAACGGCTACCACTATACCCCTAAGGGTAGCGATATTGACTCAAATAACACTCCACTAGAACGCTTTACATTTAAATCCGATATTGTAAATCAACAATACATTGTTGAAGTACTTATACTTCAGCATGACATATATGTAGCCCAATTTTATCTTAAAAATCACAGATTATCAGGCAAAAGATTTAATCTTCTTTTAGACAATCCAAAAGAAAAGAATAATAAGCATGTTTTATACGTTTTAAATACTATTACAAATATTTGTTTAGAGATATATCGTAAAAACCCAAATGCTTCTTTTGGATTTATGGGCGCACCAACTTCGAAAGAATCAAATCCCAAAAAAAACAAAGCAAATATAAATCCTGATAGGACAATCAAAAACACTAAAAGACATAGAATATATTCTCTTTATGTAAAAAGATACTTTTCTCCTGAAAAGTTTACACATATTGTTTTTGACCAATCAAGTTGCTATTTACTAAAGAACAATTCAAATTCCAAATTAGACACTTCGCTTTCGAATGATTACCACAATCAATTGATAAAAACTAAAATATCTAGTAACTAAGAAAAAATAGTTTCCGATATAAATTCAAAGAATATTAATTTTTCCTCACAATAATTGAATGGTTGGGCAATGGTCGGGCAGCTCTAAAATAAAAAAGCCTGTAACACTTGATAAACAAGTAATTACAGACTTTTTACGTACCCGGAGCCGGAGTCGAACCGGCACGGTTTCCCACAGGTGTTTGAGACCAGCGCGTCTACCAATTCCGCCATCCGGGCTTAGCAGACATGAAATGACAGACAGTCATTTCAACGCAATAAAGAGATAGTAAATGTTAATTGCTATCTTTTCCTTTAACACGCTGCAAATGTAGAAAACATTTTTAAATATTCTAATAAAAATACTTAAAATTTTCCTTTCAGAGTTAATTTTATTTTCTAAATTTGCACCTCGTTAAAAACGGAATACACAACTAACTACACCCGAGGTATTTATACTCTTCCGACTTTAAATAAATCATGAAGCCGAATTGTATGGAGCGCAGCGGAATAAAAACAACAAATTAAAATGTCACACCTAGAACCAGAAGCTAAAATTTTTGCTTGTTCAAAAAGTGAGTATCTTGCAGAGAAAATCGCAAAAGAGTATGGTATCCCGATGGGAAAAGTTACTATGTCTACTTATAGCGATGGCGAATTTCAACCTTCTTACGAAGAATCAATCAGAGGCTTACGTGTTTTTATTGTTTGCTCTACTTTTCCAAGCGCAGATAATTTGATGGAATTGTTGTTAATGATTGACGCAGCAAAACGCGCTTCAGCAAGACACATTACAGCAGTAATCCCTTATTTTGGTTGGGCAAGACAAGACAGAAAAGACAAGCCAAGAGTTCCGATAGGAGCGAAACTAGTAGCTAATTTACTAGACGCAGCTGGAGCTACAAGAATAATGACTATGGATTTGCACGCAGATCAAATACAAGGATTCTTCGAGAAACCAGTAGATCACCTTTTTGCATCCACTATCTTTTTACCGTATGTAGAAAGTTTAGGTCTAGACAATTTAATGATTGCTTCGCCAGACATGGGAGGATCAAAGAGAGCTTATGCTTATTCTAAATTCTTAAACTCTGAAGTAGTAATCTGTTACAAACAAAGAAAAGCAGCCAATGTTATCGAAACAATGGAGCTTATCGGAGAAGTAAGAGGTAAAAATGTAATCTTAGTAGATGACATGATTGATACCGGAGGCACTTTGGCGAAAGCCGCCGATTTAATGATCGAAAAAGGAGCCTTAAGCGTAAGAGCCATTTGTACACACGCCATTTTATCCGGCGAGGCTTACGAGAAAATAGAGAATTCACAGTTGTTGGAATTAATCGTAACTGATTCAATTCCGTTAAAGAAACAATCTAACAAAATAAAAGTAGTGAGTTGTGCACCACTTTTTGCTGAGGTTATGCACATGGTGCACCACAACAATTCCATTAGCGGAAAGTTTTTGATGTAGAGCCCCCTAACCCCCTAAGGGGGAATTAGAAAGGTTAACTAAAAAACTATTAAGTGACCAGTAAAAAGTCATTAGCCATTAGCTAATCATTGAGACACTAGCTAATCACTAACAGCCAATAACTAATCACTAATAAACAAGAGTTTAATTAATAACTATAATAAATATTTACAATGAAATCGATTACAATTAAAGGATCAGAAAGAGAAAGCGTAGGTAAAGTAGCAACTAAAGCCTTACGTAATGCTGGATTGGTTCCTTGCGTATTATACGGAGGAAGTCAGGCAGTTCATTTTTCAGCGGAAGTTATGGCTTTCAAGAACTTGGTTTACACTCCAAACGCGCACACAGTTGTGATTGAACTTGGAAACGGTAAAACATTCGACGCAATTTTACAAGATATTCAAGTTCACCCGGTATCTGACAAAATTTTACATATTGACTTCTTTCAAATTTTTGATGACAAAGAAATCACTATGGAAGTTCCAGTAAAAATCATTGGTAACTCAAAAGGAGTTATGGCAGGTGGAGATTTACGTTTGAACAACCGTAAATTAAAAGTAAGAGCTTTACCAAAAAATCTTCCAGATTTCGTTGAAGCTGACATTACTCCATTAGACATGGGTAACAAATTATACGTTACTAAAGTGCCTGCTGAAAACTTCAAAATCATGCACCCAGACAATACAGTAATTTGTCAAGTGAAGATCTCTCGTGCGGCTATGAAAGCAGCTCAAGAAGCAGCAAAAGCAGCAAAAGCTCCTGCTGGAAAAAAGAAAAAATAATACTTTTTCAATCTATATCAAAAGCATCAGTTTCACAACTGGTGCTTTTTTTTGGTTCAATCATAAATTGTGTGGCTAATTTTTTTAAATTTAATTTTTTTATGATTTTTAAATTAATGCAATGCAAATGCATAAATCTATTAACGCAAAACGATAATAAAGGATTAATCCCATTTTATCTTCGATTTTACTGGTATAAAAAATACCCCGTCTCTTCGAGTAGTTTTGAATAGTAACACGAAAGCTTTACTATTCAATCCCGAAAGCTTTCGGGAGTACCGAGAAGCTTACAGTGTTAGGGTTTTCGATACATTTTATTAAAAAAAGCTATTGCATTTTTTTAATAAAACACTCTTCCGATAGATCGGAACTGACTCATACAGTTAGATTAATTTATCACAGTAAATTTAAAGCCCAAATGGTATAAATAACAATAATTTATTTTCATTAGCAATGAATTTTTATTTCTTATTTTTGAACTATATGAAAGATTTTCCCAAAAACCTCTCCGACAAACTCAAAACCCGTAAGCAAAATAATGCGCTAAGGACACTTCCGCAGCCCAATAACTTGGTAGATTTTGCTTCGAATGATTACATTGGTTTTTCCAAATCGGAAGTGATTTTCGATGAGACCCATCAATTTTTAGTAGATCATAATATAAAAAAGAATGGGGCTACTGGATCGCGATTACTCTCAGGCAATCACTCTTTATATACCGAAACTGAAAATTATATTGCTGAATTTCATCAATCGGAGTCGGCTTTGTTGTTTAATTCAGGCTATGATGCCAATGTAGGTTTCTTTAGTGCTGTTCCTCAAAAAGGCGATTTGATTTTGTATGATGAGTTGTGTCACGCTTCTATTCGGGACGGAATTCAATTGACGAATGCCAAAGCTTTTAAATTCAAACACAATGATTTTGAAGATTTAGAAAAGAAGGTAATCAATTTCAATGGCAATTTCAATGGCAATTTCAATAGCAATTTCAATAGCAATGACAATAGCAAAAACAATATCAATATCAATGGCAATAATAATGCTGGAGTAATTTATATTGTAACTGAATCTGTTTTCTCGATGGATGGTGATTGTCCGAATATGGGAGAATTGGTTGCCGTTTCAGAAAAATACAACTGCTATTTAGTGGTCGATGAAGCTCATGCTCTCGGAGTTTTTGGAGAAAAAGGCGAAGGACTAATTCAGTATTTGCAATTGCAAGACAAAATATTTGCCCGAATTATGACTTTTGGAAAAGGTTTGGGTTGTCATGGAGCAGTGGTTTTGGGTTCGAATGAATTAAAGTCTTATCTCGTAAATTTTGCTCGAAGTTTTATTTATACCACTGGACTTTCGCCTCATTCGGTAGCTACTGTTTTAACGGGGTATTATCATTTAGAAAAAGATAAAAAGGCACTCGAATTGCTTCGGGAGAATATTGTCTTTTTTAATCAGGTCAAAAAGATGTTGTATGTAAGTCCACTTTTTATACGTAGTAAATCGGCTATCCAAAGTGCCATCATTCCCGGAAATGAAAAAGTAAAAAACATTGCTAGTTCTCTTCAGCAAAAAGGGTTTGACGTCAAAGCGATACTTTCTCCTACAGTTCCGGAAGGTCAGGAACGTTTGCGTTTTTGTATTCATAGCTTCAATTCAAAAGAAGAAATTTCATCTCTGATAGCTTGTTTTTCCTCACTTCTTTAAAAAAAACAACTTTTTTTGTAACGTTTTGATTGTTTTATTACTTACGTGTCGTAATAAAATCACTTCAATCATCAATCAAAAAAAACAAGTAAATCATGAAAAATGTATTCAAATCAATTGTAGCAGTTACGGTATTCGCATTTAGTTTTTCGACAAATGCACAAACTTCAAAAAGTAAAAATTCAGTATTATGGGAAGTATCGGGAAACGGATTGACAAAGCCTTCTTACCTTTTAGGAACCGTTCACATGATATGCGGAAAAGACTTTGTATTGAAACAAAAAGCTCTGGAAGCTTTCTCGAAAACATCAAAATTGGCTTTAGAGGTTAATATGGCTGATCCTGATGAAATAGCAATACTGCAACAATTGGCTGTTGGTAAAGAACCCTTGTCTAAAAAGCTAACTGCAAAACAACTAGTACTATTAGAAGAAGTATTGACTAAAAGTGGTGGAGTTTCATTGGCACAAGTCGATAATTACACGCTCGAGACTGTAATGAGTTTACTGTTTGTGAAATCGTTTGGATGTTCCGATTTGAAATTTTTTGAAATGGAATTTATAAACAAAGCCAAAGAAAGTAACAAACCAATTGTAGGGCTCGAAAAAGCTGCTAACCAAATGGATTTCTTAAGCAAATCATATACAGATGATGAATTGATTTCCTATATGAAGCATATCAATTCGGAGATGTGTATTAAACTGGTTAAGGATTATAGTAATGAAGATATAAAAAGTATTTATGCAGAGATAACAGACAAAGAATTAATGTCTGATGATACTAAAAAAATAATATTGGATAATCGAAATCTAAATTGGTCAAAAATTATGCCCGCTATGATGCAAAAAGAGAGTGTTTTCTTTGCGGTAGGGTCTGCACACCTAGCAGGAGAACTTGGAGTTGTCAATTTATTAAAAAAATCAGGATACACTGTAAAACCTATAATGAACTAAAATTTTGATAGCGAAAGAACAAGAGTTTTTAAACCGTATTGAGCAACACAAAGGAATACTCTACAAGGTTTCTAAGATGTATATGGATAATCCGGACGATCAGCAGGATTTGTTTCAAGAAATTGTACTGCAATTGTGGAAAGCTTATGATAGTTTTAAAGGGGAAAGCCAATTTTCGACTTGGATGTATCGTGTAGCTATTAATACTTCGATCGTTTTTTTGAGAAAAGAAAAACGAAAAGTTGACAAGTATGCAATAGCATCAGAAAACATAAAAGAGGAAGAAAGCGATTCCGATCACAAAGAAAATCAGTTGAATCATTTTTATAAAGCCGTACAGGAATTGGATAAAATTGACAAAGCAATTATATTTTATCAACTCGAGGGATTTTCGCATAAAGAAATTGGAGTCAATCTAGGTATTTCAGAAGGAAATGCAAGGGTTAAATTGAACAGAGCAAAAGAAAAATTAAAAGAAATCATAAAAAAGCAAGGTTATGGACTTTAACGATATACAATCCGCTTGGAAGAACGAAAAAACAGAAAATGTGATTCTTCCTAGCCATTTAGATAAAATAAATTCGGCAAATATGCCTTTGGAAAAAATCAAAAAAAATTTGAGAAATGAATTTTTCTATCAAATACTTTCGATTATACTCATCGGATTTGTTCCTTTTTTTTATAGCTTTCCTGCCAATGCAATACCTCCGTTTTATTTGCTATTTTCCATATTTGTGGCAGTTTGCATCTATTATTTGGTAAAATTATATGTGTTTTACAGAAGATTAGGAAAGACCACTTTAAGCACCAAAGACAGTTTGTATGAAACCTATTTTGACATTCGGTTGAATATGGAGCTGTATAAAACCTTCGGGTTTGCTTTAATCCCCTTTGTGATATTGTTTTTAATAGGGTTTATGTATTATGTAACACCAGATTTTTTTACAAAAGGGCTAAATAGCACTCCATTTTTGGTAACTACATTTTCAATTGTTACATTTTCAATTTTATTTATGGGGGTAGCTCTCGAATGGTGGGTACACTATTTCTACGGGAAATACGCCAAAGAAATCAGGAAAGTTCTAGACGAATTAAAAGAAGAGTAATAAAACAGAACCCGTCGTAATGATGGGTTTGTTGTTTTTATTGGTATTTTTGTGTTTTGAAATTAGCTATTACGCAAAGATTCACAAAGCAAAAGTTTTAAATTTTTGTGAAACTCCTTTTTACACTGTGAATCTTTTTGAAACATGAAAAATATGAAATCGCCATGACAAAAGCTGTCGTAAATGCCAATGAAGATCTGGCGATACCATATTCCAACAAAAACAATATTATCAAAATATGAAACTATTTATTACAGGAATTGGAACCGATGTGGGTAAAACCATTGCCTCCGCTATTATTGTCGAAGCTTTGCAGGCTGATTACTGGAAACCCATTCAAGCTGGCGATGTCGAGAATTCCGATAGTCATAAAATCAAATCATTGATTTCTAATGCAGCAACAATAATTCACACCAATGCTTATTTGCTTCACACACCCGCTAGTCCGCATCTTGCAGCGTCAATGGATGGCGTTGTTATTGATTTGCATCAAATAAAAGAACCACCTACCCAAAATCATTTGGTTATAGAAGGTGCAGGAGGTGTTTTTGTTCCGCTGAATGATACCGATTGTGTTATCGATTTAATCCAACCCGATTATAAAGTCATAGTGGTTTCAAGACATTATTTGGGAAGTATTAATCATACGTTGCTCACTATTGAGGCCTTGCATAATCGTAAAATAGAGATCGCTGGAATTATTTTTTCGGGCGATGAAAACAAATCAACGGAATCTATTATTTTGAATAAAACAGGAATCAAATGCATTGGGCGAATTGAGCAAGAGCCTTATTTTGATAAAAATGTGATTAAAGAATATGCGGATCGGTTTCGAGAGCATCTTTTGCAATAGCAATTGCAATGGCAATTGCAATAACAATTTCAATTTCAATGGTAATAGAAAATTTTAATTCAATAGTAATGCCAATATCAAATCTGAAATCAATAATCGTTAATCAACAATCTAAAATCTCATGACATTAACAGAAAGAGACAGCCAATATCTTTGGCATCCTTATACACAACATAAAACGGCAGCGCTTCCTATTGCGATAACAAGAGGAGAAGGCGCTTTGCTTTGGGACGAAAACCAAAAAGAATATATAGACGCCATTGCTTCTTGGTGGGTTAATCCCTATGGGCATTCGAACCAATTTATTGCCGATGCGATTTACAAGCAACTAACTACATTAGAGCACGTTTTGTTTGGCGGATTCACACATGAACCTGCTATAGTTTTGGCGGAGAAACTGATGGATATTTTGCCTAATAATCAAAAGAAACTCTTTTTTTCGGATAATGGTTCTACCGCTGTCGAAATTGCCATCAAGGTCGCTTTGCAAAGTTTTTTTAATAAAGGAACCAAAAAAACGACGATAATTGCTTTCGAAAATGCATTTCATGGCGATACTTTTGGAGCTATGGCCGCTAGTGGAATTTCATTTTTTACCGAATCCTTTCAAGGGATGTTAATTGATGTGATTCGGATTCCAGTGCCTGTAAAAGGGCAAGAACAACTGAGTTTTGACGCCTTGAATAAAGCTGTTGAAAGTGAGAATTGCGCCGGATTTATATTTGAGCCCCTGGTGCAAGGCGCAGCGGGAATGGTCATGTATGAACCTGAGGCTTTGGATGAGTTGCTCAAGATTTGTCAAGAGCACAATGTCCTCACAATTGCCGATGAAGTGATGACGGGCTTTGGTAAAACAGGAAGAAATTTTGCCTGTGATTATTTGACCCAAAAGCCAGATATGATGTGTTTGTCTAAAGCGTTGACCGGAGGAACCATTCCTATGGCGATAACGACTTTTACTCAAGATCTTTTTGATGCTTTTTATGATGAGGATGTCAATAAAGCGCTTTTTCACGGACATACTTTTACGGCAAATCCTACGGGTTGTGCGGCGGCTTTGGCCAGTTTGACTTTACTGGAAACAGAAGAAATGCAACATAATTTGGTTCGGATAAATTCCAACCATTTGGATTTTAAAAAGCGTGTGGAGAATCATCCTATGGTTACGACCACAAGAGTACTGGGTGTTATTTTTGCTTTAGAAATAAAAACCGCATCTTCTGCCAGTTATTATGGTAGTTTGCGCAATACCCTCTATGATTTTTTTATTGAAAACGGAGTGATTCTACGTCCTGTTGGGAATATCGTATATATTTTGCCACCTTATGTGATTACCGATGAGCAATTGCAAAAAGTGTATGAAGTAGTGCTAAACGCTCTTGAAATAGTTTAAATTTGCTAACAAATTAAACCCGACAGATTTTTTTAACCAGTCGGGTTTGTAATTAATATAAAATTGCCACAAACTATCTCCATAACAGCCATAGCTTCTATTTCGCCATTAGGAAATTCATCAAAAAGCATTTGGGAAAATTACCTTTCGGAAAACACTTGTTTTTCGGAACATTATTTAGATCATGCAACTACTTTGGTTGCCACTCTCGATTCTTTTTCCATCGCAGAAGTTGAAGCTTTACGGCAATCGGATATTAAATACAAAGCCTTAGACAAATCAGTTCTGTATGCGATGGTCGCTTCTCGCAAAGCCATAGAAAAAGCAGGTTGGACAAAAGACGCTGTTTTTGGAATTAACATAGGTTCTTCTCGTGGGGCAACCGATTTATTCGAAAAACATTATCAAGAATACTTAGAAACAGGTAAGGCGCAAACTTTGGCTTCGCCCACCACCACTCTGGGAAATATTTCTTCGTGGGTAGCGCATGATTTGCAAAGCACTGGACCCGAAATTTCGCATTCTATCACTTGTTCTACGGCTTTACACTCTGTACTCAACGGGGTAGCATGGTTAAGAGCGGGTATGTCTGATAAGTTTTTGGTGGGAGGAAGTGAAGCTCCCTTGACCGATTTTACCATCGGACAAATGCGAGCCTTGAAAATTTACTACAAGAAAAAAAAGGATCAACCTGAGCTTGATGAATATCCCAATAGAGCCTTGGATTTGGATAAAAAACAAAGCTCGATGATTTTGGGAGAAGGAGCAGGAGTGTGTTGTCTCGAAATAGGAAAAAAAGAAAATGCTATCGCTTTTATTGAAGGTATTGGTTATGCTACAGAGATTTTAGAACACAACATTTCTATTTCGGCAGAAGCGACTTGTTTTCAGAAATCGATGAAAATGGCGTTACAAAATATAGATGTTTCTGATGTCGATGCCATCGTAATGCATGCGCCCGGAACGATAAAAGGAGATTTAACAGAATATGTAGCTATCCAGAAAGTCTTTGGCGAAAGCTTGCCTTTATTGACCACCAATAAATGGAAAATTGGACACACTTTTGGCGCCTCAGGAATTTTGAGTATAGAAATGGCTATTTTGATGATGCAACACAATCAGTTCATCGGAGTTCCTTTTCTTGATTACCCTGTCAGGGTTTCAAACCCTGACAAGGTAATCAAGAAGGTCTTAGTCAATGCAGTTGGTTTTGGCGGTAATGCAGTAAGTGTGCTTTTAAGTTTATAAAAGTTGGGGTGTTGCAGGCAAACACATCGTCTAAAGCTTAACCACACTTCGACTTCGCTCAGTGCAAGTGTAAGAAATATAAAGACATAGAAGTTTTATAGTATCCTTTTATATGAACTTACATTTCATATATGGCTAAAAAAGAATCGATTATTTCTCATTCTCCAATTCCCGTACTTTATCGTAAATCAAATTGCTCTCAAATCCTCGTCTTAACATATAATCGCAAAATTTCTTTCGTTTTTTGAGTATGTTATTCTCAGGTATGGATTTCCAATTTCTTACGGCTAAATTCTCAAATGTTTCTAAGTATTCTTCGGGAGTGATTTCTTTTAGGGCAAGATTAATGAGGTTTTGACCAATTTTACGCATTTTCAATTCATTGGTAATTCGGATTTTACCCCAATTCTTGATGCGGTGTTTTCCTCTGGCAAAACTACAGGCGAATCGGGCTTCGTTGAGAAAATTGTGCTCGATAAGATGCACGATAACTTCGTCGATTTCGTTTTGGTCCAATTTCATACTCCATAATTTAGAAACCACTTCTTCGTGGCACCGCTCTTGATAGGCACAAAAATGTTCTATTTTTAATTTGGCTTCTTTGATGGAGAAAATGTCTTTCATATATGTGAAATTTATTTATTAGAGGGCATATATGTTATGCTTCGCCAGTTCGCTATCGTTCGGGTCGCCTTTTTATTTATCGGTGTTTGTATGCACAAACTTGTTGTTAATAGGGATTTCATATGTAGATAATATTGTTTTTGTTGGAATATGGTATCGCCAGATCTTCATTGGTGTTTGCGACAACTTCAGTCATGGGGATTTCATATGTTAATATTTTTTTATCGGTCATATGTAATTGATGACCGTTTATGTTTTATTGCAGTCATCGAACTCCGTTTCGCATATTAGCATTGGTGTTTGTTTCATCGGCTACTATTTTATTTTGGTATTCTATGACCCGAGCCAATGGGCGAACTGACGAAGTATTTTCAATTGCGGCCAATTTACGAACATCCTCATTTCATACATTGGTTTTGTTGCTGAAAATTGAAATTTAAGTTTTTTTATTTAAAAAGAAAAAAATTATTATTTCAAAAGAGAAGAATCTTACAGTTGTGTTTTTATTAAGATGTATATTTCTTTTCTTTTCGACAGTGTTAAAATGCTGATAATCAGACTACATACCATTTGACGAAAATAAAAGTAATTTGACGATTTAATGGTTCATTTTTAATAGTATCATGTAACTTTAACATGATACTATTATTTTGTTGTAAGAAAAATTACTTTATTTAACGTAAAATTTCCTTTATGAAAACACTCTTACTTTCAATATTTTTATGTGGCTTCTTTACGAATACTGCATTTGGGTCAGTTTTAGGGGACTATCAATCCAATGTAAATACAACTGGAAACTGGACCAGCATTTCTAGTTGGTTGTATTATAATGGTTCTGCTTGGGTGCCTGCAACAAATTATCCTGGACAAATAGTAGGTACGGGTGCTGTTCTTATTCAGTCAGGTGATACTATAACAATGGGTACGGCTGATTTGACAACTACAATGAGCTCACTTACAATTAGTGGTACATTAGTTTTGGACGGAGGAAAAGACGGTGGTCTTTTTACAATTAATACACAAAGTATTATAGTTACTGCTGGTCTTACTCCTTATGCCAATATTGATTTTCATAATAAAGTTACTTTGGCATTGCCAGCAAATGCAACTATTCAAGTTGGAATAGGTGGCCTACCAACACCCGGAAGTGGGACCTGTAATAATAATATTGAAATTTCGATTGGGGGTCTTGCTTTAGCATATTGTACTGGTACAGGAAGTCCACCGGCAGAATATACTTTTAGTGATCTAATAAATAATGGTGGTTATTATGTTGTTAATGCTTCAATATCGCCAACAGCTGTTTGCGAATCTGGAAGTTTTGTGATTACAGCAACTCCCCTCCCCTCATCAGGAGTAACAGCTATTAATTGGTACACAGTTCCGAGTGGTGGTTCATCAATTTCAAGCTCAAATCCATATACTACCTCCGTAATATCTACAACTACGACATATTATGTTGAAGCTACTTACAGTTTTGGGTATACAACACCTAGAAAAGCAATTGTAGCAACGGTAAATCCTAATTTACCAGCGAGTGTAAGCATTGCGGCTTCCTCATCAGGAGCGATTTGCTCAGGAACATCGGTTACTTTTACAGCTACTCCAACCAATGGAGGGGCAACTCCGGCTTATCAATGGAAATTGAATGGTGGAAATGTTGGAACAAATTCAGCAACTTACACAAACTCAGCTTTAGCAAACGGCGCTAATGTAACTTGTGATATGACATCAAATGCTCCTTGTATAACAGGAAATCCAGCTACATCAAATGTTGTGATAATGGCAGTGAATCCAAGTTTAGCGGCCAGTGTAAGTATTGATGCTTCTCCATCTGGAGCGATTTGCCCAGGAACATCGGTTATTTTTACGGCTACTCCAAGCAATGGCGGGACAACTCCGTTCTATCAATGGAAACTGAATGGAGGAAGTGTTGGAACAGATTCAGCAACTTACACAAACTCAGCTTTAGCAAACGGTGATTATGTAACTTGTGTTATGACATCGAATGCGACTCCCTGTTTAACGGGAAGTCCAGCAACCGCAAATGTTGTGACAATGATAGTTGAATCCGGAATACCTGTTGCTCCAGTTTTGACCGATATTGTTTTAGCGTGTAATCAAACTGTGGTTACTGGAACTTGGGCTGCAGTTGCGAATACCGCCAATTATAAATTTGATGTTTCTTTAGATCCTTTATTTGGAACTTTTATATCAGGTTATCAAGATATATCTGTTGCCCCAACACCTACTCCTTCAGTGGTTGTAAACGGCTTGACTCCTGGAGTAACCTATTATGTAAGAGCTAGAACAGTAAATGGCTGTGGTGCAGTAAGCGCAAACTCAAATGTAGGAACTGCTTCCGTAACTATTACTAAAACCTCAGATGGTAGTAGTTGGGATAATGGTATGCCTGATAGTAGCAAAAAAATTATTTTTACTGGAAATGCAACTTTGTCCTCTAGTTTAAACGCCTGTTCTTGTCAAATAAATTCAGGAATCGCTGTTCAGGTTGATTCTGGTACCGTTATGACATTAGAAAATGGATTGGCCGTTGCAGGAACTGGAACTTTGACTTTTGAGAACAATGCGAGTTTGGTACAGGTAAATGATGCAGCTGTCAATACAGGAACTATCATTTATAAACGCAATACAACACCCATGAAGAACTACGACTATACCTATTGGTCCTCACCGGTCGCAGGGCAAACGCTTCAAGCTTTATCTCCAAACACCTTACGGGATAAGTATTTTAGTTATTCCCTAAATAATTGGGTAACTCAATTAGACGGGCTAAGCACAATGATTGCAGGGAAAGGGTATATTATTAGAGTTCCAAAGCCCGATATTACGTATCCTAACGGGGAATATTGGACAGGAGCAACTTATATACAATCCGTTCAATTTGTAGGAGTTCCCAATAATGGAGTTTACTCGTTGCCAATTGACCCTGTGGGATATAACAATCTGATCGGAAATCCATATCCATGCGCCATGAGTGCAGATGCCTTTTTATTAGAAAACAGTATCAATAATTCAAGATTAGGAGGGACGATTTATTTTTGGACGCACAATACGGCTATTGCCAACGGTAGATATTCTGGAACAGATTTTGCTTCCTATAATTATTTAGGAGGAGTTGGAACCTTTGCCGCTCCAAGTGGTAGTACAGGAGGGGCAAATAATAATATTCCATCAGGAAATATAGCGGCCGGGCAATCTTTTTTCGCGGAAAGTACCGGCGGAGCTGGGCCTGTAGTTTTCAATAACAGTATGCGGGTAAGTCTAGTAAATAAAAACTCTCAATTTTTTAAAGGGACTCAATCAAAAGCTGTTCCCATAGAAAAGCATCGTGTTTGGTTAAACTTAACCAATACCGAAGGGGCTTTCAAGCAAATGTTAGTGGGGTACGTTACAGGAGCAACCAATGGGTTTGATTCTGCCTTTGATGGGGTGAGTTTGGATAGCAATAAATATATCGATTTTTATAGTGTTAATGATAAAAAGAATTTTGTGATTCAAGGGCGTGCTTTGCCTTTTGATAAAACGGATAAAGTGCCATTAGGATATAAAACGACTATCGAAGGAACTTTTGAGATAAGTATCGATCAAGTAGATGGAATTTTGGCATATGAAAGCGTATTTGTGGAAGACAAAGTAAAAGGGGTTGTTGTGGATCTTAAAAAAGGGCCTTATTCTTTTTCTACCTCCATAGGAACATTTAATGATCGTTTTGTATTGCGATTCACAGATAATGTTATTCTTGCAAGTGTTCTTAATACTGCTATTTTAGACAGACCAGTGATTGTTTCTGTTCAAAATCACCAAATAAAAATCAATTCATTTAATGAAATAATGGATAAACTTATGATTTATGATTTGAATGGAAGACTACTATATAAAAAAGAAAATGTGAATAGCAATGAATTTAGCATTCCTGATTTTAATTCCAGCGAACAATTTTTAATAGTGCAAACCTTGCTTAAAAATGATGAATGGTTTACCATTGAAATAGTTTTTTAACTAATTAGGTGTTCCTTAAAAAAACCTAATTTTCAATTTTTGAACAGCCTCCAAATAGTATCTAACTTTTTGGGGGCTGTTCAATTTATGATGATTTTTTTTTAGAATCCAAAACCTACAAAAAGAATGAATTTCAGTTATTTAGCGAAGATTAATGCGCGATTTTTGAAACTTATAGATGAAATAATTTTTTAATGTTTATTTTTGGCACGTATAAATACCTGTTTTTGCATTAGCATGACAAGATATAGTGTAGAAAAGCGAATTATTTTTTACAAAAAGCGCATAGATTATAGTATGCTTTTTTAAATAAACTTTTCACTTTATTAAAATTATACGACTAAATACCTCAAAATTCCCCCAAGAATATGAATAGAATTATACTTAGTGTTGTTGATTTTTTTTCTTCCCAGATGAATACTTTGCAAGAAATAATAGTGCGATTTTTACAAAGAAACATTCGTGTTTGTAGGATGAATACAACTATTAGATTTGAAAGTGTGTTGAACGATAAATTAAAACATCTTTTAATTGTTTTGTTTTTAATGCTTGGCTCTTTTAATCAGGTATTTGCAGCTAATAGATATTCTGTTGCGAGTGGTAATTGGAATAGCACAGCAACTTGGTCTGCAACTCCTGGAGGCGCTCCTGGCGCGAGTGTTCCCGCAGGGGGACCGTTGGGTGATACGGTTTTCATTAAGAGCGGTTACACTGTTACCACAACTGCTGATGGTGCTACATGTACATTATTGAACATAGAATCAGGAGCAACTTTGGTAGTGGGAGGTTTTACAATGACAGTTACAAATGCTACTTCAGTAACAGGGACTTTGATCCATAATAATCTTACAGGGGCTAAACAATATACAGGGTCAGTTACGATAAATCCTGGGGGGCTTTGGAATAATACAGGAAATTCTGGAATAACTTTTAAAGGAGGAATTATAAACAATGGCACTTTTAATGCGGGTATAGGAGTACAGTTATTTAACACAACTCTTGTTCAATCGTTAACAGGAACATTGGTTATACCAAATCTGACAGTTACAGTTCCTACTGTTCTTACAAATAATGGCACGCTTACTGTTTCGGCGGGACTTGCTGGTACAGGTACGTTGACTAACGCAGCAGGAAAGACACTTATTATTAGTGGGACTTCCTCAATTACGACTTTTACAAATGCAGGAACAGCAATTATAAATGGAGTGGGAGCAATTAGTACTATGGCTGCAAATTTCACCAATACAGGGACGCTTAATCTTAATGGCTCTGGGACATTTGCCGGGATTACCAATAATGCGGGAGGAACGGTTAATCTTGCCAGTTCGGGGACTATTACAGCTTTTAATAACGCAACGGCTACAAGTCAGTTGAATATTAGTGCTGCAACCGTACCTATTACAGGGCTTACTGCAACATTTGCTGGTAATACAGTAAATTATAATGGTGTAGCGCAAACTATAAAGAGTAATAGTTATAGTAATCTTACTATGAGTAATTCTAGCGGAACACAAACTGCTGCTGGGAATTTAACAGTAAACGGTATATTGACTACTACTGCGGGAGGGACTTTGAATATGGCTGCCAATCAATTATTGGTAGGGCCTACTGCAATAATTACCAATACGGGAACTATACGAACACAAAATGCAACTGGAACTCCATTACCTTCGGGACTAACATGGTCAGGAACAGTACAGTATGATCAATCAATTGGAGCACAGACCATAGTAACAGGTACTTATAATAATCTTACTTTTGGTAATACTAGCGGAATACAAACTGCTGGAATATTAACGGTAAACGGAACATTGAATACGACAGCGGGAGGAACCTTAAATATGGGCACGAATCAGTTGTTAGGTTCGCTTACTACAATTGCGAATGCAGGAACTATACGAACACAAAATGCAACTGCAAATCCAATTCCTTCGGGGAAAAATTGGGCTGGTACTGGAACGGTACAGTACGATCGTGGTGGAGCACAAACTGTTGCAGATGGCACCTATAATAACCTAAATCTTGCGGGGACTGGTATAAAAACATTTGGCGGAACAACAATTATTGGAGGGAATTTGACTATAGCTACAGGAGTAAGTGCTAATTTAGGAACTGGATTTATACATCCAGCAAATTCTTTAACTCTTGGTCTTTCTACTACATCTTCAGGAACTTGGGGAAGTACAACTTCGACAGCTTTAAATAAAAATAATACTTTTTTTGCAGCAACGACAGGAGTAATAAATGTTTCTACGACTACTTGTACAGCGGGATATTGGACAGGTACTACCAGTACAGATTGGAATACAGCATCCAACTGGTGTGGAGGAATCCCTACAGCATCAACAGATGTTGTGATACCAACAGGAACGCCGAACCAGCCAACTATTGCTACTGCAACTACAGCTCTTTGCAAAAATATAACGATTAATGCTTTGGCTACTTTAACATTAGCAAATAGCGCAACCACTTTATTAAACATAAGCGGAGATTTTACAAAAAACGGGACCTTAACAGCTGGAGCTGCTAGTACACTTAGTTTTGTTGGAGTTGGAGCGCAAGCTATTGGAGGGATTACGGCAACAACATTTTCTAATTTGAATATCAATTCTGGCACTACAACGATGAACGTTGGGGTTACCATTAGTGGAAATCTTAATGTTGCCATAGGAGCAAATTTGACAACAACAGCGGCTAATACACTTGTAGTTACAGGTACAACAGCAGTGGTAGGAACATTTACGCTTGGAGGTACCGGCACCAAAACATTTACAGGGACGACCTCTGTTACTGGAACACTAATCCTTGGGGATGGTGGTACTAAAACATTTACTGGAGATGTAACTATTAATCCTGGTGGTAATTGGAATGAAACGGCTATAGCTGCAATAAATTTTGCAGGAAATTTAATAAATAACGGAACCTATTCAGCGGCAACCAATACAACAGGTATTCATGCTTTTACTGGTGGCGTAAAAAACATTAGCGGTAGTGGATCTAGTTCAATATCAATACCTACTATGTCTGTGACTGGTAGCTATACTAATAACGGAGTCCTTTCTGTTTCTACCGCGCTTTCTGGAACAGGAATACTAACGAATGCAGCAGGAAAGACACTAACTATTGGAGGGACTTGTTTAATTAGTACGCTTACTGCAACATCAGTTGGAAATATAGTAAATTATAATAGAGCGGGAGCGCAAACCGTAAAAGCTACTACTTACTCATACTTAACATTATCAGGAAGTGGAGCAAAAACAACAACAGGAGTTACGGTTAATGAAGTTCTTTCTATGGAGGAAACAGCTACGGCTACTGCAGCGCCTACTTATGCTGCAGCCGCTCTTTTGAGGTATTATACTACTACGGTAAGAACAGCAGGACCAGAGTGGCCAGCAACTTTTTCTGCAACAGGAGGGGTAGCAATATCAAATACAGGAGCCATTACTATGAATACGGCAAAAGTAATGGGATTAAATGCGCCACTAATTATTAGTAATGGAGCTACTTTAAATTCTAATAATTTAAATTTAAATTTAGGCGGCAGCTTTGTAAGTGGAAGTTTAAGTGCTTTTTCAGCTGGAAGTTCAAATATAACAGTTGAGGGTACAGGAACTCAAAATATTGCTGGATTTATCACAACAGGTACGGTTTCTATGACTAAAACGAGTGGAATAGCAACTTTTGTAGGTAATATTTCTGGAACGGGTTTAACTATAAACGGTTCAGGCACACTAAATTTAGGTGCGGGATTAACCCATACGTTTGCAGGAAATTGGACTAGATCTGCCGGGACTTTAGACGGAGGGTCTAGTGTGTTAAAAATTGGCGGTAATGTTGCTGGTGCTGGCGGTACATTCACAGCTAGTACAAGTACAGTTGAATTCAATAGTACTAACCCACAAAATTTAGGATCCATTAACCTGAATTATTACAATTTACTGCTTTCAGGAGGTAACACTAAGACATTTGGAGTTGGAACTGCTGTCACTAATAATCTTACTATTCGTTCAGGAGTGATTGCCAATTTGGTAACTTTTATCCACACAGTACAAAAACTTACTCTAGGGAATACCATTGCGGTAGTTGGAAGTTGGGGAGGTACAGCTTCGGCTGCAACTAATAAAACTGCTACCTATTTTGTTTCTACAGTTGGGGTTACTGGAATTATAAATGTAGCCTCAAATGCTTGTACTTCTTATACTGCTGTAATTGGTAGTAGTGATAGTGTTTGTAATACGACAACAGCAGCGGTTAACTTAGTGGTAACTGTTACTGGTGGTACAGGGCCATTTACTGTAGTTTACAAGAATGAGATAACGGGAGTAAATACAGTGGTTACTAACTATAACAGCGGTTCGTCTATTTTAATTAGTCCAACACCAACTACGACAACCCCCTATACTTTGGTTTCGGTAACGGATGCTAATACTTGTCTTGCAACTATCACTGCTGCCTATACGAGTGTGTTATTTTATAGTATGCCGCCAGATCCAACTGCGACTGTTACGGATGCTTTGTGTCCAACTGATGCGACAGGTGCTATAACAATTACTAATGCGCTAAATCCAGCTTCATTAAAGTTTACTAATACGAATGCTAATTCTGGTTCTATCACTCCAATAGATTCTCATGTAGATTTTGGCACACCATTATTATCTAATAAAGCCCAATTTACAGCCGAAGGTTGGATAAAATTCGACAAGAGTAAGTATATAAACAGAATGTCATTGTTTGGACAAAACGATGTAGTAGAATTTGGTTTTGAAGCAAATAATTTAAGATGTTGGACAGCAGGTGGCGGACAAGTGGATATGCCTTTGAGTAGTTACCCAACGGATAATGCTTGGCATCATATTGCAGTAGTGGGGAATGGAACAAACTTGCAGTTTTATATAGATGGTGCTTTGCGGGCTACAGGGGGTGGAGCAACTGGGAATTACGGTACTGATACAAATTATTCAACTAAAATAGGTTGGGGAGTTATGGATGCTGGAGGAGTAGGATTGTCGGGAGAGGTTTTTAATTTAGGTTTTTGGAGTCGTGCGCTATCCGCTGAAGAGTTACAGGGATTAGCTACAGGATTTGTAGCATATAATACAAAACAAGTTGGATTACTTGCCGGTTATAGTTTAAGCGAGGGAGTAGGAACAACGGTTTCATCTGTAGGAATTCCAGCTCCGCAAGGTACATTAAAAGGAGACACTCTGCCTGTTTGGACAGATCCTTATGTGTACAGTTGGACCTCTGTACCTGCCGGATTTAGCTCTAGTTCGATAAATTTAACGGGACTATTGCCTGGGACTTATAATTTAACAACATCTTTAAAAGGATGTCCAAAATCGGGGTCTTGGACAGTAAATGCTGCAAATGCTGCTACTATAAGCAGTCCTATTGTAGCTCCAGCAGCAACTTGTTCAGGAGTAGGAACGCAAAGTATAACTGTTGCGGCTACTGGAAACGGATTGATTTATTCATGGCAAAAAGACGGGTCTGCGGTCCTAAATGGAGGAGTAATTAGCGGACAAGGAACTGCTACTCTAACTTTGACAAATCCTACCGCAACAGATATAGGTAGTTACACTGTAGTAGTTACGGGTAGTTGTGGCTCTCCAGTTACTTCAAATCCTGTAAGTGTTACGATTATATCTTTACCAGCTGCTCCAACAACATCGGCTACGGCTCAGCCTACTTGTGTGGTGCCAACAGGAACTATTACGGTTACAGTACCAACGGGAATGAATTATAGTATAGATGGATTAGATTACTCTAATTCTTCTGGAGTATTTACGGGAGTGATAGTTGGGGCTTATTCGGTAACGGTAAAAAACGGTTCTGGATGTATTTCATTGGGAACTCCAGTTTCAATCAATGCACCAATTACCAATACTTGGGATGGAACAAAATGGTCTAAAACGTTAGACACTACACCGCCAACAGCGACTGATATAGTTGTTTTTAATGGTCCTTTTACCATAACAACACAATTAAACGCTTGTTCTTGTAAAATCAATCCAGGAGTAAATGTGGTGGTTGGTGTTCCAGGTGGAACAAACGACACCGCTATTTTAAAGGTTGAAAACGGACTGAATGTAGACCCTACGAGCACGTTAACTTTCGAGAACAATGCAAGTTTGGTACAGGTCAATGATGCAGCTAGCAATACGGGTAATATTGTCTATAAGCGTAATGCGAAAGCCATGAAGAACTTCGATTATACCTATTGGTCTTCGCCTGTTGTTGGACAAAAACTGAATGTATTATCGCCAAACACTTTATGGGATAAATATTTTAGTTATGTAAATAATTCGTGGAAAATAGAACCAGGGGTTACGCCAATGGTAGTTGGAAAAGGATATATTATAAGAACGCCAAAAGATAATGGAGGTCTTCCTTGGCCTAATGGTGAGATGGTCAGTTTTCCTTATGCACAACCAGTACAATTTAAAGGAGTTCCTAATAATGGGGCTTATTCATTGTCAATTGGCACAACTAATGGAGATGGTAACTTAATCGGGAATCCGTATCCTTCCGCGATGAGCGCAGATGACTTTTTAGCAGCAAACAATAAAGAAATTGATGGAACGATTTATTTCTGGACGCACAATACAGCCATTTCAAATTTAGTGTATTCTTCTACAGATTATGCTTCTTATAATGGAGTTGGTGGAGTGAATACTTTACCAGCGGCTAGTGGAGGTCTAGCGCCAAGTGGCAATATAGCAGCTGGTCAATCTTTTTTTACAGTAACAAAAAGAGGGGCAGGCTTTACTGGGAATGTTACTTTTAACAATAGCATGCGAGTAGGTGTTGCCAATAGTAACGCCCAATTCTTTAAAGGAACCAACTCTAAAAACACAGCTATAGTGAAACACCGAGTTTGGTTAAATTTAACCAATGACAAAGGAGCTTTCAAACAAACATTAGTAGGTTACGTTACTGGAGCCACTCTTGGAAATGATATTGCTTTTGATGGGGAAAGTTTTGATGGCAATAAATACATCGATTTTTACAGTATTAATGACAGTAAGAATTTAGTAATTCAAGGGCGTGCTTTGCCTTTTGAAAAAACGGATAAAGTACCATTAGGATATAAAACGACTGTTGAAGGAACGTTTGCGATAAGTATCGATAAAGTAGATGGAGTTTTGGCTAGCCAAACGGTTTTTGTTGAAGATAAGGTTACCAATGTTATTCACAACTTGAAGAATGGCGCTTACTCTTTTTCTACTCTTAAAGGGGTATTCAATGATCGTTTTGTGTTACGTTATACGGATAATTCAGTTGTAGTGGTCGATCCAGTTGTGACTACTCCAGTTGTAACTGATCCAATAGTGACTACTCCAGTGGTAACAGATCCTATCGTGACTATTCCAGTTGTAACTACTCCGGTTGTGACTACTCCGGTGGTAACGGATCCAAATATAGGAGGAGGTACTACATTAGGTATAGATGGTTTTGAAAATAAAGGAAGAGCGGTAGTCGTATCTGTAAAGGATCATCAAATAAAAATTAATTCATTTGATGAAACTATCGGAACGGTTATGGTTTATGATTTGAGAGGTAGATTGCTTTATCAAAATGAACATGTAAATAAAAATGAATTTGTTATCTATAATTTGGATTCAAGCGATCAATTTTTAATAGTTTTAACTCAGTTAATCAATGGTAAGTGGATTACCAAAGAAATCGTTTTTTAAGGAAAAAATAGAGCAAGCCTAAATTTATAAATCCCATTCTGAATCATCAGAATGGGATTTTTTTATGCCTAACTTTTTGTGGAACTTATTGGAGATTACGTGTCAGTTTTGAAAATAAAGGAAGATCAGCAAATGTATCTCTATAAGTTTCATCCAATAAAAAGCTAATAATATAACTTATTTTTTAATTACTTTAACCATCTTCGATTGGTTGTTTTCGTTGGTTGCTTTTATTAAATACATGCCGCTTGCATGGTTCCCTAAATCCAATTGGGTAGTGCCTGAATTAATTTTTTTGGCATAAATTGTTTCTCCCAAAATCGTATAAATCTCCACTTTTGCATTAGAATCAATAGTGATAGAAATGTCATCGTTAAACGGATTAGGATATACACTTAGATTTGATTTAAATTCGAAAGCTGCGTTCCCTAATGTAGTCATGTCAAAAACAACACTTCTTTGGGTACAACCATTTTTGGTAATGTCTACTGCGTATGATCCTGCTGCTTTTACACTCAAAGATTGATTCGTTTCGTTAGGGATATTTGCATAAATAGCACCATTATAAGTCATCCATTGGTACGTTGTAGCACCAGCTTCATCAGCTGTTAAAGTATCTAAATTACGGGTAATTGTATTGATGCTTAATGAATTTACAGTAACTATTGCAGTCGCTGTTGATACATTTCCATGAACATCTGTTACTGTCAAAATAACGGTGTTTGGCCCCACATTGGTGCAATCAAAATTAGTTGGACTAACAATTACCGAAGCAATTCCGCAAGCATCAGAACTTCCGTGATTGATTTGATCCGCTGTTATCGATACATTTCCATTAGGATCTAGGCCAACTGTGATGTCTTGAGTTAAAACCGTTGGCGATACATTATCGCTAACCGTTACCGTTTGAGTTACTGCAACCGCCGCATTTGCGTTGGCATCACTTACATTCCAAGTGATTGTTGTGATTCCCACTGGATAAAGTTCCGTAAGTAATTTTGCGTCACTTCTTATTCCAGTTGGTGTGCCTACT
>NZ_VJZS01000017.1:0-96169 GCF_007097385.1 Flavobacterium sp. ZT3R18
TAATTAAAAATGGAAATGAACATCGCTTTTATATTGAAGCTAATCCCCAGTTTAAATTGGTAAACATTTATGATGAAAATTCAAGAAAGGTAACGCTTGCAACGGCATTGGGTAATAAAACAATGGAAACCGTAAAACAGATGCAAAAAAACAATGAGCATCAGAAAGAAAGCCAATCAAAACGTAATGGTATGCGCATAAGTTGATACACTTAGAAATAATGGAAACACTAAAACCTTTATCCGATTTCTTTAAGGCGGTTGAGAAAGATTATCGTATCAGTATTACTCATATTGGGATATACGCTGCGTTGCTACAATTTAGAGCGGATAGTGGTTTTGTTAATCCTATTCAAGCATACAGGTATGAAATTATGAAAATAGCCAAGATTACGGGGCCTGTAACATACCATAAATGCATGCGTGAACTAAACGAGTACGGCTATATTAGTTATTTGCCAAAACGTAATAGAAATCAGAGGAGTGTAATTTATTTCCCCTATTATCTATCTGATTTAGAAGTTAAATTTTCAAAATAGTAGCGTTATGAAAAAGTTTACATTGGAGGAGCTTCCTGATGCCGTAACAATGTTGCATGAGAAAATGGAATGTATTGAGATGCTATTAAAAGAAAAGGGTTATAGATATAAAGATAGGTCTCAAAATTATTTATTAAAGGAGAAATGTAGCTCACACTACAATAAAAACGATTTAGCACAACTCTTCTATATTCTCATGGATGAGAAAATTTTATTTTTTGATGATAAATGTGAAAAGTATAATAGAAGTAAAATGCAGCAGTTTATTGAAGGAAACTTTACTTATACTGGAGATGCGGGATTGCAAGTTAGTATAGATACAATAAGCAAGCAATTTTCTGAATCCAAGGGATTTACCTATGGAGAAAAACAGCTGAAATTTCTAGATAAAATTATTTGGCTATTTCAAAAGCGAAGAGAAAAATTAGCAGGCAGGTAGTGTTTTTGTTTATGAGATTCCAAAATGAATTACTCTCCAGTCTTAATTTGTATTAAAAATCACAAAATCATGTCTAAAGAAGGTAAAGAAAATAAATTCTCGTATATCTCGGCAATTAAACAATTACTCGACCCCTTACATACCCGATTAGAAAAAATAGATTCTAAAATCAGAGGTCAGGATGTAAAACAGGCGCTGCGATATTATAGGAATGAGGATTTAAAGAGAATTTTCGGCTTATCGAATAATACTATCATAAAATATCGTCAAACAGGTATACTGCCTTACACAAAACTTGGCGATATATATATGTATGAGGTATCCAAAATAGAAAAGATACTAAAAGAAAATGGGCAATGAACTTTAAAAATAGATACTAGATTGAAATTTTTATTAAAACCACTTTATAAGATAGTACCAATTTATAAACACAAAAGGATTCCAAATCGGAATCCTTTTGTGCTTATAATACGATTCTTTAAGTTGAATTTGAAATTTGATATGAGCAGCTATAGATCAACTATATTTTTGCTTTAATTTTGACATGTCTTCCATTACATTTACATCTAAGACTTTAGCGTAATGTTGTGTTTGCTTAATATTTGTATGGCCCATCATTGACGAAACATGTTCTATTCTGACTCCGTTGCCTAAAGTTATTGTAGTAGCAAATGTATGTCTGGCCACATACCAAGTAAGGTTTTTTTCTATTCCACACAAATCTCCAATTTCCTTAAGATAGGCGTTCATTTTTTGATTGGATATCTGAGGGATCAATCCAATCTGTAGATTTTTATATTTGTTGATTATCTTAAGAGTGGGAGGGAGTATAGGAACGTTTGCTCTTATGTCTGTTTTTGCCCTGTTAGTCATTATCCAGAAATTCTCATTGTTATCTTGGAATATATTATTTGAGGTAAGGTTCGAGGCATCTACAGGAGCATAACCGGTGTAACAACTAAAGAGAAATATATCTTTCACTCTCTCTAGTCGTTCAACAGAAAATTTCTTATTTTCAATAAGATTTAATTCCAGTTGGGTGAGAAATACAGCATCTTTAATATTCAGCTTACCATCGTAAAGATCAAACGGGTTCTTATCTATTACTCCCATTTTGATACTGTGATTACAGGATGTTTTATACATTCTCATGTACTTTACCATCGAGTTGTTTTTAATGCCAATCCTGCCTTTAAAATCGCTTTCATACTTAAGGAATGATTCGAGATTATAAATAAAGGCACTGCTAATCTCACTTGATGGAAGGTCGTTGATACCATATTGTTTTTTTATAAAAGTCATAAGTAATTCTTTGGAACGTTCATATTTTTGGAGTGAAGCCTTTGAGCGTTCATCTGCATCAACCTTTCTTTGAAAGTATTTGTTATGTTTTTCTAAAATTTCTAATATGCTTACATCTTTAGTTTTTAATTTAGTTTTGCCATTAAATTCATTTTTTAGCAGGATCAATGAAATATCTGAATCTATTCTGACTAGTTCATTAAATTTTTTTTCAATGTTCAGTTGAAATACATCCAATCCATTTTTTATTACTTTTTCCTTTTCAAGTTTAAGCACATTTCTTAGGTTTTTGGTAAACTGCCACCTTTCTTTTAAGATGGATTTCCCCGTTGCCATGGTGATAGATTTCTGATTGTACGAGATACGGGCAAAAATTGGAGATTCTCCCTTTTTGTTGGCTTTTCCAGCTTTGAGATAAAAAATTACTTTTAACATAACTTCCTGTTTTTAAATTAATATTCAAATTGATTTAAAAACTTTGAAAGTGTCTAGTGTTGGCGGGGAATTCCCAGGGAATTCTTCCGATTTAGTGACCCTATTTTCTCTTAAAAAGCAGAAAAAATAATAGGGTCACTAATAGGGTCACCGTTCTTTGATAGTATATGTGTTTTTTGACACATTATAAAAAACGAAAAAGCCTTTAAATACTACTATTTAAAGGCTTTTGACTTTAGAAGTTTCTTTTGAAACTTCAACTGGCGGAGAAAGAGGGATTCGAACCCCCGGACCTGTTACAGTCAACAGTTTTCAAGACTGCCGCATTCGACCGCTCTGCCATTTCTCCAGTATGTCGCTCTCATTACCTGATTGCGAGTGCAAATATAGGGAGCTTTTTCGTTTTAAAAAAAACTATTTTAGGAAAATTTCATCTATTTTTTAAGAAAATTTTTAATCGTTTCATTTGCTTCGCTTTAGAGAAGGAATAGTTACGAAAAAAAGTTTGCAATGATTGGGTAATTGACGGTTGTAATGGAGCAATTAGTGAAAAGCCATTAGCCTTTGGTAAAAGTGACTGGTGAAAAGTGATTACTAATTAGCTTTTTTTAGGACTATATGTCCCGTCCTAAAAAAAACTGACACAAATTCCACAGATTAGCACAGATTTTCAATATAACAGAGCATTCAATTTGTGGAAATTTGTGGAATCTGTGTCAAAAAAACATCCTTTAGGTATCAATACGGACAATCATATTGTTTTTTAATGCGTTTGACCGGGCTAATCACGAGTCACTTTTTACTAATTTAATACTTTACGTATTCTTTTATTTCTAAACCGTATCCTATCATTCCAACACGTTTGGTTTGTTCTGCATTTGATAATAGACGAATTTTAGAGATATCAAGGTCGTGCAAAATTTGGGCACCAATTCCAAAATCTTTATTGTCCATCTTAATTTGTGGAGCTTTAAATTCACCTTTGGTCTGTAGCTCTTTTAATTCAACAATACGGTTTAGTAAATCAACCGATTGTAATTCTTGATTGATAAACAATACGGCACCTTTGCCTTCTTCGTTGATCATTTGAAACATATCATCCAGCTTTTTGTGGGCATCGTTGGTCAATGTACCCAAAATGTCGTTATTAACCGATGTCGAGTTGATTCGGGTCAATACCACTTCGCCTAAATTCCAGGTTCCTTTAGTCAAGGCGATATGAATTTGTTTATTGGTAGTTTGTAGATACGCTCTTAGTCTAAAAGTGCCAAAACGGGTTTCAATATCAAAATCCTCTTTCTTTACAATCAAGCTGTCGTGTTGCATTCTATAAGCAACAAGTGCTTCGATAGAAACCAATTTTAAGTCGAATTTCTTGGCCACTTTTACCAATTGTGGCAAGCGCGCCATGGTTCCGTCTTCGTTCATGATTTCGACAATCACACCAGCCGATTTGAATCCAGCCAATCTTGCAAAATCAATTGCAGCTTCGGTATGTCCTGTTCTTCTCAAAACACCACCTTGTTTGGCGATTAATGGGAAAATATGTCCAGGACGTGCCAAATCATGCGGCTTGGTATTAGAATCTACCAACGAAAGGATAGTTTGGGCTCTATCTGCAGCCGAAATCCCGGTTGTTACACCATTACCTCTCAAATCTACCGAAACTGTAAAAGCAGTCTCCATTGGGTCGGTATTATTGCTTACCATAACGTGTAATCCAAGCTCTTTACAACGACTTTCGGTCAAGGGAGCGCAAATTAATCCACGACCATGAGTAGCCATAAAGTTGATCATTTCTGGAGTCACTTTTTCGGCGGCAGCCAGAAAATCTCCTTCGTTTTCGCGATCTTCATCATCAACGACAATGATTACTTTGCCTTGACGAATATCTTCAATGGCTTCTTCTATGGTATTGAGTTGTATTTTTGAGTTAGGCATCTTATTCTTTATTTTGAGATGGAATTATTTTTTGAAAAATTTTTTGAAATACTTTTTGAATAGGAGATAAAATTACATCCATATTGATTAAACCAATATCGTTTGTTGCACGATAAGTCAATAATATGGCCAATGGAGTGAGTATCATAGACGACATCCAGGACCCGAAAAAAGGAGGCATTCCGTCTTCTTGCGAAATTCTTTTTCCAAACGTATTTATAAAGTGAAAGGATATAAAGATCAAAACGGCAAATACAATAGGAAGTCCTAATCCCCCTTTTCGAATAATGGCACCCAATGGAGCACCAATAAAAAACATTAAAAAGCAGGCATACACAATCACAAACTTATCATATAGTGCCAATAGATGACCGTTGATGTTTTTCTTTTTACTATCAAGTTCTGTTTTTGTAGCGTCAATAGCATACATATTGCTTTCGATATTACTACAGGTAATTTTTAATATTTCGGCTTTTTGTTTGTTGGTATATAAAGACAGTAAGTCTTTTGAAAAGGATTTTTTCTTTGGGTTCGTTTTGACTTTATTATCAACCAAGGTGCCGAGTCTTGATGAACTGTTCTCTGAAAAAGAGACTATATCAGTATTCCTGTTTTTGGTCAAAGAATCCAAAGTGTAGCTTAAGTCATTTACATTAAGCATGGTATTTGTATTGGATACGGTTTCATCTTTGGTGTCAACCTTATTCAATGCCGATAAATCAATATTGATCCTGTATTTCTTAAAAGAGCTTTTGGCAAATGGTAATTTATCGCGATCTTCATACTTTTTGGGTACAATGTCTTGGTAATAATTACCGTCGTTCAATACCAACTGAAGGATGCTTGTTTTATTACTACTAATCAATTCTCCGTCTTTGGCTCTAATGACTGTTTTGCTGCCGTCCCCATTTTTAGATTTCTCATGAATGGTAATCCCTGTAAGATGATTTCCGTTTTCTCCCGACTTTTTATTCACCTTAATAGTGTACAAACCTACATCGCTAAATTGTCCTTCGGTAATAGCGAGCGCAGGCTTGGCTTGGGCAATGTTTTTTCTAAAATTTATAAATTTAAATTCGGCGTAAGGGATAACGTTATTGGCAAATATGAACGCTACAATGCTTAATAGTGCGATAGAAATCGTTAAGGTTCTCATGGCTCTTTGCAACGAAATACCCGAAGATTTCATAGCCGCAAACTCATAATGTTCGGATAAATTTCCAAAAGACATTATCGAAGCCAATAAAATAGAAAGCGGGAGTACCAAAGGTATAATTCTTGGCATCGAAAAAGCCAAAAATTTAATGACCATTACAAAGTCTAAGTCTTTCCCTGCCAATTCAGCTATAAATAACCAAACGGTTTGCAGTATGAATACAAAAAATAGAATTACAAATACCGTAGCAAGTGTACCTAAGAATGTTTTTAATAAGTATTTATCTAGAATTTTCACTAATAATTAGTCTAATTTATTGATGTAGTACTTTGGGTATTTACTTTGGGCAAAGGTAAATTGATTTTTTGGTAATGGCTGATTTGTTTTAAAAGAATTAACCGTTAATGTCGTTTTAGTCCCTTTTTTACCAATTTCAATCACATTGTAGATGTTTTTGGTTTTAGAATCAATTCCAACCAATATTTCCTTTCTTTGATCTTTGGCGTTTGTTGGAATGAGTTTAATGTATTGTATTTTCTTACCAGCTACATTTTGAACAATATCCATCGAAAATTTATAACCTGTATTAAAAAAGGTCAACATTTTTGAAGGCGTAATGGACGAATCGTCTTTTTCATTAAGGGTAGAAATCGTGATTTCTTCGTCTTCTGGAACAATAGTATAGGTTTTTTTACCGTCAAAAATCTTGGTAATTCCCATGAAATTCAGGGTATATTGGTTCCCTTTCATGATAACCGTTCCTTTGCTGTCTTGATTGATATTTTCTTTGGCATTGTTCAAAGAATATTTAAAATCAATTACAATGTTATTGTAACTCTTTACTTTGGCAGTTACCTGATCCAGCAATTGTTTTGCTTTTTTATCTTGGGCTTGCATAGAAAATCCAATAAAAAAGGCAAGTAAAATGCCTAAGAACGGTTTTATTGCTATTTTGTGTAGTGTCATTATGATGTTTGTTTTGTTGTATTCTAATTACTGTTTTGTTATATGCCATTGAGAATTCGAATCATTTTGGCGTGTCTCTATTTGGGACAGGGGCTTACATTCAGACCGTTTATTGGCCCCTTTCCCAAATAGAGCCGGGCTTCCCGATAATTATCGGGACGCGCTACAAGGTAGCTAGCTTCTATCCCTCACGCAGTCTCGTGTAAGCAAGATGTTTGGTGCAAAAATAAAGAACCATAAATCAAAAGAATCTAAAAAAAAAGCTAAAAAATCAAAATCCTAAATTTTATTAGGACTGTGTTCTACAATCTATTTTCTCTATTCTATTTTCTAACCTCACGATTCATTACTAAAAAACTGATCCAGTCCCGTCATATCCTGTATGTTTACACTTCTCGCTTTGCTTCCTTCAAATGGGCCTACAATTCCTGCAGCTTCGAGTTGGTCAATTAATCGACCGGCTCTGTTGTAACCCAGTTTTAATTTTCGTTGTAATAATGATGCCGAACCTTGTTGCGCATTCACAATTACTTCTGCAGCTTCTCTAAATAAGGTATCTCTTTCTGATATATCCATTTCTAGACTGATTCCACCATCTTCTCCAACAAATTCCGGAAGTAAATAAGCGGTAGCATAGGCTTTTTGTGCGCCAATGAACTCAGTTATTTTCTCTACCTCTGGCGTGTCTATAAAAGCACATTGCACACGGACAACGTCATTTCCGTTGGTGTACAACATATCTCCACGTCCTATTAATTGATCCGCTCCTGCGGTGTCCAAAATAGTTCTTGAATCTATTTTTGAGGTAACTCTAAAAGCGATTCTCGCAGGGAAGTTGGCTTTGATTAAACCAGTAATTACGTTTACCGATGGTCTTTGGGTAGCAATAATCAAGTGAATACCAATGGCACGGGCCAATTGCGCCAAACGGGCAATGGGTACTTCTACCTCTTTTCCCGCTGTCATAATCAAATCGGCAAATTCATCGACCACCAATACGATATAGGGTAAAAAACGATGTCCGTTTTCTGGATTTAATTTTCTGGCTTTAAACTTATCGTTGTATTCCTTGATGTTACGAACCATTGCGTCTTTCAATAAAGAATAACGATTGTCCATTTCTACACAAAGAGAGTTTAACGTAGCTACCACCTTGGCATTATCCGTGATAATGGCATCTTCGGTATCGGGCAATTTGGCGAGGTAATGTCTCTCGATTTTGTTGAAAAGGGTAAGCTCTACTTTTTTAGGATCGACCAATACAAATTTTACTTCCGCTGGATGTTTTTTGTATAAAAGCGAAGTCAATACCGCATTCAAACCAACTGATTTTCCTTGTCCGGTAGCTCCCGCCATCAATAGGTGGGGCATTTTGGCCAAATCGACCACGAAGGTTTCGTTTGAAATTGTTTTTCCAAGCGCAATAGGTAATTCCATTTCAGCTTCTTGAAATTTAGCTGAACCTATCACACTTTTCATAGAAACCATGGTTGGATTCTTGTTCGGAACCTCAATACCAATAGTTCCTTTTCCGGGAATAGGGGCAATGATACGAATTCCTAAAGCTGAAAGTGACAAGGCAATATCATCTTCTAAACTCTTAATTTTTGAAATACGAATTCCCGCTTCGGGTACAATTTCATATAAGGTTACCGATGGACCAACAGTCGCTTTAATCTGGGCAATTTCTATCTTGTAATTGCGAAGGGTATCTACAATTCTATTTTTGTTTTCTTCTAATTCTTCCTGATTGATGGTAATACCGCCAGTCGAATATTCTTTTAATAAATCGATGGTTGGGTATTTGTAATTTGATAAATCCAAAGTAGGATCAAACAAACCAAAATCAGAAACTAATCGAGAAGCCAAGTTGTCTTCAATAATGTCTTCTTCAATCGCTTTTTCGATTACGAATGCTTCTTCTTTAATGGGTGCTGCGGTTGGTAGAATCTCCATGGCAAGCGGTTTGATCGTTGGCTCCAAATTAATTTCAGAAGCGTTAGAAATTGTTGGTTTCAATGCTTCTTTGTTTATTTCGAACTGTGAACCAGCCGATTTTAAATGAATGTTATTTAATTCTTCTTCAGGTTCCTCTACAGCAAATTCTTCTAAATTATAGAAACTGTCGTTTGAGGACAGAACAGGACTTGGAGTCAAATCTTCTTTGATTTCTTTTTTAGTGTTCTCAAAAAAGGATTGTACTTTTTCTGGCGATACTTGAAGTTTAAAAATGATATAAATGATTAAACCAAAAACCAGTGTCAAAAATGTTCCTGTTTTTCCGATGTAATCTTGAGAAAATAAATTCAGTTCATAGCCTATTGTTCCGCCTAATTCGGGTAATGAAGTGGCGAAAAAACCAAACAATACGGATAGAATTATGACTACGAATAAATCCCAAAACCAAATTCCTTTTAGTTTTTTAACGGAAAGATTCAGTACTAGATACATTCCAGTAAGGAAAAATAAACGTACGAATATAAAGGCGGCAACTCCAAAACCTTTGTATATCATTAAATCGGCTAAGTAGGCTCCAAATTTCCCTAACCAGTTTTGAACTACTTCATCGCGGTTAGTCAATTCGGATACAGCACTCTGATCCATTTGTCCATAGATAAAAAAGGAAACAAATGCTACCAATAAAGCTATTGAAAATAAGACCAAAAGGGATCCTAAAACAATTTTGTGTTGTTTAGAAAATTCCCAAGATTTTATTCCTTTAGGTTCTGATACGTTTTTTTTATCCGAAGGTTCTTTTTTTGTTGTTTTTGCCATTCTTGAATTTAGTTGAACCTATAAAAATTTTGGGATATAAATAATAAGGCCGATAGCGATTGCTGTCAAGGCTGCAAAAAATACGGCACCAGCGGCGATATCTTTGATGAAACCAATTCTTTCATGATAATTGGGATGAATAAAATCGGCTATTTTTTCTACAGCCGTATTCAATCCTTCAACACTCATGATTAATCCGATAGCCATGGTTTGAAAAAGCCATTCGGTAGTGGTGATGTGAAAATAAAAACCTGCAATAGTCATTATGATTCCAATGGAGAATTGAACCATAATACTGTGCTCAGTAGTAATTAATTTAACGGCACCCTGAAAAGCGAATTTCATGCTTTTCAGTCGGCCCGTCAATAAGGTATTGTCTTTTTGAAATTCCATATAGGCTATTAAAGTGCGGCTAATGCTGCTTCATAATTAGGTTCGTTTGCAATTTCGCCCACTTGTTCTGTGTGATTAACAGTACCGTTTTCGTCAACTACAATGATAACTCTTGAGTGCAATCCAGCTAATGGACCATCAACGATATCTAAACCATTGCTTTTGCCAAAAGAGCCTTCTTGAAAATCAGATAGGTTTACTACATTTTTAAGACCTTCAGCTCCACAAAAACGTTTTTGGGCAAAAGGTAAATCTCTAGAAATACACAATACAGTTGTATTAGCCAAGTTACTTGCAGTTTCGTTGAATTTTCTAACCGATGTTGCACAAGTTCCTGTATCAATACTAGGGAAAATATTTAAGACTAATTTTTTACCAGCAAAAGTGCTTAAATCAGCAACTGATAAATCATTTTGAACTAATTTGAAATCAGCTAGTTTTGAACCTACTTTTGGTAATTCACCTGATGTGTTTATTGGGTTTCCGCCTAATGTTATTGCAGCCATTTTTTTTGCTTTTTTAATGAGGTTCAAAAGTAAGGATTAATATTTGAAACTAAAAAAAAATAGTTATGGGTTATGCGTTATCTGTTATCAGTTTTCTTTGTTTGCGTGATTGTTTTCTCTGAAATCTGCAACTGGATGCCAGTTTTTTCCGCGAGAGGGATAGGAGCTGGCTACCTTGTAGCGCGCATAGCCCGACAGCATTAGGGAAAGTGGCGACTATTGACAAACTAAAGCAGCCGCTTTTTCTAATGGTGGCTCGCCCAAATGATCTTTCTTTAATTTCATAATTTTTGGTTGGTGCATTCAAGTAATAAAAGCTTACCCCGCTCTTCTACCCAAAGTTGATGGTAAGTATTAAAACCGACAAGTTACTGGAAGTTGCCTATGGGTATTTTTGCCATTTTTTACCTCTCTATTTTTTGAACTTATATTTTATTAAAAACAAGTAATGGGACTTTGGCATTAAAGGAATAATTGGCGGAGTTACTGGAGAAAAATATTTTGTCGAAAAAACTTCTGTTCTGTTGCGTGAACATAATCATCATGGAAGGTTTTGATCGCTTAATTACAGCTTCTATATTTGAAATCAAACTATCTGCGAGATTGACATTTTCGATATGCAGTTTAATATTGTGCCTTGAATTTTTTTTTACCAATTGATCTATGGTGTTTTTGTTTGTTGTTATTTCGGCGGGATAATTGAAATGGAGTATTTCAACTTTTGCCTTTAATGGCTTTGTGAAGTCAATTACTTTTTCAAGTTCGTTTTCAAGATTCACAAGGTCCGAGGCGTAAATGACGCTTTTTATTTCACTTCGACTATAATTGTGGGGTACGGCTATAACAGGAACTATTGAATGGGCGATTAGACTGGAAGTGTTTGTCCCGAATATTTTTTTTAGTTTTCCTGAGCCTCTGGTGCTGATGCAGATAAAATTGAATCTATTTTCCTGAGCATATTCCCTGATATTGCTGTCCGTAAGAACAGCACTATTTATTACACACTTCTTATTTATAGAAACAACATCCATGTCCCTATAAACCGATTCTACAAATTGATTCAGTTTTTTTTGAATTTTATTCGATTCTTTCCTTTCATAATCAGCAAAGGCGGGATTGCTCAACGACGTGAGATTTGCAATGTAATAGGAATGAAAAAAAGTCAACTCAAATTTATGTTGTGATGCCAATTGAATGGCAAACCGCAAAGCTGCTTTTGAGTTAGAAGAGAAATCGGTGGTAACAAGAATTTTATCCATTATCTTTTATGTTGATTGTTATTATGGCAAAACACTATTCAATTGACAGATTAAATCTATTATCATCTCTTGCTTGACATCAATGATGCTGTAATGCTCAAGATTAAAATAACAACAATTACCAGCAATGCAATTTGTATTGGCAATTTGTAGAAATCTACCAGCAACATCTTCAGCCCGACAAATATTAATATCAAAGCAAGCCCCTTCGACAAATACCGGAATTTATCCATCATTCCCGCCAGTGCAAAATACAAAGAGCGCAAGCCAAGTATGGCAAACACATTTGAAGTATAAACAATAAAATGGTCTTGGGTGATGGCCAGTATTGCAGGAATGCTATCTGCCGCAAAAATCAAATCGGTGGTTTCAATCAACACCAACACTAAAAATAAAGGCGTTGCAAACCGTTTCCCGTCTTGTTTTACAAAAAATTTTCCGCCATGCAGTTCATTAGTAACAGGCATTACTCTTCTGAATAACTTTATTAGGGGATTTTTTTCCGGTTCAATTATGATCTCCTTTTGCGTAAGCATCTTATATCCTGTATAAATCAGTATCGCCCCGAAAACATAAATCGTCCAGTGGAATTTTTCGAGTAAGGCCACTCCCGCAAAAATAAAAGCTGCCCGCATTATCAATGCCCCGATGATTCCCCAAAACAAAATTTTATGCTGATGAATCGCCGGAGTTTTGAAATAAGAAAAAATTAAAACGAAAACAAAAATATTATCGACACTCAATGCTTTTTCAATCACATAACCCGTAAAAAACTCCAATGCTTTTACCTCACCTTGCCAATAATAAATAAGCACATTAAAGCACATGGCAAGTGTTACCCAAACTCCCGTCCAGATCACGGCTTCTTTAATACTTATTTCATGGGCTTTGCGGTTAAAAACCCCTAAATCCAATGCAAGCATCAATAGTACAAATACATTAAACCCAATCCAAAAACTCAAATCCGTTTGCATATTCGTATCTTGTTTAATTTAGCATTAAGTACATTAAAGTTAATCTATTTTTTACACATCAGGGCATTCTGTTTTTTAAAACAAGACTCATCAAGTCTAGTAACTAAGTGCTTAACCTCATGTTTAATTTAAAACCAATCAAATAAAACGAAAAAATTATTTGATTGTATCAAAAGACAAATATGTAGTAAGCAGAAACCCACTATTGTATTGAAACACAGATTTGTTATTTACCATTTTCGCTTGCTGTAAAATCTGACTCAAATAACCCGCTTCAATTTTTACATTTTTATTGACTTTATAACCTACTAATGCCGCAAATCGGTTTTGGTCAAAAACATTTACTCCAACATTTTTTCCGAAACCAACAAAGATCTCGTCCATTAAAATAATGCTCCAGCTGTGATTATCGGTACTGTTTTTAAATACAGGAATCTCTGTTCTGAGTCTATATCGCATCCTGTTTTGGAAAACCCAGTCTGTGACGGTTCCTCCATTTTGAACCAAAAACTTTTCGATAAACCGTTGTTCTAATGTAAAGCGATGGGATACGTCCACTTTTCCTATTGGATTTTTTAAAACTATTTGCTCATAAATACGATGTTCGGAGAAAGCGTTTGCATTTGGATAATCACCATAAGGTTCCGTTTCAGCAAAAGCGTAACCTGCATTTAAATTCACATCTTTTCTCAATGTATAATTCACCCCTGCACGCAATAAATTTTGCTGTGGACTTTCTAACGCATCTACTCTGCGGAGTTGATATTCGGTATGCAAGGCAATTTTCGGACTTATTTTTACAGTTGCAATAAAGGCCAGCCAGCCAATATTATTATAGTCCGACAATCTCTGTTCTTGGGCATAAAAACTGTTGCTTATGGTAATAAGTATAGAAAAGAGTATTAATTGTTTGAAAAACTTCATAAGAGTAAAATATAAAACGTGCAGCCGATTTACGACTGCACGTTTGGTGAATAATGTTTCTATTTTTTATTTTTTAGTCCCATTTACAATCATAGTATCATCATAGAAAGTCACTAATCCAGTTGTAATATCATGCGTTCCGCCTACAATTCCAATCTCACCTTTTTCTATCATTTCTTTTAGAATTGGGCTGCGTTCCATTATGCCATGCACCGTTCTTTTTACATTTATGGTAGCTACTTTTTCTACGAACTCGCCATTGCTTGAACTACGATTTTCGGTCTCCGATTTTTCATCATAAACAGCGGGTTGGATTTTAGATAACAAAGCGGTTAAGTTCCCCATTTCCACATGGTCACAAGCGCCTTTTACGGCACCACATTTTGTATGACCCAAGACTACGATTATTTTAGAGCCGGCAACCTTTGTTGCAAACTCCATGCTGCCTAAAATATCTTCGTTGATAATATTACCTGCAATACGAACACTAAAAACGTCTCCTAATCCTTGATCAAAAATCAACTCAGCCGAAGTCCGAGAGTCAATACAACTCAAAATAGCGGCAAATGGGTGCTGCCCATCTGATGTTTCGTTGGCTTGCTGTAAAAGGTTACGGTTTACTTTAAGATTATTCAAAAATCTTTTGTTTCCTTCTTTTAATATCTCAATCGCCATAGTAGGGGTAATGGCATCTTGCAATTCTTTGTTTAATGTTTTCATTTTTATTTATTTTATATTGTTAGTAATAGGGAATCGAGATAATTCATATTGTTTCAAACGGTGATTTACTTAATTTTTTTGGTTCTACACTCAATCGTGTGGGTTTTAAAAAT
Source organism: Flavobacterium sp. ZT3R18 (assembly GCF_007097385.1). Lineage (GTDB taxonomy): Bacteria > Bacteroidota > Bacteroidia > Flavobacteriales > Flavobacteriaceae > Flavobacterium. Next base: position 14,442 of record NZ_VJZS01000017.1, read on the forward strand.
TAAAAATTTAATTTTTCTTTGCACCATTAAGTTATTAAGGTTCATTAAGTCCTAGAAAACTTAATTTTTCTTAATCTCTTAATGGTAAAAATTTTTCTTTATTTTTTCTTACCCACACAATTCATGGTAGAACCATTTTTTTTGATATAAAGTTTCGATTATAAAATCAAAATACTTAGGACAATCTCTTAAGCCAAAAAAATTACTTTGTTTCCATAAATTTAATTCTCTCTACCGATATGTTTAATGTTTTGGCATGGGTCTCAAAATCTCTTATAATTTCCAATACATCATAAGCCACTGATTTTGATTTAGAAAAATCAATAATGACTTTTGAATTCCCCGGAATTAAATCTAAGGTTTCAATGATACTAGCTTTGTTAAAGAAAGAAACTTCTTCAGCCAAAACGATGTGATGTACTTCTTGTCCTTCTTCATTTTTCACTTTATCTTTCAGGTGATGCGAGTTTCTGTAACTATGACGTAAGGTGTAGAAGATGCCAAATAAAATCCCTACGGTAATCCCTTTTAACAAATCTGTTGCTAAAATAGCGACTACGGTCATTGTAAAAGGAATAAATTGCTCCCATCCCAATTTATACATATCCTTAAAAAGTGCAGGTTTGGCTAATTTATAACCCACCATTAATAGTATTGCCGCTAAACTTGCCAAAGGAATCATGTTCATTAAACTTGCAATAGTAACGGCACTAATCAATAAGAAAACTCCGTGCAAAATGGCAGACATTTTTGTTTTTCCTCCAAAAGAGATGTTTGCCGAACTACGAACAATAACTTGTGTTATTGGCAAACCGCCAATAAGCCCAGAAACAATATTTCCAATCCCTTGTGCTTTCAACTCACGGTTGGTAGGCGTAATTCGTCTGTCTGGGTCAAGTTTATCGGTTGCTTCTACACAAAGTAGGGTTTCTAAACTTCCTACAATAGCAATAATAATAGCTACTTCATAAACTTTAAAATTTGTTAATGCTGCAAAATCAGGAAATGTAAATTGACTAAGGAAACCACCAATAGAATCGGGAACAGGCAATGAAACCACTTGTTTTGTAGATAAGGTGAAATTTAAAATTCCGTTTTGATAAAAATAATTCATCAAAATTCCCAAACCAACTACAACAATTGGTCCTTGAATAATTTGAAATATTTTGTGTTTTTTCATTAAAATCTTATCCCAAAAAATCAGAATGGCCAATGATAGTACACCAATAAGCACAGCTCCAGGCGTTATAAAGTTTAGGGCTTGCGAAATTTCTGAAAAAGTATTCTGCCCATCGGCTTGCAAAAAGGCATCATTACCCATAGCGTCTTTGTCCCAACCCAAAGCGTGAGGAATTTGTTTTAAAATAATTAAAAGACCAATACCCGTCAGCATTCCTTTGATTACAGATGTAGGAAAAAAGTAGGCAATAAAACCTGCTTTTGCATATCCTAAAGCCAACTGAATAACCCCAGACAGTACAACTGCCATTAAAAATACTTCCCAAGAACCCAATGAAGCGATTGAAGTTAAAACAATAACGGCCAACCCTGCAGCTGGACCACTAACACCTAATGGAGAACCACTAGCAGTACCTACAATTATGCCGCCGATAATACCTGCTATAATTCCAGAAAATAATGGTGCACCAGATGCCAAAGCAATACCTAAACATAATGGTAAAGCAACAAAGAATACTATAATACTTGCAGGCAAGTCGTTTTTGATTTCTTTAAACATATTTTTTTATTTGACGTGAATTTCTACAAAGATAGAGTTATTACTTTATATAATAGTAATACTATCGTAAATAATTGTTAAATATTTTTTGTAGTTTTGTAAATAAAATCAAACCAATACAAAATGAAGTTGCATATTCAGATAAAAATGAATGAAGAATTATATCTTCGTAATCCGGAAAGTTCTGAATTAGGTAAAAAAATAATTCAGCATAGTATTGAATTAATCTACAAGAGTGGCTTTGAGTCATTTACTTTTAAGAAACTGGCTGAGGGAATAAATTCAACTGAAGCAAGCATCTATCGTTATTTTGAAAACAAACATCGATTACTGATATATATTGTGGCGTGGTATTGGAATTGGCTTAAATTTCAGATAAGTTTTGAAACCAACAATATTATAGATCCAACAATTAGATTAAAGAAAATAATCAAGTTATTAGCATCAACTGTAGAGGATGATGATATGACAATTTATATAAATGAAAGTTTGTTGCATCAGATTGTAATTTCGGAGGGATCTAAAGTTTATTTGACAAAACACGTTGGAGAAGATAATAAGCATCATTTTTTTAAGCCCTACAAAGAGCTTTGTGCAATGATAGGAAGTGTTATTTTAGAATATAATCCAGCATATAAATATCCTAAATCATTAGCTACAACCATTATTGAAATGGCACATTTTCAGAATTATTTTATGGTTCATCTTCCGTTACTTACCGATTTTGGAGAAAGTAAAAATGAAACCGAAATTATTGCATTTTTAGAAGATTTGGTTTTTTCGAGTATTAATAAAGTATAGTCGTTGTGTTTCATTAAGTTATTGAATTCTTTGTATTGTACTAAAAATGGAATATAGCATTTGTCTTTGGGCGGAATAATTTTTATTTTAAAAAAAGCAATATAAAATAACGCTTTTTCATCGGTTTGAAAAAATAGACAAAAAAAAACGCATTCCATTACAGAATGCGTTTTTGTATGCTTAAGAAATGATTTTACTTATCGATAGATCCCAAAACTCTTTTCATGAAAGTATTCAAGGCTTCTTTTTTGTCAGTTCCTTCTTTGATCAATTTATGAACTTCTAGGGCGCCGTACATATTCGAAATTAATTCACCAATGACATCTAATTCTTCATCTTTCAATGAGGTAATTTCGGTCATGGCTTCCAGAACTTCGATGGTTTCTATGATGTAATCTTGATCATTTTCTTCAATGAACTGGGTCAAGTGTTTTATTACGGGTAACTTCATTTCTGTTTTGTTTAAAGTTTAAAGTTTAAGGTTTAAAGTTTTCCGTAGCAATGTGCAGAACGTAGAGTTAATTTTTAATACAAACATTAAACTTTTTAGTACTGTTGCTCAACTTTAAACTTTACACTATTTCTTGTACCAATTCAACTAAAACTTCTTGTTTGTTGGTTTGGGTTTCGTTGACCAATTTTCCGTTTACGAAAGTGGCAAAAGTAGGCAAGTTGCTTACATTGGCCAGTTTTCTGGATTCTGGATAATTTTCGGCGTCAACCAGAACAAAAGAAATTCCGTCATTTTCTGAAGCCAATTTTTTGAATTTTGGTTTCATAATTCTGCAATTTCCACACCAAGAGGCCGAAAATTGAACTACTACTTTTTCGTTTTGCGCTATTAAAGCCCCTAACGTATCTTCGTTTAATTCGATTAACATAGATTTTTATTTTAAGTTGCTAAGATTCTAAGTCTCTAAGTTACTAAGTTTAAAAACTCAGAATCTTAGCGACTTAGTAGCTTAGAGTCTTTTTAAAATTAGTTAAGACTTAGGTATTCAGCAGTACTTTTTCTATCTGCATTCATTGCTTCTTTACCAGCTTCCCAGTTTGCAGGACAAACTTCACCTTTTTCTTGAATGTGCGTATAAGCATCAACCATACGTAAATATTCGTTTACGTTACGTCCTAGTGGCATATCGTTTACACTTTCGTGGAAGATTTTTCCAGTCTCGTCAATTAAGTAAGTCGCTCTGAAAGTAACATTAGAACCTTCAACGATTACTGAATCTGTTTCTTCGCTATACTCAGTTGAATCAATATCAAGAATTCCTAAAATGTTAGATAAGTTTCTGTTAGTGTCAGCAAGAATTGGGTAAGTAACACCTTCTATTCCACCATTGTTTTTTGGAATGTTTAACCATGCAAAGTGAACTTCGTTAGTATCACAAGACGCACCAATTACGATAGTATTTCTTTTTTCGAATTCCGGCAAAGCAGCTTGAAAAGCGTGTAATTCAGTTGGACATACAAAAGTGAAATCTTTTGGGTACCAAAACAAAAGTACTTTTTTGTTGTTTTTTGTAGCTTCCTCAAAAATATTGATTTTCAAATTGTCTCCCATTTCGGAGATAGCGTCTACTGCAATACTTGGGAATTTTTTACCTACTAATGACATATTTATTAATTTTAGTTATTTAATTTTTTTAATGGTGCAAATATAAGGGTTATAAAAAGATGCTTTTGATAAATTTTGATTATTAATATTTATTTAGCGATAGTATGTGCTTATGGTAATACTCTAAATTGTTGGAATTGAAACAGGTAAGCTACCTTTTCCTTTTTTGTCTTCTAATAATTGTTTAGCAGCACTTTCCTGAAACTCTACAAAATCCTGATACATTTCGACAATTCCGATTGCTTTTTCTAGGTTTGGAATGACTTGCAACGCATACGGATTCCCAAAAACATACAAAATGCATTTTTTGGTTTGAAACAATTGTCCCAAAAAGTCCAAGACCGAATCTTCCAAATCAAATTTATTCAGCGGCTTTGCTTTGGGCACAAATAAAGAAATGAGTACGGTATCAAATGGAGCAAGGTCTTCTTTTAGTGTAGTATCTATTAAATCATTTGCGTTTTCAATAGCATATTCAGGAGAAGGTAAGATTGGAGCTAATGTTTTAAAAAACGGATTCTCAATCGTTTTGTAAACGCTTAATTTAGCTAGACGTTCTCTATTTTTAGCATCAAAAACAATTATAGAACTGTTGTTGTCCTTGATGTCAGTAATGCAATAATCGGCAATTTTTCGATTTAATTCGGAAGTGATTTTAAAATCAAAATCTCCTGCAATGGTTGGGTTCGAATCAAAAAGTCCCGCTTTTTGTTTGCATTTTATAACGCGATTGTAACTCGCTTCGATGCGTTCCGGAGTCGCGTTTTTTAGGATTTCTTGGATACCTTCGGGTACGTTTTCGGCAAAACACAATACATCGTTTCCGGCATTGAAGGCTTCCCATTCCAGTTGACCTTTAATATCGTATAATTTGGAAACGCTATGCATATTCAAAGCATCCGAAATGACCAAGCCATCATAGCCCAATCGCTCGCGCAAAAGGGATTCGATTATGTTTTTTGACAAAGTCGCCGAGGTGTCTTTTCCGTCGTTCAAAGCGGGAACGGCTAGATGCCCGATCATAATGGAATCGACTTGATTTTCGATTCCTTTGATGAATGGAACCAATTCGTTTTCTAGTAACTGTTCTAAATTCTCGGTTAAAACAGGCAATCCCAAATGCGAATCGACATTGGTGTTTCCGTGTCCGGGAAAGTGTTTTAGACAACCCAGAATCCCGACATCCGACATCCCACGAAGGTATTCTAATGCAAAACGAGCCACTTTTTCTTTATTGGAACCAAAAGAACGGTAGCCAATCACGGGATTGTTGGGGTTGTTATTTATATCGGCCAATGGTGCCAGATTATAATGAATTCCCGCCGATTTTAAGTCCAATGCGATTTGTTTTCCTACTTCGTAAACCAAACCAATTTCGCTGTCTGGCAAAGCACCAAGTGTAATGGCATAGGGATATTGCGGTGTTTTCTCGACACGCATGGCTAAACCCCATTCGGCATCAATGCTCATTAATAGCGGAGTGGTACTGCATTTTTGATAGCGAACAATAAGGTCTTTCAAGCGTTGGTAGCTATCTTCGTTTATCTCCACTTTTTTCTTGGATTCTTCCGGAAGATTTATTTTTTGCCTTGGGTCGTCAGGAAAGCCTTTTTTTAAATTGGATGACACCTTTTTTATTGGCTTTTCATAGTTGGTTGCCGCACTGGCTCTACTATGAAAAAAGGTCAATCCTCCTATATTGTATTCCTTGATTAATCGTTCTGTTTCTTGGATGTTTTCCTCGGTGTCGTTAATGAAAACGGCTGGAAAAAAGAATTGTCCTATTTTTTGTTGTAGTGTCATTGATTTATAAATTTTCTTCTTCAAATTCATGTACCCATTCGATTAGTTTTTGTTGCAAAAGCTCTTTTTCGGGGAGATACAAACTATATTCAGAAGCGTAAATGTTTGAGTCTTTTGGTAAAGTAAGTTCTACCAGCGCATCATTTTTCTTTTTACACAAAAGAATTCCTATGGTGGGTTTTTCGTGTTCTAGTTTTTCAAATCGGTCGTAATAATTGACATACATTTGCATTTGTCCTATATCTTGGTGTACTAATTTGTCTGTTTTTAAATCGATTATTACATAGCATTGCAGTAATCGATTGTAAAAAACCAAGTCAACAAAATAATGGTCATTGTCAAATGTAAATCTTTTTTGCCTTGCTTCGAACAAGAAACCTTTTCCTAATTCTAGTAGAAAATCTTGTAATTTTGAAATGATGCCGTGTTCTAAGTCGGATTCAGTGTAAGAATGTTTTTCTTGTAATCCTAAAAAATCCAATGTTAATGGGTTTTTTAATAAATCTTGGGGTTTATCTATTTTATGACCTTCAGTAGCAAGTTTCATTACTTCATTTTTGTCCCGACTTAAAGCCAAACGCTCGTATAAACTAGAATGATATTGTCGTTTGAGTTGAGGCTCAGACCAGTTTTGTTCGAAGGCTTCGATTTCATAGAAGCTTCGTTCATTGCTGTTTTCTATTCGCATTAAAACAAGATAGTGTGACCAGCTTAATTTGAATTTAGTAGAAGGCTTCTGCCAAATTGAATCTGATTGGTTATCAGTATTTTGTAATTCGATAAAAGGCTTCTGTTGAATTGAGTTGAATTGATTATCAGTGTTTTGTAAAACGACAGAAGGCTTCTGTCGTTTTGTAACCTTCTGTTTATTCGATTCTAATAAAGGAGAATATGACTTGTTAGAAATGGAATAAATGGCATAAAATTTACGCATTTGTCTTAAATTTTGCTCTGAAAATCCTTTCCCAAAATGCTCTTTAAGTCGAATGGATAAGTCTTTTAAAATACCTTTTCCATAAGTTGCCCTAATTTCTCCTTGCTGTTCTTCCTCAATAATCATTTTTCCTATTTCAAAATAGGTATGAACCATAGTCAGATTTACAGTTGAGACAACTTGTTTGCGGGCAAGTTCCAGTAATTCGGCTACTTTACTAAAAAGTGGATTTTCGTTTATTTGATTACTTAATTTTGTCATAATTCAAAATCGATTAACTGCTTTCTTCTTATAGGTATAGTTGAATTTAAGGAATAAAAAAACTGCTTAAATGAACTTATATTTCTTATATGTTTAAAAAAAATGTTTTATTTATCCTCCACTTTCTTACCAAAATCAGCTGGATATTTTAATAATTGAGATAAAATCAATCCTGGAATAGTGGCGCAAAATACCCAAATAAAGAAATTGCCGTAGCCTAAATATTCCTGTATAAAACCGCTCGCCATACCGGGAAGCATCATACCCAGAGCCATAAAGCCAGTGGCAATGGAGTAATGGGCAGTTTTTGATTCGCCATCGGCAACATAAATCAAGTACATCATAAAGGCTGCAAAACCAAAACCGTATCCAAACTGCTCTGCAATAACAGTGGCATAAATATAATAAACTGAAGTAGGATGAAAATGCGCTAACATTACAAATCCCAAAATAGGCAAGTGCATCGCCAGAAACATGGGCAACATCCATTTCTTTAATCCCCCTTTTGAAATGGCTATTCCGCCTAGAATTCCACCAACAACAAGTGCTGCAACTCCAAACGTTCCATATATGATTCCTACATCTTCGGTGGTTAATCCCAGACCGCCTTTTGTTTTATCATCGATTAAAAAAGGGGTTAGCATTTTTAATAATTGTGATTCACCGAGTCTGAAAAGTAAAATAAATGCCAGTATGATTCCGATTTGCTTCTTTTGGAAAAAAGTAGCAAACACTTCTCCAAAACTTACTTTAGGTTCTGTTTTGGTAGTAGTGATTTCTTCGACTTTTGGAGCGGTAAAAAAGTTGTAAATCGTTAGAAAAGCCATAATCAATGCCACAACAATCATCGTGTACGACCAAGCTTTGGTTTTGTCTCCATATTTTTGTTCGAGGAATCCTCCCAGAATCACGATTAATCCATTGGCAGTAAGCATCGAAAGCCTATAGAAAGTACTTCGAATTCCCAGGAAAAAAGACTGTTGTTCTTTGGCCAAAGCCAACATATAAAAGCCATCGCTCGCCACATCATTAGACGCTGATGCAAATGCCGCTACCCAAAAGAGCCCCAAACTCAACATGAAAAAATGATTCATCGGGATGGTTAAGCCCACAATCAAAAACGCAATCGCAATGACCAATTGCATGGCTAGAAACCATTTTCTTTTGGTGGCATACATATCGATAAACGGACTCCAAAGCGGTTTGATGACCCAAGGTAGATATAATAAACTGGTGTAGACTCCAATATCTTCATTGGCAATACCCAAATTTTTATACATAATTACCGAAACCGAAATAATAATAGCATACGGAAAACCCGAAGCAAAATTTAAAAAAGGAATCCAATACCAAGGTTTATTTTCTTTCATTTTTTTGAAATGTTTAAAAGTTTAGAAGGGTTAGAAGGTTTAGAAGGGTTAGAAAGTTTAAATGTTTATAAGCCAATGGTTTATTAATTTGTATTATTTAAGAGTTTATATTGTTTAAGGGTTGTTTTGTTTTAATCGTGATGACGATTTAAGTAATATTTATTTGATTTTTAAAGTTTTTTGTTTAGCTATTTAGTCTGTTCCGATAACCTAAAAACATTGAGTTTATAATAATTTCAATAAAAATAAACCTTTATAATCATAAAGTTTTTAACTATTGAAATTCATTTTTATACAAAATAGGGTTATCGGAGCGGTCTCAATATTGTTTAACTCTTAATCATCCTAAACCTTCTAAACCTTCTAAACCTTCTAAACCTTCTAAACCTTCTAAACCTTCTAAACCTTTATTTCGTTTGCGTTTCTACTTTTAAATCGATTATGGTTTCAGGGCTTTCATTGGCATAATAATCGACGAAAGTAAAGGCAAAGGCTGTGTTTCCTATCAATTTATAGCAGGGTACTTGAATATTAAAATCGGTACAGTCTTCCTGAACCGCTATTTTTTCTAGGATTTGGCTGGCATCATTGATGTTTATTTTCGATACATCTTTTGCACCATACACCACAATATAACGCACTTTCATATTTATTGGTTTCTGGAAAGTAATATAATAGTTTACGGTATCTTTTGTGATAGAATTGATTAGTAGACTATCCGAAATTTCTTTTTTGAAATGGGGAACTGGCAAAGGAAGTGCTGGGTATTTATATTCATATTCTTTGAGTAGTTTAACCACATCTTGGTTTTTATTCATAAAACACTTGGCACTAAAAAAGCCATTTCCCTGTACATTTTCAAATTGGCGAGTAAGGTCAATTTGATTGGGAATTTCATAAATGTTATTCCATTTTTTATCTGCATCTGCTCTAATTTTATAGGAACTGTTACCCATGTAAAGCGCTGTGTTGTTTGGTGTGTTTTCGGACCACCATTTCATTAACATAGAATATGAATTAGTTTTGTGATCAATACTCCAATACAGTTGGGGTACGATATAATCGATCCAGTTGTTGTTCATCCAGTCCATAGGATCTGCATATAAATCATCATAATTGGTTTGTCCAGATTGAGTGTCAGACCCTTTTGGATCTACTGATTTGTTGCGCCAAACCCCAAACGGACTGATGCCAAATTGTACCCAAGGTTTTAGATTTTTGATGGTAAACGAAATATTTTTTACAAAATTAGCCACATTTAAGCGCCTCCAATCTCCCAAGGAAAGTCCGTTACCTAGTTTTTTATAGGATACACTATCGTTAAATTCGATACCTTTTATTTTGTAGGGATAAAAATAATCATCAAAGTGTATGGCATCAATATCGTAGTTTTTGACTACCTCTTCTACAACAGCCGTTAAGTGTTGTTGCACTTCAGGCAAAGCGGGATTGTAATAATATTTCCCACCATATTCGATCATCCATTCGGGATGTTTATAAAAATCGTGACTGCGACTCAAAAGCTCCGTTTTCAAATCGAAAGTGGCACGATAGGGATTCAGCCAAGCATGAAATTCAAAACCACGAGCATGAGTTTCGGCAATCATCCATTGTAATGTGTCATAATACGGTCTAGGAGATTGTCCCTCTACACTGGTCAAATATCGAGACCAAGGTGCTAATGGCGAAGGGTAAAGAGCATCACCCACAGAGCGTATTTGAACAATTACGGCGTTGTAATTTAATTTTTTGTAGGTGTCTAAAGTTTCTATAAAGTCGGCTTTTTGTTTTTCAACCGAATCCATGTTGTTTTTTGGCCAGTCAATATTAACCACAGTGGCAATCCAAACTGCACGAAATTCGTTTTTGGGGTGTAGTTCTCTTTTTTGGGCAAGCCCAATGGCAGTAACGAAGAGAAAAAATATAAGATGGAGTGCAAAGGACTTCTTTGAATTCATTTTCAATCTTTTTATAAAGAAATCAAAAGTAGTTTTTTTAGCTAAGTTTATTAAATTAATTGCCAATAAAATTAGGCCTAGAATACTTAATAAAGATTTTAGTAAAAAAAAAAGGAAATATTTTATTTTTGGCAATCTAAGTTATCTGCGTAAAAACAAGTTGATTTTCGAGACTTAGCCTTAAATGAACTTACATTACTTATATGGTTTGATTTTTTTTTAGCTGTTAATTAAATAACTAACCGGCTTTTACTCGAATATAAGTGTTCCAAAAAATTCTGGTAAATGAAAGTTAGGATTTTTTGTGTTTATCGGATTCCAAGATAGAAAATGTGGAGTAACGAGATCATCTCCACATTTAAAAAAGTTGCCTTTCATAACCTGTCCAGATAGTTCTTTGATGTCTCCCTTAAAAAATGCACTGGTGGGAATAATAAGAGAAAGTTCCCATTCGACATCTCCAATGCGTTCCTCAAAAGGTTGATTGCCTAGACTCGACCAACGTTGAATTTGATTCGAAAATTCAGTTAGAGCAGGTTCTCTATAACTGCCGTCTTTCCCAATCCCGAAAAACAAAGTACCAATACAATTCGATTCTATATTGTAATATTCATTTTCACCCAAAGGAAGGATGAAAAATTCTACGCACGAATCAGTCCAAACCATACTATTGTCTTTGCTGTAACGAGCTCGAATGCTTTTTTCTTTTATATGATAATTTAAAAAAATAGAAGTCCCATCATGCGCCATTCTAAATGATACTTCTGGATGGTACGGATATTCATTCCAGTTGAGTGAAGCTATAGTTTGAAAAGACACCTTATTATTGTCAAGTAATGCAGCAACTTGATCAGCCGAAATAGTGTTTTTTTCTAGTTTTTGTATAGTAACAGTCTTCATTTCGTTTTCTGATTTCAGTTGTTCTTGTTTGTATATAATGTCTATTGATCTCGATTTTAAATCGTTGCTCGCTTCTTGGGAAAGTCCACGAATTGCAATTAAAAGGATTAATACGATTATTAACTGCTTCATATTCAAATCTACAATAATAATTGTAAAAATTCAAAACTACTTTTTATCGTTCAAGCTAGTATAAAATAAGAGGGATAGGGTTGGGGAAGCTTTAGGGTTAGCTTTTATCTACTCATTAGAAAACTTTGTGTTGCTGGGTTTTCTTGCTTCAAATCTCATTAAACATTTTAACTGATTCATGACAACGGAGTTCTGCCTTATGCCATCTTTTTAATGGTTTTAAATCCGTTGTTATACTATTGCTCAAGAATTGCTTTACTATATGGTGAAGAATAGGATTTACTAAAAATTTATCAAATTTAACCCCCAAAAAAATGGAGAATACAATAGAACTGGAGAATGTAATAGAAATGGATGTTCCACAAGTTGCGGCTATCACAAAAAAACAACAAGTCATTGCAGTATTATCGGCACTGTCTAATTGTAACCAAATGATTTATGCAGATACCGAACAAGACTTGCAGCAAAACGCTGTTAATCGAATTCAAACCGCATTGCAAGATCCGATCTTAACTTCTTTCATTGGCAATTGGGAACTGGTTTGGGGACCTTGTTTGCAAAATTCTCTTGTCAAAAACAAAAAATCGGATCATTTTAATAAATGGCTTTCGGACAATACCATGTATGTTGCTAAGGGACAAGATCCAGAAAATCCCTCAAAAACGGTTTACGTAGTAGCAGTGGCAGGTACCAATAGTGTTTCAAATTTTGGATGGCGAGATGAAGATGCCAAAGTAGGAAGAATGGTAAATTGGAAGGGCGTTCTAAATGCTAGAATTTCGCAAGGTAGTTCTGATGGTTTGAATCTATTATTGAAAATGAAAGACAATAAGAAAAACGTGCTCGATTTTTTTAATACCATTTCTTCGAATGAAAATATCGAAATAGCCACTTGCGGGCATAGTTTGGGAGGCGCATTGTCTCCGCTAGTGGCTTTGAAGCTGGTAGAGATGAAAGAAAGCAATGGGTTTTCAAATGGCACCGTTTCCTGTTATCCCAGTGCGGGTCCTACCCCTGGAAATGCGGAATTAGCTAGCTATGCCGAAGAAAAATTAGCCAATAATTACCATTCGGTTATCAATAATTACGACATTGTTCCTCATGGATGGGAAACAATAATGTTAGAGCAAATACCTAAACTTTATAGCAGTACCGCGTACGGAAGATTAACTTTGATAGGGGTTCCGTTAGGTTTATTAAATTATAAAAAAGAAATTATAAAATTAATTGAAGCCAATTATACAAGAATTTTTGGAGGAACTGCAAACGAATATGCTTTTGATGGCAAACCCAAAGGACCAAACGAGCCACCGGTAGATATGCCCGTTAAGGGGATATCAAAGGAAAATAAACTTTTTTTCTGTCAGGCCGCATACCAACACACCACAGTTTACAATAAGGCTAATGCGTTCAATTTACCCGAAACGGTTAGCAATCAAATACAGCTATACATAAAGGAATAGCTGGATAAAATTCAATGAAAATCGAATGTTCGCGCTAAGGATCGCTTAGCGCAGAGCATTGTAGAATGAGGAGCGCGTAGAGAGATCCCTTCGTGGAGCGGGTTGAAATAAAATGTTATTTTTTCCGAATGGAAGTAACAGTTTTTTGTAAACTTGTTAGGTCTTCATAGAAAATCGAAAGTTGCATATCCAACCCATGATTCGCAGAAGTTCTTATTTCTTCGACATAAAGTCGTAAATAGGTTTTGTGTTTATTAAAAAATTAGGATTTGGCAATATGCAAGGCGTTATATTTAGATTATGAGATAAAAACCCATTACTACTACCTACTACCCAACGCTTTTGGCAACAATCGTCAAAATAAAATCCCAATTCTTTCATTGTCCAAGGACTATTTGCCGCTAGATTTTTATACGAATACTTTCCGGTGTAATTTCCTCCTGTGGCAGGATACTCAAATATATCACCAGATGTTGGATTGCAAATTAATGTTGTGTTTCCAGAAATTGCTTGTAACTTATTTCCAACAACGGTAAGCCCGTTATACTGGCTAGTAGGTCCCACTGGCGAAAACGCTGTACAAATACCCGATGGAACAGCTACTTTCATTAATTGTGATGTTCCTTCCTTAATAGCAACATATAAATTTGTGGGTGGATAATACTCTATATCTTGTAGGGCGTCTGTTGTCGCATTTACAATATTGCTTATTCCTGTTGATATCTGGAAACGCAATAATTTTTTTGGAAAATTGGAGTTAATTCCTGTTACAGCATAACCAAAATCTACAATTCCAGGGTTATCGCAAATGCCTGTTACATCGGTTACCGCTACATTATTTATCTTTAATTGAGAAATAAAGCTAAAACCAACTGGATTTGTACATAAATCTACCTTACAGATATACGATAGATATCCTGCAGGTATTGGAGATCCTCCATTGCCGCCCAAAACCAATGCAAATACTTGTTGGGGGCAAGGCAAAAGACTTTGCTTTGCAGTCTTATTACTTACCCCGACTTCGGATTCCTTTGTTGGTACAATTTCTTGATCTGGTTTCTGACAAGAATTCAGTAACAGTAACATACTAACAAAGACTAACGAACTTAATTGTAATTTTTTCATTTTATAGTTTTTTAGATTGATAAATAGAAATTCAAACCTATATATAAACTGAAGCTAAAGGTATTGGAAGTAAAATGCAAAGCTTGTTTTAAAATAAACATGAATTTAAAACCATAAAACTAACTTTTAAAAATAGAGTATTAGTAAGTAAATATACCTGAATGTTAATAATTTTTGTTTGCAAGGAATTTAATAATAATAGTTTTGCAAATTCATATATAAAACCTCCGCTGGCTTGAGCGTATGGCTAGCGCGAGCGTCCCGCTCGTGCCCACAATCTAAATCAATTCAAGTCTATCTCTAAAATGGTTTGATCGTTATTGCCATAATTCCTTGCGCTGCTGTATTTCCAGTCTATGGGGTCGGTTACAAAACCTGATTCTACTGGGTTGTTATGAATATAGTTTAGTTTTTGTTCAAATACTTTCAAACTCCAAATTTCTATTGGTTGGTTGTTTTGCTGCCAAAACTGTTTTTCCTTAACATTGCTGTTTTTCTTTCCGGCTCTTTCAAACATCCATAGCATCCATTCGCGTCTGCTTTGCTTCGCCTGTTCGCACTTTCAGGCTCGGGTCTTGCGGATTGTCTTGAATTGTTTTCATTATCTTTCTAGAAGTAAACCCTTTTAAATCCCTCATTAATCCTGACGGGTCTCCTAATGCAGACCTAAAAATCAAATGCACCCATCGACTACGCTCAGGGCAGGCTTAACTTGGCATAATGCAGTAACCATAAATCTCCATACCCTTGTTTTTTCTGCAATGGTCTAGCGATTCGGTCATTATTGCAAAATGCAGCTCTCTAGTAGATACATCTATCCAATTGACTGTTGCGAAACTTACAAAATAAGCTCCTTCTTTTTCGTGAAATTTATATTTTCTGCTCATATGTCTTTTTCGTAAATATAGATATTCCTAAAACAAAAACTACAACTTTTTTAGGATTGTAGTTTGTTTTGTCTGCTCTCGTTTGTGGGTACGAGCTTGAAGCTCGCACTAGCCCAGCGTTACCTAATGCTCGGACTAGCGGGGGCAGCCACACTTTGCGCAGCTGGTGCTGGTTTTAATCATCTATATATTTAGATAATAATGCTTTGTTTTTTAAAAAAAAATATGCTAGATTACTTATGTTTAATCCGTTTACTTGGCCTTTTGAATCTTTAATTATATCCTTTAGTTCAGAAATTTCTTTATTTGCTATAATATCGAAAAACACCTTGCTTTTAATAGTTTTAACAAAATTAGAAATTTCAATAATTTCTTTATTTGGATTCTCTCCTATTATTGTTGATTCAATACTATTTTTGAATTTGTATTTTACAACTATATAATTATTTGAATTTAATTTAATTGATAATGAATGTATTAAATATAAAGTGTCTTTTGTTTGAGGAATAATGCTTGATAAAAATTTTTTATTTTCAGTATCTTGAACTTTTACTCCTTGATATAAAATATCTTTTTTATTGTAAGTTGTAAAAACAGCTTTGTCTAATGTAAATGATTGTAAAATAATACTTTCAATTTTTTTATTTTGATATTTTTTATTTATATTTTTTCCAGCATTAAAATTCCAAATCCTTTCGTCTAATAATTGATTCTTCTCATTTTCTTTTAAATTTTCAATATTTCGAAACAATAAATCTATATTAAGTGTACTTTGTATCATTGAATTATTCTTTAATTTTTCCACAATATTATTTTTTGATTTTTCTTTAGAAAGTAATTCAAGAATAATGTTGTTATTTAAACTAGAAAAAATATATGTAGTATTAGTCTGATTGATTAAGTCATAGATATACCATCTATTGTCTCTAAAAATTATAGATAACGAATAGATTATTTGAAAAGGTACTCCTTCAAATGTAATTGAAAATTTAACGAGTGCCATTGAATTACCGTTATATGAATATCTATAAACACTTTCTAATTCTACATATGTTGAATCTTTATTGCAACTTTTGATTTTATTAAAATGTTCATCATCTTTAACACTTGTTTTATTCTTATTGTAAAAATCACTTTTAACCCATTGACGATTATTCGCTGACAAAAAAGATTGTACTATGCCTTCAATTTTTGAATAATCAATTTCTGTTTGGCTGTTTACTATTTTAATTTTAATTGGCGAAAAAGATTCATAAATACTATTCTGTTTTTGATTATATTCAAGAACAATTCCATTACCATCAGTTTCTTGTGCAAAACTGATAGTAGGGATTAATATTAATAATGCTAATATTTTTTTCATTTCATTTTATTTTTTTGATGATATAATAGATAATTACAATTATTGAATATATATATAGCAAAGGGATAATTATGTATTTTAAATTTACATCCCAAATGCTAGTAGGTTTATGAGCAAAAAGCTTATAATCATTAAGCTTAGAATAATATACAATAGCTTCTTTAATTGTGTCTTCTTTAACAAAATATTCAGGGTGAAAATCATTCCTATACGAAACATTCTTTTTCTTTTTATTTGATTTTAAAACCCCATAATCGACAGAATTTATATCACTAGACAATTTTTTCCCTGTAGAAATAGATGAAGCTTTAGTTTCGTATACAACCAATGTGTCCTTTTTGAAACAATTATCACAATACATAATTGAATATGTATTTTTAAAGACCTCAAAATCTGAATAAACTGCTAAAGGTATATTAATACATACAAATGCTATAATAAAATAATTAAAATACTTCATAATTAATCGATGTTAGGTTCAACAACTACTATTTTATATGTAAATGTTTTATCAAATTTGAATCCTGATACATAAAGAAAAGGATTAGCAGAAAATTCCACAGTGACTCCTTCTTTGAAAAAAACATCTTTAAAACCCTCATCATAATATCCAATTCTGTAAATTTCTGCGTTGGCTTCCCCTAATAATTCTATTCCTCCGGATAAAAGTGTGTCTTTTTCGCCTAATTTCAATTCTCCGCCTACTGTTATATTAGCATTAAGCTTAATTATTGCAGGATCAATAGCCTCAGATTTTACAATTTTATTGGTTTCAACATATTTTTTAGAAACCCCGCTATACTTAATTTCTCCACCAGCACTTGCACTAGCTTCAAATCTTATTTCGCATTTAACCAAATCTGTTGCCCATTTTGGAGCACTAGGGAAATACGATAATGGATTAGGATTCCATTTCCAAATTGTAGCCGTTCCTTGTAATCCAATATCTACCCCAGATTTTATACTTGTTTCTCTGTAGTAAAATCTCGAGAACCTGTCTTCTTTGTTCTCTAATTCAGCTTCTCCAAGTGTAAAGTCAACATAAAAAGATATAGCTCCTGAACTTCTTTCATTTTTCTTTACTTTTTTTATCCAAGGTATTTTTTCTAAAAAATTTGAAGTTTTATCCATTGCATTTTTCCATTCTAGTAATTTTTCCAGCTTTTTAAATGTACCAGCTGACAGACTTAAAGATTGCTTAGAAAATTCTCTATCCACAAATTTAACATCAACTATTCTTTCGGTTTCATTTGGAAACCCTGCTACCGATTTAATGGTTGCATCTTTATTTAAATCTTTTGGTTTTATTTTTAGTCTTCCTTCAGATTTATCTATGGTAGTATTATTATTAAACCAATGTACATTATTTTCTATTTTAACTTTAGCTAGATTTGGAGGGGTTATAGTGAGTACTAAATCTGTTATAGGAGTTTTTTTAGAAGAGCCATTAACATAATACAAGGTTTGCCCTTCTTTTGCAATTCTTTTTGTATCATGTTCATTTGCTGTTAAAGTAATAGAATTAAAAATTACTTTTTCAGGAATAGGGGGCGAAATGTTAGGTGTATTATTAGTATTTGTATTAGAAACAGTAGAATTAGTATTACTTGGGTTAGATGTTGTAGAAGTATTGTTTACTGTACCATTTTGATTATTAGTAGTAGTTGGATTTATTACAGTTGGATTAGTAACGTTAACTGCAATAGGATTAGTTACTGTATTTGTGTCATTAGAAGTACTCGTTTCAGGAATGTCATTGTTTGGACTAAAAATGTTAAGTTCTACAAAATCATCTATAATATTTGAAATATTCTCCACCAACTTATCCCCATCAATCATACTTCCCCACTTCGGGTCATAACTAGCCACAATTTCCCCCGAAATCAATTTAAAATCGGTATTTACCCCTATATTTTTAAAAGTAATCCGAATGCGAGTGTATTTGCCAATATTAGCTTTAGAGTCACCATTTTCATCACTGCCTGCCAAAGCGGCTGCGGCATCAATGAGCTTTCTAAACTTCTCCAAAAACGGCAAAGTCACATAACCTTCGCCCGAGAAAGTACCGTTGCTTCCTGTAGATTTTAGCACTACAATAGGGAAATCGCCTGCCGTTACCACATCATTAGGGAATAAAGCGGGTAGTGGCATTTTGTTGGACAGGGCCGTAGGATCGGGCTTGATGCCACAACCTGTAAAGGCAATTTCGTCTTGAGCTAGAGTCGTAAACTCCTGAATGTTGCTGTGGGTATATTCGCCTGGGTCGCAGGCAGCGCCTACAGTGTACTCGTAGGTGGTTTTTGGTTTTAGGTTGCTTATGAGTGCGTATTCCCTTGGGGTTACGAGTTTGTACCACTTGGAGTCGGCATTTTTTTCTCTATAATTAACTTGGTAATCGTAATTGTCCACGGCGCCACTCCAAGTCACTTTGGCTTGTTCTTGGCTTACGTCGGTGGCAGTAATCGCCAATGGTGGTTTACAGAACGTGAGGTATTTAAAAGAGTAGGTTTCGCTGTAACCGTTGTTTTTAAAAACACCAATTTCTTCGGCACCTACTAGGGCTTTGGCTTTTACGCGCCATGCGTACGTCTTGCCGGGAATAAGTTGAGGTTCGGCAATGCTGTACTGCACCGTGGTATTTCGGGTAGTGGTGGTATAAAGCGGAGGCGAGTAGGCAAAGGCATTTTGAATGGGCGTATTGCTGTTCCAAATCTCGACTAGAGAGAATTCATATTCTACATTACTTACATTAATGCTTCGCGGTGTCCAGCTAAAGACGATGTTCTGGATGTTTTGCTCTACAATCTCTGCTTGGTTTGCAGGGAGGTTTAGGAACGGTGGTTCGTTCTGGAAAATAACTGTGGTAACACTTGATTTCTTAGACAGTTTTTTGTTGGTGGCAAAATCATACACTTCAAATGAGATAGTATAAATTCCCTCGGGTAAGGGTTGCCCATATTGGTTGGGATTAATCCCTTTTATGTTTTGAAATTCAAAATACGATCCTAGCTCTACATTGGTCAACTGCGTTGGGAATCCACCTTCGAGATAGATAGGTGCCGCACCCACCACAAAATCATTGGTTACAAAAGACACCGCTCCCTGAAAATAGCATTTCAGTCGCACTTGTCTGTTCATAATAGACAAGTCATTGAGTATCAATTGCACTTTTATAGGACTATTGATGCTCGCAGTATTGGCATAATTACTCAGGTAAATAGGGGAGGGCTGCGTGAGTTGCGTGCTTATGGTTACGGGGTAGGTTTGGGCTTGACCTGTAAGACAATAGGCAATAAGCAATAGGCAAATGTGGAGTTTTTTTAACATTTTTTGGGTCACGTTCTTTGCAAAGATATCATAATAATGCGCCTTATCCAGCTATCCGCTATAGCCCTCCATTAGAACCCTTTTTTTACTAGCCGTTACAGGAGCTTCCGTTGGTCGCTCTGTACCGGCTGTAAAAAATAGTGTTCTAATTATCGGGGCTGTCGCTGCTATCTGGGGCGGGGATTCGGTGCATTGATGGAGCTTTTATAATGATTTGAAACATATGCAATTCTAAAGACATTCACGGTAAAAGTCGGGAGACTTTTATCCTATTTACGGTTTTGAAGAACTTTTAAAAAAACGCAAAAGTCATGAGACTTTGCGGAGCGCGCAGCTACACTTTGCGCAGCTGGGTTTGAAACGCATACAATTCTAATGACATTCTCGGAAAAAGTCGGGAGACTTTTATCATATTTTACGGTTTTTCAAGAATTTTAAAAAAAACGCAAAGGCATGAGACATTTGCGGAGCATGTAGAGACGAACACTTCGTGGAGCGGGGTAATGACTAATCTACCTCCTCCAAAAAGGCATTTGAGTTAATAAGGTTTTAAAATAATTAATGCCATAGGGATAATTTAATATTTCATTCAAAGTTTTGCTTTCTTCATTCTTAATATTTGGGTTTTGCCAATTATTTATTTTGAACCATCGTTCAACAGATAAATTAAATTGGTTAAAAAAACCTGCTCCGGCTAGAAATCCTACGTATTTTTTAGTTTCTTCATCTAATCTCTCATCACTTTTTAATTGACTATAAACTTCATACTGTGTTATGAAATCATGTTTGTCAATAGAGACATATCCGAAATTTTTAATCATTTCATGATGCCTTTTTAAATCAAAAGCTGGTTCTATATATTTTTGATACCATCTTTCCCACTCTTTAAAGTTAGGATTATGATAATATTTTTTTAGGTACTCCTCAAAATGTAGAAAATATCTATCGTAAGTTTTTCTACTTAAACTACCGTCAGGATAGTTTTTATACTTTTCTATATTTTTTAATTCTTCTGTGGTCATATAATATTTTTTTTTAAGAAGTTAACTGCATTCTCAATTTTGAGAGCATCTAATTTTTGCTTTTCTTTTGATGCATTTTTTATGTGGTTTAAAAAATCCTCGGGTAATTCAATTGATTCCTTTTCTACATAATAAGATAGATAATTGGTCCAAATCCAATCACCATCTGTTAAATACAATATACCTCCAATAATTTGGTTGTCATTTTTTATTAATGAACTAATAACATGCATTGTAGTTGCAATTACTGAACCTTTCTTTAGATGTTTTAATACCATTTCATTGTCATAAGTGCATTTTTTTTTAAACTCATCAAATCTCAATGAATATAAAATAGGATTATGCTCGTAAATAAAACCAATTGTTTTCATATTACTTTCCAGGATTAGATATTTGCCAGTTACCACTATTTGAAATTTTGTAACTTCTATCTTCAAAAATAGTAATATAACCTTTTGTTCCTTTTATGTAATGATTAATAATTTAACCAACTATTCCAAATTCTATATCCTCAATCATTGAGCCCCAAAAATATTTATTATCATTTTCTAATAAATAAGGATCTATTTTCAATAATTCATTTTCTAAAAATTGGGCATATTTTTTATGGTTATAATTTTCACGATAATTTCCAAATTTAGCTTCTGGAATAATTACTTTCCATAAATAATCGTATGTATATAGCTGTAGAATAAGATTTTTAAGAGATTTAGCGAGAAAGCAATTATCCTCATCTTTTACAATATTTCCAGATTCTATAATTAGAAGAATATCTTGTTTGTTATAGGTCTTCCCGATTATAAGTTCTGATTTTGACTTAAATTGTAGATCATTAGTAAATTGAAAATCTAAAATTTTATTTGGCAGACCAATTTCCGTAATAATTAGTTTATCTTCTACTGATAATTTTGCCATTATATTAGGCTTCAATACTCTTTTAACCAAGAAAGATTTGAAATGATTTATTATATTTTGAAGTGTCATTTCTTTTAATTTAAAACATTTAAATTGATTAAAGTCGATAGTTAGTTGATTGCCAGATGTTCATCTAACTGGTTTTTGTAAATCAATTATAACTTTATTTTTTTTAATTTATTCATCCTTCCTTTTAAAAATAAATAATGTTTGATCTTGTGTATGTAAATAAATTCTATTTTGATTGACTTTTATTTCTCCAATAATACCGTTTTCTAACGGAAGTTGATGTTGCCAAAGCATCTCTTTTTTTATAGGATCTAACACTCCAAATCTTGCCCCTATATTGTCGGAATACCTATCTGCTCCTTTGGATTGCGAAAAATAAATTAATCCATCATAAACTGCCCAACGAGGAAAAAGTAAACTGTCGACACCTTTTTCTTTCATCAAATCATCTATAAACCAAGTCGTAATTTCATCGGTTTTGGTGTTGAGTATCGAAATAATCTCGGTATGCAAAAAATAAATGGTTTCATCCTCAACAATCAATTGCCCAACTAAATCGGGATAGGTTTTTACTACTTTTCCTGTGTTGGCATCCAAAGCAAAACAATCATGTTTGCCTCCGCCATGTAATACAAAATAGATGACATCCGAAACTTCAACTATCTCATCGCTAGTGACTACTTCATCTTCATTTAATAATGATGAAAAGGTGTGTCGCCAGAGTAAATTAAGATTGAGGTCATAATTTTCAAGACCTAATTTTGTGTACGAGATAAAGGTATTATTAGAATTAAAAAAATATGGATTAATATTTTTATTTAATTCTATCCATAAGATCAAATTGTTTTTATGATTATAAACTCCGAATTTTATCTTCTCATTAATAAAATCATTTTTTTTAATTATCAACTTATCATTACTAATTACTAAACACTTGTAAATATTATTTTCCTCAAATAAAGGCTCAAAAGTTGAATAATTATAAAATATGCACTCATTTATTAATAAGCCAGAATTCCATTCTTCAATAACTTCACATTTTATATTACTTATTATATTTTCAGTTTTTGAATTAAGATATTTTACTAATTGTTTATCCTTATTTACATAATAAAATTCATCATTAGAGATGTGTTTGACCATTCTTGCAGTATTAATTTTAGAAATTAATTTCATAATTATTTAAATATTGAATTAAAAAATGATGAGTCGTTAAATTTTGAAATAAACCTATCTACAAAATTTTCTGTTGTTAAAAACCTATCGTCAGGTAAAAACTTTTTTATTTTAGTGTATTCTAATTTCTCAATAGCAACTTTATATTTCATTCTTCCTTTTCAAAAACAAATAATGTTTGATCTTGTGTATGTAAATAAATTCTATTTTGATTGACTTTTATTTCTCCAATAATACCGTTTTCTAGCGGAAGTTGATGGTGCCAAAGCATCTCTTTTTTTATAGGGTCTAACACTCCAAATCTTGCCCCTACATTGTCCGAATACCTATCGGCTCCTTTGGATTGCGAAAAATAAATTAATCCATCACGAACTGCCCAACGAGGAAAAAGTAAACTGTCGATACCTTTTTCTTTCATCAAATCATCTATAAACCAAGTCGTAATTTCATCGGTTTTGGTGTTGAGTACCGAAATAATCTCGGTATGCAAAAAATAAATATATTCATCCTCTACAACCAATTGCCCAACTAAATCTGGATAGTTTTTTACTACTTTACCAGTATTAGCATCTAAACCGAAGCATTTTTTGGTTTCTTTACCAAATAAGATGAAGTATATAATTCCTGAAATTTCTATTATTTCGTTACTAATTCCTGCTACTTCCTCGCCCAAAAGAGAAGAAAATGTATGATACCAAACTTCTTTGTTTTCAAAATCTAAACAACCTATTTTTTCTGTATCGTTTGAGATAAATGTATCATTTTTAAAAACAGTTCCTACTCTTCTAATAGAACTAAATTTTTCTAAAACTTTAAATTCAACAACACAAAACTTTGCATAATAAATAGTGTTTCCATCATTAATGCCTACAAAAAAGACAGTTGGAGAAATTCTTTCACGAACAATTATTGCAAAGTCTTCAATATGCTTTATCAGTTCTCCTTTTTTGCTATAAATAGATGATTCAAATTTATTTTCTTCAAAAAGAACTATATTGTTATCAAAAAATCCGCTAATTGAAAAACAACCCTTATTTATTAATTTATTATTTATCAAAAAATATTTTTCTGAATTAATTGTATATATTGTATTATTGCAAACCGCAAAACGATGACATTTTTTTATTATCTCTGTTTTCATTTGAATATTTTTATGTAATTAGATTCAATTCCTAAATAGGAGATTAACTTATTTGCAACTTGACTATCTGTCATTTCTATAAGATCTTTATCATTTAATAATTTAGATATCTTTTCTTTACCAATACTTTCGATAGAACTTTTATGCTCAGTCAACCAATTTACTAATTGATCTTTAGTTAAGTTTGTATTTTTCATTCTCCATTGTATTTCGTCTAAAGAGTTGGCATTAAAAAGGTCACGCTCTATAAACTGTTTTTGTATGGTTTCTTTAGTTATACTTCCGGGACCTGATTTGTATTCTATCATAATATCGGTGCCCTTCGAAGAACAGTTTTTGCATGCTAAGTCTATAAATGAAAATGTTTCTCTAGAGTTACCTACCCGTAATTCTAACTGTAGGTTTTTGCCTTTAAAGGCTAGTTCTTTACCCAAATCTTCTACAATCCAATGTACTCCTTGTCGATAATTGGCATTTCCTCCTTTTAATATATCAATTACAGAAGAAAAATTATCTATTTTGATATTATTGGTTGCTAAATGATTACCTAACTTGTCTAAATCTTGCATTAATTGAGCAAAACTAGCATCACTATAACCATTTACTTTTGCAAGCAGTTCATCAGTAAAACCAAGTTCTTTGAGTTTAATATTACCTATAGTTTTTGTATATGCCTGCAATGCCAAAGGATTTTTTCTCAAACTGCTTTTTCCAGCCAAATGTAATTGTTGGTAAGCAAAAGATCCGTCCGGGTCATTTCTTATAATTGTCTTAAACTCATCCGTACCACTATTTAATTCTTTTGCTAAGTCACTAAACCAACATCCTGATTGTGAAAATCCTAATTGTGATATAAGCAGTAGAAATGCAAATAGGATATGTTTTATTACTTTATTCATTGTTTTTTCTTTGTTAGTTACATATAAATTCATTGCCATGATTTTTTCTAAAATTTTTCCAACCTGATAATAATTCTGAGTTTTCTTTTAATAAAGCTTTTGATACGTCATCACTTGCATTGGTGAAATCTTCTAAAAATTTAGCTCTTAAATTAGTTGGTAATTCATTAGCAAGTTTGCTAAGCTGTGTTTCTTTTATTATTCTTTCTGGTTTAATATTCTCTAATACATCATCAATATATTTTTGCTCAAATAAAATAATATTTTCATAATCTTTTGTGCCTCTAGCACCAGGTACAATCATTCCATTATATCCTTTTTTTCTTGCCCAAGAAGCCAATTCATTTGTAAATTCATACATTTCAGCCTTGTCGTCCAAAACCTTGGTTAAATCATCAAATTGGGTAGCTAGTTGTCGCCTTACAACATCATCTGTTAAATCTAATAAATTAGCAGCTTTTACATTAGAATATTTATAGGTACTAAATTCTGACCATCCACCATAATGGGGTACTAGTTCTCTTTTATTTCCTGCCTCTGTTTTACTCAAGTACATTGCATTCTCTTCTCCAGCTAAATCATATCTTCCCCATGAACTCCATACTTCATGAGAAGTCATTTTATTTGGTACGGCACCAAAATTCTTTTCAGAATTGATACCCAAAGAACGAAATACATCACCTGTGTAAGTTTTTCCAACTGGTTTATTTGTTAATTTTGATAAATAGGTTTTTAGTTCACTGCCTGATTTTGCAATAAACCGTTCTGTCTTAATCAAACTCTCAAACGCCTCCCTAACCTCAACATCAGTAGCGTTTGTTAACTTCTTAGATAATAAATTTGTTCCTTTTTGTTCTGCAAGGACTACCAGATTTTCAGTGCCGTTTTCAACTTTAATGTAACCAGTAACAATCTCGTTTTCTGTAGCTTTTACAAAAGCGTTTTTATAAGTTCCGTGCGGAATTAAATATTCTACAACTACCTTATTTGCTTCTTTACTAAGTTCCTTGTTTAATAAAGTTTTTACAGCTACTTCATCAAGTCCTTTTTCTAATTGAATGGAAATAATTAAGTTTTGTTTAAACTTAACAATCGTAGGATAAACTTCTGCAATTTTACAGATCACTTCCCCTACAACAGGACCAACTCCGTAAGCCCCCAAGTACATCATTGCAGTGTTCAAGTCGCCTTTAGTTGCGTAATAAACAATGGCCAGCCCATCTACTATAACTACCGCTACATTGCCAAAAGGAATTGAAGCAATACCAGCGACTAGAAATGCATCATCTATATATTGTTCTATACAAGTCTTGTTTAATGTAAATTTACACTCAGAGATATGTGGTACTATTGAAACTATTCCATCTTCATATTCAGGTTTATTAAAATCAAAATAGGAAAGTCTCCAATCTGCATATTTATCTGCATAAAGTTGAGCCAAATTCAAACTTTCATCAGCAACGTATTGTTCTTTTAATCTGTTTATATTTTCTTTTTCATTCAAAGCAACAATGTTGTTGGTTTGAGTGTCTTTAAACAAATAAATGGCTTGAATGGCATTCCCTTTTTGCTCTTTAACGGTAACAATTTTTCTTAAAATATTCTTTGTTAAAAAAGATTTCGTTGGGGCGTTTTTAATTTCTTCGGTTGTAACTTTTTCAATTACATAGATATATTGTAATTGGTTTTTAGGGACTTGTTGGTAAAATTGTATTAATGACTGACCAAAAGAGGTAAATTGTTTCGTTTCATTTATTTTTAATAAACTTCTTGCATCTAATTTTATCGAAGCTGAAATTTTATTTCCAAAGGCAAAATAAGTTTTCCATTCCAATTGGTGACTGGCATTATAATTTCTGACCACTAAAACATAAATGCCATTTTCCTTGGAAATAGATTTACTGTATTTAAAAATGTCTTCAGCAAATTCTGTTCCCTCTTGCTCTGTAAAAGTGCAAGTGGTTTCTACAAACCGAATATAAGTTTGGACACCAGAACTTACTTCTAAATAGGCTAGTTTTTGATTTAATTCTTTGATATAATCCGATTTGAACATATCATTATTGAAGTAATCACTCCCGGGATTGATATATTTTAAATCATCCGTATTGATATTTGAAAGGTTATCACCGTATTTGTTTTTAGAATTATTTTTAATATCTAAATCTAAATACTTGACCATTTTATCCCCCCAAGTTTTGGTGCCATCTGCTCCAGCGGTATTTAAATTGTGTACTTGTTCAAAAGTATTAGTACCACAATCTCTAACAATTACGATATTCCCTTGGTTATCGTCCTGTGAATTGTTTTGACCATTGCATTCGTTTTGAGTGATTTTTCTACATTCAAAAGTATTTCCTTTAAGTACAACAATCTCTTCGCCAACCTTGCAATCTTTTAAAGTTGCGAAATTTGCAATCACATATCTTGAACTTACTGAAATACCCGAATAAGTGACCACGACTTTTCCTAAAGCATCCGTTTTCTCTTCTCTTTTAACGCCTTTTTCTACATTACCTTTTGTTATGTCCGATTCAATGCATGTAGAACAAATCAATTGACTTGCTTCATAAGTCCCAGTTATTAAAGTCGGATTGTTTTTGTCCTTTATAATTCGACGAGACAAATTATATATATTATTTTTTTCATCAGTAACTTTAATTAATTCACCTGATGCTGTGATATAAAGTTTATTGATTTTCTTTATTTCATTATCGTCGAATTTTGCTAGTTTTTTGCCAACAAAAAACTGATTACAACTTTTAGATATGTCAAATTTTATGGGATCTCCATTAACATCAATTCCTACAATTACACTTCCGTCTTGAAGTGCCCCCGCACTACTCCCCTGAGTAAACTGATACAATTGCAACCCCGGAGCATGAATTATTTCCCAATCATTGTGGCTTAATGCAGTTCCAGTTCCATAATCCATTAATAAATCAGTAGTAACGGTGGTGCTGTAATCTGTGAACGGATGTTGCAACCCAAAAACACCATGTCCAAGCTCGTGTGCTAGTGTACGGACTTCGACAGGCTCAGCCCCCGAAGGGGGAGCAAAGATGAAACCAAACTGCCTTTTTAGAGGCATAAAGCCTAACACACCAGACTTACTTGCAGGAACTCCAGTAAACAACACATAATAAGTGTTATTTTTATAGCTGGATCCCAATTGGGTTTGAAAATCTGTAATAATGGTTTGTTGTCCATCGGTATAAGTATTAAGCAAATCACTATCACCTGTTTCAATGCTAGTGTCCCAACTTTTTGCTATATCAACTTTTATAGTGCTAACCTCAAATTGTATTCCCGCTTTGCCGTATATGCTATTAAGGTATTCTTGGGCTTGGCTTTGTGTTGGTGTTTGTCCTCCATTCAATCCCACCAAAGTTACATTTACTTTTTTGCTGGTTACATGCCACATATTCAGTGTACCTGCAATGTCGTATTTGGCGGTTACTTTTACGCTGTCTTTTTGTACAGGCGGTTTTACGGTGGCTAGTATTGA
Source organism: Flavobacterium sp. ZT3R18 (assembly GCF_007097385.1). Classification (GTDB taxonomy): domain Bacteria; phylum Bacteroidota; class Bacteroidia; order Flavobacteriales; family Flavobacteriaceae; genus Flavobacterium. Next base: position 42,792 of record NZ_VJZS01000017.1, read on the forward strand.
TTCTTTGGCAAAATCTAAGGTGCGTTTTAGCGTAAGCGTTGCCACATTGCCTGACCAAGTAGATGGAATTTCGGTACCGTTTTCGGTTTTAAAAACGATGTCAGCTGCTGTTTTTCCGTTGCTGAATGTCGCTTTTGCCGTAATATAATCTTCGGCTTTTGGTGCATCCGAGACGGCTTTATAATGTACATAATAGTTCGTTCCGTCTTTTTTAGGAATGACATCGTATGTATTGTTGAGTTTGGTATTGCCTTTTAGTTTAGGGTCTTGGTTTGGGTTTTCGTCTAAGCTATAGAAACCCGTTCCAGCGGCAAAGGTTATACTAACATCTGGAGATGAGATTTGCTTGATATTGCCACCAGATCCCATTCCATTAGTGTTTTGAGGGGTAGGAACACCACCGGGTGCTATTTTTCCAGTTGATTCGATATTACCAACAGGTGCATTGGGAGAAACAGCATATTGTTTACCATTTCTATCGGAGATTATTACATCATTTGCCGTTTTTGGCTGCGTAACGACAACGCCATTGGTACCTGTTATGGTAAGTGTTCCATCTGCATTTTTTACAACACTTTTGATTTCAAATTGTACGTCAATAGGAATGACAGTTCCCGTATCTCCCAATACATCATTAACGAGTTTATCCCCATCAATCATACTTCCCCACTTCGGATCATAACTCGCCACAATTTCCCCCGAAATCAATTTAAAATCGGTATTTACCCCTATATTTTTAAAAGTAATCCGAATGCGAGTGTATTTGCCAATATTAGCTTTAGAGTCTCCATTTTCATCACTGCCTGCCAAAGCAGCAGCGGCATCAATAAGTTTTCTAAACTTCTCTAAAAACGGTAAAGTCACATAGCCTTCGCCTGAGAAAGTACCGTTGCTTCCTGTAGATTTTAATACTACTATAGGGAAATCGCCTGCCGTTACCACATCATTAGGGAATAAAGCGGGTAGTGGCGTTTTGTTGGACAGGGCTGTAGGATCGGGCTTGATGCCACAACCTGTAAAGGCAATTTCGTCTTGAGCTAGAGTCGTAAAATCCTGAATGTTGCTGTGGGTATATTCGCCTGGGTCGCAGGCAGCGCCTACAGTGTACTCGTAGGTGGTTTTTGGTTTTAGGTTGCTTATGAGTGCGTATTCCCTTGGGGTTACGAGTTTGTACCACTTGGAGTCGGCATTTTTTTCTCTATAATTAACTTGGTAATCAAAATTATCCACAGCGCCACTCCAAGTCACTTTGGCTTGTTCTTGGCTTACGTCGGTGGCGGTAATCGCCATGGGTGGTTTACAGAACGTGAGGTATTTAAAAGAGTAGGTTTCGCTATAACCGTTGTTCTTAAAAACACCAATTTCTTCGGCACCTACTAGGGCTTTGGCTTTTACGCGCCATGCGTACGTCTTGCCGGGAATAAGTTGGGGTTCGGCAATGCTGTATTGTACCGTGGTATTTCGGGTAGTGGTGGTATAAAGCGGAGGCGAGTAGGCAAAGGCATTTTGGATAGGCGTATTGCTGTTCCAAATCTCGACTAGGGAGAATTCATATTCTACATTACTTACGTTAATGCTTCTCGGTGTCCAGCTAAAGACGATGTTCTGGATGTTTTGCTCCATGATCTCTGCTTGGTTTGCAGGTAGGTTTAAGAACGGTGGTTCGTTCTGGAAAATAACAGTGGTAACACTTGATTTCTTAGACAGTTTTTTGTTGGAGGCAAAATCATACACTTCAAATGAGATAGTGTAAATTCCCTCGGGTAAGGGTTGCCCATATTGGTTGGGATTAATCCCTTTTATGTTTTGAAATTCAAAATACGATCCTAGCTCTACATTGGTCAACTGCGTTGGGAATCCACCTTCGAGATAGATAGGTGCTGCCCCCACCACAAAATCATTGGTTACAAAAGACACCGCTCCCTGAAAGTAGCACTTCAATCGCACTTGCCTGTTCATAATAGACAAGTCATTGAGTATCAATTGCACCTTTATGGGACTGTTGATGCTCGCAGTATTGGCATAATTACTCAGGTAAATAGGCGAGGGCTGCGTGAGTTGCGTGCTTATAGTTACGGGGTAGGTTTGGGCAAAAGCCCCCCAGCCCCCAAAGGGGGAGCATTGCAGGAGTAAGAGGGTTACAAGGATGTATAGTTTTTTTTGCATTTGGTAATTATTTTACTTCTTAAATTTTATTTTTAAACACATAGATATTTTTTTTAAGCTCTACGCTCTAGACTTTATGCTCTAACTTCTTTATTCTCACTTCTGAATGTATTTCAACTCAACTTCTTCATTCATGCTGTTTGTAACCGCTATTTCATGGTAAAACGGAATTATATTTTGTTCCAGTTGGGCGATTATTTCGGCATCTGGTTTTTTGTCGGTTATCATTTTATAAACATCTTCAATTTCTTTTTTGTTATAGCGAAGGAAGTACTCATTTTGTTCTAATCCTTTACGATCTGCTTTTGAAAGTTTCGAAAATTCGGTTTGCATAAAGCGGTGCACCTGTAGTTTTTGTTTGGCTTTATCGCTTTTTTCAACCAATTTTAGATAGGAGTTATAACTGATTTTATCCGTTATTTCATTAGCATTTTTGCCGTGTAGTTGATGAGAATTCACTCGGCTAATGGCTGTGGTGTATGCTTTTTCGCAGCTTTCGTCATTACCGCTGATTTCTTGGGTTACTTTTTGAACAGCTTGAACGATCAATTCATTGTATTTTTTAACCACTTCGGCCGCAGCTTGGTATTGTTCTAGATAATCGATCACTTTGTCCTTGAAGCTGGAATCATCTAGGGTCAAAGGGACTAGTGTTAGTAAGTGTTCCAGTTGCGTAGTTTCGGCAATGGGTAAGGGGTGTAATTGCAAATCCTGTAATTGTAGGGTGATTTGCTCTCGCGTCCCCTCCAATTTATAATCTTTGAAGTTTATTTTCAGGATGTTGCCTCCCAGTTGTTTTTCTTCTTTTTTGGGCGCTTTTGGAGTTGCTCTCCATTTTATTTTATCGAATGAATAGGCATACGTCAGAGTAGCAGTGACGTCATTGTTTTTGGAGGTTGTGGTTTTGCCAAATAAAGAAATAACACTCATATTGAAGCTGTGTTTTTCTAAATACAAGTACGAACCTGTGAGGCGTAAGTTGAAAATGTCGTTTTGCTTGTTGCCGTTGCTAAAACTGCTGTTGTAGCTGGTAGAAAACGAAGTGTTTAATTTTCGATCCATCAATAATTTGGTCACGCCAAGGGTTGGACCAATGATTAGGTTGTTGCCGGTTTCTATTTGGCTGTACGTATTATTGAGCGACCCCATAAAGTTTAAATCTTTTGTGGGATACCCCTGAATATAAGAAATGGCAGAGTTGTAAAAAGTCGTTGCACCACCAGCTACCGTTTGCCCTTGTTGCTCATTGGATGACTCCTGCATCGAGAAATTGGCACTTATGGATTTCTTGAGCTGTTTGTCGTTTTTGATGAGATAGTTTGCCGTTAATCCCAAATTTTTATTGACTTGTCTAAAGTTTAACGTATCTACATAGACCAAATTTGGATCTTGATTGATGTAATCAAACTGGTTGCGGCTGTTGGTAAAAGATTGAAAATTGGAGTAATTAAAATTCAGATTTAATTTTTGGCTGGCTTTGTAATCTGCTGTAATAGAAGATACCAATCTTTTGGACTGACTGACTTTTTGTTTCTCTATATTGTCTTTTTGCATCCCTAAACTTAAGGCCAGCGATACTTTGTCTTTAAAAATCTGTTGGGTTGCATTTACAGTGATATTCTCTAAATCATTATTAAAATAGTAACTCCCCAAAGTTCTGTAATTGGGATCGATGCGTTCGTAGCCCAATCCCAAAGTTCCTTTTCCCGCAGGATAAACCAATTGTGCTTTGATGGCATTTTGTGAAGTAGTTGTTTCGTTTGATTTTAGAAATAGGGAAGCAATGCCTTTTCCTTTGGTCGAGCCGTCAATACTAATATCTTCGGTTATGCTACTGTTGGCATATTCGGTCATGACTTGCAGTCTTTGGAATAATTTGAAACTGGTTTCAAAACTCACTGCTACGTTTTCTTTTGGCGTAAGCCCTAACTCAAATGGTACGGGATTAGACAATGAACTCACTACATCAGAGGCTTTAAAAAAGATGATGCCTAGATTTACTTTTTCGAAAGTGTATGCTGTTTTAAAACCATAGCCATAGCGTTTGAAAGTAGGAATTGCAGCTGGAATGGTTGCGTCATACTCACTACTTTTCAAGAGGCGACCATACATAGCACTGACTTTGAATTTTCCCGGAGGGGTAAGATCTACACCAAAACCAGTAAACAAATGCCCGTTTAAGGTATAGGGAGAAAAAGTCATGCTTACATCTCCAATGTGGGTTGTGATCCATTTGTAGGATGGGTGTATACTTAACGTTTTCATGGCAATAGGCTTGGTGTACCCAAATTTTTGAGTGGAGTAGGAGAAGGAAAACGGTAAGTTGTACAATCCTGCCACGTTGATATTGATGTTTCCGTTAAGAAAATACGAAAAAGGCTCTCTAGCCGCATTCCCCGAATACATAATTGCATTTGCCGATGCACCACCCGAAACCTTAATCAGTTTGGTCTTTGCTAATTGCTCTACATTGAAGCTTTGTGAATAGCCAAGGGTAGTTGCAAAAAACAGTAAAATAAAAAATCGTATGCTGTTTAAAATCATTTTGATGTTGCGATAAAATAGGGGAGAAAGGGTGTCTTTCTCCCATTTTATATGTTGTTTATTTGTGAAATCTAGTACTCTAAAAGGGCTAACAATCTAAGAAGTCTATTTAATAATTATTTTCCTCAACTGATTCCCTTGTTGCGATTCAACCAGAACGAAATACACACCGGCAGTTAATCCGCTTAGGCTAAAGTTGAACGAGTATTGGTCTTTTCCTTCTTCATATTTAGAGTCGATAATTTTATTGTTGGTCAAGTTATACACCTTGATGTGAGCTGGCATTACTTTATCTAGTGTTACATCTACGGTAAAAATACCATTGGATGGATTGGGATAGATTCTGAGATCAAATTTCTTCTTCAAATCGGTACTGTCTGGATCCGTGTATTCGCCTTCAACCACTACAATTTTTTTGGTTTGAGTAGCGGTACAATTTCCTTTTTTTGTATTTAATGTCAGTTCATATTCGCCCGCTTTGCTAAAACTCAACTCGGCAAAATCTTTGTCTTTTGAAACTACAGTAGCTGCTGCGGGTAAAACCCATTCGATATTGTCGGCAATAGGATTACTAATGTCCACAATAATGAATTTCTCGTTCATAAACACCTGAGTAGAGGAGGCGAACTCGGCACTAATTGCGGTATCTTGCTTGGATATTTTGAGCATATCGGTAGCGTTACAGCCCAAACGATTGGTTACTACGAGCGTATATTCTGCGGGTTCTGAAACCGTAATAATAGGTTTGTTGCTTGTAAATCCTTTGGTCGATGTCCAAGAATATTTGGCTTTGTCATCGGCATTAGTCGCGTTGATGGTAAGCGATTGGTCGAAACAAAGCGTTACATCTTCACCCAGATTGATGACGTCTTTTGGCGGATTTTGGATACTGTAGGTTTTGTTAATCACGCAGCCCTTGAAATCTGTTACCCCCACCGAATATACTTTTGCGGAAGCGTTACTCAATACATTCGATTTTTCCCCAGTGTTCCATAAATAGGTGTAAGGGCCTTGTCCTCCAGAGGAAGTTAAAACTATAGTGGCATCCGATCCTCCAAAACAGGTTGGTTTTGTGATTTTTTCGGCTGTAGCCAAATGAGTAGGAGCCGTGATTGTGATGTTTTTTGAAATACTACAACCGTTGTTGTCCGTTACTAATACCGAATAATTGGCAGGCGGTACGTCTTGTAAATTTGCAGTTCGAGCAGCTGTATTCCATAAATAGGTGTAAGGTGCTGTTCCTCCTACTGGTGTGGTAGTGATGCTCCAATCATTGGCATCGCCACAACGAGTGTATTCGGATGCAAGGGTATTGTTTAAAATATCAGGTTGGGTAATGGTACTATTCGCACTTTGTTTCGTCAATCCAAAAGAATCCGAAAGTACTACATAGTAAGTTCCAGCAGTTGCATTTACTAAAGTTGCGGCTTGTCCTACAACATGGAGCGGATCTGTCGTTTTGTACCATTTGTAATAATAAATAGGAGTTCCTCCTGAAGCAGCAGCTTTGATACTCGCGGTAGCATCACCATTGCATTTTATAATGTTAATTTGGTTTGTCGAAAGCACCAATGGATCGATTTTATCCAAATCTTTTTCGATAACGGCACAGCCTTTGGCATCTGTTACCGTAATGAAATATTGCCCGGCAAAAATGTTGTTGATGCTCGTATTGGAAGACTGATTTAGATCCGAATAAATCAAATCTTTTTTGTCGTTGTACCACAAATAATTATAATTTGGAGTTCCGCCTGTTACTTCAATTTTGATACTACCATCTTGCAACCCTAAAGCGGAGGGTGGATTTTTAGTTACTTTACTTACATATAATAATTCGGGTTCTGTAATGGTTATGTTTTCTATAGCTTGGCATTGATTATCATCAGTAACCGTAACGGTATAAATCCCTGCACGAAGACTATTTATAGCGTCAGTGTCTTTTCCGTTACTCCAGCTAATGGTGTGATTTCCTGTTCCGCCAGTAACAGTAATGGCAATGGTACCATTATTACCATTGTAACACGAAACATTGGTTTGGGTATAACTGATTTTTAAGAGTGGAGGCTCGATAATTGGCGCACTTTGCAAAGTGAATGTATTATTTTCGATATCGGTTACCGTAAGGGCATACGTTCCTGCTACCAAGGTTTCGGAGGGGTTGGTCGTAGAGGCAGTAACGTTTGGTGTTAGTATATTGTACCATTTATAGGTGTAATTTTTATTGGCATCTAACATACCAATTGGAGCTCCACCAGTTACAGTCGCTTCTAGTATTCCAAATTTATCACCATTACATTTGATGGTTGAGGTTGGAGTTTGAGAAATAGCTGTAATTAATAATTTGTCCGGTTGTATTATGTTGTAGTTGTTAGAAGTTGTACAACTATTAGCATCTGTAATCGTTAGGGTATAATTCCCTATCGAGAGTTTGTCTAATGTTAAGGCACTTCCAACTATTGAAACATTTGACTGGTTCCCAAAGCTGTATGTATAAGGACTTGTTCCTCCTGTTATTGCTACAGAGATCCTTCCGTTTAGGGTTTCAAAACCAGTTAGGTTTTTTACTTCTGTGTCTGTTATTAACAAAGGAGCTTTAGGTTGACTAATGATTAGAGGGTTTGCTAGTGAAGCTGTACAGCCATAGGCATCAGTTATGATGACGCTATAGGTACCCGAAAATAAATCAGGAACAGTATCCAATTTTCCTAGATTTGTCCTTGCTGGTAATGGCGCGTTCCCATTGGACCAAACTGCTGTATAAGGAGCGGTTCCACCTTCTATTTGGATGCTAATTGCTCCAGTTTGTGCACCATGACATAAAACATTGGTTTGGGATGTTGAGGCAACGGTTAATAATGTTTTTTGATTAATAAGTTTATAATTCAATTGTTCTGCTTCCGCAAAAGGGCCTGTAGGTTCTGGATTGGCAGAGTCTGTTACTTTTAAAGAATATTCACCAGCAGTTAGCTTATCAATATCTTGAAGATTTGAAATAAATTCTAAAGTTGAGGTTTGTTCATTCTTTTTGTACCAAGCAATTTTATATGGGGTAATTCCTCCGATTATTTCTGCATGAAGTTTTCCGCTAGGGGTTCCGTAGCAAAATATAGATTCTGTTTCTTGAATGGCTACAGTCAGTTTGTTATTTTCTGGAAGGACACAATCAATGGTTTTGGTGCAACCTGTATTTGCAACTTTTACGGTTAAATGGTACGTTCCTTTGCCTAAACCTGTAGGACTACGATCAGTACTTATTACAGTTGCATCATTATCTTTTGTCCAGGAATAGCTATAATCTGTACTCGCTTCATTTCCTACAAGGCCACGAGTTATAGGAGCAATTGTAATTGCTCCATCTTTTAAGTTTTTTCCAAAAATGGAAACTTTTTTGATTATTGGATCTGGGATGATTATTTCTGTGGGAGAAGTGATTGTAAAAACAGTAGGTGTAACTGTAATACATTGATGTTGGTCTTTAATGATTACCTCATAATTTCCAGCTGTAAGTGTGTTTGAAGCTGCTGCTGTAAGGGTTGGTAAAGGAGCACTGTTTCTTTTCCAAGAATAAGTGTAATTACCATTTATAGGTGTACCACCAGTAGCAGTAATAATTGCCGTTCCATCATTACTGCTAAAACAGGATTCGTTTGTAGTAATTACAGTAGCTGTTAAAGCAGCATTAGGTTGGGTTAGGGTATAAACACGAGATAACACAGAATCATAGCTATCAAAAATTTCTACTTTATAATTTCCTGCTTTGCGGCCAGCTAATGTTGGGTTTGTTTCGTTAGGAAGTTCTGTAAAAGTTTCAGGTTGTTTATTATCTGATTCGTACCATTGGTATTGGTAGGTTTTGATAGTTTCATTTTGATCCAATGTTCCTCCATCGGCTTGTACGGTTATATTACCAGTTGTAGCGCCATAGCAATTTATATTATTTTCTGCGATGTCTTTTACAGCTAAAGTTTTGAGAACGACAGGATCACTAGATTTTTCGCATCCTAATCCACTGTTGTCAATCACGGTTAAAACGTAAGTCCCATCTCCTAGAGTATAAATATCTTTGTCGTTAGGGCTTGGGGTGTAAGGTGCGGTGTTTTTTGTCCATTTATAGGTGTAATTTCCATAACCATTAGTTACAGATATTGATATAGCTCCACCATTTGGTTTACTTGGTGTTGGTTGAGTCTTTGAATAAAATGCAACGGATAATAAGTTTGGAGGAGTAGCAATTGTTACACTATTTGTAAAAGTTAATGACGGGTCATTTGTGGTATCTGTAATAGTATATTTGTATGTTCCTCCTGCTAAACCTGATATGTCTTTGGTTGTGGCATCATTATTCCAAAGAACATTATAGCTTCCAGAACCTCCTTGTATAGCTAATGAGATACTGCCATCTTTTACCCCAAAACATTTTACATCTGTTTTAGTTGGGATGCATGATATTTTTTGTTTGACAACTAGTACAGTGTCTTTTACGCATGTATTCCCATCAGCTATTCTTATTGCATAAGAACCTGCAATGAGTTGGCTTAAGTTTGGGGCTTCTGTACTACCTAAAAATATTTTATAAGAAGGTGTACCACCAGATATTTTGTTAAGTACTATAGATCCGTCAGCAGCAGAAGGGCCTGATGAAGGGGAAGTTTCTCCTTTTATCGATATGGGCTTAGAAGGAGAAGTCAATGATATTGATTTTGGTACTGTACAATTCTTACTATCTTTAACAGTAATTGAATAAGTTCCAGCTGCAAGACCTGAAAAAGTCGGACTGCCTTGGAAGTTTTTCCCATCTTTGCTATATGTGTAACCACCATTGCCTCCTTGAGGGTTTATTACCGTAACACTTCCTGTATTATTACCCTGGCATAAAATATTAATTTGTGTTGTTTGAAATGTTATTGGAGCTACTTCTTTATATTGAAAGTCTAATATTGAAGGAGAATCCAAGACACCTCTCATTATTGTTTTAGAAGAGTCTTTATGATCAGTAATTTGTGCTTGATATCTTACTTTATATTTATGATCTGTCTCTAATCGTCGTAAATCAGTAGTAGTATATGTATAAGTTTTTGTGTCGTCAGGATATGATATAGGGCCGCTAATTTGCATAAATATTTTTGAATTATTATTTATGTCACAAACAGATATAGAGGCTAGTTTTTCCCCTATAGTGGAGTTTAATTTGTCTTGAAATGTTATTGCTAATGATTTGACAATATCTCCATTACATTGTGGACCTACAAATGAAATGCTTGTAATAACTGGACCACAAGGAGAAAATGTTATCGGTATCACATTAGAAAAAGGCCTATCCTGACCATACCCCAATCTAAAATAAATTGTTTCGCCAAAAAATTGTTCGCTACTAGAACCTAATAGATCATTAATACTAAATGCAGTTTGTGGAGTGTCATTCGTTGTCAGATTACTACCTATTGAAGATGGGACATCTACCCAAGTTACTTGGTTGTCTTTGGAATATTGCCAGTGGTAGGCTGCATCAGGGAATCCTGCGGAACCTTCTAAATCTAATGTCTCTCCAGAACAAATAGTGGAGGCTTTATTATTTTTAATAGATACATTGGGAATGAATTTATCAATTGAGACCCCTCCATTACATCCACCTAGATTCATAAAAATTCCTTTAATTAAATTTGTAGCAGTCTCAGTTTGTGTGTTTTTTTCAGCAGGAATGTTACAATCGTTAGAACTTGCTCCAAGAGCAGCACAACTACTATTGCTTGATAATGTAAAAGAGTTACCAGATGCTGTATAAGTACGAATGCCAGAAACATTCATAGAATTTCCTCCAGCATTAAAAGAATCGATTCCCGAAAAGTCCCAATCAAAATGAGCAGCATGACAGTCTGAAGCTGATGCTTCATAACTTAAAGTAATCGTATAGTCTTGCCCATAACTTTTTATGGCAAAAAGAAATAATACTAACAAAAATATCTTCTTCATAATCTTAAAATTTTATAGTAAAAAATGCCATTTTAGAAATTCGTCCGTCTGCGAAGAGCGCTCTTATGGCATATTTATAGGTAGTGTTTATTGTGATACTAGAATCGGATAGTTTTTTGGTTTGCGCCGTAACCATTTGCATGAGCTGCATGGGTTCATCGGCGGTAGCTTTGTAAATTTCAAAACTTTCAACTCCAGTTGCGGTGTAGTCCCATGATAAATCAATACTGTTGGTCGTTGTATTGGGTTGTGCATAAAACCCTTTTACGGCCGGCATTACGGAGGATTTAGGAACAAAAATGGCTATTTCGGGCGAGGGGTCAGAGGTTAAATTACTTTCGTCCTTAGCAAAAATAGAATAATGATAGGTTGATCCCTCAGCACTATTGTTATCTTCATAACGCTCTATGTTATCTTTCTTTTCAAATACAGCAATCAAATGATTGTTGTTGTCTTCCCTTCGGTAGAGGTAGTGTGTTGCTACATCTTCGCTTTGGCTATTGATCCATTCTAAAGTGACCCTACCGTCTTTTATCTCATAATTGGTAAACAGAGGTGAAGTAGGTGGGACAACATCTGGTTTTTTAAGTATCAATACTTCCGAAAAAGAAGACATGTTATAATGGGTATCTACCGCCATTATTTTGTAATACACTTTACTATTCAGACTTTTAAGGACTACATTGTCTTGGTAGTTGTTGGGTTCGCTCGGACTTATGGTTAATTGACTGAATTCTTCGTTAGGGTTGTTTCCCTTAAAAATTCGGTATCCCATAAGATCCTCTTCTTTATTAGGATCCCAAGATATTTTCACCACTCCTAGACTATCAATTACTCCTTTTAAATTAAGGGGTTTAGATGGAGGGATAGAATCTACGGGTTGTACTAGCATTGGGAAGGAAGTTCTGTTACCGCCTTGTTTTCCTACGGCAGTTATGGTAAAATAATTGGTAGATGCTAGTTTGTTGTATAGTATGGATCTGCTTTTGGGTGCAATATTTTTTACAACAGGGAGGTATTTATCATCATCGGTGTCCGAACGGTTGAGTTCGAATCCAGTGATTTCAGAATTTCCTTCTTCATCAAATTCCCAAGTTAGCGTTACGGTTTTGTCATCTTTAAAATCTTTGATGGTCAAATGCGGTACAAATTTTAAGATTGATTTTCCTTTTCCCGAAACCATTTCGGAGTAAGGACCTAATTCTCCAAAAGCAGAAATTCCTTGAATTCGATAACTGTATTGTTGGTTATTGGCAATAGAGTCAACATAAAAAATACGATTGTTATTTTCGTTTTCTTGATTCATGCTCGTGTAGGGTTTATTGGTAATGCGTTCGAAGTGCTTCTTGTCTAAGGAACGCTCTACATAATAACTCCCATATGCATGTGCGAGGATTTTAAAATTCCAACTCAGCATCGTGCTTTTGTCTGTAAAATGAGCGGTAAAATCCATGGGTTTGGGTAAGTCTTCGTATTCTTTTGGCCCTACAAAAACGCCACCGTATTGTATGGTTAGTTCTTCTGCGGGTACATTAGAAGATACTCTGTAAGTATATTTTTCGTTCTTTAGCACCGTTTTATCTTCAAAACCCAAACCTGCTTTTTTTGCCATTTCAAAATCCTTGTCGGCAGCAAATAGGGCAAATGTAAAACGTTGCTCATTTTCTTCCGATATATTGACAATAGATTGCAATTGATTTAGACCTGTTACTCCAAAACTTTCGCCATAAAGCGCTTGCGCAATGATGGCGGCATTGTCATTTTCTTCAATAGTTTTCTCCCAATTTTCGAGTGGTTCTGGTTGGAATACTTTGGCTAAAACTACTTTTTCAGGATTAGCCAATGTTTTATTGTCTCGGGTTACGGTATAGCGTTCGAGTTGGTATCCATACTTGTTTAGTTTTTTCCAAGCAAGGGCGTCACTGGGAGCCCAACGCAGTAGAATTTTGTCTTTTTGTACCCTTACAATGACTTGAATTTTAGATTCTTTTTCTGGTGTTGCTTTTTCTGTCGAGATGTTCTTCTGTGCATAAGTAGTGCTATATCCCAAAAAAAATAATGCTATTATATATTGAAACTTCATGCTAATTTGATTTATTGAATGTAAAAATTGAACCCGAACTCGTGCCTGCTTGCCCTCCAGGAAGTATATAGTTTAATTTTATGTTGTAAGTACCTTGTTTTATATAAGGGAATTCTCCATGTAAAAGGTAATCGTATTTTTGCATCATGGCTTGATTTGGAGAGTCTACGTATTTACTGGAAACTTTATATCGCAAGTCTTTAAAATCACTTTTGTAATAAGAAGGCTGGTTATATCTAAATGGTAAATACTCTTTGAGCATAAAGCTAGAAGGATTATTGATGATATAACTTTGGTACCAAGCTAAAACTTCAACCCCTTTTACTGGTGGTACTCCTAATATATCTGTGTTTCTATCCAATTTTATTTCATTTTCTAAAGGATACCCTTTGTAAATAAGAGGATAGATTTCATTTAAATAGTAGCTGTCGTCTAATACTGCCTCAACGCTTACTAAAGGTTTGTCTAATGTTTTTGAATTTCCAATTATTTCTATTTCATCAAATGGTTCAGTAGATTCATTCAAGGATTGTAAAGCATGTACATCCATATAGATAATCTCCACTAAGGTTTGTTTTGGTTTCTTAGCTTCCATTTTTTCTTTAAAACTGGTGTATTGACTGGTGCTAAAATTATATTTCAACATTTCAGTTCCTTCTCCACCTACAACCGTTTCATTGAGTTTATTGCTTTTTATCTCTACGTTGACATCAGCGGCAAGCTCTTGTTTTTCATAGTTTTGAGTTAAGTTGTTGTTAGCATCTGTTTTTGTCTCTAGCGTCATCAAGGATAGCGAATAGGGTTTTGTCGTTTTTAGAACAGGTAGTTCAATATTTACTCTTTTATTGGCAGTGTCATAACTGATAGTACTGCTTGCAGTATTATCGGTTGTTTTATAAAATGCTTTTTGGGATTGACCAGGTTTCAAATTAAATAAATAGGCTTGTCCTTGTTTTAAAACGACATACGCTTGTTTACTCTCTTTTTGATAGACGTATTTTTGATCGAAAACAGGATAACAATAAGCAATATTTGTCACGGGGATATTGTTTGGTGCCGTTCCTGTAGTAAAGTTTCTAATTTCAGTTTCGGTAGCAATTTGACCTTTATCATATACGGTTGCCCAGGTTCCATTTACGTTTTCTTGAAAACTCACTTTGGCTGTAAGGGTTAGTTTTGAGTTTTGTGGTAATACTTCGGTTGCATTAAAGCTCAGTAAATCTTTGGTGTTATTCCAACTAAGTGTCCCAATAACGGGTACTCCTTCATTCTTTACGGTGCATTCTTCGAGTTTTAATCTATAGGTTTTTGTGCCTGTTTCGCCATCAATGACAAAATTTTTCTCTATAGGCATGTTAAAACCTACTTGTGGTATGGTAAATACATTGACGTCTTTACTTCCTTCGCTTGGATTGATTTCGGCAATGGTTTTGAGACCTTCTAATGGATTACTGCTAACGAATTCACATTGCGATCCAAATTCAAGTTTAAATCTAAAACTACCTTTTACGGCTCCTCCTAGTAAATCATAATACCCTCCTAAATACCCACGAATCCAGACAGGGTTAGGTAATTTGGCTTGCAAAATAACCGCGCCACCCCCTTTTATGATTGGAATTTTTTTGCGAATCATAAAGAGTTTTACATCTATTCCCATTTCGCCTTGTAAATAAGCATAAGATTGTCCATTGGCATACCAGCCATTTATACCAATTTGTCCAGTTCCTTTGCATAATGCTTCTCCATAATCTTTGACCATGACATCAAATCCTAATCCTGCTTCAAAATTGGCATAGAATACTAAAAAGTTCATGTTTCCTGTTTTTATGCTAAAGTCCGAGCCAAAAGCAAAACCTTTTCCTGATCCTAAAGTACTGGCATTTTCAGATCGCATATAATCTAATGAACCTACATCTAATTTTAGTATTTGAGCAACAATTGCTGGCGGAGGGGGACTGGCAGGAATATCGTCACCCATCATAAAATAACCGCCCGCTTCTACTACTATAGATCCTATACCCATCTTTAAGCCTAGTCTATCAGTAGGAGTTCCCATATGGACATACCATTTATTCGGAGCAAAATGAAGTACTGCCCAACCCGCTCTGTTTTTTGAAGCTCTTCCCATAATTACACCATCAAGGAAATTGACATACAAGTCAAATGAACCGTGAAGGGTGCTGCTTCTAAAATCATATTCGATAGCCGCATAGGCATTAAGTCCCGGTTGTCCAGAAACTTTATCGGGGTAAACTTGTTTTGCCGCTTCGGTCAAGTTGCTTTCTTTGGTTTTGTCTAATGTTTCTTTGGGTATTTTGGCTTCTGCTTCAACAACCGATTTTAAACCGTCTTTTAATTTATCTAAGCCCGATGTGAATCCAAAAGTTTGCATGACGTGTCCTTCTCCATAAATACTAATCCTATTTAATCCGCCATGTTTATTAAACGCAATCTCAAATCCTGCACCTCCCCAAAAAGCATCTGGTTTGGCAGCATTGGCAAAATGAATCATGGCTTTTATTCCTAAACCAGATTCAAAATCAGGCACATAAACAGAACCTGATGCGGTAAAACTAGAGCTAAATCCTGCTTTCTTCATTTGATAATAGGCACCTCCTCCAAAACCCGAAATCACAAAGGCAGCACCACACGGAATAGTCAAACCATCTACCATGGCATCTACATACCAATACCTAAAATCCTTGTTGGTGATTGCATCTTCTACTTTTCCAAAAATGGCATTGGCTTCTACTTTTATACCTCCTTTAAACTCGGCACTCAAATTCCCCGCAAATCCATCACCATAAATAGGATCGTCATTTCTTAGATCTATATGTCCTTCAAATTTTGCACCACCAATATCGGCTTTCAAATAGATTCTGTTAATTACTAATTTATGGAATTTCCATTTTTGAATACCTTCGTCTTCTCCAAATTTTCCAACAATAGATAAACTGGTAGCCCCTTTAAAACTGTCTTTTTGTAAATTAATGGCAATAGTAAATCCTAATGATGCTGAAGTCTTCTCGAATTCCATAGCAATATTGGATATGGTAACAGGGAAATTAGCCACTTTTACTTCTCCTTTATAACCAAAGTAGCTTGCTGTGATATAAGGTGTAACGGTTTGTAATTGTAAGTTTTGGAATTCAATTCCTTGAAAATCGACCGTTTTTTTATCGTCTTTTTCGTCTTGGCTATTACTTCCTTTTATTGCTAAATTGCCATTTAATACTGCTTTTGGAAGAAAAACACCGTCTTTTACTTTTAGTTCGATATAGGAACCTGGTGTGAATTTTGCTTTTGCTTTGAATAAAGAGAAAGCAATATCTTTTTTTGTAGTGGCTCTTAATAGGTATTCATTGTCTATAGGGTTGATAATGGCGGCGTAGTCTAGCGCAACATTATTAGTTTGCTCGCCTGTTGCTTTCTTTGATACTGGTAGAACGATTGATCCATTAAAAGCAGCAGCAGTTAAGGCATTTGCCCTGAAATTCATTTCAAAATGAGCAACAGAAAATTGCCATTTTGAAGCATCTCCCTCATTTAATTTTAAAACGTCGTCAGCAGAAAAAGTACCTGACACCCCCATTCTGTCAATTAATAAATCAGTTGCTTTAAACGTAATTCTTTCCTTGCTCCCTTTTTTCTTAAACTGTTTCGGAAGTACCACTTGTAATGAGCTTACATATAGTCCTCTCCATAGTTCTTCATTTCCAGCAACCAAATAATCTTGTTGATAATCCTTTGGCCAATTTATATTTTTAGAATTCCTTATGTCACTTAAATCAATTACAGCATTGTTTAATTCAAAACAAGTTCCTTTAAAAGAGGTTAATTGAAATTTAGGCAAAGAGATTTCTACCAGGATATCATTCCAATTTGATACAATGGTTTTAAAAGAGCCTATTACGCGCTCCGTTTTTCCAATTACGTTATTTTCGGCATCAACAGGTTCTAGCATTGATCTCGAGAATTCCACATCTGCAGTAATGCCTAGTTCTTTAAAGCCATTACAATCAATAGTTACGTAGGTTTTGTTTTCTACTTTACCAGTACTCATATTCATTCCGCCTTTTAAAACTAATAAGGCTTTATCTCCATTGATTTTTAACGGGAAATCGCCAAGTAAAACTAAATTGGTATCGCCAACCAAACCTCCTTTGTGAGAAAGTTTAATGTTGTTCGCTCCAAAAAAAAGTTCTTTTTGTTTACCATTAGAATCAATTTGTGGAATTATGATCCGTACAAAGGCTGTTAGTTCAGTATATTCTGGGGTGAATTTGGCATTGCTTATCCCCAACATGTATTGGGTTTTATTGATTGTTTTTTTGATACCAATAGGCAACATCGAAAGATTTTTTTCAGCCAATAATGCAGTAGTGTTATCTGTACTATCAATTTTTTTAAAAACTGCCATAGCGGTTTTCAAATCATCATTCGTACCTGTAGCAATTGGGTAATTTTTCTTGAGGAAGCTCTCTGTAAACTCGCTTTTAAGAAAAGTGGATGCAGTTTGGGGAATGGTAATTTTTGAATAGCTTTTTTTTGAGCTTGTATTTAAAGCTGTTTTAAGTTTGCTTTTTTTTGGGGTTGCTATTGAATCTGTTAGCGTGTTGGAGAAACAATTTAAATTTACAAATAACAATAAAAGTATCGTGAAATATAGGGTTGAAGTATTTTTGTTCAATTTATTACAGATTATAGGTTACAAGAAAAAAACAGCGAATGTATATTTTCTTATTTTATTGGATAAGTTTAAAAAGTTGCAAATGTAGTTGATTATATTTTTTTTTAACAAGAAATAATAACATTTCTATAGGGTGGTATTTAATGGTATATGAAATACTTAGAATGTTATGTGACTGCTATTTTTTTTGTTTTCAAAATAACTGTTTCAAAATCTTAATTTAGGATACTATTGTGATAATTTTGTTTTACCAAAAATATTTTGAAACCTTATTTAAGGTACTATGGTTGCTTAAAAAAGATTCCAATAAAAATGATGTAACATAAAAGAACAATTGGTTTTGTCTGATTTAGAAATAATTATTCTTGTGATTGAATCTTCTTTTTTATATTTATTAAGGTTCAATTTACAAAATTTTAAATTTTAATGCTTTTTTGAATAAATATTGAATTATATTTTGTTTGAATGTGATTTATAAGTGTATATTTGACTTTATTTAAGTTTAAAAAGAGAAATATGGTTTTTATATCATAATATTATAAAAAATTTACATCTAGACTTTAAAGATTAAATATGTTTTATATATTTGGACTTTAAAATTTTTGCTTTTTTATTCAAAAAATATTGCAAAAAATACAAGATATTAGTTTCTAACGATAAAATTTACAACATGGCATTAAAAGGGCTTTTTAGAAAAAAAACAGTTCAAGATATTTTAAAACAGGTCGAAAAAAATAATCTAGAGGGACATGATGCTCTAGGAAAACATTTGACGGCCAAAGATTTAACAGCCTTCGGAATTGCAGCCATTGTAGGGGCTGGTATTTTTAGTACCATAGGAAAAGCTAGTTTTGACGGAGGTCCGGCAGTAATCTTCTTGTTTTTGTTTACGGCTATTGCTTGTAGCTTTGCTGCTTTTGCTTATGCTGAGTTTGCTTCGATGGTTCCGGTTTCTGGAAGTGCTTACACCTATTCCTATGTTGCTTTTGGGGAAATTATAGCTTGGATTATTGGTTGGGCTTTAATTATGGAATACTCGGTTGGAAATATAACAGTTGCCATATCGTGGAGTGATTACTTTACGAGCTTACTCTCTAGCGGAGGAATCGATTTACCACAATGGGTACAAATGGATTATCTAACAGCTTCAAACGGCTTTAAAGATGCTACAGCCCTGATGGAAGGCGGAAAGACTTTTGAGAACCTAAGTGTAGGAATGCAAAATGCCCATACCGCTTGGAAAACATCTCCGATGATCGGTTCTTTTCATTTTGTTGCCGATTTACCAGCGCTTTTGATTATTGTTTTGATTACGGCCTTGATTTACCGCGGAATGAAAGAATCTCGTAATGCTAGTAATATAATGGTAGTGGTTAAGCTTTGTATCGTTCTTTTGGTAATTGCCGTGGGTATTTTTTATGTGGACACTACCAATTGGCATCCTTTTGCTCCTAATGGAGTTTCGGGAGTTTTAAAAGGAGTTTCGGCAGTGTTCTTTGCCTATATTGGTTTTGATGCTATTTCGACAACCGCCGAAGAGTGTAAAGACCCGCAACGTGATTTGCCAAGAGGGATGATGTGGGCGATTATTATTTGTACGATTCTATATATTGCCATTGCACTGGTTCTTACAGGTATGGTAAGTTATAATACCTTGAATGTAGGCGATCCATTGGCTTTTGTGTTTGATCAATTGCATTTAAAATGGATGTCGGGGATTATTGCCGTGAGTGCTGTAGTGGCCATGGCGAGTGTTTTATTGGTTTTTCAAATGGGACAGCCGCGTATCTGGATGAGTATGAGCCGTGATGGTTTGTTACCAAAAAAATTCTCTACGGTGCACCCAAAATTCAAAACACCTTCTTTTGCCACAATCGTAGTTGGTTTTGTAGTTGCGGTTCCTGCTTTGTTTTTGAATTTAACCATGGTAACTGATTTATGTAGTATCGGAACATTATTTGCTTTTGTATTGGTATGCGCTGGGGTTTTGGCTTTGCAAAATAGAACTGACATTCCAAGAGGTAAATTCAAAACGCCTTATGTAAATTCAAAATATATTTTTCCTTTATTAATCGTGATCGCTTTGGTTTTCTCTTTTGGATACAACAAAAAAGCAACTATGGGTTTCATTACCAATGAAACTAAGATCAACGATTCGGAATTTATTATTACCTCATTAAATAAAGAAGAGACTCAAAAAGTATATGATTATTTGGTAAGCATTGAAGGAAAAACGAACGCTACCGAAAAACTGGATGTGGAGCATTTGTTGAGCCAATACCAAGAGGATGATGACAAGTATGCTTCTGTGGTTGCAGGATTGCCTATCGCTGATTCCGTGAAGTATGAAAGCGGATTTGATTTATTCAAGCACAAAATACCGATGTGGATTTTCTTAATTGTAGTTGTTGGTTTACTCGTTTGGTCTTACAAAGAAAACTTATCTTTAATTCCACTTTTGGGTTTAATCTGTTGTTTGTATATGATGGCAGAGTTAAGCGTTTGGAACTGGATTTACTTTACTGTTTGGTTACTGTTTGGATTGGTAATTTACTTTGGCTTCAGCCGAAAAAATAGTAAATTGAATTTAAAAGAAAGCTAATCATAGAATATTTTGTAACTATCTAGGTCACAGTTTTCAGTCGCAGTTTTCAGAGTTATCTATAAGCATTGAGCTATCGAGAGTAAACTGAAAAGCAACTGGATAGGGTTGCAATTAATAGAAAAAATCCCCTCGAAAATATTTTTTTGAGGGGATTTTTTATGTCATCAGATTACTGAATAAAAGGCATTCATTTTAAGGAAAATCGACTTAGGTATATGAAAAAATAAGATTTTAAGCTACGTCAGTTCGAGGCATAATTTTTATTCTAAAAAAAGGAATATAAAATGACGTATTACGCCTATCGTCAGGTCATAAGGCTAAAAAATAAACACGACCCGAGCGACAGCGAGTCAAATGCGCCAACGGAATTTTTTGATGCAAAAATCAAAGTTTTTAGAAGGAGGTTTAGAGGTGTAAGAATCCTCAACTTAAGAGCCTCCATTGACATGGCGACATTGTAGAAAAGGTATAAAAACAAAAAAACATAAACAGTTTAATAAGAAATGGGATTTTTAGTTTGTGATCCCCGTAGGACTATTTGCAAATCATTTTATGCAGGATTTTAAGGAATTGGTAAAGTGGAATTCTATTTAATCCGAAATGACATATTTCAAATGTAATTAATTATTCACTATCTATCATAGTCATAATATAATAGTGAAGTACTGCTACTTTGTAACGATAATTTAAGATTTAAATAAATATTCAATAATTCAATTCATATCATTGTTGTGATCTTTAATAGGTTTAATTTATAAAAATAATTTGTTTTTATGTATTTAACTACGTAGTTTTGTATAAAAATATATTTAGCTATGAAAACAAAGATTAGACCCATTGAAAATGAATATGCAGAAGCGGTGATTGATTTAATTTTAACCATCCAGCAAAAGGAATTTAATGTTCCCATCACTTTAGAAGATCAACCTGATCTTTTGGAAATAAATAACTTTTATCATCAGCGGGGAGGCTGTTTTTGGGGTGCCTTTATAGACGGGGAATTAATTGGTACGATTGCCTTGGTCAAGTATGATGATAAAGCAGGTGCTATAAGAAAAATGTTTGTAAAAAAAGAGTATAGAGGCAAAGAACTGTTTATAGCCCAACAACTGTTGGATACATTAATCGCCTATAGTAAGGAAAACGGTTTGCAGCACTTATACCTAGGAACGGTTTCGATATTGGAAGCTGCCCTACGTTTTTATGAAAAAAATAATTTTATGCGTATTGAGAAAAAAGCACTTCCAGAAGCATTCCCTTTAATGTGTGCAGATAATGTATTTTGTCATTTAACATTAAACCAGATATAATGAACGTTATAGACGAATCAGGCATTTTGGCCATATCTACAAGGTTGCAACGCCTCAGTGAACAGCTACGTAAAGATGGTGCTTTGCTTTACAAATCATTTGATATTGAGTTTGAGCCAAAATGGTTTCCGGTCATTTATACCCTTTACCATAAAGGGGTATTGAGTGTGGTCGAAATTGCGAACGAGATTGGTTATACGCACCCCTCAACCATTAGCTTGCTAAAAGAGCTGGAAAAACAAAAACTTATCCGTTCTAAAAAAGATAGGCAGGACGAGCGCAAACGCCTGATCTTGCTTACTGTCAAGGGGCAAGAACTTATTTTAAAAATGAAACCTGTATGGGATATTATGACTAGTGTGCTTAGCGAGATTACAGACAATCAAAACAATTTGCTTAAAGCTATTAATGAAGCTGAAAATAAAATAGCGAATCAGAGTTTCTTGCAAAGGGCATTACAATTAAAAAATGGATAAGAATAATCATGATCACTTTGCGATTTTTGATTATTCCCACTCATAATAAATAAGTTGTAGTTTTCTATTTCCGTTACTTTTAGGACGAGTCAAATACATGTTTTCGGGGTAGAGTATGAGGTGCATAAAAAGGATCGTTTTCCGGATTAAATAAGAAAGCCTAGTCGTAAAGGACCAGGCTTTTTTAGTTTTAACGGTTTCAGGATTTTCAATGTGGCCGATTTTCGGCGCTACTGTTCATACGAAGCACGTCAGCCGCTATATTGCCAAGTCGATATAGATATCAATGCATTTTTATCAACCGAGTGTTTTAAGAATTTCTAAACCTTTGTCCCAATTTGTGTATCCCGAAGAAGCGTTTATGTGTCCTGCATTTCCAATGTTTATAAATTCACTTCCCCAATTCTCCGCGAAGAATTTTGCTCTGTCTAATGAAACCCAAATATCGTCTGCACTTGCTACAACAATTGTCTTGAAGTTTATTTTGTCAAGTGGAATAGGGGCAAAACCAGTCGCTGGGAAAGTGTATTGTGGTGCTTCAAGGTCACTTGGTGCAACAAGTAAAGCTCCTTTGATTTGTCGTCTGTATTTTGTCGCCCAATGAACTATTGTCGAACAGCCTAAACTATGTCCGACAAGTACAACAGTTGAAGGATCAAACTTCGAAACTTTTTTATCAATAGTTTCTATCCATTCTTCACAAGTTGGAGAGTTCCACTCTTGTTGGTGAATTCTAAAAAAATTATCTCCTGATTTTTCAAAATATGTTTGCCAATGTTCTGGTCCTGAATTTCCAAGTCCTGGTACAATTAAATAATTAGTCATTTCTTAATAAGATTATTTGTTACAATTAGTTTTAGAGTGTCGTGTTTTTTTGTATTGTTACCATTTATTCGGATGGAAATTTATTTTTAATATTCAATTCAAAGAAGAAATAAAGTTTAGTGAATGTCAAAGTCCTGAATAAATTGATATTTAAAATATTAGTCAACAAAAATGGTGTCCTCTACATTTTTTTCAAAGCACAAATTTACTGTCCTGACAGCGGCACTTGTTCTATGTATTGTTTTGGCAGGGATTTTAATAAAGTCCCCATTTCGTAAAAATACTGTTTCGGAGCCTGTAATTTCAATTTTTAGTTCACCTTCCAAAACGACAAAGAGTTCTTCGGTGTTATTGTGGTAATGCCATTTATATTCTCCTTGAAAAACAGCAATCCTTAAACAATGGTCATTTACATTTTCAAGAATAAAATTGTCATAAGCTTTGTCAACTGTATCGCTAATTTCTTTAAAATTCTGCTTGGATAAAAATTTTTTTTTGTTCATTTTGTCTGCTGTAATTATTCTGTTCGTGTAGGAATTAATTGTTAGTCTAATATTTCTTTCGTTGTTTGTGATATAAATGTTTTTACCTGTTTTTTGAAATTCGGTTTCGTCTGTTTCCTTGATAATTGCAAAAATCATCTCTTCAATTTTGTCTTTTGAAAGTTCTATGCTCAGTTTCTTATTAATTCTTTCATAAACAAGTTCGGTGTAACAAATTTTGTCTAAAATTTCTCTTTTATAATTGTTCATACTTGCTTTTTCATTTGTTCGTGTTTAAAGATAAATAAATTTCAAAAATTGTTTGTTTTATATTTTCCATTTTCCCCTTATGATTAAATATTTCATGTTCCCGTTTTGGGATTTCTAAACTTGTAAAATGGCTGGGAAACAAATAATTGTTTGATAGGAACCGCTAACCTCTGTTTTTAAAAGAGGTAACACTATTTTAAAACGGGCTTGATAAATGACCAATGAGTTTGTATAATTTTCCAGCTCCCGTTTTTTTCTTGTCTATAAACTTCGGTACAATTCCATTTATAAATGTTTTTCCCTTCATAAGAAAGCAAGTTAAAAGTTAAAACCGCCATTTCATTTGTTGATTGAACTAATGGATTAATCATTTCATATTTATCTACGTGTATTTGCCCTTTTAATGGTTCGTAATGTTTTTTTAGTGCGTCAAATCCTTCCAATCTTTTTTCTGTGAACGGATCAAAATACACCACGTCTTTTGCTGATAAGTCAAGGTAGCCTGTTGGGTCGCCATTATTCCATTTTTCTAAGGCGAATTTTTCCAAAGCAATTATTTTTGCAATAAACTCTGGGTCAGTTTGTGAAAATGATTTCATTGTAGTTATAATTATTTAGCGTTGTTGATTTTTTTTTCTTAGTGCAAAACTATGTGCCATTTTGTAAAATGAACTATAATTAACGTTTGGTCGCTTGACGATGTGGCGGATTAAGGAAGCCTAAATTTTCGGTTATTTTTGTTCCGACTGGTAAAACATATTTAATCATATCTTGACTAATATTTTTGTCATAGACTTTCTCAATTGCCCAACCTAATAAATCTACTGCTGCTAAACAGCCCGCTGCGGTTCCTATATTTTTATGTGTAACAATGTGATAATCTTTTATAACTTCAATTCCTAATGCTTTCAATTCTTCAAACGCAGTTGGATAAGTCGTTGCAGTTATGCCGT
Organism: Flavobacterium sp. ZT3R18; assembly: GCF_007097385.1. Classification (GTDB taxonomy): domain Bacteria; phylum Bacteroidota; class Bacteroidia; order Flavobacteriales; family Flavobacteriaceae; genus Flavobacterium. The sequence continues at coordinate 67,166 of NZ_VJZS01000017.1, forward strand.
TAAGAATTCCTAATGCTCCTAATATTAACGCTCCAGAACACATAGAACAAATTATCTGTTTTTCAGGATTTAAATTAAACTGATTTAGATAATCTAAATCTTTATATAATTTTCTTGTTTCTGGACCACTTGCAAAGAAAACTAAATCAGCATTATTACATTCTTTTATTTTTCCGTGAGTTTCTATTTCAATTCCGCAAACTGATTTATGTTTGTCTTTCGTTCCTACAATTTTTACTTCGAAATCTTTATTATTAATTTTTACTCGGTTTAATAAATCCCAAGCAAGAAATACATCAATATCTGTAAAATTGTCAAATGCTACTATTGTTGCTAATTTCATTTTATTTTTTTTAGTAAACTTTTTAAATGCTGTTGGTGTTCTGGTGTATTTTGTGTTGACATTTTCACAATATATGATAATGAGTTTTCAGTTATTTCAAATATTCTTTCACTATTCTTCATTCTTGGATCATTATGAATAAATTTCATTTTGAAATGTATTTTCTCAATCTCGTTTTCTTTTGTGTATTCTCCAACTAAAACTTCTACCCGTCCACTATCTTGTGAATTGGAAATCTCAAAAATATTTTCTTTATCTTCAAATGGTCTAATAAAACCACTTTCCTAATGTGATGGATTATTATTATGATTTAGCCAAGTTTTTTGTTCATAATGAATTAAATCATTAAATCCATCAAAACTAAATGTTAAGATTTCTTTGTAATCAAAAGGTGCTATTGTTGGAGATTTTCCACTGCCATTTCCTGTCCATTCTCCCAAGAGAGATTTTAATATTTTTCTAAATTCTATTTTGTTGAAATAGGTTGTTGAATTCTCTGTGTTGTTTTACAATGACCGCTAACTAAGGAATAAATGATACTTTTAATTAGTAATACTTTTTTTTGTTTTTCCATTTTTATATTTGTTTAAATTTCTTTTGATTTATAACACGACAAAATTAAAAATTAGCAAAACGGTCGAAGGATACATACCACTAAAAAAAAGGAAACAAATTACGGATAATAAAAAAGCACCTTGTTTTTTAAAGTGCTTTTTCGTTTTCTACGTTTGTTTGTGAAGATTGAAATTTATTTCGATATTCTTTTGGAGTTAGGTTTAAGTGTTTTTTGAAAAACTTGGCAAAGTAATTTGGATACTCAAAACCAAGCTCATACGCAATTTCGGCATTGTTCATCGTGTTGTTTTCTTCCAATAAAGTTTTTGCTTTTAATATCACAAAATCGTGTATTGTTTCTATTGCAGATTTTTGAGTGAAAAGTTTAACGATATCACCTAAATAGTTGGGAGTTAAGCCCGATTTGTCAGCAAAATATTGAACAGTAGGAAGCTGGTTTACAGGTTGATTGTAATAATCTTTCAGGTGTTGCTGAAAGTCAGTTACGATGCGATTGTATTGTTTAGGATTTGTAGAAAATTGTCTGTTGTAAAATGCTTCTACCAACGAAATCAACACATTTACATAAGAAAGTAAAATGCCAAAATGTGTTTTTTCGCTATCATAATATTTTAACATAAGGTCAAAAATAGTTCGAATTTCTTGTTCCTCCTTTTCTGTTAAATACAAGGCTTCGTTTTCACCATAGTCAAGGTAGTTTTTGAATAAAAAGCGATTTTCTTCAATTAGTTTCTTGGAAAGTTTCAGGTACATTACGTTGAATGTAGGTTCTACATTCCAACCATTAGCTCGTTCAGGACTGTTAAAGAAAAGGGCTGTAATGGGTTTGGGATTGTCTGGATTGTAGTTGGGAGCAGTTTTGTCAATAAAATTGCTTTTGATAGAGATACGGTAAAAGTCAACCATCACGGGTTCAGATTGTAAACGTATTTTTTGAGCATCATAATAGCCAATGTCAATATCGCTGTCCAAAGGTTTTGGCAAGCCTACGTATTCGTTAAATGATTTAAAGTCTTTGAATGTCTTCATTCTGCAAAGTTACTTTTTTTTATTTTTTATTTTTGCTAACAGAGTTTCATTTTAAAATTGCAGCGAACGAAGATGGGATTAAAGAGGTAAAAAAAAAGAAAGGTTTAGTAGTAGAAATCCTCAACTTAAGATCCTCTATTGACATGGCGACATTGTAGAAAAGATGTAAAAAGCAAAAAACCTAAACAGTTTAAAGTGTTTAGGGTTTTTTCGTGACCCATACGGGGCAATTTGCAAACCATTTTCTCCAAAATTTGAAGAAATTAGCATACTTTTAAGGTAATTATTTGAAATAAATTTTAGAGATAAGTTATAAAGTACTTTAATGTCCCGTAGAGGTTAAAATGTTAAAAGACCCATTTCTTGTTAAAATTTAATTTTTGGAAGAACATCATTCAGATTGATATGATTGGACTATATAGAAGAATTCTATTCTATTAAGATTGCCTTGTTAAGCGTCTTTTTTCTTTAGACACCGTCCTCTCGGCTCATCACCCTCATGAAGCACAATTTCGGAATGTAGAAACTGTGCGGCCTCTGCTGAATCTTTCACTTTGGAAGCAGAACGTTCTAACATTTCTGATTCAAACTCAGTTAATACACTTTCCCTCACTCCAGCTTTTCTCCAATGAGATGCAGCTCTACATCCTCTTGAGATCCCCCGAGCCAGCGTGAGCGCATCCAGAAGCGCTTGATTCGCCCCCTGTCCTTTGAATGGACTCATTGGGTGAGCCGCATCTCCAATCAGAGTCACTTGCCCTCCTTTCTTCAACAATTCTGATTCGAGTAATTCTCGGTCATACACGGGATAGCCAGAAATCTGAGCTTCGAGGGTTGCCGCTAAAATCTGAGGAATGGGATCGTGCCACTGAGTTCTACGACACGCTTCTTCCTTTAGTGCTTGAGGTCCTTGAGCACTTAACGCTTTAGCCTCTTTTTCTGGCATTGGAAAGCTAAGTTGCCACATCACCGAGTCTGATGTATAAGGCATCATGTAGATCCGCTCATTGCCATTGGCGGTTTGAAATACAGTGGCCGAGTCCAGCAAAGAACTATCAAGACCTTCGAGAGCCCCCAAAGGACAAATACCCAATATCACAATACAATCTAGGTAGCGTAAAGGGGTAACATCCTCACCAATCAGCAACCTCCGCACCGAACTACGAATACCATCGGCTCCAACCACAAGATCTGCTTTGGAGGGCTGAATCTCCCCATCCACTAGAAAGCTCAGATCAACACCTTCACCCTCACATTCCTTAATGTCTACTAACTGGTGCCCCCACTGTACCGCGTCATGTCCGCCGAGTTGCTCAAGCAGCGCTAAGCGCAAAGATTGCCGTGCGATATGCACATTAGTACGTTTCTGAGACGTTTTCGTATCTGACTGCATCCACTTTCTGATTCCCCATTCACCGATCACTTTTCCTTCTGTAGTATGAACCACATGTCTTGTTGAAATTACCCCTTCTTCTAACGAGAAAACACCCAATCCCTCGATCGCTTTACTTGCTTGTTGCAAAGTGAGTCCATAGCCCTGAGATCGAGCATCGAAGTTGTTATCACGTTCATAAAGGGTAAAAGGGATCCCGCGGTGCAAACAAGCCACAGCTAAAGCCACTCCGCCTATACCGCCGCCAATAATAGCAACGTGTGGGTAGTTTTCTTTATCCGCTATAGGAGGACTGGCAGAATGAAGTAACCCGGATCCGTAACAGTTCAAGCATGAGTGTAGGTGACCCTTAGGATGCACTGGAGCCGTCCCTTCGCCTTTCGTTTTTTCAAATTGATCGAATGCCATCTTGTATTGGCGTCGCGCTTTCATGCTGAGCCCTCGACTTTTTTTGCCGCGTCCCTGACATCCGGGACAAATAGTCCAGCTTGCGACTGAGTTTCTCACCTTTTTCACTTCTTTTTTATTTAACATGAGAAATTTATATATTTCATCGTTCCCGCAACTCTAGTCGTTTGCAATTTATGAAAACGAGTATTTTCGGCGGGACAAAAATACGATTAATAATGGTAGTTCAATTAAAGTTGCAAATGGATAGAAACGTGTGTTGAACTCCAGACATCATTTTTCACATTTCGTTATTTTGTAAATTTAAATAAAAAAACTACAAAGTAAATAGTGGGTTACTTTGTAGTTTTTGTTTGATGTCTCATTGTTGTGGGCACGGATTGCAAATCCGCGCCATCGGGTCTTTTTATTTGTTATCTAAATAGTTTTGTCCTCCTGTGGTTATGTGATTTGCTCCATTTATGCTATAATCAATTACCAACTTAACTTTGGTCTTAATTATTTTTATTTGCCCGTTCTCATCAATTTTTCTATTTTGTGTTGTCAATGCATTGATTATTACTTTGTTGTTTAATATCATTTCTCCATTTTGAATCATAGATTTAAACAAATTATCTTGCATTTCAAAAGATATGATTTCGTTATTCAAGAAACCTTTCCATAAAAAGTTGCCTGATTTTAGAACTGGGGAAATTAAGTCTATTTTAGCTTCACGCATTTCGCTTTCTGGAAGCTCGTCTGATAATAGCATGAAATTATGGAAATCTCCTCTTGAAATTTCACGATCATTACCAATTGGTTTATCCTCATAATATCTTTGGCTAGAAAATTTATTAATTCTTTTATACACAGAAATCTTTTTGTAAAAATTAGACCTTCTCCATATTATTTTATAGTTCAATGATAGTAAGTCAACAACTTTAATAATTAATTTTTCATCAATATCATTTTCGTTAAGAGATTTTAAGTGAAGCTCTTTTAATTCATTTCTTTTCAACTCATTTTCTAATTCTAAATTTTCAATTTGCAATTCAGTTAATTTTTTATTCTCTACTGGTTTTCTTGATAAAATTATAGCAATTGCACTAATAATAATTGTTACTTGGTTTGAATTTTCTCCTATAAATTTCCAAAATTCAATAAATCCTCCTTCTTTAGGAGGCTCGCTTTGAACAAGTAATTTAATATCTAATGTCTTTGCAATATCATGAAAAATATGTAAAAGTTCTTTTTCACATTCATTTCTAACAACCGCATCAAAACCATGTGAATTATCTGAAAAAAAATAATGGACTTGAATTTTGTTTGATTTTGATATATTCATTAGTTACATGATTAATTAATACTTTAAAATTATTATATTTTAATGACTATGTCATTTTTGATTTCGCTAATGTATCAAAATAATTCTTACAAGTTTCTTAACCCCCTCTTTATTCGTTTAAACTTTTTGTACTTCTACTTACATAAACGTTTTTGCATCCCATCATTTCTAGTCGACCCGTTTTCCGCGTGAAAGATGGCAGTGAAAATCCTCCCGATTTTTCTTCGGGAGATCACTTCATCAGTTCACTATCGCTCGGGGACAATGTACAGCCTGACCGTGTTACCCAACCCAATGTCATGCAGAATAGGAAAGTAATACAACAGGACACGCCTAAAAAAAAATCCGCCACAGGAATTCCCGTAGCGGAGTAAAAAAAAATAATCTAAAAAAAAAAATATCGTTAGAGCACGGCAAGTTCTTGCATGCAGGCTTTCATCATTTGATACGTTCGCTCGATGTCGTTGTCGAGTCCTATTGAGAACCGAATTAATCCGTCTGTCAATCCCATTTCGATTTGCTCCTCCATGGGGATTTCGCTCGAGGTCGAGGTACCTGGCGCGCTAAACAAGGTTTTGTAGAATCCTAAACTTACCGCAAGATAGCCTAGGTTTCTTTGCTGCATGAGCTCCATGAGTTCGTTGGCTTTTTTGAGCGTGCCTACATCTAGGGTCATCATCCCGCCAAAACCGTACTCGGGGTTGATCATGGTGGCGTACAAGCTGTGACTCGGGTGACTTTTTAGTCCGGGATAGACCGTTTTTAATCCGTCTTTCTCGAAACGTTCGGCTAGATATTGAGCGTTGTGGCTGTGTTGTTTCATTCGGATGTGTAGGGTGCGCATGTTTTTCATCACGCTGGCCGAGCGCAAACTGTCCATCGTAGGGCCCAAGAGCATGCTCGCACCGCTATTTACGTTCTTGAGGCTGTTGATGAATTCCTGCGAGGCGCAAGTGACTCCGCCCACGGTATCGCTGCTTCCGTTAATGTATTTGGTCAAACTGTGAATCACGATATCGGCACCCAATTTTGCAGGTGAAACAGATAGTGGGGAAAACGTATTATCCACCACCAAAGTCAGATTGTGTTTTTTTGCAATGCGGGATAAACTGGCAATATCGGCCACTTCAAGCAATGGATTACTCACCGTTTCGCAATACAACACTTTGGTATTGGGCGTGATGGCTGCCTCTACAACGTCTAGTTTGGTGATGTCCACAAAGGTGGTGGTGATGCCCATTCTTGGTGTGAAGTTTTTCAGGAACGCGTAGGTTCCTCCATAAATGGTTCGACTTGACACAATGTGATCGCCTGCGCCGCACAACTGCAATAGAGTTGGGGTAATGGCACCCATTCCAGAGGCCGAAACGTTGGCGGTTTCTGTTCCTTCCATTGCCGCTAGGGCTTTGTCGAGGTACAAATTGCTGGGCGAGGAGTGACGGGAATACAAATAACAGCCTTCCATATTGCCCTCAAAAGTGTCGAACATGGTTTTGGCCGAAAGAAACGTATAAGTCGAAGAATCGGAAATCGATGGGTTGACTCCGCCAAATTCGCCAAAATACTGTAAATCCTGAATGTTGTCTGCGGGATTGAAATTTTTCATATATCGGGGCTAGGGCACTTGGTGGTTCAAAGTACCTAGCTCAAAATAAAAACTTTATGGATTAATAATCAATCTATAGTTAAAATATTAGATTAAAAAACTAGGAAAGATGTGAAGTGTAAATTATTTTCCTAATTTTAGAGTCCAAATAAGAAATTACTAGATTTTATTTCATTTCAAAATAAAAAAAACAATGACCCTCGACGCCACCGACAAAAAACTATTGTACTTATTACAAACCGATTGCAAGAAAACCACCAAAGAACTGTCCTTGAAACTCAACCTTTCGGTTACCGCTGTGTATGAGCGCATCAAAAAACTGGAACGGGAAGGCATTATAGACAAATATGTGGTTTTGCTCAACCATTCGAAAATCGATAAAGGATTCGTGGTTTTTTGTCACCTCAAACTCGTTCAGCATACCAAAGAGTTTATTGATACCTTCGAGAAGCAAGTGGTGCAACTCAAAGAAGTATTGGAATGCCATCATGTTAGCGGCGATTATGATTATATCCTAAAGATCGTGGTAAAAGACATGGAGGCGTACCGCACATTTTTGGTGACCAAACTTACCACACTGGAGCATATTGGTAGTACCCACAGCACGTTTATGATTAGCGAAGTCAAGAACAGCACGGTGGTGGAGGTTTAGGGTAATGTTACCTATGGACTTCAAGTTCATAGTGGTTTAGTTCAAAGTAAAAAATAATGCAAAGTAGTAATGAAACTACTTTGCATTATTAAAAATTGATTGAGCAGTAAAAACAGAGCTAATTATTTTACAATGCAGCTCTATTTTGTGCTGTAGTTGCTCCTGGCCATAAAATTTGAGCTCCCACAACATATGCCAATTGTGCTGTTGCAGATATTGGTGTTACGGTTCCTACAGGTGTCATGGTTATGGTTACAGTCTGTTTTTGGCTGTCTTGAGAGGTAACACATTTATAATAGGATTGTGATCCTCCACCTAGAGGAATTCCTAGAAATGATACTCCCCAGCTTGAGCTTTCTTTAAATATAGATTGAAATGCAGCATAATCAGCGCTACTGTATGTTAGACTAATTATAGGCTGCTGGCTAATCATTATTCTTGCCAAAGTTCCAAAATTTCCATTTACAGCGAAGTTATAGCTTGGTGTTGGAGAAAATTTATAACCACTTTGATCTGTGATTGGATTGGCAGCATCTTGAATAGGATCTGGATTCCACCATCCGCTACCTGTAGAAACATCATAAGAACTAGGCTTAGGAGTAACGGTTGTAACTCCATTAAAAGTCATAGTCACAGAGCAAGTTGTTAAGTTTGATGCAAAATCATACATGTTATAGCTTACTCCACCACTTGCGTGAAAACCTAGGAAGAAATTTGAAGCGCCAATGGAAGCTCTTCCCGATGCTGAAACTTGTACCTCAGTCGCAGAATAGTTGGATGTTTCTAAACTTACAGAGAAACTTTTTCCTGTACCCGAAGCTGGTAAAAGATTATTTTGGATCACCGCAGTCGATTCCATTATGTCAATTTTTGGTACAATTTGAGTTGCACCAAGATTGCTAATGGTTTGCATAAATCCTGGCTGAACACTAGTTGGTTTTGTAGCTGGATTTACATTGTTTCTAGTTTGATTTAATTGATTATTAAAACTCACTACGGCATTTTGGATATTTGCTACAGAACTTGAATTCCCTAAGTAAGTCATCAAATCATTTACTACAGTATCGCCACCAATTGGAATATTTGGTAATAAAGCCATCGGGTTAGTACTGTTTCTAAATTGAGAAAGAGTAAGTCCAGGATTTCCCCAACCAATAACTTGAGTCATTATGTAATTTAATTGTGCAGTTTGTGTGCTAACTACTGTAGCAGGAAATGGTCCAAAAGCAGCTATCCAGTCTGATATTGTAGTGTTTACGGTTGCCGCATTCGCTAAATTAGCCGCATTTAATTTGGCTGCATCTTGAGAGCCTAAAACATAAGCCGTTGATTGCAAAACATTAAAATAAGAAGTAGTTAAAGCACTACCATTAGTACCTACATAATCCTTTTGGGAAGCAAATATATTGTTTAACCAGTTGTAGGTAGATTCAACAAAATTTGTTCCTGATTGCCAAAACCAAGGAAAGTCGCCAATAGAACCTTCGTTAACAGGGATTAGATTCGGCATGTTTAATGCAGAAGCTACTGGAGCTGCTCCAAGCTGAATTTGATCAAACACCAAATTGGCTAGATCAGATGTAGAAATGGCTTCTAATTCTAAAACTTCATTTTTTGGGGATACATTATTCATAAGTTTATTTTTAATATTTACCTACTCTATAAGCTTTTCGGCTACCGCTTGTTAGATATTAACATTTCAAATTTATAAAATCAGTTTGTATAAAAAGTACGTAATAATACCTGTTTTTACAGATTAACTTATTGTTTTTCAGTTGTTTACAAATTCTTAACGAATTATTTACAAATTATTTACTTATTGCTTACGCTTTTTTTATGTTACCATTAAACATTGAAACCCCGATAGCTATCGGGGCGGTAGGATTATGGTTCTGAAAAACTATTTTTATGCTCCTGAATTTAGTGCTGAAGCTGTTTGCTGTATTTTTTGCGTATATTCTTTGTAATGGTTTGAAAATAGCTTAGACAGTACTTTAATGATTAATGAAGAGAGATATGCAGATGTGGTTGAGTTGTAGTGATTAGATATTTTCTGCTGGTAATTAAAACTTTAAACAAAAAAACATTAAATTTGAATTTAAATAATGCAATAATGAAAACTAAAGAGTTAAGACAAAAACTTATAATTGATTTTCGAAAATTCATTCAAGATGATTCTAAATTAGAAGTGCTTGAAGGTGTTTTTGATGCTATAAATAATGAAGAGAATTCTTTTGTTGTTCCTGGAAGTCATTATGCTATTGTAGCTGAAGAGCGGGAGAAATATTTTTCTGGAATAAGTAAGTCAAGTTCTTGGGAGGAAGTCGAACAGCGTTTGAATGCAAAATATGGCTTTTAAACTCACGATTTTAAGATTAGCCGAAATCGAAATCAATGAATCTATAGATTTTTATGAGAGTAGAAGAGTAGGGTTAGGAAAGCATTTTTTAATTTATCTAAAAGGCTATTTCGAAATTCTTAAAACCCGTCCTGAATTATTTGCAATAAAAAAACCTCCTTATTATCGGGAATTGCCTTTAAAAAAATTTCCATTTGTAATTATTTATTAAATTTATCAGAACGAAGTTATCATTCATTCTGTTTTTCATACTTCAAAGAATCCCACAAAAAAGCCTTGATTTCAATTATATATTCGTGAAAATTTGTGGAATTCGTGTTTGAATTCCTTAATTTTGCAGCACTAAAAATAAAAAAAACACATTACTATGAGTTCATTTGACGTAGTTATTATAGGTTCAGGGCCAGGCGGATATGTTTCGGCTATTCGTTGTGCACAATTAGGTTTCAAAACGGCCATTATAGAAAAATATTCCACTCTTGGAGGAACTTGCTTAAATGTAGGTTGTATTCCATCAAAAGCATTGTTGTCCTCTTCTCATCATTATGCAGAGATTAAGCATTTTGCAGATCACGGAATTGAAGTTTCGGGAGAAGTAAAAGTAAATTTAGAGAAAATGATTGCTCGCAAACAAGGTGTAGTAGATCAAACATCAGGAGGTATAAATTACTTGATGGATAAAAATAAAGTGACTGTTTTTAATGGTTTGGGGTCTTTTGTAGATGCGACTCACGTTGCTATTGCAAAAGCCGACGGAACATCAGAAACAATCGAAGGTAAAAACATCATTATCGCAACAGGTTCAAAACCGTCTTCTTTGCCTTTTATCAAAATAGATAAAGAAAGAATCATTACTTCGACAGAAGCATTGGCTCTTAAAGAAGTTCCAAAACACCTTGTTATTATTGGTGGTGGTGTTATTGGAATCGAATTAGGTCAAGTATATTTACGATTAGGGGCGCAAGTTTCGGTTGTAGAATTCATGGATAGAATTGTTCCAGGTATGGATGGGGCGCTGTCTAAAGAATTAACTAAAGTATTGAAAAAACAAGGCATGAAATTCTATGTTTCACATAAAGTGAAATCAGTAGAAAGAAACGGTGATGCCGTAACCGTTCAAGCCGAAAATGCAAAAGGAGAAACGATTACTCTAGAAGGGGATTATGCTCTAGTTTCTGTAGGTCGTCGTCCGTATACCGATGGATTGAATGCTGATAAAGCAGGAGTTAAAATTTCGGATAGAGGACAAGTAGAAGTAAACGATCATTTACAGACTTCGGCTTCAAATATTTATGCTATTGGAGACGTGGTTCGTGGAGCGATGTTGGCTCACAAAGCCGAAGAAGAAGGAACTATGGTTGCTGAAATCTTGGCGGGTCAAAAACCGCATATCGATTATAACTTGATTCCTGGAGTAGTTTATACTTGGCCAGAGGTTGCTGCTGTTGGACAAACAGAGGAACAATTGAAAGCCTCTGGAGTTGAATATAAAGTAGGAAGTTTTCCTTTCAAAGCCTTAGGTCGTGCTCGTGCGAGTGGAGATCTTGATGGATTTGTAAAAATTCTTGCCGATGCCAAAACAGATGAGGTTCTTGGAGTACACATGATTGGTGCCAGAACGGCCGATTTGATTGCCGAAGCAGTTACTGCAATGGAATTTAAAGCCTCTGCCGAAGATATTTCCAGAATGTCACACGCGCATCCAACTTTTGCGGAAGCGATAAAAGAAGCAGCATTGGCAGCTACTGATAATAGGGCTTTACACGTATAATTTAAGCTTTGAAAATATAAAACCCCGTCTCGTTATAAAAATGAGACGGGGTTTTTTGATTTTGTATTTGAAGGATTATGCTGTAAACAATCCTTTGTAACTATCCCATTTACTATAAATCAAGAATAGGTTCCCCAATAATAAAAAAGCAGCAACAGGAATGCCTTCGGGGGCTAGACAAATATGAGTAAAAATAATATTGATTGAAATTGGCATCAATAGAATATAGGTAAGTTTGTTGAATTTTCCAGTTATAAAAGACAACCCGCAAAGAAGTTCTACTGTTTTTACCAAAGGCATTAAGTAACCTGAAGCTTTGATTCCATCATTGAAAAGTTTCATGTTTCCTGCCAAAGGAGGTTCTGGAAACAAATGGAAAAAATAACTTATAGAAGCGAATAGTAACAGTAATCCAATTAACGATCGAATAATAATAGGGGCAATTTTCATAATTTTTAATTTTAAGGTTTTACCTTATGGGTAAATTGGTTCATTCAAATGTAATTATTTTTTGAAGACAAAAATAAGGAGTCAGTATCATGTGTTTTAGAATGTGAGATGAGCATCCTACTTTTGTAAATGCAATAAAAGAAGTAGCATTGCTAGCAAACGATAATAGAGCTTTGTGCGTACTGTAGTTGGGCTTTAAAAATATAAAAACCCGTCTCATTTTTCATAACGAGACGGGTTTTGTGTTTGTATAAGGTTTTGGAAATTATTCAATAAATAGACTTTTGTAATTTTTCCAATATCTATAAATTAAAAATATATTGCCCAGAAACACAAATAAAGCAAGTGGCAGTCCATTTATATTTAGGAAAAAGTTAATGAATAAAATGTTTGTACTTACGGGAAGAACTATAATGTTGGATAAAGTTACATAACGACCCGAAAGATAGGAGAGTCCACATAGTAATTCAATAGTTTTTACCAAGGGCATTAAGTAAACTGAAGATATTAAACCTACTTGAAAAGCCTTAAAATCTCCAGTGGTTGAAAGTTCAGGTAATAAGTTGAAAAAATAAGCCACCGATACAAATATAAGTATTAAGCCAATTAAAGTTCGAACAAGAATTGTCGTGGTTTTCATATTTTAAAGTTTTTAGAGGTTAAATGTTTAAGTGACTATATGAAATTTCTTTGTGAATAATTATCTTTTCATCCATTTAACAGTAGTAGCTTCCTAAGTAGGAAAACTATGTTCGTATCACTAACAAATATAGTTAAAATTGTCCGAAGTTTAATTGTTTATTGACTTTTATTTTAGTTTTAGGTTGTAATAGTTGTATGATTTGTAGATGATTAATAAAAAAAAGTTCCTGTAAAGTAATGGTTTTTTATTTTTTGAAATACTTTTTGTAAAGTAAGAATCCGCCAATACTAATAAATAGCAACCACCAAATTTGAAATAGAAAAACAACTATATCTTGCAATACATACCACCCCGTTTTTAAAGAATCGAGTATGCGAATTCCAATATTGGGTTTGTAGTAATTATAATCCTTCGTATTGGCATTCATTTCTTGTTTTATAGATTCGTGCTGGTAAATTTGAATGGTCAGTGTGCTAAAGTTTACTTGATCTTGGATAGACAAATTTTCTAGTTTAGAATTGTCATTTTGTTCTTTTTGGTTGGCCAAATTGGTTTCGGCATCCATAATATCGTTGATCTTTTTCCCTTTTGTATCAATCGCTTTTTCTATTCTTTTCTCATTGTTGTTGCTTCTTTTTTGAGAAAGTTGGTTCGAAAGCATTTTTAAGGAAACATCGTCGGCCTTTATGATGCGGTAATCCAGAAAGTCAATTTGTTTGGCAATGGATTTGATGACGGTATCTAAACGTTTATTAGGCACCCGAATGGTAATGTTGTTTTCTACATTGTATCGAGTTGTTTCTAGCGTGCTGTCTTGGCTGACCTTGGTTTCGAATTTATCAATAATGTTGCTTTGTAGATTGGTATAGGTAACAAAACCATCAAATTTATTGGTGATGTTTTCAATTGTATAGGTAGATTGGGTGACATTTTTGACTTTGAATTTTAAGTCGGCTGTTCGAATGAATTTTCGGGTACTGCCTTCTTTTTCTACTGCAGCAGAGGAGGAAATTGAGTCGGCAGCTGTTGCAACTTCTTCTGCGGCTGCTTCTTCGTTGGCATCGCTTTTTTTGCAACTAATGATCACAGTGATTACTGCTAATAGAATTAAACTTCGTTTCGCAATTTTGTTCATAGATTTGTTTTTTTTTTAGAATTGATGATTATTTTTTTTTTTTGAATTTCAAACTTGAATTCGGGATCAAATATATAATATTTTAACAGGAAAAAACTTTTTTAATATTAATTTAACTATGTAAAGGTTTTGAAATAAAGCGTACAAAATTTGGCGAAGTTATTTTGGTCTTTTTCAAGGCAAAAAATCTTTGAATAGCTAGGCTATTGAAAGATTTTTTAACGAAGAAAAAGGGTAAAAGAACGAGGGAAAACGAAGTTCACTGAACTCATATGAAAATAGGAACATAGTGAAGTAATTGTATGGTTTATTTTGAAATATTTACTAGGCCTCAGTTTTGTGTGACTTCTTCTTGAGAAGCGATTTTTTTTATTGTAATTTTGAAGTCCATAAAAAAGTTTAATTTTTGAGAACTTCTATTTACAAACTTATTGAAGATCCTTTGCAGTTCAAGCAGCAGCTTGTCGCTTGGGGACAAGTATTTCGCGAAATAACTTTCCTAGACTCTAATTCTTTTTTCGATGAATTTTCTAGCTTCGACTGTGTGCTCGCAGTTGATGCATTTACATCTATAAAAACCGATTATCACAATGCTTTTGAGGATTTAAAACAATACCAACAAACGACAAAGGATTGGTTGTTTGGTTATCTGTCATATGATTTAAAAAATGATGTGGAGCAGTTGCAATCGAATAATTATGATGGATTAGATTTTTCGGATTTGTTTTTTTTTCAACCCAAAAAAATATTTTTATTAAAGGGTAACCAGCTCGAAATTCAATATCTTAATATGTGTGATGATGAGGTGGAAGAGGATTTTGAGAAGATCAATAATTGGGTATTGTATAAAGATAGTACACTGGGCGCAGTCGATGTCATGCCGAGCGCAGACGAAATCACACTGAGCGCAGTCGAAATGCGACAACGCATTTCGAAGCAAAATTACCTTGAGAAAGTTTCAAAATTATTAGAACACATTCATCGCGGAGATATTTATGAAGCCAACTTTTGTATGGAGTTTTTTGCTGAAAAAGCAATAATTAATCCATTAGAAAAGTTCTTGAAGCTCAACGAAATTTCACAAGCTCCGTTTACTGTTTTTTTTAAGGATAATAAACGATTTTTACTTTCGGCTTCGCCAGAACGGTATTTGAAAAAAGAAGGAGAAAATCTGATTTCGCAACCTATAAAAGGAACTGCGAAACGATTTTTGGATCCGATAGAAGATGAAAAATCTAAAAATAATTTGGCTCAAGATCCCAAAGAACGAGCCGAAAATATTATGATAACCGATTTGGTTCGAAATGATTTGTCTCGAACGGCTCAAAATGCGACGGTTGTCGTACAAGAACTTTGCGGAGTTTATTCGTTCCTGCAAGTACACCAAATGATTTCGACTATAACGTCTAAAATGGATTCTCAATATTCGGCAGTTGATGCTCTTAGAACTACTTTCCCGATGGGAAGTATGACGGGTGCACCCAAATTATCGGCTGTAAAAATCATTGAAGAACTCGAGGAAACCAAAAGAGGATTGTATAGTGGGGCAGTGGGGTATTTTTCACCCAATGGAGACTTCGACTTTAATGTGGTTATCCGTAGTATTTTGTATAATCAAGAGAATCAATATGTTTCTTTTTCTGTTGGAAGCGCCATTACTTCACTATCTATTCCAGAAAATGAATATGAAGAATGTTTGCTTAAAGCAAAAGCAATGCTCGAAGTTTTGCAATAATCTAGATCAGGTGTTTCAAAAATAATAATCTAATCAAAAATGACAAAGCCATCCTAATTATAAGGGATGGCTTTGTTTTAATTATTAGTATTAAACAACTTTACTTTTTAATAAGTTGGAGTGTTTTTCGATTAGCACCTTGATTGACAATCGCAATATAAGTACCTGCGGGTAACTGCTCTCCAAATAGTATTGGTTGATTGTCGACACTTTCAAAATGTTTGATGCCTCTGCCTTGCATATCAAATACATCAACTTCAACTTTTTCAGAGCTGCCCCCCTCTATAATTATCGTAAACTCGGAATCAGTAGGGTTGGGGTATGCTATAACGTTGAATAGGACTGGTTCTATAACTTTTACAAGTTCTTTGACAACAACATCTGTTTTGACATCTGTTTTGGCAGTTGTTGTTACTGTTGTAGTTGTTGTAGGACTCATCACAACAATATCAGTACCATCTGCTTTTGGTGCATACACTACTGTAGTTGGATCGGCTGTCTCACTCACTCCAAGTTGACTATCATAAAGGACGGCACCAGTGGTTTTATTATAAATTTTCATCCTGATTTTATCGACTCCATTCGGATAGGTTTGATTTTTTCCGTCAATAACCGTTAAGATAAATGCTATTCCGCTTTGTTCTACTCCGTTTATCGAGGTTTTTCCTAGTCCTTTGTATTGTACTTTTGAGCCACTTACAACCATGTAATCATAATTTAAAGCATTAAAACCAAAGCTATAATTACTGTCATTAATTTTAAAATCAAATTGAGTTTCGCCTTTAGGATTGGTGGCGCCTTTAATATAATTTGAAGTAAATCCAAAGGTAACCTTATCGGTAAGACTCGGTTTTGCTACCAATGCTCCTGCTGGCGATACGAATGTACCTGCTCCGTAAGTATATCCGCCACTTGCATCGTAGGCTACGAAATAGGCTTCGTAATCACCATTATTTGTAGCATAGCTGGTTACTCCTTTCTGGTCGGTTATATTCATTCTTAGTTTATACACCCCAGCAGTAGTAGGTTTATACGTTCCGGATACTTTACCTACCTTACTTCCGCTTGGCTCAGCTGATACAGTTGCATTTACACTAGAACCATCAACCAGCCATTTGGCGGTGTGTTTGTTGCCGGCTACATCCCAGAAAGTACCACCAAGTGCAATCGAAGTATTTATCGGGAATGCTTTTCCGCAAACAGGACTGGATATGTTATGGGCCACGGTCACTTCATTTGTTTGGATTGCTGTATTTCCGCTGGCATCCTTAACTTTATAAGTAATCGTATAAATTCTGCCGATATCAGCATTTAAACCGGATCTTTCGGCACGAAGTTGCAAATGATAGGGGTCACCACCTACATTTGTATAAACATCCTGTTCTGTGTTACCGTCTCCAAGAACATTTGGTTCATTACTCACACACGCAACTTCACAGGTAACAGCACAATTATCAGTGGCCTTATTTACTATGTAAACATCCACTAATTTATGATCTGGAGGCCAAAGACACGTTTTATCAAGAAATTGGGCGAGAATAACTGGTGCCTGAGTATCAGTGATCGTTACCGTAAAACTGCAAGTGGCTATATTACCCGCTAGATCTTTTGCTGTATAGGTTACCGTTGTTACACCTACCGGAAAAGTATCTCCCGATGAGTGTGAGTTTGTCCAGACCAATGAACCAGGTGCTGTACAATTATCCGTTGCTAACGGTGCTGTCCAAGTCACAACGGCTGAACATTTATTTAAATCATTGCTTTTTGCGATGTTTGATGGGCAACCACTAAATACCGGATTCTGAGTATCATTCACCGTTACCGTAAAACTGCAAATGACTATATTACCCGCTGCATCTTTTGCTGTATAAGTTACTGTTGTTGTACCAACAGGAAATGTACCTCCTGATGAATGTGAATTTGTCCATACCAATGAACCAGGCGCAGTACAATTATCCGTTGCTGACGGTGCTGTCCAAGTCACAACAGCTGAACAATTACCTAAACCGTTGCTCGTTGTGATGTTTGATGGGCAATAACTAAATACCGGTTTCTCAGTATCATTCACCGTTACCGTAAAGCTGCAAGTGGCTGTATTACCCGCCGCATCTGTTGCGGTATAGGTTACTGTTGTTGCCCCAACGGGGAAAGTGCTACCTGATAAATGTGATTTTACCCATACCAGAGAACCAGGCGCCGTACAATTGTCCGTTGCTGACGGTGTTGTCCAAGTTACAACAGCTGAACAATTACCTAAATCATTGCTTACTGTTATGTTTGATGGGCAATAACTAAATACTGGTTTCTCTGTATCAGTCACCGTTACCGTAAAACTGCAAGTGGCAGTATTACCTACTGCATCTGTTGCGGTGTAGTTAATCGTTGAAGTACCAACAGGGAAGATATTGCCGGACACATAAGCCGGATTATCAATAGACAAGCTTGAGCCGGTACAGTTATCACTCACAATTGGCTGCAGGTAAGTTACCCTTGAACCACACGCCCCACTGGCACAACTCACAGCCATACTAGCAGGAGAATTCGTTATCGTTGGTGCTATGTTGTCTATCACAGTAATGATAAAGCTGGCGGTACTGCTATTACCATTTACATCTGTAGCCGTATAGGTAATTGTATGTACCCCTTTATCTAATAATGTAATGCCTAAATCATTATAGGTTGCATCGTCGCTTACCAGACTTGCAACTCCACAGACATCTGTTGCGGTTGGAGCCTTCCATCCCACTAGAGCTGTACAACTATTCGAAGCCAGATAATACGTTTTGCTCACTGGTATGCTAGAAAAAAGGAAAACTGGTACTGTAACATCTTGTACAGTGACCGTAGCTGTCCCTGTATTTACGTTGCCATGCGTATCCGTTACCGTTAAGGTTACTGTGTTCGGACCAACATTGGCACAGCTAAAGGTATTAGGTGAAACACTTAGTACTAATGGATTACCGCAATTGTCGTATGAACCATTGTTCACTTGTGAAGCTGTAATGCTTGCACTGCCTGCTGCATTCAATGGAATGGTTATATTTTGTGTATTTACCACAGGCAGTGTATTATCTATAACAGTTACTGTAAAAGTACAAGTTGCACTACTGCCTTTGTCATTAGTGAATGTATAAGTAACTGTTGTATTTCCTACAGGAAAGGTATCTCCCGAATTGTGACTTGAAACAAGAGTTACAGGAAAGCAACTGTCTGCTGTTATAGAACCCCATGTTGCAATCTGTGAACAATTGGGATTGCCTGGTCCTGTATTAACTGTCACAATAGGTCCCGGGCATCCGCTGATTACCACTGCCGGTTTTACGGTAATAGTAAAAGTACAGGTATTACTACATTCATTGTCGTCTGTATAAGAATATGTTATCGTATGTGTTCCAACACCTGCTGTGGCAGGATAGAACGTGTTGCTGCTTACTCCTGTACCACTATAGGTTCCTATAACTGGTGAACCTCCCGCTAAAGAGAAAGATGGCGTGTCAGTACAAACTGCTGCGTAGGTTGGACAGGTCATAATAGGCAATGGATTGATTACGAAGTTAGTGGCAGTACGACAACCGGGAACAGCTGAACACTCAGCATAGAAAGTAGTTGTACCAGCACTGTTTGTGTTTGCCAAGCCTGATCCTACAACACCTACTGGGTTAAATGGAGAACCTGACCCAATTGATGAACCACCTGAAGATACGGTATACCAATTTAGACCATTCACTGTATAAGTTACGGTAATTTGCATATAATCTACAGTTGCTGTTCTTGCGAAAGCAGTACTAGCATTTACTGCAGATAAAACAACACCAAAACCCAGCGCATTAATTTCTGCAGGAGTCCATGTAGTTCCCCACAAATCGGCTGCACCTCCATAAGTGGCCGTTTGCAAACCTGTAGTAGGCCAATTTGTCCCAATAACCGCTTTATTAGTAGTCTGAACACCTCCTACAGCTTTCACTAAACCAACCCTGCTGTCTTGCATAAATGGCGAAGTAGTACCAGACGAGCTGCGATTAATCACAACCGCTATTCCGTTGATAGTTGCACTTGCAGGAATTGCAAAGCCGTAACTTGTACCTTGAAGGTAATGGGTAGTTGCCGAGGTTGCTACTGACATAGTTGCATAAGGCGTTCCAGATACAGTAATGTTACCAGGAGTTCCCCATGTAACTGTACCTACAGCATTATTGTCTACGCCTGTTCCGGCATTATTAGGACCAGCGCTTGCCGAACCTCCTGATGCGCATGATGAAGATGTTATTGAGCCACTTCCTCCCGCACAAATGGTAACGCCTGTCGTAATTGGAACAGGGTTAACCGTTACCGTCATTGTACTTGTTACTGCCGGACAAGGTCCGAAAGGATCATCAGTTGTCAATGTCAGTACAACCGTACCACTGGCTATGCTCGGTGTGTATGTTGAAGTCAAACTTGATGCATTATTAAAAGTACCGCCATTGTCACTACTCCAGGTAGAACTTGTGGCACCGCCGTCTCTAATCCCTGCCAATGTTATGGTTCCGCCTGCACATACCGTTTGATTTGGACCTGCATTTGCTGTAGCCGCCGGATTTATGGTTACTACCATAAAATCTGATGTACTTCCACAAGGTCCTGCGGGATCATTTGTTGTGATTGTTAAGGTTACTGTTCCTGCTGCTATATCTGTTGCAGTTGGGGTATAAATTGTACTCGTGTTTCCTGCATTTGCAAACGTACCTGTTCCGCTACTCGTCCATGTTGATGTTACACCAGTTCCGGATCTTGCCCCTGTTAATGACACTGTCGAACCGGCGCATATCGTCTGATCAACCCCCGCATTTGCTGTTGCGGCTAGGTTAATAGTAACAATCATTTGATCCGATACAGAGGCGTAACAAGATGATGACCCAAATGATTCGTCAATTGTCGTTAAGGTCAGGGTTACTGTGCCTCCTGCTGCTATTTCTGCTGCAGATGGCGTATAAGTTGCACTTACATAAGAATTAACATCATCCTGAACGAACGTCCCTGTACCACCTGTCCAAGTTCCCCTATAGGCACTTCCTCCAATTGTACCCCCCAATGTTACTATCGCAGATGATGAACAAACTGTTTGATCCACTCCCGCATCTACTGCAGCCGCATCCTGTACATTTACATAATAATATGCTGTAGATGATGACGGGCAAGAACTGGTAACGGTCATTGTTAAGATGACTGTATTACCTTCATCGAGTGGATCCGGCGTGTATTTGGGAGTCAGCGTAGTGGCATTACTGATAGAACCAAAACCATCGTGTGTCCATAATATAATTCCTCCAATTGACGCTGTCGCTCCGCTTACTGTAGCGGTTTTGTCTGAGCATATCGTTTGTGTATTATCAGGAAATGGAAGCGTAGCTGCTGTTGGCGGCGCGTCTCCAAATCCTGTTAATAAACTGGTGGGCGAATTGCTTCCTGTGGTTGTACTTGCCACAGTAATTGTAGCACCTTGTGAACCGCTACCGCTGGGTGTGAATGTAACATCATAGGTTGCAGTAGTACCAGCGTTAATTGTTGTTGAGGATAAATTACTGACAGCAAATTGAGTATCACTTGAATTAACCGTAACCCCACTGGCAGCTATAGCACCTGTATTCGTAATTGTATAGGTTATTGTTGTAGCTGCTGTACCCGGAGAAGCACAGGAACTTCCATGATTGGTTGTACCTGTAATGGCTAAGATTGGTATTTGTAATGGCGGTACCAGCTCCCCAGTACTAAGAAGTATTGGAGTACCTCCATATCCTGCAAAAGTAATTTTTGCTAATTGTAAAGCAGTTAGAGTATTATTTGCGGCACCAAAAAATATTTTCCCCCCAGTACCTGATGATCCTCCGATACCTGTCCAGCCATTAATAGTTAAGGTAGTTCCTGCCCATCCAATTCCACTACTGTTAGCAAATTTTAAAGAATGATCATTTGAACCAAAATCTATACTAGAGTTTGCATTAAGGTTTAAAGTAGATGCATTTGTAATTGTTCTACCTAGAGCTATTCCTGTTGTACTGAGTTTACCTCCATTAAGTACAAACTGAGTATTAGGGGTAGTGTTAGTAGTAGGGTTTAATCTTAATTCACCTGAAGTAATTGTTGTTGCTCCAGTGTAAGTGTTGACCGCTGACAATGTTAATATTCCAGCACCAGCCTTGGTTATTCCAGAGCCCCCTCCGCTTATTATTCCGCTTATGGAGAGATCTGTTGCTGTTGTACCGTCATTAGCAACCGTAAAAGTACGAGTAGCTCCTAACGCAACAGGTGAAGCCATGGTTGCTCCACTTGTACCTGCAGCAACATTATTTACGGTAACATTCCCGCCAAGCGTTAAAATACCAGTCCCTGTAATAACGGAACCCGCCGCCGCACCGCATTCTAAAACTGTACTTGTTGGTGTTCCAAGTGTATTTCCACCCAGAGCTAGCGTTGTGCCTGCTCTAACAGTTAATATTCCACCAACAGTTGTACTACCTGCCAGTGTTTTAGTTAAGCTACCAGAAGTAGTGAGATTGCTATACAGAAAATCCTGAACCGTCTGATTAGCCCCATTATATTCCACTGTACTTCCTGCAAAAGTGGTTAAAGTACCATCACCAGCCACAAAAAGTGAGCCGCCTATTTTTAGCACTCCTATCCCTGAAAAAGAAATTGTTCCACTGGTATTCCCTCCAGATCCCACAATATTCCCTGTAACCGTAACAGTACCAGATGTAATTGTAACCTGATGTCTAACAGCAGTACCACTGCTGGTAAACGCAATACTACCCGCATTTACTATTCCATCGCCAACCGCCAAAGTGTTAATATTTGAACTTGCTCTAGGAATAGTGATAGCACCAGTGACAGCTAAAGTGATCCCAGCATTGACATTTACAAAAGTATTAGTTGTAGCTGTGGATAAGTAGGTTAAAGAAGCACAACTAGCGGCAACAGTTACCGTAACCGTATGACCATTGGCTATCGTTACTGTATCTAACAAACCTGGAACTTTTCTGGCTGAATAGGCTGCCCCAGAAATAGCATTAGAAGCATTTCCAGTAAGGGTTAAAGACGTATTATTTGTAATAGACAAAACTGTTCCTATTAATGTAGTTCCAGCAGAATTGTATATTTTATCTCCTGGAACAATTTCTGTTAAAAATGAAGTACCAACACCAGTAACAGTTGACGAGCCGGTAGATGCAGTTATAGTACCTGTTCTTGCTACAGCAGCCCAAGTATCAACATTATTCCAATCCCCAGATGCCCTAGATGTAAAGGCCGCATCAGTAAAAAAGACCTCCGCATGCAAAAGAGATGATTGTCCGTCGGCAGTTGCGATTAAAGTAGACCCCACGCAATCATCCATACAAACAAACCAAGTGGTAACAAAATCACCATTTATATCTGCAGTAACAATCCATGGATCATGATCAGTACCTGTAGCAGGAGTTCCGTCGGCATGCAACACAATTAATGTAACTAACTCCCCAGCCTGAAAACCACTACCCGTAAGAGTTGCCGTAGTGCCAGGTATGTAATCTGACTGATCAGATGTAAGCGTTTGTCCAAAAGAGATGTTTGCAAGAAATAAATTGGCTATTAAAAATACAATAGCCAATAGTCGGGAATTACGTAAAAATGTTTTCATATTTATTGGATTAAAATAATAAAATGACAAATACTATTTGCTTAACCATAAAAATGTAAAAACGATAGAATTGGGGGTTTCTACTTTAATTCAATTATTGTAATTGAACTACTTAAATACCTAACTATAAAAATGTAATATCAATAGAATTTGGGGTTTCTATATTTGCTAAATTACTGAAAGTAAGCTACTTAAAGTGTTTAACTATTAAAATGCAATAACAATAGAATTGGGGTTTCTATCTTAACTAAATTATCGCAATGACTTACTTAAATACCTTGCTATTAAAATGCAATAATAATAGAATTTGGGGTTTCTATCTTAACTCAATTATTGCAATTGAATTACTTATAAAATGTCTAACGATTAAAATACAATATCGATAGAATTGGGGTTTGTTGTTTGTGTAAATTACTGTAATTTAACTGATTAAATAGAAATTTTCGTAGTAATTTATTAATTCTATAAAATATTAGGATAATTATGATATCTTTAAATATTTGAATACTAAGTTATATTATTCTTATATCTTATTTTGTATTTTAACTATATTATCGATAAAAGTGTTAAAAACAACTGCAAACTACATATTGCCTGATTTCGATTGAAATGAACACGATCGTATTGATCTTGAGGGCTTTATTTTTCCGTATTATGTTTCTGTTTTCAATTCATACGACTCTTCTTATGTTTGCCAAAAATTAAAAAACAGAGCATGGGTTTTAACAAGAAAGCCCATCTTCCAAATGACAAACTAGGTGGACAAACTGGACGGAATAACTTTGTGGAATAGACGATTTAATTCAAAAAAAGTACTAACAAAGTTTTAACCAAAAAAAACGCCCAACAGAAAAAAAGTCCAAATAAAAACACCACAACAACGGATAAAACGGGATTTCAACGACTTAATTTTATATTCAAAAATAGTCTTCATAATTTTGACAAATTGATTTCAATACAATGTAAATCAATAGAGTAGATCCAATAATATGTCAATTCATAAAATTGTTACTACCCCTATCTTTCCTTAAATCTACAAACTATTGTTTAAAAAAAGTGATGTGTAAATCCCCCTTTTTTTAATCATACTTCAGAATAGTAAAAAAGATTTGGGATGAAAAAATTCTATCTTAACTCGAAATTAAATGTATCGAAAACATTTAGCTTATTTTGGATTGTTTTTTTGTTTGGAAATAGCATTGTCGCCCAAACAACCACTATACCCCTTACAACACCCGGTAGCAACACATGGACAGTTCCTTGCGGAGTAACATCTATTACCATAGAAGCTTGGGGAGGTGG
Source organism: Flavobacterium sp. ZT3R18 (assembly GCF_007097385.1). Classification (GTDB taxonomy): domain Bacteria; phylum Bacteroidota; class Bacteroidia; order Flavobacteriales; family Flavobacteriaceae; genus Flavobacterium. The sequence goes on from NZ_VJZS01000017.1 coordinate 91,546, forward strand.
TGGTGCCGGTGGTGCAGCCACAATTAACCCTAGTGGAGGTTCCGGTGGTGGAGGTGGTGGTTATAGCACCGATATTATTACTGTCAGTCCCGGTCAAGTTATATCTTATACCGTTGGTGCTGGAGGTACAGGAGGCACAGGAGATGGAGGTAATGGAATTACAACTACTATACTTTCATTAATTGCCAATGGCGGTGGTGGAGGATTACAAGATATAGGCGCATTTGGTACCGGTGGAATTGCTACAGGTGGTGCGACAAACACTACAGGAGGAGACGGTTCCTTAGGATCCATCACCACTGGTGGAGCCGGTGGAGATAGTCCCAATGGAGGAACTGGTGGAGCAACAGTAAGTATAGAATCCAGTGGAAATGCTGGAACAGGACCCGGTGGTGGTGGTGGTGGTGGTTTGCTATTATCCGCGGGAGCCTCAAATGGAGGAAACGGAGCTGATGGCCAAATTAATATAATGTATACTACTCCGACTTCACTTGCGGCCCCCATCGCAGTTACACCCAGCAGCGGAATACCTATTTGCAATGGAGCGAGCACTAACCTGAATGCAACATCTGTTGGCAATACGATTAATTGGTACACAGTCGCTTCTGGAGGTATCAGTATTGGATCTTCGGCAAGTGGGGTAAATTTTTCGGTATCACCTACAACTAATACCACTTATTACGCCGAGGCACAGTCCTCCCCAGGTTGTGTCAGTTCCAGTCGAACAGCAACTGCGTTAGTGACGGTAAATGCAGTTCCTGTTATCACTACACAACCAGCAACTCCTACCGCTGTTTGTGCCGGATCTGGAACAAGATTTATCAATGTAGCGGCAACTACCCTTCCCTTAACCTATCAATGGAGAAAAAATGGCGTGAATTTAGTTACTGGAGCTCCCTATACCAATGTTACTACAGCAACACTAACTATAACCAATCCGGCCTTCTCTGAAAATGGCGCTTCTTTTGATGTAATTGTTACCAATGCACAAGGATGTATAGTGACTTCCAATGCCGTTATTTTGACGGTAAACGCTTTGCCTTCTGCGCCTACCTTAGTTACACCCAGTAGCGCAACAGGTATTTGTGCTGGAGCAAGCACCAATCTGAATGCAACCTCTACCGGTAATACAATTTATTGGTACACAGTAGCTACTGGAGGCGCAAACATTGGAACATCAGCAAGCGGGGTTAATTTTTCGGTAACCCCTGCAGCAACCACAACTTATTATGCCGAAGCGCGTAGTGCCGCGGCTTGTATTAGTTCCAGTCGTACAGCTACTGCTTTGATAACTGTAAACGCACTTGCTTCTATCACCACACAACCTGTTGCTCCTGCCGCTGTTTGCGCCGGATCCGGAATAAGAACCATTAGTGTGACTGCTACTGGAGCTTCAACGTATCAATGGAGAAAAGGTGGCGTGGATCTAACCAATGTAGCTCCTTATAGTGGAGTTACTACAGCAACGCTAACGATAACCAATCCGGCTTTCTCTGAAAACGGGGCCACTTTTAATGTGGTGATCAATGGCGCAGGCTGTCCGGTTACTTCCAATACTGTTACTTTAACGGTAAATGATGTACCTTCAGCGCCCACATCAGTTACACCTAGCAGCACATTGGTTGTTTGCGGTAGTAGCACCAACCTGAACGCAACATCAGCTGGTAATACGATTTATTGGTACACAGTAGCTACTGGAGGTGCAAATATCGGAACATCGGCAAGCGGAGCCAATTTCGCGGTATCACCAGCAACTGCCACAACTTATTATGCAGAAGCGCGTAGTGCTGCAGGTTGCATTAGTTCCAGTCGAACAGCTACTGGTTCAGTAACGGTAAATCCTATTCCTGTTATAACTGTACAACCTGTAGCTCCAGCTACTGCTTGTGCCGGATCCGGAACAACAACCATTAGTGTAACCGCAACGGGAGTAGCAACCTATCAATGGAGAAGAAATGGCGTGAATCTAACCAATGCGGCTCCTTATAGTGGAGTTACTACGGCAACACTGACCATTACCAGTCCAGCAACTACAGATAGCGGATCTTTTGATGTGGTGCTCAATAGCGCAACCTGTCCGGTTACTTCTAATGCTGTTACTTTTACGGTAAATGCCTCACCTTCGCCACCCACATCAGTTACACCCAGTAGCCCACTCTCTTTTTGCAGCGGTGCAGGAAGCGTCAATCTGAATGCCACTTCTGCCGGTAATACGATATATTGGTACACGGTAGCTACAGGAGGTGCAAGTATTGGATCATCAGCAAGTGGAGCCAATTTTTCAGTAACGCCTGCAAGTACTATCACTTATTATGCCGAAGCTCGTAACGCCGCAGGCTGTAATAGTGCACGAACCGCAACTGCTACAATAACTGTAAGTGCAACACCTATTGTTGATATTGAGTTTACTGAACGTCAGAATGACAATACCTATACCATAAATACTTGTGGTAATATAGCGGCATCCGAGAATGATCTTGATGTTTATTCGGGTAATCCAGCTGGAGTAGGTGCGCAAACTTTTGGCACTGCAACTGGACAATGGCAGGTGAGCTATAATTCAGGAGCGACCTGGCAAAATGCCCCTGGTCCTACAAGCACTACACCACAATATGTATTTGACCCTGTTTATACCACTTTTGAGAATGTTCCCGGCGTTTATTATTTCCGATTAATAATTACCAATAATGGATGTCCTGGTACCAGTGATACTATTATATTAACTGTAAATGGAACCGCTACTTTAACCCCAGGTTCCATTACCGCAAACCAAAGTTCCTGTGCAGGATTTAATCCTGCAGCATTTACCGCACCAACAGCTCCAACTGGTGGAGTTGGAAATTTTAGTTATATATGGCAATCTTCAACCGACAATATCAACTTCACCACTATTTCTGGTGCAACCGCATCTACTTATGATGCCCCTTCAATTAGCCAAACAACATACTACCGTCGTTGGGTAATTTCTGGAACAAATGGTGGTGGATGCAGTGCTGTTAGTAATACTATTACGGTTTCAGTCGGAACTCTACCAGCTCCCGTTATTGGAACTATTACACAACCCACTTGTGCTTTAGCGACAGGTAGCGTGGTGTTAAGCGGCTTGCCGGGAGGAAGCTGGACCATAAACCCGGGAAATATTGCAGGTAGTACCGTAAGCACTACGATCTCTGGACTTGCTGCCGGCACTTATAATTTTACGGTAACACAGTCATCATGTACTTCGCTAGCATCTGCCAATGTGGGTATTAATGCGCAACCAGTTACGCCAGCAGCGCCTACGGCCAGTGTAACGATACAACCTACGTGTACTACTCCAAAAGGGACAATAGTGATCACAGTTCCAGCACCGGCAGGAAATGTTACTTATACCGTAACCGGAACAGCTCCGGTTGTGGCAGCGGTAACACAAGCAGGAGCTACATTTGCAAACTTAAATCCAGGAACTTATTCGGTAACTACTACCAATTCTACATCTGGATGTACTTCAAGTGCAATAAGTCTATCGGTAAATGCAGTTCCAGCAAATCCAGCAGCACCTACGGCCAGTGTAACGATACAACCTACGTGTACTACTCCAAAAGGGACAATAGTAATCATGACACCAGCACCAGCAGGAAATGTTACTTATACCGTAACCGGAACAGCTCCGGTTGTGGCAGCGGTAACGCAAGCAGGAGCTACATTTGCAAACTTAAATCCAGGAACTTATTCGGTAACCACCACCAATACTACTACAGGATGTACTTCAAGTGCAATAAGTCTTACGGTGAATGCAGTACCGGCAAATCCAGCAGCACCAACAGCGAGTGTAACTATACAGCCTAACTGTTCAGTAGCAACTGGGACAATAGTGATTACTGCTCCAGCGCCAGCGGCTAATGTTACTTATACCGTAACAGGAACCGCTCCAGTTGTCGCAGCGGTGACACAAGCAGGGGCTACATTTGCAAACTTAAATCCAGGAACTTATTCGGTAACCACCACCAATACTACTACAGGATGTACTTCGAGTGCAATAAGTCTTACGGTGAATACAGTACCGGCAAATCCAGCTGCACCAACAGCGAGTGTAACTATACAACCTACCTGTTCAGTGGCAACTGGGACAATAGTGATTACTGCTCCAGCGCCAGCGGCTAATGTTACCTATACCGTAACAGGAACCGCTCCAGTTGTCGCAGCGGTGACACAAGCGTCAGCTACATTTGCAAACTTAAACCCGGGAACTTATTCTGTAATCACTACCAATACTACTACGGGATGTACTTCGAGTGCAATAAGCCTAACGGTAAATGCACAACCAACCACCCCAGCGGTTCCGACGCTCAGCAGCACGCCAGCGAGTTGTTTGGCAGACGGCACTAGCACGATTAGCAATTACCTCGCAGGCAACACCTATACATTTACCCCCGCAGGTCCAACGGCAGGAGTGGGCGGATTGATCAGCGGCATGACCCTTGGCACTTCGTACACCGTTACGGCTAGTAGTGGAGGTTGTACCTCTGCGGCCTCGGCTTCGTTCAGCAATGCGGCTCAGGTGGTAACCCCAGCGGTTCCGACGCTCAGCAGCACGCCAGCGAGTTGTTTGGCAGACGGCACCAGCACGATTAGCAATTACCTC
>NZ_VJZS01000017.1:96266-102621 GCF_007097385.1 Flavobacterium sp. ZT3R18
CTTCGTTCAGCAATGCAGCTCAGTTGGCAACCCCAGCGGTTCCGACGCTCAGCAGCACGCCAGCGAGTTGTTTGGCAGCCGGCACCAGCACGATTAGCAATTACCTCGCAGGCAACACCTATACGTTCACACCCGCAGGTCCAACGGCAGGCGTGGGCGGATTGATCAGCGGCATGACCCTTGGCACTTCCTATACCGTTACGGCCAGTAGTGCAGGCTGTACCTCTGCGGCTTCGGCCTCGTTCAGCAATGTGGCCCAGTTGGCAACCCCAGCGGTTCCAACGCTCAGCAGCACCCCGGCGAGCTGTTTGGCAGACGGTATGAGCACCATCAGCAATTATTTGGCGGGCAACACTTATACGTTCACTCCGGCGGGTCCAACGGCAGGCGTGGGCGGATTGATCAGCGGCATGACCCTTAGCACTTCTTATACCGTTACGGCCAGTAGTGGAGGTTGTACCTCTGCGGCCTCGGCTTCGTTCAGCAATGCGGCTCAGTTGGTAACCCCAGCGGTTCCGACGCTCAGCAGTACGCCAGCGAGTTGTTTGGCAGCCGGCACCAGCACGATTAGCAATTACCTCGCAGGCAACAGCTATACATTTACCCCCGCAGGTCCAACGGCAGGCGTGGGCGGATTGATCAGCGGCATGACCCTTAGCACTTCTTATACCGTTACGGCCAGTAGTGGAGGTTGTACTTCTGCGGCCTCGGCTTCGTTCAGCAATGCGGCTCAGTTGGTAACCCCGGTAGTTCCAACACTTACAGCAGGAACAATAAACTGTAATGATGTTACAGCAGATTGGACGCCATCAGCTAATGTAACGGGTTATCGCATAGATGTTGCAACAGATGCTGGTTTTACAAGTATTTTAGCAGCCTACAACAATCTATTACTAGGTAGTGGAGTGGTCACCAAAAATGTAACGGGATTAGCTTCAGGATTAACTTTTTATATAAGAGTACGCGCAGAAAATAGTTGTGGAGCGAGTGCTAATTCGGCTACTCTTACGATAACAACGGTAGCTAGTGCAACAGCTTTTACGACTACCGAAGTGCAACCAAATTGTATAACAGCTACAGGAACGATAACCGTTTCTGAGGCAGTTGTTGTTCCATCGGACCAATATAGTTTTGATGACGGAGCAACATATCAATCTTCGAATGTAAAAGCTTTATTGGCTGCGGGCACTTATAAAGTAAAAATAAAAAATGCAAGTGGTTGCGAAACTTTGGCTAAAACAGTCGTATTGACTGCTTCAGTTGCGACGACTTACTCTGGAGGGGTGTGGTCCAATGGACCTCCAAATATACTTACAAGAGCAATTTTTGCAAGTGGTTATACATTTGCTGGAAACTTAATAGCCTGTTCCTGTCAAGTGAATACTGGAGTTGCTGTAACTGTTAATCCTGGATTCTCTTTAGTGTTAGAAAATGGGTTGGATGTAGCAGGAACTGGATTAATAACTTTTGAAAATAATGCAAGCTTGATACAAACCAATAATGTAGTCAATACAGGAAATATAACCTATAAAAGAAATACTACTGCGGTTGGTAAATTTGATTATACTTATTGGTCTTCTCCGGTTTCCCCTCAAACATTATTGAATGTTTCGCCTACGACATTATTTGATAAATATCTCTCTTGGGATGCTGTTGCGGGAGCATGGAAAATAGAAGCTACAGGAACCGTAATGGGAAAAGGAATTGGTTACATTATTCGTGGTCCACAAGGAAATTTGATTCCGGCGGTTTATACTGCAAACTTTATTGGTGTGCCAAACAATGGTACTATTTCTTATTCTATAGCTGGTTCTGGATTGAGTTATCTTATTGGGAATCCATATCCTTCTGCCTTAGATGCAGATATGTTTTTGGGGGCAAATCCAGTTTTAGACGGAACTATTTATTTTTGGACGCATAATACACCTGTAACCAATTTAATTTATAACCATAATGATTATGCTTCTTATAACGCGGTGGGAGGTACAGGAACAGCTGCAATAAATACGGGTGTCAATAACTCTATTCCATCAGGAAAAATTGCATCTGGACAATCGTTTTTTGCAACAACAAATGCTGCGGGTACCGTTACTTTTGAAAATACGATGCGAGTAGGTGTAGGAGGGGCAATACTTAATAATTCTCAGTTCTTTAAAGGAACGAATACAAAAGCAAGTAGTGCATTAAAAAAACACCGAGTTTGGTTAGATTTATCAAATACGCAGGGCGCCTTCAAGCAATTGTTAATTGGATATGTTGCCAGTGCAACTAATGGAATAGATAAACGTTTTGATGGCAAGAGTTTGGATGCGAATCCATATGTAGATTTTTATAGTATTAATGACAATAAGAAACTTTCAATTCAGGGACGCGCATTACCATTTGATGTAATGGATGAAGTACCTTTAGGATATAAAACGACCATTGAAGGAACTTTTTCGATTAATATTGACCAAGTAGACGGGGTTTTAGCAAATCGACCTGTGTTTTTAGAGGATAAGTCTACGGGAGTTGTTGTTAATCTTAAAAATGGAGCATATAGTTTTTCTACAGCTATAGGAACATTTGACGATCGTTTTGTATTGCGATACATTAATAAATTTATTAAAGCAAGTGATTTTGTCACTACTAATTTGGATGAAATAAATAAAAATGTGCTGGTCTCTGTTAAAAATCATAATGTGAAAATCAATTCTTTTGATCAAACTATTGATAAAGTGATTATTTATGATTTGATGAGAAGAAAACTTTATGAAAAAGAGAACATCAATAGTAATGAATTTAGTGTTCCTGAATTTAGTTTAACTGATCAAGTTTTAATAGTGAAAATCCGTTTGAAAAATGGCAAATGGGTTACTGAGAAAATTGTTTTTTAGATAATTAAAATACTGTTAATCACATTTGTGTAATAATTAATTTAGTGACCTGTTGAGCGTATTTGTAATTATGCTCAACGGGTTTCTATTGTGTATGTTGTTGTTATTTAAAAAAATGGATTGTTAATGAAATTAATCAATTTCTGGGGATTGCGCGTGACGGATTACTTCACATTATTCTATTTTCATAGGAGTTCAGTGAATTTCATTTGAAATAAGCTGCCGAAGTAGCATGTCCTGATAATTATCGCATAAGAGAAAGGGGCGACTAAAGACAAAGATAAGTAAGCCCCCTTTTCTTATGGGGTCACGCCCAAATTATTTAGTCCTTTATTATTTTTCGAAAATTACTGTATTTGCACTGGCACCAAGGTCTAATAAATTTTTAGTGATACTTTTTACAAAATCAGAGGGGCCGCAGACATAAAAGTTTTGACTGAAGTCTGCTATGTTTTCGATTAGGAAATTGCGATCAATTCTTTTTTCTATATATTCCATAACGTTTTCCCGGGTGTATATTTTTAAAAAATCTTTTTTAAGCATTTTTTGTAATTCCTCTGCCATAATTACATCCTCTGTGGTTTTGTTGCTGTAAATGAGTTTGTTGCCTTGAATGTGTTGTTTTTTGTACAAATCTCGGAAGATGGAAATAAATGGGGTGATGCCCGCTCCTCCAGCAATGAAAGTACCCGAACCCTTGTATTGAATGGCCCCGAAAACATCGTGTAGAATCAATTCGGCTCCAGCATTGATGCTGCCTAGCTTGTTGGTCACACCTTCATGGTCCTTGTAAATTTTAATCATGAATTCGAGATAATTTTGTTCTCTTAAATTGGTAAAGGTAAAAGGGCGTAATTTATCTTGCCATTCTGGGTGATTTATGGAAACATCGGTAGCTTGTCCTGGAATAAAATCGTATCCAGCGGGTTTTTCAACCACAAAACATTTTACATCATGGGTGATATAAAATGCTTTCAATATTTTAACAATGTGAGTGTCCATGGAGTTTGTTATTGGTCTGATTTTTTTTCATCGACTAGTTTTGTGAAACTTTTTGCTGCGCTGGTAAAGTCTGATGGTATGAGGATTACGGTAGTGGTATTGTTGTCAATCCCTATTTCTGCCAGCATTTGCATACGTCTCAATTCGAGTGCAATTGGGCTTTCTTCCATTTTTTTGGCCCCTTGGGTTAGTTTTATGGAGGCTTCTAATTCGGCTTCCGCTTTTACAATTCGGGCTCTTTTTTCTCTGATGGCTTCTGCTTCACGGGCCATGGCTCTTTGCATTGCTTCTGGAATTTCGACATCTTTCATTTCGACCATTTCGATTTTAATACCCCAAGGCTCGGTTGCTGAATCCACAATTTTTTGCAGCGTTCCGTTGATTTGTTCTCTTTCTCTCAATACTTCGTCAAGAGAATGTTGCCCAATAATGTTTCTTAGAGCGGTAACCGAAAATTGATAAACTGCTTTGTTATAATCGGCTACTTTAATAATTGCATATTCAGGATTGGTGATTTTGAACCACAGTACTGCATTTACCTTAATGGTTACACTGTCTTTTGTGATGGTTTCCTGTTGTTCGAGGTCGACTGTTTTTGTTCGAATGTCTACGCGTTGCTGTCTTTCTATGAAAGGAATAATCCAATAAATTCCGGGTCCTTTTATGTTTTTGAAACGACCAAGTCTAAAGACTACTGCGCGTTGGTATTCTTGGGCAATTCGAATGCCTCCTATGAAGAACATTACGAGTAAGATTTCGGCAATTTGTAGAGATGTCATGGTATTTTCTTTTTTAAGTATTGAATTTCTTAGGGTATTGTTTCAGCCTAGTGATTTGGGAAATTGCACTTATATCAAATGATAAGAGATTTTGTTAAAATCAATAGTAAATATACAAAATAATTTATATAGAATGTTTAAGGTGTTGATTGTTATTGATTTGTGAGTTTTTTAAGCAGAAGAGGTATGATAGAGGTAGAAATATTTTTATTAAGGAACTTAATTGCAACTATTTTTAAAAATGGAATCGGGGTTTAATATAATACGAATGAGTATACTTACAAGAATTAAGTTGTGGCTAAATAACTCTAAATGAGTTGTTAAGGTTTGTAAAGCAATTTAATGCAGTTTGAAGTTGTTTTAAATGCTTTTATCGAAAATATTAAAAAAAGCAATGTTGTAATTTAAGAATGACATAAATTAGTATAGAAATTTTTGAAGATTGTGTAATAAAGTTGTCTTTTTTTACTCAACAAATGCCTTAGTCCCTTTTTTCTAAGGAGTTTAATTACACTGTTTTAGTAAGGATAGGAATACCCCCATTCCGTTGTTTTTACGTTTCTGTTATTTCATGTGTTGTATTCGTTATTTATTATTTTAAAATTATTAAATATGAAAACATTTCTACCTAAATTCGGATTTTTAACGATTGTTTTTTTAATTGCAAATTTATTTTTTGCAAATGTGAGTTTTGGGCAGACCCTAACTTCTGACCAAGACGATTATGCGCCTGGAACGACGGCAACCTTTACGGGTAGTGGTTTTTTTCCTGGAGAAACGGTTTCAATGGTGGTTCGTCATGCCGATGAAACACCGGACACTGGTGAAGACCATAGTTCTTGGACAGTAGTCGCAGATGAGAATGGTAATTTTGTCACGACTTGGCATGTCTGCGAGGATGATTGTTTAGGATCTACTTTGAGAGCCACTGCAGATGGACAAACGAGTGGTTTACATGCGGAGGCGGTGTTTACGGATGCTGCTCAGGTTGGTACAGTCATTGTTGGTGCTCAATCAACAACTCCTGTTTGTCCAGGTTCTTCGGTGACTTATACTGTGACTTTAACACGGTCTGGTACGGGAGGTGGTGGATTTTCTGCTACATTAACAATCTCGGGTCTACCAACTGGTGCTGGAGCAGGGACGTTCTCTCCCAATCCTGTAGTTTTTGGTGGGTCTGACACTTCGAAAACGAGTATACTAACAGTTCCAACTACAGCTGGAACAATTCTAAGTGGATCTACTATTTTTACTGTAAAAGCAACTCCGCCAGCTGGGGGGGTTACAGGTACAGGAACCCTTTTGGTGGATAATGTCTTACCTGTAATTACGTGTCCTGCTAATATAACGATTACTTGTTCAGCTTCAACAAATCCAAGCAATACAGGTACTGCTACTGCTACCGATAATTGTGGAGGAACTATTACGGTCACTTCAACAGATGTTGATGTGGCAGGATGTGGCGGTAGCCATGTGATTACAAGAACTTGGAAAGCAACTGATATAGCTGGTAATTTTTCGACTTGTGTTCAAACAATCACGGTAAGTCCAGCGACATTGCCAACAATGACTGCACCCGCTGCTACGACAGTGGTTTGTGGTTCGATCCCTGCCCCAAGTTCTATCAGTTTCAGTAATGGATTGAGTGGTGGTTGTTTAATTAGTGGTACCTCAAACCCCTCTACTTTTACAACCACA
>NZ_VJZS01000018.1 GCF_007097385.1 Flavobacterium sp. ZT3R18
CCGATTTACCTCTGAAGTTAAAGATTTTGTTGAGCATTGGATTAGACAAGAATATAGCCCAGAGCAAATAGTGGGAAAAGCAGTTTTTAGTATGCAGTAGAGATGTGTTATGAAACGGTAGGCACCTACAAAAGCAAATGCAAATACTTCCTAGTGCGTTGGCAGCAGCGTGAGCATGTGTATCGATTTTTTATTTGTGAACGAGGATGTTTGTGATTGCTTTTCTTGGTGGCTTGATGCCTATTGTTGTTTAAAGAAAGAAGGTTTATTATTTGAAAGGCGTTGTTGTGGAAACGCTAAGCATTGGGCCACAGAAAAGCAATGGACCACTTTGTTTCTGACAAATAAAAAATGATACTCTTGCTGGCTTTTTTTGCTTTTGTGGGTGCCAGAAGAAAAGTGTTCAGTGTTCAGTTTTTAGTATTCAGTAGAGATGTGTTATGAAACGGTAGGCGCCTACAAAAGCAAATGCAAATACTTCCTAGTGCGTTGGCAGTAGCGTGAGCATGTGTATCGATTTTTTATTTGTGAACGAGGATGTTTGTGATTGCTTTTCTTGGTGGCTTGATGCTAATTGTTGTTTAAAGAAGGAATGTTTAATGTTGGAAAATAGTTGTTATGGAAACGCTAAGCATTGAGCCGCAGAAACGCAATGAGCTACTTTGTTTCTGACAAATAAAAAATGATACTCTTGCTGGCTTTTTTTGCTTTTGTGGGTGCCAAAATACTGTTATGAATGCTGAATTTTAAATTATGAATGGAGCTCGTTATGAAAACGGAAGCACCTACAAAAATAAATGCAGATGCTTCCTTATTTTTTATTATCCTTGCTGTTTATTGGTTAGGCATCGGGAATTTACTCTCCATCGTCCACTCGAAAGTATTGATTTTATTTTTCAATTTTGTTAGTTCTTCGATTATTTCTTCAAACGAAGGAGAATCAACATAAATCATTTGTTCTTGCATGGTTTTGTAATCAGATTTCCAAGCTTCCATTACTTCGGGAATCGGAATAGGATTAATAGTTTGTGGTTGATGTTTGTTGTAATTAACACCACCCACCCGCGTGAATTTATGGCGGTGGTTTACGATGGTTTCATACAGGGCTGCATCTTTTAATGCTGTTATCGCAAAATCAGTTTTAGCTAGCTGAAACACATCATACAGGTGACGACTCAATCGATCCACTCTAATTTTCTCTATTGGTTTGTGGAATTCTTCGTGTAACAAAAATATTTTTTCTAAAAAGGTTCGTTCCGGATTTACTGTTGGAACGTTTATAGGTGCTTGAGCAAAATCACTTTCGGTATATTCTTCATCAACGAGTGATGCAAATGTTTGTACCGAAAAAGGTTCTCTTAATGAACGGCAACCAATTTCTACTACTATTCGGGGTTGGATATAGCCAGGAGATTCTATTACATTAGGATAATAAATTTCAATAATTCTAGGATCTTGGTCGCTGTCATTGGTTTCAACCAATTGGAATGTTACGCCTAACAGCCCTTTTTCTTGGAACTTTTTTTGCAATTCATCAAAAAAAGTTACGGCAACATACCTACTGGCTGCTTTTCTTAATTCTGTACGTTGATTTTTTGATAATTCGCCTTCAAATCCTAAAAACTTTCTGTCAATAGCAAGGTCAATATCTTCTGAAAAGCGTTCTATCAATTTCCAAGCTTTGCTTAATGAGGTTCCGCCTTTGAAAACTAAATGCTGTCCTACTTCCATTTCGAAAATAATGGATAAGGTTTGTACTACCCACCAATCTTTTTCGACTGCAAAGTCAGCCATGCCGGTTTTTTCGGATATTTGAATGTAGGCGTTTCTTTTGGTACTCTCGGGAATTACAAACCATTTATGCATTTTTGTTTGTTTTTAGTGCTTGACGCATGATTACTCTAATCCACTCTGGAGCCAACTTGATATCGTGTTCTAATCGATAGGGTTCTTCTTTGGCTAGCTGCTTCAATATAATTTCTATTTCGGTTTCTGTACTATTGTCTTTACCGATTTTTTTTAATGCTTGAATTACTAAACTACTTATTTTACCGATAGCCGAAAGGTTCTTTGGAGCTGTATTTTTGAAAAGAATTTTACGTTTACCTAAGTCAATTTTTCTGGAAGCTCCATCAGTGAGGTAGACTACATTCATTGGTACTTGGGTAGATAAGCCCAGCGCATTGAGTGCTAGTACGCCTGTAGGGACAATACGTGCTTTGTCTCTTTTAGCAATGGCCTGTGCAATAGTCTCAGTACCAGGTTTTAGTAAACCCAATATAGGGTCTTTCTCCAGACATGCATAGATGCCGCGTGCCACACGAAAAACTTCTTCTTTTTCTACCATTCTTTCTAATGCTTTAGCTACAGTCTTTGCCGAGCCAAAGGCTAAAAAGTCTTCCGTAAAAAAAAGCGAACCCCTCTTGGCTTTTTTAATTTTAGCAATCACTTTGTCATCAGTACTTTGCATGTGTTTTTTGTTTTTATTTTGTCGCAAATATACGGGATATTTGCGACAAAATTACTACTGTATATTTTTTAATTGTGACCTCACTTGATGTTTTTTTTTAATATATAATTTTTTGATAAAAAATATTTTAGCATCGTTAGTGTAGTTTTATTTTGTCACAATTAAAGCTACTATTTGTGACAAAATTCGTTTTTTATTTGAAAGAATAATAGCAAAAGCGGAACTAGATTTTTATGAATTTGTAGCGACAAAAGATGTTACTTAATTAATTGCATTTCTTGCTTACCCTTTGTAAACCTTGGTAAACAAAAGGATTAAACTCATTACATATCCCTTGCTTAGCTAAGTCCTAATGTTTTTTAAACATATAAATTGCATTTTTATCTCTTTGCTTTTCATTTATGCGATCCAATAATCCTTCCTCTTGAAAACTTATTGATGTAGGTGCGAGATGGCACCGTTTCGTTTTCGAAAAGGTATCGATTTATAACAGCATTAGAGAAGCGATGAAATAACTACTATAGCTTCGAGGTCAGGAGACCTCGAAGAGCTGGATTCTTACGTAAGTCTTTCTTCAATCAAATCTTTCCAAATTATAAATCCTTTTTTTTTGTCTGAATAGTCGTGAAGTATGCGGCTGAAATTCTCGGGTAGGTTTTCTATAAATACTTGTCTCCCTCTGTTTCTAATGATGTTAAGGTGATGGTCAATATGTTTCAATTTGTCAGGAAGTGTTCGCTTGTCATTATCAAAATGCCAAATATAAGTGGCTTCTTCTGTGTTCAGCGTTTCTAAAATAATGTGAAACCCTTCTTTTCCGGCTAAAAGAAAAACAAAGGAAAAAGGATTAAGGACAAATCGAATTTTAAGGATAGTCCTTTCGTGGCGGTCGGCTAAATATTGTAAGTGCTTTTGGTGTTTGTAGTTTTTATTCTGTAAAAAATCATTTAATAATTCACCTCCGGAATCATATAGCTTGCAATTATTTTCATTTTGTAATTGATTAATATCAAGCATATTTTCTTGACTAACTGCATTTGCTTTGCTCAAGAAAGTCTTCGTTATAAATTTAAACTTGACTCCTTCAATCAATTGGCTACTTATTTTTTCTAGGTCGTTGGATAATGCCAATTGCGAAATTAGTTTTCCGTTTTCAAATTCAGCATAAATAGCAACAACGATATTTTTAATTTTGAGTGTCTTTGAAAAATAGGGTTTCAAAACTTCAAACTCCGGTCTCATTTCAAGATTTTCAATATCAAATTCAAGTTCTATTTTCATTTCAGGTACATCGTATTTAAATACAATGCTTCCGTATCGAAATTCAAGTTTTTCAAATGCAATCTTTATTTTCTGATCAATAATGAAGGTGTTTTCTGAAACAGCAATTTCCTCTTCGGGTTCATCAAATAAGGTGGCTAGCGTATCTATTTTTCTGTAATAGGTATTTCTCTTCAGAAACATTTTGTTTAAGTAATCAATCTTGATGTCCCGATAATCATAAATAGTTGGAGCTATTTCAGATCGTTGGACTCTACCGATGTATTGAATCAATTTGCCTTCAAAAGAAAAGGGATAAACAAGAAAAAGGCAATTCGCGTTTTGCAAATCAGTTCCTTCGCCAAAGAATTGTCCGGTAGTGATTAGTACTTGATAATTTCCTTCTTTTAGTAATTTCCATTTTGAGTTTTTGGCACTTTCAGAATCTTCTCCGCTTAGAGTAATTGCTTCGTAAGACTGTTTTAAATATTGATAAAGCGAGTCAATGTGCTCTTTACGTTCGGTAATAATAACGACTTTCTTGTCCGACTTCAATTCATGGATTATATCTTGGAGAATTGCTTTGTTTCGAGTAGAATCGTGAACTAGAATTTTTGATAAAGTTTCAAATTTATCTATCTTTGAATTGAATGGCACATCAAGCTCGGTGTTTCTAATGATAATTTTCGGCCTTTTGGATGTGCTTATTTCATCTGATTTTATTTCAGCAATAACTTCGCCTAAATGAATGAAAATAAGTTTACTGTCATTGTATTTTCTAAATGGTGTTGCGGTCAATCCGTACAAATAAAAGGTTTGCAATTTTGTAATTGTATTTCTGAATGTTTCGGCAGGAATATGGTGGCACTCATCTACAATAATAGTCCCAAAGGCATTTAAAAGTTTTTCCGCATCCGGTTTTTCAAGTTCCTTTGATAAACTCTGAATCATGGCAAGGGTTATTTGCTTTCCTATTTTAGTTTTGCCTTGCCCGATTTTGCCAATATCATTTTTTGGTATTCCTAAAAAGGTTTCAATTCGTTCAATCCATTGTTCCGCAATTTGTTTACGATGCGTAATGATCAAAGCAGGTTGTCTTTTCTCCGCAATAATTTTTAGTCCTACAACCGTTTTTCCAGAACCGGGTGGAGCTACAATTACTCCTAAATCTTTCTTACCGATAGTGTCAATCACTATTTGCTGGTGTTCTCGGAGTTGTGCATTAAATAAAAAAGAAACTTCATTTTGTTTTTTTCTTTCATCACTAAAATCATATTCAATCTTGTTTTCTCTACAAAAGCGAATTATTTTTCCAATAAAACCTCTTGGAATGATTATGGCATTTTCAGTTTCTTCAACAAACTTGAAATAACGTTCGGTTCCAAAAGTATTTTTACCCATTTTCTTTTTTATTAAAAATTCCGTATTCAGAAAGTTTAATTCTTCTTTTAGAAAATTAATTAATGGGGTAGATATTGCGTTACGATTAATTTTTACAACATTGCTTAATGTTATAGTCAGCTTTCCATTGTTAGATTGTGGTAAAGTTGGAATAGCAATGTTTTGTGGTGCAATATAAATTTGGTAGAGTTTATCAAGTTCTGTTGTTGAGATTCTTTGGATATTTTTAATATAATCCCATTGATCTGAAAATGGTTGCAAATTATCAATTTCAATGAAACAACTATTTCCTTGTTCCAACGTTTTTTTATAAAATGGAAGAGCGATTAAGTTTCCAAATCCTTTTCCGGAAAGAAAATCTTGATTGGGAAACAATCTGTCAAAACTGGAACTTTTATCAAACAAAGAAAAAATTCCTGCTTGCTCTAAAATCGAAATAAAAATTTTTCTGCTTTTAATTGCCGGATAAGCTTGTTCAAAAAATATCCAAACGTGTCCGCCTTTACCTGAACGAGAACGTTCAAAGTAGGATGGAATTCTCTTTTCTTTACAAGCAGTTATAAACTTTTTGCAGTCATCTATCCAATCAACTTTGTCAAAATCTGCAACAATAAACCACGAAGTATTATCTTTTAGTAAAGGATAAATTCCGATTAGTTGTTCCCCATTTAGGTGTTTTTCAATTTCTTTATCAGTAAAAGGTAAGTATTCTTTATCTGTGTAATTTTGAAAAGTGCCACCACTCATTTTATGTGCCCGATATCTATATGGATCATAGAAGTATGCTGGCATATAGCCGCTTTTATTTCCCTTTTCCCAACGAACTGCAAATACATCTTCTCTGCCCATAAAAACAGATTTGAATAGTTCAATTTTATTTAGCGGTACTGATGGTGGCATCCATTTGGTTATTTGTCAATAATATGATTTAACTTTTCTATAGTTTCACGTTGGTTTTAATTATTCTTTTTTTTATAATTTAATCCCCTGAAGTGTCTGAGAATAAGAAATTATTCGTTGAATTATTATACTTTATTTTCATTCGACTGATTTATATGCTTGGTTTGGATGATTAGGTATATTTGGAAATAATCGTTCTAATTTACCACTTGCAACCAAAGAAGGAATAATATTGTTTTTTAGGTATTTAGGGGCTTTGTCTATTAAGTGACCTATCTCATCCAATGTTTTGTGTTCTAATTTACAAACATTAAGAATAATTTGTTCTAAATCTTCTTTCTTCATTCTTGGCTTGGCAGTAACTTGTGCTAAGGTGTCCACACTAATTGAGGTGTCCACATTATCAGAAGAAGTGTCCATATTACTGCTTGAGGTGTCAAGGTTAGGTGTCAAGGTAGTAGCAATATTAGGCGATGAGGTGTCCACATTAGCACCAGAGGTGTCAAGGTTATCCATCAGATAATGTCTGTTTAAATGGTATGTAGTCCATCTGCCTTTGTTATCAGACAACAAATATCCTTGTTTACAGAGGTCTTGAAGAATTTTAGTAATATCAGCTCGATGTTGTTCTATCATGTATTGTAATCTGCTATTCGACACTTCGCCTTCTATCTGGCAAGTTGCTAAAATAGTAAGCTCATCTTTGCCTAAAGTATCAATTTCGACACCAAACATACTGTGTAAATCTTCTAAAGTTTCTTCAGGAAGAATGCTAAACATAGGAAGCTCAAGTACCAAACGATCTGGTTGTGAATGTACTTGTAAATAAGGGCTTCTCCAATGGGCATATTCCCAACCAGCCATAATCTTGTTGACGCCACTACCTGCTTTTTCTGCACTACCAATCATTAGAAACATTTTTTGAAGGCTGGGGTTACGGCACTCGCTTATACCGCCTTGGTAATATTGGTGTAAAGAAACTAATAAGGTACCAGGATTTGAAAATTTAAAAACATCTGTTTTATGTTCAATTACCAAGTTCCCGGGTGCTGAATAATCTGCATGAATTAATGCATTGACAAATGCTTCCCGCAAGGCAATATGAGCAGGAGTTTCATCTTGACGAATCCCTTCTTTTAATTGAAATGGTTTTGGTAAACTTGAAGATAGCCGTGGCCATATTTTTAAATAAAACTGGAATAAATTAGCTTCCCAAGTACCATCTGGATAAATACGATCTGTCCATCTTATACTTGGATCTGTTGAAAGCATTTCTCTAAAATCAGGAAAGAAATTTGGAACACATTCTTTATCGGTAATACTATTTTCTTTGCCGAACATTAGTAAACCCGCTACCGTAAATCCTTCTTTCTTGGTTACTCTATCTTTTCGATACCCGCCTAATTTTTCTAAAAATTCTATATCATCAAGGGTAAGCCAAGGGTGTGTAGTTTTGGCTCCAGCAAATAATTGGCGGTATTTTTTAAGACTATTTAAGTCAATATCCTCTATAGAAAAACCCTCTAAAATGCGACTGTCAGGGTGAATGTTATTATCAGCATCGGCTAACATTCTTCTTACTTCTTCCTTGGTACATTTATAATCGCCCTCGTGGTTTCGTTTATAAGTATTTTCGAATGGATTTCGTGTCAGATATACCGGTTTTTGCGAACGTTTGGCACTTGGTATCTTAAAAACAAGCAACGTTTTACCTTCAACGGTTATTTGCTTTAAGTCATCGTCTGAGAGTAAATTGATGTTGACCGTATCCGGATTGTTTATTTTATCCCAAAATAGTTTTTTGTACTCATTGATTTTTTTGGGCTCTAAACCTTCAATTTTCAAAGTGTTTTTATATTCAGATACTCCAAAAACGACCAAGCCACCATTTGTATTTGCAAAAGCCACGTATGTTTTCCAAAAATCGGAAGGGAAACCACCTAAAGCTGCCTTGTACTATAACTCTTCGTATTCATTGTTTGGAAAATACTCATTTAATGAATTGAACAAAGGCAATCCTTGGTTATCAAATAAATCCAACTGTTTATCTTCCATCTTTAAATTTTAATGCGGTTATAAAGGTAACAACTTTTTTGTTTTTAGAATTTGAGTGGTTTCGGGATTTTAAACATTTAACTTTCTAAAATTGAAAGACTTCGGAGAGCGGAGTAATGACTATTGTAGCCATATTGGTTGCGTTCGCCATATTTGTATAAAAAAAAGACCAGAAGGCTGTTCTTACGGGAAGCGCTACTGGTACGATTGAAGCAAATATATACAGAAGTGTATTATTGTGCAAACTTTTTAATATTTAATCGTATTTAGCAACAATATCAAAGTGTTAGGAGGGGTGCTTCAACAAAAAAAAATACTTTATTATTTATTTTACCACTATCTTTTTTATATCTATTAGTGATTGCGCGAGATGTTTACTGATTAGTTATTTGGTACTGGGAATTTACTCTCCATCGTCCACTCGAAAGAATTGATTTTATTTTTCAATTTTGTTAATTCTTCAATTATTGCTTCAAATGAAGGTGGATTTTCTTCATAAATCATTTGTTCCAACATTGTTTTATAATCTGCTCTCCACGCTTCTATTATTTCAGGAATTGGAATCGGGTTTATCGTTTGTGGTTGGTGCCCATTGTAATTTACACCACCAACACGAGTAAATTTATGACGATGGTTTACGATGGTTTCATACAGGGCTGCATCTTTTACTGCTTTTACTGCAAAATCTGTTTTGGCTAACTGATACACATCATACAAGTGACGACTCAATCTATCCACTCTAATTTTTTCCAGTGGTCTGTTAAACTCTTCATGTAACAGGAAGATTTTTTCTAAAAAAGTGCGTTCCGGATTTACTGTTGGAACGTTTATAGGTGCTTGAGCAAAATCACTTTCGGTATATTCTTCATCAACGAGTGATGCAAATGTTTGTACCGAAAAAGGTTCCCTTAATGAACGGCAACCAATTTCTACGACTATTCGGGGTTGTATATAGCCAGGAGATTCTATTACATTAGGATAATAAATTTCAATAATTCTAGGATCTTGGTCGCTGTCATTGGTTTCAACCAATTGGAATGTTACGCCTAATAGCCCTTTTTCTTGAAACTTTTTTTGCAATTCATCAAAAAAAGTTACGGCAACATACCTACTGGCTGCTTTTCTTAATTCTGTACGTTGGTTTTTTGATAATTCTCCTTCAAATCCTAAAAACTTCCTGTCAATAGCAAGGTCAATATCTTCTGAAAAGCGTTCTATCAATTTCCAAGCTTTACTTAATGAGGTTCCGCCTTTAAAAACCAAATGCTGTCCTACTTCCATTTCAAAAATAATGGATAAGGTTTGTACTACCCACCAATCTTTTTCGACTGCAAAATCAGCCATACCCGAAATGTTACTTACTTGTTTGTAAATTTCTTTTTTGTCGTTTTCAGGAATATCATGAAAATTTATTTGTGCCATTTATAATGCTTTTTTCATTATTTTTTGAATCCAAACTGGTGCTAATGCGATATCGTACAATAAATGGTTTAGGTTTTCTTCTTTCAATAATTTGATAATTTTCAATTCTTCATCAAGCGTTTGCTTGTCTATTCCAATTTCTTTTAGTGCTTGAATGACTAAACTACTTATTTTGCCTTTTGCAAGTAGATTTTTTGGTGTAGTTTTTTTAAACTTTATAGTTCTTTTACCTACTACTAAAGTTCTTGGAGAACCATCTGTTAGCAATACTATTTTCATAGGTATTTGTGTACTCAAACCTAAAGCGTATAAGGCATAAGTGCCTGTTGGAACCGTTCTTGTTTTGTCTCTTTTAGCAATTGCAATTGCCACTTCTTCGGCTGATGGTAGTACTTCGCCAATATATTTATTTGTTTTTGGACGCACATAAATGCCTTGAGCGACTCTTTTTATTATTTGTTTTTCTTCAAGCCGTTGTAATGCTTTTCGGATAGCTTCAGACGAACCTAATAATCGAAAATCATCAGGGAGTAATAACGATCCTTTTGATTTTGATTTTATAGCTTTTTCTATATTACTTTCTATGCTTAGCATTTATTTTACTTTTTAATTCTGTCACAAATTTAGTAAATATTTGTGACAAAGTTTTAAAAAAATACTTCTTAAGAATTAAATTATAAAGCGAACCCCTATTGGCTTTTTTAATTGCGTCAATATATTTGTAATCAATGCTTTGTGTGTATTTTTTTATTTTATTTTGTCGCAAATATACGAGATATTTGCGACAAAATTTCATTGGATAACTGTACTAATGTTGTGAGCTGCTACAGTTGCTATTTTTTTGTGTAAGAAAGCCTTATTCAATAAGCAATGCTTCAAGTTTGTTGGTGTGACTCCAACAAAATACGGCAGACAAAAATGATACTATTGAAATATTAAAAAACGTAGTCTTTATTATTTTACTTTAATCTCAAAAATCGCTCTGCAATTAATTCTTTATACCCTAGTTTAAAATCGGCACTCAAAAAACTTTTGTCAATTAGATCCAGCCATTTATCTTTGGCTTTCTCCATTTTTTTGAATATATTTTCCTGTTGTTTTGCCTCTAAATTTAAGGTTGTAAATGCTGCTACAAAATCACTACGCTTTATTTTTTTCTTTTTAGCGTTTAGTGTCAATGCCAGATCTTCATCGTCTGCCGGATTTACGATGGCAGTGGCTACCATATCATAACCTGGTGATAATACAGGGCCTATTCCTGGCTGATTAATTAATGAGAAGTTCTTGAGGTGCATATCGGCATTTCCGGTAAGGAATGAAAATAATACTTGTTCAAAAAAATTGATTACATCCAAACCCGGGTTGGTTGAGTGTTTCAGTATGGCTTTTGCTATTTGTTCATAGGAGCCATGGTATTTGTTTTCGGTTAGTCGTTCCGTTAATTGACACATGTCTTCCATGTGCAATTTATCCTTTTTATTGCGATCTATTCTTTTGGTGATGTAGGCCAATTTGCCTGATTGCAATCGGATCAAGCTGTGCGGTACCACTTTTATTTTCGCCAGTGCTGCTAAGTGCATGGTTAGGTCTTCTACTTCGGGTAGTTGTGGGAAATTGGATGTTGGTGGTTTTAGAATGTAGCCACCCCAAAGCCCTACAATTGTAAATCGTTTGGGTTCATTTCTATTTTCACTAGGAGTGAGTTCTAAAGATAGTTTTGGTTGTACGCCTGTTACTGTCATGTGGCTTTTTACCACCTGTAATGCCAACTCTTCCATTTGAGTTTCTGTAAATGGTAATTCGGGTGGAGTAGGTACACCAAATATTTTTTTACTGCAAGAAGCATGAAAATCTATTTCGTCTTCTTTTAAGTTTTCGTAACAATATAGACATCTGCTCATACTTTTTCCTTTTCATTTATAGGATGAACACTAACCGCACCGATGCAATCTTTACAACAAGACAACAATAAACCCATCCGATCTCTTGGATTTAGTTTCCAGTTTTTTTCGGCTATGTCGAGTAGCCATCCTTCGGGAATTAAACCATCGAAAAAAGGAAATAATACTTTACTGTTAAATGGTGTTTCTTGTACGGGTAGTGTCAAACTAACCGGTTCCGGATTATTGGTTTCCAAATAGGCTGGATCGTAAATAAAATGATATCCATTTTCGTCTTGTGAAAGCCAACCCGCTGTTGTGTTGTTTATTTTGATTTCAGCCTTTATCATCTACTATAGTTTTATAGATTACTGGGACAGCTCCTACTTGATAGCCAAATAATTGCAGTACTTGGTTTACTTTATCTAAACGCACCGTTTCTTTGCCTTGTTCGAGATCACGAACAAAACGAAGTCCTACGCCTGCTTTTTCTGCCAATTCCGGTTGTGTGAGATTGGCTGCGTTTCTTTTTTCTTTGACGAATTCACTTAATTTCATAGATTTATACCTTTACGGGTATAAAAATAGTAAATTATTTTGATATTATACCTTTACGGGTATAAGAATGATGTTTTGGACTGGATTATACCTTTTCGGGTATAAAATTAGATGTGTTGCATATCTCAATATGCGATATGATCCAGAAGGCTTTAGGAGAATATATAGATTATTTAATTTACAAATTATTGTTTTAACGGCGATTACCGCCGCTACTAGTGATTTATCTAAACTTTACTGTTTGGTTTAAAGTAATAAATCAACTTTTACAATTGTGTAAATGCTCTTTGTATTTTTTTGATGACCTGTAATAAACTGAAAAATAGATAATAAACTCGATTGGTTTATTATGATATTATAGGTTTATTATATTGGTGTTTAGTAGTTTATATTGAAAAAGCACAACTGTTAGTAAAGTTTTCATTCTCATTGTATTTTACATATCCCAATTGATTGGTAATCAATTTTGTTTTACCAATGCTAAAATCTTCTACATTACAATGATGATGACCATAGATCCAATAATCTATTTCACTATTTTCTATAAATGAAGACATTTCTGTTCCAAAAGCTTCGTTTATGTCGCTATGGGCATATTTGACCGGATAGTTGATAAAAGTAGGTGGATGGTGGGTTACAACAATAGTTGGACTATTTGTTTTAGTTAGGAATGTTTCTTCCAAAAACAATCTGCTTTCCAGATGGAGTTGGTTATAATCTTCAACAGTTAGTCTTTTTTCATTTTTTAGAATTACTCGGAAATCCGAAAGGCTTTGTTCAATAATAAATTGTTTTGCTGCCGAAATATGTGACCATAAGGTTGAAAATACTAGTCTTACTCCATTGATGTTTTTTACCGTATTGTTCAGTAAAGTTACATTGTCTCTGATTTTTTCCTCAAAAGCACCACTTCTTTTGGAAATATCCGAATTATAATATTCATGATTACCAGGAATCCAATAGGTATGCTCAAAATGATTGGAAACATAATCAAAGAATTTTTGATGTTGGTGTATTTCTTTAAATAGCACAATGTCTCCCGCCAAAATAAGAATATCTCCTTTTGGAATAATCGGATTTTCCAAAACCCATTTTCGGTTGTCTATAAATTCTAAGTGCAGGTCGGAGCAATATTGGATTTTCATAGTTGATTAGAAAAATGTTGATAGTGATTTTAATACTTCTAGAAAGTTTGGATAAAATGATGTTCGTATCGATAGCCCGAAGGATTTTATGCAGATTGAATTAGTTATCAACGTTTATTGGAGAGGTCGCAGAAAGAATTTGCCACTAACCGGACGTTTATTTCACTAAGAACTAGCTCCGAAGTCAGGAGACTTCGGAGTGCGGGTTAAGCTACGCTGTAGCAATCTTATATATCATCGAACCGCTGAATTATATTTTGTGCTGTAATAACACCGTTTAACCCTGTTAAGTGTTCTATGATAACGGAAAGATTAACTTTGTCATCTTTAGTTTTATAACCTAAGCAATAAAGTAATGCTTCTGTTGTAAGTGGAATAAACCTTTTAATATCTGTGTTCCAAGTAATTTCATTTACAAAATCTTGCAAGTTTGTTTTAAATGAATTGCTAACTATAATAAATCCAATTTTTGTGAATCCATCTTTTCGTAATTTTGGACAGTAATTAGCAATGTATTCTCTTATAGCTCTATCATCGCGCCCCATGACATAACCTTCATTATAAGCTTTAGCATCAACTATAAATGCGGTATGTTCCTCTCTAAATTTAATTATTGCATCAGGATTTCTACCACTACCTTGGCCAAAAATTTCGGTTTCAAAACCTAATAATTTAAAAGTTTCTGCTACCATCTTTTCAAAATCACTTCCTTTTGCAGCAGCAGATTTATCATTACTATTTCCAAGTTCAATAAGTTTGGCTACACGTGGAATTAAATAATCATTTAAATCAAAATTAGCTTTAAAGGTAATCTCTTCTTTATTTTCAGATCCTTCTATAATTTCTATTTCCGGTTTTGCTTTTTTGTATTCTACTTTAGGTTTTCCAGTGAAGTTCCAAAAAGAATGTTCTGCTTCCCAATTACTGATATATCTACCACTGTGTTCCTCTAGAATATTTTTTACTTCTTGATTTAAATTATAGAAATATTCGTAATTTTCTTTTTGTGTTTTATGATCCTCCCAGATACCCAACTCTTTAAATCCATTAACTAACGAAGTATAAAAAACAGGCCATTTTCCAGGATTATATATCTGCCAAAAATAAGAAAGAAAATAACCAACAGAACCAGGATTTGGAGCTTTACGTTTATCAGGTGCAGATTTAAAAATTGCGTTTGCAAACTTTTCTAATTTTTCAATTTTATGTAATGCTTCTTCTAGATTTAATGGTTCCGAAATTACTTCTTTTAAAAAAACAGTTAAAGGCTCAAGGTTAGATTCGTTAGTTTTAGTAAGTTGGTTAAAAAACATTTGACCTTTCGTGGCCGTAAAACCCCAATAGTTATTACGTTTATTATAACTGTCTAAACTTGTTTTAAATTCATTTATAAAATAATCTCCTATCATAAAGATGTCAATTATATCCTTAATATCTTTAATCGAGTCAATTCTGTTTTCATCAATATCTTTGATAATATTACCTTTTGTATCAAGAACTTTTTTATTTGTTTTTTGATAATCTTCCCAAATCTCAATAATCTGTTTTTGTGTACTTTTAGAGATCATATTTATATTTTTTTTATCCAGTATTACCATTGTTTCTATTAGAGGCTTGTCATCCTATTTTTAATTTCACCCCATTCAAACATTATTTTACCGTACTCATTTATTTCACCTAACAATGATTTTGGATCTTTGTAAAAATCAGCAAGAGGCAGAGGAGTGCTTTTGATAACACAATATTTTTTTAAATAATTAGGCTCATCAAGCCAAGGTTTTCCTAAAATTGATACTGCATTATAAAATAATAATAATTGCTCATGGGCAGATAATTGTGCCCGAATTGAAGCTATGTAATTATACTTATCTTCGTATGAAAATATTTTATCATCTGCATCATCAACGTATTTGACTAATTGAAATAAATGACGAACGTAATGACTTAATTTTGACATTTGTCCATTAAATGGTATATATTTTAAATCAAGTTCAAAATATCCTGTAGGTATAGCAACTGCAATTTTTTTTCCTTTCTTTCTCTCATCTCTCCACAGGGTTTGTTGACCTTTGATAAAGGTTTCAACACTCAAAAAGAAACCTTTATATTTTGTGTCAATCATATCTAAGACTATTAAAGATGAATTTGGTCCAATACCAAAGAAAAAAATTAAATAGGATATATTGTACAATACTTCATCACTAATATTAGATTGAAGATTTAAAGGTTTATATGTTTTATCATAATAATCTTTTACGCTGTAATAAGTAAATTTTAACTCATTGAACATAGAGATAAATGATTTTCTGCCTGAAAGTGTTTGTCCAATAGAAACTTCATTCACATTGTCTCTATGTATTTGTAACATAGCATAGAACTTGTTTTCAAAGCGCTCAACTTGTAAGTCACTTTTTTGTTGTTCATTCGCTTTATATTGAACCCAAAAAGCTAAGAATGTTAATATTGTGGCAGGAATTGCAATAATTGGATTTAGCAATCCACCTATAGTATCACCAACTATACCATAATTAGGAATGTTACCTTGTTCAAAAGCAAAAGGCAACATTAAGATGCTAAAACCTAATACAGCAACAATTATGAAATAAGCGCTAAGTTTACTGCTATATTTTATTAGAATATCTTCTTTTTTTTCGTCTATGTTATTCATGCAATTTATACTCTATAAATTTTGTTTAATTATTAACATGAATATTTTTTTTAAAATTATTCATGCTACTTCTATTTCATATTCATTTTTCAAAGCCTCATAAATCCTTTCGATTTCCGCGAAATTTGGTTGTTCATTTAACTTTTGTACATCATACTCTAAACAAAATTCTATATCTTTTTGAGATAAATAGTGTTGATGAATTAATACTTCTTCAATTTGGGTACTAATATCATAACATTGTCTAATGTCTTCGTCTTGGCTTTCAATTAAAAACTTTTCGAAACATTCTTGAATAATAGGTTTAGTAAATGATTGTATTTCTTCTGCATATCGTAATATATCATTGATTTTACTTTCAAGATATTTAGTTGTTCTAAAAGGAATCAATCCATTAGCATGAGCAATTTCATTTCGATCTTTAACGAGACTCTTATATCTTCCGACTAGAGCATTTACATCCGAATGAGAAGAACATAAATATTTAAGAAGGTCAAAAATTCGACTTTCTCCTTCCGCACTAAGCATAAATGGATTGGTAACTTTATCTAATCTATCACTGAAGCCAAGTTTAATTTTATTAAAATCCTCTTCTTTTATTGATTTTACTTGCCAAATGTTAAAATATACAAAACTCATAAATAGCATGTGATAGGCCATAAAAGCAAATTGATATTTTTCATTATCATAATTGCTTTCAAACGAACTCCACAAGTACTTAATATACTCATCTTCGTTAGTATCTTTATAACGAACGGGTAAATAGTTAAATATGTATGTAGCTTCTTCCATTATTCTCCCCAAACCTTAGCAATCCTATCTTTTATCTTTTGCTCATAAATTTCTATTAACTCCTTACTAGAATTAACCAATGCTTGCTCTTTTTCGATTAAGGAAACGATTTGCTGTTGAATTTCAATCGAAGGAACTGGAATTTGATATGATTTAACATAGTCAGTTGGAACTCTTTGTAAACCACCTGTTCCGGTCATGTTTAATTTTCCTCTTTCTCTGAAACTATCTGTAATAACATTAAGATAAATCCATGTTGAAAGTATTTTATCATTCGGTCTGAGTACATAATACTCACTTGAACCGAAGCCAATTCCATTAATTAAGTTTTTAGCTACTCCTGCTTTTCCATTTTCAAAACAAGGTGTTACTTTTGCAAGTAATACATCATCTTCCTTAAAATAAGTATAACCTTTGTATACTTCACTTAAAGGCTTTACTTGATTAGCAACAAAATCGATTTGATTCTCATTCAAATCTGCCATTGGTACAAATGAAACTTCAGTATTGTCATCGAGAGTATTTATTTCTGATTTTTTAGGATTGACTATACAAATATCTTCAAATGCAACAAACTCCCAATTTGGATTAATTTCAATTCTTGGTTTATAGTTAGCCACTACCATTTTAGAACCGTCAATTATTTTTTGATAACTTTCTATTTCATTTACAATTTCTTTTTGAACTGAAAGTGGTGGTAGTGGTATTTTTAAATCTCTAATAATCTTTTGTGAAATATTGGGTTGAGCCCCCCCACCGCTTAAAGAAATTAAATAGTCTTTTTGCGATTTTATAATTAAATACAAATATTCTGGAATAGCTTTGTCATTTGGTAAAATTCCACATACCGCTTGATTTGTTGAGGCTTCAAATTTTAATATTCCAACTTGACCAGCAGTTGCTCCATACATCGCAACTAAAACTGTATTTATTGGAAACATCTTTGCTGATGATTTTTTCAAAGCTACTTCGGTTATGTAAATTTCCGCAGAATTTATATAACCTTGTGCAACTTCACCACTTCTTAACCAAGGAATTGTTCCATTATGATAAAACTCTTCTTCGTATTTTTTTAGTGGTGTTCCTCCAGATGAAGTAGTGAATATATCTCCAATAGAAACTATATCATATTTAACATTTGATAATTCTTGGCTAATTTTATACTTCTCACCACTCAAATTATAGTCGCCACTTTTCCCAATTTCAGTTTTACTTACTGCTTGTGCTAAATTGGTGTTTTCAAATGGTTTGCCTTCAATGCAATTTTCTCTAAAGGTTTTTAATGTGGCAACAGCTTCTTCTAATTGTCCGCCTTTTACAGCATTACGTTGTGAACCTAAACCATAGCCATCGTTATCTATTTTTAAAAATAAAACATCTTTAGTTTTCTTGGCTAAATCTGCATCCATCAATAAAATAGAGGTTTTTACGCCACTGTAAGGATTAAAAACACCTGCCGGCAAACTCACAATGGCATACAAATATTTATCTACCAACATTTTGCGTAACGCTTTGTAAGCAGTTCCGCTTTGAAAGATAATACCTTCGGGGACAATAATTCCAGCTCTACCTTTCGGGTTTAAATGCTCAGCTATATAATCTACAAATAATACTTCGCTGCGGTTACTGCTTATTGTGAATTTTTTATGTGGTCTAATTCCCCCTTTTGGACTCATAAAGGGTGGATTGGCTAAAACCACATCAAAGGTTTCGTCCCAACGGTCTTCACTACTCAAAGTATCATATTCAAAAATATGGGGATCAGAAAAGCCATGTAAATACAAATTCACCAAACTCAATCGAACCATATCGGGAGAAATATCATAGCCAATAAAATTTTTGATTAATTTTTTACGCTCGTCAGGTGTTAAGTTATTATTGTTCTTTTCTTTAATGTGTTTGAAAGCTGAAATCAAAAATCCTGCAGTACCACAGGCCGGGTCAAGAATCGTGTCAGTTTTACTTGGGTTTACAGCTGCTACCAAAAAATCAATAATGTGTCGAGGTGTTCTAAATTGTCCTGCATCACCTTGTGAACCCATTACAGAAAGCAAATATTCAAAAGCATCACCTAGTTTTTCACTGTGTGTATATTCGAATTCACTTATTGTTTTAAGAAACATTTTTAGGGTTTCTGGATCACGGTAAGGTAAATAGGCATTCTTAAAAATATTAGAAAATAATTCGGGAATATTTGGATTCTTCACCATTCCTTCAATTGCTTCCGAATATAGTTTCAACATTTCCGTTGCACTAACTTTTGTATCAAAAAGATTATCCCAACTATATTTTTCAAAAGGTACTACTATTTCTTTTTTCGGATCATTTGGATCCGGAATTTTATAATCTGAAAAGAATTTTGCTTTTCCACCCAATTCAATAGCTTCTTTATCCATGTCATCCATGAATTTATAGATCAGTGCTATAGTAATTTGTTCAATTTGTGATTTCGGATCTGGTAATTTTCCAACTAATATATCACGACAGTCATCAATTCTTCTCTTTGTTATGTTATCTAACATTATGTTTATTATGGGTATTATTTAATTTTGAAATTATGCAGCGAAATTTTCTAGTTTTATATAGTCCTTAATATAAACTGGAATGACCTCTCTGTATTTAGATGCTACTTCTTTAAATTGTTTAATTGTTAAAGTAGGATTAGTTTGTAAGGCTTGAAAATCTTTGTTTTCAATTATTTTTCTAATATCTTGGTCAACAATATAAGCTTTGAAGAAATATTGTAGTGCTCTAATGTTTACATCTTCTTCTGGGGGATAGATAGAAATGAATTTATCAAATTCTTCATCGAGCATTTCGTCTTTGGATTTGAATTTAGGAATAATGCCAAATATTTTTTCTACCATTTCGCGAATTGAAACTTTACGGTCTATTTTAGCTGCTTTACGTAATTTTTCCATATTGAAATATTCATTCGGTTTGTCAAGAATTTCATTTTGAATATGGCTAACTATCAGTTCCCAATTGCCTAGCTCAACATGCTTTTTAATAACATCGTCCATGATAATTCTATTTTCAAAATCACGATAAAGCATGCGATCAATCTTCATGCCATCAAGACCTATTTCTTTTTCCTCCATTACTAATAGAGGATCAATAATTTCACTAGTATATTTTTTTATTTTGGTTTCACCACCAGAATTATCAGTTTTACCGTCCCTAGTTTTTGGTAGAATTAAAACCTCGTCATAGTCGAATTTTTCTTCAAAATATTCGCAGTTGGCAAAAAAATCAAATAATTTAAAGTTCTTCTTGTCTTTTTGTATTATTTCCTCTTCGTTTAATTCATTTTTAAATTTAAATGTAAAAGTGTGTTTGCGAGTGCCTCGCCCTTTTATTTGCACAAAATCGGATGGACTAAAAACAGGACGCATTAAACAAATATTTAATAAATCAGAACAATCATATCCAGTTGTCATCATTCCAACCGTTACGCAAATACGAGTTTTACTTGATTTATACCCTTCTAGCCAATTAGTTTTTCCATTTAAATTATCATTAGAAAAGTTAATTGTCATTTGTTGAGCATCTGTAATTTGCGAAGTTACTTGAACTGCAAAATCGGAATTGTATTTGTTTGGAAATAATTTTTCAGCAAATTCGTTTAAAATTTCGGTCAATCTTCTTGCATGATTTTGGCTCACCGCAAAAATGATTGTTTTACCTATTTCGTTGGTTATTGGATCACGCAATGCTTTTTCTAAATATGTTTTGCAAAAAACAGCATTGGTTTTATCAGAAAAGAATTTTTTTTCAAAATCTCTTGAAACAAAAGTTTCCGACTCTTCACCTTCTTCCGTTTGTCTAATTATGGCATACCCCTGATCTGAAAGTAATTGTGTGGTAATTTCTGTGCGAGCATCTATCGTAATGGGGTTTCTTAAAAAATTATCTTTAACCCCTTGTAATAAAGTATATCTAAAAGTTGGTTGACCATTTTCACAACCAAAAGTGCTGTAAGTATCCCGAAGCATTCTGCGTTCAATTTCTCTCGGGTCATTTTCTCTTATTTTATCAATATCTACACCTTTCAAATAATCTTTTGGTGTAGCTGTTAATCCTAATTTATAACCATTGAAATATTCAAAAACCGCTCTCGAGTTTCCAGAAACAGAACGATGCGATTCGTCAGAAATTAATAAATCAAAATCAGTAGGAGTAAACAAATCACGATACTTATTATTAAAAAGTAATGATTGAATAGTAGTAACTACAATTTCAGCTTTATGCCAATCAGTTCTATGTTCTTTGTAAATATAAGTGGTATAATCAGGCTTTAAATAATTGGTAAAATCTTTGTAAGCTTGGTCTTCTAATTCTATCCTATCAACTAAAAATAAAACTTTTTTTGCATTTTTAGTACGTAAAAACAATTTGATAACCGCTGCAGCTGTTAGAGTTTTGCCCGTTCCAGTAGCCATCTCAAAAAGAAAACGATCTTTATCATTAGTAACAGCTTCTTGTAGTTTTTGAACAGCCTTTAACTGATAATAGCGTAAAAAGCGAAGCTTATTGTTCCAAATAAAATCAGCACTATTCTCCACTGTCCCATTCCAACTAGGCCTTTCGGCATAGTCTGGCATTTGTACAGAAGCAATATAATCAATACTAACCTCTTCACTGGCTAATTCTTCTCTGTCTGGATTCCAGTCTTTAATAGCTCCAATTTCGGTAGGAGAAGGGTATTTGTAAATGGGTTTTGGATTTCCCTTTTTTAAATCCCATAAATAATGCACAATACCATTTGATAAAATGATATATTGAGCATCCACTGCATTTGCATACTTTCTTGCCTGTTCTTTAGCTACTAGTGGATGTAAACTCTCTTTTTTGGCTTCTAAAACACAAATGGGTTTGTTATTTGTATCGACAAGTAGAAAATCGAGAGAACCACTCTTAGTTTTTTCAAAGTCATTACCCCAAGCATCTATTTCTTTTTGGGTGATTTTGACATGATTCTCTAGTAATATATTGGCATTACCATGCTCACTATCAAAGAATCGCCAACCTGCTTCAGAAAGTAGTTGGTTTATTTTGATTCTTGCGTGAGCTTCGTTTTTCATGGATTGAAATAAAATTCTTTCTAATCATCAAACATATCAAATAAATACCACTTTAACAATTATAATTTATGATAGTTTTTGTTGTTTTTACAAAGATAAAATAGGGAAAGTGCTTGTTTTACGGGCTTCCGTATTATGAAAACAATATTCTTTTTATAAGTTAAGGGCTTTTACTTAGTATTCTGATTTTTAAACAAATAAAATTATTGGTTCTGTTTAATGATATTAATGAATCGTTATTTTAAAGGTGTGTTTAAGGTTGGACTTTTATATTCTTATTATTAGCCATACGATTATCATTTACTCACGCTTTTTCTATTGTTTTTTTGGTGTTAGTTATTATGCCATTTATTTTCGTTTGTCTGTTGCCTGTTTATCATACCCTATCAAATTACACAATTCTCTCAATCTACTTCGTACTCGATTACCATACTGATTTTCGATTTCTTACGCTAAATCAAGATTAACAATAACTGAATCATAGTTTTCATGACTCTGAGGCTGTTATTCCAACTGTTTTAATTCATTTTCAATAAAGGCTTGCAACACTTCTTTGCTAGGTAGTTGCAGTAAATATTTAGATACAAACAGTTTTTCGTCCATTCCCGAAAGGGCATATTCCACTAGTTTTGTTCCTTTTTGGGTACATAACAAAATACCTATTGGCGGATTGTCATCGGGTTGTTTCATTTCTTCCCTGTAATAAGAAACATAAGTGTTGAGCTGTGATAAATGTTCGTGCTTAAACTGATCCGCTTTCAGTTCTATTAAAACATGACATTTTAAAATTCTGTGATAAAAAACTAAATCTACAAAATAGTATTCCTCATCTATAAGGATTTTCTTTTGCCGCGCTTCAAAGCAAAAGCCATTTCCGAGTTCTACAATAAATTCCTGTAAATGGTTTATCAATGCTTGTTCGAGTGTATTTTCTTCAATTAAATTGTAGCTGCCTAATTTTAGAAAATCAAAAATATAATGGGATTTTATAGAATCTATAGGGCTCGAAGGTTCTATTTTTTGCAACAATTCTTCGAATCCTGCAGCTGTACTTTGAGATAAACCGACTCTTTCAAAAGCAAGTGAATGAATTTGTTTTTTTAATTGTGCAACTGAGGGTTGCGTTTTTAAAATTAACAATTCATAAAACTGTCTTTGTGTTGGGTCTTTTATTTTGATAAGTTCAAGATAATGACTGTATGAAATTGATGTTACGGCTTTAGTGTTAAAGTTATCGTGTTTGTTTTGAGTGTTTTGTAATTCTGCGGATGGCATCCGCAAAATGTTTAGCTCGTTTAATTGCAATTTTGCGGTTGGCAACCGCAAAATGTTTTCAGCAATTAAATGAGCATATTTTTGATGGATAATACTTGCGTAAAAAGGATAAGTGGTGTAGAATAATCGACATCTGGCTAATTCAGATGCGGCTAACCCTTTTAAATTTATTGTTTTGGCTAATTTTGAAATTAGTTTATCACCATAAGTTGCCCTGTCTTCTCCATTCTGTTCAAATTCTACAATATAAAACCCAACCAGCCAATTACGAACGGTCATAGAAATATTTACTGCTTTTACCGCTTCTTGTTGTAAAACGGCGTGCGTGTGCTGAATGGATTCGGCTAAAGAATCAAAATTTATCATAACATTAGTGTCTTTGGGGATTAACCACTTGATTGTAGTATCAAAAATACCAACTTAACTTGTGAGAACATAGATTGTTTTTTTTTTAAATATACTTTTTAAACTTCGGAACATATCAGTGAAAAAGTGGGGGATTTGGAATTTTTGCTAAGGTATTGAAAATAATTTCGTGCAGAATACGTAAAAAACATAAAGACCGTATTTTTTTTGAAACTAAATAAATTAGTAGTTGTTCCGATTGTTTAACTACGTTCGCAATAACGTTAACGTTTGTCTTTTATGGTTTTGTCGTAAGCGATAAGGTTAATCATTTCCCTCAATCGGCTTCGTACTCGATTGCCATATTGATTTTCGATTTCGGTTGCGGATAGGTTGGTGGTAATGTGAGTTTGTAGTTTTTTGTTTGTGAATAGTTCGTAACGGCTTAATAGGATTTCTGCCATAACGTTGCATTCGTTTCCGAAATATTTAAGGTTGTTTTCGGTACCTAAATCATCGAAACAAATTGTTTTTGGTTCGGATTGGTAGAGTTTGCCTTTGCTGTATTTGTGGATGATTTCATAGCCGTCCTGGATAAATTCGAAACTGATGTCCCGGCACGGTTTAACGAAAAATTTGTGCTCGGTAGGAGTGAGGTGTTTCATTACATTCATTAGTGACGTTTTGCCACAGCCGACTGGGCCAGATAGCATAATTCCCTTGTTGAGGTTGATATTGAATTGAAAACAAGTTGCTTCATCTTTCAGGAAATACGCAATGAGTTTGAAAATAATGGGATGGTCATTTTCAAGGATTTTGAAATGATTTCCGTATAGTTCAACTCCTTTTTTTCGAGCCAGATGATTACTTCTTCGTAGTTGTAGTGGGATTTTATTTCTGTTTTCATAATTCAGGGTTTAACCGCAAAGTGCGCAAAGGTTGAATGCGAGGTTCGCAAAGAGTAAAAAAATATTTCATAGCCACAGATTAAAAAGATTAGCACAGATTTTTTATTGGCTTCTCGATACAATTTTTAAGTGAAAAACTTAAAAATCACTCGAAGTGACGCTTCAGGTTTTACCACCCTGCCCTGCCGGGCACCCCTCCAAAGGAGGGGAAATTATAAGGGTTCTGCATAGTTTTTGTCGGTTGGGGTGTTGAGGTGTTTTGCTCTGTTTGGTTTTTCATTGGTGCTGAATTTGTTTGCGTTCAGCATCCAGTTTTGCGCAGCAGCTGTCCAATCGACCATTGGGGTTTTGCCACCAACAAGCCAGCCGTTGCTGGAGAAGTAATTGAAGAATTTTTGTGCTTCGAGTTCCGGGAAGTTTTGTTGCTGGAAATATGTTTTGATTTCCCCGTTTGTTGGCTTCTCGGCTGCGCTCGAAGTGACAAACTTTTGCCGACTTTTTTCAGTTTGTTTTTCATTGGTGTCCGCGAATGGGAAAGGCATTTCTTTTTTCGCGGAACTTTTTTCTTTTTCTTTTTTTTCTTCTGAGAATAAATTATCATTTTCAAAATTTTGGGGTTGCTCATCCAAGTTTAAAATATTTAAATTGTTTGTTTTGTTTATATAGTTTATAGAAGGTACCAGCGCTTGTTCAGTGCCTGTCCCAGCACTTGTTCCTTGCTTGTTCCGAACCTGTTCAGTATTTGGCAAAATTTTTTCGCTGTTGTTTGCTCTTTTTTGGACTGGTTTTAAGTCTTCTGAAAAATTGAAAAGTATAACCATACTGCCTTTATATGGATTGAAGGAGGGTTCATATTTGAGGTATCCTTTTTCGTTTAGTTCTCTCATGCACTTGTGATAGGTTGCTTTGGAACAAATCTTACTGATGCGCATCACCTCATCTCTGGTTATGCTTATTGGATTTTTAAAACGATTTATATTCCAGAATTGGAATAATGCAATATACAAACTGATATGAGTAGGGTTGAGGTTTCGGTCTTGGACTATTCGGTCGAAGAATCCGGTTAGGTGTTTTATGTAGTTCATTGTTTTACTTGATGAGGTTATCATTTCGAAAAGCTTCTCGATACAATTTTTAAGTGAAAAACTTAAAAATCACTCGAAGTGACGTTCGTCGACAAGCTTAGGTTCGATTATTATTTGAATAGGTTTGGGAAAGCACTGACTTTGTTCTTTTCCAGTAATTTATCAATGTCTTGATTGTCGTAATACATAATGCCACCAATTTTGGTATAGGAAAGTGTTCCGTTGATGCGGAGGTTTTGAAGTGTTCCGGGGGAAATGTTTAGAAGCTCCCGTACTTCAGCAGATTTTAACCATTTTTTGTTTTGGGTTGTGGTTTGTGATTCAAATATTTTTTTGATTTCCTCTAAAAGTTCTTTTTTGAATTCGATCAAATCTTCTGTTGTGATAATTGTTGCTGCCATTTTAATGTGTTTTAAGTTGCTGTTAATTTTATAGCTCTATTGTGTTACAAAATTGTTTGCTTTTATTTGTTTTTTATCCCCATGGCTTTCGTAGTACCGAAGTAATTTAACATTTCGGCATTTTTAAAAGAGTGTTTTGAGGCTTGTTTGAGTTTTACTTTGTGGGGCTTGTGTTTCTTCTTATAAATGCTATTCAAAAAACCTCACCCCTCCCGATAGTTATGGGGACTCTCCAAAGGAGAGGGAGTCAAAATCGTAAAAACACAAGTCATTTATTGTATTTCAAAAAAATATTCTAAATGAAAAGTGCATCGATGCATGTTAGCGATTATTGCTAAAGAATAGGATTCACTAAAGAGGAGCTTTTTATATACTCAGGGTTTACAAATTTGTTTTTTGAGGTGTAGTATCTATCGTCAAATCTAAAACATTCTATTTCTTCGGTTTTGCCATGGTAAAAACAACTAACTAAATACTGATTTTTAGGATCAAAACGTGCGTAAAAATAACGACACTTTTCATTTTTTAAATCCAATTTTGGACTAATCCATTCGAATAATCGTTGGCGTTCTTCTTTAGTTATTTTATGATAATGAATATCGCTTACATCATCGAAAAACATTGACCTTGCGATTGGTCTTGGAGGAATACAGGCTTCTACTAGAAAGGCTAATTCAAAAAAAGCTATTGTGAAATTTGACATATTATAAAATTTAAAAGGGTAGTAAATACAGCAACCACCTCTAATAGCATATTTGTAAAATTGCTTTTAAAGGCGTTGCTTAATTGATATTTTGTGTTTGTAAAATTATCTGAAGGTGCTGTGGTGGGCTTTTGTGCCCAATGATAT
Organism: Flavobacterium sp. ZT3R18; assembly: GCF_007097385.1. Classification (GTDB taxonomy): domain Bacteria; phylum Bacteroidota; class Bacteroidia; order Flavobacteriales; family Flavobacteriaceae; genus Flavobacterium. The sequence continues at coordinate 26,500 of NZ_VJZS01000018.1, forward strand.
AACAGTATTTGATTGCTTTAGTTTTCGGAGTTCCGATTGGGTTCCGATTTTCATCATTCGTCTTCTTTGTGGATTTTTTGCTGTAGATTCAGCATCAATTCTTCCAAAAATTTTGTTTTACTGCTTTTTCTATCTTTAATTTCTGAGTAGGTTTTGTAGATATTGTCTATTTTGATGTTGAAGAAATCTTCAAATGAGGAAGCTATTGTATTTATGTCGGCTGCTCCATGGTTTAATGCTCCATTGGAGTATAGGGCATAGATTAATTCGGCTAACGTTGTTTTGGGCGCCGTCCAGAGTAATACTTTGTGTTTTTTTTCTTCAAATAGTGTTGCATTTCCAGCATTGAGTTTTTGCATTGCTTCCCGGATATAATGGATGAAGCGGTACATTGCTTTTACCTTAGCCCAGAGCATGTCATGTGAGGAAGAGAATTCGGGATACTGATAATAATCGGTCATTGGTGTGAAAGGAAAACTATTTCCGGGGTTTCTTGTGAAAAATTGATGATCAATATAAGTGTATCCTTGCTCCATATAATTTACAAAATCTAAATTGCGAGAAAAGAACTTATTGATTTTTCGCATTTCTTTCTCCAGAAACTCTATTTGATAGGATGTTCCCGCTTTAGGTTTGCGTAGTTCACAAGAACGCAGTTCGGTAAAATAGATGAGATAACTCATTGGAAGCGGTTTGGTGTTTTTGAAAAAATCAATTTCGTCGATTGTAGTTTCGAAATCGTTTTGTTCGACTTTCTCTTTCATGTCTGCCAGAGTTTTGTTGCATAAATTAATGCCATCAGTTGCTTTTTTGAGATGATTTTCTTCGGAATTAATGATCGAGTTTATTTTAGTATTAAAATCTTCAATAGTGTTTTTGAACATAGGTTTTTGGTTTAAACCTCACCCCCAGCCCCTCACCGAAGGAGAGGGGAGTGAAAAGTGGATTGATTTATATTTTATGGTTGTAATTAGTTTTAGTTGGCAGGGAGTGTTTTGTCTTCATTTTGAAGGGTTCGTCCATTTAATATTTGATCTTCAGCATACAAATGAAGCACTCCTTCTTTTTTTGCTCCTGAGATTACTTCATCGACGGTATCAATGAAATTGTTGTGTTTGATTTTTGCCGTTTTTTTGAGGGATAAGGTTATTTTATAAATTTTTTAGGAGTACTATTTTTAGGTAAAAATCTGAATAAATAATAAAACTAATGTCTTCTGATTACACAATAATCCGTATGAGATAACTTATAATCCCGATTAGATAATTTTTTGTCTATTTATGGCTAATTGTATTGTTTTGTGTTTGTTTTGTATGATTTTTAATATTTTTTTTGCTAAATTGTGCCGTTTTTATTTTTAAATCTATATAAAAATGATAGATAATTATCATGAGAATGAGTTTGCTCTATTCTGGATTCAGAATGATATTCTTTATTTTGAGTATAAGCCTAATGTTGTCATCAATTTGAAAGCCGCTCAACTTGTAGTGGCAGATCGAATATTAGTGCAAAATGAAAAAGCTTATCCAGTCTTTTGTGATATTCGTGGAATAGTGGATTCTGACAAAGCTGCCAGAGATTATTTGGCTCAATCTGGTTCTGTGCTAACCAAAGCGGTTAGTTTAATAGGAAACGATACTGTCTTATTGAGCATTATGTCTTTTTATATTACAATCAACAAACCACGAGTTCCTACAAAAGTTTTCACTGAAGAATTGGCTGCGCTGGCTTTTCTTGAAACATTTACTTAGAGCCTGTTCTCAACTATTGGACTACTGTTTTATCACTAATTTGAATTTGTTATGCATCAAGAAATTAATCAGAGGCGTATTTATAATATGTCACAAATGCAACTTGAAATGGCGAGGGGCAATTTTTCAGTTCGGATTCCAAGAACTGGGCAAAATGATGAATTGGAGGGATTGGCGGTACTTATGAATATGGCAGCGGAAGAAATGAAGGAATCCGTTTTTCATTCGGGGTTTGTTAATCCGCATTATAACTACAAATACATGGTGCAATCCTCTTTTTTATTGGATGCCGATTTTATAATTAAAAGTCATTATGGAGAGTGCTCCGCTGTTTTAGGGTTCTCATCTGATTTTTTACTTGATAAAGCTTTTAGTAGTTTGCTTGCGGAAGAATCAGTATTGGTATGGAAAACAATAGAGCAAAAAATAGGATTAGATCCCAATTATCATACTATAGTAGAACTTGTTTATAGTACAGAAAATGAATTGTTGGCTCCAGCCTTATGCACTGTTTATGGGTCTCCCCTTAGGTCTGAAATTTTAATTACTACCGTGACAACCGTTGTTGAAGAAAACGTCTTAAAAGAGGTATTGGCTACTTCAAAACATATTACTCAGCGTGTAGGATTCAGTCGTTCTTCTGATGTACAAATGATTCAAGACGTGTATGATTATATTTTAGATCATTTGGATACGCCATTGCCTTCCATGCAAGAACTCGCTCGTGTTTTTGGAACTAATGATTATAAATTAAAGTTTGGATTTAAGCTATTGTTCAAAACGAGCATTTATCAATTTTATAATTCGGAGCGATTGAAAAAAGCCCATTTTTTGATTCAACAGACCACAATTCCTTTGAAAACGATTGCTTTTATGAGTGCATTTGCAACCTATCCTAATTTTTCAAAGAATTTTAAAAAAGAGTTCGGTTATACGCCGATGGATATTAAGAGAGGTTTAAAAGTTTAAGAGTTTAGGAGTTTAAAAGTTAAAGGCTGAATGGTTCATTATTAAAAAAATCCCTTTTAGATAATTTAAGATCCTGATTTGGCAATGCTTATGATTTTATTTTTTGGAATTTTATATCGTAATACATTAATAGTTAATCGATATGAAATTAAGTATCCAAAATAACCGCATTATTCTAAATAGTATTTGTCAGCTCTATATTCTATTGTTTGTTTATGCAGCAGTTAGTAAACTATTGGATTTTGAGAACTTTCAAGTACAGTTAGGACAATCTCCACTGCTTAGTGCTTTTGCCAGTTGGGTTGCTTGGTTGGTTCCGACAATTGAATTGATTCTAGCCTCATTGCTTCTTTTTCCTAAATGGCGTACGATAGCTCTTTTTGCTGCTTTTAGTTTGATGATTATGTTTACGACCTACATTTTTATCATTTTGAATTACAGTTCATTTGTACCTTGTTCCTGCGGTGGAATACTGGAAAAAATGGGATGGACAGAACATCTGATTTTCAATGTCTTTTTTATTGTACTAGCTATCTTGGGGTTACTACTTGAAAAACAACAAAATTATAATTGGATAGGAAGAATGAGACCGTTATCGTATTCTGTCACTATTCTTTTTTCGTTGTTGTTCAGTATTGGAGTGGTGGTTGTTTTATTTCTTTCCTCTGAAGAAATTATGCACCATGAAAATCCATTTATTAGACGTTATCCTCATCATCCTGTGGCATTAACCCATACGGTGGATTTGAAATTCAATTCGTATTATTTTTCGGGATATGCCAACGGTAGAATCTATCTCGGAAATTATAGCGACCCTTTGCATGTTTTGTCTATGGATACCACTTTGCAGCATAGGCAACAATTAAAAATTGGATTTAATCGTACCGAACTCCCTTTTCGAATGGTAAAGATTCTAGTAAGACCTCCTTATTTTTATTTAATGGATGGCAGTGTTCCTTGTGTTTTTAGAGGTACCATAAATAATTGGAAAGCTAACCAAGAGTTAAAGGGCTGTCCACCCTTTACATTGGCGGAACCTATAGATAGTACCACAATAGCCTTTAGGAATAACAATAGTAAAAATGGAGCGCACGTTCTGGGTATTTTTAACTCGGGTAAATTACCAAAAACACGTTATGCAGCAACGTTCTTGCAAAAACAAATCGATGGAATTTTTGACACCGATGGAATGCTACAATACAGCAAATCATTAGACAGGATGGTGTATGCTTATTTTTACCGCAACCAATTTATTGTAGCCGATAAAAATGGATCACTTGATTATAGGGGAAACACGATTGATACTGTAGCCCATGCCAAAATTAAAGTAGCCTATCTTAAAGGGAAAAGCGAGCGGAAAATGGCAGCACCGCCTCTCATCGTCAATGCGCATTCAGCCGTTTGTAATAAGCTGCTTTTTGTTCATTCCAAAGTACCTGGGCGTTATGAGAATCCAAAAGTTTGGGAACAATCTTTCATTATTGATGTGTATGACATTGAAAAAAACAGGTACATGTTCAGCTTTCCTATTTACGAAATAGGAGGTAAAAAACTACGAAGTTTTTTCGTGACTTCAACTCATTTGTTTGTCCTTTTGGATACTCAAATTGTAGTGTATCGTTTGAAAGAACTACTTAAAAAAGAAATAAAAAGTGCAGACAGGAAAAATCCCTAATACCTAAAAATATACTGGCCAGTATCAGGAAAAAGATCGAATACCTGTAGAAAAAAGTAGATCAAGTTAATCTTAATACTTATTTATTATGAAAACGCAATTTTTAAACAAGATGATTCCTTTTGCAGTAGTAGTGATGGGAATTTCAGGAGCCTTTTTGACCACTTCTATGCAAAGTGATTCGAATAGTGCAACTCCTCGTACAGGATACATTAATGGGCCTTTAGGCGCTTGTAGTGTACCCGTAAATTGTAGTGACATCGTTGGGCCAGTTTGTCGCGCCAATGGTGCCACGGGGCAACAGGCTTTTGGTAAAGACAGCCAAAACAATTGTGTAGAGCTTCTTTATCGTCCCTAAAAAGTAAATTTTTAGGACAAACAAAAGGCAATGCAGTTCTGCTATGGAACTGCATTGTTTTTTTTGTTTTTAATGTGATCCATTATCATTTGATTCCTTCATTAATCCATGGGACAGGCAATTCATCTTTAAGATAATACCCAAACCAATCTTGCACCCTTTCCAAGAGATCTTTTTGATTGGGTTGGTTTAGAATAGAATGTTTTTCGTTGGGATAAAGCAACATGATGTGTTTTTTATTGAGTCGGCGTAGAGCCAAATAAAATTCGATACTTTGATGCCAATCGACTTGTTGATCTTGTTTCCCACTCCACAAAAGAAGAGGCGTGGTGATTTTGTCCGCACATGCCACTGGAGAATTACGGTTATAGGCTAGCGGATCTTCGAAAGGAGATTTGGTTATTCGCCATTGTAGATTTTGAAAACGCCACATGTCTGGTTTTCCAGAGTTTCCCCCCACAGTCAGGTACATACTGTTTAGATCTGTGATGGCTCCTCCAGCCGCAGCTGTTGCAAAAAGCCCCGTTTGGGTAATGATAAAGGCGGTTTCATATCCTCCAAAGGAATGCCCGATAAGACCAATTTTTTCAGGAATGACCAAACCACGGGCTATGATTTCTTTTGTTGCAGATATAGTGCAATCTGCCGCTGCAATTCCCGGATTGCCAATTTCAAGCTTAATATCCGGGTACAAAACAAAATACCCTTGGGTTGTAAAAACGGTGATATTTTGACCGTCTTCGGTAAATTGTGAAGGGTTGACATAGTGATGGAGTTCATTAGATTGTTTTTCATAAATATGTACAATCATTGGATACTTTTTTTGAGGATCATAATTGGCAGGATAGAACAGTACCCCTTTTAAATTGATACCTTTTGAATTATAGTATTCTATTAACTCTGATTTTCCCCAACTGTATTTTTCTTGCTGTGGATTACTTTGAAACAATAGCTTTGAAGTAACCGCATTCTTTTGAAATATTAGCTTTGGAGAACGGTCAAAATTCTGTTCCCGATAGATGAAATTCTGTCCTGTTTCGGCATAGGTGAATTGGTCAATGTGATGAGGGCCATAAACAATGGGTTTTTCTTCATGCGCGCTTTTCCATTTAAAATATCCAGACTGTCCATCATTTCCTTCCGCCCTTAGGACAAGCTCTTTTTCCAGATTGATAAAGTTGCTTTTCCAACCGTCAAAATTTTCTTTTAACCCTATGCCGTTATAGGTTTGGGGAATCCTGAACTGAATTTGTTTTTCTCGTCCATGAGTTAATTTTCTAAAGGATGTACCATCGGGTTTTATGGCCCAAATATCGTATTGATCATAAATCAGTATTTCGTCATCATTGGCACTCCAGCCCGGGTTTCCAAAAGCCGAATCTCCATACAATTTTTGTATTTTTCCTTCCAACTGTTCTTTTATATTTAGAGTGACATTGGTGTGTGTCTTAGCGATTATATCATAAACCCACCAATTCTTTTCCTTAAAGTAAGCGATGTATTTTCCGCTGGGAGATGGCAGGATATCTGATGAATAAATAGAATGTTTTCGTAAAAATAGATTTTTTTCTCTCGTGGCAAGATCAACAATATAAAAATCACGAGGGCCTTCGTATTCAAATTGCGGTTCGTAGTCCTGAGGATTCGATAGAATGGCATAGTGTTGATTTCCGTTCAGCATTACTTTGGGAAGTTCAGCTGTTGAAATAGAATCAAAGCGATGTCCCATGGGATACCAAACGGCAAGGTGCGGATATTCTTGGAATTGCCCCCATTTCTGCTGCATCGGGTAAATCCATTTGGCGTTGCCATTCCACAGTTCCACATCAGAATCAGGTTTGGTCTGCTGCGTTGGATTCGATTTTATGGCAAAAAACACTTTTTGGAAATCGTCTGAAATGGACAATTTATAGGTTGAATTGTTGGCTATGTTGGCATCAGTTGGGAAACCCGATTGTGTTTTGGGATCCAAAGAAAATACTGTTTTGTTGTCGAGGTTGTAATAATAAATTCCATTAATAGGAGCTTCAGCAGTTGGACGACTATAAAAAGCAACTGCTTTTCCCGATTCTTCCCACGTGAAGTCCTGAAAACGCTCCTCTCGATCCTTCAAAATCCAAGACCGCTGGCACACTTTTCCAAGGCTTAAAAGGCCTACCGCATTTTTATTGCTCTCGGTAACCCAGTATGCCACATCATTGGCGGTGGTACTTATTTTAAAATCATGTACCCCGTTAATTTTTTCGATTAGAGCCTCTTCGGGTTGTCTGATCAGCAAAGTGTTTTCTCCTGTGATTGGTTTTTTAAGCAATACTAGTTTACTGGCATCAGCGGAAAAAGCATACTGCGTCACATCGGCTATGATTTCCAGTTTTCCGGTTTTTAGATTTAGAAGTCTCAATTCTTGATCCACCTGACAGGCGAACCATATGCTGCCTCCAAAAGAGGCATTGTTTGCTGCGGGAAAAGCATAGGTTTTCAGTGATTCTGTATTCCTGACAAACAAGGTATCTGCACCGCTTTCATAACCCATTCTATAACTGGCCCATTTACCATTGGGTGCTATTTTATCGAATTGTAGTTCTCCCCATAAATGATAATCGGCGGATGTCAGTTGCTTTTTTTGCACCACCTGCCCCCATAAAGGGCAGGTCACTAATGGCAAAATAAAAACTAAAAATGGAATTAACGGTACGCGCAACATTGCAATAACTCTAAACAAAAAAGAGTTCTTGATTTTATTATTTTTTGACTGTATCATCATGATGGTTTTTAATATCCGGGATTCTGCGGACGTAGGTTTGGATTTACACTTAGTTCACTTTGTGGGAGTGGGAAAAGGACATCGGTACTGTCCCATCCCAGTTTTACTCCTGTTAAAGTGTTGTTGATAGTGCCTGAGCGCTTCAGGTCAAAAAAGCGATGTCCGTACTCTGTAAAAAGTTCCCATCTTCTTTCTTGTCCAATGGCGCTGATGATTTGTTGCTGGGTGACCGCCGCAGTTTCTCCTAACCCTGCACGTTGCCTGGTTTTGTTCAAATCTTCTTTTGCCCCGATCAGGTCACCCTGTTGGGCACGTGCTTCAGCCCTGATGAGGTATTGCTCTGCCAAACGAAGTACAATGGAATATTCTACTGAGGACGCGGTAAAGTTGAATTCCTTGTACTTGTAAGGGTGGTGCCAAGTGTTGGTTCCGTCCGTCACTTCACCAATCCAATGGGTTTTTCGCAGGTCATTAGAATCAAAGGAATTGACCAAGTCTTCACTCAAGGCAACCAGTGGAGGAGGGCCAGAAAAGAAAATAAAGGTGTTTGCTTCATCTGTGTTTTTCCCGGCTGTTGCTGGCATTAATTGCCAAATGGTTTCTTTAGACTCTTTCAAAAAAACTGTGTCTATATCATTTCCAAAAACATAGAGACTGGTATTGTTGAGTACAGCAGAAGCAGCATTCGCAGCCTCAGCCCATTTTCCTTTGTACAAAAAGACTCTTGCCAATAGTGCTTTTGGTACATATTTATTGGGACGGATTCGATCCGAATTGGGATATTCTGCGGATAATAAATTTGTTGATGCTTCTAAATCGGCAATGATATGCTCATAGACTTCATCGGTAGGCATTCGGCTTACGCTACTGTTGGTCTTGTAATCGGTAGTGGTGATATAGGGAATATCCCCAAATAGATTCGTCAAGTAAAAATGGAGCAATGCCCGTATAAAAAAGGCTTCTCCCTTCAAACGGTTTTTATCCTCAGGTGTTAATGCCGTTGATGCTTGAACGCCCTCGATTACGGCATTGGCCTCATAAATTTGATTGTAGGTGGTACTCCAAAAATCCAACACAGCAGTATTTGATGGTAGAAGGCTATTGGTGTAAAAATCCAATGTAGGGTCAGCAGGAGCTCCATAACTGATGATTTCATCGGCGTAGTTTCCCAATTGGTTGGAAAGACCATAGGGAGTGCCTGTCAAGAGTCCTTTATCCCTGATTTTGGCGTAAATATCCAAAAGGGCAGCATTGGCTGTAGCTACATCTTCAAAAACGGTGACGTTAGTCAGTTGTGCTTTTGGAAGATCTACTTCTACAAAAGAATCGCAGGAATGAATTCCCATCGTCAAAATCAGAAAGAGGCTCATAACGAAGCGACGAGAAGTGTAACTATTTTGAGTTGATATTGTTATCATGTTTGTACAATTAAAAGGTTAGTTGAACACCAGCGGTAATGACCTTCAAGGGCGGTAAATACCCATAGCTTGTAAATTCTGGATCTCCGTCTTCATACTTGGTAAAAGTCAATAGGTTTTGGCTTTGTACCATAATCTTGCACTGGGTGGTTTTTAAATTCAGTGGGAGATCAAAGGACAGTGCGATATTTTTGAGTCGAATGAATGAGGCATCGCTAATGGCCGCATCACTTTGGCTGTATAAATAATCGGCGGTAACGGCGGCATCATTGTAGCCGATGGTATAGACCTGATATGGGCCAGTATCTCCGGGTTGTTGCCAACTGTTCAACATCTTTGTGGGCTGATTGGACATTTGACCTGCAAAACCCATCGGATAATTTAGATTTTGTTGTTTTACAAATTGAAACAAAAAGTCCAGTTTCCAACGCTTATAACTCAGTTGGTTTTGTAGTCCCCCAAAATATGTGGGATTGAGATCAGCCACAGTTTGCCTGTCATCTGGGAATGAAATTTTACCGTCGTTGTTGACATCTTTAAATTGGTACACGCCTGTTTGCGGATCAAGACCCGTGAATTGGTATACCAATTGAATATTCAATGGCTCGTTGATGCGGTATTGCTCTTTATAGGATGATGCTTCCAAGCCCGGAAAACGCAACAGTTTGTTATGAGCTATTGTCCAGTTCAAACTCGTTGTCCAGTTGAAATTTTTAGTGTTGAAATTGACGGTACGCAAGGTAAATTCCAATCCCGTATTTTCGACGGTAGCATCCAAATTGGACTGCAATACCGAAAATCCAGTGGTTCCTGCGAGTGGAACACCTACCAATTGATTGGAAGATTGATTGCTATACCAAGCTGCTGTTAAAAACAATCTGTCTTGCAAGAAACCGGTTTCAAGCCCTATTTCCATTTTTTTATTGGTTTCCCAACCAAAATCTGGATTGTATAAACGGGTAGGCTGTAGTCCAGTAACACCATTGTATTTGTTGCCTGATGAAGAATAGGTGTTTAAAAATTGATAATCTCCAATTTGGTCATTACCCGTTGTTCCATAACTGCCGCGAAGTTTACCGAAACTCAACCAAGAACTATTTTTAAGGAAAGCTTCATTAGAAAATAACCAAGCGGCGCCAACGGCTCCAAACAGGGCAAACTGATTGCCTGGGCCAAAACGACTGGAACCGTCGCGTCTTCCCGTAAGATTCAGAATGTAACGCTCTTGCCAATTGTAATTGAGTCGTCCGAAAAAAGCCTGATACTTGTAGACTATTTCATCATTCAGTAGTACTCGTACATTGTTGGCTGATGCCAAATCATAGATCAGACTGTTGGAGCTAAAGCCTGTCCCTGATTGAAAAAGGTGCGAAGTAATTTGATTTTGAAACGTTCCTCCCAACAGTATTGCGATTTTGCCTTTTCTTATCTCTTTTTCCCAGTTGATTTGCGGTTCCACTATCCAAGAAGAGCGATTGGTGTCGTTGCCATAAATACCCGAATAGGCGCTGGTGATACCGTAGGAAGGATTGTATATCGTGGAGGGGGAAATACGGCTTTCGGTGTGGCGCAGATCCGTAAACCCGAAACTGCTTTTGAGTACCAGTCCCGAAGCTATTTCATAGTTGAGCACCGTATTGGCCAATAAATCGTTGGTTTTGGATTCGAATTTGGATGCGAGGTTCCGCAATGGATTGTCCCAAGTGCCGCTCTCCCAGTTGAGATCGCCATTGACATCATACAAAGCGGGAGCATTGGGAGGAAGCGCACGGGCATCATAAGTGAAGTCAAATGCGGGTTGGTCATTATCCTGTACCGAATAATTGGCAGAGAGTGTCATTTTGAATTTATTGTCTTCGGAGCGGTGGTTCAGGCTAAACTGGGAACCTCCCAATTTGTACAGGAAATCCCCGGGGAACACCGTTGACTCTGTATGGTAATTCCCGCTGAACAGAAATTGCGTGGTTTCGGATCCTCCAGAAATTGTGCCTTGCAGTTCCGAAATTTGCGATGTTCCTCCTATGAGTTCTTCCTGCCAATTGGTATACCTGTTTTGATCCCAAGTCCCATTAATGTCGTAATCCCACGGTTGATAGGTAACTCCATCATTGGCAAAGGCTTTTGCCCGCATCGACAGGTATTGTTGGGTATTCATCAGTTTCATAAAAAAGGTTACTTGACCTGCTCCGGTTGATGCCGTGATGGTACATTTTGTTTTTCCTATTTTTCCTTTTTTGGTCGTCACCAAAACGACACCATTGGCACCTCTTGAACCATAAATAGAAGTGGCATCGGCATCTTTTAAGACTTCAATGCTTTCTATATTGTCTGGATTAATGTTGTTTAAAGGGCTGGTAACCGTCGGGAAAGTGGTGGAAGTTTGATTGTAGCCAATGGGGTCTGAAGAATAAGGGACACCATCAATGACGTATAAAGGCGCATTGGCACCAGGGCGGATGCTGTTCTGTCCCCGAATTTTTATCTCAAAGCCACCGCCCGGAACACCCGTAGTTTGGGTGATGCTTATTCCCGCCATCCGCCCCTGCATAGTAGCCAGTATATTGGTTACGGGTTGGGTTTCTATACTTTTGGAAGTGATTTTGGAAATACTACCCGTGCTTTGGCTATTCTTTACGGAATAATATCCCGCATTGATTTTGACTTCCTGCAGGGCGGTTGCATCTTCCTGTAGTTGTATGTTTATGACTGAGCGACCATCGATAGGAGTGCTTCTGGTTTTATAGCCCATGAAGGAATACACGAGTATATCTTGCGGGTCAGCCAACATCGAGTATTTGCCATCAAAATCAGTAATTGTTCTAGTGGTTGATCCCTTTATGGTAATTGTCACTCCGGGTAATGGATTTTTTCCATCGGAAACGGTGCCGCTTATTTTTATTTGTTTAAAATGGTTTTGGTTAGCATGAAAAGGCCAGAATGGATTTCGTGCTTGTGCAGAGGGGCTGTATTGGTAGATACCGAAAATAAATAGATACCAAAGTACAGGCCAGCCCTTGTAGAATGAAAAATTTTTCATAATATTGGATTAGTTAAATGAAATGTGAATTTTATTGGCTATGGTCCTCTATTCTAGTTTGTCGACGGGAGTTAGAGGGCCTTTTTTTATTATACATCAAGTCAAAAGGGCAGATGTCTAAAAGGTGGTGTTTATTGATTTTGTTTTTTTATGGCATAGGCAGACGGGTTTTAAAGGGTTAAACCATTGCGAGACTATGAAAATGAAGAAGCGGTGCTAAGAATGTAAGAGGAGAATGTGACCAAAGATTAAAAAAATGGCGCAGAACTCAGCTTATTGACTTGAGGTACTGGAATACCGAGCAACAATAAGTGAGCCCACGCCATGGGACGTGAGCATCGTACTTATCTTCTCGTTGCAAAAATTTCCAGTTTTCAAGTCGAGATTCTAAGCGAATGCTTCAAATATTTTTATATGAAGAAACGCAAATGTATGTAATTGAAAGCAAATATAGTAAAATATTTCATAACGCGCCTCTTCGACCGCATTTATTTTTTGTTAATCATTTTACTTTGTTTAAATGGAGGATATAGACGACATAATATGCGATTACATATATATTAATTGGGTTAAACCTCATAAGTCGCAACGCTCTTTTGGTTTGGATCATAATATTGACGAAAGCACAGTCAGAAAAATAAAAGAAAAGAATTACAATATTCCCGTTAAAACTCTCCATAAAATTTGTGAGGCTAGAAATATAAAGCTTTCAGAGTTTTTTAAGTTATTGGAATTGTAAAATAAAAAGATGCCAAAAAATAGGCATCTTTTTTATTTTTTAGCAATTTCGGATACTTATCAATTCGGGATTAAAACTTATCAATTCAGGATTATTTGAATTCATGCTAAAACAGTAGCCCTCTATGCGTTCTATATTTGAGGTATGGAATGGTATGAAATATTAATCGTGATTGTAATTATCCCGGGGGGAGCTTATATACGAGGGAAGGTGTATGAGTTTAGGAAAAATTATCATTATAATGATAGTTGGAAGAATCGGAAAAGATAAAAGATGCTGTGAGGTGTCTTTTTTTATGCGTAATATTTTTCGTTATATTATGGTAAACCATAATACATAATTAAAACTATTTTGTATGTTTGGTACAGCACAGTAAAAAGCTATAATTTAGCACAAAGTCAACCTTATTTGGGTAGATTTAAGCTATTTTATGGCTGGTATAAATAAGTTGTGCGTCATGCTAAGGGACCTCATCACCAATAACAGACATTAATTATGACATTAAATAAGATATTAGTTTTTATCTTTTTGACAATTTTTTCTTCTTGCAACGGACAAGAAAAAAAAAATACACAAAAAGGTTCAAATACTGCCAAACCAAGCCCTAAAGTAGTAAGAAACTTTAAGGCAGGTGCTATGGCTCCCGATTTTGACACTACATTAGTCAGCCAATATATCAGAAGTATTTTTCAGGATTCGAAAGGAAATTTATGGTTTGGTACATTAGGAGAAGGTGTTGTGAAATATGATGAAATAACGTTGACCTATTTTTCCAATCCTGATGGTTTTATCAACAATACTGTTTATGCTATTAATGAAGATAAAAAAGGAAATCTTTGGTTTGGAACTGACCAAGGAGTTTATAAATATGATGGAAAAACCTTTCGAAATTATAATCAAAAAGATGGACTGAGCCATATAGATATAAGTCGAAAAAGCATCCTTGTTGACAAATCGGGTTCTATTTGGGTAGGCACTCATGGTGGCGTTTTCCGATATAACCCAGCAGCCGATAGAAATAGTGGTCAAAGTTTTTCATTATTTAAGGAACTTCCTCCTATCAATGTTGCTGGCATTATGGAAGACAAAAGTGGCAACATTTGGTTTGCTTCGTCTGAAAATGGTGTCTTTCGCTATGATGGAAAAACAATTACCAATATTGCAGAAAAGGAAGGTTTGGGAGAGAACTATGCGGGAGGCATAGCAGAGGATAAAGATGGAAATATGTGGTTTACTATGAAAAACGGCATTTGCAAATATGATGGAAAAACTTTAACGGAATACACCCCCAAAGACGGATTAGGTGGAACTGAATTTTGGGGCATAATTATCGAACAGTCGGGTATCATTTGGATTACGGCTCGAGGCAGTACTACAAGATTTGACCCTTCAATTCCCTTACCAAATGCGTTTACTGTGTTTACATCTGCAGACGGTTTTACTTGTTGTGTTCAAAGTATGTATCAAGACAGGTCAGGAAATATGTGGTGGGGTGCAGGCCAAGGTCTTTATCGCTTTAACGGCCATCGGTTTTATCAAGTGAAGCAGAATGGCCCGTGGTAGTATTAACAAAATTTGACGACACAAGAGGTTTGAAGGGAAACAGGTGGAAAATAGCACGAACGCACAACAGCTAGTAAGCAATAGTCGGGAATTTAGGCTTAACCAAAATTGGTTTTGTACTTGGAAAAATAGTGATTATCCGAAGTATTAGGATTATTAACCCCGACCATCGCCTACTAGCCAAACGTTAGCCGTCATTGTAAAGCGACACCATAAACATCAACCAACAGAAAAAACTTTGAAAATTTTGTCCAATTTTAAAAACATCAATCGTCATAGAGTTGTAAACAAATAATTTTAACAATTTAAAAAGTAAAAAAATGACAGAATTTATGATGATTTTCAGAAACGATTACAACCCATCGTTTAAACCTTCGCCAGAACAAATGCAAGCAAGCATTAAACAATGGCAAGATTGGATTGGAAGCATTGCAGCACAAGGAAAATTTTTGAGTACAAACCGTTTAGGTTTTGAAGGAAAAACCCTGAAACCAAACAGCGTAATTGCAGACGGACCTTATGCAGAAGTAAAAGAAATTGTTGGCGGTTACATTCTTGTAAAAGCAACTAACATTGATGAAGCTGTGAAATTGGCAGAAGGTTGTCCTATTCTTAACATTGGTGGACACGTAGAAGTTAGAAACGTTTTAAAAATCAACTAATGGCACTACCTAATATTTTTACAGCAGGCGTTTCAGATAAAATAGTTGATAGAATTAATAATTTGAAACCTACAACACAAGCCAATTGGGGCAAAATGAATGTTTCACAAATGTTAGCTCACTGCAATGTTACTTACGAAATGACATTTGAAAACATCCACCCAAAACCAAATGCTTTTTTGAAATTTATATTTAAATTGATAGTAAAGAAGAAGGTTGTTACAGAGTTCCCTTATCAACACAATGGTAAAACAGCACCAGCATTTATTATTATTGGAAATAAAGATTTTGAAAACGAAAAAAATCGCTTGATAAATTACATTTCTAAAACACAAAAATTAGGCGAAAAACATTTTGACAATAAAGTATCTCATTCATTTGGTGTACTTTCAAAAACGGAATGGAGCAATATGTTTTACAAACATCTTGACCATCATTTAACCCAATTTGGAGTGTAGATTTATTAATGGAAAAAGATGAATTAATACCACAACTTTTTAAAACAGAGTACAGAAAAATAATTTCTGTACTCTGTAAGTTGTTTGGTATTGTTCACATCGAAATTGCCGAAGATATTACAAATGACACTTTTTTATTAGCTTCGGAAACTTGGGGTTTAAAAGGTATTCCAGAAAATCCAACAGCTTGGCTATACATTGTTGCTAAAAACAAGACCAAAGACTGCTTCAAACGACACAAAACTTTTTCCGAAAAAATAGTTCCAGATTTTAAGTACAATCAAAAACAAAGCGAAGAAATTGAAGTTGATTTGTCAGTAAAAAACATAACAGATAGTCAATTGCAAATGATTTTTGCCATTTGCAATCCAACGATTCCAGCAGAAGCACAAATAGGTTTAGCATTAAGAATTCTTTGTGGTTTTGGAATTGACGAAATTGCTGAAGCATTTTTGACTAAAAAAGAAACCATCAACAAACGACTATTTAGAGCCAAAGAAAAACTGCGAACAGAAAATGTCAAAATTGAACTTCCGAATGAAAATGAAATAAACAAAAGATTAGAAACAGTATTGACAACGCTGTATTTATTGTTTAACGAAGGCTATCATTCAAGCACACAGCAATCACATTTACGAAAAGAATTGTGTTTGGAAGCAATGCGATTAAACTATTTTCTTATTAAAAATGAAACCACTAATAAACCAATCGTTAACGCTTTAATGGCTTTAATGTGCTTTCATTCATCGCGATTTGAAGCAAGAACAAATCAAATGGGCGAACCTATTTTGTATGAAGAGCAAAACAAGAGTTTATGGAACGAAGAACTTATTGAAAAGGGAAATTTCTTTTTAATTGAAAGTGCAAAAGGGCAAGAAATTTCAAAATACCATTTAGAAGCGTCTATTGCATATTGGCATAGTACCAAAATAGAAAATTCAGGGAAATGGGAAAATATTTTACAATTATACAATCAATTACTGCAAATTGAATATTCGCCAATTACAGCATTGAATAGAACTTATGCAATTTCGAAAGTATTTGGAAAAGAAAAAGCAATACAAGAAGCAATAAAATTAGAATTAAACGAAAATCATTTTTATCATTCACTTTTAGGAAACCTAAATACTGATTTTGATAACAAAAAAGCAATTATTCATTTTGAAATGGCTTACAAACTTGCAAAATCAAATAATGATAAAATGACAATAGAAAACCATTTAAAGAAACTAAAATGATAGAAAATTTACCAACATACATTCCAATTATTTTCGGACTGACAACGGTTGCGACATTACTACTTTTCGTTTGGACAATTAGAAGTTCAAATTCCGAACTGACGAGAAAAAAATCAACATTTATATTTATCGGTTTGACAATTTGGTTGGTTATTCAAGCAGTTTTGACTTTGAACAATATTTACAACACTGACACAAATTCCTTTCCGCCGAAAATAATGTTGATAGGAGTTCTTCCGACAATTTTGACAATTATTATGTTGTTTGCTACTTCTAAAGGCAAACAATTCATTGACAATTTACCACTCCGAAACTTGACGTATTTAAACATTGTGAGAATTCCAGTTGAGATAGTTTTATTTTGGCTTTTTCTGAACAAAGCCATTCCTGAACTTATGACTTTTGAAGGACGAAACTTTGACATTATTGCAGGTATAACAGCACCATTTATTGCATACTTTGGTTTGACAAAACTGAAAATTAGCAGAAAAGGAATTTTGATTTGGAACTTTATTTGTCTAGGGCTTTTAATAAATATTGTCGTGAATGCTTTATTTTCAGCACCTTCACCAATGCAAAAATTTGCTTTTGAACAACCGAATATTGCGATTCTGAATTTTCCATTTAGTTGGTTGCCGACTTTTATAGTTCCAATCGTACTGTTTGGACATTTAACATCAATTAGACAATTATTAAAACGAAAAACGAACGAAAAAACGAACAAAAATAAAACAACGAACGGCTAGCAGGCGTTTGGCAATATGGCGGGTTTTGGGCTTAATTTGAAGCTGGTTTTGTATTTGTAAAGTCAGTGTTTAACCGAAAGTTTAGGCTTTCTTAATCCGCCACATCGCCAAGACGTTAGGCGTTAGTCAAAAAGAAAAAAACCGATGAAAGAAATTGATAAAATAGCATTAATAAAAATTGAAAATGGCCAAATTTTAAGCACAAAATCAAAAGGTAAAAACAAATATTATATTCCAGGAGGTAAAAGAGAAAATAATGAAACCGACCAACAAACTTTAATCAGAGAAATTCAAGAAGAATTAAGTGTTGAAATAATAAATGAATCTATTGAATATGTCGGAACGTTTAAAGCCCAATCACACGGAGCTATTGAGGGAGTAATTGTAAAAATGACGTGTTATAAAGCTAATTACATTGGAGAACCGAAAGAGAATAATGAAATAGAAGAAATTAAATGGTTAAATTATACAGATTTAGATATAATATCGGAAGTTGATAAAATTATATTTAAACATCTGAAAGAAAACGGATTATTAATTTGAGTCGAAATGGAAAATTAACTTGAAAAATGACCGAACGCCTAACACACGTTTCAATCGATTTGCGGATTTAGTGGAATTACCGTTTTTAATCGTGTTTTCGTTAAGCCGAAAATACTCTGCTTTAAAGTCCGCAAACCTGTTGAAGCGTGGGAACGTCAAACTGTCTAAAAACTAAAACAAGCCTCTGAGAATTCCATATTTGAGATCCTTCAAAGATAGGAGTCCGAATACGAAAAATTAGAATTGAGGTTTTTAGACAAACTGACGTTGGCGGCAAGCAATGAGCAACTTAACAAAAAGTGAAATTATTACATTAAATAAAAAATAATCATGAAAAATGCATTTAAGCTTAATGATTCGGCAGAATTTATAAACCGAATTGAGAAACTAACTCCAACTACGAACCCAAACTGGGGTAAAATGAACGTAGAGAAAATGTTGGCACATTGTAATGTTACTTATGAAATGGTCTTTGACAGCATTCATCCCAAACCCAATACATTAAAAAAATTCATATTGAATCTGTTTGTTAAAAATACAGTTGTTAATGAAAAGCCATATAAACAGAACGGACAAACTGCACCAGAATTTTTAATTAAGGACAGTAGAAATTTTGAAAATGAAAAAAAGCGCCTTATTGACTACATAAATAAAACTCAACAACTAGGTGAAAATCATTTTGATGGAAAAGAGTCTCACTCTTTTGGAGTTTTAACAAAAAAAGAATGGAGCAATATGTTTAGCAAACACCTTGACCATCATTTGACGCAATTTGGTGTATAAATGTAGATGTTTCAATGGAGAAGAGCAATTGTACATTAAATCAGACAAAAATTGCGACAAAGAAATTACAAATAATAAAAATAAATTTATGACAAGAATCAGTCTTTCCGATTATGGAAACTCACCTTTTGAAAAACTAATTGGACACAATAAAATTGTTTTGGACAAATGGATAGAATTAGAAAACGCCTTATTTACTGAAACACAACTTGACAAAAATTTATTGGAACAAGTTAGGCGAGCAATGGCATTTGAAAATGAATGTGAATATTGTATGGTAAAAGGAGGTAAACCAAATTTTGACATAACTGAAAAAAGAATTCAGTCTGCAACTGCATTTGCTCAATTATTTGCTTTAGACCATAAATCAATATCAGCAAGCCATTTTGATATACTAAAGGAAGAATTTACAGAAAAAGAAATTTCAGAATTATGCTCGTTTATAAGTTTTATTACAGCTTGCCAAAGAATTGGTCGAATATATAATTTGACTGAGGAACACCAACTTAACAAGTCAACAACACTCGCAGAACTACTATAAATAAAATCTTAAAAAAAGGCAACAGCTAACGTTGGCGGTCATTGTAAAACGACACAACTAAACAAAATTGAAAGAAATAATGACAAAGACAGTTTTAATAACAGGGGCAAGTAAAGGAATAGGTTTTGCACTAACAAGGCAATTTTTAACCAATGGATACAAAGTCATTGGAACGAATAGAACAGGAGAAATTGAAAATTTGGCACATCCAAACTTTGAAATATTAAAACTTGACTTATCTGACGAAACAACAATAAATGAATTTGAGAAGTTGTTTGAACAAAAAAATATTAAACTTGATATTTTAATCAATAACGCAGGAATTGGACCAGATTTAGACACTTTGAAACCTGAGAAAGAAAGTTTTAAACAAACCTTTGATGTAAACGTAATAGGAACAGTTTTTTTTACTGAATTATTGTGTAGATCTGTTAACGTAGGTGGAAAAATAATAAACATTTCTTCAAAAATGGGTTCAATAGAATTATGTGAACGGACTGATTCAGTTGCATACAGAATGTCAAAAACTGCTTTGAATATGTACTCCAAAATTTTAACAAACAGACTTTTGGACAAACAGACAATTGCAACAATACACCCAGGTTGGGTACGGACAACTATTGCCAAAGACAATATTGTGAATGGCAGACTTTCGACAGACGAATCTGCATTTAAAATATTTAATTTTGTAACAAGCAACTTTGAAACAGGGATATTTTGGGACATTGAAGCGGAAACAAAAACAGAGTGGTAGAAGAACAACGAACCGCCAACACTTGCTACAATTGATTTGGGTAATTGGCTTAATTTTAAAATGGTTTTGTATTTGGCATAATTTGGCAAATCCAATTGTAGCAAGGGAACGTTGGTATTAATTACAACAAAGATAGCAAATGAGAAAGTGGCTCGAACGACATTTAGGTAGGCAGTTAAGTAACCCACAAGGATTTTGGGGTATGATTGTTGGAAAACTGATGAACTTTAATAATAAACTCATGTACCAATCGGCACATGAGATGCTGGAACTGACAAGTAATGAAAACCTGCTGGAAATTGGTTTTGGGAATGGTGCGTTTATAAAGGATATTATCCATAAAATTGAACCTGGACACTATTCCGGTATCGACATATCCGATACAATGATAAAACAGGCCAAGCAGAAGAATAAATCATTGATAAATTCAGGCAAGGTATATCTTTTCAAATCCAACGCCAATAGCTTGCCTTTTGACAATGACGCATTTGATAAAGTTCTGACCATAAATACAATCTATTTCTGGGACGAACCTATGCGAGTAATGGAAGAAGTAAAAAGGGTATTGCAGCCGGGAGGGAAATTTGTAGTAGCACTTAATACAAAGGGAGCTATGGAGGGAAGTGAATATGTGAAAGAAAAATTCAACTTATACGATAAAGAGCAGGTTGAATATTTGTTTCGAAATTCTGGATTTACCTTAATTCGCTCAACCTATAAAAAAATGAATATTGATGATGTTCTTTGTATTGAAGGCAGAAAAGAGAACTAATAAAAATAAGGGGATATTAGTGTGTTATTAGAAGTAACATTGCAAAAAAGATGCTATGGAGGCATCTTTTTTTATGCATAATATTTTTTGTTATAATATGGTAAACCATAATACATAATTAAAACTATTTTGTATGTTTGGTACAGCACAGTAAAAAGCTACAATTGGTACAAAGCCAACCTAATTTGGGTAGATTTAAGCCATTTTATGGCTGGTATAAATAAGTTGGCAGTAATGTTGTCACAGAATCAAGAATCTAACATAATTTCCAACAATGAACATACCAAGTAGAAGACAAGATTATTTAGATAAAGAAATTTACGAGATTATTTCTCTTGTTGAGATCTCAGATATTTCACCTATTAAAAAAGTAGATTTTGTGCATTTTGATAAAGATGAAAATATATTAGACTTGTCAGACAAAGTAATAGGTCCATTTATATCATACGAAATGCTCGGTTCTGAAATTATTTCAATTAGACACAAGACGGATAAACATAAGCGGGAATTAAAAAACGAGACGTATAAACGGTACGAAAAATTTATTGATACAATCTATAAGTCTCCAGAAATTCATTGTTTGGTAAGTAGAAAGTTCATATTTGATCTTGCTTTTGAGTATCTCATCAAATCACATAGCGAAAACAGAACTGAAGGAAACTTCTCAGACTATCTTATTGATAATATTAAACCAGAAATAAAAGATTATAAAATTTATTTTTCTGTAGAGAATTTGGAAATATTTAAACCTTTAAGAATTGGTAAAGTTGAAATTTCACAACTTGAAAGTAATCTTTTTATTGAAGATAGTGATCGGCAAAATGCAGAATCTGTAAGCCTATTTTATAAAAAATATCAAAGAAAAATTTTCGCATCTTGCACAATAAGAGCCGAAAAAGAAAAAGCAATAGAATTAGCCTTAAAAGAATGTAGCTTATCAATTGACATTATTAAAATTTGTAGTGATACTATTCACGAACCGAAAACTAAAATTAGTTTTGATATAGATTCTAGGTTATCGGAATCTTTTAGTGCTGAAACTATTATAAGTAATATCAAAAAGCAAAATGACCTAAATATTATTTCGCGTAGAATTCCAAACTATCATCAATTAACAGAGGAATATTTAAACCGATTGTCAATTAGAAATCTTGATTTCTTTAATGGTTTTCTTATGCGTTTGGAAGATGAAAAAACAGAGTTACAGAATCTTCTAATTAATGCAATACAAAGATTAGCAAAAGCCTTAACTACAACAAATCTAAACCAAAGAATTGTAGAGCTTTTTACAATAATGGAATCATTATTAGTACCAAACTCTCAAGCAAACATTTTAGATAGCCTTACTCGATATTGCTCAAAAATTGTCTATTCCAAAAGAGAAGAAAGAGTAAACATAATTAAACTTATAAAAAAAATGTATGACGTTAGGAGTTCTTTCGTTCATCACGCTTTAGAAGCAGATTTTGAAATAGACGATTTGCGAAATATTCAAATCACAATTCATACTTTAATTGGAAAACTAATTGAAAAGAGTAACAAGTATACGCAAAAGTCTGAAATATTGAAAGAAATCGACGATGCAATTCTCGACGCATATTAACACTACTGCCAACACTTGCTCACAAGAGATTTGGACATTTGGCTTAATGGGAAAATTGGTTTGTATTTGGGATGTTTTGGCAAATCCGAATATAAGGCTTAATTTAGCCCCAAACCTCTTGTAGCAAGGGGACGTTGTAGGCAATGCTAACGAAGACCAAGACAATTCAAAACAATTTTTAAATTAAACCAAAATGAACATTAACTTATTTCTTTGGTTATTATTAATAACTTTACCAGAAATGGTATTTTCTCAATCGGCCGACTTTACCATTCAAGATGTAAAGTTTGAAAGTCAAGGCGTCACTCTTGCAGGCTCGATTTTAACGCCTAAAAAAACATTTGCAGCAGTTGTAATTGTTCATGGGTCTGATCCTGTAAAAAGAGAAATGGAGTTCGCTAAACGTCTTGCCAAAGAAGGAATTGCTGTATTGACATATGATAAACGTGGAGTTGGAGAATCTGGCGGTGTATATGTAGGACCATCTGTTGGCACGAATAATATTGACACTACTAATCTTAATTTATTATCTCACGATGCAAGTTCAGCAGTAAATACATTTCGAACCTATTTGAAAGATAAAAAAACACCAATTGGATTAGTTGGCTTCAGTCAAGCAGGATGGATAATCCCAATTGCTGCAAATAAAAATCCACAAATAGAATTTATGGTTTTATTTAGTTGCCCTACAATTACAACTCTAGAACAACTTCGATTTCAGTTTTATACTAATGGAAACAATAATTTTTGGGAAAATCATACAGAATCAGATGCTCGTGAACATACTAAAGATGACCCAGACAGGTATCAATTCGTGGCGACTGACCCAAAAATTTCTCTGAATACTCTTTCAATTCCAGGACTTTGGCTTTTTGGTGAGAAAGATATACAGATTCCAGTAAAGTTGTGTATGGAGCAATTAAATACATTGAAAGCTCAAGGCAAACCTTTCGAATATACCTTGTTTTCAACATTAGGACACAATACTGCTTCTGGCAATATTACAGCACCAGTTGATATTTCAATTCAATGGATAAAACAGAAAGCTTTGAACATTAAGAAGTCTAAAGTATCAAAATAAAGCACTGCCTACAACAGCTAGGGTTTCATTGCGTGCGCAGCACGAACAATGAAACCCGGGTTGAACGGAACCGATTACATGTCCTATTTATGTAAATTGATCTCTTTTATCATACGTTCAATTTCTGCGTGCTGCTGTTTCATTTTTTCATTATATGCCTTTTGCCTTCTTTCGAAAGTTACTTGTTTCTGATGAAGTTCTTTGTTTATCTCAATAAGTCTTTTTTCCAAAGCCAAAGTCTCAGTGTGATTATAAATGTAGAAAATCAATAACAATGCGGTAACGATCAAAGTAAAAACATGTTGTAATTGGAGTTGTTTCATCATTTTAATTGTTTTTGATAACAAGCGGTAAGAGTTTAAAATGTTCTTTTGGGAAAATTTCGAGACTAAGATAAATGTACTACAAATTACCTGATTTGAACTATCTATTCTAAACTCATTATGTGTCAAATTCAAGTAAAAATTCTAATTAGTCTTTTTTATAATTTTATCATTGTTGCGGTTTGACATTTTGTTTCGTAAAACCATCATATCTTCACTCACTTTTTTATCCAATATCTTAGCATAGTGTTGCGTGGTTCTTATGTTTTTATGTCCCAGCATTTTGCTTGTATTTTCGATTGGAACACCGTTTGTGAGTATTACTGTCGTTGCAAAATTATGTCGGGCTCATTATTCCCTGGTTTATTAAATCTTGTTCGTTGTTATTGCTGAAATGTTGAGAGGTGTATTTTAAATCTTTTTCATTTTTTTTACAGATTAAAAATTTTCTTATCCTTTACATAATTTATAGCACCACCTTTTAAGATTACTTCAATTTGTCTGGCACTTATATTTAAGACGAGCGGAATTTCAATTTGCTTTCCAATTACCTTCGCATTCAATACTTCCCTGTTTTTTATTGCTGACCTAAGTCCTTCTACTCTTAATACATCATCCTGTTCAAGTTTGTCAAAATCATCTTTATTTTGGAATTCGAAAGGAATAATACCAAAGTTGATCAGGTTCTGCCAACCGATCCGTGCATACGATTTTGAAATCGTAAACAGCTGTCCTAAATAGCGCGGGGCTAATGCGGCATGCTCTCTGCTGGAGCCCTGTGCATAATTTTCACCTGCTACCACACAAAAGCCTTTGTACTTACTTTGGTTTTCTATAGCCCGGTCGTAAAAGTGCGGGTCAATAGCATAATAAGAATATTTGCTGATCTCAGGAATATTGGAGCGCAGTGGCAATACATCTGCACCTGCTTTTAATATTTCATCTGTAGAAATATCGTCTTCCATTTTTAAAAGAATGGGGATTTCCAATTCGTCAGGAAGTTCGCCAAACTCAGGAAGGGTTTTAATATTAGGGCCTTTAATCAATTCAACAGATTTTACATTGGGAGCCATCAGCATTTGCTGATTTACTTTAATAGTATCCGGTTCTTTCCATTTTGGATACCCAATATTGAATTGTTTCTCGAGATCTCTTGGGTCAGTAATCTTTCCTGTAAGTGCAGCTGCGGCAGCAGTTTCCGGGCTGCAAAGATATACTTGATCGTCAAGCGTTCCGGAACGTCCCGGGAAATTACGGGGCATGGTTCGGAGACTGTTACTATTGGTGGCAGGTGCCTGGCCCATACCGATACAACCCATACAGCCCGATTGATGAACGCGGGCACCGGCAGCAATCAAGGAAGCAAGTGCCCCCATCTCTGTCAGATTTTGTAATATCTGACGCGTGGAAGGGTTGATATCAAAGGAAACATCCGGAGATGAAAATTGCCCTTTTACAATTTGGGAAACAATCCAGAAATCACGCAGCCCCGGATTGGCAGAAGATCCCACTACAACCTGAGATACAGGCCTGCCGCTGACTTCTCTTACAGGGACTACATTGCCCGGGCTGCTGGGAATCGCAATTAAAGGTTCTAATTCAGATAGATTAATTTCTTCATCATGATCATAAGTAGCCCCTTCATCTGCTTTCAGTTCCGTCCATTGGTCTTCCCGTCCTTCTTTTCGAAGAAATTCTTTTGTGATTTCATCAGAAGGAAATACCGAAGAAGTGGCGCCCATTTCGGCACCCATGTTGGCAATTACATGCCGATCCCAAGCACTGAGGTATTGCAGCCCCGGACCATAATATTCTAAAATATATCCTCGTCCACCATTGACATCGTAGCGTCTTAACATTTCTAAAATCACATCTTTTGCACTGACCCAATCGGGTAATTTACCGATGAGTTTAATGCCCATGATCTTTGGCATCTTCACAAAATACGGCTCGCCGGCAGCTGCAAGGGCCACATCCAATCCACCAGTACCAATGGCCAGCATACCAATACCTCCACCTGCACAAGTATGACTGTCGGAGCCTAACAGTGTACTGCCGGGTTTGCCAAATCTTTCCATATGCACGGCATGACTAATTCCGTTCCCTGGTCTGCTAAACCAATACCCAAATCGGGCAGCAGCCGATTGTAGAAAAAGATGATCATCCATATTTTTGTAATCTGTCTGAAGTAGATTATGATCAACATATTGAACAGCGACTTCAGCTTTAGCTCTTTCTAGTTGGAAAGCTTCTAATTCGAGCATAATTAAGGTTCCGGTAGCGTCTTGCTGTAACACATGATCTATCTTCAATCCAATTTCGCTTCCCGGCTTCATTTCACCTGAAAGAAGATGACTGCTAATCAATTTTTGGCTGACGTTCTGATTGTTCATGGCAATTTTTTTAGTGTTTATTTTCGAGGAACTACTTCTCTTAGGCTAAATAAATATCTTAGGTGTTATTTTACAACCAAACTAAAGTACGTTAAAGTTACTAATTTTTAACTTACGTTAAATTACATTTATTTTGTCTATTTTATGATATACTCAGCTCTCTATCAATATTGCACAAATAGGTACAGATGTTTAATTGGAATTTACTTTCACTAATTCATTTGTGGGATTTTTTGCGAGATTGAATTTGTTTCTTAAAATTATCATATCCTCGCTCACTTTTTTATCTAATATTTTAGCATAGTGTTGTGTGGTTCTTATATTTTTATGTCCCAACATTTTGCTTACGCTTTCTATGGGAACACCATTTGTGAGTGTTACTGTAGTCGCAAAAGTATGTCTGGCAATATGGAAGGTTAAATCTTTTTTAATGCCGCAAACATCCGCTATTTCCTTTAGGTAGCTATTCATTTTTTGATTGCTTAAAACGGGTAACAGTTTATCTTCATTTATGCATTGTGGGTGATTGGCATATTTCAGAATTAATTCTTCCGGAATAGGGAGGAGTGGGATTCTTGAAGCCGTTTCTGTTTTCTGGCGATGGGTGAATATCCATTTTCCACCGTCAATACCCATGCTGATGTTTGATACCGTTAAGTTTTTAACATCTATATAAGCCAGGCCAGTGAAGCAGCTGAAAACGAAAATATCTTTGACCTGGTTTAATCTCTCCGTTGCAAATTCTTTAGAATAGATATCCTGAACTTCTTCTTGCGTTAGATACTCTCTTTCGACTTCACGAATTTTTGATTTATAGTTTGCAAACGGATCTTTGTCTAACCATCCATTTGAAATACAAATCTTTACTATTTTCTTGAAGTTCTTGATGTATTTGACTGCTGTGTTATTGGCGCATTTTCTGATGCTTCTCAGATAGAATTCATATTCTGTTATGAAAGAATGATCAATCTCTTTAATGTTGATATCCGAAACGGAATATTTCCATTGTAGGAATTCAATAGTATGCTTCAGGGATGTTTTGTAACGCTCCAATGTTCCTGCTGCAAATTCCTGGCCCACCAGAGTTTCTACTTTGTTGTTGTGATCTTGAAAAATAGGGACTAGCATTCTGGCTCTTTGATCGGTTCCCTGGAGTTTTGCTTTTAGAATGGATGCCGTTGCGGTTGTTTTATCTTTCATCATATTATGATGCGCATCGTAAACTTCCTGTTCCAGTGTTTTTAGATACCTATTGAGAGATTTTACTTCATCAGATAGCCCAGAAGCCTTTTGGAGTTTATTATCCCATTTGTCGGGCTGAATGTATCTTTTGGAAGCAATCTCTTTCGGATCACCATCAATAGTAATTCTTAGATAAATAGGAGCGGTGCCGTTGGCTTTGATTTTACTTTTCTTGATAAAGAAAAGCAGGTTGAATGTTTTGTTCATAATGTGGTGACTTTAAGTTTGATAAAATTATTCATCTTAAGCACTCCAAACAAGATGTTCAAACCGTGAACGCCTTGTTATACAAGTGCTCCAGCGATTTTCAGTGACCTATTTGAGATTTTCAGAATAG
Source organism: Flavobacterium sp. ZT3R18 (assembly GCF_007097385.1). GTDB lineage: Bacteria > Bacteroidota > Bacteroidia > Flavobacteriales > Flavobacteriaceae > Flavobacterium. The sequence goes on from NZ_VJZS01000018.1 coordinate 54,250, forward strand.
GTCACTAAATAGGTCACTGAAAGGATACCATTTAATGAACTTTATTGGTATAGCCACCAAGCAAAAAACGCCGTAAATCTTATGATTTACAGCGTTTTAGCCTTTTTAGTATTTCTACTGGCGGAGAAAGAGGCTCCGATGCCTTTATAATAGTCCCAGTAAATATGGGGCTTTACAACATACTTTTAAAAACAGGGTCACCTATAGGGTCACTTTCAAAGTTTTGATTTATAACAATGTAAATGTAAGGAATAAGTATTAAATTGAATAAATTTTGCGTAATTGTTTTATAAGTTAAAGTTAAGATTTTATTCTTAACCCTTTATGCGGATAAAGTTAACATATCCAGTTTGGAGATACAAAAAACTATTGGAGCGTTGGCAAAGGAGTGTCCTACGGATTGCTAAAATATTATCATTTAAACAGAGCGAAAAATATTAGGATAATCGTCAATGAACAATTTATTTTTTTACCATTATAACAAGCCTAATTTTTTAGCTTTACCAATAAGATCTTTATCACTGCCTTTTCCTTTTAAAAGTTGATCTTTGATATTTGCTTTTCTTTTTTCTATAGCACTCATAGAAAGAGGAATGTAGTTAGGAAGATTAACAGTTTTAACTCCTTGAGAAATTAAGGTTAAAATTTGATTGTCATGATTATCCCAATTTATATTTCTTTTAAATAATTCTCTTTGAGATTCTATTATGGTATTACTTCTGAATACATCACCTTCAAGAATTTTTTTACAAATGATTGGAAATAATTCAAAGTTAATGTCACTTTTTGATATGAACCCTTCAGGTTTTATTCCTTTAATGATTTTGTCTACAGTTAAGGGTTCACTATGCATTGTAAGGAGAACTATTTTACAATTTGTAAATTTTTCTCTAATGAGTAAAGCTAAATCAATGCCATTATTAATATTAAACTCTTTATAAGGAGGAAGACTAATATCTAATAATGCAAAATCAATATTTGCGTTTTGTTTTAGTTGAAAATTTATTTTGTTGTAAGCATCTTCACAATTATAGCTCTTTATAAAACTTGGTTCTTTTTTTTGAAAATCGTTACCAGATAACAGGTTAATATAGCCATCAACTGTCATAGGATGATCATCGACTATCAAAATATTAAGGCTTATATTCATTTTTATTCAATTTGCAGCAAAACTAGTTAAATATTACGGACATACCATACAATTGAAACAAATTGAAGATGTTTTTTTGCTTTAAATGATATTAATCTAAATTAAATCTTTTATGAAAAGTAAATTATATATTACAGGACTTGTTTCCATTTCTTTATTAACTTATTCATGTTCAAATGATGATGGTTATGAAATCCCAGAAATTGAAAATAATAATTTTAAAATTACACCAAAGGCTGGTTTGAAAAATGAATTAAATGAAAAAACAATTGATTCAAGTACTGTGATTTTTAATATAAAGGCAAGCGCTATGGAAGGAGATCCAAGTAATCCAAAACCACCGAGAAGCTAACTTTTGATTCCGTAATTATTAAAGAAAGGCTATGTGAATTATTTGTAATTACATAGTCTTCTTTGTTTCAAAATACTATATTTGAAATTATAAAATAATAATTACATTTTGATTACTCCTACTAAAATTATTTGTTTGTTTCTAATGTTTTTTCTTTTTTCCTGTAAAAAAAACATAACTGTCTTGTTTGATAAAAGTCATATTGATGATTTATCGGAAAATAAAAAAGAGAAATATTTAGACTCAATAGTCAATTTATTAAAATCTAAAAGGAATGAACCATTACCAGGAATTTATATTTAAATATTGCCTCTGAATATTATTATATAAATAATTCTAAAAAATCCTTATCCGTTAGCTTAAAGGCTTTAGAACTATCAAAGCAGGCCAACGATAGCGTTAAAATTGCAAAAGCTTTATATTATGTGGGTGATTGTTATGAAAACTCAAAAAAAGATAGTGCTTACTTTTATTATTTACAAGCTCAAAAATTATATGCCAAAGTTCATGACTACGATAATGTGGGGAGAATGTTATTTAATAAAGCCCATATTTTATTTTATGATGGAAATTATATAGAATGTGAAGTTGAAGTTTCCAAAGCGCTTCAATATTTTAAAAAATCCACAAATCATCAGTTGATTTATTCTTGTAATACTTTAATGGGTAATTGTTTAGAGAAATTGGCTAATTATGATGCGGCATTACTGTATCACAAATTAGCATTGAGTGAATTGGAAAAAATGAAAATTAATGATAAGGATAGAGATGAAATAAATAATTACAATGTAACGTCTACTATTAATATTTGTAATTTATATGATTTAAAAGGAGAATTTCCAAAGTCTATAAAAAAATTGCAAAGCTTACTTTCAAAAGATTTGAAAAAAAAATGGCCTAGATTATATGCTAATGTTTTAAGCAATTTAGCTTATTCAAAGATGAAAAATGAGGATTATGAGAATGTTGGTTTAATGTTTTTTGAATCCTTAAAAATTGTTGAGAATATTGGAATAGAGTCGGATGTTTTATACAAAAAGATACATATTGGGGAATTTTTTTTAACTCAGAAGGATTCTGTAAAAGCAATTCAAAGTTTAAAAGAAGCGAATCAATTAGCAGTTAAAATTAAGAACAGTAATGAAATTCTAGCATCATTTAAATTACTCTCCGAATTAGATAAAAAAAACAGGTTTTTTTATGCAAATGAATATATAAAAGTAAGTGACAGTATTAATACCGTTCAAAAAAACACTCATAATAAGTATGCCAGAATTGAATATGAAACCTCAAGAATTGAAGATGAAAATAAAGTTTTGACCAAGAATAACTTTTATATTTTAATTATTTCATTTGGATTAATTTTATTACTGGTAATATTTTTTGTTTTAAGATATTTAAGATATAAAAATAAAGAATTACAGTTTTTACAGCAACAGCAAAAAGCTAATGAGGAGATATATTTGCTATTGACTGAGCAACACGAAAAAATAAATATTGCAAAAGAGAATGAGAAAGCTAAAATAGCAAAAGAATTGCATGATGGCGTAATGAATAAAATTTATGGTGTTCGAATGAATTTAGGTTTTTTCAATTCTAAAATAGATGAAAAAATAATTGAAAAAAGAAAAGAATATATTTTTGAATTGCAAAACATAGAGAATGAGATTAGAACGATTTCGCATGACTTAAGTCGAAGTTCTTTTTTGGAAGCCAATGATTTTAATGTGTTGTTGTCAAGTTTAATTGAAAATCAAAAAGATATAAGCAATACTCAGTTTAAGTATTTAAATGATGAAACTATTGAATGGTCAACTATTCAAAATATATATAAAATAAACTTATATCGTATAATTCAAGAAGCAATTTTAAATATCAATAAATATGCAAATGCAAAAAATTGTGATGTAAAAATTCAGAGGGAGGATAGCAATCTTTTAAAACTGAGTATTACTGATAATGGTGAAGGATTTGATGTTAAAGCTAAAAAAAATGGTATTGGGTTAAGTAATATGGAAGAAAGAGCGAATTCATTAAAAGGTCAATTTAATATTGAAACAAAAATTGGAAAAGGAACAAAAATTGAAGTTATTTTTAATTTTCTGACGCTATCATAAAAGACCATTCAAAAATGGAACAGTTTCTAGGAATAGCTACATATTTATAAACTTCAAATCGGACTTTTTAAATTCATTTTTAAATTTCATGTAATTTTTAGAAATAGTATTTTCGATGTATGCCTTATTTTTGAATTTTCAAATTAGACTTTTATTCTACTTTCCAGTTAGACCTGGAATATTTAACTCTTCAAAAAATAATTCTGTTACCATTTTTTGTGACAAATATGATTTTTTACTCAATTTGAGGTAGGGCAAAAAAGCATAAATAAATTCACATCATACAGATTCCCCAATCCCCCTTAGAAAAGGATATCGAAACAGGATAAATACGTGTTTATTATGAAAGATGTAATTGTGCTGTTTTTTTATGGGTTTTAAAGAAATAAAATATTCTTAAAATTAAAATCCGTGTAGCTATTCTGTTCATTATTAATTGTTTGTGCATTGTATATAAAAGTCCGTAATTTTTATGCAGAAAGCCCGTAATTTTTTGGTAAATGTTGCTGTTATTTTCGTGAAAAAGTGATTATGCTTAAATGTTAAAAATAACATTTAAAATTGAATTCTCATGGCTGAGGATATTGATAAGTGGTTGTGGTTAAATAATTGACACTTTTAACAAAGTTATAAACGTAATAATAGCCTAAGAAAAAGGATTAATTGTTTTGCTTAAAAGTGTCGATTATTTAAAAGTGACTACTTATATTGATACAGTTTTTAAAATCCATATTTTTATTATCTATGAAAGCAACTCACAATAGCTGGGATGTTCTATATGTTAAATCTTATCTTGTTAGGATAAAAAAGTTTACGAGACACTTTAAAATTCATCAATTGATGTTTTTTACCTTTAGTTAAAGAAATCGCAAATGGAAAGAAAGGAAGATGATTATTCAGAAATCATTTTTTCCTTCATATGTTTTTGTAAATATTAATTCTTTACTAAATTTCTACAAAACTCTTTCCGTAAATTGAGCGTATATGTATGTTCGTTTTGGAATGGAGTATGCTGAAATTTCTGAGCAAGAAATTAATAAAATTAGGTTTTTAACAGGCAAAGAATATATTGCCAACATCGAGATTAGTCCTGTATATAGCCAAAAAAATGGTGATTTAATAGAGATTACACATAGTCCTATTTTTGGCTTGAATTGCAAAGTTGTAAAAGTAGATGATGAACATAAAATCATTGGTCATATAGAATCTTTGTAACAAAACATAACCGCGATTATCCCGTCTAGCTACTTGTTTAATAAACTAATGGTATAAAAGAATTACACTAAAATGGATCACATCAACGACAAGATAGCTAAAGACTATTGGCTTAAAAAAAACAGTAGGATTGTTCATTCTAAAGAAGGTTTTCCAGGAAGTTCTTCTATGGATTTTATTATAGTTGATGCCCGTGAACTTTCTTACTTCTACAAATTGACAGCGGAAAATATCGTTGCAGAATTTACTGTTTTAATAGCACTTTATAACATGCTGCTTCAGCGGTATTTTGAAGATTGTAATGTTCTGTCTTCGAAATCATTTTCGTCTTCTCAAAAAATGCTGTTGTGTTATGAATTTCAATCGATTGGTCAAAAAACGATAAAGGAGTTTATACAGGAAACTAAAGAAGAAGTTCAAGAGGTTTATAAGTATGCTCCTTATTATGGAGATGCTCTTATTGAACAAACGTCTGATGTAAATTATATTCAGTTTAATTATGGCGAGGATAATGAACTTCACGAGTTGTGTTATGGATTAACATGTCATATTGAAAAGCTTGAAAATAAAGATTTAAGAATTTCATTAAATTATTCTGAGAAGTTTATTGAAAGTTCTATTGTCTTACACTTTTTAATTAATTTTAAAAAATGGCTAAAGGAATTAGAAGAAAATATTAATGTATCGATAACTAAGCTGCCTTTAATTTCCAAAGAGGAAGAGAGCGTCCTATTGAATACTTTTAATACTACAAAAAGCGACTACGATAGCACAATAACACTGGCTGAAATTGTAGAAAGACAAGTTCATAAAACACCTCAAAATATTGCGGTTGTCTGTAAGGAAACGTCACTTACTTATGAATCACTTAATGAACAGGCAAACCAGCTTTCCTATTATTTTATTAAAGAGCATGGTATTTGCGAAGGTGATTTTGTTGGGGTTAAAATGGAAAGAAGCGAAAAACTGCTTATAGCTATATTGGCTGTTTTAAAGGCGGGAGCTACTTATGTTCCAATAGATGTTAATTATCCAGAAGAAAGAATTGCCTACATAGAAATAGACAGTAAGTCCAAGCTGGTTATTGATGTTGCAGTATACAGTGATTTTCAGGAAAACCAAGTTAAATACTCTAAAGAAAATCCATCATCCAACAGAAAATCAGGTGATCTGGCTTATATTATCTACACTTCGGGTACTACAGGTAATCCTAAAGGCGTGATGATAACGCATCAAAATGCCGTAGCTTTAATTCATTGGGCACAAGAGGAATTCAATACGGAAAGTTTTGATATTGTTTATGTTGCTACATCACATTGTTTTGATCTCTCTGTATATGAGATGTTTTATCCGCTTTCTATTGGAAAAAAAATAAAAATATTAAATAATGCTTTAGAGATTGGGACAGAATTAGCCAAAGATCATAAGATTTTATTGAATACAGTTCCTTCGAGTATTCGAAATATTTTAGAGGAAGGTTTTTCTCTTGAAAACGTTACTGTAATTAATCTTGCAGGAGAGCCCTTTCCGGTGGATATAGCTAAAAAGCTGTTACAAACCAATGCCGAAATCAGAAACTTATACGGTCCATCAGAAGATACAACTTATAGTACCTGTTACCAGTTGTCTTCAGAAAAGATATATCAGACCATTCCTATTGGTAAACCTATTACCAATACACAAGCTTATATTTTAGATGAAGAGTTGCAATTAGTGCCAGCGGGTATTATGGGGAAATTATATCTTTCGGGAGATGGAATTGCCAAAGGTTATCTCAATCAGCCACAACTAACCTCAACAAAGTTTATAGAAAATCCTTTTGAAGAAGGGGAAAAGATGTATGATACAGGTGATTTGGCAAAATGGATGCCTGATGGAAATCTTGCCTTTTTAGGGAGAAAAGACCATCAAATAAAACTCAGAGGCTATCGTATTGAACTTGGAGAAATAGAAAATGTTATGTTTTCGTTTTCTGAAAACATACTACAAGCAGTTGTTGCCGTTAAAAAGAATAAGGGCGAAGATGCTTTAGTGGGATATTATATAGAAAACTCCACCGTAGATAAAACACATTTAAGAGCTTACTTAGAAAAACAGCTCCCTGCTTACATGATTCCCTCATACTTCATAAAAGTAGAGGCGGTTCCACTAACTCCTAACGGAAAAGTAAACAAGAACGCCTTTCCTGAAATAGTGGATACTACTATTGTTAAAAAAGAATATGTAGCACCTGCCGATGCTGTAGAAAAAGTATTGGTTCAAATTTGGGAACAGACTCTGGGAATTTCGCCCATAGGTATGAACGATCATTTCTTTGAATTGGGAGGCCATAGTCTAATGATTTTGCAAATTATTAATGCCATCTACAAAAATCTTCACAAGAGTGTCCCATATAAGGTGTTTTATACTAATCCTACTGTCAGTGATTTAAGAAAAGTATTGAAGAGTCAGGAGTATTTGCCAATCCCTTTGGCTTCCTATTCAGAATCGTACCCATTGACACATTCTCAAAACCGATTGTGGCTACTAAGCCAGCTGGAGGGAGGCAATGAAGCGTATCAAATTTCAGGAGCAGTAGCATTAAAAGGAACTGTTGATACCGTTAACTTTGTCAAAGCATTCAATCAAGTAGTTACGCATCACGAAATTCTGAGAACCTTTTTTAAGAAGGATGAAGAAGGAGAAGTAAAACAATATATTGTTCCAAATCAGGAATTTCATTTTACGATAGAAACCAGGGATTTTTCCAATCACGAATCACCATATCATCATGTACAAGACTATATAGGAGAAAAGGAGAAACAAAGCTATAATCTGGCAGAAGCACCTTTATTCAGAGGTTCATTATTAAAGACTGCTACTGATAATTTTGTATTTTATTTGTCAATTCACCACATTATAAGTGACGGATGGTCGCTGAAAGTATTGACTGCACAGGTTTTAGAATGCTACGATGTCTTACAGACAGGAGGTTCTATTATATTGTCTGAACATCCTGTTCAATTTAAAGATTATGCTGTATGGCTGCAAGAAGATCAGAAAAAAGAAAGCTATCAGGTTGCAAAAGAATTTTGGCTTAGACAATTTGAAGAAACAATACCGCTACTTCAATTGCCGGGTTATATTAACCGTCCTATTGTAAAAACATACTGTGGAAGCCAGTTTCGTTATACTTTCTCAACAGAATTACTTACCGAATTAAAAAACCTTTCCAAGAGTTGTCAGGTAACACTATTTACTGTGTTGATGACAGGAGTAAAAACGTTATTATCAAGATACAGCAATCAGGACGATATTATTATTGGAACTCCTATAGCCGGAAGGGAGCATCCGGATTTGGAACATCAGATAGGTTTGTATATCAATACGCTGGCCATACGAACATTAGTAGACCAAAAGGAAGGGTTTTCGGCATTGCTTCAAAGAGAAGGTAAACAACTTTTAGAAGCCTACGAGCATCAGAATTTCCCATTTGATGCTTTGGTGGAGCAATTGAAAATTTCCAGAGATACTTCAAGATCACCTTTGTTTGATGTAATGGTGGTTTTACAAAATCAGCATCAATTATCGAGCTTTAAGAATAAAGTTTCTTCCGATATTGTGATGGAAGAGTTTGAAATCAACAGAAATGTATCTCCGTTTGATATTGTATTTACTTTTACAGAAAAAGAATCATTCCACTTAGAAGTTCTTTACAATATAGATCTTTATACCTCCGAGTTTATTCAGGGAATATGTAAGCACCTGGAGAACCTATTCTATCAGGTAGTAAAAACCCCTGAAATGCTGCTGGAAGAAATAGATTTGGTTTCCGAAAGTGAAAAAGAAACCTTATTACATACATTTAATAATACTGATGTAGTTTTTGATACGGAAAAAACCATAGTAGATTTGTTTTTGGAGCAAGTAGGGAAGACACCACAAAATAAGGTTGTCATAGCAGATGATCAGACCTTAAGTTATGCCGGATTAGACGAATTATCCAATAGATTAGCTAATTATCTTATTCAAAATTATCAGATCGTTCAGCATGATTTGGTAGCAGTTAAACTGGAGAGAGGAGAACGCCTGCTCATATCATTACTAGGAATCCTAAAAACGGGTGCTGCCTATGTTCCTATAGATATGAACTATCCTGAAAACAGGATTAAGAATATCTTGGATGATGTTGCGGCCAAGGTAGTAATAGACGATACTTTTTTGGATGACTTTTATTGTCAAGAACAGTTATCTACTATCCAACCGAAAATAAAAACCGAAAGTACGGATCTGGCTTATGTAATTTATACTTCCGGATCTACAGGAAAACCGAAAGGAGTGATGATTACGCATCAGAGTTTGGTCAACCTATGTTTTTGGCATAAAGAAACATATAGCGTTAATGAAACCAGCAGAGGAACTTTATTTTCCGGCGTTGCCTTTGATGCGTCCGTTTGGGAAATTTACCCGTATCTGATATCGGGAGCCACACTTTATCCGATTCAAAAAGAAGAAATACGTCTTCAGATACCAATGTTAGCGAGCTTTTTACAAAAAAACGAAATAACGCATGCCTATCTGCCTTCCAAAATATGCCAGGATATCATGGCAGAAGAAGGGTTAGAATTAGCTACGGTGATCCTTACAGGAGGAGAAAACCTGAATTATTCTATAAACACTTCTTTACAAGTATATAATAACTACGGACCAACTGAAAATACAGTTGTAACGACTTATTATGATTGTAAGGAAGCTTTAAAAGAAAAGGTATCCATTGGAAAACCAATAGCGAATACCCAAGTTTACATCCTATCTGAAAACTTAAAATTACAACCGATTGGAGTTATTGGAGAATTGTGTATTTCGGGAATCGGACTTTCAAAAGGTTATTTGCACCAACCTGAACTCACGACAGAAAAATTTATTAAAAACCCATTTACGGCAGAAGGAAAACTATATAAAACCGGAGATTTAGCCCGATGGTTGCCTGATGGGAATCTTGAATTCATAGTGAGAAAAGACAATCAGGTAAAAATACGAGGAAACAGAGTTGAATTGGCAGAGATTGAACATGTTATTCGGGAATATGACACTTCGATATCCAATGTACTGGTTCTCGTAAAAGAAGTGAACCATGAGCAAGTCATTGTAGCTTATTATAAAGCGTCGGCTTCTATAGATAAAAAATCACTGAGAAATTACTTAAAGGAACAGTTGGCGGATTATATGGTGCCAGGTTATTATATCGCGCTCGAAAAATTACCATTGAATGCCAACGGTAAAGTAGATATTACAAATCTGCCAGTCATTTCCGAAGCAGATGTTCTGAAAAAAGAATATGTGGCGCCAAGTAACGAAACAGAAGCTAAAATTGCAGTAATCTGGCAGGAACTTTTAGGACATCAGACCATAGGTGTTACTGATGATTTCTTTGAGCTTGGCGGGCATAGCCTGCTGCTAACGAAATTATTAAGCGAATACCAAAAAATATTTAAAATTTCGGTTGACCTTAAAACACTCTATGCCAACACCAATCTGAAAAGCCATGCCGTTTTTTTAAATGATTCGAAAGAAGAAGTACATGAGATTGAAAAAGCAGCTTCACAGAAATACTATGATTTATCTCCTTCCCAAATCCGATATTGGTTACTGTATAAAATCCAGGGAAAATCCAGAGAATTCAATATATACAGCACACTGGAATTACCGGATAATTTAAATGTCACTGCTTTTGAAACAGCATTTAATGTCCTTTTGGAGCGTCATGAGATTTTAAGGAGCGTATTTGTGGATGAGGCTGGTATTCCTAAACAAAAGGTATTGTCTCATTTGCTGATGTCCATTCCGTGCTTCGAATCGGAATCAGACAGTAAAAGGGAAGTGTTTGAACATGAGTTTGATCTTGAAGCGTATCCCTTGTTTAAAATAGCCATTTTAAAAGAAGACTCAACTCATAGATTGTATTTTAACATACACCACAGTATAAGCGACGGTTGGTCTATGGGAGTTATATCCAGAGATTTAATGGACATCTATAATGCCACAATAACAGGGAAGACTGCTGAACTTCCGGAATTGTCAATACAGTATAAAGATTATGCACAATGGCAAAATAAACTGTTGCAATCGCCAGAAGTAAGTGTTCAGGAAAATTATTGGAAAGAACAGTTCACCGGGCCATTGCCGTATTTGCAATTACCGTCGGATTATGCCGCTAAATTAAAAACGAACTACGGAACTTCTTCTTCCTATACCTTTTACATTACGGAAGAGCAGAAGAAAAAAATAGAAGAATTATCTTGGAAAAAAGGGACGAGTGTCTTTGCAGTTTTTGTTGCGACGCTAAAAATACTATTGTATAGACTAACTTCAGAAGAAGATATTATTATAGGGATTCCAGTGGCCAACCGAAATCATTATCAATTAAAAGATTTGGTAGGTTGCTTTATAAACACGCTCATGCTGCGTGATAAAATAAGTGAAAATGAATCCTTTCAGACATGGTTACAACACGTTAATGAAACATTAATAAACGCTTTAGCACATCAAAACTATCCTTTTGAGCAGTTATTAGAACTGATTGATATCCCTTACAATGACAATCGTTTTCCTCTAAGCCCGGTGTTTATAAATATGGTTGATTTTGATACAAAAGCACTGGAAATAATAGCTGACTTTAATTCAAATCACGAAGTGTTGGAAGCAACACCAAAATTTGATGTGGAATGCTATATAAAAAGTTTCGTAAATGGATATAGTATCAACTGTGTATATGATCATGAGCTCTTTAAAAAAGAAACCATCCAATATTGGATAAACGCCTATTTATCAATCATTGATCAGGTAATAGAGAATTACGAAAAACCGTTACACACTATAAAAATATTTGAAGATTTTATTTATCAGGAAGAAGATTTAAAACCGACTAATGATTTTGAATATTTTGAGGCGGTCGAAATTCAACAAAGTATAGCTCAACGATTTGAAAAACAAGTAGATCGATTTCCAAATGATACGGCAGTATCTGCCAATCAAACTGTACTTAGCTATACGATGCTTAATAATTGTGCCAATCATTTAGCGCGACAAATTAATGAAAAAGCCAATCAGGAGACACAACGAATAGCCCTGCTTTTAAATCACAATGAAACTTGTGTAATAGGAATGCTGGGAGTACTTAAAGCTGGATATGCTTATGTACCTATAGATGCGAACAATCCTTTGAGCAGAATTCGGTACATTATTGAAGACTCAGGATGTAACCTACTGGTCTGTAATGTTACCACTGTAGAAAAAGTCCAACAGTTACAACAGGAATTACCGCAATTATCAATTATAAAGCTATCTGAAAACTATATTCTTCCAGAAATTTCAAATCCGGAGAATAGTGTAAGTGCCGCAGCAGAGGCTTATGTCTTGTATACTTCAGGGTCTACGGGCATGCCAAAAGGGGTTTTGCAAAATCAAAGAAATGTACTTCATTTTATAAGAGTATATACTAATAATGTTCACATTGCAATAAATGATAATTTAAGTGTTTTCTCCACTTATACATTTGATGCTTCTGTAAAAGATATTTATGGTGCTATTTTAAACGGCGCTACAGTTAGTATCTATGATATGCTTGAAAATGGGCTTGACCAACTTTCAGAATGGCTGTTCATTCAAAATATTACGATTATACATATGGTGCCAACCATCTACAGGAATTTTTTAAAAGGACTGGAAGAAGGCGAAGTGTTACCTACGGTAAGATTAATTGATTTAGGCGGAGAATCATGTCATAAGCCAGATTTGGATTTATTTAAAAAACATTTCCTTGAAGGAGCTTTTTTAGTAAACGATTATGGGCCAACCGAATCTACTATTGTAACTCAAAAATTCTTAAAACACACGTCTCAATTAACGAGAAACAATATGCCTTTAGGTAAAGCAGTAGAGGAAACGGGCATTTTCTTATTGGATGAAAACAATCAACTGAAAGGTGTTTATCAAACGGGAGAAATTGCTTTCAAAAGCGACTACCTTTCATTGGGATACCTAAACAGGCAAGAACTAACAGAGAACGTCTTTATAACCGATCCGTTGACAGGAGAAGGAAGAGTTTATAGATCCGGAGATATCGGAAAAATGCTCCCTACTGGGGAAATTGAATTCATGCAACGCAAAGACTCTCAGGTAAAAATCAACGGATTACGAATAGAGCTGTCAGAAATAGAGTATCAATTAGAGCAAATTGAGCCTATAAAGGAGGCGGTGGTTTTGCTTAAAGAATTACAGGAAAACAGTTATATAACTGCATATATCCGGGTAACTGAAAGTTTAGAAGCAACTAAAATAAAAATGCTTTTAGGACAAATATTACCCAAATATATGATCCCGACGATCTATATAACCCTGGGAGAGTTTCCGTTGACCCGAACTGGTAAAATAGAGAGAAAAGCGTTGCCAAACCCTATGGTTTCAGATTTAAAAACGGTGCCCTATGTAGCTCCTAAAAACGAGATAGAAAGTAAATTGGTTGCTATTTGGGCAGAAGTTCTGAAATTGGATCTTGAGATAGTAGGAACTGAAGATAATTTCTTTGAATTGGGAGGGAACAGCTTGCAGGCAGTTGTTTTGATTAATAAAATAAACAAGACTTATAATACTGTGTTTTCTATAGCAAACCTATACGAGACCTTAAACATACGAGGTTTATCAGCATTGTTGAACTTCTCAATACTTCAAAATCAGGAATTCAATACGATACTTCAGGAACAAGATCAAGACGAAATCGTTTTGTAAAGGTTTTTAAAAAAATGAAGATTCAATGTTTTTATAGCTTTTAAAGGAATCAAATATTTTAAATATAATCTGTATGGCTATTCGATTCATTGTTAGCGGCTTATGAGCTAGGCTAAAAAGTCCGTAAATTATACATCAAAAGTCCGTAATTTTTGTAGGAATGTTGCTGATATTTTTGCGCAAAATATTTTATGGCTAAATGCTGAAAAATAACTTTCAAAATCGAATTCTCGTAACTGAGGATAGCGAAGCTATTTTTTAAAATTTATATTTTATTATATATTGAGAGCAGTTTACAATGGTTGGTGTTTTATATATGTTGAATCTCGTTAAGAGAAAAAAGTTTACGAAGTGCTTGTTTATCAATTTTTTTAGCATTAGTTAAGGAATATCGTAGATGGAAAGAAAGGAAGATGATCGAGAAAATAAAATGAAAGACAATACTAGATTTAAACTTTTTTTTTATGAAAAATGAAATTATAAATAAACTTATTTCTTTGGGAGTTCAGCTGAAAATAACTGATGGTAATCTTAAAGTAAATGCGCCTAAAGGATTGTTAACAAAAGAGTTATTAGATGAGATTAAAGAACACAAGGCGTATTTAATCAATTTGATATCTTCCAGCACATCTATACCTAAAACTGAGGTAAAGGAAAGCTATGCTTTAACGCCAACACAATACTTCATGTGGTTTACTCATGAATATCTTGGAGGAAACAGGGCGTATAATATTACAGCAACATTGAAGCTGAAGGGAAAACTTAATAGTACACTTCTGGAAAATGCATTTCGACAAGTTATAGCACGACACGAATCACTCAGAACCATTTTTAGAAAAAATGAAAGAGAAGAAATACAACAGCATATCCTAACGAAGGAAGAAACAGAGTTTAAGCTATTAACTGTAACGTTGCAGCATTTTTCTGTTGAGCAACTTCACAATCAAATTACACAAGAATACCAAAAAGCTTTTGATTTAGAAAAAGACCTTTTGTTAAGAGCTACCTTATTAAAGAGAAATGAAGAAGAGCACATTCTGTTATTTGTACTTCACCATATTATAGGAGATGGTTGGTCATTGCAAATATTAACCAGAGAGGTAATGATGGTTTATAATAGTTTAGCCAGTGAGGATGAAATAAAATTATCTGAATTATCTATACAATACAAAGACTATAGCGAATGGCTTAATGAAAAGCTTATAAGTCCAGAATATAATAACAAATTACAATACTGGAAGCAACAGTTTGAAACAAAATCTCCCGTGCTGGATTTGATTTCGGGAAAACGTCCAGCTATGAAAACCTATAAGGGAAGTGTACAAAATTATGAATTTTCAAAACAGTTTTTAGATCAGTTAAACACATTTGCTAAAGAACAACAAATGACCTTGTTTATGCTGTTGTTTGGAGGTCTTAATGGATTATTTTCCAAATATACAGGTCAAACAGATATAACACTTGGTACTACTGTTGCCGGAAGAGAGCATGCTGATCTTGAGCATCAAATAGGTTTATATTCGAATGCTTTACCGATACGAACGCAATTTGAAAAAGGAGACAGCTTCCTACATCTGATGCAAAAACAAAAGCAGACACTCATAAAAGCTTATGAAAACAAAGAGTACCCTTTTACTGCGCTTGTAAATCACTTATCTCTGCCTAAGGACCAAAGCAGATCAGCATTGTTTGATATCATGGTGTTATTACAAAATCACCGGAGATTGGAAATCAATGATCAAAAAGGAATACAAGGAGTTGTTGCTTCCGAATACAATGAAATAGAACGAGGAGTAAGTCAATTAGATATCAGTTTTGTATTTGTAGAAAAAGAAGAAGGATTATCCTTAAGTCTGGAATATAATACGGATATCTATGAAGAAAGCTTTATTATTAATCTTTTTCACCACTTTGAAGTATTTGTAAAAGCAGGTTTACAAAAACCTGATCGTATCTTAAATTCTATTGAAATTGTAACTCCGGCAGAAAAAAACAAACTTCTTAATGAATTTAATCAAGTTCTTACACCTTATGAACCTTCTTTGACGGTTGTAAGCCTTATAAAATCAATTGCTGAGGAAAACCCGAATAAAACAGCACTGATCCATCAAGGAGAAAAAATAAGCTATGCACTTTTAGAAGAATACAGTAATAAATTGGCAAATCATCTTGAGCGTCAATTTAATGTTATCAAAGGTGACTTTATCGGAATAGAGTTGGAAAGGAGTTCGTGGGCCATCATAACTATCATGGCCGTATTAAAAACGGGAGCGGTTTACGTGCCCATAGATCCTACTTATCCTGAAGCAAGAAAAAACTATATTCAGCAAGACATCGGATGCAAGCTGATTGTCACTGGTGAAGTATTGGAAGAATTTAAAAATTATTTCCATGACTATCCTGGAAAATATGTATCAGTAATAACTCAAAAAGATTTAGCGTATGTAATATATACTTCTGGATCTACAGGAAATCCTAAAGGAGTTCAAATAACACATGCCTCTTTTGCAGACTATGTGGTAACCTTTAAAGATTACTTTCACTTAACATCACAAGACAGTGTAGTACAGCAAGCTAGCATTTCTTTTGACACCTCTGTAGAAGAAATATTTCCTATTCTTACCAGTGGAGGAACGTTAGTATTACATGAAGGGAAGGGTGATTTTGAAACATTATTCCGCCTTTGTGAACACCATAAAATAACGGTTTTAAGTAGCAATCCATATGCATTGCAATACTTAAATCATGTATATGACCAGTACGATCTTAAAATAAGAATCCTGATTAGTGGTGGAGACATTTTACAACCAGATTATATAAATAACTTATGGGACAAAATGTCGGTGTACAACACTTATGGGCCTACAGAAAGTACTGTGTGTGTTACGTACCATCAAATAACGAATAAAGAAACGACTATCCCAATTGGAAAACCTATACCCAACAGACAAGTATATATTGTTGAGCCAGATTCTACTCAATTAGCTCCTGTCGGAATTGTTGGCGAACTCTGCATCTCCGGAAAAGGACTATCGGTGGGCTACTTAAATCAGCCTGAACTCACCAAGGAGAAATTTGTACAAAATCCTTTTAATCCTGATACACTAATGTATCGTACAGGAGATTTAGCATGTTGGTTACCTGATGGTAATATTGAATATAGAGGTAGAATAGACCATCAGATTAAAATACGGGGTTTTAGGATAGAGTTAGGAGAGATAGAGGCTGTTTTGTTGAAATATTCAACGAATTTAAAACAAGCGATAGTTGATGTAAAAGAAGCAAAAGGCGAAAAAGTATTAGTTGCCTATTATGTATCCGAAACAGAAACAGAAAAGGCATCAATTCGTACTTATCTTCAAGGAAAATTACCAGAATATATGGTTCCTAGTTTCTATGTAGCATTAGAGAATTTACCCTTAACCTCTAATGGTAAGATAGATCGGAAAGCCTTGCCAGTTATAACGGGCGAAGATTTAATAAGAAAAGAATATATAGCTCCAAGAAATGAGACAGAGCAGAATTTAACTATAATCTGGCAAGAGTTATTGTCGTTGGACCAGATAGGGGTAACTGATAATTTTTTCGAACTGGGAGGACACAGTCTGGTTGTAGCACAGGTTATCAATAGGATACATAAACAATTAAACAAGAGCGTTTCTTTTAAAGATTTCTTTTCCAATCCCACGATAGAATCCTTAGGTGAATATTTAAGTAATAATGAGTATTTAGCCATTCCGCAGGCTCCTGTTCAGGATAGCTATCCTTTAACAGCATCACAATACAGGTTGTGGATATTAAGTCAATTAGAAGGAGGTTCATTGGCATACAACATGCCATTTGCAGTTAAATTATTGGGTAATATTGATAAAGACAAATTTGAAGAATCGTTTAGGTTATTAATGCAGCGTCACGAAATATTAAGAACCTGTTTTAAGCCTAATGAAGTAGGAGAAGTTCGTCAGTACATTATACCAGCAGAATCCTTTTATTTTAGTATACTGGAAGAAGATTTCACATCATTTGATAATCAGGAAGAAGCTGTGTTTACTTATTTTCAAGAGAAGAACAGTATTGTTTTTGACTTAGAGAAAGCTCCTTTGATAAGAGCAAATCTGGTAAAATTAAAAGAAGAAGAACGCCTTTTTTTCTTATCGATGCATCATATCATAGGAGATGGCTGGTCGATAGAATTATTGGTTTCAGAAGCTGTAAAAATCTATAATGCATTAATCCAGGGAAGAGGGATAGATTTACCAGAATTAAGTATTCAATATAAAGATTATGCAGTATGGCAAGCTGAGAACCTGCAACAGGAAAAACACCAAGAGTCTAAGGAGTTTTGGTTATCACAATTCGCAGGAGAAATTCCTGTATTAGATCTTCCGAGTTTTAAAAAACGTCCTTTAGTTCAAAGCTATAAAGGGGATGGTATAAGCCATGAGTTTTCCAGAGGTTTTTTAGATAAACTAAAAGGGTATTCGAAGGAGCATAATGCTACCTTATTTATGACTTTGATGACGGGTATAAAAACCCTGCTTTATAAATATACGGATCAACAAGATATTATTATAGGAACACCTATAGCTGGGAGAGAGCATCCGGATTTAGAAAATCAGGCAGGTCTTTATCTGAAGACTCTGGCCATCAGAAGCCAATTTGATGAAAAGAGCAGTTTTCAGGAAGTATTAGACAATGAGAAGCGAATTTTATTAGAAGCTTATGAGCATCAGAATTTTCCGTTTGATGATTTAGTGAGTAAACTCCATCTAAAAAGAGATACGAGTCGTTCAGCTTTGTTTGATGTCATGGTAGTTTTACAGAATCAGGGACAGTTAAAAAACTTAGTAAATGAAGATCAGTTAACAGGATTACAAATAGAGAATTATGAATTTAAGAGTAAGACTTCGCAGTTTGATGTAAGTTTCGTATTCATAGAGAAAGAAGAGGGATTATCATTAAATATCCAATACAATACAGACATCTACGATTCATTTTTGATAGAACGGATGTTTTCACATTTAGAGAATTTAGTTACAGAAGTGATTGATAATCCATCTCAGGTTATTAAAGAAATAGCATATTTAACACCAGAGGAAAGAAATCAGGTAGTAGCAGATTTTAACGATACAAAAGTCGATTATTCGAAAGACAAAACAATTATAGATTTATTCGAAGAGCAGGCAGAAAAAACACCAGAGAATGTGGCGGTTGTTTTTGAAGGCAAAGAGCTTACTTATAAAGAACTCAACGAACAAGCTAATCGATTAGGGAGTTATTTAAGAGGGAAATATGATATTAAACCTGATGATCTGATAGGTGTCAAGTTAGACCGAAGTGAAAGGATGATTGTTGCAATATTTGGGATATTGAAATCTGGAGGAGCATATGTTCCGATAGACCCAAGTTACCCACAAGATAGGATAGAATATATAAAAGAGGATAGCAATAGTAAATTGGTTTTAGATGAAGCAGTATTAGAATTGTTTTACAAAGACGAAGAGCAATATTCTCAATTTAATATTGAAAAAATCAATACTCCGAGTGATTTAGCCTATGTTATTTATACCTCAGGAACTACAGGCAATCCTAAAGGGGTGATGGTGGAACATACTGCTTTGGTTAACCGATTGGAATGGATGCAAAATTCTTATGGATTAACAGTTAATGATGTTATTCTTCAGAAGACAAGTTATTCATTTGATGTTTCTGTGTGGGAATTATTTTGGTGGTCATTCACTGGATCTAAGTTATGTGTATTAAAACCTGAAGGTCAAAAAAATCCAAAAGAAATTATTGATCATATTAAAAAGTACAAAGTTTCAGTTCTTCATTTTGTGCCCTCGATGTTAAATATGCTTTTAACTTATTTATATGAAAATAAGCACGAAATTCAAAATTTAAAAAGCGTTAAACGAATATTTACAAGTGGAGAAGCTTTAACAGTTGATCACAACAACAAGTTTTTCCTCCAATTGCCAAATGTTTCATTAGTTAATTTATACGGACCAACTGAAGCAACAATTGATGTTAGTTATTTTAATTGTTCAGGAAATTTAGAATTAGTTCCCATAGGGAAGCCCATTGATAATATTAAGTTGTTTGTTTTAAGTGATGATTTACAATTGGTTCCTATCGGAATTGTGGGTAAATTATATATTTCAGGTTCAGGTTTAGCCAGAGGTTACTTAAATAAACCAGAATTAACATCAGAGAAATTTGTTTCAAATCCATTCCTGGAAGGAGAACGAATGTACGAAACAGGCGATTTAGCGTGTTGGTTACCTGATGGAAATATTGAATATAGAGGTAGAATAGACCATCAGATTAAGATACGGGGCTTTAGGATAGAGTTAGGAGAGATAGAGGCGTCATTATTGCAATATTCGGCAGATTTAAAACAAGCGATAGTTGATGTAAAAGAAGTAAAAGGCGAAAAAGTATTAGTTGTCTATTTTGTCTCCGAAGCAGAGATAGAAAAGTCGTCAATTCGTAGTTATCTTCAAGGAAAGTTACCGGAATATATGGTTCCGAGTTTCTATGTAGCTTTGAAAAGTTTACCCTTAAGCCCCAATGGTAAGATAGATCGGAAAGTTTTGCCAGGTATAACGGGCGAAGATTTAATAAGAAAAGAATATGTTGCTCCAAGAAACGGGACAGAACATCAGTTGGTATTGATATGGGAAGAAGTATTAGGGGTTTCACCAATTGGAGTTACAGATAATTTCTTTGAATTAGGAGGTCATAGTTTGATTGCCACCAGATTAATCAGTTTTATACAAAAAGAATTTGAAATAAAGATTTCTATAAATGATTTATTTAAAAATGTGAGATTGGAGGATCTCGCAGTTTTGATTGAAAATATTAATATAACCTCAGTTATTGATACCAATACAGAAATTGATGAAGGTAAAGGTAATATTGAAACTGAATTTTTTTCCTTGTAATTAGCAAAATATATAAAAAACAATTAATAATAATAAATAGAATGAAGAAAATCATAAACATTTCATTAATACTTTTCAGTACAACATTGTTTGCACAAATTAAAATAACTGGAAAAATTGTCACAAAAGATAATATTCCTATTACATCTATTGAGACTATATTAGTGAATAAAGATTCATTAGCCGTTAAAAGTGAACTTACCAATGAAAAAGGAGAATTTTTCTTGGAGGCTGTGCAAGGTTTTTACACGCTGCAGATAAGACAGAATGCAAAAATAGTTGCATCTCAAAATATTGAGTTAATTACAGATAAGGATTTGGGGCAAATTTTTGTAAATGAAGCTATTGAGTTAGAATCTGTTGTTGTTGCAGGGACACAAAAGAAATTAATAGAAAGAAAAATTGACAGGGTGGTATTTAATGTGGAAAATTCAATTAGTTCCGCAGGGGGTAATGCGTTAACCGCACTTAGTGTAACACCTGGTGTACGAGTTCAAAATGATAATATAAGCATCATTGGAAAAAGTACGCTTGCCGTTTTGGTTGATGATAAAATAGTACAACTGTCTGGAGAAGATCTTACTAATTATTTAAAAACAATACATTCAGATGCTATTCAAAAAATAGAAGTAATCACAACTCCTCCCGCTAAATACGAAGCAGAAGGAAATAGTGGATTAGTTAATATTATAATGAAGAAAGCAAAAGAAAATTCGTGGAATGCCTTACTACAATCTACTTATATTCAAAAAACCTATGCCGGCCAAGCTACTATGGGAAGTTTTAATTACAATAAGAATAAATTAAGTTTTTCTTCAGTTATTAATTACAGAGATATAACTGATGCATTTAAAAATAATCAAGAGACTTATTTTCCCGATAATTTGTGGTATTCGAGTAATCCTTTTAAAATCAATGCTAAAAGCTTAAATTTAAATGTAGGAGCGAATTATAAAATCAAGCCTTGGTGGACTATGGGAATACAAGTTTTATATGTACAGAATAAGCGAAATTTTGACAGCAAACCCTACACATCTATTAATGATTATACATCAGGTAACGTTGACAGTTACTTAGCAACAGTAGTTAATGCAAAAATAAAACCAAATATTAGGTCATATAACTTTTACAATGATTTCAAACTTGACACTTTGGGCAGAAAGCTGACTTTAAATTTAGATTACTTTAATTTTAATAATAATGATTCCAGAGTTTATGATGGTAAATCTGTTACTCTAAATCCTGAACCTGCTTCTGAAGAATATTATACAGGGGAAAATTCAAATATTCAGGACATTACCAATTTATCTGGAAAAGTAGATGTTGAATATCCAACAAAATGGGCCAAATGGAGCTATGGAGGCAAGATCTCCAGTTCTAAATCTAAGAATGATATTTATAGCTTCAATAGCGGTGTAGTTGAAAATCCTGTTTCAGATTTTCCTTTAACTTATTCCAAATTCGAATATACTGAAAATATTCAGTCAGCTTACGTGTCTTTAAATAAAAAAATAAATAAGAGCTGGGAATCACAATTTGGATTAAGAATGGAAGCTACACAAACAGAAGCATTTGCAGAAAAATTAGGGACAATAGAAAATAATTATTTGAAACTTTTCCCCACATTTTACTTAGCTTACACAATAAATGATAATTCCTCACTTAACATAAATTACAGCAAAAGAATTTCAAGACCTGGTTTTGCTCAATTAAATCCAAATATATTTTTCAGCAATCCTTTTCAAAGCCAGAGAGGTAATCCGCTGTTGCAGCCTGCTTTTATAGATAATGTTGATTTAAATTATACATTTAAGCATCTTGATAGCAAGGTTTATTTTAGTTATTCAAACAATTTATTTGCTGGTATCGATATAACAGATCCAACTACAAACACTGTTATATCAAGTACTGAAAATTATTTGGATACACAAAGATATGGTGTTTATGAAACCTACTCTTTCACTAAATTTAAATGGTGGGAAAGTTCATTTTCATTAGATGTTAACTATTCTGTTTCTAAATCAAGACTTGCAATTACCGCACAGGAGCAGAAGGGATTCAATTCCTCAGTTTCTCTTGATAATCAGTTTACTTTAAATTCTAAAAAGACGGTACTTTTTTTTGCAAATTACTGGTATGATTTTCCAGGAATAAATGGAATATATAAAAATAAAGCAGTAAGTAATTTATCTGCTGGATTTCAATACCTATTGATGGATAAAAATTTAAAAATCTCTTTAAATGTGAATGATATTTTTAAAACGGCAGGACCTCGTACAAGTGCAACAGTTAATAATATTCTGAATAAAACCTCTATGTACCTTGACAGCAGAAATCTCCAATTTTCTGTTTCTTATAAATTTGGAAATAGTAAAATAAAAGCCCAGCAAAGACAAACGGGTAACCAAGAAGAAAGAAGAAGAACAGGTAATTAAGGTCTAATTAAAAATTAAATCTAATAATAGAAATCAGAATGATATTTTGATTATGCGGTTATATTATTAAAGATATGTTTTTTGTGTCCCAATTTTTAGTAAGCCTCAATTTTAATAAACTATGCAATTATTACTTAAAAAAATAAATAAATTAAACATAAAGATTGATTTACTTGATGATAAATTAGATATTCAAGCCCCCAAGGGAGTTATAACCGACGATTTATTGAATGAAATTAAATTGCATAAAAATGATTTAATAAAATTTATTAAATCTTATAAAGCTAATAGAAAGGATTCTGTAAATATTCCTAAGGTCCGTGAACAAATTAGTTACGAGTTATCTTCATCTCAACGAAGACTTTGGTTATTAAGCCAATTTGAAGGTGGGAATGTTGCTTACAATATGCCAAGTGTTTTTGAATTGTATGGAGATTTAGACATTAGTTCATTGAGAAAAGCTTTTCAGTTTCTTTTAGAACGCCA
This sequence comes from Flavobacterium sp. ZT3R18, assembly GCF_007097385.1. Lineage (GTDB taxonomy): Bacteria > Bacteroidota > Bacteroidia > Flavobacteriales > Flavobacteriaceae > Flavobacterium. The sequence goes on from NZ_VJZS01000018.1 coordinate 77,718, forward strand.
TGAGTCACTAAGAACACTCTTTAAAGAAGAGGAAGAATCAGGGCAAGTAAAGCAAATTATATTGAATTTGGAAGAAACTAAGTTTCAATTGCAATACGAAGATTTAAGTAATGAAGCTAATATAACAGAAAGAGTTAAGGAAATAATTCAAAAAGAAATTGAATACTCTTTTGATTTATCTGTAGATTCGTTACTACGAGCCAAATTAATAAAAAGATCTCAGAATAACCATGTATTCATTTGTGTTATACATCATATTGTAAGTGATGGATGGTCGTCAGAAATAATGACGAATGAAATATTTACTCTATATGATATCTATTCAAAGGGAAAAACTAATACATTACCAGTATTAAAACTGCAATATAAAGATTATGCTGCATGGCAACAGAATCAATTAAAAAGCGATACGGTAGAAGTTTATAGAAATTATTGGTTAAAAAAAATGCAAGGAGAAATTCCTGTATTAGATTTACCTTGTTATCAAGCAAGGCCTGCAATTAAAACATATAACGGGAAATCTGTCAAAAAACTTTATAGTAAGGAACTTTTAAAAAGCTTTAACGATTTGTGTCAATCTCAGGAATGCACTCTTTTTATGGGATTATTGGCAACGGTTAAGGTATTGCTTTTTAGATATTCTAATCAAAAAGACATTGTAATAGGAAGTCCAATTGTTGGAAGAGAACATATAGATTTACAGAATCAAATAGGTTTTTATGTAAATACTTTAGCTTTTAGAACTCAGTTTGGCGGTATTGACAGTTTTAAAGAATTAATAGCAAACGTAAAGGAAGTTACTCTTGATGCATATGAACATCAAATTTTTCCTTTTGACGAGCTGGTGCAACTTTTGTCATTAAATCGGGATATGAGCCGTAATCCTTTGTTTGATGTTATGGTCAGAGTTCAGGATACCAGTGTGTTTAAAGGAGATGTTCAAAAAATGTCTGAATTTGAAATTACTAAATATCAATGTGAAGATACAAAGTTTAGTAAATTTGATTTAGAATTTGCGTTTAGAGAAGTTGATAAAAAATTAAGTATAGAATTAATATTTAACACAGATATTTATTCGGAAGAATTTGTTGCGAATATATTAATTCATCTCGAAACATTATTGCATAGTATTGTTGAGAATCCTGAAAGTGCTTTAAACTCATTAAATTATATTTCAGAATTTGAAAAAAAACGAATAGTATCATTGTTTAATGACACAAAAGTTCATTATTCAAAAGATAAAACCATAGTTGATTTATTTGAGGAGCAAGTTGAGAAAACACCAAATAATATTTCGGTAGTATTTGGAAAAACTGAATTAACTTATCAGGAACTTAATAATAGGTCAAATCAATTATCCTACTATTTAAGAGAAAACTATGCTATTCAGCAAGATGATTTAGTTGGGATAAAATTAGAAAAAAGCGAAAAATTGATTGTCACTATTTTAGGTGTTTTAAAGGCTGGTGGTGCTTATGTTCCAATTGACCCAAATTACCCACAAAATAGAATAGATATTATAGAAAATGACAGTAACTGTAAAGTCATTATTGATGAAGCTGAGTTAGCAATATTTAATGAAAATAAGGAAAAGTTTTCTTTTGAAAATAATAGTGTTTCTATTAAAAACAATAGCTTAGTTTACCTTATCTATACTTCTGGTTCTACAGGAGGACCTAAAGGCATCATGATGGAACATTCATGTATGCTTAATTTGATTACTTTTCACAATGAACAATTTACAAGTGATGATGTTCATAAGGTTTTACAATTTACAAGTATAAGTTTTGATGTTTCATTTCAGGAAATATTTACGACTTTATTAAGAGGAGCCACTTTATATCCAATCACTGAAATAGTTAAAAAAGATTCTGAAGAATTATCTGCTTTTATAAAAAGTAATAATATTGACACTGTCTTTTTACCAACGGCTTATTTTAATATATTAATGGATGTTAGATCTTTCTATAGTTTATTAGATTTCAATATCATTAAGAATATTATAGTTGCAGGAGAACAGCTTATATTAACTTCTAATGTGATTAATAAAATTAGAAAGTCGGATACTAATATTTATAATCACTACGGACCGGCCGAAACTCATGTTGTAACCACAATTAAAGTAAAAGATAATTATTTAACCCATAATCCATCTATTGGTTGCCCAATTTCTAATACTCAGATTTACATATTAGATGAAGCATTACAGCCTGTTCCTATAGGTGTTACAGGTAAGTTATATATTTCGGGTGCTGGAGTTTCCAGAGGCTATTTGAATAGGCCTGATCTTACAAAGGAGAAGTTTATCAATAATCCTTTTATTGAGGGTGCTCGGATGTATGACACAGGTGACTTAGGTGGTTGGTTGTCAGATGGTAATATACAGTTTTTAGGAAGGAAAGACCATCAGGTTAAGATTAGAGGATTCAGGATAGAACTTGGAGAGATAGAGAATGCCATTTTACAATATTCAGCAGGCTTAAAACAAGTGATTGTTGAGGTAAAAGAGAGTGGTCAAGACAAAGTCTTGGTTGCCTATTTGGTCTCTGACTTAATAGTAGATAAATTAGGGTTAAGGAGTTTTCTACAGGATAAGTTACCTGAATATATGATACCTAACTTTTATGTTAATCTAGGGAAATTACCTACAACGCCAAATGGAAAAATAGACAGAAAAGCTTTGCCAAGTATCTCAGGAGAAGATATAATCAGAAAAGAATATATAGCACCAAGGAATAAAACAGAAGGAAGTTTAGTTTTGATATGGCAAGAGGTACTTGGAATCAAAATGATAGGTATTACCGATAATTTCTTTGAGTTGGGGGGGCATAGTTTGATAGTGGCTCAGGTAATTAATAGGACTAATAAGCAATTGGGTAAAACCGTGTCCTTTAAAGTTTTTTTTGCCAATCCAACAATAGAGGGATTAAGCAAGGAGCTTCGGGATAGTGCATATTTATCAATACCTCAAGCCGCTGAATCGGAATCTTATCCATTAACTGCCTCACAAGGGCGATTATGGGTTTTGAGTCAGTTAGAAGGTGGTTCATTGGCCTATAATATGCCGGCTGCGGTAAGGTTAAGGGGTACTGTTGATATCAATAAATTTGAAGCCTCATTTAAAAGATTAATTCATCGTCATGAGATTTTAAGAACCTATTTTAAAACAAATGAAGCTGGTGAAATCCGTCAATATATTGTACCTAGTGAAATCTTCAATTTTAAAATAACTGAGAAAGACTGCAGTTTGGAGTTAAATCAAGAGAAATTCATTGCCAATTATTTACAAGAAACGAACAACGAGCCTTTTGATTTAGAACAAGGGCCATTGGTAAGAGCCTCGATACTCAAATTAAAAGAGGGGGACTATGTCTTTTTCTTATCCCTACATCATATTATAGGAGATGGTTGGTCGATAGAACTGTTAATTTCAGAAATTGTAAAAACGTATAATGCACTAATCCAAGGAAAAAAAATAAATTTACCTGAATTATGCATTCAGTATAAAGACTATGCAGTATGGCTTAATGAGGAAATCCAGCGGAAGAAGCATAAAGGCTCAGAAGAGTATTGGCTGCAACAGTTTGAGGGGGAGTTACCTGTATTGGATTTGCCGAGTTTCAAACCCCGTCCCTTAATTCAGACTTATAATGGTGATCATCTTAGGCATAAATTTTCAAAATCATTTTTAGACAAACTAAAATATTTTTCAAAAAAGCAAGATGTAACCTTATTTATGATCTTAATGGCGGGAGTAAATGCCTTGTTGTATCGATATTCAGGTCAGGATGATATTATAATCGGAACTCCAATTGCAGGAAGAGAGCACCCTGATTTGGAGAATCAGCTGGGATTGTACTTGAATACATTGGCCATACGAACCCAATTCAAAGAACAGTTTAGTCTTTTAGATTTGGTATTAGCACAAAAAGAGGCTTTATTGGGAGCATACGAGCACCAAGGTTATCCTTTTGATAGTTTAGTAGGAAAGTTGAATTTAAAAAGAGATATGAGTCGATCTGTTTTGTTTGATGTTCTAATAATATTACAAAATCAAGGACAGTTAAACAATCTTAACACAGAAGAGCTTGATAACCTTGAATTAAGTGATTATGATTTGCAGAGTAAGACTTCCAAATTTGACATTAGTTTTATTTTTGTTGAGACCGAAGGATTAGACCTAATCATTGAATACAATACAGATATCTATGATGCTTATCTGATAGAGAGAATGTTTACTCATTTTGAAAATCTACTAATACAATCATTAGCAGAACCTCGTATACAGATTCAAGAGATAGATTATTTAACAGAAACAGAAAAGCACCAGTTATTATTTGAGTTCAATGATACGGAAGTTGATTATGCGAAAGATAAAACGATAATAGATTTATTTGAGCAACAGGTAGCGAGAACACCAGATAAAGTAGCAATTGTATTTGAAGAAACTCAGTTAACATATCGAGAACTTAATGAAATGTCAAATCAACTGGCTTTTTATTTAAGAGAGATTTATGGAATTATAGCAAGTAATTTAGTTGGAATAAAGTTAGATAGAAGTGAGAGAATGATTGCTGTTCTCTTAGGAATATTGAAATCAGGAGCAGCCTATGTGCCTATTGATCCAAATTATCCACAAGAGCGAATAGCTTACATAGAAGAGGACAGTAATACTAAAGTTGTTATAGATGAACAAGAATTAGGTAGATTTGTTAAAGTTCAAGAGAAGTATTCAAGAGAGAATATTGAAAAAATCAATCAACCAAATGATTTAGCATACGTAATTTATACTTCGGGGACAACAGGAAACCCAAAAGGGGTAATGATTGAACATAAAAATGTTGTCAATTTTTTACATGGAATGAATGATTCTATTTCTTCAAATGAAAAAGAACATTTATTAGCTATTACTTCAATTTCATTTGATATTTCAGTTTTAGAATTGTTTTGGACTTTAACAAAGGGTAGTACAATTACTTTAAAATCAGGTAATACTCCACTAAATAATTTTAATTTATTTTTAAAAGATCATTCTGAGACTTTAGATTTCAGTTTGTTTTATTTTTCAAGTCAGAATGATTCAGATGACAATAAATATCAATTTTTAAAGGAATCAGCCGATTATGCTGATAAAAATAATTTTTCTGCAATTTGGTTGCCAGAAAGACACTTTCATGAGTTTGGAGGAATATTCCCTAATCCATCAGTATTAGCGGCGGGTCTATCTACAATTACAGAAAATATTCAAATTCGTTCAGGAAGTGTTGTTTTACCATTACATGACGTTGTAAGAGTTGCTGAAGAATGGTCGGTTGTAGACAATTTATCTAATGGAAGGGTTGCATTGTCTATAGCATCTGGTTGGCATGCAGATGATTTTGTATTGAAACCAGAAAATTATTTAGACAGGCAGAAAATAATGTATGGACAAATAGAAGAATTAAAAACTCTTTGGCAAGGAGGATCTATTAAACGAAAAAATGGTTTAAATCAAGAAATTGATTTTAAAATATATCCAAAACCAGTCAATTCCAATTTAGATATATACATAACTTCAGGAGGAAATCCCGAAACATTCAGAAGTGCAGGAAAAATAGGAGCTAACATATTGACTCACTTGTTAGGACAGGAAATAAAGGATTTAGCAAATAATATAAAGATTTACAAGCAGGCATTAGTAGAGAACGGTTTTTCTGTAGAAAATGCAAAAATATCTTTAATGCTTCACACTTATATTGGAACTGATTTAGAGGAAGTAAAAGATAAAGCAAAAGAGCCTTTTAAGTCCTATTTAAAATCTAGTGTAGGATTAATTCAAAATTTAGCTAAGGATTTGGATAAAGATATTTCGACTATTAGTGAAAATGATCTGAATGATTTATTGGAATTAGCTTTTGAAAGATATTGGCAAACTTCAGCATTATTAGGAACACAGGATTCTTGTAAAAAAATTCTATCTAATATTCATTCGATAGGAGTTACAGAAATAGCTTGTTTAATTGATTTTGGAATTTCAGATAAAGAAGTACTTAAGGGTTTAGAACATCTAACTGAGCTCAAAAATAAATATAAAAAAGAGGAAAAAAATTATCATTCGGACAACCATCCAATTAGTTCAATGCAAATAACGCCTTCCTATTTAGAAGCATTATTGGAAGATGATAATTCTGGTTTATTTATAAAATCATTGAAAAACATAATTGTTGGAGGAGAAAAATTTTCCAATGAACTGCTAAATAAACTTATAACCCGTACAAAATCAAATGTGTATAATATGTATGGGCCTACAGAAACTACTATTTGGTCCACTTTTCAAAAAGCACAAGAAAATTTGGTGCTGAATATTGGGAAACCAATACAAAACACTCAGGTTTATATTTTAGACAATAATGAAAAAATATGTCCAATAGGTGTAAAAGGTGAATTATGTATTGGAGGAGATGGTTTGGCAAGAGGGTATTATAAACAAGAAAAGTTAACTCAAGATAAATTTATTGATTTTCAGTATTCTTCAACTCTTACTAAAAAAGTATATAAAACAGGAGATGTAGCAAGATGGTTACCAAATGGTACTTTAGAACATTTAGGAAGGCTTGATAACCAGGTTAAAATAAATGGATTCAGAATAGAATTGGGTGAAATAGAAAATAAATTATTAAAACATGAATATGTTAATCAGGTAGTTGTAACCGCTGCACAAAAAGAAGGTGGTAATAATATTCTTGTTGCTTATTTTATTAGTAATAATAAAATTAAATCAGCAGAATTAAAGGAATATATAGAATTGAAATTGCCTCATTATATGGTTCCGAACCATTTTATTCAATTAGAAGAATTTCCACTTACACCAAATGGGAAAATAGATAGAATTAAACTACCAGGTATTTCTGATGAAGATACAATCCGAAAAGAATACGCAGCACCAAGAAATGAAACTGAAAATAAGCTAATTGCAATATGGCAAGACGTATTAGGAATTGAGAAAATAGGAGTTAAAGATAATTTCTTTGATTTAGGAGGAAACTCCTTGTTAATGATAAAAATGTTGAATAGCTTGAATAAAGAGCTTCAAATGAATATAACTTTATTACAAGGATATAATTTCGCTAATATTTTTTCAATTTCTGAATTTATCATATCTAATACTAACAATGATTATTTAATAGAAGAAGATAAAATAGAAGAACTTTATAATATAATGGAAGAATCGTACAACTTATTAAATTTTGCAAATGAAGACTAATCAATATACGGGATTTGAGATTGCAGTAGTTGGTATGTCCATAAGGACATCAGGAGCTTCAAACTGGAGGGAATTTTGGGAAAACCTAGTTTTGTCAAAAGAATCATTACGTTTTTTAACCGAAAAGGAGCTAATTGATGCAGGTATGGACAAATCTGTTATTAAAGATAAAAATTATGTGAATTGTACAACAAATTTAATAAACAAGGATTGTTTTGATTCTAAATTTTTTGGATATTCCAATGATGAAGCAAAAATGATGTATCCCGGTCATAGATTTTTTCACGAGTGTGTCTGGGAAGCTTTAGAAGATGCAGGTTATATTCCTGAAAATATAAATGTACCTGTTGGGGTGTATGCAGGAGCAGGAGAAGATGCATTGTGGCAATCTTTTGTTAACCTATCCACTGACGGTCAAAAAGTCAATAATTTTTATCTAAATAAGATAAACAATAAAGATTATCTTGCTACAATGGTTTCGTATAAATTAGGGTTGAAAGGACCTTCAATGAATATAAATACAGCTTGTTCGACCTCTTTAGTTGCTATTCATACTGCTTGTAAAGCACTAATTTTTGGAGAAACTAAAGTCGCTTTAGCCGGAGCTTCTTCGCTAGTTACTGATAGTCAAAAGGGGTATATTTATGAAGAAGGATCCATCGTTTCAAAGGATGGCCATTGTAAGGCTTTTGATAGAGACTCTACTGGTACAGTTAACGGAGAGGGAACAGGCGTAGTCGTTTTGAAAAGATTAAAAGATGCCTTAGCAGACAGAGATAATATTTATGCAGTAATTAAGGGGAGTGCTATTAATAATGATGGAAATAAAAAAGTAGGCTATACAGCTCCTAGTGTTGAAGGACAAGTAGCATGTATTAAAATGGCTCAAAAGTTTTCAAGGATTGAACCTGAAACCATATCTTATGTAGAAACGCATGGTACAGGTACTAAGTTAGGGGATTCCATTGAAGTTGAAGCACTAAACATCGCATTTAATAATAGTAAGAATTTTCCGTGTGCTATAGGGTCTGTAAAAACTAATATAGGACACTTGGATACTGCGTCAGGTGTGGCGGGATTTATTAAAACAGTATTAAGTTTAAAAAATAAAAAAATTCCGGCAAGCTTGCATTTTAGTGAACCCGACCCAAATATAAATTTTCAGGATGGGCCATTTTTTGTTAATAATAGTTTGTCCGAATGGACAGTAAAAAAGGATAATCCTCTTAGAGCAGCTGTAAACTCTTTTGGTGTAGGTGGTACAAACGCACATATAATTCTTGAAGAAGCACCAGTTATAGATAAAAATTCTTTTGAAAAAAATTACAATTTGCTTGTTTTGTCATCTAAAACCGAGTCTTCACTAAATAATTATCTGGATAAGTTAGCAAATTTTTTAGCAAAAGAAGAAAATTTAAATTTATCAGATATGTGTTATACGTATCAAGCTGGACGTCAAAGTTTTGAGAATAGAATTGCATTATCATTTAAAGACAAAAATGAGTTACAGCAAAAGTTAGAAGAAATTGTAAAACAGAAAAAAACATTTGCAAAAGTAAAAGGTCTTCAAAATACTATTATTTTCATGTTTCCTGGACAGGGCTCCCAATATGTTGATATGAGTAAAGATTTATATCTATCAAATTCTATTTATAGAGAATATATGGATAGCGGTTTTGAGCTTCTGAAAAAATTAACAAATCAGGATTTTAAAAAAATACTATATCCCGGCAATAATAATGAGGGTTATAATATAAATGATACTTGTTTTGCCCAACCAATTATTTTTCTGGTAGAATATTCCTTGGCAAAATTATTAATAAACTACGGTATAGTACCCAAATACATGATTGGTCATAGTATTGGAGAATATACAGCTGCTTGTATAAGTGGGCTCTTTACATTTGAACAAGCGCTTAAATTAGTGGTTAAGAGAGGGGGATTAATGCACAGATTGCCAAAAGGGTCTATGATTAGTGTTCCTATGAATGAACTCCAAGCTCAAAGCTTTCTTAATGAAGAAATTTCTCTTGCTGCAATAAATGGACCAGAACAAATAGTTTTTTCAGGGGGCGATCATGCAATACAGGAATTAATCGAAAAATTGACTGAAAAAGATATTTCTTATATTAGACTTCATACTTCACATGCTTTCCATTCAAGTATGCAGGAAAGCATTCTTAAAGAATTTGATAATGAATTTAAAAGTGTAGAGTTTAATAATATTCAAATTCCTTTCATTTCTAATTTAACCGGAGATTTTATCAAAAATGAAGAAGCGATTTCAAGTGAATATTGGACAAATCAGCTCAGAAATACTGTTAATTTTTCTAAAGGAATTAGTAATTTTTTATCAGATAATAATCTTGTATTTATTGAAGTTGGTGCTGGAAGTTCCTTAAGTAGTTTAATTAGACAGCAAAAAACAGAAAAGAAATTTACTACAGTAGATATATTAAGATCCGTAAAAATCATAGAAAATGATGAAAAATATTTCTTAGAAAAACTAGGATTACTTTGGACTTATGGAGTAAGTATAAAATGGCAAGAGTTATATAAGAATGAAGATAGATATCGAATTTCCTTACCTACTTATGCTTTCGATAAGCTAATGTATCAAACGGAAATTGATGTGGAAAAATTATTTAATATAGTGAATCAAAAGATGTTAAATGATTTAGATAACAGTTTTTATTTTCCTTCTTGGAAACGATCAGTACTAAATCAAAAAAGCACCTCAGACAGTAGAATATTTCTCGTGTTTTCGGATAATTCGGATTGTTCTAAAAAAATAATTGAAGAAATATTATGTACAAACAATAGTGTAATTGAAGTATCAATAGGAATGTCATATTTTAAGCATTCTTCTACAAAGTTTTCAATAGATCCATCGGATATAAGGGATTATAATCAATTGTTTCAAGATGTTGAATCTGAAGGATTAAATATATCAGATATCATTTATTTATGGGGGCTAAATATTAAATCATCAGAGATAAAGTTAGTAGAAGAAAATTTGGAATTCAACCTGATATATTTTTGTCTAGGAAGGATTATAAAGGTATGGGGAAAAGGTGTTGATAAGAATATTTTTGTATTTACTAATTTATTACATAGTGTACTTGGAAATGAAAACATTAATTATGTCCATTCTTTATTATTGGGGCTGATTAAGGTTATGCCTCTTGAAAATCAGATAATAGGTGCAAACATTGATATTGATTTAAGTGATGTTGATGAAAAATTGATTCGAGATATCGTCAGTGAATTTTTAAATAATGACTTACAATCCGAGCGAATTATATCATATAGATTAGGTCAGAGATGGGTTCAAGAATTTCAAAAAGGTACCCAAGATTTAACTAAAAAAGAAACATCATTTGTTAAAAAACAAGGAACATACTTAATTACTGGCGGATTAGGGAATTTAGGGTTTTCAATTTCAAAGCATTTGATAAATAAACACCAAGCTAATGTCATATTATTAGGAAGAAAAAGCCTTAATGAGATAAATGAAAATAACCTTTATGAAAAAAGATTTAAAGAGTTAAAAAGTATAAATAATAATGTAGTTTATCTCAATGTAGATATATCAAATATTGATGAGTTTAAAGAAGAATTATCAGTAAATAAAGCGATGTTTGATGATATTAACGGGATTATTCATCTTGCTGGAAATGTAGATAGTAATGATCTGGAATTCATAGAAAATACATCTTTTAAAAAAACAATAAGTATGTTGGCTGCAAAAGTAAAAGGAGTAGAATGCCTATATGAAGTTTTCAAAAATCATGATTTAGATTTTATATGGATGAGTTCTAGTTTGGCAGCAACATTCGGAGGTATTAGCTTTGGGGCTTATGCTGCTGCTAATTGCTATTTAGATTATTTTACTTTTTGTAAATCCGGAAAATTAAAATGTGTGCAATTACCGAAAATTAATTTTGAAGAAAGTCTTGTTGACAAACAGCAAAATATATTGTCTGTAGATGAAGTAATCGAGGTTTTTGAAAAAAGCTTGAATATTAAATCGTCTAATGTAATTTATGTTTCTAAAGAAGATATTCCGTTAAAATTGAATAGGATGTTTAGTATTCAAAGCGAGGCTTTAAAAAGCAAACAAATTTTTGAAAAAATTGAGCGTCCAGTTTTACAATCAGAATATCAATCACCTCAAACAGATATAGAAAGAAGACTTAAAGTAATTTTTGAAGATTTTTTTGAAATACTTGATATAGGGGTCACTGATGACTTTTTCGAACTAGGAGGAGATTCGTTAAGAGCAATGGTAATCCTGAAAAAAATTAATAAAGAATTTAATATAGAAATCTCTATAAGTGATTTTTTCTCCAATAAGAATATACAAGGTACTGCAAATTTAATTGAAGAAAAAAAATGGCTAAACAATAATATTGAGTTAGAAAATGAAATAACTATCTAATGAGAGAATTAATAACTACACTTAGAGAAAATAAAATTCATATTTCATTAGAGAATGAAAACTTAAAGATAAAATTTGATGGAGAAAATATTCCCGAGTATATTTTAGAAGAGATAAGAAAAAATAAATTTAATCTTATTTCTTTTTTAAAAGAAAACGTGAAGGTTGAGAATATTTATAGACCTCTTTTGCAGGCATCTAAAAGAGAATCATATCCTTTAACTCCATCTCAAAATAGGTTTTGGATTTTGAGTCAGTTGGAAGATGGTTCAGTAGCAAATGATATACATAATGCTATTAGATTAAATGGATTAATTGAAGTAAACAAATTTGAAGAATGCTTTAGATTACTGATTGAGCGACATGAGATTCTGCGAACTTATTTTGGAACAACTTCAGAAGGAGTGATTCAACAATATATTATGCCTATTGAAGAATTGGATTTCAGACTTACCCATCGAGATTATAGTTTAGAAGTAAATCCGGAGCAATGTGTTGTTGATTATTTACAAGATATTAATCGAGAGGCATTTGATTTGGAACAGGCCCCTTTGATTCGAGGATCATTAATTAAATTAAAAGAAGATGCGTATGTATTTTTCTTATCGATGCATCATATCGTAGGAGATGGTTGGTCTATACAGTTATTAATATCAGAGATAATAAAAAACTATAATGGCCTGATTCAGGAAAAAGAGATTGATTTACCTGTGTTAAATATCCAATATAAAGATTATGCAGTATGGTTGAGCGAAGAATTGCAACAAAAAAAGCAGAAAGAATCTGAGCAGTACTGGCTAAATCAATTTAGCGGAGATCTACCCGTTTTAGACTTACCAAGTTCTAAGGCACGTCCTTTGGTTCAAACTTACAATGGAGAAACAATTAGACATGAATTTTCAAAATCATTTTTAGATAAGTTAAAAACTTTTTCTAAATCACAAGATGCTACATTGTTTATGACATTGATCTCGGGTATCAATGCCTTGCTTTATAGGTATTCAGGCCAGGACGATATTATCATTGGTACGCCGATCGCAGGAAGAGTGCATCCGGATTTAGAGAATCAATTGGGTTTGTATTTAAATACTTTAGCTATTAGAACCAAATTTAAAGAAGAAAATAGCTTTTTAGATTTGATTGCAGCACAAAAAGAAACCTTATTGGGTGCTTATGAGCATCAAGGTTACCCATTTGACGCACTAGTTGGTAAATTGAACTTAAAAAGGGATATGAGTCGTTCAGCCTTATTTGATGTTATGGTTGTACTACAAAATCAGGGTCAACTTACCAGTATTAATAGTAATGAGGGATTGATTGATCTTGAAGTAAGTAATTATAGTTTTGAGAATAGGACGTCTCAATTTGATATGAGTTTTACCTTTGTGGAGAGTGAAGGATTATACCTTGCAATTGAGTATAATACGGATATCTATGCTTCATATTTGATAGAAAGAATGTTTTTACATTTTGAGAATTTATTGAGTGAATTGATTGAAGATCCCAAGATCAATATTCAAGATGTTGGTTATATCACAGAGACAGAGAAGCATCAGTTATTGTTTGATTTTAATTCGACAGAAGTAGCTTATCCAAAGGATAAAACTATAGTTGATCTTTTCGAGGATCAGGTAGCAAGAACACCAGATAATATAGCTGTTGTGTTTGAGGATCAGGTGTTAATGTATCAGGAATTAAATGAGAAATCGAATCAGCTGGCGCATTATTTAAGAGAAAAAGGAGTAAAATCAAATACACATGTATTTTTCTTCCTGGAAAGAGGAATTGATTATTTAGTGTGTATGTTAGGGGTTTGGAAAGTCGGAGGGCATTTCACTCCTTTGGATATTAATTTCCCTACGGAAAGAAATAAGGGGATACTTCAACAAGCCAAAGATTTCTTTATTCTTAGTAGTAATGATTACCTATTACAAGTTGAAGCATTAGGAGATAATGTAGATTATTTAATTTTTGAAGCAGCTTATTGTGAGAATTATGATAAGGATAATCTTGGTTTAGTTTTAGAAATTAAATCTTTGGCCTATATAATTTTTACCTCAGGTTCTACCGGAGTTCCAAAAGGAGCCATGGTTGAGCATTTTGGGATGGTCAATCATTTATTTGCAAAGATTACTGATTTTGAGATTTCGGATAAAGATAATGTAGGACAAACAGCAACGCACATATTTGATGTGAGTATTTGGCAATTCATGACAGCTTTGATAGTTGGAGGAAAGACGACTATTTTAATTGGCGAAGACGCATGGAATCCTGAGAAAATATTTCAATGTATAGATAATAATAGTATAACAATTTTAGAGAGTGTACCGGCACATTTTTCTATTTTATTGGATTTTTTATCAAGAGAGTCAGTTCTGCCATTATTAAGAAGTCTACGATACCTGATAATGAACGGAGAGTCATTGCCGGTTGAATATTGCAAAAAATGGTTTGAGTATTATCCGTCAATCCCCATGGCGAATGTTTATGGACCAACGGAGTGTTCAGATGATATTACGCATTATATATTTAAGGAATGTTCTGAAAATTGGAGAGGTTCTGTTCCAATAGGAAAACCTATTCAGAACATGAGTATTTATATTTTGGATAATCATTTGAACTTACTGCCACATGGAACAGCAGGTGATCTGTATGTTTCGGGAATAGGTGTGGGCCAGGGTTATCTGAATGATATTGAGAAAACACAGCTGGCATTTGTTAGAAATCCATTTTTCAGGGAAGGAAGCTTAAATCACAGTGAAAAATTATATAAGACCGGTGATTTAGCCAAATGGCATGCTGACGGTATATTAGAATTTATAGGCAGAAAAGACGATCAAGTAAAAATAAATGGAATCCGTATAGAGTTAGGTGAAATAGAAAACGTACTGCACCAGTGTCCGCTGGTAAGCCAAAGTGTGCTGTTGATATCTACGGATGAAAATAAAAATAAAAACCTGACAGCCTACATTGTTTCCAATGGGGTCTTTTCACCAAAAGAGATTCAGAATTATATGAAAGAGCATTTGCCTGATTATATGGTTCCGAGCTTATATGTTGAGATTGATGCTGTTCCTTTAACGCCAAACGGCAAGGTTGACCGAAAGGCTCTTCCAGAGGTTTCGGCATCGGACTTATTGCGAAGGGAGTTTGTTGGCCCAAGAAATGATCTAGAGAAGAATTTAGTATCCATATGGGAAGAAGTGCTTGGAATCTCATCAATTGGTATAACGGATAATTTCTTTGAGTTGGGAGGCCATAGCTTGATGGTTGCCCAAGTAATAAACAGAATAAATAAGCAGTTAGGGAAGACCATTTCATTTAAGGCATTTTTTAATAATCCAAGTATTCTTGATTTAAGTGGTGAGCTAACTGTTAATGAATATGTTTCAATACCTAAAGCAGCTGAGATGTTATCTTATCCTGCGACCGCTTCCCAGTCAAGACTATGGATTCTGAGTCAATTGGAAGGAGGTTCTCTGGCCTATAATATGATGGCTGCTGTTACTTTGAAAGGGGCATTACAGGCAAATAAACTTGAAGATTGTCTTAGTATAATGATTGAGCGTCATGAAATTCTTCGGACAAGTTTTAAAATAAATGAAGAAGGCGAGGTTCGTCAACACATCATACCGGCAGATGAATTAGATTTTAGAATTGATCTGCAGGATTATAGTTCAGAGCCTGATTCTACAGAAATGGTATCTGATTATCTTTTACAGAAAAATCAGCTTCCATTTGATTTGGAAAACCCTCCTCTGATTCGAGGCTCGTTAGTTAAATTAAAAGAAGATGAGCATGTGTTTTTCTTATCAATGCATCATATTATTGGGGACGGCTGGTCTATACAGTTATTAATTTCGGAGATTGTACAGATCTATAATGGTCTTGTTCAGGAGAAAAATGTTGATTTACCAGTGTTAAATATCCAATACAAAGATTATGCAGTATGGTTGAACGAGGAAATACAACAAGAAAAGTTACAAGAATCAGAGCAGTATTGGCTAAATCAATTTAGAGGACAACTGCCAGTTTTAGATTTACCAAGTTTTAAACTGCGTCCAGTAGTCAAAACATTTAATGGGGCAGCTATAAGACATGAATTTTCCAAACGATTTCTGGATAAGCTAAAATCATTTTCAAAAGCACATGATGCCACTTTGTTTATGACTTTGGTTGCTGGTATCAATGCTTTACTTTACAGGTATTCAGGTCAGGACGATATCATTATAGGTACTCCTATAGCAGGAAGAGAACATCCTGATGTAGAGAATCAGTTAGGGTTATATCTAAATACATTGGCCATTAGAACCAGATTTAAAGAACAAAACAGCTTTTTAGATGTGATAGTACATGAGAAAGAAACTTTATTAGAAGCTTTTGAGTACCAAGGGTATCCATTTGATGTATTATTTGGCAAATTGAATTTAAAACGAGACTCAAGCCGTTCTGCTTTATTTGATGTAATGGTTGTTTTACAAAATCAGGACCAGCTCCAAAATTTAAAAGAAAGAGAAGAGTTTATTAACCTTAAGGCCACTTATTTTGACCTTAAGAGCACTACTTCTCAATTTGATATGTGTTTTACTTTTGTAGAAAACGAGAAATTAGATTTAATAATTGATTACAATACGGATCTTTATGATTCTTGTTTTATAGAAAGAATGTTTTCGCACTTGGAAATCTTTGTCACTAAATTAATAGACAGACCAGAGGTTAATATTGAAGAGATCAGTTATCTAACCGAAGCTGAAAAAGTGGAATTACTGATTGATTTTAATTCCACAGCGGCTGATTATCCAAAAGAAAAAACCATTGTTGACCTGTTTGAAGAACAGGTTGATAAAACTCCGGATAATATAGCAGTATTATTTGAAGAAATTGAGCTGACCTACTATAAACTTAATGAGCTGGCAAATCAGTTTGGTCATTATTTGCGAGAAAATTACAGTATTGAACCAAATGATTTAATTGGGATAAAACTCGATAGAAGTGAGTTAATGATTATAGCAATTTTAGGAGTTTTAAAATCTGGAGGCGCCTATGTGCCTATTGATTTAAATTATCCAGAACAGCGTATTGCATATATAGAGAAAGACATAGACAGCAAAATAATCATTGATAATACAGCGCTGGCACAATTTTTTGAAGCCCAAAATTCCTACTCAAAGACAAATATAAGCAAGATCAATCAAGTCAGCGACTCTGCTTACGTGATATATACTTCCGGAACTACAGGCAATCCTAAAGGGGTTATAATTAAACATAGTAACGTTGTTAGATTATTAAAGACGGATAAATTATTATTTGATTTTAAAGAAGATGATGTTTGGACGATGTTTCATTCCTATTGTTTTGATTTTTCAGTATGGGAAATGTATGGAGCATTATTTAATGGAAGTAAATTGATAATTATTTCAAGTGATATTGCCAAAGATCCAATGGCATTTCTTAACGTGATGATTAAAGAAAAGGTTACGGTTTTAAATCAGACACCGTCTAATTTTTACAATTTATTATTTGAAGAATTAAAAAGACCATTACATAATCTCTCTTTGCGTTTTGTGATTTTTGGAGGTGAAGCACTGAATTCTCAAAAGTTATTGGATTATGCTGAAAGATATCCAATGACAAAACTTGTAAATATGTATGGTATTACAGAAACTACAGTTCATGTTACTTACAAAGAAATTACAGTTGATGAAATGAATAGTAATGCAAGTAATATTGGTGTGCCTATCCCAACAATGAGCTGTTACGTATTAGATCAAAATGAAAATTTACAGCCAATTGGTGTTCCTGGTGAACTTTATGTAGGAGGTGAAGGATTGGCAAAAGGGTATTTAAATAAAGATGATTTAACCCGCGAAAAATTTATTCAAAGTCCTTTTGTTTCAGGAGAAATTTTATACCGCTCTGGAGATATAGTGAAAATGAGAGAAAACGGTGAACTTGAATATCTGGGAAGGAAAGATCACCAGATCAAGATCAGAGGATTCAGAATTGAGCTTGGTGAGATTGAGAGCACTATTTTGGAGTATTCAGACAACATAAGCCAAGTCGTGGTTGAGATAAAAATGGTTAATGAAGAGAATGCGCTTGCAGCATATGTTGTAGGTGATGATATCGACAAATCACTATTGAGAGTCTTTTTGGAAAGTAAACTGCCGGATTATATGGTTCCGAGTTTTTATGCCGCGATTCCGCAAATACCCTTGACTTCAAACGGCAAGATAGACCGCAAGGCGCTTCCGGAAATCTCACAAGAGGATCTGATCAGAAGAGAATATATTAAAGCAAGAAGTTTAACAGAAGAAAAATTGGTTTTAATATGGGAAAATGTATTGGGTATTTCGTCAATTGGAGTGACCGATAATTTTTTCGAATTAGGAGGAAATAGTCTTCAGATAATGAGGGTACTAAATTTAATCAGCAATGAATTTGAAATTAGATTAGGGATCGGGGATCTTATTATTAAACCAACAATTGAAAACGCTGCATCTATAATTCAAGAATTACTGTCACTTTCTATAATGCAAAAAAGAAAATCAAAAACAATTATTTAAAATGGAAAATTTAGTTTATTTAAAGCCAAACGTAGTTATAGAGCCATTAATAGGCAGATGGTATGCATGGCCGCATATTATATCACCTGCAACTGCATCAATGAATATAATGAAGAGACATATTGAAATAATGAATTCATATTTAGAATCTCCTGAATTACACAAAGAAGCAGTGCAGGATCCAAGAATGCTAGGGGGACCTTTTATGGATTATGAAGAGGATAGATCTGAAGATGTTAGGGCATTATTAGAATCAACTTTTTTAAATCAAAAAGAGGAGATAAATTTTTCTTTGGCAGTAAGAAAATTAGTTTTATTATTAAACAAAGAGGCAAAAGGTCAGTCGCTGGAAGATTTTTATAGTTTAGTACCGGATATTTTGAAAGGTTATGTAGAGTTGATTTATGATCTTAACGGAAATCCATCTTTTAGATTTTATGAGCACCTATTATATAATAGCAATTTTTATAATATTACAAATCAGAGCATAGCTCTATGGGTTACTAATAATGATTCTCGACCTTTTTGCTTGAGTACTCCTAGATTAGACGAGGAGAATATATTACATCTTAATATTCCTTTTGAAGATAAATTCATTGATGAATTGGGTAAGATGAAGAGAACTCCGCGTCCTTATAAAGAAATAAGAGAAATGCTAGGTTCTTTGGATGATGCTCAGGAATCTTTATTTAAATCCTTTTTTACCGAAACTTCAGTGGTACCATATTCTAAATATGAAGGAGATAAAATTAGAATGAGATACTTCGGTCATGCATGTATATTAATTGAAACAAAAGACATTACTATTCTGTTAGATCCATTAATTAGTTATTACGGTTATCAATCTTCTGTAGATCATTTTTCTGATTACGATCTTCCCGAGGTAATTGATTATGTTTTAATAACACACAATCATCAAGACCATATTTTACTTGAAACTTTACTACCGCTTAGGCATAAAATAAAAAATATAATAGTACCACGCTCTGGTGGTGGGCATCTTCAGGATCCAAGTTTGAAATTAATGTTTAATAATATAGGTTTTTCCAATGTTATTGAAATTGAGGAGTTTGCAACGATAAAATTTTCTGACTGCGAGATTAAGGGAATACCATTTACAGGAGAACATAGTGATTTAGACATTAAAGCTAAAATTTGTTATCATGTAATGATAGGTGATTTTACCCTCTTTTTTGCTGCTGACTCACGAATTCTGGAGCAGAAATTATATAAACATGCTCAATCTTTAGTTGGAGATGTAGATGTCCTGTTTTTGGGAATGGAATGTGATGGCGCTCCATTGACATGGTTATATGGACCTTTAATTATTAATAATTTGTCGAAAGAAAATGATCAGTCAAGAAGGCTTTCAGGTTCTGACTGCAAAAGAGGGATGCATTTAGTGGATATATTTAACCCTTCTGAAGTATATGTATATGCTATGGGCCAAGAACCGTGGTGTGAATTTATCAGCAGTTTAAAGCATACTGAGGAATCGAATCCAATTGTTCAATCAAATCTTTTAATAAAGGAATGTTTATCTAGAAACATAATATCAGAAAGATTATTCGGGGAAAAAGAGATATTATATAATAAGAAAAAATAGTAAAAATGCTTCAAATAAAAAATTTTTTAATAGACTTAAAAAGAAACTCAATTGACGTAATGTTAAATGATGATTCTGATCTTGAAGTATACTATGATACTGAAGATTTGGATCCGATTTTTCAAGAACAGCTTAAGGAGAATAAGCAGAAAATAATACAGTTTTTAAAAAATGAAGGTCTTAAATCTAATCCGCATTTTTCAATTGCTGCGGCTCCCGCTGCATCAGATTATCCTTTGTCCTCAGGGCAATATAGATTATGGATATTAAGTCAATTTGAGGATGGTAATTCTGCTTATAATATCTCAGCTACTTATAAAGTAGAGGGTAAACTTGATCTTTTTTTGCTGGAGGAGACTTTTAATTATTTAATTGGGCGGCATGAATCTTTAAGAACGGTTTTTAAAATCAATGAGCAAGGTGATGTAAGACAAGTGATATTGAATACGCAGGAGGTTAATTTTAAACTTAATTATGTAAACCTAAGTTTAGTTGAGGATCAAAATATAATTAATCAATGCATCAAGGAAGAGCAGCAAAAAACTTTTGATTTAGCTAATGATATACTTATTAGAGTGAACCTGATTCAGGTGTCAGAAGAACAATATATTATAACTTTAGTTTTACATCATATTATTCATGATGGCTGGTCGATGGAAGTGATGATGGATGAATTATTTTCTCTTTACGAGACCAATAAAAGAGGTTTGAGCAGTCCGCTGCAATCATTGAGGATTCAGTTTAAAGATTATGCTGTTTGGCAGCAGGAAAATTTAAAAGGAGAAGTTTTTAATAAAAACAGATCATATTGGTTAGATCAATTTAAAGGTGTTTTACCGGTACTTGATATACCTAAGGATAAAAGCAGGCCAATTACAAAGTCCTATAGTGGAGGATCATACAGCAAGTTTATAAATCCATCCCTTGTTAAACAATTTAAAAAACTTGTTCAGCATCAGGATACAACATTATTCATGGGGTTATTAAGTATTGTCAATACTTTACTGTATAGATATTCTAATCAATCTGATATTATTATTGGTACCCCTGTTGCAGGAAGAGAGCATTTTGATTTAGAGAGCCAAATAGGCGTTTATGTTAATACTTTAGCCTTGCGTTCTCAGTTTAATGAAAATGAAAGTTTCTTAAATTTATTGGAGATAACAAAGAAGAATATCCTTGAAGCTTATAACCATCAAATGTATCCATTTGATGAGCTGGTAAAAGATTTGAACTTAACACGCGATATGAGTCGAAATCCATTATTTGATGTAATGGTAGTATTAGACAATAAAAAGAACAGCGCTGAAAGCGGGACAGATTTTTATAATGATTTAAAAATTAGCAGATATAATGAGGGAAATCATGCAGTAAGTAAATTTGATTTGACATTTTCTTTTAGTGAACTGGAAGATGGATTGGATTTGTCCATGCATTACAGTACCGATTTATACAATAGTTTGACTATAAGCCGATTTGTAAAACATTTAGAAAGATTAATTGAAGCTGTAGTAAGTGATTCTCATATTGCTTTGAAAAAATTGAATTTTTTAACAGAGTTTGAGAGAAATCAATTATTAATAGATTTTAATGATACAGAAGTAAATTATCCTAGAGATAAAACAATTATCGATTTATTTGAAGAGCAAGTAAAAAAGACTCCTGCAAATGGTGCGATAGTTTTTAATGACATTGAATGGAATTATGATGAATTAAATGGAAAGGTCAATCAATTTGCTTCTTATCTAAGGCAAAATTATAAAATCCAGCCTAATGATTTAATAGGTATAAAGTTAGACAGGAGTGAAAGAATGATTTTGGCAATATTAGCAGTTTTAAAATCTGGAGCTGCATATGTGCCTATTAATACAGATTATCCACAAGAACGAATTTCATATTTAGAAAAAGACAGCAGAAGCAAGCTTATTATTGATGAAAAAGAATTAGCTGAATTTTATAAAGTGCAGACTAATTATTCGACTGATAATATATTAAAGATAAACAGTCCGAATGATTTATCGTATGTCATTTATACATCTGGTTCTACGGGTAATCCTAAAGGTGTTATGATTGAGCACACCAGTATTGTTAATTTTATTATTTCCGAATCACGAGAATTTTCTATAATAGAAACCGATAATATTTTACAGTTTGCCAATATTTCATTTGATACTTCTGTAGAACAGATATTTTTAGCTTTTACAAATGGAGCAAAATTATTTATTATTACAGAAGATATTGTATTAGATTCTAATAAACTGGAGGATTTTTTAATAAAAGCTGATATTACTCATTTTCATGCGGTACCTTCTGTAATTGAAAGAATATCTGAAAAAAAGAAATATCCTAGTTTAAAAAGAGTTTTGACAGGTGGTGACATGTGTTCTGTTGGTTTAGCAGATAAATGGAGAAATGTCTGTGAATTTTATCACAAATATGGTCCCACTGAAGCTACTGTTGCTTCAACAATATTATTGTATGATGAAAGGAAGTATTTTTCTATTGGAAAACCAGTAGCCAACACACAGATTTACATCCT
>NZ_VJZS01000019.1 GCF_007097385.1 Flavobacterium sp. ZT3R18
TATAATGGAAAGAACAAAAGCGGGTACGACACGGCAAAGAATGATATGAAAGTCATACATACCCGAAGCGGAAACCGAATTATTTCTAATGATGACACAGGCGATATTACAATAGAAAGCCAAAAAGGAAAAACAATAGCCGTAATTCATGGTGATGGAAACATAAGATTTAAAGCGCCCAAGAATATAGAATTTGAAGCTGGGGAGGATATTATTTTCAACGCAGGAAAAGACATTAGGACAACCGCAGGAGTAAACATTTCAGAAAGTGCAGGAGTTGATAAATCTACAACCGTTGGAGCAATACTGCATACTACTGTAGGCGGAGATAGCATGCTGCATGTTACGGGTAAGTTAATAGAACATATAAAAGGAAATTTGGAATCACATACAGAGCAGGAACGAACAACTGTAAGTGAAGGAAAAATAGCCTCGCATAGCGCAGGAACTCATGAACATCATTCGGATAAAGAAATTCATAATAACGGAGGAGAAAAATCTAAAAATTTCTAAAAATGATAAAAACAATAGACGGGATTACCATAATGGGAAATGTTAAATCTTTTACGTTGAATAATTCAAAAAACCAATCCACTTTTAGATTTAATGCAGAAAGTGGAAATGCTAGTTTTGGGGATTCAATTGGGAATACAATTCAGAACCATCCTTCGACAATCTCGATAAACTTTGAAGTATTCAAATTGACAGAAGTAGGACAGACAATAAATAGGAGTAACGGAAATGTTATTGCTTATTTATCAAGTAAAGATGTACAAGAACTAGCCGAAAAAAACTTTTATGAAGATGGGCAAATCCGTATTTATGATTTTATGAACCAATCATTTACCGTAGAATTATGAGTAGAATAAGAATTGTGGGAGGAGATATTCTTGAAACCACAGGAGGTAATCACAAAGTGTATAGTAAAGAAAATATAGAAAATTCTTCGGATACACAAATGATTCAAGTAGGTAAAACAGGAGGAGTGATTTATGGAGACCCCCAAAAAGCACCCGATATTAAATCGAAATTTTTTCAAGACAAAATCCCAGAATATGTTGTTTTATTCAAGAGGTTGCCTAGTTACAAAGGAGAATTTGGATGGGATTATATGCGAGACGACTATCTTACGGGTACTTGTATTGAGGGATTGGAAGATTTGAAAAGAGTATATAAACCTATTGAAATTCAAACTAAAAACGCAACAACATCTACATCTTATGGAATATATTACACTCCGTGGCTTTCTATGTTTGTAAATCACAATGCCGTTATTGGCAAAGAAGTAGAATTGTCCATTGATGCTCCTGTAGATTTTATTTCGGATAGTGTAGATTTCTCAAAAGAGGAAATGACATTTGTGCCAAGTACTCCAAATTTAAGAGTAGTCCCTGATAAAATGCCAATTGCAGATGCAATAAATGGAGGTAGAATAAAAATATTTTGCGATGCTACATTAGATGCTGATGCTACAATAGATATAAAATCATCTAAAGGCGATGTAGTAGGCAAAATGAATGTGCTAAAAAATAAAGATGTAGATAAACTTACGATTAATGTGTATGTAATAAAATCTTTTATAAAAGACGATCCTTTATTTAGTAAATCGGTGGTAGATAGTCAGATAAACAGTAAAGGTGGGTTAGGTAAATTAGAAGAATACTTAAACAAACAGTCCTTAAACCAAGCCTTAATACAGATTAAAATAATTCATTTAGAAGATTGGATTTTTACAAAGCAAACGCTTTTAAATACATCTACTACTCCAAATACAAATTATACAGGGATGGTAAGAAATTCAACATCAATGTTAATGGATACTGCTAAATATATGAATTTTATTAATGATAGATTTAAAAAAGGTTATCCAAGTATAGCGGAGCATAGGGGGCTTTTTATTTATCTTACACCATTTAGCAGTCTAACTGCGGGAGGAGCAAGTTATAGTACACCTTTAACTAGTAAACATATTATTCTTTTTAAAGCAAATTTAGACCATTTCCCTTCGTATGCACACGAAATAGGACACACATTAGGATTAGAGCATACTTTTTTAGCAGAAAACCTTACACATAATGAGGAAATTGCAGATGTTCAGAATAAATTTGATGAAGAAAATAGAAAACAAAATCAAGCTAAAATATCTAAAACAAATAATTTAAGAGATAATGCGGCTTATTACGCAACACATTCTGCCCAAAAAGAAGAAGCTACTAAAATATTAGACAATAATATCAATATATATGACGAGAATATTAAACATTATAAAGAACAATTAAATGTTCTTAAAAAAAACCCGTATAAATTTCTAGACCGAAGAACTGAAAACATAATGGATTATGATTTGCTAAATCAAATGTCTTTTTATAAGTGGCAATGGTCAGTAATGGAGCAAGAAGCAAAAACTATTTACCATTAAATATGAAAAGTATGAAAGGTCTTATAATTGTTATGTCATTACTCTTTTTAGGTAATTGTAATGCTCAAAGAGGAAAACCCATAATGCCTAAAAAGGAGAAAGCTATTAAAATAATACCCGAATCTGCTTGTGAAGATAAAAACAATATAAAATACAAAAAAATAGTAAATTGGTATAAAGACGGCTATTTAAACAAGACCTCTTATTACGATTTTAAAAACACAAAAAGTATTTCAATGGTTAAGAAAAGCTATTCCATTAAAAATGGATTACTTTATTATAAAAAAAGAAAAGTAGATAGCACGGAAATATATTATAGATATAATGATAGTATAGATTGTATAGTTTGGATTAGAAAGGGATTACCAATTAAAGAAATTATTAATATAGAGGGACTTCCAAGACCCAGTATATACAGTATTATTTATAAAGACAGTAAAACGTATTACTCTTTTTTAGAACACAATAGTTATATTGAAAATGGAAATGGAACATTAAAGAGGTTTTATTATGCAAAATGGAATTTCATGCATAACCCACAAGATTACACAAAAGAAACAATCAAAGAAGAAGGAGAAGTAAAAAACAATTTCAAATATGGAGAATGGAAATATTATAATAAAAGTGGAGTAATAGATAGTACAAAAATATATTCTCTAAAAGATTCGGTAGATGTTCGTTTTCCGCATTGTATTTTTAATAAAAAAGAACCTTGTTATTGTGAAAAGAAATAATCAAGTTAATTACAAAAAGGTAGCTTAAATTAATGAGCAGTTTTTATTTTCATATCCAGCCTTATAATGTTGTGATACATCATTCTTAGAACAGGATTCAAACTAATTAACACAGTTTTTTCTAAATTTGAGGATTAAAATAATTTCAGAAAACCCAATAAACAACAAAATTAAAATAACAAAATTATGGTTAAAACAACATCTGAAATTACGATTATAGACAACGCTTTAACTTTAATGCTCCATAATAAAAAAAATAGAGCATTATACACTTGCAATAAAGAGCAAAACAGAATAAGTTTCAGCGATTCAAACGGGAATAAAACATTCAATTACTCCGTTACTATTTCAGTTAATTTCAAGGTATCTGAATTAACTGAAATAGGAGAAACTATAAATTTTAAGAACGGTAAAATAAAGGCTTATTTATCTACCAAGGACGTACAAGAACTAGCGCAAAAAACATTTTATGAAGATGGACAAACCCGTATTTATGATTTTATGAACCATGAATTTACTGTAGAATTATGAGTAAAATAAGGTGATAATTGCAATATTCTATAGCTTAGTAATCAATAGAATAAATGCGGAATAACAAAAAAATATTATAGGCTGTCCGAAATCACTTTTCGGACAGCCTTTTTTAATCTTATATTTAATTAAAATCCCGAAAAGTCATTAATTACATTAAATAGAAACGAAAATAGTTTCGGGAAAATTTCGGGAAAAGTAAAACTAAAAAATCCATAAACATCAGTAAATTAGATGTTTATGGATTTTATCTGTGGCCGATTGCGTCTTAAAACTTAGATTCCATGATCAAATCTATTCTATCGTCATGGATCTTAACTTGGTTCTATAAGCTTCGAGTGCTATTGATTTTGAGATAAAACCATAATAAATTCCATTTTTAAGCACAGGTAAGAACGCTACTTTTGTAGTTTCAAATTTATCCATTACAATTTCCATGCTATCGGTAGGGTATATAATGTCAATTGGAGTTTTCATTATTTCTTTTACCAAAGTGTATTTTACTCGGTACGGATTAAAAATAATTTCCCTAATGTCGTTAAAATGTACTATTCCCAAGAGCTGATTTTCTTTGTTGACTACTGCGAAAATAACTTGATTGGAGTGGGAAATTAAATCCACTAATCTTTCTAGATTTTCATCTGGTAAAATAGTGAGATAATCCGTTTGAATAATAGAATTGGTGTCTAAAGTAGAAAGCACATTGGTATCTTTATTGCTGGTAAAAGCATGTCCTTTTCTGGCTAAACTTTTTACATCCAAAGAGTGTTTTTCAAACGCTTTTGAAATGGCAAAACTGATGGAGGAGACAATCATCAGGGGAATCATTAATCCATAACCTCCCGTGATTTCGGCTATCAAAAATATAGCGGTCATAGGAGCATGAAACAATCCGCTTAATATTCCAGCCATACCGACCATTGTAAAATTACTAATGGGTAATTTGGTTAAACCTGTTAAGTTTAAAAATTTTGAAAAGAAAAATCCAACGTAAGAGCCTAAAAATAGGGAAGGGGCAAAATTACCACCATTCCCACCACTTCCTAAAGTGATTCCGGTGGCAAAAGCTTTTAGCATAAAGGAGCAACCTACAAAAGCGAGCAAAGCCCAATTGTTATTTCTAAAATCACTGAAAAGGGTGTTTTCTAATAATTGTCCAGGGTCACTTTCGGATAAGGTTTTGATACTTTCATATCCTTCTCCAAAAAGTGTTGGAAAAATAAAGATTAAGAGTGCTAAAATGGATGCGCCAAAAAAAGCTTTTTTATAGGGTGGGATTTTAATCCGATTAAAAAAATGTTCTGTTTTTTGAAAATTTCGAGTATAAAAAATAGATACAAACCCAGTAAGAATGCCTAAAAGAATGTAATAGGGAGTATTATGATAATTAAAGGTTTGTCTTCCTGTAAAATTCAATAAAATGGTTTCATCTAAAACCATTGCCGAAACTAATGCTCCTGTTGCCGCAGCAATCATGATTGGAGTAAATGCCGAAATACTAACATCTACAAGCAATACTTCTATAGCAAACAAAACTCCTGCAATTGGGGCATTAAAGGCAGCGGCAACTCCTGCTGCAACTCCACAGCCTATGAGTAACGTTCTGTCTTTGTAGTTTAAACTATATTTTTGAGCATAATTGGAGCCAAAGGCAGCTCCCGTAATTACAATTGGACTCTCAAGTCCCGCAGAACCTCCAAGTCCCACGGTAAGCGAACTGGTTACAATTTGAGCATACATTTGCTTTTTTGGAATAATACTTGCTTTTTTGGCAACAGCATACAAAATTTGAGAAGTTCCTTTTTCGATAGTGCCACCTAAAAACCGTTTGACTACAAATACCGTAAGCATAATACCAATAACAGGTAGCATGACTTTGAGAAGTCCCAACTTAAAAAAAGTAGCATGTATGGTCACATAAGTGGCAAATCTAAAAACCCAGTGGGCAAATGTTTTTAAAACAATTACAGCAAAAGCCGAGGATATTCCAACCAAAACACTAGAAAAAAAGATAAATTGCTTTGGACTTAAAACAGATTGTGATAAAGCAATTATACTCTCTATTTTTGAAATAATCTTTTTTAACATTATACTTTTGAAAGTTGGTTTATTACAAAAATAGGCTTTTTAATGTAAAGGGGATAAACTAATTTATTAAAGCCATAGCATGTTTGGCAACAATTCCAAAATTGTATCCTTGGGCTTCGTCATAACCCGCATAATTGACTGCGATGAGTTGCCCACATTGATTAAAAACGGGAGATCCACTGGCGCCATGTGTTGAGGTTACATTGTATTGTACGCTAACACCATCCGATTCTTTGTTGATTTGACCCTCATAAACTTGCACTTTAATTCCTCTGCGAGTGTTGGCTAATTGCATTCCCATTGGATAACCAATTAAAATAGCATTGGTACCCGGTTTTATACTAGCATCATCTTTTATCGCATTGTCCATATCAATAATGTTAGTTACAGAAGCTGGCAGTGTTTCGCTCTTCAATTGCAAAACTGCTACATCTACTTCGTCTCCATCGGCTATTTTATAAACTTTGCATTGCAACCAATCGTCTTTTGAACCATGTAGAGCAACGCTAATTTCAACTGTTTTTGCAACTATTTTTATATCGTCAAGATTTGTATAGACAATTTGGCTTGTTACCGCTTTTTCTTCTGATTGATTGTCCGAAATCAAATCATTTACTTCGCTATTTACATTCGTAGAATCAACATTTGCAACAGCTGTCGTTGTTGCAACTGATGCATCTTCCTCGCTAGCATCTTCCTCTCCCATACCTTCTTCATCGTTATAATAGTCATTCCAATGCGATTCAAGATAGGTTCTGTAGTCTTTTTTGTCGATAGAATCGGGTAAAATAGCTGCGATATGGTCTTTTAATTCACTAAAATCGTCTGTTTTTGGTTCGGTATATTTCCAAGGTTCAGCAACATGATGATTGGTAACGATTTTTCCATCATCAGAAACAAAAAAACCTGTTCCAGAAATTGTTTTTTCTTCAAATGAACTATCGTCTACTGTTATTTGAAAAGGTTCAGATCCTTTGATTGAAATTTCTAAGGCATAAGTATGCTTGACAAGAACAACAGCATCTTTGTATTTTTCGTAAATCTCGGTTTGATTATTGAGGCAAATACTCTCTTTTTTGTGGAATTTATCCCAAATACGAGGGATGATAATTATACCGAGAACAAATACTGCTGCAACGATTAATGCAATTTTTTTAATTTTAGCTTTTTTATCGGCTTGCAATGTATCTGTATTATTTTTTTCTTCTAAAGCTTGATTTTCTAACATTTCTTAAAATTTTGAAAGCAAATTTAGTAAAACAAAACGCACTAATTAGATTGCATTTTGTTTTTATTGAAACTATTTTTATTTTTTATGTTAAAATGTTGTTTGTGAGTTATTTATGATTTTTTGTAAGTAAATAACAGTGGTTTTGTAAAAATCAAAAGTCTTATTTTATTTTATAAAATGATAGCCGTTTCTATCTTAAGGGCATTAAGTTAACAATAGATTTACACTTTTTGAGGCATTTCTCTATTGATCGAATTGATAAATAGATTGTGTCTATTCAAATTTTAATTTATAGTAATTTTTTAAAAATAATATAGTATATTTCGCTATAAATTATAGCTTTTTCAATAGTTGTAATAGACCATCGTTGAATAAAAGTTCTAACACGCCAAATTGTGAAAAACGTATTTGTTTTTATTTTATTTTTTATTGCAAGTGTATCGCAAGCTCAAAGTCCACAATTAACCGTAAAAGGAAATGACTCCATTCAAGTAAAAATGAGTCAACTACTGGTTAATGTAAAAATTGTGGGTAATATAGCGTACACAACTGCCGAAATGCATTTTTTTAATAAAAGCACTAGACAAATGGAAGCCGAATTATTGTTTCCGTTGCCCGAAGGAGTCTCGGTCTCTCGTTATGCCATAGATATTAATGGAAAAATGAGGGAAGCAGTCCCTGTAAATAAAAATAAAGGAAAGCAAGTATTTGAAGCTGTTGAGCATCGAAGAGTTGACCCGGGCTTGCTCGAAAAAGTGGAAGGGAATAACTTTAAAACCCGAATTTATCCTATTCTGCCTAATGGGGAACGAATTGTTTTGATTGGGTACGAACAGGAATTGTCAAGTTATGATGCAACTAATTTAGCCTATCAATTGGTTAGCAAATATGCTCAAAAGTTAGATGTTTTTGAAGTCAACATTAATGTATTAGGAGCAACATCAAATCCTATTGTAATGAATGGAGATCAAGCTTCGTCTATGGAAAAAGCAATCGAATCTAGTTGGAGTCAATCGTATGTTACCTCAATAAAGAAAATCAATTACCAACCTTCGGAAAAATTATTGCTTAAAATTCCTATTCAGCAAGAAATTCCAAGTGTAGTAATGCAATCTGTCGATGATCAACATTTTTTTTATGCCAATACTGTTGTTGAGAGTAGTAAAATCAAGAAGAAAAATCCAAATTCTATTGGGTTGATTTGGGATGTTTCATTGAGTTGTAAAAACAGAGATTTGAAAAAAGAATTGGATCTCTTGGATAATTATTTCAAACAGATTAAAAATACCCAAGTAACCTTGTATTTATTGAGTTATAATTTTGAAAAAAATCAAATATTTACAATCTCAAACGGCGATTGGTCTGTACTCAAAACTAAACTCGAAAACACCAAATACGATGGAGGAACCCGCTTTTCGCAAATAAAATTACCAACTCACGATGAATATCTTTTCTTTACCGATGGACTTTCTTCTTTGAGCAACAATCAGCTTGATAAAACCAATAAACCTATTTACACGATTAGTTCTTTAGTGTCTTCGGATTACGCTTTCTTGAATTATAATTCCTTGAAAACCGGTGGTAGTTTTATCAACCTGAATCAATTAAACACCACTCAGGCAGTTGATAAAATGGTGTATTCGAGTTTGAAATTTTTAGGAATAAAAGAAAATTATTTGGTAACTGAAATATATCCGTCAATAGGAACTGCTGTATCGGGGAATTTCAGTGTATCGGGTATTTCATTGAAACCAAAGAACGAAATCGTATTGCTTTTTGGCTACGATGATAAAGCGATTATAGAAAAAAAAATCTCCTTGGATGCTGACAGACAAAACACTAAGGAGGTGAATCTTGAGAAACTTTGGGCGCAAAAAAAGATAGCCAATCTAGAACTTCAATACAAACAAAATGCCGAAGAAATAGAAACAATGGGGAAAAAGTATGGCATCATTACCCAAAATACGTCTCTTATAGTTCTTGAAAATATCAGTGATTACATTGCTTATGATATTGTTCCTCCTACAGAATTGAGAGCCGAATTTGACCGTATTGTAAAAGGACAGCGTGACAGTCAGTTAGCAGAGCAACACAACAATTGGGATAATATTGAAGATTACAGATATAAATTGCAGTCGTGGTGGAATAAAAACACAAAATACACTGCGGCAGTACCTTTGAGAAAATCTAAAAAAAAGTCAGATCAAGTTGGATTTGTGCGGCCAGTAGTCGCAAGAGCAGAGGAAATGACTGAAACGATAAAAGGAGATCCTGATGCTGAAATGACAGTAGAGGCAGTAAGTGTTAGCTTCGATGCTACACCACCACCACCACCACCAGCGAGGGCAGAAGAGTCACCAAAAATAGAGGAACTAAAAGACAAAAAAGTAGGTTCAGAAAGCATAGGAAATGATGAGCGTTTACAAGAAGTAGTTGTTGTTGCTTATGGAAATAAGAAAAGTGAATCGGCGGTTATTTCAAATGATTTGTCAGGAAAAGTAGAAGGTGTAAATATTACTAATTCAGAGGATTCTGGTGCTGTAAATAAAATAGTAGCTGATAGTATTTCTAATTTAAATAAAAATAATGATAGCACGACAAAAGTGAACTCTTGGAATCCCGATAGGATGTATCTAAAAGTATTGACAGCTGCACCAGCAGAAAAAAAATATGAAGTCTATTTAGAATTGAGAGCCACACAGGAAAATAATCCGAGTTTTTATTTTGATGTGGCCAACTATTTTTACAATACGGGTAATAAACAAAAAGCATTGTTGGTTTTGAGTACTATTGCCGATTTGGGTCTAGAAAATCATCAATTATATAAATCACTCACTTATGTACTTCGTCAATGGGAAGCTTATGAAGATGCTTTGTTTACTGCCAGTCAGGTGGTAAAATGGCGTTCGCATGAACCGCAAAGCCACAGAGATTTAGGCTTAACGCTAGAAGATAATAAACAATACCAAGCGGCTTTTGATGAACTTACGAAAGCATTAGAGGTTAATTATTATGGAGAAATGAGCGGACAATACGCAGGTGTTGAAGATATTATTTTGATGGACATTAACAGATTGGTAACCGATCATCCTAACGTGAATACAGAAAAATTAGATAAGAAGTATTTAAATAAAATGCCTGTTGGAATAAGAATAATATTGAATTGGAACCAAATGGATACTGATATCGATTTGCATATCATAGAACCAACCAACGAGGAATGTTATTATGGACACACAGATACTGAAGCCGGAGCAAGATTTTCTAAAGATTTTACTCAAGGTTATGGGCCGGAACAATATTTGTTGCGAAATACCATCAAAGGAAAATACCTGATAAAAACCAATTATTTTGGAGAAAGTACACTCACGCAAAATGGCCCCGCAACGATTATGGTAGAGATTTACACTCAAAAGAACGGGAAAACGGAACGTAAACTACAAACTATACAATTAGGTCAAATCAAAGAAAATCAAGATTTGGCTAAAATTATGATTGATTAGCACAGATTCTTTTCGAACCATAAAAAGGCTTTCATTTCCGAAAGCCTTTTTTATTCAACTATAATTACGAAGCTAAAATGAGTAGAATGGCAAGGAACAATTGTCCATACTATTTCATGTTTTTCAACGCTTCTTTCTCACTCAATTTTTTTAAATTAGAGTTGGAAACATAATTCCTTACCGCTTCGGGATTTGTTTTGGCGTATTCTCGCAACGACCAGCCAATGGCTTTTTGTATGAAAAATTCAGTTGACGTTTTATGCTTTTCGCAGACCAATTTTAATACAACAAAATTTGTTTTTTCTTTATAACCCAACTGAAAAAGAATGGAACTTCGATTGAGCCACATGTTTTCGGAATTAGAGAATTTGAGAATCGCGGAATCTGTTTCTTCAGGGAATTGCAGTAAATAGTTTCCCAATAGATATTTGGCCAAAAAATCGACGCTGTCCCACCACGAGTTAGTAATAATTAACTTTTCAATAAGTTGAATATCCTCTTTTATGTATTTTCGATTTAGTTCTTGTATCAGAATTTCAACAGCACAGTAGTGAAATTCTCGTTGCTGTTTTTGAAATAATTCTAATGCAATTTCTCTTGCTTTTAGAGAAACTTCCTGCTGATTTGCTTTCCATAATTTTTTTAAAATTTGTCTTCTTTCAGCTGTTTTTATTCCAAAAAAAGGAAAAATAGTTCTCATGTATTTTGACATGGTAACAGCATTTTTGGTGTTGCTATTTTCATTAAAAGACTTTTCTAATTCATCGCTGAAGCTCACGTAATTTGATTTTTTTGGTATTTGTATTGTATTTAAAAGACTAAAAGATACCTAACAGGTTAAAAGAAACCTG
Organism: Flavobacterium sp. ZT3R18; assembly: GCF_007097385.1. Lineage (GTDB taxonomy): Bacteria > Bacteroidota > Bacteroidia > Flavobacteriales > Flavobacteriaceae > Flavobacterium. The sequence continues at coordinate 11,358 of NZ_VJZS01000019.1, forward strand.
TTAGGATAGCGCTTCCTAACAGGTTTCTTTTAACCTGTTAGGTATAAATATCTTAATCTAAATAACATTTGGACTAAAACCCCACCGCTTTATTATCCGCTCTTTTATCCGCTCCTCCTTCTAATTTCCCATTTGGAAGCACCAGAATCGCATCAACTTGACCAATTATTTCTTTGTCTTTTTCATTGATGATATACCCTTTCTTTGTTAAATCTTCGAGTAATGATTTTGAAAAGGAATTGGGCTCAAAAACAACTTCATCAGGTAACCATTGATGATGAAAGCGTGGAGCATTGACTGCTTCCTGCATGCTCAAATTAAACTCATAGACATTCAAAATAGTTTGCAATACCGAAGTGATAATAGTAGATCCTCCCGGAGTTCCCACAACCATAAAGAGTTGACCGTTTTTCTCTACGATGGTTGGCGACATAGAACTCAACATTCTTTTTTCGGGAGCAATGCTATTGGCTTCCGTTCCGGTAAGTCCATATAAATTGGGTACTCCCGGTTTGGCGCTAAAATCATCCATTTGGTTGTTTAAAAAGAAACCCAATTCATCACAATAAATTTTAGAACCATAATTATCATTCAAAGTTGTAGTGACTGAAACAGCATTCCCTTGTGCATCCACTATCGAATAATGGGTAGTTTGCTTGCTCTCGTAACCTTGAATTATACCATGAGCAACGTCGGCAGATTTTGTGGCTTTATCGAATGAAAAATCACTCATTCTGTTTTTTAAATAAGTTGGATCTTGCATTTCTTTAATTGGAAGTTTTACAAAATCGGGATCCCCCAAGAAATAGTTTCTATCGGCATAGGCTCTTCTTTCGGCCTCTGTAATTACCTGAATGGCTTTCTTACTATTGTGTCCCATTTCGGCAAGATCATAAGGTTCAATCATTTTCATGATTTGATTCAAACAGATTCCGCCACTACTGGGAGGCGACATAGAGGTAATCTTTAAATCTTTGTATTCAAAAGTGATTGGAGTTCTCCATTTTGCTTGGTATTTGGCCAAATCTTCAAGAGTTATAATTCCTCCTTTTTTATTTAAAAATGAAACCAATTTTTGCCCAGTTTCCCCTTTATAAAATTCAGCTGCACCGTTTTTTGAGATTCGTTTCAATGTTTCCGCCAAAGCTAAATATTTGATGGTATCATTTACTTTATACACTTTCGAAAATAGACTATTTGGTCCATTTGCTTTTATGAAAGAAGCTCTGTAATCTGCTAAACTCTGTGCTTGATGTTGTGTAACGACAACACCTCTTTCTGCTAAAGCAATGATAGGTTTTAGAATCTCACTTATTGGTAACGAACCATATTTTTTATGTACTTCAAATACACCGGCAATCGTTCCAGGAATTCCTGAGGCTAATGCAGTTTCGGTACTTTTTCCCTCAATCACATTTCCTTTTTCATCCAAGTACATGTTCTTTGATGCTGATAGAGGCGCTTTTTCCCTGTAATCTATGGCACCAGTTTCTCCATTGGCTTTTCTAAAAACCATAAATCCTCCGCCTCCAATATTTCCTGCCTGTGGATGGCTTACCGCCAAAGCTAATTCGGTGGCAACCATGGCATCAAAAGCATTTCCGCCTTTTTTTAAGATTTCTGCTCCAATCTTGGAAGCTTCTTCCCGTGCCGAAACGACCATGGCTTTAGACGTAACCAAACCAGTAGGCTCAACTATTTTTTCATTCGATTTGCAACTTAAAAAAAGGACTGCAAGTAGTAGGATGTATTTTCTCATAGCATTATTAATTTTTGATGGGATTGTTTTTTTAAATCTTCAAAGAAAGTGGTAAACTCTTGTTCAAAATCGGTATAATATTCAATAAGTTCATGGGTAGCAAACCGCATTTTCGACTCGTTTTTGGTACGACTGTCCATTTGGGTTAAAATTCGATTAATTCCTTCGGTGGTTTGGTAACTCACTAACCAATTTTGATTGATCATATAAGGCATCATTCCTTTGGTTCTTTCGGATAAAAACTCATAATTATCCTGTAATGATTGATAAAAACGGGCAACATATAACTCTAATTTTTCATCGGAATAGTGACTCCAATTTTTTGCCAAAAAATGATCGTAAAATACATCTACAATAACGCCAGCATAGTGATGATACTTTTCGTGTAGCCGTTTGGTGCTTTTTCTAAAAACAAGATGAGCATCGGTATAACTGTCTATAAATCGATGCAAAACAATTCCTTTTTGAATTTCTAAAGGATAACTTTCAAAATGTTTCCCACGAATTCCATCGGCCATAAGGTTTCCGATTTTTATCAAATCATTGTCTCCAGATAAATAGATGTGGGCTAGGAAGTTCATTGGGATTTTAGATTGAAGATTAACGATTTTTGATTGCAGATTTTGGCATTAAAATTAATATTGATGATGTTTGCATTCTGTCTTGGTTTGATAAAGATATAAAAAAATGCAGTATTCTTTAATTATTTAATGGTTGGTAACTTAAAATTCAATTCCTTTTTTGCACTTTACTTCTTATAAAGACAGAAACTTTTTTATATTTGTCCGAATAAAATAATTCGAAAAATTAAATTGCAAAGTGTAAATCTGCAATCAAAAATCGTTAATCAAAAATCATAATTCATAATGACTTTAATAAAATCAATATCTGGAATTCGAGGAACCATAGGAGGGAAAGTTGGAGATAATTTAACTCCGGTTGATGCCGTAAAATTTGCTTCGGCATATGGAACTTGGCTGAAAGAATATTCAAAAAAAGATAAACTAACGGTTGTAGTAGGTCGTGATGCCCGTATTTCGGGACCTATGATTCACAACTTGGTAATCAATACACTTATAGGATTAGGAATAGATGTAATAGATTTGGGTCTTTCTACAACGCCTACTGTTGAAGTAGCCGTGCCATTAGAAAAAGCGGATGGTGGTATTATTCTAACCGCTTCCCATAATCCAAAACAGTGGAATGCCTTGAAATTATTGAATGAAAAAGGAGAGTTTTTGAATGGTGCTGAAGGAGAAAAAATTCTTCAAATTGCCGAAGACGAAGCTTTCGATTTCTCGGATGTGGATAACTTGGGCGAAATCACTCAAAATGATGCTTACATGGATATTCATATCGATGAAGTATTGAACTTGCCATTAGTAGATGTTGAAGCAGTAAAAGCAGCCAAGTTTAAAGTTGTTGTTGATGGTGTGAATTCATCGGGAGGGATTATTATTCCAAAATTATTGGAGTTGATGGGTGTTGAAGTAGTTAAATTATATTGTGAACCTAACGGTCATTTTCCTCACAATCCAGAACCTTTAAAAGAACACTTAACCGATATTTCGGAATTAGTAGTTAAAGAAAAAGCTCATTTAGGAGTAGTTGTCGATCCAGATGTAGATCGATTGGCTTTCATTTGCGAAGATGGAGAGATGTTTGGAGAAGAATATACTTTGGTGGCTTGTGCCGACTATGTTTTGAGTAAAACTCCTGGAAATACAGTTTCTAATATGTCGTCTTCCCGTGCCTTGCGTGATGTAACGAACAAACACAACGGAACTTACGAAGCCAGTGCGGTAGGCGAAGTAAATGTAGTGGAATTGATGAAAAAGAACAATGCGATCATTGGTGGAGAAGGTAATGGCGGAATCATTTACCCAGAATCGCATTACGGCCGCGACAGTATGGTAGGTGTGGCTTTGTTTTTGACTCATTTGGCCAACAAGAAAATGTCGGTTTCGGCTTTGCGTGCTTCGTATCCTGAATATTATATGAGCAAAAACAAAATTGAATTGACTCCTCAAATAGACGTTGACGCGATTCTTGTTGCCATGACTGAAAAATACAAAAATGAAGATATTACCACTATCGACGGAGTTAAAATTGATTTTGCCGAAAATTGGGTACATTTAAGAAAGTCAAACACAGAACCGATTATTCGTATCTATACGGAAGCATCTAGTCAACAATTGGCAGATGATTTGGCTTTGCGAATTATTGATGAAATAAAAGCTGTGGCTGGAATATAAATTAAAACCCGATGAGAGTCGGGTTTTTTTATGACTTGTCGGAGGACTGTACGGGAAAGTCGGGAGACATTGTAGATCGGGGGCTAAAACAATAAAGCAACCCGTTATAGAGTTTCTTTTTTGTTTTTAGTTTAAAAATACTTGGCTTGTGTACACGAGCCAGAGGCATCGCGCTAGCGGAAAAGACGCTCAAGCCAGCTGGGGAGTAATTAACTCTAAGCAATAAATAAATCTATATTTTATTTTTTAAAACATTTTTCGAAGAATTTTTGCTTTTAAAATTCTTGTTCTGCTCTTTTTTAGATTTTATATATTCACTAATTTCTTTGCGTTCCAAGTCAGTCAAAGGTTTACTTTGAATAATAAAATCTATTCCTGTTGGTTCTTTAATAAATCCCATAATATTAGTTTTTAAAGTATTTTTCTACTAAAAATTTAGATGCAGTTGTTTCTATTATCATTCTTTGGTTTTTAAAATGAAATGCTCCCAAAGTTTTCTCGTAATGTTCAATTAATTGTGTTTTTGCCGTAAAAGCTACAAATCCATCGTATCCTTTTTGAAATGAAAGTTTACAAGCATAAGCCACTAAATTCCCTGCAACTCCTTCATATAATTTGGTTTTACCAATATTAAAAGGAGAGCTTTCAAGTAAATCCATAAAAACATGATCGCTTTCTATTGTTAAACTTAATAATCCTTGAATAATTGTCGGATTGTGCTCAATAGTTAGCTTATATACTTCTTTTTTTATATCATCAAATTCCGATTTCCAATTGAAATTCCATTCGTTTTTCTTTGAAATATTTTTTAAATCATTTTTTGTCAATAAAGAAATTTCAGTTTGAAAACTATCTCCAGAAATAGTATTTAGTATAGAATTAGTTAATCTATCTATTATAAAATCCTGTTCAATAATTTTTTTTATTTCCATATTTCAAATTTACAAAATTTTTTTGATTTGAATTTTTCAAACTCTCTTTTAATTAGAAATGCGAATCAGGAGTTGCAAATCTATTTTTGGTGTCGACATTCTTGAAGAGCTGGTGAATACAATAAAGCAACCCATTATAGAGTTGCTTTATTGTTTTTAGTTTGAAAATACTCGGCTTGTGTGCACGAGTCAGAGGCATCGCGCTAGAGAAATAGACGCTCAAGCCAGCGGGGGAGTTCGTTGTCGAAGGCATCGAGTAGGATGATGCTCTCCGAAGTTAGTATCCCGATTGAATTTTTTAGTGGTGAACGGAATACTTTTTTTAAAAGATGTTAAAATGAGCTACGCCTTTTGAGTTCAATCAAAAAACAATATATTTGGTACCAAATTAATAGGCAATGACCACAACAGAAGTTTCAACACCATTAGAGCAGTATTTTCAACAATTTCGTAATAATATTATCGGAATTGATCAAGAGTTTGAATCGCCTTACGGCCTTCAAAAAATTATCTATACCGATTGGACAGCCAGTGGTCGTTTGTATCGTCCTATCGAAGAAAAACTAATGAATGAGTTTGGTCCTTTTGTGGCTAATACCCATACTGAAACTACGGTTTCTGGAACAGCAATGACCAAATCCTATCACCATGCCCGACACATTATTAAACATCATGTCAATGCCAATTCAGATGATGTTCTCATAACGGATGGTACTGGAATGACGGGTGTAGTCAATAAATTTCAACGTATTTTGGGATTAAAAGTACCTGAAAATTTAAAAGATTTTATTACTATTCCAGCCGATAAAAAACCAATTGTTTTTATTTCTCACATGGAGCATCATTCTAATCAGACCTCTTGGTTGGAAACGATTGCCGATGTAGAAGTTATTCCTTCAACAGAAGATGGTCTTTTTAGTCTAGAAAACCTAGCTGTTTTATTGGATAAATACAAAGATAGAACCTATAAAATTGCCTCTATAACTTCGTGTTCGAATGTAACAGGAATTAGAACACCTTATCATGAGGCAGCCAAATTAATGCACCAAAATAATGGAGTTTGTTTTGTGGATTTTGCTTGTTCAGGACCCTATGTGGAAATTGATATGCATCCCGAGGATCCAGAATCCTATTTGGACGCGATTTTCTTTTCGCCACACAAATTTCTGGGTGGTCCGGGAACTTCTGGAGTTTTGGTTTTTAATAAAAAATTGTATCATAACATGGTTCCAGATTGCCCAGGAGGAGGAACCGTATCTTGGACAAATCCTTGGGGAGAGCATAAATACATTGATGATATAGAAGATAGGGAAGACGGTGGTACTCCAGGTTTTCTTCAAGTAATCAAAACAGCATTGGCGATTCAATTGAAGGAGCAAATGGGAATTGAAAATATTCTTAAACGGGAGCATGAAATTGTGGATTATGTTTTTGAATCATTGGAAAATACTCCTAATATCAAAATACTTGCTGGGCAACATCATGACCGATTAGGGGTAATCTCTTTTTTTGTAGAAGACTTGCATTTTAATTTGGGAGTGAAATTATTGAACGATAAATTCGGAATACAAACTCGTGGAGGTTGCAGTTGCGCCGGAACGTATGGACATTTTCTATTGCATGTAGATCAGGAAACCTCACATCGATTGATAGACGAAATTACCTTGGGGGATTTAATCAGAAAGCCGGGTTGGATCAGAATGTCGATACATCCTACTACCACATCAGCCGAAATTGAATATGTATGCAACGGCATCAAGGCTTTAGCCGAAAATCATAAAACTTGGGCTTTGGATTATGATTACAATAAAGATACAAATGAGTTCACACACAAAAATGCTCAGGCTATAGAAGATACTTTAGTTCAGGATTGGTTTTCTTTATAAGATTCTGATCTTTTTAAAATAAATAATCACTTTTTCAAGATAGAACTTCTGAAAAGGTGATTATTTGTTTTAACCCAGATTCTGCATAAGAAATCATTAATATTTTTGATTGTTAGATAATTTAACTTTATGATTTTAGTCTAATAAAATTAAGCACTAAAACAAAGTAAAAAAGAATGTTCTATTCCGGTAAATTCTAGGCCTAAATGATGTTTCAAATGTATTTGTCGATGCCTTCTGGAAACCCTGAAAGGGTGGTATGATTATAGGAAATATATAACATCGTCGATCAAACCCTGAAAGGGTGAAATTATTTTACCTTTTTAATTAAAAAAAGCATCCTAATAATCAGTACAAATATCACCCCTTCAGGGTTTTGGAATGATAGAATTACTTGTTTCTACAATCATTACACCCCTTTCGGGGTTTGGGTAAGTTATGCCAATTGTTTTTGCTAGTCTAACAATCTCAAAAGTTTCGGGATTGTTAGGATTTTGATTCTAATTTTTCTTTGGTATGATGTCTAATGCGAATTTTTTATTATGGTATATTCTAGGCTTAAAGGGTAATCTGAACACTACTTCCTAAATTTCCATCTTTTATGCGTCCATAAATAATATTCTGGGGCTTCATAGATTTGTTCTTCCAAGCGCTTTATGAATTGATCTGTGATTTCATAATTTGGAACCTCAATGGCGTTTTCAGACAGTGTTTCAAGAGTAGCTTCATAATGACCCCGTTTTACTTTTTTGGTATTGAGGTAAACAACATTCATATTGTATCTTTTTGCCAGCATTTCGGCACCGGTATGAACTGGGACTTCAATTCCCATGAATTTTACGTAATGAAAAGCGGTGTTCTCTTTTGGAGATTGATCGCTTGCAAAGCCGTATAAAGACAATACATTGTTTTTATTGTTATCAATTATGGTAGGAATTGTTTGTTTGGTGGTGATTAATTTAGCATTAAATTTAGAACGTATTTTATGAACTAATTTATCGAAATAGGGATTTTTAAGTTGCTTATAAATCCCGTATGCTGTAAAATCAGAATGATAATTCATTGATATAATCCATTCATAGCTACCATAATGCGAACAAATTACAGTAACACTTTTTCCTTGTTTTTCGAGTTCTTTGTAAACTTCTATGTTTTTGAAGACAAATCTTTTGCAAATCTCTTCTTTAGAAATAGTCATCGTCTTTATCATTTCCAAAAACATATCGCATAGGTGGTGATAGAATTTTTTCTCAATAATTAATCGTTCCTTATCCGATAAATGAGGTAGGGTTAACGCGAGATTTTCGCGAACTGTACTTTTGCGATAGCGAACAATTCGGTAAACTACGATATAAACAAAATCGGAAAACAAATATAGTAATCGAAATGGAAGCATCGAAATTACCCAAATTACTGGATATGCAAGTAAATATATAAGGTATTGCATTTATTTGAAATTTATGCAAATATAAATAAATATTTATTTTTTCGAATTAGCTGTAGTTTGAGAATTATTGTTTTGGCTGTAATTTATTTTCTAAAGAAATTATTTTTTGTGTTTCCATCGCTTGTGTGTCCATAAATAATATTCTGGAGCTTCGTAGATTTGTTGTTCAACTAATTTTAAGAATTGATCTGTTAGCTCGTAATTTGGAACTTCGCCAGCGTTTTCGGAAAGGATTTCGATAGAACCTTCGTAATAACCTCGTTTTATTTTTTTTGTTTTCAAGAATACAACATTCATATTGTATTTTTTAGCCAGCATTTCGGCGCCGGTATGGACAGGAACCTCAATTCCCATGAATTTTGCCCAATGAAAAGCTTTACTTTCTTTTGGTGATTGATCGCTGGCAAATCCATAAACAGATAATTTTTTGTTTTTGCTATTTGTTATAATCGTTGGAATTGTTTCTTTAGTTGTTATTAAAGTGGCGTTGAATTTGGAACGAATAGAATGAACTAATTTATTAAAATAAGGATTTTTAATTTGTTTGTAGATTCCGTAACCATGAAAATCAGAGTAGTAATTCATAGATACTGCCCATTCGTAACTAGCATAATGGGCGCACATAAGTGCAATACTTTTTTCTTGTTTTTCGAGTTCTTTATAGATTTCAAAATCTTTAAAAACATATCTTTTGCATATTTCTTCTTTTGAAATGGTCATAGTTTTGATCATTTCTAGAAAGATGTCGCATAAGTGATGGTAGAATTTTTTTTCTATAATGAGTCGCTCTTTATTAGATAAATGAGGCAAAGCTATAGCGAGATTTTCTCGAACTGTTTTTTTTCTATAACGAATGATTCGATATACTATAATAAAAACAAAATCGGATAAAAGATAAAGTAATGGAAAAGGAAGCATTGAAATACACCACAAAATTGGGTAAACAATTAGATAAAGAATGTATTTCATTTTTTTAAATTTTGCCAAATATAGAGGATTAAAAAATTATATTGGATAGTTTATGATTTCTTTATTAGTACAAATTATAATATTAATTAGATTTACATTAAAATTAAAAAAACCTACATTTTATGAATACCATTTTGATTGGAATTATTGTTGCTAATGTGCTGATGAGTTATAAAGGATTTAATGATTTATCTTTTTTTAGAAAATATGAATTTCACATTGGGAGTATTCGTGCGGGCGAGCAGATTAGAATGATTTCTTCGGGATTTCTTCATGTTGACATAGCTCATTTAGTATTTAATATGTTGACGCTTTATTTCTTTGCTCCTGTAGTCTTTAATTATTTGGGTGGTTTTTCATTTGTATTAGTTTATTTCGGTAGTCTAATCTTCGGGAATTTATTGACAATGTTGTTTCATAAAGATGATTATAATTATCGAGCCGTGGGGGCATCAGGAGCGGTTACGGGAATTATTTTTAGCTCAATTTTGCTGGATTCTAACTTAGAAGTTTTCGGGTTTATTCCTGGTTTTATTTACGGCTTTATCTATTTGTTGTCTTCTATTTATGGAATGAAAGCCAAGAATGATAACATTGGTCATACGGCACATTTTGGAGGGGCTATAGGTGGTTATTTAATCACGCTTTTAAGAAATCCTGAATTGATGCAAGAACACACTTTAACTACTGTTGCATTAGCTATTCCGATAGTAATTCTTTTTGGCATGGAAAAAATGGGAAAACTTTGATCAATGGCAATAGCAATAGCAATATCAATGGCAGACTTTAAGAGATTTATTTATAAGGCCGCATAGTTGTAAAATTTTAATTAAACCAAATAGAATCAATATGAAAAAAGTAGTAGTAGTAATAGCTTGTCTATTTACAGTTTTGACTTACAGTCAAGAAACAAAACAAATTCCACAAATAAATGTGTCTGGAGAGGGAAAAGTAAAAGTTACTCCTGATCAGGCGTTAATTTTGGCCACAGTAGAAACAAAAGGAAATAATAGTAAAGAGGTGAAAAAACTGAATGATCAACAAATAGAAGCGGTTTTAAAGCTGGTTAAGAGTATGAATTTAGCTCCGGCAGATTATAAGACTAAAAGAGTTTCCTTGATGCCGCAATACGATTATGAAAAGAAAAAAACGAGTTACAATGCAACCCAAACTATTGAGATCATATTGAGAGATTTATCGAAATATGATGCTTTGATGGAAGGGTTAGTTGATCAAGGGATTAATAGAATTGACAATGTAACGTTTCAATCGTCAAAATTGGCACAATACCAATCTGATGCAAGAAAACTAGCTATGAAAGAGGCTAAAATGAAAGCGGAAGATTATGTGTCGGTTTTAGGGCAAAAAATAGGATCAGCGGTAGTTATAACAGATAGTTCGCAAAACTATTACCCGCAACCAATGTATTCGGCTATGAAAGGAGCTATGGGAGCTCAGGAAGATGCTACGACAAGAGAAACGATGGCAGTGGGAGAAATTGAAATTGTAGCCAATGTTACAGTGAGTTTTAAATTGGAATAACGTTTAGGATTTTTAGATTTAAATCCCATCTTGTTTGAAAAAATAAGATGGGATTTTTTTTTGTTTTTTGAGCAAAAAAAAACGCTTCAATTTCTTGAAGCGTTTTGTGGGGAGAGTAGGATTCGAACCTACGAAGACGTAGTCAGCAGATTTACAGTCTGCCCTCGTTGGCCGCTTGAGTATCTCCCCGAGGCCTTATTTGGTAACGCTTATTGCGTTATCCGGGTGCAAATATAGAGACTGTTTTTAGTTCTACAAACTTTTTTTGCACTTTATTTTATTATTATTTTAGTATTATTTTTAATGCATTGGTATTGAATAAAATAAAAAACATCAACTAGAACGATTTTTTATTTTGGAATGCAAAAAGGCTTCGTTTTTTAGATAATTCTATGTTTTTTGTTCGGTCGATTGTCTGTTAAATCTATCATTGTCGTTTTTTTTTAAGGTTCTACCATGAATTGTGTGGGTGAAAATTTCAACACAAATTACACGAATTGACACAAATTAGAATAATTCAAAATTTGAATTATTCTAATTCCTAGCTTTTATTTGAATAGGAGAAATTAAAACGCCTGATTTTTCGTGTAAATTTGTGGAATTGGTGTCTATTTTTTTAAAATAATTACAATATACCCATTCAATTCTATCTAACTCTTTTCAAATAGTCGGTATTTAGTTTGAGATAGCTTGCCGCTAGAAAATCTGCTAAATCTGCGTAAAAAAAATTTTAGCACACAGATTTAGCAGATCTACACAGATTTGATTTATTTACCATAAAAATAATTGTTTCATAATCAAATAGATTTTGCTTTTTTATAAAGATGCAATTTGTCTTGCATTCAAAGGGATTGTTCAGTCTCTAGAGAATTATTGAAACAAAAAAAATCTCCACTAGGGAGATTTTTTTTGAATATTATAAGGGATTATTTCCCTAATAATTCTTTGATTTTTGCTTTAAGTTCGTCGCCTCTTAAATCTTGTGCTACTATATTTCCTGATTGATCAAGAATGAAGGTAGCTGGAATTGATTCTACTTTATATTGCTTAGCAATTGGATCTTCCCAGCCTTTAAGATTTGAAACTTGTGTCCAAGTTAATTTATCTTTAGCTATGGCTTCTTTCCATTTTTCTGGATCTTCATCTAGAGAAACGCCAATTATATTAAGACCTTTTGAATGCAATTCATTATAAATAGCAACTACATTAGGGTTTTCTTTTCGACAAGGACCACACCAGGAAGCCCAAAAATCAACGATTGTTACTTTTCCTAAACTTGCTGCAAGAGTAATTGTTTTGCCTTGAGGATTAGGAGCAGAGAAATCAGTCCTTCATTTAGCTGCTGGAGCTGCTGTAGCGCCAACAGAAGGAGATTTCATTGCAGTAAGTTTTTCTTTTACGGCTTTACCTGGTTTCGCGTTTTTCAAAGATTCGTCAAGACCATTAAACATTGATTCTAATTTTTTAGAATCTACAGCTGGGTCACTGCTCATTCCTTGAATGATTAAAACACTAATAAAAGATTTTGGATGAGAAGAAGCGTAATCAACATATTTAGCTTTTGAAGTAACGCCAATTTCAGATTGAATTTTAGAATATTCTTTCATCAATGAATTGATTACGACAGTGTCTTTGGCTTGTTGAGCAGTTTGCATTGTCTGCATGTTCTTCGTTTGAAAATCGATCAATGGTTTTTGAACTTTAGTAAGTTCTTCATTGAATTTAACGAATTCGTCATTGCTATATGTTCCAGAAATTTTAGATTTTTGGATTGTATCTTTGTTTACTACGACAGTAATATCTCCGTTTTCAAGAATAAATGGAATTTTACCTTGAGCTCCTTCAATCTGTAAAGTATGAAAAGCTGGTTCAGTTACTTTTCCTTTAATTTCGAATTTACCGTTTTCAATTTTTACTGTATCAACAGCAATTAATCCCATTCCTTTCTCATCTTGAGTTTCCAGAATAACTGTTTTTCCATTTTCAAATCCAGTCGCAGTTCCTGAAATTGTGTATTTATCTTTGCTACAAGAAGTTAGTATGGCTGCAGCACTAAGAAATAAAATAATTTTTTTCATTTTTATTAGTTAATTGATTTAAGGTTACAAAAGTATTTAAATTTATAAATTAACAATAACTTTAGAGCCTAAATTTATGTTATAATTTGGATTAAAATCGAAATACACTTCTTACTATTTAATTTAATAGTAAGAAGTGTATTTGATGTTTGAAAATAGATTTGTTGTTAGGCTGTTTTTTTTTAATTGCTAAAATATTTTTTCTGAATTATAATTCATATTCAAATATATGAGATTCAATATGTTCAATCTCGTTTAATGTTATTTTTATGTCTAGATTGACTGTTCTTAATTCTTTGTGCAAGTGTGAGCAAATAGGATCTGAATCTAGCTTTAAATCAATTTCAGCTTTTTGGTTTTCTAGTGTTTTGAGGGTTTCTTGGGCATTTTTATATTGCCTTTTGTACAGATTGTGATAGTCGTTCATGGTTTAGTTGTTAAGTTAGTGTTAAGTTAGGGTTTGCTAATATATAAAATAGCTGGTTAAAAGAAAGTTAATAACTGGTTGTTTTTGTAATACTAATTATACGTAATAAACATTCACTTTATACAAGTTTGTAGTTAAGTGTAGGATTTATCGCTGGCTGATTCTATATGTTTGATTTTTAGCAACTTATGTTTTTTTTACTCCTTTAAATTATGTCAGAATGGCAATTCAGTTCAGAGTATTAGACGTTAAATTTTATTGAAATTGGAAGATTTATTATTGTTGAAAACAACAAAGTTATTAACAGTCAAAAAGTTAAATGTCTTTTTGAGTTGTTTTTGCATAGGGAGAATGCTTATTTAAATTTTTTCGCAAAAAAAAAGCACTCGTTTTAAGGAGTGCTTTAGTATTTGAAATGGTGTAAAACTAGTCTTGATTGATCGTTTTTCTCCAAGTAAAGGCGTTAAGAATGTGTCTTTTGGCAAATCTTCCAGGAGAATCTGCATTGACCATTTTTACGTAAGTAGCTTTAGGAACACTGATGTATTCGTAAACACTTCCGTTTGAGAAATTGATAATCAATCTACCTTCAACAAATTTATAATCTGTAATTGTTGATGTAGAGGTCGTTTCAGTATACTCTGGTAAGTTTTGTTTAACTGTCTCAGGGTTGATACTTACCAAAAAGTGGTAGGCTTCAATAATTTTTTTACTATTTTCTTCAGCTGCTTTTAATCCAGCATCATCACCTTGAAATTTATCAGGATGTGCATCTTTCATCGCATTGCGATAAATGGTTTTTAAATCTTTAAGCTCTACTGTTTTTTCTACGTTAAGCAGTTTGCGGTATTCAACTATTTTTTTCATAAATAAGGTAACTACTTGTCTTTTACTATTCAACCAAAATTATTTGCTTGAAAATCGACAATTTTTTGCAAAGGTACACTTTTTTTTAACTTTTTAGTTTAGACCCAAAAAAAAATCAAAAAAAGTACTTCTTTTTTTGATTTTTTTTAATCTGTTTAATGCTGTAATAGCTTATTGCTGAGGCTTATTGTTGGCTTTGTCAAAGTTTTTTGACTTTTTTGGATATTTGTTATAGCTAATATCACTTGGGTTTTCGATGATACTTTTTATGGTGATCCAATCTCCTAAGTTGTGTTTTTGAGCCATTTTGAAGTCTAAAAGATATACTCCACAAAAATAATTGTTGTTTTCATCTTGCTCCATTATTCCTGTAAAAACGCCTTTTTGTAACATTCTTTCTTCGTCTGCTTTGGTCATAATCTCTTTAATTTAAAATAATTCTGGTGCAAAGTTAAGCATTTATTGGGAATTATTGCGGGATTGGAATTGGATCTTGTTGAGTACTTTGTTTCATCTCGTGCGCGTAAGGGATAGAAATAAGCTACCGAAGTAGCATGGATAGCCCGACCGCATTAGGGTAAAGGGCCGAATACTCGCAGCTAAGAGTAGGCCTTTTACCCTAATGGGGTTACGCCCAAATGGAAGTGATTTGGGTAGTTTTTAGAATTGGTTTGGTAGATACGGCTGTTTGTGACTACCTTTGTTTTATGGAAAAAGTATTTCGCCCGAGTCCTAAATCTTTCAAAAATACGTTTTGTGTTTTTCATGAAGTGTTACCTGATAGGATAGAAGGTATGCCGGTGCAGTATGACAGTAAATCGGGGAGTAAATATTATTATACCAAGGAGGGGATGTATCGGTTGTCGAATCATTGGGGGAGATTGGCCAATAGCAAATGGCGTTTGGAGCCGATGGAACCCGAAACAGAATCCAAATTTAAAATAGGTTTTGCCGCTTGGGAAGAATTTTATCCCGATAATGCGGAAGAAGAGTTGTATTATTTGGAGGCCAAATATGATAAGAGAACGGTTAATTATCAGCATAAAAAGAACCCCAATTATGATTCGAAAGCCATACTGAGAACGAGTTTTGATACAGCGAAAAGAATTAAACAAATTCGGAACTTATTTGAACTTAGCTCATGGGCCAAGTATTTTGATTATGAGGATATTGATGAATTGCGTAAGGAAATTATAGAGGAACTAATTTTTACCAATAAAGCATTGGAAGAAATAAAAAGAGAAATACAATGAGTAGAAACAACGAAGGGAACATCAAGAAACACAACGACAAACTGCATAAAGCACAAGACAAAGCCAAAAAAGCAGCGATGGATCGTAAAGAAAAACTAAAACAGATTACTAAAAAGTTCAATGAGGATAAGGCTTCGGAGAACAATTAAATATGGATATCATGGATGAAAATAAATTTAGCGAACTAAAGAATGGTGTTCAGGAAATAATTGATTTTATTGCTAGCAAAAATGGGAAAGAAGCCAACAATAAATTAGTGGAAGTTAGCGAGGAATTAGATGAAATGCTGGATCATGCTGAGGAGGACGAAGACCTTATTGAGATTAGTAAGTATCAAGTATTATTGAATCAACTACAACAAAGAATAGTTTCGCTCGACGGACAATTATAATAGATTGTGATTAGACTAGATTTTATATAAAAATATGACTCCTAATAATTGTTATTGTGGTTCTTCAGAACCTTTTGAATCTTGCTGTAATCTTTTTATCAATGGGATCCAAAAAGCACCAACGGCTTTGGCATTGATGAAATCAAGATATTCGGCCTATGCGACCCATCAGGCGGATTATTTATTGGAAACAACACATAGCTCTCAAAGGAAGTATTATTCGAAAGAA
This sequence comes from Flavobacterium sp. ZT3R18, assembly GCF_007097385.1. Lineage (GTDB taxonomy): Bacteria > Bacteroidota > Bacteroidia > Flavobacteriales > Flavobacteriaceae > Flavobacterium. The sequence continues at coordinate 27,393 of NZ_VJZS01000019.1, forward strand.
GAAATTTTACTTTGGGCGACAGCCAATCAATGGCAAAAACTGGAAATCATTTCGGTTACAGAAAATACAGTGGAGTTTAAAGCTTATTTCAAGGATGAAAATAATGTGAATCAAGTGCATCACGAGTTTTCGACCTTTAAGCAAGAAAATGGCAGTTGGTTTTATGTAGATGGAAAGTTTAAGTGATTCTAGGTCCTAATTTTAAAATAAAAAATTATGAGGAAGTGTATTCAATTAGTAGCAATTATTTTATTTAGTGCAAGTTGTAAAAGTGTTGCTACGGCTCCGAAAGATGTTGTACAAACGGAACCTACATTTGCTTACAAACAGCAAATGGAAAATCTGGAGAAGGGTATTTATTTTAGAGGAACTGGAAATGAACCTGATTGGAGTTTGAAAATAGCGGAGGAAACGATCGAATTTAGCTCCTTGAAACCTGGTTTTGAATCATTAAGAGGAACTCATGTAGATCCCATTCGAGCCATGGATGCCAATGTAAAAAGGTATCGAGTTACCACCGCAACGGCTACAATGAATATTCAAATCCAACAGCAGGAATGTGCCAATACGATGTCTGGGGATAAATCTCCTTATTCCGTTCGAATAGAAATTGCAAAAGGGAATTCAGGTGATTCAACGAATTTTAATGGTTGTGGGAACTACATTACCGACTCCCGTTTGCACGATATTTGGGTTTTAGAAAAACTAAATGGAGAAAATGTTAGCTTGACGGACTTCACGAAAGAATTACCAAATCTGGAAATAAATAGTTCTACCAATCAATTCATGGGATTTGCGGGGTGTAATCGTATGAATGGAGTAATTTTCTTCGAAATAGGATTGCTTCGATTTGCTAACACCGCCACTACAAGAATGGCATGTGGAGTAAATAATAAAGAAAACGAATTTCTTAAGACATTGCAAAGTACTACAACCTATAAAGTAGAAAACATGCGTTTGACACTGAGCAACCCATCAGGAGTGGAGTTAGTGTTCAAAAAAGTAGATTAAGGATTTGAATCCTTGAACTATTTTTTTGAGGAAATACCATTTGTCAATCCAATGGTTTTGGTGTAATTTTTAAAATAGAGTTCGATTACCAATCAAAGCGTTAGTAATCGAAATCTGCTTTTAATTAAAAATAATATGATTGTCCGTATTGATACCTAAAGGATGTTTTTTTGACACAGATTCCACAAATTTCCACAAATTGAATACTCTGTTATATTGAAAATCTGTGCTAATCTGTGGAATTTGTGTCAGTTTTTTTTGTCAGGTATGATTACGGACAAGCATTAAAAATAATAATAATTACTCAACCTCTGAAAACTGTGACTGTGACTGAAAACTTCTACTTGAATAGTTACAAAAGTTATTTAGCTTCCAATATTTTTTGACTGTAGTAAGCGATTTCAGATGTTATTTTACCTTTGTCATTAAAAGTGTCTATAAACATCATAGGCAATACAATATTTTTATTATCGGATTTTCGGATTACCCTAATTTTCCACCAGGATTGCACAATTCTGGGATCATCCAATTCATAATGCAAATAATCAGGATATCCCACTTGATCCATACTGACTAGCTCAAACATTTCGAACATTTTTTTGTCATTTTCTTTTTGTTCTGCCAATGTGTATTCTTTGTGAATATCGATTGAATTGATATCCATAAAAGTAGCTTTCTCATCATAAAAGCTATAGGCTTTGTCAAAATCTTTATTTTCAAAGGCATGTACCATTTTTCGAACCGTATTGATATTTTCATGATGATTGTAGATTTCTCCATTTTTTCTATCCGCATAACTTTGATTGATTTCATCGTTCACCGTACTTGTCGAATAGTTAATCATCATTTTGATTTTGTTGTTTTTATCTACCGTAAATAAGCGGTGTATAGGTCTGTCTATTTTTACGCCAGTTTCCTTTTGTACTCCTTTTACATCTTCCCAAGTTTGCACCCAAACCAAGTCTTTTTGATCAGCATCTTTATATTCTAATGCATCGGGATAAGCTCCTTTTGAGCGTTTAATACTTGGATAGTCTATGTTGTCTTTCCATGTTTTAACAGTCTTTAAAAATGCCGCTTTATCCATTCCTTTATCGTCCTTATTGGTAGTGGTACCACTGTACGATTTAAAATCATCAGCTAAATAGCTGGCTACTTTGTTTTCGTCTCCACTAACAAAGGCTTGGGTCATGGCCTCTACCGTAGTTATAGCAGGATGCTCTACATAAATAGTACCATTTGTTTTTTTTTGGGAGTACGTGATGCAAGTTGCGATCAACAATACAATTGAAATACATTTTTTCATGTTTACTACTATATTTAGTTAAAAAAAAGGATTAAATTTAACAAAAAAATATTGATTATCAGTGCTTTATGTTTATTTTATTTTAAATACAGCATTGCTGATTTTAATTAGTCTACCTTGTCCCGTTGGAACTATTTTCAGTCCATCACAATTGGATATGGAAAACAACTTTGAGGCTTTGATTGCTACTTATATTGAAAATAAAGTGGGCATATCTGAACATTTTTTGAGTAATGATTTGGCCAATAATTTAAAGCAGAACTTATGCGCTTTAAATGAAAATAGCCAATTATCCGCAGCAGGGATTGGCAATTCAGAGAAGCTGTCCTACGATGGAGCCATTCGAAGCGATTCTATCTATTGGCTCGACAAAAAACACAACAATGCTTTCGAGAATGAATTTTTTGTGCAAATAGAAGCCTTTATACTTTATTTGAATGAAAGTTGTTATGCCGGAATTACTGGGTATGAATTTCATTATTCCTTATATGAAGCAGGCGATTTCTATCTAAAGCATCTCGACCAATTTAAGAATAACCCAAGTCGAAAATACTCTATGATTAGCTATCTAAACAGCGATTGGCAAGAAAGCGATGGGGGAGAGCTACTCATTCATCAACTGAATAACAATCAAAAAATAAGCCCTACTCAAGGCAAAACCGTTTTCTTCAAAAGTGACGAACTCGTTCATGAGGTTTTGGTTACCAAAAATACCAGAATGAGTATCACAGGTTGGCTTAAGAGCGACTAGTGAATCAGTGAAAAAGCAATGCTATCATTATTTCTATGAAAATTAGAATAATAACGATCCATTCTAATCGGGAGCTCTCTCGCACATTCAAAACATCGGTAAAAAGTCTAAGATTATCTTCAACAATATCAAGTCGATAATCAAGATCTTTGAAACGTGGATTGATGTCAAAATTAGTTTTGAGATGGCGGTTTAATAAATGGAGTTCCTCATTGTCCCATACTATATTTGGGTCATCAAGAATGTAAAGATTATCAACAATGCTGTTTTTTACATTCAATACTTTTCCGATATATTTGAGTAAATTAATTTTAGAAATACTCAATTTTCCATGTTGTTCCAATTCTAATATGTATTCTCTCGAAGAGGTAATAAGGGCATCTGTTAGCACCTCATAATAATCTAAAGCAACAGACTGCCCAATATTGAGCATTATGATTCTTAAAACTGAAGGGTCAACATAGGGCACCAAAACATAGTCGTTTTTGATAACCACTTTTGAAATGCTTTTATCAATTTCTATTAGGTATTCTTCAAACAAATCCAAATAAACAATTGTAGTGGCATAATTTTGGACAAAGAGGATCAACTCTTTTTTTTCGACTGCGGTATAATTAGCAAAAACAACCACACCATAATCGAATATATACAGGTATCGCTTTTTATCACTCAAAGTGTAAAAAATTTCCGAAGGAGAACCGGAATAAGGTTCTATTCCAAATTCAGCTCGTAATTTTTTAATGTTAAAAGCTTCCGCTATTTGAATGGCTTCAATTTTGATTAAATCGGCTTCTTTCATATAAAGATGCTATTTGTTTTTTATTGCAACCTATAAAGTAGTTTAAAGTTAGCTATTTATGTTTTAGGAATGAAATATACAATGCCATTTTTTATATAAAAATAATTAGAAATAACATTTGGAGAAAGGATCTCTAAAATAACAGCAAGACAAGGAGAATAAATTATAGAACTTTTTCAAAGGATTTGGCAAGTGTTTTATTTAAAACAAGTAACTTAGTATGTTGTAAATCAATTAAATAAAATCAAAATGAAAGAGCAAAACAATACATCAGATTCAAATGGCTTAAATCTAAATAAGAAAGATAAAAACAAATTGCCGGATTCCCTTTTGTATCCTCCAGAAGAAGATATTTATAGAAAATTCCATAAAGAAAGTGAAATAGATCCTGAAGATATTTCTAAAATGAAAGCGCCGGTTGAAATAAATAATGTTAGCAAATTGAATGAAAAAGATTTTGATGAAGATATGTCTGGTGGGGATTTGGATGTTCCAGGTTCTGATTTGGATGATGAATTTGAAAACATAGGAAATGAAGACGAGGAGAATAATCATTACAGCATTGGAGGAGACAGTCATAGCAATTTAGACGAGAATACGGGAAATAAAGATTAATGCCTTGATAACTATCGGTATTAATTTAATATTTAATCGCTCATAATTTAAAAGCGTTTATTTTTTTGGTATTTTTACGGATAAGCATTAAACGATACAAGTAAAAGACTAAATATGTCACAAAGAGACAGAACCCATCAAATGCCAATTTACAAAAAGGCAGAAGATATATTCAAACTTACCGAAGGCTTAATACAAATTATCCCAAAAGAAGACGAATTTTTGCAAGAAACAACCGTTCGCTTTATGATGGAAGACGCTATGACCATCCCCGCCAAGATTGCAGGAGCAGAGGCAGCTGATTTATATGATTTACGAATGGAAAACGCAGCAATTATTCGCAAAGCAGCACGAAATTTATATGTTCAGGCCGGAAGTTTGCGCTATCATGGAGTCGATAATGTAGAATATATCGATTTGCTTCGAAAGGAAATTGATGAGTTTCGCCTGTTGTTCATCGCCTGGGTGGCGAGTTTTGATGTATGGAATTACATCAAAGACGACTGGGGTTTGTTCAATCCACCCGGAGTAAATGCCCATGACAAAGACCTAGATGAAGATATTCCTTTTAATCCAGACGATTTTTTCGGCTTTGATCCCGATGCCGATTTTGATGAGGATGATGAAGAGTAAGGATGTTGTATTCTAATAAATGTTTTCATTTGAATATTGTTACGATTATAAATTTTGTTTTTATGTACATCCCCATTTTAGTTACAGCAGCCATTATAAAAAAAGAGTCTAAAATTCTAATAGGCAAGCGCGCTCCAAACAGGCATCTTGCAGGTTATTGGGAGTTTCCAGGTGGGAAAATGGAGACTGGTGAAACGCCTCAAGAATGCTTAAAAAGAGAGATCAAAGAAGAACTTGGAATTATTATAAAAGTGAATGATTTCTTCATGGAAAATGAACATCAATATGACCAGAAGATGATATATCTTAAGGCTTTTGAATGTGAATATGTTTCGGGTGAAATAGTATTAAAGGATCACGATCAAATAGAATGGGTAGAAGTTTCTGAATTTGTAAATTTTGAATTCGCAGCTGCCGATATTCCTTTTATCAATGCTTTGAATGGAGAATAAAAAAATAAAAAAAACGGTTTACTCGATTGCCTCTTTTCTTGAAGTTGATGCGGCTACTTGGGGGAATCTCTTGAAGGAACACCATATCGATTGCATGATTGAGGAGGCCGGTTTTTCTCAAAGAAAAGCATGGTTTGATTGTTTCAATATTTTAAAAGAAGAACTTAAACTTTTAGCTTTATCACCAAAAACTGTCGAAAACATATTTGTAGTATTTGAATATGAATTACCAAGAGAGCGTGGCCGAAGACCAGACGTTTTAATACTGAGTGGTACTAATTTAATCGTATTGGAATTCAAAGGGTTTTCTCAGGAAAATCAGGCGCAAATTGACCAAGTAAAACATTATGTACGGGATTTAAGAAACTATCATCAAAAATCACATGATTTAAATGTTATACCTGTATTGGTTTTGGCTGCTGCAAATTCTATATATCATGAAAAGGATGGGGTTCAGATCGTTTCGAAAAATAAACTGCACACCGTATTGACTGATCTAGTTAAAGAAGAATTTACTACTATAGAGAACTGGTTTGAAAGTGAATACGCGCCATTGCCTTCATTGATTCAATCCGCACAGTTGTTGTTTAGAGAAAAGCAATTTCCACAAATTAAGAAAGCTACTAGCGCTGGTATTCCATTAACATTAAAAAAACTGAAGACAATAGCGGAACAATCCGAAGAGGAGAATTCACATCATTTGGCACTGATTACCGGAGTTCCAGGAGCGGGTAAAACACTCGTAGGCTTGCAATTTGTATTCGAAACCTATTTGCAAAACACCAAGCAAAAAGCGGTTTTTTTATCGGGAAATGGGCCTTTGGTTCAGGTGTTACAATACAGTTTAGAGAATAAAAATTTTGTTCAATCGGTTCATGGCTTTTTGAAACAATATGCACACTCCACTCAAATTCCGAATGAAGATGTAATCATTTATGATGAAGCACAACGGGCTTGGGATGCAGAAAAAGTGTCTAATTCCCATAGAGATAGTAATAATGCAGAACCTACAGATTTTATTGCTATTGCCAATAAAAAAACACATTGTTTACTGATAGGTTTAATTGGCGAAGGCCAGGAAATACATCTAGGAGAAGAAAGCGGAATCGAGCTTTGGTCTAATGCGCTAAATCAATCAACAACAAAATGGGTGGTGCATTGCCCAGACAAACTCAAAAACGAGTTTGCTAAGCAAGAGGTTAAGGTTGTTGAAGAATTTAATTTGACGACTTCTTTGCGTACGCATGAATCAGTTACACTTCAAAGCTGGGTTGAGAATTTATTAGAGGATAATATTACCGTTGCAAAACAATTGGCAGAGAATTTATTTAAGGAAGATTACGCGATCTATATTACAAGAGATCTTGAAATCGCAAAATCTTTTGTCCGAAGTAAATATGGTAATGAGCCCAATAAAACGTTTGGATTAATAGCCAGTTCAAAATGTAAAATTTTACCCAAATATGGAATAATGAATGGCTATACAGCAATACCAGCCTTTACATTTTCTCAATATTATGTAGATGACAAACATCCTTTCTATTGTAGAAACCTAAACAGTGTTGTTACTGAATTTGCCTGTCAAGGTTTAGAATTGGATATGCCTATATTGGCGTGGGATACGGATTGGATTTATAATAATGGTTGGAAAGACATGATGCCAAATTATAAAGCAATAGACTCAAAGCAATTAAGAAAAAACAGTTACAGAGTACTACTGACACGGGGAAGAGATGGGGTAATACTATTTGTACCTGATGAAAATTCTCTCGATAACACCTATAGTGTTCTGCTTGATGCAGGTTGTAAAACGGTATGAATAAAGATGTTTTATTTCAATAATAGTCTGTTGAATAGGTAGTTATGTAGTAAACTAAAAAAGATAAAAGGAAGTCGGAAAATTTCATCCTCCATTTTTGAGGATGAAATTATAAGTAACCAATTTTTTCTGTTCCGGATATTCTTTTATCACAGTGTTAAGGCCTCCCAAGGAATAATCATTAGGATTGAAAGGAGGAGCCATCGATACTCCCATTAGGCTCCAAGATTCTTTACTTTTAATTCGTGAACCTAGTCAAGTCACTCCAGGTATTACTTTCATGGGTCTTCCTCCAATAGCAAGGTCATTGCTAAAGATGCAGACTTAAAACTTGGATTACACTACTCTTGCTGCAAAAGAAGCATTTTTACAGGGTGGCCCCGCATAAAATACGTGCTATATAGCATCATGAGCGAATTTGGACTCTTTTCCATATGATTTTTTTTAGTTGATTTATTTTGTTTCCTGAAGACGAAGTGTGGCTACTGAAATATGTGGCCATTTAATTTCAACAACACTTCCGTCAGGAGCAAAAACTGGAAAATCAAGAATTACAGTTTGTGTGTATTGTAATTGCAGAAAAGTACTTCCGTCAGGATTTTGTACCGTTTCGATCCAAAAAATTGCAGAGAGACTGTTAGCATTAGCATTTACATTAATAAAAGGAATATTTGTGATCCCGCCAACAGGGGCTGTAACTCCAGGATTAGCAACACCGTCAACAGGGTTAGCGTCTAAAAGAATAACTATTGTTTGGGTAATATTTTGTCCTTTAATAGCATTTTCTAATAAGATATTAGGGTTCATAATGACTTCCTGTGGAATGCCTGCTGGAGGAACGGCATTCTTTAGTTGTGACAAGTAGGTATCACTAGTCTTATTTTGCCTTTTACCATCTACAATAAAAAAAGGTGTAGGATCTGCTATATCAAATTGTGGGCCGCCATTTATAGTGAAAAATGTTCCTTGTGCTAAAAGAGAATCACCGTGAGGGATTGAACCAAGGCGGGCTATACTGGGTTGTACAGCAGGATCAGTGCCATTAGGGAGATTTAGGAATAAACCAGTTTCTAGATGAATACCATTTTTTCCGCTGGGAAGATTAACATCATTTACCTGTTGCAAATAGTGTAGGCCCATGAATGCAATATCTTGTTGTGCATTACCTCGGTTAATAATGTCTCCACCTATAGAGGAGAAGGTAAACGTTTCTGAGGTTGAATTCAATATAATTTTGAATTTGTCTGTGGGTGGCGGACCTGGTTTAGCTTGGTTCATATTAGGTACTTCAATAAGGTTAAAACCCGGACCTACCCATGTACCTGTGAGTGTTTGTAGGACACCAAGATTAACTGGTGCATCCAAAGATTCGGTTTTAAAGGTAGCTTTCAGTCCTTTATTGACTTTGTTGACTTTTTTGGCTTCTAGCTTATTTAAACCTGAAAGATTTAAATTGCTTAAGGGATTCTTTTGGTTGATGGACATTTTTGTTTTATTTAAGGTTGGTTATAGTTTTACTATGTTTTTATTTTTTTTCTATTTAAAGAAATAGTTGTTTTTACCTTACAGCTCTTTTCGGCTAAAGCCTTCAATCTGGGTTAATACTTCGGTGGTCATAAAAACTTGCGGGGGATTACTAAAATCACTTAAGAATAGTTCTCCATATGTTTTTACAAAGTTTTGAAATATTGGACCGTTCACATGTTTTAAAAATGCATCTTGGTCTTTATAAACCTCCCAGAAACAAACCTCTCCTGCTGGCGGTGTAGGTAGACTTTTTTCTTTAAAATTAGGGATATGTACCATGTATAGTAATGTCTCAGGCTCATTTTCCTGTACATCTTGTGCTAGTTTTTTTAAAGCTGCTGTAGCTTTAGCTTCATTTCCGGGTAGGATAGTCCATTTTGCTGTCAGAGGATAATACATAATTTATTTTTTATTTTATTAGAAAATTTAGATAGTATGATTAAAGTATTATAGCTCTACATATTCAAAAGTTGGGCCTGCGCATTCTCCGTTGTCTAGTGGGATATTTAGTAGTTCCAAAGCTTTATATTTTAGATCATACATAACCGTAATGCCTTTAATCAGCAGTTCAGGTTGGCCGCTTACCGCATCATTTATACCGTTGAGCAATGCTACATATACTTTATTGAAATCAATGGCTTTTTCCATCAGTTCAGGATTGTGTTCATAATCTTTCATTTTTAGGATTAGCCTTCATATTGTAAACAGATGACCAGCTTATCGCGAAGGGGCGACCTGTGGGAACACTTCTTACTGGCATCTGGAAATTGGTATCATTGGCGCTATACATACGACCATAACTAATCTCTTGAAATTTAAAGTAATGAGCGTATTCGATGTTTTCTCCAAACAGAACATGTTCAGTAGTAATAGTTCCATCGATACCTTCGCCCTGTCCTACGATTTCTCCGATAGCTTCTTCAGCATCTTCGTATGTAATCACCTTTGTGATTTTTCCACCGCTTCCGTAATAATGTTCAGGAGCTATCTGGCGTTTTGGATCTCCTATGAATATTCCCCCAGGAGTTGTTTCGTTCAAACGCAATAAGCCGTATCGTATCGATTCATAAAATTGACCTATGCTATCAAAATTCTTTGTGATTGGCGCTTTAGGGTCAGAGGGTCTTTCAATCGTAGCAAATTCTTCTAGAGCTTCTCGCGAAAATCTAAGGAGTTGTACTTCAAAGGGAGGCATCCCTTTTGGAACTTCTGGAACGATACCTCCCGGTAATGGTGTGGGGTACGATGGGATGATCTCTTTTACATTAAAAAGTGTATCGCCTTTTTTGATAGTCTTTGGGTCTGTGATGGCATTAAGGATATTGGCAACCAGTATCATGTGCAGCATTTCCTCAACCACTACACTTCGAATAAGTCCTGCTGCTTCCACGTTACTACCTTCTTTGATGGTGTAAAGCCCACACAAGTAAGGAGGTATTGTAGAAAGTTCTAGTTTCAATGCGGTTTTGAGGCAGTCTTGAAGATGCTTAAGGTCTTGGATGTAGTTTTTTACATCTTTTTTAGACATTTTTAACTGAATATTTTGGCCTTTAACAAGAGTTGCACCTTTTAGTAAAATTGAAGTATCCGTCTCTTGGGGACTATCTGAATCAGTAAGAGGCTTGATTAGTTTTTGACGATTCGGATTGTTTTTTTGAAAGAAATTATTTTCCATAATTTAATTATTGTTCAAGTTGTTTTAGAATAGCTTCGGCAGCTTTAAAAGTTAAGGCAGACATTGTTAAAGTAGGATTAGAAGTGCCAAGTGTAGGCATATTGCCGCAACCTACTAAAAAGAGGTTCTCGTGATCCCAGGTACGCATATCCTCATCTACTACAGAATCATCCTTCGTAAATCCCATACGGTGTGTTCCCACAATATGACCTGCACCCGCAAAAGTATATCCTTTGCCTTTGTAAGTAACATAGTCAGGATCATGCCCAGGTTTATACTCTGTAAAATCTTCGATACCACATTGTTTGAACATTTGCTCGGAAACGATTCCTGATGCTTCAAAAGCCTTTAGCATATATTCTGTGGCTTTGTAATGGATAACAGGTCTGTAATTATCAATATTATCTTTGTACGTAGGATCAATGGTTACACGGTTGTCTGGATCAGGAGTCTGTTCGCATTCAAAGTGAGTGAAGAACTGTCGGGTAATAAGATCTTCTATTTTATCACGTAGTTCTTTACCAAATATACCTTGTTCAACAGCATTGCTAACGTCTTTTGCAGGCGATCCTGTTGGCCATGCCCAGCCCCAGTTGTCGAGTGGCAGTATCCATGCGGCATGTTCTTTACGGAATTCTCCATCTCGGAAGGTAGGAATATTAGAAGTAGATCCTGGACCACGATAGGGGTAAATAGGTTCTTTTGAGAGCCCCCATCGCAATACTGTCATGTGATCCATCAGGTTTCGTCCTACCTGATCGCTGCTGTTAGCAGCTCCTGAGGCAAGCAGCAGCTTGGCATTTTCGATAGCACTGGCAGCCATTACATATATAGTGCCTTTGGCTACATGTGTTTTGTACTCACAAGAATTTCCATTTGTATATGTTTTATATTCAACTCCGTTTATCCAGTTAGAATTTTCATTAATCAGCAGTCGGGAAGCTACCGCTTGTGTTTTTATGGATAGGTTTGCCATATCACATTTTCGAAGCGTTTTTAGAGCATTGTATTTAGCTTGTACTGGGCAGATTGGTACACAGCTTGCATTTCCTTCACAGCGCTGTCCTGTGTAAGGATCCCAGTTAGACCCCACAGGATCATAACCTTCTTTTGATTTGTTTCGGGTTATATCAAGTTTTTTTGTATTGGAATTCCATACTACGCCGTTGATGTCGTAATCCGGATTTGGGATAGAGTTTCGTCCTTGCGGTGTACTGATACAATACAGTTTGTATGTTTTATTATTCAGTACGATTTTGTTGTTTTTGTTTATCACTTTTGTCATAACCTTATCCAGATAACTGGTTGGTATAGATTTCATCGGGTAAACATATTCTTTGCCAAAGATATTCTGCTGCTCAATAGGATAGTTTTGATCCTGAACATCACCCGAAACGCCAATCTCATTTTCGGCCATTTGGTAATAACGGGACATATCTTCATACTTAATAGGCCAATCTACACCAACTCCGTATTTCGATTTCATCTTGAAGTCGTTTGGTAGCATCCTGAGGGTTGTTCCAAGCCAGTGTAGGGTAGTGCCGCCTGGAGCTCGTGTGTTGTCACTCGCAAAGGGCAGCGGTCCCATTTGTACCAGGTATCCGTTAGCAGAAGGTGTATTCTTTTTTATCACTTCTATGTCAAGGACATTTATAGAAGGAGCATCTTTTATATTGGGATATGGTGAGTTAGGTACCTTTGCCGAAGCATTGTAAAAGGTTGTTAGATAGTCCTGATAGTTTTTGTAAACAGCTTCTTGATCCATAGCTATGCCAGCTGTAAGTCCCGCTTCAAGCAGAAGTACTTTTTTACCCGCATTGGTAAGCAGTTTCGCCATTATTGACCCGGCGATACCAGAGCCAACAATTACTACATCATAATTGTTATTTTCCATTTAGATAATTTTACTATTGATTATTTAACCGTAAGTGGACGATCTGCCCATGAGCCGAAACCGGGTTGCTTAGCTCCTGGTGGGTGGGTGTGTCCAGCATTCCACATCAGGCCTTGAATATAGGATGCCGATGATACCACTTCGTTTTCCCAGTTCCCTGTGTACCAGAGTATAATGATCTTTTTTGCAAGTCCATCATAAGACGAATTAGGCATAAATTGTGTAGATAAAGTGTTTTCGATGCTTTGTGCAGTATGTACTGGATCTGTAAACAGTTTGTTCAGATCCAAAAAGAAGTAGTCTATGGTTTCTTTACCTACATTTTTAAGAATGGTGTTGTAATAGTTTTCCAGCATTCCGGTAGCCTTAAGTTCGGTTTTGCCGAAACCGGTAAGAAGTGCTGAAACTTTTAAAAAGAGTTTTGAATTGGAGTTGGATTCCATAATATAGTTTTGGGGATTAAGGTGTTAAGAGTCTTTTTGCTAACCATTTTTTTTTGAGATAGTAGGTTTTTAATACAATTCGTTTACTGATTTTTAAATAATGAATGGCATATACTCGAAATAAATTTTACTAGCTTCCTTTTTTAAATCTAAATTACAGGAGATGTAAAATCAGTTATAAAAAAAAGGCATAAGACGGAGATTCTTATACATAAGTTGGAGTATCTGTAGGATAAGATTTTGTAAAAAAGAAATTTAAACATTTGCAAATAATGTCATGCATGATCGTAATTTCATATCGTCAGGAGTTCCAAATATCTGTGTTGCCGTTTTTCCGTTGAGATTTAATACTTCCTCAGAAATTTCAACCAGATGCTTACCAAGGATGGGATGCTGTAAATATGCAGTGGCTTCATTCAAATCTTTGAATCCGTATTGTTTTGCAGTCTCACTGGAACCCAGTCCTCTAATTTGAGGAAAAATATACCACATCCAAATGGGTACTCTTTTTGCCTTTTTTTATTTCTGAGAATGCTTTTAGGCACACCTGATTTTGTGCGTCTAAAAATTTGATTAATTCGTTGTTATCAGTCATTTTTTTATTTTAGGTGCCACCGGTAAACCGTATCACTAAAATAATAATTTATTTGTTATCAGACATTCATTTTCTGTCTTGGCAAATTAATTTCATGTTCTTGCGGATATGGAGCCCGATGTGTCATGCTGACGTCTTCCCGAATATGTTCGTGGACTTTATATTGGCTGTCTTTGGAGTTTGAATATCGTGGATCAGGAATGAAAGGCATTTTTGCCATTTTGGTAACGGTAATTGTAGGAAAATGATAATCAACCTCGACATTACCTAAAAGCAAATAACAGCCACCACCTTGGAAGGGATATTTCTCAAGGCTGTCGGTAAAGTGCGCCGTATCGAAATATTCCCCTTCTATGTCTATCCAAGTGCCAAAGTACATTGTTCCTCTTTTGGTAGGCACGTGTTTTCGAGAAATCAGATAAGCGAGCATTTTAATTGTTTGTTTGTGGTGTCTTAGCAAATCCTTTGCCATTACATCCCCCTTGTATCTGGTCTTCAACAGATCGAAAGGAGAGCAGGATACAGGAAAACTTAACAGTTCTATTTCATCAAAGGCATCTTCAAAAGGGGAACGTTCCAATACAGGTAGCTTGTACTCTTTGACTGGCTCCTGAAGCAGCATCAGGTTTCGATTTTCGGGTTTGAAGTTTACCAGAATTAATCGGGCTATCACTAGTAATTGGTTTTTTGTTTTGCCGGTAAAGTGGAATGCACCGATAAAAATCAGAATCTGGATTCCTTCAATTCCTATTGGGATTCGATTGATGAAATCTTCCAATGATTTGAATTCTCCATGTTCCTCACGTTCTGTAACTATAGCATGTGCTGTTTTAGTTTCCAATCCTTCCAGGTGCATCAAGCCTAGATAGACGTCGATACCATATACTGTAGTTTCGTATTCACTCTTATTGACACATGGATTGTGTATGGTAGCTCCAGACATTCGTGCCTCATGAACATAGACTTCGGTACGATAAAAACCACCCTGATTATTGATTACCGCTACCATAAATTCGACGGGATAGTACACCTTCAGGTATAAGCTTTGGTAACTTTCAACTGCGTAAGATGCGGAATGTGCCTTGCAGAAAGAGTAACCAGCGAAAGATTCGATTTGTCTGTATATTTCTTCGCTCAACTTTACCGGATGTCCTTTTTGCACACAGGAGGCAAAGAAATTATCTTTCACTTTTTGCAAAGCAGCTTTTGAACGGCCTTTGCCACTCATAGCACGGCGCAGGATGTCTCCATCAGCAGCTGGAAGTCCCCCATAATGCAAGGCAATCTTAATTACATCTTCCTGATAGACCATAATACCGTATGTTTCGCCGAGCTGTTCCTTAAAAACATCATGGAAATACTCGAACTTGTCGGGATTGTTATGTCGGAAAATATATTCTTTCATCATTCCTGATTGGGCTACACCCGGGCGGATAATTGATGAAGCTGCCACAAGTGTTTTATAGTTATCGCATTTAAGACGGCGAAGCAGTCCGCGCATGGCAGGACTTTCAATATAAAAACAGCCAATGGTTTTTCCTCGTTCTAAAAACCTATTGGCTCTGACCTCATCTTTGGATAGTGACGTATTGCGGATGTCTACTTTAATACCACGGTTCTTTTGAATCAGCTTTACGCTATCATCAATATGTCCGATACCGCGCTGGCTTAAAATATCGAACTTTTCAAAGCCAATATCCTCAGCGATATGCATATCGAAAAGGACAATTGGAAAGCCTTTTGGCGGCATCTCCAGCACTGTGTAGTTGGTAATGGGTTCTTCCGAAATTAATATACCACAGGAATGCATGCTTCTCTGATTCGGATATTTTTCGAGCATCATTCCGTATTGCTGTACATACTTTACTACTGAATTTTTATCATGTAAAGCCATTGGGTTTTTAGCCAGCATATCCAATTCTTCCTTTGGTAATCCAAACACTTTTCCAACCTCCCTAAATATTGATCGATACTTGAACTCTACATTGGTTCCGCAAAAAGCTACATGGTCAGCACCATAGCGATTGAAAATATACTCAAGTATGGTATCACGCTCTTTCCAGGACCAGTCAATATCAAAATCTGGTGGGCTTTTACGGTTCACATTCAGGAAGCGCTCAAAATACAAATCTAATTCTATTGGGCAAATGTCAGTAATACCAAGGCAATAACTCACGATACTGTTGGCACCGCTTCCACGACCGATATGCAAAAATCCACAGCTATTGCTATAGCGAATAATATCCCAGGTTATTAAAAAATAGCCACTGAATTCCAATTCATGAATTACTTTCAATTCCTTCTCAACACGTGCTTTTGCCTGAACATTATTAGACCCATATCTCCAAACTAGTCCTTGGTTTGCAAGACTTGTAAGCAAAGCCATATCGCTCTTTCGATTATTGGTATAAAACTTTTTATTTTTTGGAGTTTTGAAATCGAATTCGAAGTTACATTCCTGAATTATCTTTTCGGTGTTTGCTACTATCTCTGGGTACTCGTTATATTTTAAAAGAAGCTCTTCTAAAGGGAGCATCACTTCAGAAGTTTTACAGTAATCATCTTCAGTAAGTTTGGATAAAATAACATTAGTATCGATAGCCCTCAGGATCTTATGCAGATTGAATTCCTTTTTTGTGCGGAATGTTACGGGTTGCAGGATGACCATTTTGCTTTGTTTATTTTTCCATTCCTGTAGATATAATTTAGGAAGCTGTTCCGGACGAATACCAATATATTCGTTTTCTTTCAAAACCGTAGGTACATTTTCAAATGGATAAATTATAAAAACAGCATTAAATCCTGGTGCTTCCAAAGGCAAAGCTGAATTCTCAAAATTATGTTTGGTCAGAAATCGGTTCATTTCTGCAAGACCTTTAGCATTTTTGGCAAGTCCTATATAACGCAACTTATGATTGCATCGAAATTCCAGACCAACCAATGGTTTTATCCCAACCTCATTGCATGCTTTTATGAAATCATAAATACCAGTAACCGTGTTGATGTCTGTTAATGCTATAGCCTTCACGTTAGATGCAATAGCTTGTTGTACCAAGTCCATCAGCGGGATAGTGCCGTAGCGCAGGGAATGAAAGGAATGACAGTTGAGGTACATGGTAGATTAGAATTTACGTTTTAAAATTTCGGCTTTGTTATTGGGCTTGAAGGTTGCGCCAGCGCATCGCATGACAGCATCAAAGCCATAACGACTCTTCATTTTATCCATCGCTTGGTATAATGATAACATTTCCTCTGTGTCTTCAAACATATTTATTTGGTATGTGCCTCTGACGAGTCCGCTAAAACGAATTCCGATTAACCGCAGGCGCATGCGACGCTGGTATAATTTATCAAATAAATCGGTAATACTTTTAGTCAGGATGTGATCGGCTGATGTATATTGTATCCGGCATTGCTTGGTTTCCGTATCGAAATTAGAGTACCGTATCTTTATGACTACCGTTGAGGTGAGCCATTCTTCGGAACGTAATTGAAAAGCCAGTTTTTCCACCATCCCAACCAGTATTGATTTCAGTTTTTGGATATCGATCGTATCCTGTACAAAAGTATGTTCTGTTGAAATTGATTTGCGTTCCGTGTAGGGCTCAACGGGATTGTTATCAATGCCGTTCGCTTTTTTCCATATCTCAATACCATTTTTACCAATCATTCGTTGCAGCACTTCGGCTGGCATTTCAGAGAGTGTCTGAATGGTACGGATACCAATTCTTGACAATAATTGAAACGTTACATCACCCACCATAGGGATTTTTTGAATGGACAGCGGATTTAAGAATGGCTTTACCATATCTTGGGATATTTCCAAATTTCCTCTTGGTTTTCCCTCCCCAGTTGCAATTTTAGAAACGGTTTTGTTTACTGATAATGCGAAACTGATCGGTAATCCAGTTTCATTGATAACCGATTGTGCCAGCTCATTGGTCCATTTATAGCCTCCGTAAAATTTATCCATGCCGGTAATATCGAGATAGAATTCATCGATACTGGCTTTTTCCATTATTGGGGCTTTCTCTTCGATAACTTGAGTAACATCATGGGATAACTTAGAGTACAATTCCATATCGCCTTTTATCACTTTTGCCTGTGGACAAAGTCTAAGCGCCATTTTAATTGGCATCGCTGAACGAACGCCGAATGTTCGGGCCTCATAAGAACAGGAAGCAACTACGCCACGATCTCCACCGCCAATAATCAGCGGTATTCCTTCTAGTTTTGAGTTTCCTAATCTTTCGCAGGACACAAAAAACGTATCCAAATCCATATGTACAATTGCTCTTTCCATAGTCATCCCATTTTATACACTACAAAATTAGTACAGGTTGTAACAAAAATACTTATATTTGCTGTTACAAATTGTAACAAAATTAACATGTCTTTATTTTCAGACAACATCAGGAGCCTTAGGGTTAATAAGAAAATTTCGCAGGAAAAACTTGCCGAATCGATTGGTATCACTAGAGGTCGGTATGTCAAATATGAAGACGGGAGCTCTGAAGCGCCGTATGAAATACTGAAGAAAATAGCGCATTATTATCACATCAGTATTGACCTGTTGCTTTCTGTGGATGTACGGAAAATTCCGATGGATGATTTGTTGAAATTGGAAAATAACAGATTAGTACTACCGATCACTGTTGATGCAGCCGGGGAGAATTTTATTGAAGTCGTTACACAAAAAGTTAAGGCTGGCTACTTAAATGGTTATGCCGATCCAGAATATATTGAAAGCTTGCAACATATTTCCCTGCCATTTTTGGGTCCGGGAAAGCACAGGGGGTTTCCGGTTGAAGGAGATTCGATGCCACCACACGAGGACGGTTCAATTATAGTCGGGCGTTATATTGAAAAGTTAGGAGACGTGAAAGATGGCAGGACTTATATACTGATAACCAAAAGCGAAGGTATGGTGTATAAGCGATTGAACAAAAATAAAAAAAATGCACTGGTTGTAGAATCAGACAATAGTTTTTATCCAATTTATGAAGTCAAGGTTTCTGATATTCTCGAAATTTGGGAGTACGAGTGTAATATCGGTAGGAGCGACAGAAAACAAGAAATGGATGAAGTTGTAAGTGTGAAAGATATGTTTTTGGAGCTGAAAAGGGATATTAACGATTTGAAAATTAAGCATTAACCCAACTTGCAGATTTAGACGCGTCTAAAAGTTAAAATTATGTTAAATACAAGTTGTTAGTAGCTATAAAAGGTGTAAAATGAATCTTTTTTAGTTTTTTTTCATTCAAACACAGCTTTTTTTAGGTAAAATACGATTTGTAGTCCTCAGTAACTATTGTAGGATTTGTGGTAGTTTTGCAACTTTGTGAAATGTATTTCAAAGCCTCATGTCGCAATAATCCACAAACTCAAAAAGTGGAATCCTACTACCGATTGGTAGAAAGCTATCGTGATGCCAATAACTACATCAGACACAGAACCATTGTAACGGCTGGATTTATTGATCATTTTTCTGCCGATGAATTGATTTTATTCAAAAAAACATCACTGATCGTATCAATGGCAAGCCTATTTTATTGGTTCAAGACTCCGATGCACATCTTTTAGAATTCGCTGATGAGTTGTATTATAAAGCTCTGAAAGGCGGAAAGGTTGATTCTAAAATTGACCCTGAAAGAGACATGGCTCATGTTGATTTGAACACTTTTAAACATTTAAATGCAAAAGAGTTGGGAGCAGAATGGTTGGGTTTTCAAGCTTTGAAACAGATCAAAATTGACAGCTTTTTGATGGAACAAAAATGGTCGGATGAGAAACTTCAATTGGCGATGACGCAAATTATTTCTCGTGCCGTTTTTCCAGCAAGCGAAAACAAAACCAGCAAATGGATAATCGAAAACTCATCTATTTGCCAGCTTACAGGCTATCCGATTGAGAAAATCACAAAAGACAAATTGTATTGAAGTGCTTTGGATTTGTATGCCATAAAAGACTATTTGGAACAATTTTTATCTAAAAAAACCGACGAATTATTTGATATTCAGGACACTATTTATCTCTACGACTTGACTAACACTTATTTTGAGGGTCAGAAACGAAATAGCGATTTAGCTCAATTTGGTCGTAGTTAAGAAAAAAGAACCGATGCCAAATTGGTGGTTCTTGCTGTGGTGGTCAACTTGGAAGGTTTTCTGAAATATTTGAATATTTACCAGGGCAATATGGCCGATTGTAAAACGCTTTTGGACATGATTGACAACCTGAAAGTCGGCAGTGGTTTGGTCAATAAAAAGTCGCTAATTGTCTTTGATGCAGGTATTGCCACTCAAGAAAACTTGGATATGGTAGTGGCAAAAGGCTACGATTATGTTTACGTAAACAGAACTAAATCAAAAAAATATGATTTAAAAAATGAAATTCCAACGATAATTTATGATTCTAAAAATCAAAAAACAGCCATCAATCAGATTGAATTACAGGCAAAAAAACAAGAAACTATCCAGCACGATTTTTGTATATACAAAGTCAAAAGCGACTTCAAGGCAATGAAAGAGCGTTCGATGAATGTAAAATTCAAAGAACGTTTTGAGCTTGAATTGCAAAAATTAGCCAAGGGGATTACCCTAAAATCAGGCATCAAAATCCAAGAAAAAGTACAACAAAAAATAGGTCGAATTAAAGAAAAATATCCATCCATAGCTCCGCATTTTACTATTAATCGCACCCCAGACCAAAACAAAATAAACATTATCAGTATTGATTGGCAAGCCAATGAAACCGCCATAAAAAAGGAAAAAGAACAAGGAATATACTTTTTAAAAACCTCCTTAAAAGACAAAGACGAGACTACAATTTGGAAAATATACAACGCCTTACGTGAGGTGGAAAGCACTTTTAGAACTCTCAAAACCGATTTGGATTTGAGACCAGTTTATCACAAAAACGACAACGCAACTATGGCTCATTTGCATTTGGGACTTTTGGGCTATTGGATCGTAAACACAATTAGACACCAACTAAAAACAAAAAAAATAAACCACGATTGGAAAGAGATTTTGAGAATATCGAGCACTCAAAAACTCGTTACAACTTCGATTGTCGATGACCAAGAAAACACGATTATCATAAAAAAATGCTCTGAACCCAACTCCAAATTACAAGAAATCTATCAGGCTTTGAAATACAAATCAAGACCCTTTAGGATGAAAAAATTTGTAGTCCCCAAACCAGAACATATAAAACACACAATTCAGAAAACAGGGCACTTCACGAGTTAATTCCTGCAAGTTGGGTTGATGCTGTAACTGTAAGAATTGTATTTGGTGTTTTTGGGGCAAAAAAAATCCGATACTTTTGGTATCGGATTTAAAGGGAATCTGTATTGAATAAAATTAGGATCAGTAATTGGAGTGGAAAACCTTTTTTAGATGGAATCCTGCATGTAAATTATTGGAAGGTAAATCGAGTTTATTAAAAAAAAAACAAGTAATTACTGAGTTTAGTATTAAGAAATTGGTACAATTTATAATGAATTAATAAACTCTAAAAGTTCGCTTCGTTCTATTGCAGTCAATTTTTTGAATTTATCCTTAGCTGATTTAGCTTCTCCACCATGCCATAAAATCGCTTCGGTAACGTTTTTGGCTCTACCGTCATGCATTAAATTAGTATGATTATTGACCGTTTCGATTAACCCAATTCCCCACAAAGGTTGTGTTCTCCATTCTGTACCTGTGGCTTTAAAATCGGGAGTATTGTCTGCTAAATCAGTTCCCATATCATGTAATAACAAATCAGTATAGGGACGGATCGTTTGGTTTCTCAAAGCTGCAATAGAATGATTACTTCCTGTTTGTATTTTTGGGATGTGACAATTAACACAACCTATAGTTTTAAATGTTTTTTTTCCTTTTAATACATTTTGCTCTGCATAATTTCTTCTTGCGGGAACGGCTAGTGTACTAGAATACAACACTACTCTCTCAAAATTTAAATCCGATATCTCTGGAGTTCCTCCATTAGCAATAGCGGTAAGATCTACGCCAAATGGTGCATTTTCGTTTGGAAACAAACTCGTAGTGATTCCCATATCTCCCAGAAAAGCGCCCGCAACTTGCTGACGTACGCTAGGCTGATTGGCTTTCCAACCAAAGCGCCCTATCTTTTTCGAGTTGGATGCTACATCATGTACGTAATTTACTTTTCCTGAAATACCGTCTTTATTGGTGTCGTTTTCATCTGCAAAACCAAGTAATGTACTTTCTGGAATAGCTTCTAATAATCCCATTCCTATCATCTGATTGGCAACTCTTGGAGAAACTTGAAGATTACTGGCTAATGGACCATGCCCCAAAGTATTAATTTGATACGATGGTTTTTGCAAAACAACAGTAGTTCCATCTGCGAAAGTCTCAGTTATGGATTGGTAAATAATAGAAATTTTGCCCTCAATAGTTTGACCAAGAACGGCACCGTCTTGTAATTGTCCTCCATAAATAGGATCAGGAAGATTCCCTCCGTTACCGTCAATACCAGGAATACTCAATCGTAGCAACAAACCATGACCAGTTTCTCCAGCTACCAAAGGTGCTCTTCCTCGACCGTCTTTAAAATGACAACTCGAACAGGAAATAGCATTAAAAAAAGGTCCTACACCGTCTCTTGCAGTAGTAGAAGCAGGAGCCGTTACCCAATTTTGTCTAAAAAAAGAATTTCCAATACCAAAATCCGATTGCTCATCGAAAGATAAATTAGGAGCAAAGAAGCCAAAAGCCTCCTCTGATTTATTAAAAACTGTTGTTTCTCCACCTGAAAATTGTTCGCCTTCTTCCGCAGTTAGAGGGATATATTCTTCCGCATCATTTTTACTGCAACTCAAAAAGAGAACACCAACCAAAACGACTAATACTTTTTTATAATTTTTCATTTTTAAACAGAAAAAAGTGTCCTCATAATAAGAACACTTTAGTTATACTTTATTTTGAAGCTTTCTAGCTATTTACAATAACACCTATTTTTACAGCTCCAGCTAATAGATTAGCTCCGAACGTTTTTAATTCAGTAGCTGCCGCAGTTACTTTTTTACCTTCTACAGACTCTTTACCACCTGAAATGGCTAAATCAAAAGGAGCAAGAATAGCAGTCATTTTTGTTAAACAAGAATTAATAGATACATCAGTAGTATTATATATTTCAGTGTTGGCTTGTTTTACCAAATCCTCTAGTGAAGCACCGTCAACACTACCATAATTCCCTTTATAAATATTGATAACACTTTGTAGATTTAAAGCAATATCTCTATGTGTATTGTCACTAAAACAAGAATGCTCATCTTCTTGATCTGCATTTCCAACAGCAACTTCCATACGCTCTACTGGTAATTCAGCAGACACTAATGACGTGATCCCCAGGTATATATTTTTTATAGCATCGTCTTCTTTCAACGCTAAAAAAGTAGCTCTATAAGACCCACCCTCTTTCCATTGGTTCACTACTTGTAATAAATGGTCTGTCAATAAATCAGCACATACATTTAAATAAGTAGCTCTTCTTTCTTGATTAGTAGCAGTACCTCCAGTTTTTAAATAATCAGTATAAGGTCGTTGCCCAGACTTGTTTGCCGATGGCGTCGTTAAATCCTGACCCCAAAGTAAGAACTCTATAGCATGATATCCCACACTAACATTCGTTTCTTCTGTTCCAGGAGTATTTAGAACTAATAAAGAAGCTTTGTCTATTGTTGGATAAAGTTTTGGGTTATTTATAATTCCTGATGTTGAAGCTCCCGCCGTATAATCAATATAATTTTCGTCTAAAGGCCAAGAATTGATGTACCCTTCTGGTCCTTTTAATTCCTCATTATCTATTGGTCCGTTTGCAAAACGAAACCCTTCTGTTGTACCATAACTTTCTCTTGAATTTTTCCAAGCTGTTTTGGCAGCTGTAAAGTTAGCCTCTGTTGGTGTTGTGGTAAATGTAGTGATCGCTGTTTTTAAAACTACCGCATCATCATAAGCTTTTTTATAATTGGCGTAAGCGATATTGGCGTAATTTTCTATAACTTGTTTTTTGGTAACCTTCGAGTTTTTATCATCATTATTACAAGATGCAACTACAAATACGGCAAGTAAAAGAAAACATAACGTCTGAACTATTTTTTTCATAAAGTGTTTATTTAGAATAATTAAATTTAAGCAAAAGTATAATTTTTTGTTAATGTGCCAAAGTTTTATTTAGATTTATTTTAAATAAAAGAAAGGCTTTTGTTAAAATGTATTTGAGTTTTAATGAAGTACTAAAAACCTCATTTTAAGATTTTTTCTGTAAAGCCTTTTTTATCCAATCTCCATATTGAATTTCATCAGATGTATAACCAATTGGCAGACTCAAGTCTTTTCCTTCGGGATTCATTATCACATAATAGGGTTGTGCATTGGCTTTGTAACGCGTAATTTGAAAATCACTCCATTTGTCCCCTATAGATTCAATACTTTCGCCTGTATCTTTCGAAATGTATTGCTCCGAAACTGGCAACTCCCTTTTATCATCTACATAAAGTGATATTAAAACCACCTCATTAAGCAACAAATTCAAAACTATTGGATCTGACCAAACATAGTCTTCCATTTTTCGGCAATTGACACAAGCATATCCTGTAAAATCCAACAATACGGGCTTGTTTACTTTTTTGGCGTAAGCCAAACCTAAATCGTAATCCTGAAAAGCTACAATTCCATGCGCTCCTAGATGTGCGCCTTTGGGTAGTTGAGCCGTTGTACTTTTATTTTCAGTTGCACTCCCAGTATTTTTTGGACTCTCACTGTATGAAGGAGATGGCGGAAAACCACTAATTATTTTCAAGGGAGCTCCCCACAAACCTGGAATCATATACAACGTAAAAGACAAAACGAAAAGACCAAACAACAATCTCCCCACCGATATGGAACCCGAAGGAGAATCATGCGGTAATGTTATTTTTCCCAATAAATACAAGGCTAGCACTCCAAAAATGGCGATCCAAATGGCTAAAAACGTCTCTCTTTCCAGAAAATGCAGTTGCAAAACCAGATCAGCATTAGACAAAAACTTGAATGCCAAAGCAAGTTCCAAAAATCCTAAAACAACCTTAACGGTATTGAGCCATCCGCCAGATTTTGGCATACTATTTAGCCAACCTGGGAACATAGCAAAAAGCATAAACGGCAAAGCCAATGCCATCGAAAAGCCTAACATTCCTATAACGGGTGCCAATCCACCTTTGGATGCGGCTTCGACTAATAACGTTCCAACGATAGGACCCGTACACGAAAAGGAAACAATGGCCAATGCCAACGCCATAAACAAAATCCCAATTACTCCGCCTTTATCGGCTTGTTTATCAACCTTATTTGCCCATGAATTAGGTAACATAATTTCGAATGCTCCCAAAAAAGAAGTGGCAAAAACGATTAATAAAACAAAGAAAATAATATTGAACCAAACATTTGTAGCCAATTCGTTGAGCGCATCTGCGCCAAAAAGTCCCGTTACTAGAGTGCCTAACAATACGTACAAACCAATAATGGAAAGTCCATAAACAATGGCATTTTTAATACCAGCAGCTTTACTTTTGCTTTGCTTTGTAAAAAAACTTACCGTCATGGGGATCATCGGAAAAACACAAGGCGTTAACAGAGCCGCAAATCCAGACAGAAAAGCAATAAAAAAAATGGCAACAAACCCTTTCTTGGATTTTTTTTTGGGATGATTGACTGTTGCTTCAGATTCTTTCTGAACCGCTTTTGGGGTAACTTGATTTATTTTCGCAGCAATTTCGGAAGTACTTGATTTGTTGGCCGCTACTTCGGTTTGGACACTAGCAATGGGAACTTCTGGGATCTTGAATTCAAAAGTTTTGTTTTGCTGGATACAAGCTTCATTACACGCTTGATAAGAAACGGCTACTAAAACTTTGCTCGTTTTGGTGTTTTTAATTTTAATTCTTTGGGTAAAAACAGCTTCATTTTCAAAAAAGCATTCTTCTACTTTAAAAACATCATTGTAGACTTTTTCGAAAGTACTTTCGGCAACTTTTCCTAATCTTTCAAAATTACCTTGCTGGTTTTTGAAAACAAATTCGCTTGGGAGTGCTCCTCCATCGGGTGTAAATTGCGAATACAAATGCCATCCTTTTTCGATAGTCGCTTTCATGATTAGTAAAAACTCTGTATCCGATTTTTTTTCGACCCTTGTATGCCATTTTACAGGATCGAGCATTTGGGCATTCATGCCAAATATTGCAAAGAATGCGAGGTATAATAATATTTTTTTCATTGGTTGGTGTTTATGTAACTGGTATTCGTTTTATAAAAATTATTTGCTTTTACAATTAGGCTTTTATAAAATCTGCTAAATCTGTGTAAAAAATTAGGCATGCAGATTTTGCAGATTTGCGCAGATTTTAAAGTATAAAAAAGGAATAACAAGTTTAAACAGGGTCGATTATACAAGCGAATACCCTGATATTTATAGCTTTTGGATTTTAAATAAAAAACGGCAACTATTCCTAGAAACAGTTACCGTTTTATGTTATTTATTTAGTATTGGATGTCAAGAACGTTTTTACGCCTCCTATGTACCCTTTACTTTCTGTTGGAAAATCGATAGCATACATATTTTGAGCAATTGGATCTATATTTTGAGATTTCCAAGTAGCACCTCCATCAGTAGTTTTTATCAACTCGCCATACTGTCCAGCTGTATAACCTATTTTTTCATTCACAAAGAAAATCCCTCTTTGTTGATCATCTACTGGCAAAAAGAGTCTGGTTACTGTATTCGTATTCAGGTCGATTTTTATAACCACCCCACTTTGTCCACAGGCATAACCAATATTTGGAACTGGAAAATGCATATCCTGCAAACGAATGGTTTGTTTGGTATCTATTGCTGTCCAAGTTTTGGCAAGATCTTTTGAGATTCTCAAAACACCATTAGCACCACAAACCACAATGGTAGCCGCATCTTTCATGTAAACTGCCCTCAAATCTGTAGTGACACCACTGGTTTTTTTAGTCCAAGTAACTCCTGCATTTGTGGTAGTCAGTAAAACTCCTGCTGCACCTACACAAACTCCGTTATTTTTATCAAAAAAAGTAACCCCATATAGGGTTTCAGTAGTGCCACTTACCGCTTGCTTAAACATTACTCCCGCATCGGTAGTGTACAAAATAGTTCCAAGACTACCTACTATCCAACCTGTATTAGCATCTATAAAATAATTGCTATACAACTGTCCCAACAGTGTAGGAATAACTAATTTTGTCCAATCTTTACCTCCATTGGTCGTTTTTAGCACGGCACCTTGCGTTACTGTTTCAATAACCATATTCCCAACTGCAAAACCATTGTCAAGACCTATAAAATCGAGGTCATTGATGGTAGCGTTCAATATCAAGCTATTGGTACTAATGCTATAATCGGGCACTTTTGCGGTAGCTTCTGGAAACGTTTCTGTTTCGCACGAAACAACTATTCCCGCCAGTAAAAATACTGGAATTATATGTTTAAAAATCGTTGTTTTCATATGTGATTGCTCCTTTTTTATTTTGTAACACCTCTTGAATGTTACTCTTGTTTTGTTTTCAATATTGCTTTGCTACCAGCTACGTAACCTAATTTATCATTCCAATACGCCACATCCGTTAGGGTTACTGAAACTCCAGATTTCATTCGACTCCATGATGCTCCACCATCTTCGGTTTTAAAAATCAAACCAAATCTACCTACTACATATCCTAAATTATCCGTTAAAAAGTTGATTCCTTGCATGGTTTCGGTCATTGGCGGATTGATCAAAGTAAGAGCGTCGTTTGCCAAGTTGATTTTTAAAACAATTCCATTCGATCCACAACTATAGGCTACGTTTTGTGAGGGTGCAGCAATTCTATAAAATGTTGCAGCAGCTACATTTGTAACTTGCGAAGTTGGAATTGTAGTAAAAGTATCTCCAAAATTGGTCGTTTTTAAAAGAACTCCCGCCGCACCAACGATATAAAAAGTAGTTGCATCTTTGATATAAATCGCTCTCAAAGCAGTGACAATATCCTTCCCATCTACAGCTTTAGCAGATTTGATTGCCCAAGTAGTACCACCATCTTTAGTAATCAAAATTTTTCCTGTAGCGGTAGTGCAAGCTCCAAGATTTTCATTCAAGAAATTCACGGCAAGTACATTCTCGGTAGCCAGTAAAGTAGCAGGAACTTTATCAGTCCAAGTCAAACCCTGATCGGTTGTTTTCTTGATAATAGCACCGTTTCCGACTACCCATCCTGATTGTTCAGATGTAAAACTAATATCATTAAGATTATTTGTAGTTTTGGCATCCATTTTTTGCCAAGTAACGCCTTGATCCATTGTTTTTATTACATAGCCCAATTGCCCTACCGAAATAGCGGTTGTTCTATTGAGCATTTTTAGAGTAGTATTCTCATTGATGGTGTTCAAGTCCTCTAGTACTTTATACGGATTTGGATACACTAATGGCGCTTCTATTTTAGAGTCAGAACCTGTACAAGAAACCATAGAAATGATTCCTGTGATTAATACTAGTGATTTTATAAAAATTGACTTCATTATTTATATTTTTTATTATTTAAAGAAATGATTAAAGTTCGAAAGTGATTTCAAAAGATAAAGAACTACCCGTTAAACCATCTTGTCTGTTGTTATGAGCGTAGCGCAAACCAATATCCTTCATCGCTACAAAGTGCTGAATTGGTTTTCCGTTTGCATCCAATTTTGCATTAGCAAAAGGAACATAGCGCAAGGCTAATCCTGTACGAACTGCCGAGAACGTAGCCAAATCCATATCACTGGTATAAAATTCCTCTGGATTATACACATGCTGACCATAAGCGGCATAATAAGAAGTTCCCTCTTGGTAATGAAATCTCGCAAATGGTGTTATTGCAAATGATTTATTGACTTTCAATACCGTTTCCATACCAAAGGTTATTGAGTTAATATCCCAAGTATCTTTGTACAGTCTGGCGTAGGTGCGCAACACGATTGCAGGATCTAAAAAGTAATTGAATCGTCCAGAAATGGCAATTTTGTAGCGTTCACGAGGTAATTTCTCAATTCGGACTTCTTTTTGATATTCATCTCCAATACCATCATTAAAATAAACTCTGTGAAAAGGAGTAGAAAGCAATCCTTTTTGAGCCAATAAATCAAGACCTACAGAAGCATTCATTTTTTGGTTTATGGCAAATGAGAATCCGTTTACCAATGCATACGAAGTTCTATAATCTACAGGATACATTTGCCCATCTTTTTCGATAGCCTCTCCGCTATATACAAAAGGAGTTGCATACGGATTTACAGAACTTGCAGAAGCACCTGTTTCTGCATCTAATGCCGATGCACGAAACTCTCCTGGATGTACCACCATCCAGCGGTCAACCGTAGCACCAAAACTAGTAGAAAGAACTTGATCGTTTTTCTTTAATTTTTTAGATAACGAAAGACCTGCATTTACAGATTGCACATCATATTCGCTAGAAAATCCAGCACGAGGCGCAACAGTAACCGTAGGCGAAAGTTGGTGCTCATAAGCAACGTTACCATAGATGCGAGTTTCGTCTCCGCTTACTCCAGTGTTACCGCTACTCGCAGCCGAAACGTACTTGTCTATAGTCGCCAAGGATGCCGATGTAAAATGGTCTATTCCAGTATCTATCGCTACTGCATCTACTGATTTTATAGGCAGATAAAGATGCACTTCTTGCGAAAAACTCTCTAGTTTTTGAGAACCAAGTCCTCCATTTACAGCACTTCGGTCTCCGTCTTGATCGTAATAATTACTCAATAACGAGATTTTGGTTGGTCGTTTATCTTTCTCTTCTTTGTTTTTAGCGTTTTGACCAAATGATAATTTACCTACTAATAGCATAAATATCACTATCAAAGCATTAAAATTGGGAAGCGAAAAAATAAATAAATGTATAATTAGCATCATTGTGTGTTTCTATTTTTTGAATATTTTGTTTGGGTTAATTGCAACCACATCCGCCGCCTGTTTTTCCTGTTTCCCCGCCTGAAGCTCCTTCTCTAAAAGAAAAACCTTCGGATTCTAATTTCTCTAATGAAGTAGTTCCTGTTTGCATCGAATAATCCGAAACGTATTGTCTTTGATAGGGCTTCACTGGAGCGCAACGGCTGCAAGTACCTATGAGTACAACTGCTGATAAAAGCAATTTAATTTTGTTGAACATATTGATTTGTATTTAAATTATCTGAATAATAATATTGATTTTGATTGTCTATCATAAAACATTGAATGTCTTCAAATTGATTTACAAACTCCAATCCCTGTTCTAATCCCATCAAGAAAACTGATGTGGCAATAGCGTCACACAGTTCTGGATCAGGACTAATAATGGTTACACTTTGAAGTCCTTTTACAGGATAACCCGTTTTTGGATGAATGATATGAGAGTATTTTTCGCCATCAATCAGGGCAAATCGCTCGTAACTGCCCGATGTGGCTACGGCTTGATTTTCTAAAGGCAACCAAGCAATGTAAGATTCTTTTTTATTGGGATCTGCAATACCTACTCGCCAAGGATAACCCTCATTGTTTTTACCCCAACACACCAAATCGCCACCAGCATTGACCAAACCCGATTGAATTCCGTAACTAATGAGCAACTCCTTTATTTGATTGGCAATATATCCTTTGCCAATAGCCCCAAGCTCAATTTTGGTACCTTTATTGTTTATGAATACCGTTTTGTTTTTGGAGTCTAATTGCACGTATTTATAGTTAATATTACTAACCGATTGTCCAATTGCTGCTGGTGTAGGGAATTCACTCATTGGTTTATCAAAATACCAAACTTTGTCTATTGAGGCAAAAGTGATGTCAAACAATCCTTTTGTCAGTTCAGATATTTTTAGCCCTCTTTGTATTAGATAAAACAATTCGTTGCCCACAACAACTGGACGCACGCCCGCAGCCTGATTGACCGCATGCATTTGAGTTCCCGCCTCCCAAGCCGAAATTATTTTTATGAGTTCATTGGCTTTTTCAAATCCTTTTTGGATCAATTCCTGCGCATCTTTCTCTTGATCGTCATCCATTATAATCGAAATAGACAAGGTTGAAGTCATAGACGGAATCGTCTCTGTGTATAGTTGTGACATGATTACTGATTGTATTTGGAAAGGCTATTTTTTAATACTTTCTTTCAAAGCCTCCATAGCTTTATCGTAACCCATAGCTTTTGTGATTACTTTTTTGACATTGAGGTTTTCGTCTGCAATTACCAAAAGAGGAAAAATTCCATTTGGATTTAGTTTTTCGGCTAGAGCATCATTAGTTGCAGTAATATCTTTGGCTAATTTTTTGCGCTGAGGAAAATCAGCATTGTAAAACACAAAATCAGCGTTCAAAATTGAAGCAACCTCTTTTTGCTCGACAAACTCATTTTTGAAAACATGACAAATCGCGCACCAATCTGATCCCGAAAAATAAACCGCAATGTATTTGTTGCTCTCTTTGGCTTTTTTAACAATCGTTAAATCATCTTTATCGGTAGAAACGCCCGCTGAGGAGCATAAAAACAATGAAAAACTTACAAAAAGAAGCTTTTTTAAAAATTTAGTCATTTTAATTTTATTTAGAATAATTAAGAATAGTGCGAAATTATTCGTTTTTATATTACAAACCAAATCTTATTTAGAATAATTTTAAATAATAATTAACATTTTTTAAATGATCCATTAAGATAAATTTAAGTACCCAAATAGTGTACTTGGTATAATAGCGTAGTTTGTATTTAGTTAAACAAAGGGTTTAGTGTTATAAAATACAACGATATATTGTTGCTAACTTAGTTAAGTCAAACACAAGATCTTTTTTTTATTTTTAATTATTCTAAATAAAATCTTGTTTTATAAGCTTCTGCAAAATACCTTTGCCGAAATTTTTTTTTAATCCAAAACAAAAAATATCATGACCTTTAAAAAATTATCTCTTTACGTATTGCCAATTATAGCAGTAGCATTTGCTTCGTGTTCAAAAGACGAAGATGTAGTTGACGAAACTTTCAACTACACTGTTCCGGCAACTTACAAATTTGAAAGAAACTCAGTAACATCTGTAGATTATTCAGGTCAATCAAGCCGTTTATTAATGCTAGATGAAATGGGTAACTATTATAAAACCGCTGCAACGAACGCAACAGTAGTAGATGATGTTGTTCTTTCTCAAATGTATAGTAACACAAACAATCGTTTTACTGGAGCTGGTTTGAATGATTCGGGGAAATTATTAAAAGATAAAACAGCAGCTTCTAAAGATTATTTCTCTTTATATCTTGGTGGTGGATCTACTGCTGAACAAGTTAGCGTTCGTGATTTTTTTGAAACCCAATTCAAAAACGGTAATACAGCCAGTAAAGGTACAACTGCAGCCCCAGGTGTAGCAGGTGTTTATCTAGACGGAACAAGCAAACGATTGTTTGCCGCAAATGGATTAGAGCCGCAACAAGTATTATTAAAAGGGATGATGGGTGCTTGTTTTATGGATCAAATAGCTAATAATTACTTAAGCTTGAATAAATTAGACGAAGCAACTAATAAAGTAGACAACACTAATAAAGTTTTAGCGACAGGAAAGTCTTACACTACAATGGAGCACGCTTGGGATGAAGCTTATGGTTATGTATATGGCGCAGATAATTTAACTGTTACCCCAAATGTTTTTAAATTTTGGAGTAGTTATATAAACCAAGTTAATGCAGATAGTGATTTTAACACTATTAAAGCGGATATTGAATTGGCTTTTCGCAAAGGTAGAGCAGCTATAGTGGCTAATGATTATAAAGTTCGTGATGCTCAGATTGACATTATCAAAACAAAATTAGCAACAACATCAGCTGTTAGGGCGGTATTTTATTTGCAAGAGGGTAAAGCAAAGTTAGCAACAGGAGATGCTGGAGCAAAGTCGCTACACGCATTATCAGAAGGATATGGTTTTATTATGTCATTGCGTTACACCAATAAACCAGGTACAAACAGTCCTTATTTCACAAAAGCAGAAGTAGATACAATGTTAGCATCTATGTTAAGCGGAACTAATGGTTTGTGGGCTATCGATACTTTGGGAGCAAAATTAGATGCTTTATCTACACAGATAGCGACTAAATTTGGTTTTACAGTTGCTCAAGCTGCAACAGTAAATTAATTTAGAACAAATACAGATAATTATAAATTGCTTTTGTATTTTTGCCTAAAATTTTCCTAAAATGAAGAAAATAGCACTAATTTTTGTTTTTGTCCTTGCCTTAGTAGCCTGTTCCTCTAATGGCGGAGACGATACTACAAATAGCAATAGTTTTGACCGTACTGCACTTTTGACCAATTGGGCAGATAATATTATCATCCCTAGTTATACCAATTATCAAAGTAAGTTACAGGCATTGACAACAAGCGCAAACACTTTTGTGGCAACACCTACCGAAAGCAATTTGAAAGCGTTGCGAACCTCTTGGCTTGAAAGTTATAAAGCCTACCAATATGTTTCGATGTATAATTTTGGCAAAGCCGAGGAAGTCAATCTCAATATGGCTGCCAATACCTATCCAACGGATGCCGCAGGAATTGAAACTAACATTTCTAATGGTGTTTATAATTTGTCTTTGTTTTCACAATTTAGCAGACAAGGTTTTCCAGGATTGGATTATTTACTTAACGGTTTAGGAACAACAGATGCAACGATAGTCACTTTTTACAGTTCGAATGCTAATGCGGCGAATTACAAAAAATACCTAACCGATGTAACTGCAAAATTAAAAGCAAACGCAGATGCCGTTGTAACCGACTGGAATTCGGGATACAGAGCGAGTTATATAGCCAATAACGGAACGAGCGTAACTAGTGCTGTAAATAAAACGACCAATGCTTTTGTGAAAAATCTTGAAAAAGACATTCGTACTGGTAAATTAGGAATTCCTGCAGGACAGTTTTCTGCTGGTGTTAAATATCCAGAAAAAGTAGAGGCTTTCTATAAAAAAGACGTTTCTAAAGAGTTGTTGACGGTAGCTTTGCAAGCCGAACAAGATTTTTTTAACGGAAAATATTTTAATAGCGCTACAACAGGAGCAAGCTTAAAAGCGTATTTGGATTACTTGAATGTCATTAGAGATACTAAAAAGCTAAGTGACATCATCAATGCACAATTTTCAGCAATTACAGTTTCTAATAATGCGTTAAGCAACAATTTTTCGGAGCAAATAACGGCTGATAATGCTAAAATGATTGCCGCTTACAGTACTTTACAACAAAATGTAATTTACACCAAATTAGACATGATGCAAGCCTTAAACATTACAATTGATTATGTAGATGGCGATGGCGATTAATTATGAAATTTAGCTTATCAAAATATCTGAATACCTATTCACAGGCCTCGACGCTAGCTTTTTTTAGGCTAGCGTTTGGTTTTATGATGCTTTTTAGTCTCATTCGTTTTGTGAGTTATGGCTGGATTGAGCAATTTTATATCCAACCGCAATTTCATTTTACCTATTATGGTTTTGAATGGATAAAACCACTGGGTAATTATACCTATTTGTTGTTTTTGATAGCGGGTATAGCTGCCTTGTTTGTTGCTATTGGATATCAATACAAGATAGCGATTATTACCTTTTTTTTGAGTTTTACCTATATCGAGTTCATGGATAAAACCACGTATTTGAATCACTATTACTTTATTACGGTTTTGAGTTTTATTTTGATATTTCTACCTGCAAACACCTATTTTTCGGTAGATGCGTATCGAAATCCTAAAATGGCGTACCAAAAAATTCCCCGCTGGACGGTTGATATTCTAAAACTTTTATTGGGAATCGTCTATTGCTATGCAGGACTTGCCAAACTCAATTCGGATTGGCTATTCAAAGCGATGCCGCTAAAAATTTGGTTGCCAAATAATTCTAA
Organism: Flavobacterium sp. ZT3R18; assembly: GCF_007097385.1. Lineage (GTDB taxonomy): Bacteria > Bacteroidota > Bacteroidia > Flavobacteriales > Flavobacteriaceae > Flavobacterium. The sequence goes on from NZ_VJZS01000019.1 coordinate 61,874, forward strand.
TTTACCTATAATTGGGACTTTATTGAATGCCAACTGGGTGCATTTCGCTTTTAGTTGGACAGGGATGATTTACGACCTAACTATTCCTTTTTTATTGCTTTACAAAAGAACTAGAACCTTCGCATTTGTACTGGTTGTCGTTTTTCATATCTTGACAAAAATCCTATTCCCGATTGGCGTTTTTCCGTATGTAATGATTGTTTGTTCTTTATTGTTTTTCGAAAGTTCTTTTCATGAAAAAGTATTGGATTATATTGCAAAATCCCTCCATTTTAATATCAATATCTTTGAAAACGGAAAAGAAAAAATCCAGAATTTCAATGCTATTTATAAAACGAAATTAGTTGTAATAACCTGTTTCTTAGTATTTCAGATTGCATTTCCCTTTCGATATTTATTGTACAAAGATGAATTATTTTGGACAGAAGAAGGATTTCGATTTTCGTGGCGTGTCATGCTGATGGAAAAAGCAGGTTACACCCAATTTACAGTTACCGATGCCAAGACCAAAGAAACTATAATGGTTAACAACCGTAATTTCTTGACCACTTTTCAGGAAAAACAGATGGCTTTTCAACCTGATTTCATTCTGGAATATGCCCATTATTTACACGATTATTATCAAGAACTGGGCTTCACAAATCCAGAAGTTCGAGTAGAAAGCTACGTTGCCATCAACGGAAGATTGAGCAAACCCTACATTGACCCAAAAATAAATCTCGCCAAAGAATATGAATCTTTCCAACACAAAAACTGGATATTACCATTTAACGATGCAATTAAAGGATTATAGTACCCTATTTTTTTTAGTATTTTTTCTAAATGCTTTCTCCCAAAACAAAATTTCTGGGGTTATCAAAACCGATTCAGGCGAAACTATTTCGTTGGTATCCGTTTACAATAAAACCACCGAAACAAAAACGGTCTCGAACAAAAATGGTGAATTTGAAATTGAAAGAAGTGCAACTGGCAATTCAGAATTGGTATTTTACAAAGAAAATTACTCCCTGCTGGAGCAAACAATCCCCGCTTCCGAAACAAACACAACAGTCGTTTTACCCCGAATAACCAACTTATCCGAAGTGGTAATTAGTAAACAAAGAGATAAAGTTTTTGCCATAAGCAAATTAAAAGACATAGACGAAACAGCTATTTATGCGGGAAAAAAAACAGAGGTTATCTCGATAAACAAATTAACGGCGAACAAAGCTACCAATAATGCCCGTCAGATATTTGCACAAGTCGTGGGACTAACCATCAACGAAAGTTCGGATGGAGGTTTACAATTGAGCATAGGTGGTCGCGGATTAAATCCCAATAGAACTTCTAATTTCAACACACGCCAAAATGGATATGATATCAGCGCTGATGTTTTGGGTTACCCCGAAAGTTACTATGCCACGCCAACCGAAGCATTAGAGGAAATTCAAGTGGTACGTGGCGCGGCCTCGTTGCAATACGGAACGCAATTTGGCGGATTGGTCAATTTTAAAACCAAAACTCCAAGTTCAAAACCAATAGAATTTGTTACTAGAAACACTATTGGATCTTATAATTTATACACCAATTTCAGTTCCTTGAGCGGAACTAGCAGGAAATTCAGTTATTATGCTTTTTATAATTTTAAGAAAGGAGACGGTTTTAGACCCAATTCTGAATTTAAAAGCAATAATTATTTTGCTAATTTAAACTACCAATTCACTCCCAAAACGTCCTTGCATTTTGATTACACCTATTTTGATTATCTGGCACAACAAGCGGGTGGTCTAACCGATAAAATGTTTAATGACGACCCAACCCAAAGCAATAGATCCCGAAACTGGTTCGCCGTAAACTGGAATTTATTTGCGTTGCGTTTCAAACATAAATTTGAGGATAATGCCGATTTCTCCTTGCAACTATTTGGTTTGGATGCGAGTCGTAAGGCGATAGGTTTCCGTTCGAATCGGGTTTCAAATCCAGACATCGAAGGAACTGTACGAGATTTAATTGTAGGCGATTTTGTCAATTGGGGTGCCGAAGCACGCTATTTAAAACAATATAAAATCAACGATAACACGAGTGCATTCTTGATTGGAGCCAAATATTACCAATCTAGAAACACAGGGATACAAGGCCCTGGAAGCTCTGGTAGTGATGCGAATTTTAACCTTGCCAATGCCGAATTTCCTTTTTATGCCAATCAATCGGATTATACTTTTCCGAATTTGAATTTTGCCTTTTTTGGAGAAAACATCTTCAAAATAACGCCTCATTTTTCGATAACACCTGGTTTTCGATTCGAAAAAATAAAAACACAAGCCATAGGTTCGTACCGCAAAATAAATTTAGATTTAGCTGGAAATGTGATTCTGGATCAAACGATATCCGAAGATAATATCAAAGATAGGAATGTTGTTTTATTGGGAATCGGATTGAGCTACAAACCTCAAAACCGAATCGAGTTTTACGGTAATCTGTCGCAAAATTATCGTTCGGTAACCTTCAATGACATCAGAACCGTTTCGCCAAGTCAAGTGATTGACCCGAATATTACAGACGAAAAAGGTTTTTCCTCCGATATTGGAATTCGAGGACAAATAAGCGATAAAGTAACTTTTGACGCTAGTGCTTATGCTTTGTATTATGATGATAAAATAGGCGAATACGAAACGAAAAATCCCAATGGTTCCGCAGCAATTGTTCGCTATCGAGCCAATATAGGAACGGCAATAACGTATGGTTTTGAAACGATGTTTGATTGGAGTGTCAGCAAAACTTTTTTTGAAGAAAAAGAAAACTTTGTGTGGAATGTCTTCTCGAATGTTGCTCTCACGGATTCCGAATACCTAAAATCAGACGCTCCAAATATTCAAGGAAACAAAGTAGAATTCGTACCGCTTTACAACATCAAATCTGGAATGGGTATAGGGTATAAAAACTTCATGACAAGTTTACAATTTACCTATGTTTCTTCACAATTTACAGAAGCGAATAACAGTAAAACTGATGCAAATGACAATACTTATGGAATTTTCGGACAAGTTCCTTCTTATTATGTAGCTGATATTTCGACTTCTTACAAATGGAAAAAATTAAAACTAGAAGCTGGAATTACCAACTTTACAAACAACAGCTATTTTACCCGAAGAGCTACTGGTTATCCAGGTCCAGGAATTATTCCGTCTGATCAAAGAACTTTTTATACTACTTTGGAATTTATTTTTTAGTTTTAATATCTTGGGATTAATGTTTTTTTTAATTTTAAAATCTGTATATTTCACTTTGAGAGAAGCAACCAAAAAATGATCGATGTCAATTCAAAACTAGGGAATAATCCTCAACCAGTTCTTAACTATATTTTTAAAAAAAAGGGTCCAACTTTAATTAAAAAGTCAAACCCTTATATTTTTAAAGCACTAGGTAGACTTCCTCTTCCCATAAATACTGGCAAAACAAGAAACTAATAAAGCCAATCCATAAAAGCAAGTCATGCCCCCGTTATGGAATGCCATCGTGCCTTTCGAGTTATAACTAACACTATATTGATGGTGTATTTCTTGCTCAATTCCAAAAGCAATAAACAGAAAACCGATAACTTCAAGACTAGGGTTTTTGGTAATTTCAGTCTGCTTGTTACTTTCCGTGATTTTTGACTGTCTAACCAATAACTTGTAACCTCTGCTATTACAACTTAGGGAGCAATAGCGCGTTTTTGTTGTACGTGCGGTAAATTCATTTTTACAGAATTCACAGATTCGCGTAATCTTCATGTTTGTACTCATAGAAATGTGACTTTAAGTGTCCCACTGTGACTATGTGTGTCTCTATGTGCCATAATTTGGCCAAAAAAAATATTTTTTTGTACTTCGTTTTTTTGAAGTACAATTGAGGTACAAATTTAATCAAAATAACGCATAACAACCAAAAGAAAGTAGAAATAAAAACGAGTTAAAATATTGATTATCAATATTTTAACTCGTTTGTTTATTGTTGTTTTGTGATGTTTTGTTTTGCTACTTTCCAATACAGAAATTAGCAAAGATATTCCCCAGCAACTCATCATTCGTAACCTGACCTGTAATCATTCCGAACTGATACAACGCTTCCTTAATATCAAGTGCCATTAGATCACTAGAAAGATTAGTTTCCAATCCAAATTTTACTTTCTGAATTTCGTCTAATGCTTTGAGTAATGAATCGTAGTGTCTTGTATTAGTAACAATGGTCTCGTTATTGCGCAAAGCTCCTGTGTTCACAAACGAAAGCAATTGATTTTTAAGATCCTCAACACCCAATTTCTCTTTGGCGGAAATCAGTAAAATTTCTGGAATCTCTCTCTTTATATTTTCAATTTCAGTCTCCGTCAATTTATCCGCTTTGTTACCAATAATTACTAAGGGTTTCAACGGAAACTGGTTTTTTATTTTTTCTAATTCAACTTTTAATTTTAGTCCCGAAACTTTAAACTCAGAGCTGTCAAAAAGAAAAACGACAACTTGTGAATGTTCTATTTTTTCAAAAGTCTTTTTAATCCCGATACTTTCCACCACATCTTCCGTTTCCCGAATCCCGGCCGTATCGATGAATCTAAAACCGATCCCGCCAATTACCAATTCGTCTTCAATTGTGTCACGGGTCGTCCCCGCAATTTCTGATACAATAGCGCGCTCTTCATTTAGTAAAGCATTCAAAAGCGTTGATTTTCCCACATTGGGTTCACCCACAATCGCAACTGGTATTCCGTTTTTGATGACATTCCCCACGGCAAACGAATCGATTAATCGCTTGAGGACAAACTCAATTCGGTTCAATAATTCATGAAATTGGGTTCTGTCGGCAAATTCTACATCTTCTTCGGCAAAATCCAATTCGAGTTCAATCAGTGAGGCAAAATTCAATAGTTCCTCACGCAGTTTGGCAATCTCGTTAGAAAAACCACCACGCATTTGCTGCATTGCGATTTGGTGCGACGCTTCATTGTCTGACGAAATCAAATCAGCAACCGCCTCGGCTTGCGAAAGATCCAGTTTTCCGTTCAAGAAAGCTCTTAGAGTAAATTCCCCCGGATTAGCCATTCTACAGCCTTTTCGTAATAATAACTGAATAATTTGCTGCTGAATGTAAGTAGAGCCGTGACATGAAATTTCAATTGTATTCTCGCCTGTATATGAATTTGGGCCTTTAAAAATAGAAACCAAAACCTCGTCTAGCGTTTTTTGCTCATCCACAATATGTCCCAAATGAAGTGTATGCGATTTTTGGAGTCTTAAATCTTTGTTTTTTATGGATCGAAAAACCGAGTGTCCTATAGCAATGGCATCTTCGCCAGAAATTCGAATTACGGCAATGGCACCCGCTCCAGATGGGGTGGCTAAGGCTACTATAGAATCGTTTTGGATCATAACTAAAAATTTATGCAAAAGTAAGCAAAACTTACTACTTTTTAGCCTGTAGTAATTAGTGATTGATAATTAGCAGAATCCATCACAAAGTATTTTGGCTAATCACCAATTACTATTCACAAATCACTAATTTTTTTATTAAATATGAATCAAAATGATAATTATCATGCTTTCTTTTTATAAGTTTTGTAACTTTATATAAATTATTGACATTCAATAAACTAAAATAGCTATGAAGAAAATATTGTTCCCTACTGATTTTTCAGACGTTTCAAAGAATGCCTTTATTTATGCTTTAAAGCTAGCCGATGCCATAGATGCCGAAATTATTACGCTGCACGTCTATGAGTTAGATTCGCCAGCGTATCTAGATGTTTCCATTTATTTGCAAGAGATTTACGAGTACGAGGAATTAAGTGACTTCGAAAACTATAAAGGCGAGGTTCCGGTTTTACGAAACATAGCCGAAGCCAATAATCTTTCACATGTAAAGATCAGCAATGTGCTTATTCAAGGCTATTTAGTAAATGAAGTAGTGGCGCTTTCCAAAAAAGAAAACGCAGACTTTATTGTCATGGGCACCAGAGGGGTAACCCATTTGCGGGAAATATTTTTGGGGAATGCAACCACAAAAATAATGAATGAATCCAATACTACAGTTTTGGCTATTCCAGAAAAATGCAGTTATGTACCTATCGAAAAAATAGTGTATACCACAAAATTTCACATGAGAGATATCGAAGCCTTAAAAAAAGTTCAGGATTTCGCTAATGTATTTCACTCACACATCGATTGCCTGAATGTAAAGCCACCGCACACGGTTTATAAAGACGATTTTGTGGTCGATTTCAAAAACGTTTTCAAAGATCAAAATATCGCTTTTCATTCCATATTAAGCAACGATGTCGAAGGAGTGATTTTAGACTTTATCGAAAAAAATAAAATAAACATGATTGCCATTCACGTACGGCACAGTGGCTTCTTCGAAAAACTTTTTCAAGTAAGTCTGTCCAAGAAACTAACATTTAACATCAGTATCCCAATTCTATCGATTCATTAAATATTAAATATTGGGACGTGCCACATTAGGAAAAGGGGCCTACTCAGCCAACCGCTTATTCGGCCCCTTTCCCTAATCTGTCGGGCTATTGCCGTTACTTCGGTAACTTGGCGCTATCCCTCACGCAAAGCCTGCAAAACGACAGCTAAGTTGTATAAAAGAAATGATTCACGGTTAGTTTCGTAAGAGTATTAAATAAAAGAGCAGAATTGTTTATCAAAAATTAAACCCTTAATTCATATCAAAATGAAAAAGATTTTATTCCCCACCGATTTTTCAGAGGTAGCCAATAATGCTTTTATCCACGCATTAGAATTCGCAAAACTTGTAAATGGAGAACTCGTATTATTGCATACTTTTGACTTGCCTATTATTGACAATCAATTTATTCCGGATAATTACTATACCATTTTCGATTCCCTGCAATTGGCACAATTTGATATGTTCAAAGAGGAAATTCCAAAACTTCGTGAAATAGCACAAAAGCGAAATCTGGATCACATTAAGCTAAGCCATAAACTCATGGATGGCGACTTGATTTATAATATCAAAAATGCAGTCAAAGAGGAGAATATAGATTTTATAGTCATGGGAACTTCAGGCGCCACAGGGTGGGAATCCTTTTTTGTAGGTTCTAATACAGGAACAATAGTGACAACAGTAGATGTTCCGGTGCTAAGCGTGCCTATAGAAGCTCAATTTACAAAAATAGAAACCATTGGATTCACAACCCGTTTTAGAGATAAAGACAAAGCTGCATTAAGACAAGTCATCAAAATTGCCAAAAAAACGCAGGCGAACGTAAAATGTTTGTATGTAAAAACGAGCAAGTCTGATGTTTCAGAGGCGACTATCGGTCAATGGAAAACCGAGTTCGAACACGAACCCGTTACCTTTTCAGTCGTTACAAGTGATGAAGTTAAAGAAATGATTTTAGACTTTGTATCTCATAAAAACATCGATATTTTGGCGATGATCACCCATAAACGAAATTTCTTCTCCGAGTTGTTCAACCCAAGCTTGACACAGAAAATGTCCAATATCTCGATAGTGCCTGTCTTGGCGATGCACGAGGAGGGTTGAATTTAGATTTTAGATTTTAAATTTTAGATTTTAGATTTTCAGTTTTTTTGAATTGCCATTGCCATTGCCATTGATATTGATATTGCCATTGAAATTGCCATTGAAATTGCCATTGAAATTGCCATTGATATTGATTTTCCCTACATTTGTGTATCATTAAAACAAAAGATGGAAATATATAAAAGCAATAGCAAAAACTATTCAGAGGAGTTAAAGGCAATCAATACAAAATACAATAGCATTAGTTTTCTTAGGTTCATTAGTATTTTACTTTTTTTAGGAAGCTTATTTTACTACATAAAAACTAGCGAATCAGTATTTGTCGTAATGGCAATTATACTATTCGCTAGTTTTCTTTTTTTAATGCGAATCCATTCTAAACTGTCGTTTCAGAAAAAGATAAAAAGCGCATTGGTTGATATCAATAATAATGAAATAACTTATTTAGAGCGAAAATCAATTCCTTTTGAAAATGGAGTCGAATTCAATGATTTTCATCATCCGTACGCCTATGACTTGGATATTTTCGGGGAACATTCCTTGTTTCAAAACCTAAATAGAACCGCCACTTTTATTGGTAAAAAGATTTTGGCCAAACAGTTATTAACGCTTTTACCGAATGATGAAATACTAAAAAACCATCAAGCAGTACAGGAATTAAAAGAAAAATTAAATTGGCGTCAGGAGTTTTTGGCTTTCGCCAAAGTAGGGCAGGACAATGAAACGCTTTATAAAACACTGCTGCAATGGAGTGTCTTTAACAGTAAGCCTTGGTCTAAAGGAGCTGTGTTCATTTCTTATTTGTTTCCTGCACTGTTTTTAGGTTGTTTTTTAGGGTATTTAATAACCTCAAACACTGTTTTTCTCTCCTGTTTGTCGTTTTTGTTTGTTTTTAATTTGATGATTTTAGGTAATTTCCTAAAACGAATCAAAATGGAAATTGCGCAAGCCGATAACATCAATGTAATTATCAGTCAATACAGTTTATTGGTTCAAAAAATAGAAAATGAAACTTTCCAGTCCGAAAAACTAATCGCTTTACAGCAAAAACTACACTTTCAAAATCATAAAGCAAGTTTACATCTTCAGCAATTGGCCGAGTTGTTTTCTAAGATGGACAGTATCGGTAATTTTGTGACGGGCTTATTGTTTAATGGAACTTTTCTTTTTAATCTGCATGTCTTGAAATCGCTGATTGCTTGGAAAAAACAACATGCCATTGTATTAGAAGAATGGTTGGATGTGATTGGCGAATTCGAAATGCTCAACAGTTTAGCCAATTTCTCTTATAACAACCCAGATTTTGTATATCCAACATTGAATTCTAATTTCGAAATTGATTTCTCCAACTTAAGTCATCCTTTATTGAACCCAGCCACTAGAGTAGGGAATGAGGTTCAGTTTCAGCCACAATCATTTATGATTTTGACAGGCTCGAATATGTCTGGTAAAAGTACTTTCTTGCGTAGTTTAGGAATCAATATGGTACTTTCGGGAATGGGTTCTCCCGTTTGCGCGACCCAGGCCAATGTGCATCCTTTGTCTGTTTTAGTCTCTATGCGACTTTCGGATTCGTTATCCGACAGTGAGTCTTATTTCTTTGCCGAAATCAAACGTTTAAAACAAATCATGGACGAATTAGAAGAAAATCCCGCCTTTGTCCTTTTGGACGAAATTCTAAGAGGTACCAACTCTGATGATAAACGCAATGGAACGATTGAAGTGGTCAAAAAAGTAATTTGTAAAAAAGCCATTGGAGCCATCGCCACACACGACATAGAAGTTTGCTTAACCACCAATGAATACCCAAATATTCTAACCAACAAATGCTTTGAAGTCGAAATTAGCAACGATGAATTGCATTTTGATTACACTCTCCGCGACGGTATTTGCAAAAACAAAAGTGCCACTTTCTTGATGAAAAAAATGGGAGTTATTTAGGGGAGTGGTCAGTTTTTTTAGTTACAGTTAGTCTTTACAAGGAACGAAGGAATCTCACTAGCATAGGTAAGCAACATAAATCAATTGGAATCGATATGCGATATGGATCGCTTCGTCCTTTTTTAACATCCCTACGATCCGCAAACTTGTCATGCTGACGAAGGAAGCATCCCCGCAAGAAACTCCGCAGACAAAAGCATCAATCTTTGTCGATCTAGCAACGGAGATCTCTCCTTCGTCGAGATGACAATATCGGGCATAGGTATTGAGTAATATCAGACTACTTGAACGGTTATTCTATATTGCTTTTTTGATAAAAGAATTTACCTCGCAATGACGTAGCTCGCGTAAGTGATAGAAGCTAGCTACCGAAGTAGCGCGGATAGCACGACCACCGAAAGGAAAAAGGGCAATGACGACAAAGTAACTAGCCCTTTTTTCTAGCGGGGGTTACGCCCAAATGGTTTTTAATAATTTAAATACGTACACTGCTTAGCTCCCTCTCCGGTGAGGACAAAGTATGAGGACAAAAAAAAACCAAAATTCTGGTTAGGAATTTCGGTTTTTTTAAATATAAAAAATGGTTTTGGTTAGTTTAGTATTTTGAGGTAACTAGCTGTTTAGCATTACAGGCATCACAAGCATGGTTACGGTTTCGCCTTCTTCCAGTCCATCTATTGGAGTTAGAATTCCGGCTCTGTTGGGTAATGACATTTCGAGCATAATCATGTCCGATTGTAGGTTGTTCAACATTTCGGTTAAGAAACGAGAGTTGAAACCTATTTGCATATCGTCTCCTTGGTAATCACAAGTCAATCTTTCTTCAGCTTTGTTGGAGTAGTCGATATCTTCGGCAGAAATGTTTAATTCGGCTCCGGCAACTTTCAAACGAATTTGGTGCGTTGTTTTGTTAGAGAAAATCGCAACACGACGTACTGAACTTAAGAATTGAGAACGATCCATCATTAATTTGTTTGGATTTTCTTTTGGGATAACCGCTTCGTAATTCGGGTATTTCCCATCGATTAAACGACACAATAAAATGTAGTTGTCAAAAGAGAAAGTTGCATTCGAATCGTTGTATTCTATTTTTACTTCAGCATCAGAGGTACCTAAGATACTTTTTAAAATGGTCAAAGGTTTTTTTGGCATAATAAACTCAGCTACTTGTGATGCTTTTACATCAGAGCGTGCGTATTTTACCAATTTGTGAGCATCTGTTGCCACAAAAATCAAACCTTCTGGAGAAAACTGGAAGAAAACCCCTGACATTACCGGACGTAAATCGTCGTTTCCTGCTGCGAAGATGGTTTTGCTTATGGCTGTTGCCAAAACATCTGCAGGGACTAGCGTTACTGATGGTTCGTCTAAGTTTACTGATTTCGGGAATTCTTCCCCCGGAGCATATGCCAAAGCATATTTCCCTGAATTAGAACTAATTTCTATAGTGCTGTTTTCTTCAACTGTAAAAGTTAAGGGTTGTTCTGGAAAGGTTTTAAGGATTTCCAATAATAATTTTGCAGGTACTGCAACACTCCCTTTACTGGTTGAGTCGATAGCCAATGTAGCAGACATAGTAGTCTCCAAATCGGATGCCGAAACAGTTAATTCGTTATTATCTAATTCAAATAAGAAGTTATCCAAAATAGGCAAAGTATTGTTATTGTTGATAACGCTACCTAAAACTTGCAATTGTTTTAATAAGTACGAACTCGATACTATAAATTTCATCTCTATTATTTTGTTTTTAATGGTGTGCTTTTTCTGAATTAAAATTTAGAATACACTTTACAAATATATTGTAAACTATTCTAGAAAACCAACTTTTTTATTAACATCTATTTACCATACTTTCTTTTTCTAAGGAATGTAAATACTATGCCAAATAGGAACAAAATTAGAATTGGAAGCCCGATAGTTAGGAACTGTGTAAAGGTATAGTTCTCATATACTTTCTCTCTGTCCAATAATGGCAAATCAAGATCCTTGCTTCGAATGTTAATAAGTCCAGTGTCATCTAGTAGGTAATTGACGCAATTCATCATAAAATCTTTGTTGTCATATAAATTACCTGAGCGTTGGTCATAACCCAATTCTACGGGTTGTCCATTTTTATCCAATTGGTTTTTTATAATGTCCCCATCCGAAATTACGATCATTTTACTCTCATTTCCTTTGGCTAGGAATGATTTTTCCTCAAAAGGTAAAACACGGTTCTCAAACATCGAATGAAAAGAACCTTCCAGTAAAACTGCCAACGGAATATTTCCTTTATTGCCGTATTCTGCTGGAGAAGTTTGTTCGGAAACCATATTCAAGCTGATTTCTACAGGAGTACCAACTTTTTTGGAATATAGAGAAGATTGTAATAGCACCGTTTTCCTAATTCCGTTTTTCAAAGTGTCCATGGCATTGGCAAAATCAAATTTGATTCCGCCTAGATTTTTTACAATAGGGTGTTTACTTATTGGATAGACTTGCGGTGCAAATTTCCAGTTGAAATCCTGATATTGTGTGCTGCTTCCTTGCGCTCCACTTGCTAGTTTTATTGGACTTCCTTGCTCATCTTTGACCAAGTCGGGATTGATACGTACGCCATATTTGAAGAACATATCGTTTAGATTTAAGTCTTTTGGGAAAGCCAATGTTGACCCAGATGGATTATAAAGACTGTCCATTTCGGCATTGACTTGATCGATTAACCAAAGGGTTTTTCCGCCATTGATGACGAATTGATCTAGTACCAATTTCTCTTCATCGCTAAAAGCTTCGGTTGGCTTAGCAATAATTGCCAAATCATAATCTTGTAAATCCTTTAATGTTTTTTTTGGATTTTTGGCAACTGAATCCAACGTAAATGGTCCAATGAAATAACTTTCGCGTACTTGCATCAGGAATTTGGCAATGTGTTGTTCTTCAAGTTCTCCGTTCCCTTTTATGATGGCGACTTTCTTTTGTTTGTCTTTTGAAATTTTATTGATTCCATCCGAAATAGAATATTCAAGATGTTGTACAGAACCAATCACTTTTTGAGTGGTAGAAGCCCCCATAATGTTTTTCAACAGTGGGATATTGACTTCTTTATTGTTGTAAACGGCAATTGCCCAAGGGAAAACCATCGATTGAGACTGCTTTCCTTTGTCGTCAACAGTAATGTTTATTGGTGTAAGCCCTTTTTGATACAGCTCTTTAATTTTATCCATACTCTCGTCTTTGTTTTCCAATGGATCTACAAATTCGATGATAATGTTAGAATTATACGCTTGAAATTCTTCCAGAAGTTGTTTGGATTCTTGTTGCAATCGCTTGAATTCTGCTGGTAATTCTCCTTGCAAATACACTTTTATGGACAAAGGATGCTGCACGTCTTTAAGAATCTTTAAAGTAGTAGGGGATAGGGTATAGCGATGGTCTTGGGTTAAATCAAAACGATGAAAAAAGAAATTGCTAATGATGTTTAGGAGTAAAACTGCTGCAACAGTAATCAATAATGATTTGGCGTTTTTTATATGGAATGCTCTCATTACGATTTAATAGATTTTAAATTAAAGACTGTGAAAGAAAGGAACAAAACGGCAACACTAATAAAATAGATTACATCTCGTGTGTCTATAACGCCTCGACTCATACTTTTGTAATGATCTTGCATTCCGAAATAAGAAATAAAAGAAGAGAAGCTAGGCAAAATAGTTGCCAATCCTTGAAATCCAAAATAGAAAAAGAAGCACAGAAAAACAGCAATGATGAACGAAACAATCTGATTTTCGGAAATCGAAGAAGTAAAAATACCAATAGCAGAATAAGCAGCAATTAAGAACAACAGTCCGAAATAGGATCCTAAAGTACTTCCTAAATCGAGATTTCCTTCGGGTGAACCCAAATTCCAAATCACTTCTACATAAATAAAAGTCGGGATGATAGCCATTACGATTAATAGAAAAGCGCCCAAGAATTTTCCGTTTACAATTTCCCAAAGACTAATGGGTTTTGTGAGCAATAATTCGAGTGTGCCTTGTTTTTTCTCATCCGAAAAACTACGCATGGTTACTGCAGGAATCAGGAAGATTAATATCCAAGGAGCCAAGGTAAAAAACGGCGTTAAATCGGCAAAACCAGTGTTCAAAATGTTATATTCTCCTTCAAAAACCCAAAGGAATAAGCCATTTCCAATTAAGAAAAGGGCAATTACCAAATATCCGATTGGAGAACCAAAAAAGGATTTTATTTCTCGTAATACGATTGACTTCATTAGTTATTTATTTTTTTGTTTAAAAGTTTAAAGGATTCGTTGTTAAAAGGATCTATTTTGATACTAAAAAAAATTACGCTAAAGAAACCAACTTATCTACGCTCCAAGCTTCCGGTTTTGCATTGAATAATTGTTTGGTAAATGTCCAAACGGTATTAAATAGCTCTGAGTTTCGATAATTTTCTAAATCCATTTCGGTTTCCCAATAACTATAGGTAAAGAAAATGCTTTTGTTGTTTTTATCCTGATACAGTTCCAGGAATCGATTCCCGGGGGCATTTCGGATTTTATCTTTCATTAATTCGAAGTTTTCCAAAAAAGCAGAAATATTTTCCTCGTGAAAACTCAATTTTACTATTCGTACAAACATTTGATTGCTGATTTTAGATTTTAGAATTCTGATTTTAGATTTTTGATGTTACTAACGATATATTCTCTTGGTTTTTATTTAAGGAAATATAGTTTTGTTTTAAAATTTCATTATTCATTTTTATAGTTTCTTTCATCTGCTAAGTTTTATTTTGTTGATAACCGATATTCTAGAATTTACTCCCGAATCTATCGGGACTAAAATCTATATTCTATGTTCTTTTCTCTCTTCTCTTTTCCTAAATCTTAAATCAAAAATCGTTAATCTACAATCAAAAATCTTTAATTTTTAAACCGTATTGAAACCACATCTCTATAGTTAAGTCCTAATAAAGTACTAGCCGAACCTACAGTTAAAGGATTACTTCTAAAAATGGCAATTTCAAGAAAACCGGCTTCGTTGAAAATAGCCAATTTTTCGCCTTCGTAATACTTTATAGGATATTTGTCAGAACTGGCGATGGCTGAATAATAGGGCAAAATAGTTTTTATGAGCTTATTTTTGAATACAATTTCAAAGGACCTTCCTTTGACACATTCTAAAAATTGTTTTTTTGAAATATTGGTAACCACATTTCCAAAATGGTCAATATAAATCACATTCCCTTTTAATAGATTTCCATCATCCGAAAGCGAAACTTGTAAATCGGTTACTTGTTTCAAAATATTGATTTCTTTACCTATTACATTAAGGACACCGCCTTTTGCAATATGGCAAGCTACTTTTACAAAAACATCCAAGTCGGAAGCATCGCTATGGAGCCGGTCATGGATGGTTATTGCGACTATTTTTTGCGGAATAATCTTTTGCGTAAGCATACTCAAAATGCCATTATCGGCGGCAATAAAGAAATGATCGTTCCATTGCATGGCAATATGTTGGTTTTCTTTATTGGATTCTAAATCAACTCCTATAATATGAACAGTTCCTTTTGGAAAACTTGCATAAGAGGCCGAAATAATGTAACTTGCTTCTGCTGTGTTGAATGGGTCAATGTCGTGTGAAATATCAACAATAGATGCCTCAGAATACTCCGATAATAGTTTCCCTTTCAAGGCACCTACAAAGTGGTCTTTCAAGCCGTAATCGGTGGTGAGGGTAATTATTGACATAAAATTGTTTATAACTATTGAGTATTATCGCAACTGAAACTTAATTTTTACTAAATTTGAGAAATGCAAAGCTAAAGTATTTTAGCCTTAATTTGTATAGATTTTTATTTGAATTAAAAACAAAATGTATGTCAAAGTTTATTTTTATTTTATTTCTTTTCTTTTGTAGTCTGCATTCATTTAGTCAGAAGGCCTTGCCTAACCCAAAAATAAATAATGAGGATTTTTCTAACAAAGTAAATGAACTTAAAGAAGAAAACATTGAAGCTGAAAAAGTTCAAGAACCAAACAAAAAAGAGTTGTTATCAACTTGTAAAGACAATCTGTGTGATGTCTTAACCATTAAAGTTTCCGATTTACTAAATGAATCGATGTTGAAAAAATTGTTAGCCAACGTATAATTTTAAAACTAGAAAAGCCACGTTTCTAGAAAGATGTTTTTTAGTATTATTTACCGCATTTGAATTAAAAACTGTGGTGTAAAGGCACACAGCGTAAATATTAAAATTGATTTTTATCTAAATTAATTAACTTAAAAACTTCTTATTTTGAACGAAAGAATCATTGAGCTCATCGACATTGCTCCTAAAGATTTTTGGGGCGCTCAAGACACTCATCTTGAGTCCATAAAAAAGTACTATCCAAAATTGAAAATTGTTGCCAGAGGAACAACGCTTAAGGCGTTTGGCGACAAAGAGGTTTTAGACGAATTCGAAAAACGTTTTCAACGATTGATGTTGCATTTTACACGATACAATACGATTGATGATAATGTAATCGAACGCGTTATTCTAAGCGATTCCCAAGACGAGAGCAAAACTTACGGACATGATAAAATTTTGGTTCATGGCGTAGGCGGAAAAATCATTAAACCCATGACTCCCAATCAGCAATTGTTGGTTGATACTATGGCCAAAAATGATATGGTCTTTGCCGTTGGTCCTGCAGGTACGGGAAAAACTTATACGGGTGTTGCTATGGCCGTAAAAGCATTAAAAGAAAAACAAGTCAAACGTATCATTCTGACTCGTCCTGCTGTAGAAGCTGGAGAAAATCTAGGTTTTCTTCCGGGAGATATGAAGGAAAAACTAGATCCATATATGCAACCCTTGTATGATGCCTTGCGGGACATGTTGCCCAATGAGAAATTGGAAGATTATATTCTAAAAGGAATTATTCAAATTGCGCCTTTAGCTTTTATGCGAGGAAGAACCCTAGATCATGCCTTTGTAATTTTGGATGAAGCCCAAAATACAACGCATTCTCAAATGAAAATGTTTTTGACGCGTATGGGTAAAAGCGCTAAGTTTATGATAACGGGCGATCCGGGGCAGGTCGATTTGCCTAGAAGAACGATTTCAGGTCTCAAAGAAGCTATATTAGTTTTAAAAGATGTTGATGGAATTGGAATTATTTATCTGGATGATAGAGATATTGTACGTCATCGCTTGGTTAAAAAAGTTATAGATGCTTACAAGCAAATTGAAAATAATGACTAATAAGCAGCAAAATGTAATTACTTAAAAAAGTCGAAATTCATATTAAAAAAAAGGAGAAACTCAATTGCGATGTTTCTCCTTTTTTTATTTTAAATAAAAAATGTTCAATATCTATCTCTTTTATTAACGAAAGTTAACATAACCCTATAATTACGTTAAAACCATCTTATATACTTGAAACTTCTTGGGTATCTTGTTGAAATGCAATAAATTTGAAAATGTCACAAACAAAATTGAATACAAGATGTTGAAACAAAAAATTAAAGTAATAATAAGCGATTTAGACGGAACATTGCTTAATTCAGATCATAGCATATCCGATTATACCAAATCGGTATTTCAAGAACTACACTGTCAAAATTATTTAATTATTGTTGCTACAGGACGCCATCATATTGATGCAATGTCTATTGTAGAACATTTGGGGTTTCCTATTTATTTAGTAACTTCGAATGGCGCAAGAATTCATTCCCCAAATAAAGAGCTTTTGTATTCCTTTGATATAAAAAGTGACGCAATCAAATCAATTTTGTCATTAGATATAGATCCCGAAATCACTACGGTACTATTTAAAGAAGAAGTTTGGCAAACCTCAAAAATCAATAAAAAAATCAATAGCTTTCAGAAAAATTTAAAATATCCACCAGTGGTAGTTGACTTTGATGACTTAGAAGATTTTAGTGCTATAAAATTATTTTTCACTCATGACAATCACGAAAAATTAGTCGAATTAAAGAATAGAATTCTGGAGGATCATTCAGAGGAATTTAGTCATGCCTTTAGTTTGCCTATTTGTTTAGAATTTATGGACAAATCGGTTGATAAAAGTGTGGCGATTGCCAAAATTCTAGCCATTGAAGGGTATTCTTTTCAAGAAACCGTTTTTTTTGGTGATGGTTTTAATGATGAAAGAATGTTGGATGCAGCTGGAATTGGATTAATTATGGGGAATGCCCCAGAAAATTTAAAATGTAAATTACCTCATCTAAATATTATTTCAACGAACAATGAAGATGGAGTTGCCAAGTATTTATCAAATAAATTAGTGTTGACGAGTAAAGTATAATGACTTGAATGTGAAAGGTTAATCGGATCTGTCGAAGGATTTGTGTTTTCCATTTGATCAAAATTTTATTGCATTAAATAGTATTCTTATTCTCTCTTTTACCAATGGAAAAATAGGGGAGAATAAGAATGTTTTTTTTCTGTATTTTAGCAGAATTAAAATATAAAAGATGTTTAAGAAAATAGTTGTTTTGATTTGTTTGGTTTACGGAATTGATAGCCAAAGTCAGAGTTTAAAATTAGAAGAAATCATGAAAGGCGAATCATTTGTAGGGGTACAGCCTACGAATGGGCATTGGTCGATAGATGGAAAAAAAATCTATTTTGAATGGAATCCTAATGACGATATTGATAAAAGCACCTATTATTGGGAGAAAGGAATGGCAGCCCCACAATTAGCTTCGGCAAAAGAAGTGGCTTTTTCAAGAATAAATTTAAAAAGAAATCCAAGTTCGGATTTAGGGTATTATATTGAAAATGGAGCTTTGTATTCGTATTCTGTTAAGAATAAAACAGCAAAAAAACTTTTGCAACAAACCAACGCAATTTCAAATTTGAAATTGGCTTTTGAGAGTGGAGTACTTTTCTTTGAACAAAACGGGAATCTTTTAAAATACAATACCAAAGAGGGAACAATACTGCAACTTACTAATTTTAAGGAAGGCAAAGAAGCAGAATCTGAAACTGAAAAAGAATCTTTCTTAAAGAGCCAACAAAAAGAATTGTTTCAATTTATTCGTGACCAAGAGGCGAAAAAGAAATGGAATACTGCAAAAACAATGGATATTAAGTCTGATTTTCCTAAATCATATTTCTATGACAAAAGCATCTTTGAAAATTTAAATATAAATCCGCAAGGGAACTTCGCAACATTTAGATTGACCGACAAAGTTGACGTTCAGAGTGAAAAAATGGAGACTTTTATAACAAAAGATGGTTATAATCAAACTCCAGATACTAAAGAGAAAGTATCAGTAAAAAATTTGGTACCTACGAAATTTGGAATCTATTCGGTTGCTAAGGATTCTGTTTATTATATGAACTTTTCATCATTGAGTCATATTCAGGATGTACCTAAATATTACGGTTTGTATGAAAATTTAAAGAGCGATAAAAAAACAGATAAATTAGTTGTGATTCAAGAACCGATCTACAATCAGGACGGAACTTTTGCTGTAGCAGAAATTAGAAGTCAGGATAATAAGGACAGATGGTTGGTGAAACTTAATTTAGAAAAAAACACTTTCGAAGAAATAGAGTATCAACATGATGAGGCTTGGATTGGCGGTCCTGGCATTCCTTCTGATGGTTTTGATTCGGGTACAATTGGTTTTCTTGCTGATAATGAAACTATTTATTTTCAATCAGAAGAAACGGGGTATTCTCATTTGTACACTTATAATATTAGAAACAAAAAGAAAACTCAACTTACCAAAGGCAATTGGGAAGTGCGAGATGTAAACGTATCAAAAGATAAGAAAACGTTTTATTTGACAACAAATACAACTCATCCTGGTAATAGGAATTTTTATAAATTATCGATTAGTGATGGTATTTTGCAACCCATTCTAACAAACGATGGTGCTCATGAAGTAAGTTTATCTCCGGATGAAAGTACTTTATTGGTTCGTTACTCCTTTAAAAACAAACCTTGGGAATTGTATTATGCCGAAAACAAAAATAACACAACACTCCACCAAATAACTTTTTCGACAAAAGAAGCATTTAAAAAATACCAATGGCGCGCTCCAGATGTGATTACATTTCAGGCTCAAGACGGAACATCAGTATATGCCAGATTGTATAAACCGCAATCGGAAAAGAGTAATAAAGCGGCAATTATTTTTGTTCATGGTGCAGGTTATCTTCAAAATGCTCATAATTATTGGAGTAATTACCACAGAGAATATATGTTTCATAATTTGTTGACTGATTTGGGTTACACCATATTAGATATTGATTACAGAGGAAGTGACGGATATGGCAGCCATTTTCGAACTGGAATATATCGTTTTATGGGCGGTAAGGATTTGACGGATCAAATAGATGGAAAAAATTATCTAGTCAAAAATCTGGGTATAGATGCCAGTAAAGTTGGAATTTATGGTGGCTCTTATGGTGGGTTTATTACTTTGATGGCTATGCTTACAGCTCCTAAAGAATTTGCTTCGGGAGCAGCTTTACGATCTGTTACCGATTGGGCACATTACAATCATGGCTATACCTCAAATATTCTTAATTTTCCAGAAACCGATCCAATTGCCTATAAAAAGAGTTCTCCAATCTATTTTGCAGATAATTTACAAGGAAATTTGTTGATGCTACACGGAATGGTAGATGATAATGTGGAATACAAAGATATTGTTCGTTTGTCACAGCGTTTTATTGAATTGGGAAAGAAAAATTGGAGTCTTTCTTCTTATCCAGTAGAAGCCCACGGGTTTAAAGAAACATATTCTTGGGTTGACGAATACAGCAGAATATTAAATTTATTTAATACCACGCTTCTTAAAAACTAGATATTTAGAGCAAACGACTTTAAAAAAAGTTAAACACGAATTACACAAATTCACACGAATAATTACCTTTTAAATTACACAAATCCTTTGAATTCGTGTAATTTAATTTTTAAAATTAATAAAATTAGTGCTAATTCGTGGAATTCGTGTTGAATAATGATGAAGGTGTTTGCGCTCACTAGATGATATTGCATTTTTCAAGCTGAATAATGTTTCTACATTTTTGTGTATCTCTTTTAAACAACCTATTTTTGCCAAAACAACAACAATACAACAACAACTACAAATGAGCAATACAATTACCACTACCAATTTTAATTTTCCGAATCAAAAATCAGTGTATCGCGGAAAAGTGAGAGAAGTTTATAATATCAATGACGATCTACTTGTGATGATTGCTACAGATAGGCTTTCGGCTTTTGATGTGGTTTTGCCAAAAGGTATTCCATACAAAGGGCAGATTTTGAATCAAATTGCCACAAAATTCATGGAATTGACTCAGGATATTGTTCCTAATTGGTTAATTGCTACTCCAGATCCAAGTGTTGCTGTTGGTCATTTGTGTGAGCCTTTCAAAGTTGAAATGGTAATTCGTGGATATCTTTCAGGTCATGCCGCACGTGAATATGCTCTTGGCAAAAGACAAATTTGTGGAGTAACAATGGCTGAGGGATTGAAAGAAAACGATAAATTCCCGGAACCAATTATTACGCCAACTACCAAAGCCGATAATGGGGAACACGATGCAGATATTTCTAGAGAAGCTATTCTAGCCAACGGAATCGTTACCGAGGAAGATTATTTGGTTTTAGAAAAATACACACGTGCTTTATTTCAAAGAGGAACTGAAATAGCAGCCAGTCGTGGTTTGATTTTGGTGGATACCAAATACGAATTTGGAAAAACCAAAGATGGTGTTATTGTATTGATAGATGAAATTCATACTCCAGATTCTTCTCGTTATTTTTATTCAGAAGGATATCAAGACAGACAAGACAACGGCGAAGAACAAAAACAATTGTCTAAAGAATTCGTGAGACGTTGGTTGATTCAAAATGGATTTCAAGGTCTAGAAGGGCAACAAATTCCAGAGATGACCGATGAATATATCGAAACAGTTTCGGATAGATATATAGAATTATACGAAAAAATTCTTGGAGAAGAGTTCGTGAAAGCGGATATCTCGAATATTAATGAACGTATTGAGAAAAATGTTTTGGCTTATTTGGCTAAGAGATAATAAAAAAAACACAATTATTTATGGTTAAAAATCCGCAATTCAATTCTGAATTGCGGATTTTTTTTAATCAAGTTTTGCGAGTTAAAAAGAGATGAATTTAATTGATTTTTTTGCGATAGCTTAGTTGTTTTGGCTTTGATGAAATTTGCTAAAAGCCTTTTTAATGAATTATTTTATACTGGTTAAAGTTTTGTTAATACTGTTACATAATGTTGACTCTGGAGTCTATTTAATTAAAAGAGTTTGATTTTAAACTTTTGTTTTGAAAACTAAAAAGATTTCGGTAACAATTCGTTTAATTAAAGGTTCTTTTGTCAGTAAAATGGAGTTAAAAGTTAACAAAACATTAAATTAAGTACTTTTTTAAACATAGTACCTTTTTTAACACTATATTTGCACAGCTAATTATTTCTAGCCGTTTAAAGTGTCAATCAAATCAGGAACATTTAATTAAATATAATCAATCAAAAATCAATCATTATGAAAAAATCAATCGTTTATCTAGGAGTAGCTTTAGTATCTTTTGCAAATGTTTCGTTTGCATCAAATTTAAATTCATTTTCCAATAACAAAAACATAGTCGAATTCTATGATGGCACAACGCCATTAAGTGTTGCTATAAGTAAGGGAGATATTGAGATAGTAAAAAAGTTTATTGAGTATGGTGCTGACGTAAATGAAAAATCAAACGGTATGAGTCCATTAATGACAGCAGCTCGTTACAACAAAGTGGAGATCATTAAATTTTTAATTTCAAAAGGTGCACATCTTAATGACAAAGATGAAAATGGATTTACTGCATTAAAATATGCCGAATTATCCAATGCAAAGGAGGCGATTCTAATATTAAAATAATCGAAAAAATTTAAAAGGCATCATTTCTACAAATGATGCCTTTTTTTATGCGTTATGGTTTTTGTGTTTTCTACAATTACTTATTCTCTAAATTTAATTTCAGGTTTTCAAGTCCAATTTCTAGATCTTTACCGAGCATTTCCTCCATGTTCATGACGGGTAACATCAAATTCATAGGGTAGGGCATATTGCCATTAAATCCCCATATCACTTTTGTTTGATTAGAGGAAATACTTTTTGTTATCATGAAAGCATTGTCTGTTGACTCAAAGGGAACTTTAAAACGGAGTTCAAAATCGATTCGTTCTCCCTCGTTTATTTTGATAATCTCTTGTTCGCCGATTCCCACATTTTTATCCTTGCTTTCCCAAGCCGAAATTGCTCCAACAGTTCCATCTGTTCCAGAGAATTTTTTTTTCATTGCGGGATCTATTTTTGCCCAAACACTAAAATCATCTTGATTTTTTAAATATTTAATATAGGTAAAAACACTGTCTTTGGGCGAATCTATAATGATTTCTCTTTCGATAGCATATTTTTTTGGTAAAAATAGAGCGATTAGTAATAAGAAAGCAATGATTGCTAACAAGCCAAACAAGATTTTTTTGACAACTTTCATAGTTTTAATTTTAGAGTTTATAATTAATTAAATTTATGTATTCTTCAAATCAAATTTAAGTTTCTACATAAAGGTATAAAAATTTATTCAAATTATATGTTTTCATCGAGGTCTATCACGAGAGATTATGTCTGGTTTAGTCATGGAGTAATTTAAATTCCCTCCTTATGTTCTTATTCATCGCTTCCATTTTATATGTAGCTTTCTTTTTTGTGTTAGAAGTCTATTTTTAATGAATCAAAAACGTCAATAAAATTGCAGTAAATGTTAATATAGAGTTAAATTTAAGTACTATGTAAAACATAATACCTTCTTTTAGCTATATATTTGTATAGGATATTATTATATGTTTTTAATGTTCCAAATGTATAATAATCAAACAAAATCAAAAAACAACAATCAAAAAGCAATCATCATGAAAAAATCAATTTTAATTTTAGGAATCGCATTAGTATCTTTAACTAATGTTTGTAATGCATCTAATGCTATTAACAATCAAATTCATCAAGGAAGTATTTTATCGGATTATGGTTTAGTGTCAAATGAATCGGAAACGGTTACAAAACCTTCTTTGAAAGAAGATACAGAGATTTTTAATCCTGAAACCGTTATTGCCTATAATCCTAAAACAGTGAAAGAAATCATTGCTGAAGAGGATAAAATAATAGAAAATACAGCTTCAGAGGATTTAGAATTTACGGCTTATGAAGAATCGATGAAAGAAATAATAGTACAATCCGATTTAATTGTAGAGAATACTGTTTCAAATGAAGTGTATCCTCTTTATATAGAAAGAACTATGGAAGATGAAATCGCAGAGCTTGAAATGATTATTGAAAGCAAAGAAACCAACGAAGTAAGTCTATTGGATTTTAAAAAGATCAACAGCAATTCTATAATGATAAATGCATTTAATTCTAAAAAGTTTGTTGGAATGAAATAACATCAAATTCACTAATCTGGAGGGTAAAAGGTTACCAATAAAAAAGCACCATTATAAGGATATAATGATGCTTTTTTTTATGCAACATAATGAGCTATATTTTTATAAGTTGCTTGTCTTGTGTTTTTGAAAACAGCAACAAAGCTGTAATGGCTGCAATAGTGGCAAACAGCATATCCGATTGCGTGTCCCAAACATATCCTTGTGTTCCTAGAAAGGCATCTCCGCCATTTCCTGTAGTAATAGAAACACCCCATTCAATCCATTCGTAAGCGGCGCTGATTGCCAAACAAACGGATACAATTATAAAGTTGAAAAAGCTTTGGTTAGCTATTACTTTTTTCCGAATAAATAGTTCTCGTGTAATCATGGCAGGTATAAAACCTTGAGCAAAATGACCAACCTTATCATAATTATTCCGACTTTGATGAAACACGTCTTTTATGTAATCGAACACGGGAACTTCGGCATAAGTATAATGCCCTCCGATGAAGAGGATAATACAATGTATTAAAATCAAAGTATAAGTAAAATTGGTAAATCGAAATTTTTTGAAAGTCAATACCAAGATTAAAACCCCAACTATTGCAGGAATAATTTCTAGGAAACAAGTAAAAACTTCTTTAGGGTTTGTAATTGTCCAAAGTAAGGTTAGAGTAAATATCAGTAATAAGGCGTAGATATATTTCATTTTTCAGGGTGTGATTATTTGTCTTAATAACTAGTATCATCAAGTTGTACTTTTCCATTGAATGTTCGGTACAAAAAGAAAAAATAAGCGGCTAATAAAGGAGCACCAATGGCAACAATAGTGAGCATAATTCCTAATGATTTTTGTGAAGAAGCCGCATTGTATATAGTAACGCTATATTTAGTATCAATTGTAGAAATTAAAAGCGTTGGATACAATTGCAAAGCAACAAGAATAAGCAAAAAAGCCATGGTCAAGGAAGAAAATACTAGTGCTAGCATATATCTTTTTTTTGAAACCAATCGGGGAACATTGGCTACAGCCAAAAAAGAGATTACAGGAACAACAAAATAAAGCGGATTTGCCCTGAAATTCGCCGTAACTTCTGGAATGAAAACTAAAGTATAAAGTGTGGTAATCCCGAAGCTTATGATGAAAAATATCATTCCATTTCTGAGCAAATAGGTTAGTCTAGCATGCAATCTTCCTTCGGTTTTTAATAAAAGATAGATAGCACCTTGAGTCATAAAAATGGATAGTGTTGTAAACCCAACCATTAAGGCGTATGGATTTAAGAATGAAAAAAACACACCTCCTTGATAACTGAAATTAGGTCCTAAAGCGAAGCCTTGCAAAATATTAGCCAAAACAACACCCAATAAAAAAGCAATCGAGATACTGGAAACACTGTAAATAACGTCCCAACTTCTTCTCCACCATACCATTTCTTCGACACTTCTAAATTTAATGGCAGCGGCTCGAAGCACATTTAACATCAAAAAAAGCATAAAAGGAACATACATTGCCGATAGCATGGTAGCGTACATTACTGGAAATCCTGCAAATAATGCTCCACCACCAATAATTAACCAAACTTGATTGGCATCCCAAACGGGAGCGATTGCGTTTATTGCAATCCTTCGGCTTAAATCTTTTCTTAAAAACAAATGCCATGCGCCAGCCCCAAAATCAAAACCTTCTAAAATTGCATAACCCGAAAACAATAATCCGATTACTAAATACCATAACGTAGGATAATCAATCCCTAAAAAAGTTTCCATACTATAAAGATTAAAAGGATTTGAATGTTACTGCTGTTTTTGACTCGTCATAAGGACCATGTTTTATTTTTTTGTTAACCGTGTATAAAAACAGGGCTAACAATAGGGAATAAACCACAGTAAACATAACCAATGAAAATACGATTTGATTGGAAGCAACTTCTTGAGAAAAAGCATTACTGGTTCTTAACTGACCATAAACTACCCAAGGTTGTCTTCCCATTTCGGCAGTAAACCATCCTACTTGATTGGCAATTTGGGGTAAAATGACAGCAAAAGAGAAAATCCACAAGAGCCATTTGGTTTCAAATAACCTTCCGCGCCACCATAAAAAGCTGGCGTATAAGGTAAGTCCGATTAATGCCATTCCTATGGCAACCATGATATGATAAAACTGGAAAACCGCATTTATTTGACTCGGTCTGTCTTCAACTGGAAAATTGTTTAATCCTTTTATGGGAGCATTAAAATCTTGATGCAACAAGAAAGACAGTCCGCCTGGAATTCCAATACCTGTAACTTTTTGTTTTTCTTTATCTACCCAGCCCAGAAAATATAAATCGGCGGGTTTGTCTTTTTGAAAATGACCTTCCATTGTAGCCAGTTTTGCAGGTTGATTAACCGCAACTCCATCTGCCGTACTGTGACCCGAAAGCAATTGGGTAAGCGAAAAAACGGTCGCGACAACTAAAGCAATTTTGAACGCTTTTTTAGATATTTGAACATAACGTCCTTTTCTAATATAATAAGCGTGTACACTTAAAACCAAAAAAGCTCCAGCTAAAATAGCACCTTGCCAAGTATGAATTATTCGATCTACACTTGATGGATTGAAGACCATTACCCAAAAATCTGTCACTTCGGCACGAGCGTTCAGTCCTGTACCAACGATATGATAACCCGCGGGTGTTTGTTGCCAGGAATTAGCAACTACAATCCAAACGGCAGAGAACATAGAACCTAAAAATACGCCTAAAGTAGATATAAAATGTACCCAAGGTTTGACACGATTCCATCCAAAAAGTAATACTCCAAGAAAAGTACTCTCTAAACCAAAGGCAAATAATCCTTCGGCGGCTAATGCACTTCCAAAAATATCACCTACATAACGGGAATATACCGCCCAATTGGTTCCAAATTCGAACTCCATTATAATTCCGGTCGCAACACCTATTCCAAAAGTTAAGGCGAATATTTTAATCCAAAAGCGGGTCAAAATTTCGTACTCTTTATTTCCGGTTTTAATGTAAAGTCCTTCCATGATTACCATTATTAATCCAATACCAATACTCAGTGGTGGATAAATATAGTGGAAGGCAATTGTAAAAGCAAATTGTATACGGGCTAGTATTTCAACATCCATAATAAAAATTGTTCATTTAAAAGTATGCGTAAATTTACGACAGAAACGGGACTAATGAGGCATTATAAAAGAATTTTAATAGAGCAAATTCTAACGTATTAATTATTAGTTGGTAAGGTTTTGTGTTTTTCAGAATAGAATTATAGTGCATTTATAATGAGGGATCTAAGTTTAAACTATTCCGTTTAAACTATTTATTCCTATAAAGTAAAAATGAGAAATTAGTTTCAAAAAAAAAGCACCATTATAAAATGATGCTTTTCGTTTTTTATTTGAAATAAGAAAAAGTTTCGTTGTTTTCAATCTTTAGTAGCGTTTCATAAATCAATTTGATCACGTTTTCTACATCCTCACGGTGAACCATTTCAACTGTTGTGTGCATGTATCGCAGCGGTAGAGAGATCAAAGCCGAGGCTACACCGCCATTACTGTAGGCAAACGCATCAGTATCTGTACCGGTAACGCGAGAAGAAGCCAGTCGCTGAAACGGAATGTTTTTTTCAATAGCAGTGTCCAAAATTAATTCTCTCAAGTTGTTTTGAACTGCAGGAGCATAAGTAACCACAGGACCTTTTCCGATTTTTGTATCTCCCTCAATTTTCTTTTCAATCATAGGAGTTGTAGAGTCGTGGCAAACATCAGTAACGATAGCCACATTTGGTTTGATGGTTTGGGTAATCATTTCGGCACCTCTCAGGCCTACTTCTTCTTGAACAGAGTTGGTAATGTACAATCCAAACGGAAGCTTAATATTGTTTTCGTGTAATAAACGAGCCACTTCGGCAATCATAAAACCACCCATTCGATTATCTATGGCACGACAAACAAATTTGTTTTCGTTCATAATCATAAATTCGTCAGGATAAGTAATAACACATCCTACATGAACGCCCATTTTTTCTACCTCTTCTTTGGTTTCGCAACCCAAATCAATAAAAATATTGCTAATTTTCGGGTTTTCTTCCTTGTCTCTGTTTCGAGTGTGTATGGCCGGCCACCCAAAAACACCTTTTACAATTCCATTTTTAGTGTGGATATTGACACGTTTTGATGGTGCAATTTGATGGTCTGAACCGCCGTTTCGAATTACATATACCATTCCGTCGTCAGTAATATAGTTGACATACCAAGCGATTTCGTCAGCATGTCCCTCAATGACAACTTTATAAGGAGCGTCTGGGTTAATAACCCCTACAGCTGTCCCGTAGGTATCCGTAATAAAGGTATCAACATAAGGTTTTAGATAATCCATCCATATTTTTTGACCTTCGGCTTCAAAACCAGTAGGGGAGGCATTGTTTAAGTATTTTTCTAAAAAGGCAATAGATGTTGCTTTTAATATTGAATCTGAACTCATAAAAATATTTTTTTGCTAAATTATAAATTTGCCTTTACAGTTGTATATATAATGTATAATTTTGTGCTAAAATTATTCGAATATGAAGCTTTTCAAAATTATAGTATTCTTTCTTTTTGCATCATTTGCAATTCAAGCTCAAGAAATAAAAAAAGACACTGTCCAAATGGGATATGTGTTGACAGATAATGACACTATCTTAGGGGATACAATACAATTGCCCGAAATAATAATAGAGAGGCATAAAATGAGCGAAGATGATAAAAAACAATTTCAATTACTTCAAAAGAGAGTGTATATTACGTATCCCTATGCAAGAGTAGCTGCCGAAAGATTGACCGCATTAAATAGAGGAATGCAAAAATTCACTAATAATAGGGACAAAAAGAGATACTTCAAAATAGTCGAAGATTACCTGAGCAACGAGTTTGAGGCCAGGCTGAAAAAACTTTCCAAAAAACAAGGACAAATACTAGTAAAGTTAATAGATAGGCAAACAGGAACATCAACTTATGATTTAATAAAGAATCTTAAAAGTGGTTGGAAAGCCTTTTGGTCTAATACCGCAGCGAGTATGTTTGATATAAATTTAAAACTGAAGTATCAGCCGTACGATGTCAACGAGGATTATTTAATAGAAACCATATTGGTAAGAGCATTTGAGTCGGGTCGCTTAAGAAATCAAACTCCTGTAAATCCTATAGATTATGATAAGTTATCAGAGTCTTGGGAAGCAAAAAGTAAATAAAGACAAATTAGAATTTTTTGTATAAAAAAAGGCAATTATCTACGGATAATTGCTTTTTTTATACAACTAACTGTAATAGTAAGTATTTACTGGGTAATTGCACTTTGTTTTCGAGGAGTCTGAAATGTTTGTGTTTTTGTTTTTTTTAAGTATTATAATTAGTGGTTTGTTATATATTTAGCAGTAAAATTACTTTTACATCTATTATTTAACAAAAAATCACTTTTTAAAATTTGTTTTTTATGGTTTAATTTGTAGGTTTACGCCTTGATAACTATTAATTAACCAAAAATTTACAAATGAAAAAAAGATTACTCAGTTTTGTTGTGATGCTTATTGCGATTTCCGGATGGTCGCAAAATGGATCTCAAAATGATTATTCGGTTTCTATAAATGGAAACAGAATTACTACTACTGCCAATTTTAAACGGCAAGTTGAAGAGCTTAAAAAAAGTACAAACAAGCAAAGTTCAAAAACAGAATACACTTTGTTGCAGTTTACAAAAATTCCATCTTTAGAGGAACAGCAAAAATTAAAAAAACAAGGGATAACCTTACTGAGCTATTTGTCTAATAATGCCTATTATGCTTCTGTTAATTCTCAGTTTTATGCCAGAGGTACAGTTTCGGATAATATCAGAACTAAAATAGCTATTGATCCAAAGTATAAATTGGATCCGACTATTGCACTTGGAGAAATTCCAAATTATGCTTTAGAGGGAAATGCAGTAAAAGTTGTGGTGAGCTATTTTAAAGGAGCGGATAACAATGTTATTGAAAAAGATTTAGCAGAACTAAAAGCAAGCGATGTAAGAAATTCAAAATCTTTCAACACTGTTTACTTGAGTCTATCTAAAGAGAAGTTATTACAAGTAGCCAAATTAAATTGGGTGCAAAACATTGAATTGGTAGGACCTCCAATGGTGGCGGACAATCAACCGGGTAGATCTTCTCATAAAGCGAATGTATTAAGTTCTAATATTGCAGGACTTGGATACGGCTTGACAGGAAATGGTGTGAAAGTAGGTATTTGGGATGGAAATCTTGAAAAACACAAAGATCATACAGGTAGAGTAAAAAACAAAGAATATCAATCGCCAAGTTCACATGGGGATCATGTTTCGGGTACTATTGGTGGAGCAGGAGTTTTAGATCCTAAAGCCAGAGGTATGGCGCCAGAAGTGCAAATGTTTGGTTGGAATTTTAATGTCCAATCGAATGGCTTGCAGGTTTTTGAAGAAAGAGACCTTGCTGCACAAAATGACGGTGTTGAACTTACTTCAAACTCTTACGGATCTAGCCTTACTTCAGGTTATAACTTGTTGAGATATAGTGCAGGAGATAAAGGAGATGATGACGTAACAGTTAAATACCCTTATCTTTTGAATGTATATTCTAATGGTAACTCGCAAAGTGCTTATCCAGGTGGATTTAGTACTTCTACAAAATGTTCGAAAAATGCGTTGCACGTTGCAGCAAATGATCCGAACGATAGAATTAGTAACTATAGTAGTTTTGGGCCTACAATTGATGGGCGTTTAGTGCCTCAAATTGCAGCCGTGGGTACAGATGTGTATTCTTTGGATTATAGTAATGGATACCAAGTAATGAGCGGAACTTCAATGGCTACACCAGGTACAACTGGTACATTGGCTTTGCTTTATGAAAGATATAAAAGCATTTATAACGGTAACAAACCATTAGCTTCTATGATGAAGGCTTTAGTATGTAATACCGCTAAAGATGTGGGTAATCCGGGGCCAGATTATAAGTATGGTTTTGGGAATCTAAATGGTTTAAGAGCAATAAAAGCCTTGGATAAAAAACAATTCTTTACTGCTTCTGTTGCTAATGCAGCAACCTATGAAAAAGAAATCGTTGTTCCAACTGGTTTAGTTGGACTAAAGGTGATGTTGGCTTATTCTGATTTAGGAACAACTGCTGGAGCAAATAATATCCTTGTAAATAATTTAGATATTAAAATTGTTAAGGATGGTATAACTACTCTTCCTTGGATTTTGAATGCCGCTCAACCTAATGCCAACGCAACTAGAGGAGTAGATAATTTGAATAATATCGAACAAATCACCCTAGATAATCCTGCTGCGGGTACATACAAAATCATTGTTACGGGAGCAAATGTTCCCTTAGATGCACAAGAATTTTCAGTTGTATATGATTATGTAGCGCCAGAATTAATTTTGACTTATCCAATTGGTGGTGAAAAATTCAATCCTGATACAACAGAATACATTCGTTGGGATTATGAAGGTGAAGCTAAAACATTCACAATAGAATATTCTTTAGATGGTGGTTTGAATTATACAATCATTGCTTCTAATGTTCCTACTGATGCCAGAAATTTTGCGTGGACTGTTCCTGCGGGAATTCTAGGTAATGCTAAAGTTAGAGTAAGTGCAGGAACTAAAGTAATGGCTTCGAAAGAAACTTTTACTATTATGACCGAGCCTAAAAACTTAGTAATTGCTCCAGCAGTTTGTGGAACTTCATCTTATAAAATGGGTTGGGATCCTATCGTTGGTGCTAAATACGAAGTTTTAAAAATAAACGGTTTTAAATTTGACGTAGTAGCTACAGTTACAACACCAACTTATACATTCGACAATTTAACAGCAGGTGATGATAACTGGTTTACAGTTCGTGCAATCGATGTAGCAACAGGTATTGCTTCTGAAAGAGTAAGAGCAGTAAATGTAGAGCCAATTGTTAAACCCGTTTTAACAGCGGCAAACATTCCTTTCAAAGAAACATTCAACGAAAGAAAAGCAACCAACTTCATTTTATCTAAAGCTTCGGCAACCGGAGCTATTGGTTATGAAGTGATAAATCCAACATTGTTAGATGGTGTAAAAATGTCTGGTTCAGGTACTGCAAGCCCAACAGTATGGGTAGCGAGTACTACAGCAAATGCTTTTGCAAACAATCCTAATTATATCAAAAGATTATCTTTCTGTGATATCGATGGAACAAGTTTGACTGGTAAAGCAATGCGTTTGAAATTCAATTTAGTTTGGAACAGTGTTGGGCCAGTTAATAAAAATTTCTTTAGACTTCTTGTGAATGGAACACCGGTGAATAGTGCCGATGGAGTATCTGTTTATGGTGGTGCTGCACTTACTGGAAACACAGTGTTGACTTATGATTTGTCTACCTATGCCGGAACTTCATTTAGTTTGACTTTTGAAGGAGTGATGGCTAATGATGCTACAACGGCCAGTCCTCCTGTTTATTCAAATGTCTCTATTGATAATGTAGAAATGTATGAAGCTACTGCAACCGATTTGGCTTTGACTTCTTTTGTATCAAATACAGGTCTAACAGCTGCGGAAACAGTAACAATGAAAGTATATAACTACTCTCCAGTTGCAATAACTAATATCCCGGTTTCTTATAAAATCAACGCAGGAGCAGCAGTTCTTGAAACTATGCCAGGACCAATTGCACCGTTAAGCGAAGCGACTTATAGCTTTACTCAAAAAGCTGATTTCTCTGCTGGTGGAGTTTATACTGTGCTAGGGAATGTGAATTATGTGGGTGATGCTGTAGCTGGAAATAATTCCAAAACAAATTCAGTTACTAATTCTGGTACAGATATCTCAATAGGTTCTGTAGCTACAGTTACTACTTGTTCTGCGGTGTTTACAGATAACGGTACTCGTTTTGCGAATTATCCAGATGCCTCAACGAAAACTACTACTTTTAAACCTGCAACTGCGGGTAATAGTGTAAAAGTAGTTTTCTCAGAATATGCAACAGAAGCAGGGTATGATTTCTTGTATATTTACAATGGACCTACTGCGGCTTCTCCTTTATTGGGTAAGTTTGATACTGACAATCCTCCAACGTCGCTAACTTCTACAGCAACTGGTGGTGAATTGACGTTTAAATTTGTTTCTGATTCAGATTATAATGAGTCAGGTTGGATTGCCAATATCTCTTGCGTACCTGCAGTAGCAGCGGTGAGTGATTCAGGCATTACTTATATTGTTTCCCCTGATGTTTTAGGAAAGAAAACAAGCACCAATAACATTACAATTCAAGTGAAAAACTACAGTGCAGCGGCATTAACCAATGTTCCAGTTTTCTATCAAGTAAACGGCGGAGCAAAAGTGACGGATGTAATTCCAACTATCGCTTCTTTAGGTACTGCTACTTTTACTTTTGCAACAACAGCAGATTTGTCTATCGCAGATGCGAAATATACAATTGTAACAGGTGTTGACCAAGTAGATGGTGATTTGACTAATAATACATTGACCAAAGATGTTTATAATAAGAATGCTTTGCCAGTTCATACCAATACAGATGGTTATGCTGTTGCTCAATTAAAATGGAATGATGTTGTCAATCCATCTGGAACTACTGCTTATTCTGATTTTAAGAATATCAAAATCCCAGTTTACGCAGGATTTACATATCAACCAGAAGTTACTATTGCAAAATCAGAAAGACCAATATCTAGAGACCAAACTGCTAATCCGGGTGTGTTTACTATGATAGTAATCGATTTAAATGGTGATGGAAATGTAACAGATGAATTTTATGCTGGAACTTTCTGGGTTAATACCTTGAATACTGCCACTGCTCCAGGTGTTGCTTCTACATTAGGGATGCATTATTTTAGAGATAATATCACTCTGACAGGTGGTTTGACTATTCCTGCTAATACAACTGCTGGTCAAAAAATGATGAGAGTAATTCATATGTTCCGTTCACCAAATGAATATTATAATGTAAATCTTGGACCAACTATTGACGGATTGACAAGTTCTAGACCAGATTTTGAAGTTGAAGAATACATTATTAATGTGTTGCCTTTTACAGCTATTGATGCAAGTGTGGATATGATCTCATCTCCATTAAAGGCAGGGATGAAACCAGTAACGGTTAGTGCGGTTGTTCGTAATTACTCGAATGCTGCTATTGCTAATTTCCCAATTGCTTATAAAATCAATGGAGGAACAGAAGTGGTTGAAACTGTTACAGCATCTATTGCTGCTGGTGCAGCGGCTACTTATTCATTTGTTACAAAAGCTGATTTGAGTGTGCCAAATGACTATTCAATTGCAGTTTATACTAAATTGGTTGGCGATACAGATGCAACAAATGATTCTAAAACAGTAACGCTTTCACATGCGGCAAATTATGCCACAAATGTCACAGGGTCGTTTGATGGTATTGATGATTATATCGTTTCAGGTGTTACTCCTGCTCTGGATTTAACCAATAATTTTACTTTTGAAGCTTGGATTAATCAAAAAAGCCCAAGCGTTTTCGGTAGAATCTTAGACAAAAGCAAAGTATTGTTGTTTGTTTGTAACGAGGTAAATCATTCTTTATATAAAGAAAATAGTTTGGTATTATCTGTGACTGGTACAGGGGGAGCATTTGCTCTTAATACTGGTTTAAATACAGTTAAGCAAAACAAATGGCATCATGTTGCTGTTTCTGTAAATGCTACGAATGTATATACTATTTATATAGATGGTGTTTCAGTTCCGTATACCCTTGCTTCAGGTTCTGCTACTTCTGCAGTTGTTAGTAATGCTGCTTTTCCCGCTTTCATTGGGAATAATGCTGGCTTAGCTCGTGGTTTCAACGGGAACATAGACGAAGTTCGAATTTGGTCAGGTGTTCGTGACCAAGCAACAATTGCAGCTAATGCAATGACAAAATATCTTGGAAACGAAGCAGGTTTATTGGCTTATTATTCTTTTGCCGAAGGAGATAAACAATTTGTTTATGATACTACTACAAATGATAATACAGCTGTTGTGACAAACGCAAATACGAACGGATTGGGAGAAGGTAAATTTTGGAAAGTTCCAGTTTTGCTGCAAAAGTTAGATTTTGTAAACCAACTTTCATCGTCTTATGATGCTAGTACAAAAACGTATACTGTATTATTAAATGATGGAGCCAATGTAACTACTGTGGTTGCTAATTTTTCATTAGGAATGAATAGTATAGCAAAAATTGGTGGAGTCGTACAAGTAAATGGAGTTACCTCAAATGATTATACAAATCCTGTTAGTTTTACGGTAGAAGGAGTTGGTTTTAATACTGGTATTTCAGAATCGTATACTATTAAAGTACTTACTGGTTTAAGTAACGAAAGTAAATTGCTTAGTTATGATTTCAAAACAGCATGGAATCCTGGATTGATGCAAGAAATTAATACAGCGATTGTTGGAAGTAATGCTACTAAAACCCTTCCATACGGTTTTAATGTTTCAAACTTACGTGCTGATTTTGCTGTTTCGCCAGGGGCTGAGCTTTTCATTGACGGTGTTAAACAATTGAATTCAAGAACTGTTGCGGCTGACTATACGAATAGTTATGTGGTTACTGTAGTTTCAGAAAATAAACTTTCTCAAACTAATTATATGGTAACATTGAATACAAAAGAAGCGAATATTACAGCGTACTCTGTATTTAATCAAATTGGCACAAGTGTTATTGATGCGGGATCAAAAACAGTAAAGGTTTTTGTGAATAATAATGCTAATTTAAGTGCATTAGTTCCAGTTTTTCAAGTGTCAGATTTAGCTACATTGCGTATTGGGACTTCTCTTCAAAATAGTGGTGTAACCGCTTTAAATTATACAGAAGCTGTTGGTTATAATGTTCTTGCTCAAAACGGGGCTATTGACAACTGGACTGTGATAATTGAAAGAGTAAAACCAATAATTACTCTTTTGGGAGGCGCTGTAGTTTCTCTTAATAAAGGATGTGTTTATACCGAAGCGGGATTTGCTGCTAAGGATAATTTAAACGCAGATATTGCTGCTGGAGTTGTAACTTCGGGTACTGTTGATATGAATACACCAGGGCAATACACTCTTACGTATACAGCTAAAGACGCGTTAAATAATACGTCTTCTGTAACTCGTACAGTTAATGTTTTAACTACGGCTTGTAGTTTAGGAGTAGTTACTAGTACAATAGATGGTTTTGTTATTTATCCAAATCCTGTAAAAGATGGAAAAGTAAATATAATAACTAGATCTAATGGTGATAAGAATATTGGTATATCTGATATGTCGGGAAAAAAGGTTCTCTCTTTGCAAACTGCAAATGAAGAACTAAATCTTCCTAATCTTCCAAAAGGAGTTTATATGATAAAAGTAGAGCAAGATGGTAAAACGTCAACTCAAAAACTAATTGTAGAATAAACAGTTTTGTAAAATTGTTTTTAACTGCCTGAAGCTATCTTCAGGCAGTTTTTTTTGGTATAATAATTCCTCAATGAATATTGATGATCCACCCGTATCTTTATAAGGCGAAGAAATCCCGATAATTATCAGGACGCGTTATAAAGGATACCGCTTCTATCAGGGCTGTGGCATCGGTTTTCATAACAATGTTGATTTTAGAAAAAGTTATACCTTATATATAGGTGAAGCGATTTCAGGAAAAAATCCGCGTCGATCCGTGTTTTCGCATTAGCGAATCCGTATAATCCGCGTCCCATTCAGGGGATAGCAAACCTAATCCAATCACCAAAACCCTGTAAAACCGATCGAATTGTCAAAAACGGCTACAAAACAATCGCAACTGCTAAAAAAGCGTAAATCCTAACCGCCAACAAACCAATGGCTTAAAACCAACTTTAAGAAAAGGTTAAAAAAAGGTTAGAAAAGCTATTGTTTCCCCGCATAAAGGGGCTACTTTTGCACCCGCAACAACGCAGACGTTCATTAACAGATTGACAAGCCCGCCGAATTAATACTGGAAATTTATT